>CAVQNU010000001.1:0-19317 GCA_963714255.1 uncultured Alphaproteobacteria bacterium
GTGTCGTGACGACTTCGCGAACCATGCTTTTTTTGCCAACGGCTTGATTGAGGGCATCAACAGCCTCGTGCAGGCCGCCAAAGCCAAGGCACGAGGCTACCGCTCAAACCGCAATCTCATAGCCATGGTCTATCTCCTCGCAGGGAAGCTCGACCTCCGGTTGCCCTCATAAGCCTGTTCCCAGCCACGCCCAACAGCGAGGAACCTGAAAATCGGCTACAAGGGCATCAAATGCGCCGAATCCGGCGGCCCGGAGCCGGGTGTGGGCTGCGCCGGCCGCGGCGTCATCACCGCCATCAACTTCCTCGAAGAAAACGGCGCCTATGACGACGTCGACTATGTTTCCTACGACGTGCTCGGCGACGTGGTGTGCGGCGGCTTCGCCATGCCGATCCGCGAGAACAAGGCGCAGGAAATCTACATCGTCATGTCGGGCGAGATGATGGCGCTGTACGCCGCCAACAACATCGCCAAGGGCATTCTGAAGTACGCGCATTCCGGCGGCGTCCGCCTGGGCGGGCTGATCTGCAACGAGCGGCAGACCGACCGCGAGGAGGAACTGGCCTCGGCTTTGGCCGCGCGCATCAACACCAAGCTCATCCATTTCGTGCCGCGGTCCAACAGCGTGCAGCATGCTGAACTGCGCAAGATGACCTGCATCCAGTATGCGCCCGACTCAAAGCAGTCCCAGGAGTACCGCACGCTGGCCACCAAGATCCACAACAACTCCGGCAACGGCACCATCCCGACGCCGATCAGCATGGAGGAACTGGAAGACATGCTGCTGGAGTTCGGCATCATGAAGACCGCCGAGCAGGAACTCGCCGAAATCCAGGCCCAGGAAGCCGCCGCCGCCCTGGCCGCCTGCGCCACCCGCGTGCCCGCGGAGGCCTGATCAACTCCGGCCGTCTCCGCAGGCCGCGTTGGCACCTGCGGAGACGGAAGGCGTGATGAAAAAATAGACGTTATCGTTCCAACGCGTCACCGCCGGCCGGTTCGGCCGCACCGCAGGCGCCCGGTGCGTGCCGCTGGCAGCTTTCGTCCGCTGCCGGTCCGCCCTGCTGCAAGCCAATCCACGCCGCCACCAGCGCCGGATCGAAGCCCGCCTCACGGCGATTCCCCACTTGCATCAACGGCCGGCAAATCAACAACGGATCGGCAAGCATCAGCGACAGCGCTGCCGACTCGTCCAGCGCCTCTGGCAGGACATCGCCTGATTTGACGCGGGGTGAGTTCCGGTTGAACCATTCCGCCACCGGCCGGTCACCGAAGAACGGCCGCAGCGTCCCGGCCGTCCACGCCTCGGTACGCAGATCCTGCGCCGACACCGCGTGTCCGGATGCCGCCAGCAGCGCCTTCTGCCGCGCATTGCCGGCACAGCCAGGTTTCTCCCAAAACAGAACCGTCGCCATCACACCATCCCCCTCGCTCAGAATTCCAGCGTCGCTCGCGCATAGCTCACTATCGGGTCGGGACAGCGACGCAGGCAAGCCGCCAGCGCCACGCGGCCGGCGAGGTCGAGCACGGTACACGGAAATTCCGGCTCCTCGCTGTCTGGCGTTGCCCGTCACAACCGCCAGGACGCAACCGTGTCGCCTTTCCCTTCGCGGCGAGGGCGGAGGGTGAACTGCGAGATGTGTCTCGCATGCGGGTCGATACCCGGCCACGCGCCGCAGGTCCCTCCTGCCAAGGCCTCACCTCGAACCATTTCCCTGTTTCCGTTACGCCGCCACGCGCGCAGTAAGCAGCCGCTCAACCGACGGGTAGTCGATCTTTCCCGAACCCAGCAACGGAATGGCATCGACCGCCACCAGGCTGCGCGCCACCATGATCTCGCCGATGCCGCGCGCGGCGGCATGGGCGAGCAGGGCGGCGGGCTCCGCAGATTGCTGGGTGGTGACCAGCACAAGGCGCTCGCCTTTGCGCAGGTCCGGCTGCGCCACCACGGCATGCATGGCGGCCGGCCAGACGGCGGCGGCGAGTTCTTCGGCGGCGGTCATGGACACCATCTCCCCGCCGATCTTGGCAAACCGCTTGGCACGCCCAAGGATCGAAACATAACCGTCTGCATCGATGGCGACGATGTCGCCAGTATCGAACCAGCCGCCTTGCGGCGGCTCCAGCACGCCGGGGGCGGTGCTGCGGAAATACCCCAGCATGATATTGGGGCCGCGCAACTGCAGCCGTCCGCCCCGGTCGATCCCCTCAACCGGGTCGATCCGGTGCGCGATGCCGGGCAGCAGGCGCCCGACCGTGCCGGTACGGTGGTGCATCGGCGTGTTCAGCGCCACCACCGGGGCGGCCTCGGTGATGCCGTAGCCCTCCAGGATGCGCACGCCGAAACGATCGAAATAAAGCTGCCGGGTCTCGTCGCGCACTCTCTCGGCACCGGCATAGACCAGGCGGACGGCGCGGAAATCATACGGATGGGCAAAGCGCGCCCAGCCCGCCAGAAACGTGTCGGTGCCGAAGGCAATGGTCGCATCGGTGTCGTAAATCGTCTCCGGCACGATGCGGTAGTGCAGCGGCGAGGGATAGAAAAACGTCCGCACGCCGCCGAAAATCGGCAGCAGCGTGCCGCCGGTCAGGCCGAAACTATGGAACATCGGCATGGCGTTGACGATCCGGTCGGCCGGGCAGAAATCCATCACCGCGGCAAGCTGGGCGCAATTGGCGAGGATGTTGCGGTGGCTGAGCACCACCGCTTTCGGCGTGCCCTCCGAGCCGCTGGTGAACAGCACCACCGCCGGCGCATCAGCAGGCACACGCGTGCCCGGCAGCCGGGCGGCGCGCGCCATGTCGAACAAACCGCGCAGCCGCGCCGCCCGCCCCAGGCCGGCGCGGATATCTTCCAGCCAGAGAAAGCGCACGCTGGCTTCCATGCGGGCGACGGTCCGCTCCATCCGCCCGCGCGCAACGAAGCCGCGGGAACTGACCACCGTCGTGACCTGCGCGGTGCGGCAGGCCGAGAGCATGCCCTCCGCGCCGGCGGAGAAGTTCAACAGCGCAGGCACGCGCCCGAACGCCTGCAGGCCGAAAAAACTCACCACCGTCGCGGTTGCATTGGGCAGCATCACGCCCACGCGCTCCCCCGCCGGCACCAGCGTATCAAGCCGGCGGCCGAGCACCACGGCGCCGAGCAACAGCCTTCGATAGCTCAGCGGCGTGCGGGCGATGTCCTCGGCAATCTCCACCGCCGCGCCATGCCGGTCGCGCGCCCAGAGAAACGCGCGGAACAGGGTGCGGTTGGTATCGGCGGCGGCGAAGGCGGCGTTGGCCATCACATCCTGCAGCGCCGAGGCCAGTGCGTGCCGGCGCGGGCGTCCGCGCAACGCGGGGTCGGCGGCCAGCCGCACGGCCGGGCCGATGGTCAGGCGCACCGGCACGAACCAGCGGCGGCGGAACGCACCGGCCATGCGCCCGACCGGGGTGAATTGCGGGCCATCGATGCGGATCGGCAGCACCTGCGCCTCGGCCCGGTCGGCGATCATCGCCGCCCCGTCATAGACCTTCATCAGCGCCCCGGTCCGGCTGAGCCGGCCTTCGGGGAAAATAACCAAGCGGCGATCCTGGCGCACCCAGTCGATCATGTCGCGGGTGACCAGCGGGCGGGCGGGATCGAGCAGGAACCTGTCCACCGGGGCGATGAACGGCTTCACCCACCATTTATGCGCCATGCCGGCATAGATGGCGAAGGCGGGCGCGTCCGGCAGGAAAGCGGCCACCAGCACTCCATCGGCCAGCGAGACATGGTTGACCACCATGACCACCCGCTTGCCGGCGGCGCGGTAATGCTCCAGGCCGCTGATCTCCGCCCGGTGGAAGCGGCGGAAATACCAGGCGGCAAGGGCACGCAGCGTCGTCCGCGGCAGGATGCGCAGGGTCCACACCGCGGCCACCAGATTGGCCCCAGCGGTCAGCATCAGAATGCGCGGCGCCGAAACATGCGCAAACGCCAGCACCGCCGCGACCAGCGACGCCGCCACCATGAACGCGGCGTTCAGCACGTTGTTCATGGCGATCATGCGCGAGCGCGACGCGGGCTCCGCGCGGTCCTGCAGGAACGCATACAGCGACACCGAAAACACGCCGCCGCAGAGGGCAAGAAAAAACAGGTCGGCAAGGATGCGCCAGCCGCCGACCGACGCCAGCACGTCGGACGGCGCGGCCAGAATGCCAGCGGCGATGAATGCGCGTCCGAGATCGAAGGTGAACACCGAAAGCCCGAGTGCGGCGAACGGCACCAGCCGCGGCGACACATCGCCATGCAGCAGCCGCGCGCAGCCGAGCGAGCCGGCGCCGACGCCCACCGAAAACACGGTGAGCAGAAACGTGATCAGCCCCGCATCGCCGCCAAGCTCGGTTTTCGCCGCCACCGGCAGTTCCGACAGCACGATGGCCCCGACCGCCCAGAACCAGGAAATGCCCAGCGCCGACAGCCAGAACGTCGCGGTTGCCGCGGGCGGCACGGATCAGCGCCGCCGTCTCGCGCGGAACGTTCCAGCCAATGCGCAAATCCGGGGCGGCGGCCGGGGCGGGCGGGATGCGCCAGGCGGCGGCGATGCCGGCCAGGGCCACGAGCAGCCCCAGCCCGGCCACGATCTCCGGCCCGTGCGGGGCACGCACCAGCCCGCTGCCCGCGATGGTGCCGGCGAGGATGCCAATGAAAGTACCCGCCTCGATCAGCCCGTTGCCGGCGACCAGTTCGGCCTCGGCCAGATGGTCGGGCAGGATGCCGTATTTCAGCGGGCTGAAGAACGTCGCCTGCATGCCAAGCCCGAACAGCACCGCCATCAGCAGCGGCAGGCTGGCGGTGAGGAAGCCGGCGGCGCCGACCACCATCAGGCCGAGTTCCCACAACTTCGTCGCGCGGATCAGGCGGGATTTCTCGGTGCGGTCGGCCAGCTGGCCGGCGACGGAGGAAAACAGCACATAGGGCAGGATGAAAATGCCCAGCCCGATCGCGACCAGTTCGTTGCCGTAGCGCGCCGAGGCGAACAGCGCCATGACGCCGAGTGCGTTCTTGAACAGGTTGTCGTTCAGGGCGCCCAGGAACTGGGTGATGAACAGGGGCAGGAAGCGGCTTGCTTGCAGGAGCGGGGCTTGGGGCATGCGGTGCTTCCGGGATCGGGGTAAGCGAGGAAGGCCAGGGCTCTGCCCTGGACCCGCAAGGGGGCAGTGGCCCCCTTGACCCCATCACTTAAGTCAGGGGTCCAGGGGCGAAGCCCTTGGTGGGGGTCCAGGGGGCAAAGCCCCCTGGTGGGGTTCGGGGCAACGCCCCGACCACTCCCCCCACATATTCGGCCAGAGCGATCGCCGCCGTAAGCCCCGGACTCTCGATCCCAAATAAATGAACCACCCCAGGAACGGCGTGAGCCTGAACCACAAAGTCCTGCCCCGGCGCCCCAGGTGGCACGATTTTCGGCCGAACCCCGGCATACCCCGGTTGCAGCGCCCCATCCGGCAGCGCCGGCCAGTAGCGCCGCACCGCGGCATAGAAACTGTCGGCGCGCCCAGGATCGACGCTGTAGTCGATGCGCTCGATCCACTCGACATCCGGCCCGAACCGTGCCTGGCCGCCGAGGTCGATAGTCAGGTGCACCCCGAGTCCGCCTTGCACCGGCACCGGGTAGATCAGCCGCGAGAACGGCGAACGCCCCGCGAGCGTGAAGTAATTGCCCTTGGCATAATACGCGGTGGGAATGGACTCGCCTGGCATGCCGGCAAGCGAGCGGGCCACGGAAGGTGCGTGCAGCCCGGCGGCGTTCACCAGCAGGCGGCAGCGCAGCCGCATCGGGTCGACGCCGCCCACATTGATGTCGGTGCCGGCCTCGGTCACCCGACCGCCGGTCACCGGGCTACGAAACACGAACACCGCCCCCGCGTGCTCGGCCTCGCCCTGCAGAGCCAGCATATAGGCGTGGCTGTCGATCACCCCCGTGGTGGCGGAGAACAGCGCGCCGGTGCAGGAAAGATTGGGTTCCAGCGCAATCGCCTCGGCGGCGCTGAGCAGGCGCATGTCCTCGACGCCGTTGGCTTCGGCGCGCGCCTTGATGCGGGGAAGCTGTTCGCTCTCCGCCTCGCTGGTGGCGACGATGAGCTTGCCGCAGGCGCGGAATGGCACCCCGCGTTCGCGGCAAAACCCGTACAGCATGCGCCGTCCCCGCACGCATAGCCGGGCCATCAGGCTGTCCCTGGGGTAGTAGATGCCGGCGTGGATGACCTCGCTGTTGCGGCTGGAGGTTTCCGTGCCGATCCCGCCTTCCGCTTCCAGCACGATCACCTCGCGCCCGGCCTGCGCCAGCGCCCGGGCCACCGCGATGCCCACCACGCCCGCCCCGATCACCACGCAGTCGACATTTTCCATCGTGGTTCTGCCCGTTCGGGTTGCCGCCCTGCCGCGTCAGGCGGCGGCGATGGCTCGTTTCACGTCCTGCGGCGCCGGCAGGCGGACGATGAAGCGCGCGCCGACGATGGCGCCCTGCGCGTCGCGGCGGTTCTCGGCGCTGATCCGGCCCTTCAGCGCCTCGACGATCTGCCGGCTGATCGATAGCCCGAGTCCCGAATGCTGGCCGAACCGCTCGTTCTTCGGGCGCTCGGAATAGAACCGGTCGAAAATATGCTCCAGCTTGGCCTCGGGAATGCCGGGCCCCTCGTCCTCGACGCTGATTTCCACCTGTTTGCCGACCTCGCGGGCGTGCAGCACGATGTGGCCGTCGCGCGGCGAGAAGGATTCGGCATTGCCGATCAGGTTGCGCAGCACCTGCACCAGCCGCCCTTCCACCGCCTGCACCACCACGCTGCCTTCCGGCGGCGCCAGTTCGATATGCGGGTCACCGTCACCGCGGGTGGTCTCGTTGATCTCGGCCAGGGTAGCAAGGATCGGCGCCACGTCGATCGGCTCGGTGGCGACGCGCGACAGCTCGGCGTCGATGCGCGAGGCGTCGCTGATATCGCTGATCAGCCGGTCCAGCCGGCTCACGTCCTCGGCGATGATGGCGAGCAGGCGGCGCTGCTTGTCGGCATCCTCGATGCGCCGCAGCGTCTCGATGGCGCTGCGGATGGACGACAGCGGGTTCTTGATTTCGTGCGCCACGTCGGCCGCGAAGGCTTCGGTCGCGTCCATGCGCGCCCACAGCGCGCGGGCGGATTCCGACAGGGCGCCGGCGAGTTCGCCGATCTCGTCCCCCCGGTCAAGCAGCGACAGCGGCACCGCGCCGGTGCGCCCGCGCCCCTCGCGCATCTGCTCGGCGGCACTCGCCAAGCGCAGGATCGGCCGGGCGATGGTCTGCGACAGGTACCACGACAGCATCACCGTCAGGCCGAGGGCGAGAGTAAACAGGCCGAGGATGGACAGGCGGATGGCGAGCAGGCTGTCGTCCACCTCGCGCGCCTCGCGGGTCAGCAGCACGATGCCCACGGTGATATGGTTGCGCTGCACCGGCTCAGCCACCGTCACCAGCAGCCGGTTGTCGGCGGTGCGGCGGATATAGGGCGGCATTTCGCGGCTCTGGTTGGTGCCGGTCAGCCGCACTTCCTCGGACACGTCGGGCTGCCAGTCGGGGCCGCCGGCGGAGGGGCCGGTGTCGAGCCGCGGCCCCTGAGTATTATGCGGCAGCAGGGCCAGGATCTGGTCGGTGATGCGGCCGATCGTGCCGATGACGCGGCCGCGGTCGACCGCCGGCGGCAGCGGCTCGGTCACCACCGCGCCGCCGGCGCCCTCGCGCACCCGGCTGTCGGCCATCACGGTGCCGTCCGGGCCGTATAATTTGGCCTGCGCGTTCGGCGTCGGCTCGGTCAGGCTGCGCAGCAGCGGGCGCGCCAGGTCGGGCACCAGGCGCGGCCGCTCGGCCTCGTCCATTTTCACCGCCGTCTCGCCGAGCGCGCTGGTGTAGATGCGCGCCTGCTCGCGCAACGTGCCGACCTCGGCCTGCAGCAGGCCGTTCTGGTACTGGTCGAGATACAGCAGCCCGGCCAGCAGCAGCACCAGCGGCAAGGCGTTGACCAGCAGGATGCGGCGCAGCAGCGGCGGCACCCAGCGGAACCGGCCATGCTTGCCGACATTCGCGGGCGCGGTCACCGGGACGGGAAATGCGCCGCTGTCGGGCATGAAGGATCAGGCGTCCTTGTAGCGGTAACCGATACCGTACAGCGTTTCGATCTGGTTGAAACTGTCATCGGCGCTGCGGAACTTCTTGCGCACCCGCTTGACATGGCTGTCGATGGTACGGTCGTCGACATAGATGTTCTCGCCATAGGCGGCATCGATCAGCTGGTCGCGCGACTTCACCATGCCCGGCCTTGTGGCGAGCGCCTTGACCAGCAGGAATTCCGTCACCGTGAGCTGGATGTCGCGGCCTTTCCACAGGCACTGGTGCTTGGTTTCGTCCAGCACCAGCTCGCCGCGCACGATCACGCCGGCCGGCGTGGCGCCGGAGCCCTCGGCGCGGCTGGTTTCGTTGCGCCGCAGCAAGGCGCGGATGCGCTCCAGCAGCAGGCGCTGGCTGAACGGCTTGGTGATGTAATCGTCCGCCCCCAGCCGCAGCCCCATCACCTCGTCCACCTCCTCGTCCTTGCTGGTGAGGAAGATCACCGGCAGGCTGGTGCGCTGGCGCAGCCGCTGCAGCAGCTCCATGCCGTCCATGCGCGGCATCTTGATGTCGAGCACGGCGAGATCGACCGGGCGGCTGATCAGCCCCTGCAGCGCGCTTTCGCCGTCGGTGTAGGTACGCACCTGAAACCCTTCCTGTTCCAGCGTCATGGCGACGCTGGTGAGGATGTTGCGGTCGTCGTCCACCAGGGCGATGGTCTGCTTCATGGGCGTTCTCCGGTATGCCGCGCGGGCGGGCTGGTCAGCTTCCGCCCGGTCACGGCACTATGGGCGCGGATTGTGGCGCATTGCGGATGAAGGGGGAACAGAATATGGCGCCAAGGGCGGCGGAACCAGAACCAGTGGACGCGGCATCACAGGAACCGGAGTCCCCCTTGTGGGTGTCGCGCAAGCTGCTGCGGGCGGCGCGCGCGGGGTTCCTGGGCACCGTCATCGATGGCCAGCCCTTCACCACCCTGGTGACGCCGGCGAGTTTTGCCGATCTTTCGGTGCTGCTGATGCTGTCCTCGCTGTCCGAGCACACCCGCCACCTGCGCGCCGATCCGCGCTGCTCGCTGCTGGTGGTCGGCACGCAGGCCAGCGCCAACCCGCAGACCGCGCCGCGGGTGACGATCACCGGCATCGCCGAGACCGACGCCGACCCGGCGCTGAAGGCGCGCTGGCTGGCGGTGCATCCGTATGGTGCGCTGTATGCCGATTTCGGCGATTTCGCCCTCTGGCGCATCCGCCCGGTGCAGGCACTGTTCGTCGGCGGCTTCGCCCGCGCCGCCCGCCTGCGCCAGGCCGACCTCACGCCCGACCCCGGCGCGGTGGCGGCCATCGCCGCCGCCGCGGACGACATCATGTCGCATTGCAATGCCGACCATCCGGATGCGCTGCAGGCGATCGCCTGCCATGCGGGCGGCGCGACGGGTGCGGCGCCGTGGCGGATGGTGGGGGTGGACGTGGACGGCTGTGATCTTGGCTGCGGGGAGCACGTGCTGCGCGTCGCCTGGTCGGCCCCGGTCGGCGATCCGGGGCGGGTGCGGGCCGAACTGGTCCGGTTGGCCCGCGCCGCGCGGGCTGCCGGGTAGACCTTACGGGTGACGTCTTCTAGAGACAGAGGATCTGCGCGCAGCCCGTGCTGGAGACAACGAGTTATGATCCCCGACCCCGAAACCATCCGCGCCCAAAACGCCGCCGCCCTGGCCGGCAGCGGCGTGCGCGCCGGCAAGTCCGTCTATGCCAACCTGCCGGCAACCGCCCTGGTGGAGCACGCGATCCGCCGCGGCGAGGGGCGGCTGTCCATCGACGGTGCCCTGATCGTACGCACCGGCATCCATACCGGCCGGTCGGTCGAGGACAAATTCGTGGTCGACGAGCCCGAGACCACCGCCGATGTCTGGTGGGGCAAAATCAACCACCGTCTCGCGCCGGCGCATTTCACCACGCTCAAAGGGCGCGTGCAGGCCTTCCTGCAAGGGCAGGATTTGTTCGTGCAGGACCTGTATGCCGGCGCCGACCCGGCGCGGCGGGTGCGGGTGCGGCTGGTCACCACCGGCGCCTGGCAGGCGCTGTTCGCGCACAACATCTTCATCCGCCCGCCGGCGGAGGAATTGGACGATTTCACGCCGGACTTCGTCATCCTGCACGCGCCGCACTTCCAGGCCGACCCGGCAATCGACGGCGTGCGCAGCTCCACCGAAATCGTCCTGTCGTTTGCCGAAAAGCTGATCGTCATCGCCGGCACCGAATATGCCGGCGAAATCAAGAAATCGATCTTCACGGTCATGAACTGGCTGTTGCCGCCCGCCGGCGTGCTGCCGATGCACTGCAGCGCCAATGTCGGCCCGGAGGGCGACGTGGCGGTGTTCTTCGGCCTGTCCGGCACCGGCAAAACCACCCTGTCGTCCGACCCCGCCCGCCCACTGATCGGCGACGACGAGCACGGCTGGGGCCCGGACGGCGTGTTCAACTTCGAGGGCGGCTGCTACGCCAAGGTGATCGACCTGAACCAACAGGCCGAGCCGGAAATCTGGGCCGCGAGCCACCGCTTCGGCACCGTGCTGGAAAACGTGGTGGCCGACGAAGCCGGCCGCCTGGACCTGACCGACAAACGCTACACCGAGAACACCCGCGCCTGCTACCCGGTGGAATTCATCCCCAACGCGGTACCCTCGGGCCGCGGCGGCCTGCCGAAGAACGTCGTTATGCTGACCGCCGATGCTTTCGGCGTGCTGCCGCCGATCTCCAAGCTCTCGCCGGCCCAGGCGATGTACCATTTCCTGTCCGGCTACACGGCGAAAGTGGCGGGCACCGAAACAGGCCTGGGCGCGGAGCCGCAGGCGACGTTCTCCACCTGCTTCGGCTCGCCCTTCCTGCCGCGCCGGCCGGAAGTGTATGGTCGCCTGCTGGCCGACCTGATTTCGGATCACGGCGTGGATTGCTGGCTGGTCAACACCGGCTGGAGCGGGGGCGCTTACGGCATCGGCAGCCGCATGTCGATCCGCCACACCCGCGCCCTGCTGACGGCGGCGTTGGACGGGTCGCTGGCGCGCGTCGCGTTCCGCCGCGAGCCCGTGTTCGGCCTGCAAATCCCTGTCTCGGTGCCCGGCGTGCCGACCGAGGTGCTGGACCCGCGCGCATCCTGGGCCGACAAAGCGGCCTATGACGCGACCGCCCGCGACCTGGTGGGACGGTTCGAGCGCAACTTCGCCACATTTGCCGAATATGTCGGCGAGGATGTTCGGGCGGTGGCGCTCAAGGCGGCCTGAGGGAACCACGCCACGCTCTGAGGTGTGCCACGGACCCGGTGCAACGCGTGGTGCGTTTTCGCGCAACCGGCCCGGTCACAGTCGTTCGCCCTTGGCTGAGCCGCATCATAACAAACTGGTACTCCGTATCGTAGCGGTTAGCATCGGCTGGAAACGTGCCGGGCAACCAGAGGATCGCGGCAAACCCAAGCGCGCGGCGGCAGTGCGTGGTCACAAATATAGGCGAGGATGGAGCCTGCCTCGATACGTTAACCGCCAGACGCGCGGGCGGATCAGGTGAAGAAAGTGCGCAACTGACAGGAATCGCGTCGAATCCGCGCAACCCGCTGAATCCATTCGCGGAGGATGGCGTTGCGAGGGAGCGATCGAAATTTTTTGCTTTACCGTTCCTGCTTTGGGTTCCTTGCCTTGCAACCCGACGACGGGCTGGGAAATTTGTTAACGGGGGCAACGGGATTGCGTGACGCCATTGTTGTCCCGAGCTTCGCCCGATCCGGAAGCGCTGGAGCGGACAGGGTGCGAAGCGCCGAGCCTGCGCCAGGCCGGGGACAGCCAGATCGACTGGCGGCCGGCCGGCCTGGACGAACTGGGAGCGACAGATCATCAGGTGCGTCTGGTCTGATATGTCATTGACGGGATCAATCTGACTCCGCGGCTGGCGGCCATCAGGGCGGAGGAAGGGCATGCCGGTCGCCTGCCCGCGCACCTCCGTCCGACGCCGCGAATCGGCGGCGACCCTAGCAATTTGCAAATCCCGGATGGTCGCGCAGTCGCGGCCCCGGGGCGATGGCGCCGATCGGGTTGGCGTTCAGGATGTTGAAGGCGTACGGGTGTCGCCGGCCGCTATTGCCGTTGCAATGTCGGGATGCGAAGCTGCGGCGCGCGGCTGGCAAGCAGGACCGGCATCGCCCGGTAGGCGTCGAGCCCACGGCCAATCTGACCGCCTGCCATCGGAATGACCCGCGCCAGCTCGGCATGGTTCGACAAGGACTGGCCCCCTCCCCCGGCTGGCCTGAACCGGACTGCCGCGAGCGGCAAGGTTGGCGCCGTCTGGCTGGGCAGCGGTCCTTTCAGCGCAGCCTCGACGAGCCCCTGGTAGCCATCGGCAAGCGCCGGCGTCTGCGAATGATAGAAGCCGGCGGCACGGAGCCAGTTCCTGCCGGCGGGGCCGTCGTAGAGCGAGCGGAGGAAGCGCGCGGCATAGTCGGCGTTGTGCACCGGGTCGAATGCGTCCTCCACCGTGGCGAAAGCGTCCGGATGGTGCTTTAGGTTCACCTGCATGCAGCCGGTGTCGATCGAAGCCAGGCCGCGGGCCTGCTGTTCGCGGACCCATGCGGCAGCCTGCTCCCGCGTCTCGAAGCGATAATCCTGGCCTTCAAGGTTCGCCGTCCAGGGCCAGGGCATCCTGGTTCCGGTGACGGCGTCCCGGTGGCCGCTTTCGACCAGGCCGATCGCCAGCATCAGATCAGGCGGGATTTGATGGCGGGCAGCCGCTTGCAGGATGGCCACGCGGCACGCTTCGCCGGGCGATGGACCCGGTTGCCCGGCGGAACTTGCCGGGCGGGCGGCGCGCACCAGCGGCATGCCCGCCGCGGCAGCCGACGTCGGCAGGTGGGCGGCCGCCGGACCGGCGCCTGGCGGCGCCCCGAATAGCGGGGCTACTGGCCGCGGAGCGGCTCCAGGCGGCAATCCGCCCGCGGGTTCCGCCCGGGACGCATCGCCGAACGCGCAGGCGAGCGGAAGGGCAAGCAGGAAAGCGAGCAAGGTGGAGGGGGGGGGCGGATTGCTCATGGCCGCCAGCTTTCGCAGGAAGCGGGCCACACGGGGCATAGTCCCGAGCCCCTCGCCGGCACGGCGCGCTTGCCCGACGCCCCCGCACCGTGCACAGTTTCCGCCTTGACACGGAGGCGAGCATGGACGAGGCAGGGAAAACCCGCGTCGGCGTTCGCGACCTGCGGGGCAATCTGAGTTTCTATTTGCACCAGGCACGGCAGGGAATGTCGTTCCTGGTTATGTCGCACGGGGAGGCGGTCGCTGAATTGCGCCCCCCCGAGCCGGTGGAACGTCCGCGCCGGCGGCGTGGCCCGAGCCGTATGGACGCTGATTTCACCAAGCTGCCACCCGACATCCTCGCCGCCACGTCCGGCGAAAAGATGACTGCCAAGGACCGGTGAGGCGACGGCGCAACACCAACCGGCGGCTCTGCCGGCAGTCGGAAGAAGCGGCATGATCGACCCTCGCGCCGCCCTCGAGGCCATCGGGCAATTGCCGGACGCCGAAATCGACATCGCCGACGCTGCCCTGCAGTTCGCCCGTGTCGACGCGCCGCAAGCCGACTGGCAGGCCCCACGGCAGCACCTGTCGGACCTGGCGCGCGAGGCGGTGGCGCTCGCCGCCAGCGTGCCGAACGACGACATTCCCACCCGCGCGCGGGTGCTGGCGCTGCTGCTTTCGGCACGGCACGCCTACGCTGGTGATGCCGAGGACTACGATAACCTGCGCAATGCCAACCTCATCAATGTGATCGAGCGCCGCCGCGGCCTGCCGGTGGCGCTCGGCATCCTGTGGCTGCACGCGGCGCGCACGGTCGGCTGGGCAGCGCATGGCGCCGACTTCCCAGGCCATTTCCTGCTGGCGCTGGAAGGCGGCGGTGGCAAGACCGTGCTCGACGTGTTCGCCGGCGGCACCCCGCTCGACTCTGCGGCACTGCGGCGGCTGCTGAGGTCGGTCGAGGGACGGCAGGCCGACCTGCGGCCCGGACTGCTCGCGCCGATGTCCTCACGCGCGGTGCTGCTGCGGCTGCAGACCAACATCAAGCACCGCCGCGTCGGCGCCGGCGACCTGGCCGGGGCGCTGGCCTGCGTCGAAGACATGCTGCGCATCGCCCCGGACAATTCCAGGCTGTGGCGCGAGGCCGGCACGCTGAACCAGCGGCTCGAGCGGGTGGATGCCGCGCTGCGCTGCTACGACCGGTTCCTGCGCCTGGTGCCGCAAGGGGAGGCGGCATCGCGCACCCGCGCCGCCATGGAGCATCTGCGCTCGCGGCCGAGTTGACCGTCCGGCGGGTCAACTCGGGCACGAACATCTCAGCGTCCTTGCCGCAAAGGCCGCCGCCAACGCGCCCAGCGGGCGATCCGCGCGGCAGCCGTGGCGATCTCGTGGCGGGACGATGTCGTGGAAAGACAGGCTGGCGTGACCTCGCTGGCCCGGACAAGGGAGAGGAAGCAAGGCCAGGGGTCTGCCCCATAGGCTCCGGGATTGCGTCGCTCGGTCCGATCGGGACGTAGCCCCGAGGCCCACCCCCGGCGCAGCGCGCCTTCGGCGCGACCCCGGCGCAGCGCGCCTTCGGCGCGACCCCGGCGCAGCGCGCCTTCGGCGCGACGGCTTTGCCCTGGCCCCCCAAAGGCCACATCCCCTTGGAACTCATGACCTTCTTAAGTTTTGGGGTCAAGGGGGCCGCCGCCCCCTTGCGGGTCCAGGGCAGAGCCCTGGCCTTGCTCACTTCCTCATCTCCCCGCCCATCCGCTCCTCCCTGTGAAGGCAAGGGCAAAGAAATCACTCTTCCGTTGCGCCGCAGGAATCTGCATGGTGCGCGCCATGCAGATACACGCCAGTTGTGCGGCGCGCGAAGCTGTGGGGGTGCTGCTGACAGGTCCAGCGGGGTCCGGCAAGTCGGACCTCCTGTTGCGCCTGCTTGACCGCGGATTCATGCTGGTGGCCGACGATCGCGTCGAGGTCGAAGACGGGGTGGCCAGCCCGCCACCCGCTCTGGCTGGACTGCTGGAAGTGCGGGGCCTCGGCCTGCTGCGCCTGCCGCATCTGCCGCGGGCCCGGCTGGCCCTGGCAATCGACCTCGGCCGTCCCGCCGCACGCTTGCCCTCGCCGGCCCGTCACCCGCAGCTCGGCCTGCCCTTGATTGCGCTCGACGCCTTCGCCGCCAGCGCGGCGCAACGCGTCGCGCTGGCCCTGGACTGCGCCGAGGGGCTGCTGCAGCAGGAGGCCGGAGCGTTCGAGCCGGAGGCCGCCAGGCCATGAGCGGTTCGGCCGGTAACCCAGGACGCCGGAACGTACTGCTGGTCACCGGCTTGTCGGGCGCCGGCAAACTGTCGATCCTGCGCATGCTGGAGGATCTCGGCTACGAAGCGATCGACAATCCGCCCCTCGGCATGATCGAGGCGCTGGTGACCGGCGCCCAGGGCAGCGGCGGGCCGGCCGGCGCCGGCCGCCGGATCGCCGTGGGCGTGGACGCACGCAGCCGCGGTTTCGACGTGGGCGCGGTGCTGGCGACGCTGGCCCGGCTACGGCAACACCCGGCGGTGGCGGCGGAGCTGGTCTATGCCTGGGCCGACGAGGCGGTGCTGCTGCGCCGCTACACCGAAACGCGCCGGCGCCATCCGCTATCGCCGCACGGACGGGTGGCCGACGGCATCGCCGCCGAGCAGGCGCTGACCGCCCAACTCCGCGAGGCGGCCGATTTTGTCATCGACACCTCCGACGTGCCGATCCCGGCCTTGCGGCGCCTCATCGAACGGCGCTATGGCCTGGACGCGTTCGCTGACACCCGTACGGGCCTGGCGGTCGGTCTGATATCATTCGCGTTTCCGGCGGGCCTGCCCCGCAAGTCGGACATGGTTTTCGACGCCCGTTTTCTGCGCAATCCACACTATGTTGACGCGTTGAGGCCGTGCACTGGCATGGATCCGGGGGTTGGCACTTATGTCGAGGAGGACCCTGACTATCGGGGGTTTTTCGACCGGGTGACCGGACTGCTCGGCTTGATCTTGCCGCGATTCGTGCAGGAAGGCAAAAAATATGCGACCATCGCGGTGGGATGCACGGGCGGGCGTCACCGTTCGGTTCACATCGTCGAGCAATTGGCGGCCCATTTGACCGAGGCAGGCTGGCGAGTGACCACCACGCACCGTGAATTGCTCCGCGAGGCAACCGCGCTCGCAGAACCCCATGCAGCCGTGCCGTCCCAGCCGTGCAATGTGGACGCGCCGGCCAGCACGCAGCATGCGTCCGTCCAGGCACAGGAGGCCTGACACCGTCCCATGATCGGTCTGGTCCTGGTCACCCATGGCCGGCTCGCCGAGGAGTTGCGGTTGGCCATGGAACATGTGGTTGGGGCCCAACGGAACGTGGCAACGGTCTGTATCGGGCCCGATGACGACATCGAGGAACGCCGCGCCGAGATCCAGCGCTGCATCAACGGCGTGGACACCGGCGATGGGGTCGTCCTGCTGACCGACATGTTCGGCGGCACGCCCAGCAACCTCGCTATTTCGCAGATGGACCGCCCGGGCGTCGAGGTGATTGCCGGCGTCAATCTGCCGATGCTGGTAAAGCTGGCCAAGGTCCGCTCGAACCAGCCGTTGGCCGATGCGGTGGATTGCGCCCAGACCGCGGGGCGCAAATACATCGCCGCCGCCAGCCATGTGCTTCCTAACGGGCACGCGCGTGAAGCGCAGCCCGCCCCCTCCGTCGGCATGAACGGCCGCGCCGCTCAGACTTCCATGCCGTTGCCGAGCCTCCCCGTGTCGGCCGCGTGCGCACAGGCCCGGCCGGCACCCCGTCCAGGCCGTGGGCAAGGACCCGTCGGGATGAGCAGCGACGGGTTCGACGCCAGCAACGTCCCCGTCCTCACCCGCACGCTCATCATCCGCAATCGCCGCGGCCTGCATGCCAGGGCCGCGGCAAAATTTGTCACTTTGGCCGAGCGGTTCGGCGCCGCCGTGGACGTGGTGAAAGACGGCCAGTCCGTCCCCGCCCGCTCCATCATGGGGCTGATGATGCTCGGCGCCGGGCTCGGCGCCGCCATCGAGCTGCGCGCCGAGGGCTGGGACGCCAAAGAAGCGCTGGAAGCGCTCAGCGACCTCATCGAGTGCGGGTTCAACGAAGCGGACTGACGCCGAAGCGGACTGGCACCAAAGCGGACTGACGCCGGCGGTCGGAAATACGCGTTGATATCGGCCTGCATTCAGACGAAGCTTCGCTTTCGCACAAGCCCCGAGTCGATGGCCCTTCCCGAGGATGACGCGCCGCGGCCGGCGCGCCGGCCCCGCGCCGCCACGCCGGCCGCCTCCCCCCGACCCGAACGCCGGCTGGTCGGCATTCCGGTTTCGCCCGGGATTGCCATCGGTCCGGTGTTCGGCGCCGCGGAACCGCGCACCGAGGTGGTGCACCAGAAGATCGCCGCCGCCGACATCGCCGCGCAAACCGCGCGCCTGGAGGCCGCGGTGCAGCAGTCGCGCAAGCAGTTGCAGAAGCTGCGCGCCCGGCTGGGCGTGCTGCCGGAGGCCAGCCAGGCCGAAATCGCCCCGCTGATCGACGCCTATCTGCAAATGGTCGGCCCCTCGCGCCTGGTGCGCGGGGCGCGCCGGCGGATCAGCGAACTGCTGGTCGGTGCCGAAACCGCGGTGGTGGACGCGAGCGAGGAAATCGCCACCGCCATCCTGGCCCTTCCCGCCGCCGACGACGATCCCGCCGGCCGCGAGCGGCGGGCCGAGGAAGTGCGGGAAATCGCGCGCCGGCTGGTGCGCAACCTCACCCAGACGCCCTTTCGCAGCTTTGCCGGCGTTCCGGACGGGGCGGTTCTGGTCTGCGAGGGCCTGCGCCCGGCCGATGCCGCCCTGCTCGACCCGGCGCGGCTGGCGGGCGTCGCCACCGACGAAGGCGGCGCCGACGGCCACACGGCTATCATGCTGCGCGCCCTGGGCATGCCGGCCGCGCTCGGCGTGGCCGGGCTGAGCCAGAATGCCCGGCCGGGTAACACCGTCGTGGTGGACGGCGCCGCCGGCACGGTCACCGTCAACCCGCTGCCGCCCACACTTGCCGCCGCAAGGCGCGGCGTGACCGCCTTCGCCCGCGAACGGCAGAAACTCGCCCGGCTGCGGCGGCTGCCGGCAATGACAGAAGACGGCGAGGCGGTCGAGCTGCAGGCCAATATGGAAATCCCGGCCGAGCTGCCCCTGATCGCCCAGGCGGGTGCCGTCGGCATCGGCCTGCTGCGCAGCGAGTTCCTGTTTATGAACCGCGAAACCCTGCCCGACGAACAGGCGCAGGCCGAGACCTACCGCAGCGTCATCGAGGCCATGGGCGGCGATCCGGTGACCATTCGGGTGCTCGACTGGGGCGGCGAGAAGGACATCGAGGCCCTGCAAAGCGAAGGCGTGGTGCCCGAGGTCGCCGACCCGAACCCGGCGCTGGGCCTGCGCGGCATCCGCCTGCTGCTGCGCCGGCACGATTTGTTCGAAACCCAGCTTGCCGCCATCCTGCACGCAGCCGTCCTGGGCCCGACGCGGGTGCTGCTGCCCATGGTGACCACGGTCGGCGAGGTGCGGGCCGCCCGCGAGGTCTACGACCGTGTGGTGCGGCGCCTGCGCCGCCGCGGCGACCGGATGCCCGATCCGATTCCGCCGCTCGGCATCATGATCGAAACGCCCGGCGCCGCGCTGTCGGCCGATGCGCTGGCGCTGGAGGCGGATTTCTTCGCCATCGGCACCAACGATCTGGCGATGTACACGCTGGCGGTCGACCGGGGCGACAGCGAGGCGTCCGACCTGTATGACCCGCTCCATCCGGCCGTGCTCCGGCTGGTGCAATTCGCCACCGAAGCGGCCCTGCGCATGCGCATGCCGGTGTCGGTGTGCGGCGAGATGGCGGCCAATCCGCGGCTGACGCCGCTGCTGCTGGGCCTCGGCCTGCGCAGCTTCAGCATGAACGCTTCCGCGGTGCCGCGGGTGAAACAGGCGGTGCGGGCAGCCAATACCGACGACTGCGTGCGGTTCGCGCGGCGGGTGATGAACAGTCCGATCCGGAGCGGATCAAGGCTATGGTGATGGGACTGCCTGGGGGGGAGAGTAAGTAAATAAGGCCAGCGCTCTGCCCTGGACCCGCAAGGGGGCGGTGGCCCCCTTGACCCCATTCCTTAAGTAGCGGGGTCAAGGGGCC
>CAVQNU010000002.1:0-36488 GCA_963714255.1 uncultured Alphaproteobacteria bacterium
AGATCCGCCGCGCCATCATCGCCAAGCTGTTCGCTCCGCCAGCAATTCCTTATCGTTGCCCCCACTGTCATCGGCGATTTTCTCAACACGCTTCGAAAGTGCCAAAGTAGTGCTAGTGGGTGGGGCAGCTGTGCTTGACCTTCGGTCTTCCTATCGCAGCCAACGTCCGGCTAAGTCGGCTGATGCCCAAGCACCTTTCGTTCCCTGCGCGTGATCAGAATGACGGACGCCTCCCCGTAGCGCCGACGCTGAAGAAGCGCCCTCGCAACGTACGGGCACGGGCGCGGAAATCCGCGCCGACGAGGCGGCTTCCCCGGCTCCTGACCATGGCGTTCGTTGGCATGTGCGCCTTCCTGGCGGTCTTTCTGCTGAACGGCCGCGCTGTTCTCCAGGTGCTCTCGGCGCTGCTCGCCGGGGAGGCAGGTGCGCTGGCCCGTGTGGCTGCCTGGGCTTGTTTGCTTGCAGTTGGAGTGATCGTCCTCATGGCTGTGCGCCAGGCAGTCGCTGGCAACCGGCGGAGCGGCCGAGGAGCGAAAAAGCAGCCTGGCCTTATCCCCGGCAACTGGGTGCTGATTGTGCTTGGCGCGACCGCGGTGACCACCACCGGCATCGCTGCGTGGACAGGTACTCTCGTGGGTGGCCAACTTTGTTGCCGACGGCCTGGTGCTTGCGACGCTGGCTGTTGGTGCCATGTCGATTGGCTCCATGGTCTGGGCCATCCGGCAGCCGACCCATTCGGAATCGGGCAAGCAACCCGGGAGGAAGCGCGCGGCCCGGCCGCCCGGTCCGCAGCAACGTCCGCGTCCGAAGGCCGATGACGCCCACCTTCTTTTGCCGCCGCCGGACGTGACGGAATCGACGGTCTTGCAACCCCCTGCCGAGGCAGCCGTCCCGGCCAAGACTGCCCAAACTCATATTCCATCCAAGTCAGCGCAGCGGAGGCGCCGTGCAGCCAAGCCAGCGGAGCCAAGCCTGCCGGGATCATGACCAGCTTCACGCCCAGCAGTGCGCCCCTGCATTACATCTTCGCCCCTTGCATCTCCCTGCCCGCCGGCAACGGCGCCGTCAGCGTCGGCACGGTGGCCTCTGGCCGCCGACCGACCAAGATCGCCTCGACGATATCGGGGGCCAGCAGTTCTGTGACCGTCCCGTAGCGGCAGCTCTCCAGCATCCGTGGTCACCGGAATGCCGCCGCCAGCGCGCCTTCACCAACGTGCTGTCCGCCCACGCGCGCGGTGGCGCCTGCGCCGCGCCATCGGGCGTGTCCGTGGCAGCCACCACCGGGATAACCTGCCCGGCGCCAGGCACGGAAGATGCGGCACACGACCGCCGGGTGGCGGGCGGAGCTGTGAACGGTGGCGAAGTTGCCGGACTGGGCATCGGCGCCGGTGGCGGGCGAGGTGACCGGCACCGCGCGCCGATCACGACGAAGACACTGGGGTAACCAGAGGCCTTTCGCGTCGGATCAGGCCGTGAGCACCGACCCTCCGGCCTTACGAAGTAATTCGTCGAGTTTTTCTGGGGTCAACGCGACGGTAACAGAACCGCCCGTAGAGAGAGTCACGTTGGTATTGGGTCCTGTATGCTCGCTCTGCGTATAAGACACGATATGCTCAGGATTTAATCTATATGTGTCTTTGGGAGAAGTCGTTGGAACCGTGATGAATGTTGCCATCTGCCTACCTGCCGTTGCCTGCCGTCCAGTGGACCCCAATAAGCCCCCTCAGAATGGAATGTCCACCGTCCACAGCCCGCCACGCAATCCAGATCACGCAAGCCCGGGCAACCTGCGGCGAGGCGGGCATAGGGCCAGCACCATCGGGAATTGATGGGGCCCGCTCGTGGTCGAGTCGCAGGCATCTGCGGCCTCGTCCATCGCCATCAACGCCAGTGCCTGGACCGCCCCAGCGTGCCGGAAACCGAGGAATGGGGTGGCGGATGGCACCTCGCTGTTACCCAAGGCGTTACCCGCCAGAGAGATCAGAGAGGAAGAGCGGCCTTTAACCATTTGATTTTCTTGGTGAGCCCGGTGGGAATCGAACCCACGACCCCAAGATTAAAAGTCTCGTGCTCTACCGACTGAGCTACGGGCTCCACCTCGCGCCTTGAACGACAAGGCGCGCCTCCAGTCAAGCAAACCCGTTCAAACAGACGGCCTACTTCACATCCGCCGCAACCCGCATATGCACGATCCGGTCGGGGCCGCTCACCTGCCCATTGCCGCCCGCGCCGCGCTTGATCTTGTCGACGAACTCCATGCCGGAAACCACCTGGCCCCAGATCGTATACTGACCGTCCAGATTCGGCGCGGGCGCGAACATGATGAAGAACTGGCTGTCCGCGCTGTTCGGGTTGTTCGTCCGCGCCGCCCCCACCGTGCCGCGCAGAAAGCGCCGCTTGGTGGTGAACTCCGCCGGCACGGTGCCCAGGTCGCTGCCACCCGAGCCGGTGCCGGTCGGGTCGCCACCTTGCGCCATGAAGCCCTCGATCACCCGGTGGAACGGCGTGCCGTCGTAGAAACCCCGGCGGGCCAGCGTCTTCACCCGCTCCACATGCTTGGGCGCTATCTCGGGCAGCAACTGGATCACCACCCGGCCGTCCTTCAGATCGAGATAGATCGTGTTCTCGGGATCGGCGATCGTCTCGGCTTCGCTCATGCTGCTCATCACCACGCAAGGGGTTACAAGAAGGGCCGCCATTAAAGCGCGTCTGCGCATCGTCTCACTCCGCATCGCCTCGAATGTCACGCTCCGTCCTTCGCCCGCGCCAGAAGGGCCCGCGTCCGCTCCAGGGTCAGCTGCGGCACGAAGGGTGAAATATCGCCGCCCAACTGGGCGATTTCCTTGACGAAGCGGGACTGGATGAACTGGTGCCGCTCGCTGGCCATCAGGAACACCGTCTCGACGCCGGCGTCCAGGCGGTAATTCATGCCGGCCATGGCAAACTCGTAGTCGAAATCCGACACCGCGCGCAGCCCGCGCACGATCACCCGGGCGCCGACCGCCTGGGCGAAGTGCATCAGCAGCCCGCCGAACGGTTGCACCTCGATCGCCGTGCCGGTGCGCGCCGACACCGCAGCCATCTCCGCGCGCACCAGATCCACCCGCTCCTCCAGCGGGAACAACGGGCCCTTGCCCGCGTTCACCGCCACCCCGACCACCAGCCGGTCGAGCAGCCGCGCCGCCCGGCCGATCACGTCCAGATGGCCGTTGGTCACCGGGTCGAACGTGCCGGGATACAACCCCACCCTGGGGCCGGCGTGTCCTGCCTCAGACATCCTCGGCGTCTCCCTCCGTCGCCGGCCGGTTCTCGCCGGTGCCGTCCGCCGCATCTTCCACCACCGGGAACACGCTGGTCACCCGTTCGCCGGCATCCAGCCGGAACAATGTCACGCCCATGGCGGTCCGGCCAGTCAGCCGCACCTGATCTACCGGCAGGCGGATCAGCCGCCCGGCATCGGTCACCAGCATCACGCCATCGCCCGGCCGCACCGGCAGCGTGCCGGCCACCGCCGTGCCGGTGCGCGCGGTCAGGGTGATGTTGGCCAGCCCCTGCCCACCGCGGCCGGTCACCCGGTACTCGTAGGCCGAACTGCGCTTGCCGAAGCCCTGGTCGGTCACCGTCAGCAGGAACTGCTCGCGCTCGGTCAGTTCCTCGACCCGCTCGGGCGGCATCGCCACCTCCTGCGCCCCCTCCTCGACCTCGACCGGTGCATCCGCCTCCTCACCGGCGGCACGGCGGCGCAGGGCGGCCAGTTTCAGGTAGGTGGCGCGCTCGTCGACGCTCGCCTCCACATGGCGCAGCACCGCGAGGCTGACCACCTCGTCGCGCGCGCGCCCCTCCTGCAGCTTCACCCCGCGCACGCCCGAGCTGTCGCGGCCGGCGAAGACGCGCAGATTGTCCTCGGTGATCTGAAAGCGGATGCAGCGGCCCAGGCGGGTGGCGAGCATCATGTCATCGCCGCCCTCGCGGCAGGTGGCCACCCCGATCAGCCGGTCGCTGCCGCCCGGCCCGCCTTCGTCCAGCTTCATGGCGATCAGGCCGCTGGCGCGCACGTTACGGAAATCCGACAGCCGGTTGCGCCGCACATTGCCCTGCGCGGTCGCGAACACGAGGTGCAGGTTCTCCCACAAAGTCTCGTCCTGCGGCAGCGGCAGCACGGTGGTGATGGTGTCGGCGCCGAGTTCCGGCAGCAGGTTCACCAAAGCGCGCCCCTTGGCGGTCGGCCCGGCTTCCGGCAGGCGCCACACTTTCTCACGAAACGCTTTTCCGCCCGAGGAGAAGAACAGCACCCATTGATGCGTGTGCGCGTTGAAGCTGCGGGTGACGATATCGTCGCCGCGGGTGCCGGCGGCGCTGCGCCCGCGGCCGCCGCGGTTCTGCTGGCGGAACGTCTCCAGGGTGGTGCGCTTGATGAAGCCGTCGCGGGTGATGGTGACCACCATCTGGCCGGGCTCGATCAGGCTCTCGTCGTCCTGGTCGGCGGCGGCATCGACGATTTCGGTCAGCCGCGGCGAGGCGATGGCCGCGCGTGCCTTTTGCAGTTCGCCGCGCATCACTTCCATGCGGCGCGGATGGCTGGCGAGGATTTCCAGCAGGTCGGCGATTTTCGCCGCGACCTCGCCCATCTCCTCGTTGATTTTCTCCCGCTCGAGCCCGGTCAGGCGCTGCAGGCGCAACTCCAGGATGCCGCGCGCCTGTTCATCGGTCAGCCGCACGGTGCCGTCCTCGGCCACCACGTTGCGCGCATCCTCGATCAGCGCCAGCAGCGAGATCACCTGCTCGGCCGGCCAGGCGCGCGCCATCAGCGCCACCCGCGCGGCGGCGGCATCCGGGCTCGCGCGGATCAGCCGGATCACCTCGTCGATATTGGCCACCGCAATGGCCAGCCCGACCAACAGATGCGCCCGGTCGCGGGCCTTGCCCAGTTCATGGCGCGCCCGGCGAAGGATTACGTCCTCGCGGAACCGGATGAACACCTGCAGCGCGTCCTTCAGGCCCATCAGCCGGGGCTGCCCGCCGTCGAGTGCGAGGAAGTTCACGCCGAAACTGGTTTGCAGCGCGGTGAAGCGGAACAACTGGTTCAGCACCACTTCGGGGGTGGCGTCGCGCTTCAACTCGATGACGATGCGCATGCCGGAGCGGTCGCTCTCGTCGCGCATGTCGCCGATGCCCTCGACCTGCTTCTCGCGCACCAGCTCGGCGATGCGTTCCAGCAGGGTCGCCTTGTTCACCTGATAGGGGATTTCGGTCACGACGATCTGCATGCGCTCGCCGCCACGGCCGATTTTCTCGAACTCGGCCCGCGCGCGCAGCACGACCGAGCCGCGCCCGGTCTCGAATGCCTGGCGGATGCCGGCGCGGCCCAGGATCATTGCCCCGGTCGGAAAGTCCGGCCCGGGCACGATCTTCATCAGTGCGTCGAGCGTCAGCGACGGATCATCCACCAGCGCCAGGGCCGCGTCGATGATTTCGGCCGGATTGTGCGGCGGGATGTTGGTGGCCATGCCGACGGCGATGCCGCTGGCGCCGTTGATCAGGAGGTTGGGGAAACTCGCCGGCAGAACCCGCGGTTCCTCGGCGGTCTCGTCGTAGTTGGGCTGGAAGTCAACAGTGTCCTTGTCGATATCTTCCAGCATGAACATGCTGGCGCGGGCCAGCCGCACTTCGGTGTAGCGCATGGCCGCCGGCGGGTCGCCGTCCACCGAGCCGAAATTGCCCTGCCCGTCGATCAGCGGCACTCGCATGCTGAACGACTGCGCCATGCGCACCATGGCGTCGTAAATCGCCGCGTCGCCGTGCGGGTGGTATTTGCCCATCACGTCGCCGACCACGCGGGCCGATTTGCGGTACGGCTTGTCGGGCGTGTAGCCGGCCTCCTGCATGGCGAACAGGATGCGCCGGTGCACCGGCTTCAGCCCGTCGCGGGCGTCCGGCAAAGCGCGGCTGACAATGACCGACATGGCGTAGTCGAGGTAGGAGCGTCGCATCTCCTCCTCGAGCGTCACCGGTACCATGTCGGATGCAGGGCCGGGGCCGTCCGGGGGCGTGCCTGCCGGCGGGTCCTGGGGCGTGTCGCTCACGTCAGTCTCGATTCAGGTTGGTCTCCCGGCCGGAAGCGGGCGGGAGGATTCGCGAATGGTTCCTAGCATGGTGGGCGCGTGGGGGGGAGTCATGGCGGCGGAAGGAAGGCCAGGGCTCTGCCCTGGACCCCATTACCTTAGAGTAGCGGGGTCCAGGGGGCCACTGCCCCCTGGCGGGTCCAGGGCAGAGCCCTGGCCTTGCTTACCATTATCCCGATTGCCCCGAAGCCCCCTGGGCTGCTAGAGTTCAACCCGTGCCATGAGAACCTGACCCCGACCTCTTCGAAGACATTGAAGCAGCCCGCACCCGGACTCTGTCCGGGCGGGCTGGAGCTTTTGTCTTCACCAAGGAGGTCCCAGTGTTCCAGGTCCAGGCTCCCGTCATCATCGTTCCATCCACCGAGGCCCGCGCAGCGCTCGGTGACCAGCTCCGCCCGGCCGCGCTGGCGGCCTGGCGGGAAATCGCCCGCCGTGGCGAAGGGCTCGAAATGGCACATTTCCAGATCGTCCACGCAGGCGTGACACTCGCCGTTTGTTCACGCCTGCGGAGCAACGGGTTCATCGAAATCGGCCTGGGTCTCGGCGATCCGAAACAGGCCGCACGGGTCATTCCCGAGGCGCAGCTTCGCCGGGCCGAAGCCCGGGTCCGGGGCCGTTACGGCCACCCGCCGCGGCAATCGTGAAACGCCTCTGCACGGCAGCCCGCCGAGGCTGCCGTGCAGGCTCTGTCCGGCCCGGCGCATGCAGACGCCGGCGCGGTTGGGCGCGACGCTACCTGTGGGCGGGGGGCTTCGGGGCCGCCGGATGCGCCGGCGCTGCGGCGTGCGAAGCCGCCGCCGCCTGAGCCGCGTCCAGCTTCGCCTGCAGCGCGTCGCGCTCCTTCGTCCGCGTGGCGAGGTCCGCGGTCAGCGCGGCGACGTGCTGGGTAGCCTCGGCGGCGCTCGTCTGCGCCTGTGACGCCTGGGCTTCGGCGGCACTCAGCTTCTGGCGGAGTTCATCAGCCTGGGCGGCGGCGGCGTGCGCCTGCTCGAGTTCGGTCGCCAGCCCGGCGCGCGCGGCTTCGGTTTGCGCCAGCTTGGCCTCGATCGCTCCCCGATCGCCACCGGCGGAGTAGAAAGCGTAGCCGGCAACGGCCCAGCCGAGCAACGTAATCGCCAGGATCAGCGACAGCGGGGGACGGGACGGGGCGACAACATCGCTTGACATGGGGCAGATCCTTGTTCTCGGAGCGGTCGATCGGTGCGGTTGCAGTTATACGGACAAGTCCCCGGTCCAGTACCGCCCGCGACGTGTTGCGGACCGCACCGTTCCGGCGGCAAGCCACATATCATGCGCCGCAACATATGCCAGCACCGCATAGTTGAACACCCGCAAGTGCAAGAGCGGGCGTGGCTTTGGCGCACGGGCGCGGAACGAGGCGAGCACCGGCCGCACCGCGCCGGTCAAAGCACGTTTTTCGCCCGCAGCGCCGCGATCTCCGCCGTATCCATGCCGAGCAGACCGCGCAGCACCTGATCGGTGTGCGCGCCCAAAGCGGGCGGGGTGATGCGGTAGGACGCCGGCGTCGCCGACAGCCGCACCGGGTTGGCGACCAATTTCACCGTGCCGCCGGTGGCCTGTTCGTGCGGCATGTCCATCACCATGCCGCGCGCCAGCACCTGCGGATCGGCGAATACGTCCGACAGGCGGTTGATCGGTCCGCAGCCGATCCTCAACGCCTCCAGCCGGTCCACCCATTCCTGCGTGGGGAAGCGTTGCATCACCGGCGTCAGCGCGTCCGTCATCGCCTGGCGGTTGGTCACCCGCGCCCCGTTGGTGGCGAAGCGCGGATCATCGGCCAGGGCGGCGAGACCGAACGCCTCGCAGAACCGCCGGAAGGTCGGATCGTTGCCGATCGACAGCACGATATGCCCGTCGGCAGTGGGAAACACTTGATAAGGAGCGATGTTCGGGTGCTGGTTGCCCAGGCGCGGCGGGTTCTCGCCAGTCGCCAGATAGTTCATTGCCTGGTTGGCCAGCCAGGCCACATGCGTATCCAGCATACCGATGTCGATCTGCTGGCCCTCGCCGGTACGCTCGCGATGACGCAGCGCCGCCAGGATGCCGATGCAGCCATAAAGTCCGGCGAACATGTCGGCGACCGGCACGCCGACTTTCTGCGGCATACCGTCGGGCTCGCCGGTCAGGCTCATCACCCCGCCGACCGCCTGGATCAGCGCGTCGTAGCCGGGGCGCGGCGCATAGGGGCCGGTCTGCCCGAAGCCGGTGATGCTGCAATAGACCACGCTGGGGAAGTCCGCGTGCACCTGCTCCCAGCCCAGCCCGTATTTGGTCAGGGTGCCGACCTTGAAGTTCTCCACCATAATATCGCAATGCGCCAGCAGGCGGCGCGCAATCGCCTGGCCTTCCGGTGTGGCGATGTCCAGCGTCACCGAATGCTTGTTGCGGTTGAAGCCGGTGAAATAGGCACTCTCGTCGGTGCCCGGCATCACCGGCGGGCGAAAGCCGCGGGTGTCGTCGCCCGCGCCTGGCCGCTCGATTTTAATCACCTCGGCGCCGAGATCGCCCAGCATCTGGGTGCAGGCCGGCCCGGCCAGCACGCGCGTGAGGTCAAGCACGCGCAGCCCGGCGAGCGGTCCGGCGGGCGCGGCAGTGTCTGAGGGGATGGACATGGGCTGGTCTTGCCGGGGGGCTCGGGTTGGGTCTATGCGCCGCGATTAACGAGTGTGGAGAGGGAGCGCAACACGATGCCGGACCAACCGACCGCGCCGCAAGCTGCCGGCGCCCCGCCCTTGGCGCCGACCCTGGACGAGCGGGGCCTCGCCCGCGCTTTGTCCGGCCGTCACCTGATCGGTGGCGCCTTCGTGCCCGCCGCCTCCGGCGCCACCTTCGCGATCGTCAATCCGGCGACCGGCGCGGAAATCGCCCGCGCCGCCGAGGGCGACGCCGCCGATGTCGATGCCGCCGTGCAGGACGCCGCGCGCGCGCAGAAGGCCTGGGCGCGCACCCCCGCCCGCAAGCGCGGCGCGCTGGTGGCGCAGTGCGGCGCCGTGCTGCGCGCCCATACCGAGGAACTGGCCCGGCTGATCACCCTGGAAACCGGCAAGGCGCTGCGCACGGAAAGCCGGATCGAAGCGCAGAACGTCGCCGATATCCTGGAATTCTTCGGCGGCCTCGGCGGCGAGTTGAAGGGCGAGAGCGTGCCCTTCGCCCCGGACGTGCTGAGCGTGACCGTGCGCGAGCCGCTCGGCGTGGTCGGCGCCATCATTCCGTGGAACGTGCCGATGCTGCTGATGGTGCTGAAGATCGCGCCGGCGCTGGTGGCGGGCAACACGGTGGTGGTGAAATCAGCCGAGGAAGCCCCGCTCGCCGTGCTGCGCGTCTGCGAACTGCTCAACCGGGTGCTGCCGCCGGGCTGCTTCAACATCCTGTCCGGCTTCGGCCCGGACTGCGGTGGCCCGCTGGTGGCGCATCCGTTGGTCCGCAAGGTCACGTTCACTGGCAGCGTGGAAGTGGGCAAGATCGTCGCCCGCGCCGCGGCGGACAAACTGATCCCGGTGACGCTGGAACTGGGCGGCAAGTCGCCCATGCTGGTGTTCGCCGATTGCGACTTCGAGCGGACGGTTGCCGGCGCGATCACGTCGATGCGCTTCACCCGCCAGGGTCAGTCCTGCACCGCGGCGAGCCGCATTTATGTCGAGCGGCCGATTTTCGACCGCTTCGTCGCGGCGATGGCGGCACGGGTCGATGCCATGGTGATGGGCGACCCGCTGGACGAAATAACCGACATCGGCACCATCATCAGCGACGGCCAGTTCGCCAAGGTGCGCGCCTTCATCGAGGAGGGGCGGGCGACGCCGGGGGCCACCGCGCGCGTGGCTTCGAAGCTGCCGGACGACCCGGCGCTGGCAGCCGGCAAGTTCATCCAGCCGGTGATTTTCACCGGCCTGCCCAATTCGTCGCGTTTGGTGCAGGAGGAAATCTTCGGCCCGGTGACGGCGGTGTTCCCGTTCGACGATGCCGAAGCGGTGCTGGCGGCGGCGAACGACAGCGAATACGGCCTGGCCGCGTCGGTGTGGACCAACAACCTCAAACGGGGACTTGATCTCGCCCACCGGCTGGAGGCGGGGCTGGTGCAGATCAACCAGAACCTCGTGGTGCAGGCCAACCTGTCGTATGGCGGGGTGAAATCTTCCGGGCTTGGGAAAGAGGCCAGCCTGGAATCCATGCTGGAGCATTTTACCCATAAGAAGACCATCATGGTGAACTATGCGTGATCAAGGAAGGCCAGGGCTCTGCCCTGGACCCACAAGGGGGCAGTGGCCCCCTTGACCCCGCTACTTAGGTAAGGGTTCCAAGGGCCTGGCCCTTGGTGGGGTCCAGGGGCGAAGCCCCTGGTGGGGCGCGGGGCAACGCCCCGCATTCCAGCCCCCCGCAAACGCCCCTCCCTGGCCGCCCCGCCCCCAAGTTACGGTCCTCCCCCAAATCCGTCCCGGACCGCCGCCAGGAGGGCGTATCTTGCTGCTAAAACAGGACCTCGCCATCCCGGTCTGGACTCCGCCGCTCGCCGAGGCGCGGCCGCGCTCGCTATGCACCGATTGCGGCATATCGCGCACCGCGGACCACAAGCGCTGCGCCAGCGCCTGTCAGTTCATCAGCCCCGACTACAAGACGATGGAGGCGCGCGTGCATGGCCGCACCCGCGACCCGGGCCATGCGGACGAGGCGTTTTTCGGCCCCTACCGCCGCATGCTGCGCGCCGCCCTCGATCCGCCCGCCGCCGGCGCGCAATGGACCGGCATCACCACCCGCATCGGCGCCCGCCTGCTGGAAACCGGCGCGGTGGACGCCGTCATCGCCATGGCGGCCGACCCGCTCGACCGCTGGCGGCCGCGTCCGGTGGTGGTGACCAAGCCGTCCGGCATGGCGCAATGCCGTGGCATGCGGATGGGTTACGCGCCGCTGCTGGCATTGCTGGAGCCGGCGATCGCCATGGGCTACCGGCGGCTCGCCGTCATCGGGGTTCCGTGCCAGGTTTATGCGCTGCGGGCGCTCGAACAGGAACTCGGCCTGGAACGCCTGTATGTCATCGGCACGCCGTGCTCGGACAACACGACGACCGAGCGCTTCCACGAGTTTCTCGCTTTGCTGGCCGACGACCCGGCCAGCATCACCTATCTGGAGTTCTGCGCCGACTATCACGTGGAACTGCGCTTCGCCGACGGCAGCAAGCGCCGCATTCCGTTCCTGCTGCTGCCGCTGTCCAAGCTGCCCGGCGATTTCTTTCCCCTCACCTGCCGCACCTGCGTGGACTACACCAACAGCCTGGCCGACCTCACGGTGGGCTATATGGGCGGCGAAGGCGAGCAATGGCTGCTGGTGCGCAACGCTCGCGGCGAGGAACTGATCAGCCTGCTCGGCAATGAAATCCGCACGGCCGTCCCGGGCAGCGGCGGCAACCGGCGCGGGGCGGTCAAAGGGTTCCTGAAGAACACCGAGCTCGCGGCCGGCGGCCTGCCGGTGCGCGGCATGCCGAACTTCCTGCGCCCGCTGGTCGGCTGGCTGATGCCGATCGTCGGCCCGCGCGGCCTGGAATTCGCCCGCGCCCGGCTGGAGATGAAGGCGATCGAAACCATCCTGCACCTGCGTCGCCAGGAGCCGCGGCGGATGCGGCACATGGTGCCCGCGCATGTCTGGTCGCTGGCGGCCCCGTACGGCCTGACGCCGAACGACGGCGAAACTCCCTGACCCCTGCCCGCCGGTGCGCCGGCGTCAGAGGGCAGGGATCAGGAACAGCCAGAATCCGCCGTCGCACGCAGGCTGCATGCGGCCGCGCAGCCCGTGCAGCGGGCCGGCGAAACCGGAGCCGTGGGCCAGTTCCAGGTCGATCGCGCCGCGCTCCAGCGCGCGGGCGATGCGGCCGCGAATCTCGGCCTGCGCCAGGTCCGGCGCGACCTCGTCATAGAACGAGCGGCCGACCGCGGCCTGCCCATGCCAGCCGGGCAGCGCGGCGGCGGCGCGGTTCAGGGCACGGACCACCCCGGCCGCGTCCACACGGACGGCAGCGAAATTCAGCCGGTCGAGGTCTTCCGGAGAAAACCGTTCCAGTTCCGCGGCGAGGCCCACCGTATCGAATTCCGGCGGCGTTGCCCCGTCCGCGACCAAGCCTGGACCCATTCTGCCTCTCCCGCTGCCCTGCAAAGGCGCGCAGAGTAGCGGCCAGCGACGATACGGGAAGCCGCCAATGGGCTGGACCAGCCGCCGGCACGCGTTCCGCGCCATCCTTACCGGGACCGCATGCGTGCATCCGGCGTCGGTGTTCGACCCGGTTTCGGCGCGCATCGCCGAGGATATGGGGTTCGAGGCCGGCATGTTCGCCGGTTCCGTCGCCTCCCTGACGGTACTGGGCGCGCCCGATCTGGTGGTGCTGACGCTGACCGAACTGGCCGAACAGGTCCGCCGGATGACACGCGCGACCGCCGCGCTGCCGCTGCTGGTGGATGCCGATCACGGCTACGGCAATGCGCTTAGCGTGATGCGCACGGTGCAGGAGCTTGAGGTCGCCGGGGCAGCGGCGTTGACCATCGAGGACACGGCGCTGCCGCGGCCTTATGGCGACGGCAAGCTGCGCCTGCTCTCGCGGGCGGAGAGTGTGGACAAGCTACGGGCGGCGCTGGCGGCGCGGACGGAGGCCGAACTGGTCATCGTCGGCCGCACGAGTGCGCTGCAGGCCGGCGGGCTGGACGAGGCGCGAGCGCGTGCCGTCGCCTATGCCGAAGCCGGAGCGGATGCGCTTTTCTTTACTGGCGTGACGGCGCTCGAACAGGTGGAGGCGCTGCACGAAGCCACCGGCAGACCGGTCATTCTCGGCGGCACCAAGGGTGGGTTCGATCGCGAGGCGCTTGCCGCCGCCGGGGCAAGGATTGCGTTGCAGGGCCACCAGCCGTTCATGGCCGCGGTGCGGGCGGTGCAGGAGACGCTGGCCGCGTTGCGGGGAGGCACGCCGCCGGACGCGCTGAGCAACCAGCCCTCGGCCGCCCTGGTTGAGCAGGTGACGCGGGGGGCGAACTACGCTGAAGCGGTCCGTGACTTCCTGGGCGGGGAAAAGTAGTGGGGTGCAGGGGGCCTCTGCCCCCTGCCGGGTCCAGGGCAGAGCCCTGGCCTTCCTTGCTTTCCTTCAATCATCATGCAAATGCGCCCGAGCCTCCTCAGCCGTCTGGTAAATATGCGGCGCCAGCCGCCGCCGCCCCAGCGCATCGCCCAGCTTGATGCGCATGAAACCGCTGGTCGTGTAGCGCGTTACCCCGGCGTAGAACCGCGCGGTCAAATCGGCCACCATTTCCGAATAGGTGTCCATCAGTTCCGGCACGATGGAGAAATTCTCGTAGTTGACGATCGCATCGACCTTGTGGCCCAGCGGGCCCAGGATGGCCGCCACGAGCGCGGCGATTTCCGCCACCTGGGCGGCGCTGCGCAAGGACAGGCCCTCGAAATTGACGAAGAACAGATTGGCCTGCGGGTCGTAGCTCAGCCGCTCGGCCAGCGGGATCGACAGCAGCGCCTCGCGCAGCCCCATTGGCTCCGGCCGGAAGATGCGCGCGTCCATTTCGATCGGGTTGCGGATGACCGGCACGAAATCCATGTGGCGCAAAATGTGGCGCTCGATGTCGATCCCGGGCGCGATTTCGGCCAGTTCCAGCCCCTCGGGCACCAGGCGGAACACGCAGCGTTCGGTGACGAACAGCACCGGTTGGCCGCGCCCGCGGGCGTAGTCGCCGCTGAAAGTGCGGTGCTCGACCGTGCGGACGAATTTGCGGCTGCGGCCGTCGTGCAGGATGGCGAGCTTGCCGTCCGCCACCTCGATCTTCAGCCCGCCGGCATCGAAAGTGCCGGTGAACACCACTTTTTTCGCCGCCTGGCTGATGTTGATGAAGCCGCCGGCGCCGGCCAGCTTTGGCCCGAATTTCGAGACGTTCACGTTGCCCTCGGCATCGGCCTCGGCGCAGCCAAGAAAGGCGAGGTCCAGCCCGCCGCCGTCGTAGAAATCGAACTGGTAGGGCTGGTCGATCACCGCCTGGCAGTTGATGGCGGCGCCGAAATTCAGCCCGCCTTGCGGGATGCCGCCGATCACACCGGGCTCGGCGGTCAGCGTCATCAGGTCGATGATTTTCTCCTCATGCGCAACCGAGGCGACCCCCTCGGGCATGCCGATGCCGAGATTGACCACCGCCCCGGGCAGCAGTTCGAGGGCGGCGCGGCGGGCGATGATCTTGCGCTCGCTCATGTCCATCGGCTCCATCGAGCCGGCGGGCGCGCGCAGTTCGGCCGAGAAAGCCGGGCTGTACTGGGTGGCGAAGGTCTGCCAGTGGTGCTCGGGTTTCTCCGCCACCACGACGCAATCCACCAGCACGCCCGGCACCTTCACCTGGCGCGGGTTGAGGCTGCCGGAGTTGGCGATGCGCTCGACCTGGGCAATCACCACGCCGCCCGAGTTGCGCGCCGCCATGGCGATGGCCAGCACTTCCAGGGTCAGCGCCTCGCGCTCCATGGTGATGTTGCCGTGCGGGTCGGCGGTGGTGCCGCGGATGATGCCCACGTCGATCGGAAAGGCGCGGTAGAAAAGACATTCCTCGCCGCCGACGGTGATCAGCTCGACGAGGTCCTCCGTGGTCCGCGCATTGATCTTGCCCCCGCCATGACGCGGATCGACGAAGGTCCCGAGCCCGATTTTGGTCAGATGGCCCGGCCGGTGGGCGGCGATGTCGCGGAACAGATGAGTGATCACGCCCTGCGGCAGGTTGTAGGCCTCGATCCGGTTGTTCACCGCGAGTTCCTGCAGCCGCGGCACCAGGCCCCAGTGGCCGCCGATCACGCGCTTCACCAGCCCCTCATGGCCAAGGTGGTTGAGCCCGCGCGTGCGGCCGTCGCCCTGCCCGGCCGCATAAACCAGGGTAAGATTGCCGGGCTTGCCGCCTTCCTGGAACGGCCGCTGCTCGGCCGAGAGCCAGAACTCCTCCAGCGCCACCGCGATGCCCTCGGCGAAGCCGATACCGACGAAGCCGCCAGTGGCGACCGTGTCGCCCTCGCGGATCAGCCGGACGGCATCGGTCGCCGACACCACCTTGCCGGCATGGCCGGATCGCAGCGCCGCCAGGAACGGATGCATCGTGCGTGGCATGGTGCCCCCTCCCCCGGCGGCGCGGATCGTCAGACGATCCCGGTCAGGTAGTAGACCGCAATCACCACGAACACCGCCACCGTCTTGATGCAGGTGATGGCGAAGATGTCTTTGTACGATTGCCGGTGGGTCAGGCCGGTCACCGCCAGCAGGGTGATCACCGCGCCGTTATGCGGCAGCGTGTCCATGCCGCCGCTGGCCATGGCGGCCACCCGGTGCAGCACCTCCATCGGAATGCCGGCGGCGTTCGCCGCGGCGATGAACTGGCCCGACAGCGCGGCCAGCGCGATGCTCATGCCGCCCGAGGCCGAGCCGGTGATGCCGGCGAGCGTGGTGACGCTGATCGCCTCGTTCACCAGCGGGTTGGGAATCGAGGCGAGCGCGGATTTGATCACCAGAAACCCCGGCAAAGCGGCGATCACCGCGCCGAACCCGTATTCGGTGGCGGTGTTGATCGAGGCCAGCAGCGCGCCCAACACCGCCACCCGCGTGCCATCGGCGAAACGCTGGGTCACCAGGCGGAAGGCCAGCACCACGGTGAGCAGGATGCCGCTCACCAGCGCCAGCTCAAGCGCCCAAATGGCGACGATGCCGGGCACCGCGGTGATGATCGGGTCCTTCAGCCCGGGCAGCGTGGTCTCGACCGTCGCGCCGTAGATGCGCGGCAGCGCCAGCGTGAACACCTTGTTGAGCACGCCGACCGCAATCAGCGGCAGGATGGCGATGATCGGATTGGCCAGGCTTTCTTCCGGCACGTGCTCGGGCTCGTTGATGTGGCCGCTGCCATAGCCCTCGCCGGCCTGGGCCGCCTGGCGCATCCGCCAGGTCAGGTAGGTCATGCCACACGCGAAGATGAACACCGCCCCGATCACGCCCAGCCAGCCGGCCGCGTAGGCGTCGGTCTTGAAGAAGGTGGTGGGGATGATGTTCTGGATCTGCGGCGTGCCGGGCAACGCATCCATGGTGTAGCTGAAGGCGCCCAGCGCGATCGCGCCCGGGATCAGCCGCTTCGGGATATTGCCCTGGCGGAACACCTCGGCGGCGAACGGATAGACCGCGAATACCACCACGAACAGCGACACGCCGCCATAGGTCAGGATGTTGCTGACCAGCACGATCGCCAGCACCGCCCGCTGCGCGCCGACCAGGCGGATGGTGGCGGCGACGATCGATTTCGAAAAGCCGGACAGCTCGATGACCTTGCCGAACACCGCGCCGAGCAGGAACACCGGGAAATACAGCTTCACGAACACGACCATCTTGTCCATGAACAGGCCGCTGTAGACGGGCAGCACGCTGGCCGGGTCGGTCGCCAGCACCGCGAGCAAGGCCGCGATCGGCGCGAAGATGATGACACTGAAGCCGCGGTAGGCGACCAGCATCAGAAAACCTAGCGAAGCCAGGACCACGAGAAAACTCATTGGGGCATTTCCATCCTCGGTTGCGGGCTGTTTCGGCTGCGACACGCGGTGAGTTTTTTATCGGTTCCGCCGGCACGCGCAACGAGGGGCGATCGGGGGAAGGAGGCAAGGCCAGGGCTCTGCCCTGGACCCGCCAGGGGCCGAGAGGCCCCTGGACCCCGCTACTTAAGACAGTTGTTAAACGAGGGGGGTGAGGCGGTGAACCGGTTCACCGCCTCACCCCCCTCGTTTAACAACTGTTCTAAAAAGTAATGGGTTCCAAGGGCCTCCCGGCCCTTGGCGGGGTCCAGGGGCAGAGCCCCTGGCCTTGCTTCCTTCCCCGCTCAGGGCCGCCAATGCAGGCGCTGCAGCCAGCCCGGCCAGGCGGTGTCGAGCACGTTGTGGCCGCCGTCCCAGATCATCTTCAGCGCGACATACAGCACGATCAGCAGCCCGGCCCAGGCGATCCAGCGGAACCGTTCCAGCAGCGTGGCGATAAAGGTGGCGGCGACCCCCATCAGCACCACCGAAACAGCCAAGCCCACCACCAGCACCCTGGTATGGCCCTCGGCGGCACCCGCCACCGCCAGCACGTTGTCGAGACTCATCGACAGGTCGGCCAGCACGATCTGCAGCATCGATTCGGGCAGGGTCTTTGCCCGCTTCGGCAGGTCGGCCGCCTGGGCGGGGCAGGAGCGGCGTAACTCGCGATACATGCGCCAGCACACCCACAGCAGCAGAAACCCGCCGGCCAGCACCATCCCGACCACATGCAGAAGCTGCAGCGTCACCGTACCCAGCAGGATGCGCAGCACTGTGGCGACGCCGATGCCCAGAATGATGGCCGCCCGCTTCTGCCCCTGCGGCAGGCCCGCCACCGCCATGCCCACCACCACCGCGTTGTCGCCGGCCAGCGTGATGTCGACCATCAGCACCTGCAGCAGGGAAGACAACTCCTGCGGCGTCACGTCCATGCGTTGTCCTTGCGTGTTCCTTGCCGGGCGCCCGGCACCGGCCTAGATGGGGCCGATCCCTTATTGCAGCCCGCCGGAGCGCCCATGGTTCCCCGTTACACCCGTCCGGCAATGGCCGCCATCTGGTCGCCGGAGAACCGGTTTCGCATCTGGTTCGAAATCGAGGCGCTGGCCGCCGAGGGCATGGCCCGCACCGGCGCCATTCCCGAAGACGCGGCGCGCAGCATCCGCGCCAACGGCGCCCCGGCGCTGGCCGCCATCTCGCCCGCCGACCTCGACCGCATCGACGCCATCGAGCGCGAAACCCGCCACGACGTCATCGCCTTCCTGACCTGGCTGGCCGAGCATATCGGCCCGGACAGCCGGTTCGTCCACCTGGGCATGACCAGCAGCGACGTGCTGGACACCTGCCTGTCGGTGCAGCTCACCCAGGCCGCCGACCTGCTGCTGGCCGATCTCGACGCCGTGCTGGCGGCACTGCGCGCCCGGGCGTTCGAGCACAAGCACACGCTGACCATCGGCCGCAGCCACGGCATCCATGCCGAGCCGACCAGTTTCGGCCTGAAGCTCGCCGGGCATTACGCGGAATTCGCCCGCAACCGCAAACGGCTGGAGGCGGCGCGTGCGGAAGTGGCGGTGTGCGCCATCAGCGGCGCCGTCGGCACCTTCGCCCATGTCGATCCGGCGGTGGAGGCCTATGTCGCGGACATGCTGGGCCTGGCGGTGGAGCCGGTATCCACCCAGGTGATCCCGCGCGACCGCCACGCCGCCTATTTCTGCACCCTCGCCGTCATCGCCTCCGGGGTGGAACGGCTGGCAACCGAGGTGCGCCACCTGCAGCGCAGCGAAGTGCGCGAGGCGGAGGAGTTTTTCCATCCGGGCCAGAAAGGCTCCTCGGCCATGCCGCACAAGCGCAACCCGGTGCTGAGCGAGAACCTGACCGGGCTTGCCCGCATCGTGCGGGCCGCGGTGGTGCCGGCGCTGGAAAACGTGACCCTGTGGCACGAGCGCGACATCAGCCATTCCAGCGTGGAACGCGCGATCGGGCCCGATGCCACGGTCACGCTGGACTTCGCGCTGGCAAGGCTGGCCGGCATGATCGAGAAACTGACCGTCCACCCCGAGCGGATGGCGGCCAACCTGGAAAGCCTCGGCGGGGTGGTGCATTCCGGCGAGGTGCTGCTGGCGCTGGCCCGCGCCGGCATCTCGCGTGAGGACGCCTACCGGATCGTGCAGCGCAACGCCATGGCGACCTGGGAGAAGTTGGGCACGCCGGAAGGGCTCAGTTTTCGCGACAATCTGGCCGCTGATCCGGATGTGGCGGGGTCCGTGCCGGCGGCGGCGCTGGAGGCGGCGATGGATGCGCGGAGTCATCTGGCGCAGGTGGATGCGGTGTTTGGGCGGGTGTTTGGGTGAAGGAAGGCCAGGGCTCTGCCCTGGACCCGCCAAGGGCCGAGAGGCCCTTGGAACCCATTACATAAGACAGTTGTTATACGGGGGGTGAGGCGGTGATCCGGTTCACTGCCTCACCCCCCTCGTATAACAACTGTCTAAAGTAGCGGGGTCCAGGGGGCCACTGCCCCCTGGCGGGTCCAGGGCAGAGCCCTGGCCTTCCTTCCCCCCCGTGGCACAGCGGCCACACGGCTGCTATACCCACCCCCGCGCCCCGGGGGGACCCGGCGGCGCCGCGCGAACGCGTGCCCCGCGGGGTGTCACGCGCCCGCGGCTGCCCAGAAGGAACCGCCCATGGCCCGCCGCCGTCAACTCTATGAAGGCAAAGCAAAAATCCTGTTCGAGGGGCCCGAACCCGGCACGCTCGTGCAGTACTTCAAGGACGATGCCACCGCCTTCAACGCCCAGAAGAAAGGCATCATCACCGGCAAGGGCGTGCTCAACAACCGCATCAGCGAGTACCCGATGACGCGGCTGGGCGAAATCGGCGTGCCCACCCATTTCGTCCGCCGGCTGAACATGCGCGAGCAGCTGATCCGTGAAGTGGAGATCATCCCGATCGAGGTGGTGGTCCGCAACGTGGCCGCCGGCAGTCTGTCGACCCGGCTCGGCATCCCGGAGGGCACCCGCCTGCCCCGCTCCATCATCGAGTACCATTATAAGAACGACCAGCTCGGCGACCCGATGGTGGCCGAGGAGCACATCACCGCTTTCGGCTGGGCCGCCACCCAGGACCTCGACGACATGGTGGCGCTGACCCTGCGGGTGAACGACTTCCTGACCGGCCTGTTCCTCGGCGTCGGCATCATCCTGGTCGATTTCAAGCTGGAATACGGAAGGCTTTGGGAAAACGAGGAAATGCGCATCGTGCTGGCCGACGAGATCAGCCCGGACAATTGCCGCCTGTGGGACGTGAAGACCAACGAGAAGATGGACAAGGACCGGTTCCGCCGCGATCTCGGCAAGGTGGAGGAAGCCTATCAGGAAGTGGCGCGCCGCCTGGGCATTCTGCCCGAGGCCGGCACCCGCGACCTGAAAGGCCCGGAGACGATGCAGTAACGAGGGGTCGGGCGATGAAAGCAATCGTGACCGTGATGCTGAAGGCAGGGGTGCTCGACCCGCAGGGCAAGGCCATCGGCCAGGCGCTGCACAATCTTGGATTTTCCGGCGTGGGCGAAGTGCGGGCCGGCAAGGTGATCGAGCTGGAACTGTCCGAGACCGACCCCGAATCCGCCCGCGCCCAGGCCGAGGACATGGCCCGCCGCCTGCTGGCCAACACGGTGATCGAGAGTTTCCGGGTGGAGCTTGCCCCGCTGGAGACGGCCGCGTGAAGGCTGGCATCGTCATCTTCCCCGGCATCAATCGCGAGCGCGACATGGCAATCGCCTTGCTGCGTGCGACCGGTCGCGCCCCGCGCATGGTATGGCACCGCGAGACCGACCTGTCGGATCTCGACCTGGTGGTCATCCCGGGCGGCTTCTCCTACGGCGACTATCTGCGCTGCGGCGCCATGGCGGCGCGCTCGCCGGTGATGGACGCCATCCGCGCCCATGCCGCCCGTGGCGGCCATATCCTGGGCGTGTGCAACGGGTTTCAGATTCTCACCGAGGCCGGGCTGCTGCCGGGGGCGCTGCTGCGCAACGCCTCGCTGCGTTTTCTCTCCGCGGATTGCTGGCTGCTGGTGGAACGCGATGACACCGTGTTCACCCGGAACTACCGGCGTGGCGAGGTTTTCCGCAGCCCGATGGCGCATGGCGACGGCAACTACTTCGCCGATGATGACACACTCGACCGGCTGGAGGGCGAGGGTCTGGTGGCGTTCCGTTACGCCACCCAAGGCGGCGCGGTGACACCGGACGCCAACCGCAATGGCAGCGCCCGCAACATCGCCGGCATTTTTTCCGCCAATCTGCGCGTGCTGGGGCTGATGCCCCACCCCGAAGATCTGGTCGACCCGCTGATGGGCGGCACCGATGGCAAGCCATTGTTCGACGGTCTGGCGGCAGCGCTGGCGGCGTAACCCACTGACAATGTGACCCCGGTGCGTCCCGGCCCCTCCCCCCGGCCCCCTCCCTCAAGGGGAGGGGGAGAAGACTTCTCCCCCTCCCCTTGAGGGAGGGGGCCGGGGGGAGGGGCCGGGACGCACGGACGAATGAACCAAGGCACCGAACCAAATGCCCAAGGACGTCACCCAGTCTCTCGCCCGCGCCTTCGGCCTCTCCGCCGAGGAATACGCAAGCGTGCTGGACATCATGGGCCGCACCCCCACGCTGACCGAGCTTGGCGTGTTCAGCGTCATGTGGTCGGAGCATTGCAGCTACAAATCCAGCCGCGTCTGGCTCAAGCAACTCCCCACCAAGGCCCCCTGGGTCATCCATGGCCCGGGCGAGAACGCCGGCGTGGTCGATATCGGCGAGGGGCTGGCCGCCATCTTCAAGATGGAAAGCCATAACCATCCGAGCTTCATCGAGCCCTACCAGGGCGCCGCCACCGGCGTCGGCGGCATCCTGCGCGACGTGTTCACCATGGGCGCCCGCCCGATCGCCAACCTCAACGCGCTGCGCTTCGGCGACCCCTCCCTGCCGCGCACCCGCCGCACCATCGACGGGGTGGTGCGCGGCATCGGCGGCTACGGCAACTGCGTCGGCGTGCCGACCGTGGGCGGCGAGATCAATTTCCACCCCTCCTACAACGGCAACCCGCTGGTCAACGCCATGACCGTGGGCATCGCGCCTGCCGACCGGATTTTCCTCTCCGCCGCCGCCGGCGTCGGCAACCCGGTGGTCTATGTCGGCTCGAAAACCGGGCGCGACGGCATCCACGGCGCCACCATGGCCTCGGCCGAGTTCGGCCAGGACAGCGAGGAAAAACGCCCGACCGTGCAGGTCGGCGACCCGTTCGTGGAAAAACTGCTGATCGAGGCCTGCCTCGAACTGATGGCGACCGATGCAATCGTGGCGATCCAGGACATGGGTGCCGCCGGCCTCACCTCATCCGCCGTCGAGATGGCCGGCAAGGGCGGCGTGGGCATCACGCTCGATCTCGACGCCGTGCCCCAGCGCGAAACCGCCATGACCGCCTACGAAATGATGCTGTCGGAAAGCCAGGAGCGCATGCTGATCGTGCTGCGCCCCGACCGCGAGGCGGTGGCGCGGGCGATCTTCGAGAAATGGGAGCTGGATTTCGCCGTCATCGGCCACCTCACCGATACCGGGCGCATCGTCGTCATCCATCACGGCGTGGTGGAGGCCGATATTCCGCTCGCCCCGCTGGCCGACCAGGCGCCGCTATATCACCGCCCCACCGCCGAAACGCCGAAGCCGGCCCCGCTGGGCGAAGTGCCCGACCCGGCCGGACTCGAAGCCGCACTGCTCACCCTGATCGGCTGCCCCGATCTGTGCTCGCGCGCCTGGGTGTGGGACCAGTACGACAGCACGGTGGGCGGCCAGACCGTCCGCCGGCCCGGCGCGGCCGACGCCGCGATCGTGAAAATCGAGGGCAGCCGCCGCGCCCTGGCCCTGACCACCGACTGCACCCCGCGCTATTGCCAGGCCGACCCCGAGGCCGGCGGCGCCCAGGGCGTCGCCGAGGCCTGGCGCAACATCACCGCCACCGGCGCCACGCCGCTGGCCCTCACCGACAACATGAATTTCGGCAATCCGGAAAAACCCGAAATCATGGGCCAGTTCGCCGCCGCCATCCGCGGCATGGCCGCGGCCTGCATCGCGCTCGACTTCCCGGTCGTGAGCGGCAATGTGTCGCTCTACAACGAAACCGAAGGCCGCCCCATCCTGCCCACCCCGGCGATCGGCGGCCTGGGCGTGCTGGCGGATGCCGCCGCCGCGGTCGGGCTGGCGCTGGCGCCGGGTCTCGACCTTGTCGTCATCGGCGCGACCGCAGGCCATCTCGGCCAGTCGCTCTGGCTGCGCGAAATCGCCGCACGGGAAGACGGCCCCCCTCCCGCGGTTGACCTCGCCGCCGAGCGCCGCCACGGCGATTTCGTCCGTGCTGAGATCCTGGCAGGGCGGGTGCGCGCCTGCCACGACGCCTCCGACGGCGGGCTGCTGGTGGCGGTGGCCGAAATGGCGCTGGCCGGCAACACCGGCATCCGCCTGCTGCCCGGACCGGCAGACATGCCGCCCCACGCCTTCTGGTTCGGCGAAGACCAGGCCCGCTACCTGCTCGCCGTCCAAGACAGCGCCGCCCTGCTGGCCGCCGCCGCCGACGGCCGGCGTGCCGGCCGCCCTGCTGGGCGTTTCCGGCGGCGGGGATTTGACACTTCCGTCCGGCGACACCATTTCGCTCCCACGGCTGCGCGCGGTGCACGAACATGCCCTGCCGTCGCTGATGGGCGGCTGACCAGCACAGAGGATCACGACGCGATGGCGATGTCGGCGACTGAAATCGAGGCGTTGATCAAGGCAGCGGTGCCGGATGCGTCCGTGACCATCGAAGACCTCGCCGGCGACGGCGACCACTACGCGGCAACCGTGGTCAGCGAAAGCTTCCGCGGCCTGTCCCGCGTCAAACAGCACCAGATCGTCTACGCTGCCCTGAGCGGCCGGGTGGGGGGCGAACTGCACGCCCTCGCCCTGCAGACCTCCGCCCCCGAACAAGGACCCCCCGCATGAGCAACCCCGTCTTCGAACGCATCCAGGCCGACATCACCGAGAACCCGGTGTTCCTCTATATGAAGGGCAACGCCTTGTTCCCGCAGTGCGGCTTCTCGGCGCGGGTGGTGCAGATCCTCACCCACCTGGGGGTGCCGTTCAAAACCGCCAACGTGCTGGACGACGCCGAACTGCGCGACGGCATCAAGGCGTTCTCGAACTGGCCGACGATTCCGCAGCTCTATATCAAGGGCGAGTTCATCGGCGGGTGCGATATCGTTACTGAATTATTCCAGTCTGGCGAGCTGGCGACGACATTGGCTGAGAAGGGCATCCCGCATACTGCGGCGGCTTGAGCCGGGGCTTCGCCCCGGACCCCACCAGGGGGCTTTGCCCCCTGGACCCCTACCAGGGGCGTAGCCCCTGGACCCCTTTTTTATCTCGCGAATGCTTCCAGATGGCCGCCCAGGTCACCATCGGGCACCTTGACGAGGTCCTTGGCCAGCACCCCGCCCAACCGCGAGGCAGCCAACCCGTCCAAGGCATCATGCAACCCATGCAGCGCATGCGCCGGCGCCACCAGCACCAGACGGTCATACTGCCCCTCCGCCGCCGCATCGTTCATCTGCTCGGCGAGGGCGTGAACAAAATCCTCCTTGGCGGCCCGGTGCGGGTCGGTCTTCGGCGCGATCGCGTGCCGCGTCGGACTGGCGCTCTCGAAGCTGCGGCCCGGCCGGTCGGTGCCGAGATCGGACGAGCGATGATGCGCAGTTGCGGAATCAATACTGGTGATGGTGCGGAACTGGCGCTCCGGCGTGGGCACGACCACACGCGCGTGCTCACCATCGGCCAGCAGAATCCAGGTCTTCTCGGTCTTGCCTGCCATCTTCCCTCTCCCACGCGGACCGGAGGATTCTGCGCCGATTGGCGTCCGCCATCCATGGACCGTCATCATCTCGGCACGCAACGCACGGCATTGTGCGCACCCGGGCGGCAGAGGATGCTGGGCTGCCTGCCCACGTCACTGACAGGACGTTGTCCCGATGACACTCACCCGTCGCGCCCTCGTGGCTGCCGCCGCTTCGGCCCCGGTGTCGCGTGCCCGCGCACAAGGGGCCAACACAATCCGCATCGGCGTGCTCACCGACATGTCCGGGCCGTACCGCGATATCGCCGGCCCCACCTCGGTCGCCTGCCTGCGCCAGGCCATCGAGGATTTCGGGGTCGCCGGCACGGGCTTCAGCGTCGAAGTTCTGTCCGCCGACCACCAGAACAAGCCGCATGTGGGCGCCGACATCGCCCGCCACTGGTTCGACCACGCCGGGGTGGACGTGATCCTGGATGTGCCCACCTCGTCGGTGGCGCTCGCCGTCAACGCAATCGCGGCAGGAAAAAACAAGGTCTTTATCAACAGCGGATCAGCCACGACCGACCTGACCGGCGCGCAGTGCACCCGCAACACCGTGCATTGGTCGTACGACACCGCGATGCTCGCCACCTCCACCGGCGGCGCGCTCGCGCGCGCCGGCGGCGATAGCTGGTTCTTCGTCACCGCCGACTACGTCTTCGGCCGGCAACTGCAGCGCGACACCACCGAGGTGGTGCAGAACGCCGGAGGCCGCGTGCTCGGCGCCGCCCTGTATCCGTTCCCGGCCACCTGGGATTTCTCCGCCCTCCTGCAGCAAGCGAAGGAATCCGGCGCCAAGGTCATCGGACTGGCCAACGCCGGCGACGACACCGCGAATTGCATCCGCCAAGCCAACCAGGCCGGCCTGACCGGCAAGGTGAAAATCGCGGCCCTGCTGGGATCGCTGAGCGTGGTGCACGGCATCGGGCTGGAGATCGCCCAGGGGTTGCTGCTCACCGAAAGCTTCTATTGGGACCTCAACGACCGCACCCGCGCCTGGACCGCCCGGGTACGGCCAAAGACCCCGGCCAACGTCCCCAGCCAGATCCACGCCGGCGTCTACGCCGGCGCGCTGCACTATCTGAAGGTGGTGGCGGATCTCGGCCCCGCGCGCGTGAAAGGCGACGGCGCGGCGGCGGTGGAGCGCATGAAAGTCACGCCGACCCAGGACGATTGCTTCGGGGCGGGCTGGATTCGCGCCGACGGACGCTTCATGTGCCCGGCCACCTTATTTCAGGTGAAGAAGCCGTCCGAAAGCTTTGGGGAATGGGATTTGTACACGCTGGTGGCAACAACGGCCGCGGAAAAGGCCGCTCCGCCGGCCTCCGCCTGCGCGCTGACGCGCGCATAGGCGAAGCTCACCGCAGCCCGCTGGTGAATGCCGCGATCCGCTCCATCCCCTTGGCCAGCGCGGCGTCGTCGGTCGCGTAGCTGATGCGCACATACGGGCTCATGCCGAACGCCGCCCCCTGCACCAGCGCGACATGGTTCTCTTCCAGCAGCGCCAGGACAAAATCCTCGTCGGTCAGCAGGGTGCGGCCGCCCTTTGTGGTCTTGCCCAGGCAGCCGGCGATGTTGGGGAACACGTAGAACGCGCCCTCCGGCCGGTGGCACGACAGGCCCGGGCATGCGTTCAGCGCCGCCACGACAAGGTCGCGCCGGCGGCGATAAATGGCGGCGCGCTCGGCCACCAGCGCCTGCGGACCATCCAGCGCCGCCGCCGCCGCCGCCTGGCCGACGGTCGAAACCCCCGCCGTCGCATGGCCCTGCATCGTCACCATGCCGCGGATCAGGTCCCGCGGCCCGCCGGCGAAGCCGATGCGCCAGCCCGTCATGGCGTAGGTTTTCGACACGCCGCTGACCGTCAGCGTGCGGTCGCGCAGCCGCGGCTCCACCTCGGCGAGCGTCGCGTAGCGCGCGTCGGAATAGTACAGGTGCTCGTACATGTCGTCGGACATGACCCAGACATGCGGATGGGCCAGCAGCACCTCGGCCAGGGCGGCCAGTTCCGCCCGGCTGGCGACGGTGCCGGTCGGGTTGTTGGGAAAATTCAGCAGCAGCCATTTGGTCCGCGGCGTGATGGCGGCCTGCAGATCCTCCGGCCGGAGCCGAAATCCGTTGTTCTGCGGGCAACCGATATGCACCGGCGTGCCCCCCACCGCCTGCACCGTCAGCGTGTAGGCGGCCCAGCACGGCACCGGAATCAGCACCTCGTCGCCCTCGTCCACCGTCGCCATCAGGGCGTTGAACAGCACCTGCTTGGCGCCGTTCGCCACCATGATTTCATCGAGCGCGTAGTCGAGCTCATGGTCGCGCCGGAACTGCCGCTGCACCGCCTGCTTAAGGGCAAGCGTGCCGTCCTGCGGCGGATATTTGGTGTCGCCGTCCAGCGCCGCCCGATGCGCGGCCGCGATGGCATGCGGGGGCGTGTCGAAATCCGGCTCGCCGATCGTCAGCGTGACCACATCATGCCCGGCCTCGCGCAAAGCGCGGGCCTTGACGGTCATGGCAATGGTGGCGGCGGGCCCGGCGCGGCCGAGCCGCCGCGACAGGCCCGGCCGCGTGGCGGCGCTCACCGGCGCCTACGTCAGGCCCTGGCAGAAGCGCTGGATGCGGCTGCACGCCGCGCGCAGGCTTTCCGTGTCGGTGGCGTAGCTGATGCGGAAATACCCCGGATACATGAACGCCGAACCGTGCACCGCCGCCACCCCTTCCTCATCCAGCAAGGCGATGACGAAGCTCTGGTCGTCGGTGATCTTCGCCCCCTTGGCGCTGGTCTTGCCGATGCAGCCATGCACCGAGGGAAACACGTAGAACGCACCCTCCGGCCGGTGGCAGGTGATGCCCGGCGCGGCATTCAGCATGTCCACCACCAGGTTGCGCCGCTCGCGGTACACCGCGACCATCTCGCCGATGAAATCCTGCGGGCCGGTCAGCGCTGCCAGCGCCGCCGCCTGGCCGATCGAGGAAGCATTGGTGGTGGACTGGCTCTGCAGCTTGTCCAGCGCCTTGATCAGCGTTTTCGGCCCGCCGGCGAAGCCGATGCGCCAGCCGGTCATGGCATAGGCTTTCGAGCAGCCGTTCATGGTCAGCGTGCGCTCGCGCAGGCCGGGCTCGACCTCCACCACGGTGGCCGGGCGGAACCCGTCATAAGCAAGCTTGTCGTAGATGTCGTCGGTGAGCACCCACACATCCGGATGGCGCAGCAGCACATCGCAGATTGGCCGCAACTCGGCCGCCGAATAAGCCGCTCCGGTCGGGTTGCTGGGGTTGTTGAGGATCAGCCATTTGGTGCGCGGGGTGATCGCCGCTTCCAGCTCCTCCGCGCGCAGCTTGAAGCCGTTGTTCTGCCCGCCCGGCACGAACACCGGCGTGCCCTCGGCAAGTGCGACGATATCGGGATAGCTGACCCAGCACGGGGTGGGGATGATCACCTCGTCGCCGGCATTCAGGGTGGCGAGCATGGCGTTGAAAATCACCTGCTTGCCGCCGGTGGAGACGATGATTTCGTCGGGCGCGTAGTCGATGCCCTGGTCGCGGCGGAATTTCTCCGCCACGGCCCGGCGCAGCGCGATCGTGCCGGCCACGTCGGTGTATTTGGTCTCGCCGGCCTGGATGGCGGCGATGGCAGCATCCTTGATGAACTGCGGCGTGTCGAAATCGGGCTCGCCGGCCGACAGGCTGATGATGTCCCGCCCCGCCGCCTTCAGCGCCCGCGCCTTGGCGGAGACGGCGAGGGTCTGGCTGGGACTGATCCGGTTCAGGCGTTCGGCGATGAGCTGCATGGGACGGGCTTTCGGGCACTGACGGGGGGCGGAAACGTAGTCCGGGTGGCGGTTTGGGGCAACTGAAGGAAGGCCAGGGCTCTGCCCTGGACCCGCCAAGGGCCGAGAGACCCTTGGAACCCATTACTTTTAGACAGTTGCCCTACCAAGGGGGTGAGGAGATGTTTGTGACATCTCCTCACCCCCCCCCGGTAGGGCAACTGTCTAAAGTCGCGGGGTCCAGGGGCCTCTCGGCCCTTGGCGGGTCCAGGGCAGAGCCCTGGCCTTGCCTTCCCGCCGCCCTCCCCCACCGACACCGAGAAGTCCCCATGCCCGCATCCCCCATCGACATCGCCCATTTGCGCAGCTGGATCGGCCGGCAGGACCTGCTGCACGACAGCATCACCCAGTTCCCGGTCGCCGCCCTCGCGGCCACGCTCGACCGCGACGACGCCGACCCGCAGCCGGGCGATGTCCTGCCGCCGCTTTGGCACTGGCTGTATTTCCTGCCGCGGGCGCGGCAGTCGCAGCTCGGCGCCGACGGGCACCCGCAACGCGGCGGCTTTTTGCCGCCCGTGGCGCTGCCGCGGCGCATGTGGGCGGGCGGGCGGCTACAATTCCCGGGCACGCTGCGTGTGGGCGATCCGGTCACCCGCACCTCGACGGTTGCGGATGTGTCGCTCAAGGAGGGGCGCACCGGGCCTCTGGTGTTCGTGCTGGTGCGCCACGAGATCGCCGGGCCGGACGGCGTGGCGGTGACCGAGGAGCACGATATCGTCTATCGCGGCCTGCCCGGCCCCCGCGAGGCCCCCCCTACCCCGCGCGCGGCGCCGGAGGCAGCCGCGTGGCGGCGCGACATCACGCCCGATGATGTGTTGCTGTTCCGCTATTCCGCCCTGACCTTCAACGGGCATCGCATCCATTACGACCGGCGCTACGTGACGCAGGCGGAAGCCTATCCGGGCCTGGTTGTGCACGGCCCGCTGCTGGCCACGCTGCTGGCCGATCTGGTGCGCCGAAACACCGACCGCCGCCTCGCGGCTTTTCGCTTCCGCGCCGCCAGCCCGGTATTCGACACCACCCCCTTCGCGCTGTGCGGCCAGGCCGAGGGAGACCGGGCGGCGCTCTGGGTGCGCCGGACGGACGGTACGCTCGCCATGGAGGCAGAGGCGACGCTGGAGTGATCGCCGGTGGCCGGCGGCGGCCTAGCGCCGGTGAAACCGCAGCCGGCGCATCGCCTGCAGGCGCGGCGTGCCGCGGGCGCGGGCGCGCCTTGGCGCCGGGGCGAGACACACCAGCGCCAGCCCCACCACCGCCAGCGCCGGCGGCTCGATTTGCAGGTCCTCCCCGGGCGCGTTGCGCCCGCGCAGGTTGAGGTCGGTGACGAACACGCCGCCCTCGCCGAACGGGCCGTCGGCAGTGATCCGCAGATCGGCGGGGTGCAGCCCATGCTCCCCGGGCACCAGCGCCGGCACCGGTTGGCGGGCGGTCAGCATATCCAGAATGTCGTGTTCGGGCGGAGCGCCATACGGGCTCCAGGCCAGCGACTCGCCGCTGCCGATCGCCATCGGCCGCAACGCCCGCAGCGCGCCCGCCGAGACATAGGTGGCGATCACCGCCGAGTCGCCGAGGGCGCCCAGCAGATCAGGGCCGAACAGCGGCAACACCGCCGCCAGGAATGCGTGCGATTCGGCCGATGCGGCAGCCGGCGTCGGCTGCACGCTGCGCCGTACCGCCAGGCAGCGATGCACCGGCGAGCGCAGCGACACGGTGCCGACAAAGACGCGCAAGGGCGCCGTCGGGGCGGGAACCGAGGGGGCAGCTTCGACCGGCGCCGCCGCGAGCAGCAGAATCAGGCCCAGAACGGTGGTGGTGCGCGCGCGCATGTGATGTCCCTCGTCTGACCCGCGCCGGCCCAGCCGTTGGGGGCGGAGTTAAGCTATGCTATCAAATCCTTCCGCTCAGGCACTGTATCATTTTGTGTCCAGACGAACGGAAACGTTAAATTGTAGATAAAGCGACGCCCGCACGTCCGTGATATGCGCAAGCACGCGACCGGGGTATGCGCAAGCACGCGACCGGCCGCTGGCGGCGCGTCAATGGATCTCCGCAGCCTGCCGCAACACGTCGCGCATTTTTTCCGCGGAAAATCCAGGGCTGCGCGCCATGTCGAGGATCACCTTCTCGCGACGCGCCACGAGGGCGATCGCTTCTGGCAGTTTGCTGACCGCCACCGCCGGAATCACCACCGCGCCATGAGAATCGGCGTGGATAACGTCGTCATGGGCGACAAGCATGCCGCAGATACTCGCCTCACAGTTGAACTGCACGATGTGCACGTACGCATGGCTCGGCCCGATGCGCCCACCGACGATCTGAAAGCCCGGCGCCAGCATGTCGCAGTCGCGAAACGAGCCGTTGGTCACGCAGCCCAGCACGCCGAGCGCCTTGTGCACGGTGGTTTGCACCTCGCCCCAGAATGCCCCATGGCCGGGCCGGTCGTCGATGTCCTGGATCACGGCAATGGTGGGCAGGCCGGCGGCCTCGACATACGCGTACCACGCCTCGCGCGGCGGAACCGGCCCGCGCGGCGGCGCTTTGGCGCGGATCAGGCCGGTGCGCGCCAGGCCGACAATGGGCGGGAATGTGCGGTTGGCGGCCACCATCGGCTCGACGGTAAAGCCGATGGCGCGCCGCTCCGGCGCCACCAGTTCCAGTCCGTTGCAAATGGTTGGCGTGTCCCACTGGCGGAGCGACTCCAGCTCATCCCTGGTGAAGGGATACTCGACCATTCTGCTTTCCTCCCGGACTCGCGTCCGCCCAGTCTCGCCCCGGCGACGCCGCGCCGCAATCGCCGGATGGGCCGCGCAAACTCACACCTCCGTTGGCCTGCGCCCTATGGACGCGGGAGGCGCACTGATGCGACACAATCCGTCATCGGCGCCATCGTCCCGGAGTGCTCCATTATGCCGCTCACCACCCCCGCCCAGCGCGCGACGCCCCGGGTCCCCGGCAAGGAAATGGCCGCCCCACCGCCCCGGCCGCACCCGGAAATTCCGCCCCGCGCCGCCCGGCCGGGAGCCTGAGCCATGGTGATGCTGACCATCGACGCCCTGCTCTGGCTCGGGCTGCATCTGGGCGTGGCCGGAACCGATATCCGCTACGCCGTCACCCGCCGGATCGGCGTGAACGCCTACCGCGGCCTGTTCTCCATCTCCTCCCTCGCGGTCATGGTGTTCATCTGCACGTCGTACGCCCATGCCGACACGATCGTGCTCTGGGTGGCGCCTGGCTGGCTGCGCTTTGTGCTGGCGCTGGTGATGCTGCCCGCTTTCGTGCTGTTCGCCGCCTCGTTCGTGCGCAACCCGACCGCCGCCGGTGGCGAAAAATATCTCAAGCTGGAGGTGAAGGGCATCCAGCGCGTCACCCGCCACCCGATGATGGTGTCCTATGCCACCTGGGCGGCGGTGCACATCATCGGCACCGGCGACCTCGCCAGCCTGGTGTTTTTCGGCGCCTTCTTCCTCACCGCCGTCATCGGTATGCCCTCGATCGACCGCAAGACCTCCGACCGCGACGACTACGCCTGGGCGCAGCTTGAGCGGACCACCTCGACCGTGCCGTTCGCCGCCATCATCGCCGGGCGCAACCGCTTCGTGCCGGGCGAAATCGGCTGGATCGTGCCGGTGGTCGGGGCGGCGCTCTGGGCCGGGCTGCTGATTTTCCACCGCAGCATCTTCGGCGTGGCGCCGGTCGTATTTTGATCAGGTCGTATTCTGATCAGAACGCCGGCATGCCGGAAAGGAACGGACGGCACGGGTTCCAGGCGGCCTCCCGGCGGTCGTGCCGAAGGCAGGCTGCGCGCAACAGCGGGTTCAGGGCAGAACTCTGGCCCTGGTTGCCTCCCCGCACCCCAAGCAAGGCAGGCAAGCGCGTGACGAAACCGTAATCCCTCGCTCCGCCGCTTTCCCAATATTTCAGAACGTAGCATACCCCGGCCGGCAAGACCGGAGGCCGCCATGAACGACGCCACACATCTGGGCCGTTTTCCCACCACCCGCCTGCGCCGCAACCGCTTCGACAGCGCCACGCGCCGCCTGGTCGCCGAATACCGCCTGTCGGTCGACGACCTGATCTGGCCGGTCTTCATCACCGACGGCCGCGACGTGGTGACCGAAGTGGGCTCCATGCCCGGCGTGCAGCGTGTGTCGCTCGACCATCTCGCCGAACACGTCGCCCCGGCCGCACGGCTCGGCATTCCGGCGCTCGCCCTGTTCCCGGTGACGCCGACGGAAAAAAAGGACCCCGACGGCACCGAATCCGGTAACCCGAACAACCTGATGTGCCAGGCCGCCCGCCTGCTCAAGCGCGAGTTCCCGGATCTCGCCTTGCTCGGCGACGTGGCGCTCGACCCCTACACCGACCACGGCCATGACGGGGTGATCCGCGACGGCTACGTCGCCAATGACGAAACCGTCGGCATCCTCACCCGCCAATCGGTCAACCAGGCCGAGGCCGGCATCGACATCATCGCGCCCTCCGACATGATGGACGGGCGCATCGGCGCCATCCGCGCCGGCCTCGACGCCGCCGGCTTCATCAACACCCGCATCATCAGCTACGCCGCCAAATACGCCTCGGCCTTCTACGGTCCGTTCCGCGAGGCGGTCGGCTCCGGCTCGTCGCTGAAGGGCGACAAGAAAACCTACCAGATGGACCCCGCCAACTCCGAGGAAGCGCTGCGGGAAGTCGCGCTCGACATCGAAGAGGGCGCCGACATGGTCATGGTCAAGCCCGGCATGCCGTATCTGGACATCGTCCGCCGGGTGCACGACCGGTTCGGCGTGCCGACCTTCGTCTATCAGGTGTCGGGCGAGTACGCGATGATCGAGGGCGCGGCGCGCAACGGCTGGCTCGACCACGACCGCGCCATGCTGGAAAGCCTGCTCGCCTTCAAGCGCGCGGGCTGCGCCGGCATCCTGACCTATTTCGCCCCGGCCGCGGCGAAGCTGCTGCGGGGGTAATCCCCGCTCGACGGCGCACGCCGCCGGACGCATGTCGCGCAATCACCGCTTCATCCTGGAGCTTGCCGCCAGGCACCAGCCGCCGCCGGCGCGCCTGCTCGATTTCGGCTGCGGCGCCGGCGAGGTGGTCGGGCTGGCGTTGCAGGCCGGCTACGACGCCTGGGGCGTCGATACGTTCGATACGGTCTGGCAGCAATATGGCCATGCGGCGGGCGCACATGGCGGGCGCATCGTCCACGCCCCGGCCGGCGCGCCCTTACCCTTCGGCGATGCGTCGTTCGACATCGTCGTCACCAACCAGGTGTTCGAGCATATCGAAACCCCCGCGCCCGTGCTGCGCGAGCTTGCCCGGGTGCTGCGCCCGCATGGGCTGCTGGTGGCGATTTTCCCCACAAGCGAGGTTGTTATCGAGCCGCATCTGCAGGCGCCCTTCGTGCACTGGTTCCGCACCGGCTCGCCGGCCCAGGCGCGTGCGTTGCGGCTGTGCCACACGCTGGGCTTCTGCAACGACCCCGGCCGCGTACGAAGTGCCTGGGTGGCGGAGGAAATGAACGCGCTGCGCCAGCACATGTTCTATCGCCGCGCGCGCGACGCGCTGGCGATGTTCGCGCCGGGGTTTCGCCTGATCGAACGGGGGGAGGCGGATTTCATCGCCGACCGGATCTGCCACAGCGCCGCCCTGCGCTGGAGCCACGGGGTGCTGAGCCGCCCGGTTTTCGCCCCCGTCCTGCGCCTTGCCTGCCTGCGGCTTGCCGGTGTGGTGTTGGTTTTGCGTGTCCGCGCGGCCGGCGACGCGGCGCGCTAATCCAGCCCCGGGATGGCAACCCCGAGCGCCTGCAGCACCAGCAGCACGTTCAGCGCCAGCACCACCACAGCCGCCAGCGTCGCCGCCACCTGGATGAGCCGTCCATTGGCGAAGCCGCCCATCACCCGCCGGTCGCCGGTGAGCTTCACCAGCGCCAGCATCGGCACCGGCAAAGCCAGGCTCAGCACAACCTGGCTCCATACCAGCGACTGCGTTACATTGGCGCCGATCGCCACCAGCACGAAGGGCGGGGCCATCGTCACCGCGCGGCGCAACCAGAGTGGTATGCGGAAATGGACGAAATCCTGCATGATCGTCTGGCCCGCCATCGTGCCCACCATCGAGCTGGAAAACCCCGAGGCCAGCAGCGACAGCGCGAACACCAGCGCCGCCCCGCCGCCCAGCAGCGGCACCAGCGTGTGGTAGGCGGCCTCGATCTCGGCCACCTCGGCATGGCCCTGGTGGAATGACGCGGCGGCCATCGCCACCATCGCCATGTTCACCAGCCCCGCCAGCCCCAGCGCCACCACCACCTCGATGTTGGAAAACCGCAGCACCGCGCGCCGCTCCATGGGGCTGGCCGCCGGCATGCGGTTGCGCGTCAGGCTGGAGTGCAGATAGAGCGCGTGCGGCATGACGGTGGCACCGATGATGCCCACCGACAGCGTGATCGCCGCGGCATCCGGCAGCGCCGGCGTGACCGCGCCGTGCAGGAAACCGCCCCAGTCCGGCGGGGCGACGAACAGTTCCGCCACATAGGCCAGCCCGATCGCGCCCACGAAGCCGCTGATCACCAGTTCGATCGGCCGGAACCCGCGGTCGCCGAGCGACAGCAGCGCGTAGGTGACCACGCCGGTCGCCACCAGGCAGGGAAACAGCGCCACCCCGGTCAGCAGCGACAGGCCGAGCGCACCGCCGAGGAACTCGGCAAGATCGGTCGCCATCGCCGCGATTTCGCTCACCACCCACATCGCCCACACCACCGGGCGCGGAAACCGGTCGCGGCAGGCCTCGGCCAGGCTGGTGTCGGTGACGATGCCGAGCTTGGCCGACAGCGCCTGAAACAGCATCGCCACCAGGTTGGCGGCCAGCACCACCCAGAGCAGGGAATAATTGTATTTGGCGCCGGCCTGGATGTTGGTGGCGAAATTGCCGGGGTCCATGTAGGCGATCGAGGCGATGATGGCGGGGCCGGCGAACGGCAGGAAGCCGCGCAGCCCGCGGCGCCGTCCGGCCAGCGTCTCCCGCCCCGCCGCGACGGTGCGCTCGCTCATCGTCAGGCGCTGCATGGCTGCTCCGCTCACTGGTTCCCCCGATGGCCCCGGCGTGTATCCGCAGTATCGACGACAAAGTGTAGCCTGGGCTACACTTGTTGGACGCATATCGGGATGGGTCCTGGCGCTGTCAACGGCGGAAGGAAGGAAGGCCAGGGCTCTGCCCTGGACCCGCCAAGGGGCAGTGGCCCCCTGGACCCCGCCACTTTAGACAGTTGTTATAAGTGGGGGTGAGGCGGTGAGCCGGTTCACCGCCTCACCCCCACTTATCAACTGTCTAAAAGTAATGGGTTCCAAGGGGCCACTGCCCCTTGGCGGGTCCAGGGCAGAGCCCTGGCCTTCCTTCCTTCTTTTGGAGACCGCCCAAGTGGCCCGACGCCCACGCGCCAGCCCCCCCCCGATCGAGCTGCCCGCCGAGCCTACCCAGGCGCGCCGCTTCGGCAAGACGCGCACCGCGCTCTCCACCGCCGTGCTGGAGGACTATGCCGAACTGATCGGCGACCTGCTGGCCATTGGCGGCGAGGCGCGGCCGACCGACATCGCGCGCCGCCTCGGCGTTTCGCATGCAACCGCTATTAACAACATCGCCCGCCTCAAGCGCGAGGGTCTGGCCACCGCCCGCCCCTATCGCGGCGTGTTCCTCACCGAGCAGGGCGAGCGCCTCGCCGCCAGGGTGCGTGCCCGCCACCGACTGGTGGTGGATTTACTGCAGGCCGTCGGCGTACCGCCCGAGGCGGCCGAGCAGGATGCCGAGGGCATTGAGCATCATGTTTCGGATGCCACGCTGGAGGCGTTCTGCCGGTTTTTGGAGCGGCGGCGCGGGTAAGCCCCTCCCCCGCCAGAGGTGAGGGGACATTATCAGCTTGTTAGGTTTCGGTTTGCTAACTGCGCTCGCTGGTAAAACCGGGGAATGGCGATGTCGCTCGCAACGTGGTTCCTGATGGCACCCGGGCGGCGGGTTCGGCGGTGGGTGCTTGCGAACCGACCGACCGGCTGCGGCCGGTTGAACGGCCTCGG
>CAVQNU010000003.1:0-30458 GCA_963714255.1 uncultured Alphaproteobacteria bacterium
TCCAGGGGCCTCCCGGCCCCTGGCGGGTCCAGGGCAGAGCCCTGGCCTTCCTTCCTTCCCCCGCGCGCCGCGGTTTTCGCTTGCAATCCTCCCCCACTCTCCGCTGCACTCTGTTCCGCATTCGTTGGAATGGGGGGATCACCATGGCTTCATTCACCGGCGGCTGCCTTTGCGGCCGCGTTCGCTACACCGCCAGCGCCGAGCCGGCCTTCACCGGCATATGCCATTGCCGCAACTGTCAGCGCGTCACCGGCTCGGCCTTCATGACCGTGCTCGGCTTTGCCAAAGAGGCGGTGCAAATCGAGGGCGAACGGAAAATCTACCAGGACACCTCCGACGCCGGGCGCCCGCTCTACCGCGGCTTCTGCCCGGACTGCGGCTCGAGCGTGACCAGCGAGGTTACCGTCATGCCCGGCGTGCTGATGATTTTGGCCGGCACGCTGGACGATCCCTCGGCGGTGCAGCCTGCCATGGAGCTGTATTGCAGCAGCGCCCAGCCCTGGGTGAGTCTGGCCGGCGAGCGGAAACGGTTTTCCCATATGCCGGGATAGCCGGCCGGCCGCCCCTGTTTCGCTGTGCCGAAATCGCATAGCGGCTACTCACACATCGGCAACATATGTATGGTTTCGTGCGCGAGTTGGTCTGTCTGATCGGCAGGCGCGTCGGTGGCTTGGGTGCAACAGGGGAGAAATCCAGTGATCGATACGTTCAAGCGTCGTCATGTCGTGGCGGCGCTGCTGACTGTCGGCATGTTGGCGGGCTGCGTTCCGGCAAGCCAGTATAATTCGCTCGAGGCGCAGTATCAGCAGCTGAACACCTCGCTTTCGTCCGAAATCGCCTCGGATCAGGTGCGGATTTCGCGACTGCAAGGGGCGATCAAGGTGACCGTCAACAGCGAGCTGCTGTTTCCCTCGGGTGGCTGGCAGATGCCCGTGGCGGCCCAGCAGACAATCGCCAAGATGGCGCCGATCCTGGCACCGCAGATCCAGAACCATATTTTCGTCAACGGCTATACGGACAACACGCCGATCGGGCCGGAACTCGCGCGCGAAGGGATCACGTCCAACCTGATCCTGTCGCAGAAGCGGGCCGATACCGTCACCCAGTTCCTGATTTCGCAGGGGGTCAACCCGTCGATGCTGACCGCCCAAGGGTTCGGCGATACCAATCCGGTGGCTTCGAACGACACGGCACAGGGCCGGGCGCAGAACCGCCGGGTCGAACTGACGCTCGCCGCGCCGGGAGGCTGATTTTCGCAACAGACGCGCCGGCCAGTGCGACGATTCGCTGGCCTGGCGCGATCAGAACGGAATCTCCAGCTCCAGGCGCCAGCGCAGCGTGCCGGCGGCGGTAGCCGGGGTGGCGCCGAACAGCCAGCCAAGCTCGTATTTCAGCTTGCCGGCATGGCCCAGACCGAGTTCGTTCAGGTTGAGCGAGCCGACGGCGACCGGCCCAGCCAGCACTTGCTGTTTCGCCAGGCCCGGCATGCTCCCCAGCGTGCCGGCGTCGCCGTAGATTTCGATCGCCGGCGACAGCGGCGCCCACAGGTTCCAGCGGCTCTGCCAGGCGTAGCTGACATCCAGGCCATTGCTGTCCCGGTCCGGCCCGAGTTGCCGGGTGAAGAACAAGTTCATCATGTGCGTGGTGCGGCCGATATCCTTGCCGATCACCGGGCCGAACGTGATCTCGTTCGGGCCGGCCTGCGCCCCGCGCGTCAGCGACTGGCCATACTCGACGTAAAAGCCCAGATCGGCGAAGTCCTCGCCCGGCTCGGTGAGCTGGATCATGTTCTCCCACACCACCTGGGTGAGCAGCGTCGGCTGATTAAAGCCGGGATCGCGGTCGAAGCCGAGTTCGATCTCGCTGTGCCACCATGATGTCAGGCCGGTGCCGAGTTCGGTCGTGTAGCTCTGCGCGCCGCCCGCGGCGGGGCGGCGATCGAAGGCGGCATCGCCGTTATGCTCGATTTCCAGCTCGCCGAGGTCGATTTCGTAGGGAGAAACAACATGGTAGTCGGCGCGTGCCGGCAGCGGCGCCAGCAGCATCAGTGCCAGCACGCAGCGCCACGCAAAGGGTGGGCGGGTCACTTCGCGACCAGCACGCCCTGGGCGGTGTCCTGATGGAAATCGCCGAAGAAACGGTATTCGCCGGGTTCCAGCGGGCCGAGGAACACGGTGATCGTCTGGCCCGGCGCCACCAGCTTCTCGCGGTTGAGGTCGACACTCTCGAACTCATCGGCGGTGTCATCGGTGTTGCGCACCAGCAGCCGGAATTTCACATGCGCCGGCACCTCGATGCGGCTCGGCTCGAAGCGGTGCTGGCGAAACACCAGGGTTGGCAGATCGTCGGCGCGGGCCGCCGGGCCGCCCGCCAACGCCGCGGCCAGCAGCACGGCGGCGGCCACCGGACGCACCCGCGCGCGGCCCGCGGCGCGGGAGAACACCGCCAGCAGCAGCAGCGTGGCGAGCCAGGCCGCGAGCTGGATGCCCGACGGCCGGGCGGAATAGCCGATCAGCGCATGCAGGCTGCGCCCGGCGAAACTGTCGTCGGCGAGAATGGCACTGGTGTCCCACAGGCGCTCGCCCCAAGCCGGCACGATATCGGCGGCGTGCAGCACCGCCACGGCCTGCCCGGCCATGCCCGCGGCGAGCAGCGCGATCAGCGCGTTGGTCACGCTGAACAGGCGGCGCAGGGGAATGGCCACCAGACCGCGGTACAGCACCCAGGACACGATGCAGGCCAGCGCCAGTCCGGCCATCCCGCCGGCGGCGAGCGACGCCGCTTCGGTGTGCGACCCGGCGGCGATGCCGGCCAGGAACAGCACGACCTCCGACCCCTCGCGCATCACCGCGACGGCGACGACGACGGCGAGGGCGGCGAGCGAGCGCTGGCCGAGCCGCACCGCCTGGCCGACGGCCCGCAGTTCGGCCGCCATGCTGCGCGCATGCTGCGACATCCACACGATGTGCCAGCTCAGCATGATCACCGCGAAGCCCAGGATGCAGGCGGTGAACACCTCCTGCCCGGCGCCTTCGAACGCATCGGACAGGGTCGCCGCGGAAACGGCCACGAGGCCGGCTCCGGCAATTCCTGCCGCGACGCCGCCGGCGATCCAGCGGCCGCGCCCGGCGACGCCTTCGGTCGCCGCCAGGACGATGCCGACGATCAGCCCCGCCTCCATCGCCTCGCGGAAAACGATGATCATGCTGACGAACATGCGCCCCTCTCCATATATGCGATTGCAAATCACTCGCAATTGCAATTCGCATACACCGTTGCGCGAGGCAACGCAAGAGTGGCGTCCGTCTCTACGGCGGGATGCTACCGGCCGCGTCGATCAGCGGCTGCACCGGCACTTGAATCAGCCCGCGTGCCGGCCGGTCGAGATCGATGACCAGCAAGATCAGTACCGCAACAGTCAGGGACATGATCGTCGTGGCCGCGCGTCGCCGGGCACCGATCACCCCGGCGTTGTAGCCGGTGAAGCCCATCGCCACCATCGCCACGCCGATCAGCATCAGCAAGACCGCGGAAGGGACCTTGTAGCGCAGCGCGGTCACCCGGCGTTCATGGATGTTGTTCATTTCGTTCAACGAGGCGACGAAGCGGTAAGCCGGCAGGGATTGCGGCGCCGCCGTCGACACCGCGACCGCCTGCCGCCACAGTTGCGTCTGTAGCTCCAGCGAGCGGGCAAGGTCGCGTTGCAGCTTTGCCGGGTCGTAGGGAACGCCAAGCCCGATCCGGACGCCGGTATAGTCGCGCAGCAGGCGGAGGATCGAAGGCTGCGCCGCCTCGGGCAGCATCAGGGCAAAGTTCGCCGTGCTGCCGATCGCATTCGCTTCCTCCAGAACCAGGGTGCGGCGCGCGTCGTAGCGCGACAGGGCGATGGAGAAACTGAACGCAAGCAGCAGCGCCAGCAGGCCGAGCGCCGCACCGGTCAGCGTGCCGACATCCGGCGCGTCGGATTCGGCGCGGTGCGAGCGCAAGCCGATGCGGTTGCCGATCTCGGCGGCACCGGCGATCAGCACGATGGTGACCGGACAAAGCACCGCCAGCGTGAGATCGTTCAACAATTCCAGAGCCACCCTGAACGTCTCCCCGACAGATCGAGCCGCCAGCATGCACGTTCTCTGCCCGCAATGGGAGGGGTGGCGAAGGAAGGAAGGCCAGGGCTCTGCCCTGCCGTTCCTTCCTTCGCCGCCCTCACGATCGCCGCCGCAACTCCAGCAGCGAAATCAGAAACGCGTCACGCCGCGCCGCGAGTTCCGCCACGCTGCGTCCGCCCACCTCCACGCGCACGCCGTCGACCAGCGTGTTCTGCAGCGTCGGGGTTACCGTGGGCGTGCCCAGGTCGTCCCACCAGGACTGCATGGCCGGCAGCAGATGATGCAGGAAATGTGTCATGCCGCCCTCGCCGCCGGCGAGGTGGAACGTGGCATGCGGCCCCATCAGCGCCCAGCGCAGCCCGGGCCCTTCGCTAATGGCGGCATCCACGTCGGCCACGCTCGCCACCCCTTCGGCCACCAGATGCACCGCCTCGCGCCACAGCGCCGCCTGCAGCCGGTTCGCCAGATGCCCGGGCACTTCCTTGCGGATTTCGATCGGGTGCTTGCCGATCGCCCGGTAGAATTCCATCGCGGCATCGACGGTGGCGCGCGAGGCGGTCGCGCCGCCCACCACTTCGACCAGCGGCACCAGATGCGGCGGGTTGAACGGATGGCCGATCACGCAGCGCTCCGGATGCTGGCAGCCCTGCGAAAGCCGGCTGATCAGCAGGCCGGAGGATGAGGAGGCGATCACCACCTCGGGCGGCAGCGCCGCGTCCAGCCGGGGCAGCAGCGCCTTTTTTACGTCGTAGCGTTCGGGCGCGCTTTCCTGCACGAAGCCGGCGCCTTCGACCGCTGCCACCGGGTCCGGCTCGAACCGCCATGCCGTCGGATCTGCATCGGGCAGCGCGCCCAGGCGCACCAGCGCCGGCCAGGCCCGCTCGATCATAGTCCGTACTTTTTCGGGGGCGCCGGGGGCCGGGTCACTGACCACCACCTGCAGCCCGCGGCTGAGGAAATAGGCCGCCCAACTGGCGCCGATGGTGCCGGCGCCGATGCAGGCGACGCGGTCGATGTGCGTTTGCGCTGGCGATAGTGCCGGAGCCATGCGTGCATTCCTCCCTCGATCTAACCAGCGATCATGCGCGACCGGCGGGCGGCTGGCGAGGAAATTGGGCGCCTACCACGTCATCACGGACCCCATCGGCTTTGCCCGGCCGGGACGCTGGCCGGAGACGAAGGCCTGCCATTCCTGCACCGGCATGTAGCGGGGGGCGAGAAACCGGTACGTGCGGTCGATCAGTTGCCACAACTCGGCATCGGGCAGCCCGGTGGCTTCTTCCCAGTCCTGCAGGATCGGCTCCCAGGCCCGGCTGAGGCGGTACAGCCAGTCGCGGCTGGCGCGGACCTGGTTGCACTGGCCGTCGATATTGCGCAGCGCGGTGACCACCCCCTGGCTGTAGCTGTCGAGTGCGGCGAAACGGGCGGCGATCTGCTGCAGCCCGGCGGTGCTCAGCCGGCGCACCTGGGTGAGCATTTCCATCCGCTTCTGGTTGACCCGGCCGGTGCGGCACATGCGATCGACCCGGGCCACCATGTCGCGCACCCGGTTGAGCAGCCCCTCGCGCAGCGCTTCGATATATGAAAGTTCCTCGGCCAGTTTCTCCACCAGGTCCACCACCTCGGCGCGGTCGGTCAGGCCGAGGTCGCGGGCGGCCTGTTCCATGGCGGCGTTGACGTGCTGGCGCATCGCCGGGTCTTCGTCGAGCCGGCGCACGCTGCCGGCATCCGGCATCACCACGCCGGCGGCCTCCGGCCGCAGCCAGGCGGCGAGGTGCAGGCGCAGCCGGGCCGCCGCCACGGCGCGATGGGTGGCGCCGGGGGTCCAGCTGGCGCGCCCGTCCAGCACTTCGGCCGGCAACGGATCGCCGAGCTGCAGGCCGGTGACGAAGTCGAGCGCCTGCGCGATCAGGCCGAACATGCGGCCATCGGGGCTGGCATCGGCGATGTCCAGCTCGCGCTGCAGGGCGCGCAGCGGCACCGCCGCGGTGCGCTCGCCCAGCGACATGACCATGACCGGCGTATCGTCGGTTTCCGCACGGCGGAACTGCACGTTGATGAGGCTGCGAAACAGCCGATGCGCCATCGCGCAGATCTCCGGCGCCCCGGTCGCTTCGATATCCGGCGGCATGACCCCACTGCCTCCTGTCACTGGCGGGTCGCGGCAAACTCCGGGGTCGGGATGAAGTTTCAGCTAATGTGTCAACTGCCGGGCAGAGCGGCGGTCCGCACGCGATTAACCAAATTGCAATCTCCGTCGCATTATCGATAACCGGCGCAACGCGATGAGACGAGGTGATGTTGTTGGCACCAACTCTTCCGGCCGAGGACTTCGTCCCGCCACGCTACCGCGCGGTGCTTCAGCCACGTGCCGAGGCGGCGCGCCTGCGCCGTTTGCGCCGCGATCTCACCGTTGCTATCGAGCAGCACCAGCTCGCGCTGCACTATCAGGCGCGGCTGTCGCTCGCCACCGGCGCGCGCACCGACCTGGAGGCGCTGCTGCGCTGGCCGCATCCGCGCCGCGGCTTGCTGCCGGCCGCCAGTTTCATTCCTTTGGCCGAAGAAACTGGCCAGATCACCGAACTCGGCGGCTGGGCGTTGCTGGCGGCGTGCCGCGAGGCGGTGAGCTGGCCGGAGCCATGGGCGGTGTCGGTCAATGTCTCGGCGCGGCAGATTGCCGACAAGGCGCTGCTGGGCCAGGTGGCGGCGGCGCTCGATGCGTCGGGCCTCAACCCCGAGCGGCTGGAGCTTGACCTGCACGAATCGACGCTGCTCGGCATCAACGTCGACACGTTGCTGACCTTGTCGGCCATCCGCGATCTCGGCGCCGGCGTCGGCCTCGACGATTTCGGTGCCGTCGTCGGCAGCCTGAGTATGTTGAAGCGGCTGCCGCTGACCACGATGAAGCTCGATCCCTCGTTGGTGCGCGACCTGCCGTTCGACCGCGAAGATGCGGCGATCGTGCGCGCGATCATTGAAACCGCCCATGCCCTGGGCCTGATCGTGGTGGCGGAGGGGATCGAGACCGAACCGCAGCGCGCCTTTCTGTCCGGCTGCGGTTGCGACCAGGGGCAGGGATTCCTGTTCGGCCGCCCGGTGGCGCCGGAGGCGCTTCGCAGGCTCTGACTTGCGCTGGCGGCGGAATACCGCCATTTGCGGCGACATGATTGAGTTGCCAGGAGACATCAAGCAAGCAAGGCCGGGGCTTTGCCCCGGACCCGCGCCGCGCGGAGCGCGCCGTCGCCACGACGGCCGAGAGGCCCCTGGACTCCATTCCACAAGCGGGTTCCACCGGCAGCCGCACCACCCCACCCCATGACCCCGCCCATCGAATTGGAGCTTCTCCGCCAGGCCGCGGCGCGCGGCCCCGCCGGCTCGATCGACCCGGCCGACGTAGCCCGCGCGCTGGCGCCCGGCGCGGCGTGGCGCACCCAGCTCAGCGCCGTGCGCCGCGCCGCTGTCGGTTTGGCCCGCGCCGGCCGCATCGACATCCTGCGCAAGGGCCGGCCGGTCGACCCGGCGCAGGAGATCCGTGGCGTCATCCGCCTGCGCATCCGCACCGAGGCCGGCCAGGAGAGTCCCCCCTGATGCACGTGTTCGCCATGCTGATCGGCCTCATCCTGCCGGCCTGCGCCGCACCCGGCGCCGAGGGGCTGCCGGTGCCGCCGCCCATGGACATGGCGGCGCTGGTCCGCCCTGCCACGCCCAATACGGCACTCGCGGCGCCGGACGGGTTCCGCCCGGCGCCCGACATCGTCACCCGGCGCTACGCCGTGCCGCCGCAGCGACTTTATGACACCGTGCGCCGGGTGGCACTGGCCCAGCCCCGCACCTTCGCCCAGGTGGCGTATGACGACCGCGAGCAGGCGCATTTCGTCGCCCGCAGCCTGGTGTTTAATTTTCCCGATCTGATCGCCGTGCAGGTCACCCCGGAGTCGGGGTTGATCCTGTGGTCGCGCAGCGTCTACGGCCGTTCCGACCTGGGGGTGAACCACCAGCGCCTGCAGGCGTGGCTGGCCGCCCTCGACGCCGCCCTGGCTGCCGGCTGAGGAGACCGCCATGCGCAATATTGCCGAGTTCCTGCGCGACGCCTGGCATTTGTCGCGGCCTTATTTCACCCGTTCGGAAGAACGCCGCACGGCCTGGCTGCTGCTGGCGGCGGTGATCGCCATGCGGCTGTTCCTGGTCGGCATGGAAGTGGTGCTCAGCTTCTGGAACAACGCCTTCTTCACCAGCCTGCAGGAAAAGGACTGGGACAGCTTCATCAGCCTGCTGCTGACCTGGAAGGTCACCGATGGCGGCCTGCCGCTGCCCGGTTTCTGCGAGGTCGCCGCCGTCTACATCGTCATCGCGGTCTATCGCATCTACCTGACCCAGTGGCTGCAGATCCGCTGGCGGCGCTGGATGACGCGGCATTTCCTGGATGAATGGCTGGCCGACCGGGCCTATTACCGCATCAGCCTGATTGCGCCGACCGCCGCAGGCCAGGAAACCGGCATCGAAAACCCCGACCAGCGCATCGCCGAGGATCTGCGCGCCTTTATCGGCGACGGCGTTGCCGGGGTGCGCGGCATCCTGTTTCTCGGCATCGACCTGTTGTCCAACGTGGTCTCGCTGGTCAGCTTCATTGCCATTCTGTGGTCGCTGTCCGGCCCGCTGACCGTGCTCGGCATCACCATTCCGGGCTACATGGTCTGGGTGGCGCTGCTCTATGCCATCGCCGGCACGGTGGCGACGCATTATGTCGGCAGGCCGCTGGCGCTGCTGAACTTCAGCAAGCAGCGGGTGGAGGCGGATTTCCGCTTTTCCCTCGTGCGCCTGCGGGAGAATACCGAAGGCGTGGCGCTGTATGCCGGCGAGGAGGAGGAAAAGCGTGGCCTGCTGGTCCGCTTCGAGGCGCTGGCGGCGAACTGGTGGCTGTTGATGCAGCGCTACAAGCTGCTGACCGCGCTGACCGCGGGCTACGGCCAGGTGGCCTCGGTGTTTCCCATCGTGGTGGCGGCGCCGCGCTATTTTGCCGGCCTGGTGCCGCTCGGTGCGCTGACGCAGACCGCCGGCGCCTTCGGCCAGGTGCAGGGGGCGATGTCGTGGTTCGTCGACAGCTACGCCGACATCGCCTCCTGGCGCGCCACCGTCGAGCGTCTGGCCACGTTCCACCGCGCCATCGCAGCGGCGCGCGGCGCGGCCGGGGAGGGGGTGCATCTCGCCGCCGGCACCGGGGCCGGCTATTCGCTCCGCCACGCCACCCTGACGCTGCCCGGCGGCGAGGCGCTGCTGCAGGATACCGACCTGACCTTCCGGCCGGGCCAATCGGTGGTCATCACCGGCCGTTCGGGCTCGGGAAAATCGACCTTGTTCCGTGCGCTTGCCGGCATCTGGCCGTTCGGCGGCGGCGAGGTGGTCCGTCCGTCGGATGGCACGATGTTCCTGCCGCAGCGTCCGTACATTCCGCTCGGCACGCTGCGGCACGCCGTCAGCTATCCGGCGCCGCCGGACGCGCATGGCGACCCTGCGGTCCGCGAGGCGCTGGAGGCGGTCGGTCTGGGCACGTTCGCCGCCCGGCTGGACGATGAGGACAATTGGAGCCAGCGGCTGTCGGGCGGCGAGCAGCAGCGGCTGGCGCTGGCGCGTGCCCTGCTGGCGCGGCCGGACTGGCTGTTCCTCGACGAGGCCACCGCCAGCCTCGACCCCGAGGCCGAGGCGTCGCTGTACCAGTTGCTGCGCGAGCGGCTGCCGGCGACGACGATCATTTCCATCGCCCATCGTCCGGCGGTCGCGGCGTTTCACGACCGCCATCTGGTGTTCCAGCGCGGCCCGCAGGGGCCGGGGCAAATCGTTGAGCCGCAGGAGGCGGTTGCCTAGGGCAAACCCGGCCGGCAGCCGCCGGCCGATAAAGTTGCCTGCACCAACACAACGCTGAAGCGCTTCGACCATTCCCCGCCTGGGCCGGCATTGCCCGCGGCTGCAGGCCGACTGCGCGAGCGATGCCGCGATGCGCGGCGCCAGGCTCCGCGCATCGCGGCTTTGGCCGCGGTGGCGGTGTTACGCCGCTTGGCGCATGGCTGCGAAGCGCCCTTCGAGCCGGCGCGCTTCGGTTTCGGCGGCAATCATCGCCGCACCCACGTCTTCGCGTGTGCCGGACAGGAGCAGCATATCAAAAACCGGGTCATCATTTGACGTGGGCCTCGATATCAGAAACCGCGCAAAGTGCCCGTCTTGCCGGACCACCAACTTCAGACCGCCAACGAGAGCAGCCCAAATTCCTTGCGACGTGACGTGCCACAATTGGCTTTGTCTCATGGATGCTGTTCCTACCGCCGTGTCCTAATGGCAATGGCAGGGGACGCTAGGCTACAGTTTGTTACATGTCAACACGCTCCCGCTGCCGGTGATGAGGCATGCGAACGAGCGCATAGTCACCCCATGGAGCGCGCCATCAACGGTGCGTTCCATCCCGGCGGCGCCATGGCACCCAGGGCGGAGGCGTCCGTCACCGCCCGGACGGCGAGGCGGCCCGAGGGGCGGCGTGCCGGCGGTGGTTCGGCCTGATGGATATACCCTGGTCACCCGATGATCACGCATTGCGGAGGGTTCACGAGACGGGAATTGCCCGTGGCCTCATCGCCGTAGATGCACCGGTTCGCTGCGATGCCGTCGCGCCTGGTGGCGGTGACTTGTCTGCGGATCATCTGCTCTCATCGCCCGGCCCGATTGCGGTGCGGACCGTGGGCCGCGACGGGGTGGGCCCTGATCCGGCATGCCGGCGGCGCCGGCCGGGCCTGGATCAATTTCGCGCGATGTAATCTGGCGGTGCCGAAAGACGTGGATCAACCGCATGCCCGGATCGGCCGCATCGCTGTGTGCTGTTTCCGGCGCGGCCGGCGACCGGCCGGCGCGCAAAGATTGCCAGCCCTGCGACATCCGCCCTTGTGGAAAAAGCATCAAGAAAACCCAAGGGGTCGCGCGAACACGGTCGTTACGATGCCCCTTTGAAATCGCAAGGGCATCCGAAACTTTAGCGGATCTTAAGTCGGTGGGCAGACCGCAATAATTCCGATTTACGGGCTAATGTTTCGGCAAGATTGGGTCGGTAGTATGTGTCGAATGAGTGACGTCGGACGCGCACACCTGGACCGCCTCTACCATCTGCTTGTCGTCGACGACGATGGCACCGACCGGCGGAACTATGGCAGGCTGCTGGGCCGGAAGGCGCCCGGCGCCTTCGAATTGGCGCAGGCAGGTGACGGTGCCGCAGGCCTGGCCGCGCTGCGCACGAAACATTTCGACTGCATTCTGCTCGATTTCTACCTTCCCGACATGAATGGATTTGAATTTCTGGCCGACGCCGCCGTGGACGGCGAAATGTGTTGTGCGGTCGTGCTGGTCACCGGACAGGGCAATGAGGCGATCGCCGTCGAGGCGATGAAACGCGGCGTGCAGGACTATCTTGTCAAAGATCAAATCAACGAAAACAGCCTGTGGCGCGCAGTCACGCGGGCGGTGACACAAAAAGAGCTTGGCCTGCGCCTCGCCAACTCGCTGCGTGACCTCAGCGCGTTGAACACGGCGCTCGAAAATGAAGCCGCGATCCGCGAAGCCGCCGATGTTGAATTGCGCGCGGCCAAGGAGGCGGCGGAACAGGCCAACCTGGCCAAAACCCGATTCGTCGCCATGGTGACGCACGAATTGCGCACCCCGCTTAACGGCATCATCGGCTATGCCCAGCTTCTGCGCATGGAGGGGGAGCTGTCTTCCCTCCAGGACAAGCGCGTCGGAGCGATGATGCAGGCAGGGCAGCATTTGCTCGGCATGATCGAACAGGTGCTGGATTTCGCATGTATTGAAAGTGGAAGGATAGCGCTCCGCCCGGCGGTGGTTTCGGTCCGCGATCTGTCCGAGCGATGTATCGCCTTCATCGAGCCGATGGCAGCCCAGCATGCGCTGAGCGTTCGCTTGTGCATCGCCGCCGACGCCCCGCAGCAGATCGTCGCCGACCCATCGCGGCTGCGTCAGATCTTGCTGAATCTGCTCGGCAATGCGGTGAAATATACCGATGTTGGTGGCGTCGAGCTGCGCCTTCTCGCCGGCACGGCGCGCGGCGGGCTGCGCGTTGAGGTTGCCGATACCGGGCGCGGCATAACCGACTGCAACATCGACTGCCTGTTTCAGGATTTTGAGCGGCTGGGTGCGGCAACGTCGGTGGAAGGGGCGGGCCTCGGCCTGGCCATCGCAGCGCGGATTGTACGGCTGATGGGCGGCGAGATCGGTCACACCAGCAACCCTGGCGGTGGCAGCGTGTTCTGGCTGGACCTGCCGACCGCGCATCTCGGGTCGCAATCGCTGCTGGATCATGCGCAAGAGGCACCGCTGGCATCGGGAAAGCGTGTGCTCCTTGTGGACGACATCGCGATGAACCGCGACGTGATCAGCGCCTTTCTGTGCGTCGGCGGGCACGCGGTGGTATTGGCGGAAGGCGGCCAGGAAGCGGTAAGGCTGGCGTCCGAGCAGGTGTTCGACGTGGTTCTGATGGATGTGCGCATGCCGGTCATCGACGGGTTAGAGGCGACGCGGCGCATCCGGGCATTGCCCCCCCCGCACGGCCGGATCCCGATCCTCGCTCTGACCGCCTATGCCTTTCCCGAGCAGGTGGCGCAATGCCGAAGCGCCGGCATGGATGGGCATGTCGCCAAGCCAGTGGACTATGCGGTGCTGATGCGCGCGATCTCCGACGTGATTGCTCGAACGCCGCCAAAGTGGGCGGAAGATTGTTCGCCTCCGGCCCCACCCGGTGCCAAGGCGGAAGAAAAATCTCTTCCGCGGCTTGATCGCACGGTGCTGGACCAGACGCTCGCGTTCATTCCGCCCGGGGAGGTCGGGGCGAATTTCGAGGCTCTGCGCGCACGCAAGAAACAGATGTTGGCGCTTTTGGACCAGTCGGCGGCGCCGGCACTTCTGGCGGAAACCGCGCACGCGCTGGCATCGACCGCTGGCATGTTCGGCTTCGTGGCACTGTCCGCGGCGTCGCGCAACTTCGAGCGGGCGGCCGCGAACGAAGCACCGGAGGCCTCGGGGCTTGCCCAGCATGTGCGCGCGGAAGCCCGCGCGGCCCTGGGAGCGCTTGACGAGTTTATGCGCGAAATCCGCTTGCCCACCGCCCGGGCGGCGGCGCCTGCGGATATGCGTGGCCACGGGGAGATGCATCCGACATGACCCTCGCGGAGATCTCCAATGGCGTGATCGTTGGCGAGAATGACGGACTGATGCGGGGCATCATTCGCTCGATCCTGGTGCACACGGGGCAGCAGGTATTTCCGGCCGCCGATGGGATGGAGGCGGTGCTGTTGGCCCGCCAATTCCAGGCACGGCTGGTGATGCTGGACATTAACATGCCGCGGCTCAACGGTTTGCTGGCGTGCGTCGCGATCCGCGCACTGCCCGGCTATGCCAAGGTTCCGATCGTCATGCTCACGGGGTATGATGATGAGCGGATGCGCAAGGCGGCGGCGCGTGTCGGTGCCAACGACTTTGTCACGAAACCGTTCCGGCCTGATAGGCTGCTGCAGGTACTGGCGATCCATCTTGACATGCCGCGAAAGGCATCGGCCGCCGGTACCGAGTTCCGTTCAGAGGGACCGGTGAAGGAGTGGGAAATCCACCGCGATCCCGTCGCGGTATGCGGTGACAGCGTGGAGCTGACGAGCGGACGTCAGATGCTGCACGTTTGGCGCAGCGTCGATGGCAAGTCCTGATCCCAACGGTCGGGTGGAGAGGAACCTGCTGGACGATGCACGGATCAAGCCTTTCCATAGTAACGGGGTCCAGGGGCCTCCCGGCCCTTGGCGGGTCCAGGGCAGAGCCCTGGCCTTGCTTCCTTCCCCCAAATTCCCCCGGGCACGACCGTCAACCACTCGACACAGGCCGCAAAGGGTGATCCGTTACAGCCCGCCCTTACGAGGGCGGACCGAGCGACCGCCGTTCGGATGCGGCGCATTGGCAGGGAGCTACCAGGCCATCCAGTCAATGATTGCGATGACAGTCCAGAGAAACTGCTGTTTCTGCGTTCGCGGCGACAGTCACCCAACGGAGCCCCTGTGATGACAACAGCGGTCGAGCCGATGCGGCACGGGTTTGCGCAGGTGCGGCATGACGTTGGGTGCGCGCGCGTGCCGCGCCGGCGCGCCTCGCCGCGGCCAACCGTTGATGCGTGAGCCGCAGGACCCGGTGGCCCAGGCGGCACCATCGGGCACTGATCTGGCGCTCTGCGCGCTGGAGCCGATTCACATTCCCGGCGCGATCCAGCCGCACGGCGCATTGCTTGCCGTGCTGGCCGACTCGTTGCTGGTGACCCATGCCAGTGCGAATCTGCCGAGGATCCTGGGCGTTCCGGCCGAAGCGTTGCTCGGCCGGCCGCTGGAGGCGGCGGTTGGGGAGGCGGCGAGCACCGCGTTGCAGCGGGCCGGGCTGCGCGAGGGGACGGTACTCGGCCAAATGCTGTCCCAGCCCGGTCCGGACGGGGGCACCCTCTACATGAGCGCGCATCGGTCCGGCCCGCGTGTCTGCGTGGACATCGAACCGATCAGCCATGAGCCCTGGCAGACGCCGCCTGTCACCATGGCGCAGTCGGTCCTGGAGACGTTCAAGCACGCGGCCAGGCCCGAAGAGCTCTGCGAACTCGCGGTGCGCGGGCTGCGGGCAATCACCGGCTACGACCGGGTGATGGCCTACCGCTTCGGCGCCGACGGACATGGCGAAGTGATCGCCGAGGCGCTCGCCCCGCAGCTAGAGCCCTATCTCGGCCTGCATTACCCCGCCGCCGACATCCCGGCGCAGGCGCGGCGGCAGTATTTGCGCCAACGCGTCGGCACGATCGTCGATTCCAGCTACCAGCCGGCGCCGCTGCTCATCGCCTTGGACCTCGATGACGGGACGCCGCTCGACCTGACGCACAGCGTCCTGCGCAGCGTGTCGCCCATCCACCGCGAATACATGCGCAACATGAAGACCGCAGCGAGCCTGACGGTCGGCCTTGCGCACGGGCAGACCCTGTGGGGCATGCTGGTTTGCCACCATCTCACCCCGCGTTTCGCCGGGCCCGACCTGCGGGCGGTTGCGGATATGATCGGCCAGGTGGTGTCGCTCCTGCTGGTGAGCCTGGGCGAGGCGGACCTCTTTGCACGCCGGCACGAGCGCCAGGCCACCCTCGGCGCGCTGGCCGAGCGGCTCGCCGCGCCGATGCCGCTGCCGGAAGCGTTGGCCGCAGCGGAGGAGGAGCTGCTCCGTCTGGTGGACGCGCCCGGGGTGGCGGTGAGCTTTTCCGGCAGCTTCCGCTGCCTTGGCCGCACGCCGCCGCCGATTGCCGCCGAGCGTGCCTTCGCGACTTTGCAGCTGGCGGCCAATGGCGGGGTAGTGGCAATTGATGATCTTGGCCTGCGTTATCCCGCACTCGCCGGCTGCACGAGCGAGGGAAGCGGCGCGTTGCTGCTGCCGCTTGCCCAAGGGACCGATGACGCGATCCTGTGGTTCCGGCCGGAGCTGTCGCGGACAGTCAACTGGGGCGGCAACCCGGCCGAGCACGTCGCCATGGAGCCGGTCACCGGACGCCTCTCTCCGCGGACTTCCTTCGCGATCTGGAAGGAGACGGTACGCGGCCGTTCGGCGCCCTGGGGAGAGGTCGATCTGGCGCTTGCCCGCGATCTGCGAACCATGGTCGAGGCGGAGGTCGCGCGGCGCGCCAAGGCCGAGCTCGCCCAGTTCCGCCATGTCGACTCCCTGTCCGGGCGGCCCAACCGGCAACGCGAACTGGAGCGGTCGAACGCCGATCTGGAGGAATTCGCCTACGCGGCATCGCACGATCTGAAGGCGCCACTGCGTGCCATCGGGCATCTGGCGCAATGGATTGGTGAAGACCTCGGGACGAACGCGAATCCGGACACGATCGAGAATCTCAAGCTGCTGCAAGGCCGGGTGCTGCGGCTGCAGTTGCTGCTGGACGGGCTGCTGGCCTATTCGCGCGTCGGCCGGCACACCAGCACTGCGGTGGAGGAGGTGAACATCGCCGATCTGGTGCGCGACATCGTCGCTCTGCTGGCCCCGCCCGGCGGCTTTGTCGTGACCTGCGAGGGAGAAATGGTGGCGATCCGCACCCATCGGATGCCGATCGAAGTGGTGCTGACGAATCTGATCGGCAATGGGTTGAAGCACCATGACCGTGCCGAAGGCCGCATCACCGTTGCCATGCGGAAGGTGGACGGGGTGGCGGAATTCCGCGTCAGCGATGACGGACCCGGCATCGCGCCCCGGTTCCATGACCGCATCTTTGTGATTTTCCAGACCCTGGCAAGCCGCGACGATGTCGAATCAAGCGGTATCGGCCTGGCCATCGTGAAGAAGAAGGTGCAGGCCCATGGCGGCCGGATCTGGGTTGAAAGTGCTCCGCCCGCCCGGGGCACGACCTTTGTTTTTACCTGGAACGAAGCCCCCCCATGACCGGCAATACCGTATCCATCCTGCTGGTCGACGACGACAAGGTCGACAGGATGGCCATCAAGCGCTCGTTCAGGGATTTGAAGATCGTCAATCCGATCATCGAAGCATGTAACGGCATTGAAGCCCTGGAGCGTCTGCGCGGCGAGAACGGTTTTGAGAAGGTGCCGTTGCCGTGTCTGATATTGCTCGACCTGAACATGCCGCGCATGGGGGGGATCGAGTTCCTCGAGGCGTTGCGCAGCGACCCGTCGCTGCACCGGATGGTGGTTTTCGTGATGACCACCTCTGCGGCAGAGGAAGACCGGATGCAGGCTTATGACAGGAATGTCGCCGGCTATATCCTGAAACAGCGTGTGGGACAGGATTTTCTCGAGTCGATTGGCATGCTGGAGGTCTATTGGCGCGTGATCCAGTTCCCCGACTGATGCCCGGTGCGCCAGACGCGTGCTCAAATTTTCTTCAGAAACTCCGTCTTTAGCACCAATCCCTTAACCTTTTCCGCATTGCATTCGATCAGGCCGTCATCGCCGGACAGGCGGATATTCTTGATCACGGTGCCACGTTTCAGCGTCACCGAGGTTCCTTTGACCTTCAAATCCTTGGTCACCTGAACCGAATCCCCATCGGCCAGCGCCGCTCCATTGCAATCCCGCACGTTCGTCACGTCATCATCTCCCAAGGCAAAAAAAGGAATGGGGTGCAGGGGCCTCCCGGCCCTTGCCGGGTCCAGGGCAGAGCCCTGGCCTTGCTTTCTTGCGTTAAAGCGTGCGTTTCAACGCCTCATTCACCAACCCCGGATTCCCTTTGCCCTTCATCTCGCGCATCACCTGCCCGACAAAGAACCCGAACAGTTTATCCTTGCCGCTCCGGTATTCCGCCACCTTGTCCGGGTTCGCCGCCAGCACTGCCGCCACCGCCGCGTCGATCGCCGTGGTGTCGGTCACCTGCCGCAGCCCGCGCTGTTGCACGATCGCATCCGGTGCCGCGCCGGTTTCCACCATGGCGTCGAACACATCCTTGGCGATCTTTCCGTTGATCGTGCCGTCCGCCACGAGATCGAGCATCCGCCCGAGTGCGGCGGCACTGACCGGCGCGTTTTCGATGGTCTGCCCAGTGCGGTTCAAGGTGGCGAAAAGGTCGCCGGTCACCCAGTTCGCCGCTTGCTTGGCGTCGCGCCCGCGCGCCACGTCCTCGAAATACAAGGCCGTCGCCTGCTCGGCCACCAGCACGCCGGCGTCATAGGGCGACAGCCCGTATTCGCGGATGAAGCGCGCCCGTTTCTCGTCCGGCAGTTCCGGCAGTGCCGCGCGCAGGTCCTCCACCCAGGCTTCATCCAGCACCAGCGGCAGCAGGTCGGGATCAGGGAAATAGCGGTAGTCATGCGCGTCTTCTTTCGAGCGCATCGAGCGTGTCTCGCCGCGCGCCGGATCGAACAGCCGGGTTTCCTGCTCGACGGTGCCGCCGCCCTCCCACACCGCCACCTGGCGCAGCGCCTCCGCCTCGATCGCCTGCATGACGAAGCGGACGGAGTTGACGTTCTTCACTTCGCAGCGTGTGCGGTAGGGCTCGCCGTGTTTGCGCACCGACACGTTCACGTCGGCGCGCAGCGAGCCTTCTTCCATGTTGCCGTCGCAGGTGCCGAGGTAGCGCAGGATGCTGCGCAGTTTGCGCATATAGGCGCCGGCCTCTTCGGGGCTGCGCAGGTCGGGCTCGCTGACGATCTCCATCAGCGCCACGCCGGCGCGGTTGAGGTCGATGAAGCTCTTGCCCGGATGCTGGTCGTGCAGGCTTTTGCCGGCGTCCTGTTCCAGGTGCAGGCGGGTGACGCCGATGTTGCGGGTACTGCCGTCGGCGAGTTCGATTTCGATCACGCCTGCGCCCACGATCGGGTGGGCGTACTGGCTGATCTGATAGCCGGGCGGCAGGTCGGGATAGAAATAATTCTTCCGGTCGAAGCGGCTGACCAGGTTGATATGCGCCCGCAGGCCGAGTCCTGTCCGCACCGCCTGGGCCACGCATTCGCGGTTGATCACCGGCAGCATGCCCGGAAAGGCCGCGTCGACGAAGCTCACTTGCGAATTCGGCCCGGCGCCGAAGGCGGTGGCGGCGCCGCTGAACAGTTTCGACGCGCTGATCGCCTGGGCGTGCACTTCCAGGCCGATCACCACTTCCCACGGGCCGGTGCTGCCCTCGATCACGTATGCCATCGCGCTAGGCCCCCGCCCGCACGGAAGGAAGTGCCGAGAACCCCGCGGCGCGTTCCACCGCCGCGCCGACGGCGAACACGGTTTCTTCGTCAAACGGTTTGCCCAGGACCTGCAAGCCCAGCGGCAGCCCCCGCGCATCCAGCCCGGCCGGCACCGACAATCCGGGAATGCCCGCCATGTTGGCCGGCACGGTGAACACGTCGTTGAGGTACATCTTTACCGGATCATCCATGCGCTCGCCCTGCGCGAAGGCGGCCGAGGGTGCGGTCGGCGTCAGCAGCGCGTCCACGTCGCGGAACACTTCGGTGAAATCGCGCAGGATCAGGGCGCGGATTTTCTGCGCCCGCAAATAATAGGCGTCGTAATAGCCGGCGCTGAGCACATAGGTGCCGATCAGCACCCGCCGCTTCACCTCGGCGCCGAACCCGTCGGCGCGGGTGTTTTCATACATGCCGGTCAGATCGGCCCCCTCGCTGCGGGCGCCGAAGCGCACGCCGTCGTAGCGGGCGAGGTTGGACGAGGCCTCGGCCGGGGCCACGATGTAATAAGTGGCCAGTCCGTATTTCGTGTGCGGCAACGAGACATCGACGGTTTGCGCCCCGGCCTCGCGCAGCCATTGCAGGCCCTGCTGCCACAGCGCCTCGATTTCCGCCGGCATACCGTCGCTGCGGTATTCGCGCGGCACGCCGATGCGCAGTCCTTTCACCCCGCGCGCGCAGGCGGCGGCGAAATCCGGCACCGGCCGGTCGGCGCTGGTGCTGTCCTTCGGATCGTGCCCGGCCATGGAGCCCAGCAGGATGGCGCAGTCCTGCACCGTGCGCGCCACCGGCCCGGCCTGGTCGAGCGAACTGGCGAACGCCACGATCCCCCAGCGGCTGCACCGCCCATAGGTCGGCTTGATGCCCACGATGCCGCAGAAACTGGCGGGCTGGCGGATCGATCCGCCAGTATCGGTCGCCGTCGCCCCCAGCGCCAGCCGCGCCGCCACCGCGGCGGCCGAGCCGCCGGAAGACCCGCCGGGCACCAGTGCCGCGGCGTCGCCGCGCCGCGTCCACGGGTTGGTCACCGGCCCGAAGGCGGAGGTCATGTTGGACGATCCCATGGCGAACTCGTCCAGGTTCGCCTTGCCCAGGAACACCGCCCCGTCGCGCAGCAGGTTCGCCGTCACGCTGCTTTCGTAGGGCGGCACGAAGGGGGCAAGGATGCGGCTGCCGGCGGTGGTGCGCACGCCGGCGGTGCAGAACAGATCCTTGATGGCCACCGGAATGCCGGCGAGCGGCCCCGCCGCGCCGCGCGCGAGTGCCGCATCCGCCGCGTCGGCCTGGCGCAGCGCCAGTTCGGGTGTGATGGTGATGAAGGCGTTCAGACGCGGGTTCAGCGCCTCGATCGCCCCCAGACAGGCCGTGGCCAGTTCGCGCGCCGAGACGTGCCGGGCGCGCAGGGCGTCACGCGCGCCCGCCAGGGTCAGGGAAAACATCACTCCACCACCTTCGGCACCGCGTAAAAATCGCCTTGCCGGTCCGGCGCGTTGGCCAGCACTTGCTCGCGGATGCCGCCGTCGGTCACCGCGTCGGCGCGCAGCTTCAGCGCCATCTGCGCCCCGCCGGTCAGCGGCTCGACGCCGTCAACATCCACCTCGTTGAGCTGTTCGATCCAGCCCAGGATGCCGTTCAGCTCGGCCTGCAGCCGGGGCAGCTGGTCGTCTTCCACCCGGATGCGCGCGAGCTTGGCGATGCGCCGGACGGTCGCGGGATCGAGCGACATTGTTTCTCCTGTTGCCTGGATGGGCCGGGGACCATAACCACGGCCATGCCCTTGTTCAACATGACGGACTTGCGCGCGCACCTCGCCCCCGGGCAGCGGCTGATCGGCCTCGACCCGGGCAGCCGCACGGTGGGGGTGGCGCTGTCCGATGTCTCGCTCATGCTGGCCAGCCCCTATGGGGCGCTGCGCCGGGGCAGGCTCGCCGCCAACGCCGCCGAAATCGCCGCCATCGCCCGCCGCGAGGGCGCCTTCGGTCTGGTGGTGGGGCTGCCGCTGTCGATGGACGGGCACGCCGGCCCGGCCGCCCAGGCGGCGCGCGACTGGGCGCATGCGCTGTCCGCCGCCACCGGCCTGCCGGCGGCGCTGTGGGACGAGCGGCTGTCGTCCTCCGCCGTCAACCGCTTCCTGATCGACGAGGCCGATCTCAGCCGCCGCCGCCGCGCCGAGCTGGTCGACCGGATGGCGGCGGCCTACATGCTGCAGGCCGCGCTGGACGCCAGCCGTCCGGGGTAAGCGGCGCGCCGCTTGCGCGTTCTACGCCGGCGGTCCGGCGTATTTCTCCCCGCGCACGACCTCGACATCCGAGAGCCACGCCACCACGGCACAGCGCGGAAACCATTCCGCCGCGAGCATTTGCAGCAATTTCCTCGCCGTCGGTTCGATCGCCACCACCTCGATGCGGACGTTGTCGCCGCCAAGCGTCTTGGAACGCAGGTTGCGCGCCCCCACCCCCTTGGCAGGGGTGAGGGTATAGCCCAGCGCTCCCGCCGCCAGGATGGCGCGGCTCAGCCGGTCGGCCAGCACCAATTCGGCAACCACGGTCAGCAGTTTTACGGGAACGGTGGGCATCGTCACCTCCGGCATCGGACCGGCGGCAGAATGGCCCGGAACCCGAAGCCGCCCAAGCGCTCAGCCCTCGGGTCAGGCCCGCGCGAACCTGTCCCGGTCCGCCGGCCGGTTCGGGCCGGTCGGCGAGAGGCTCGGGGCTGCTCGGTGCGGTTGTGGCCGCGGCGGAAGTGTAATGCCAAATTGACGTTCTTTTTTGCCGCTGCCGGCCGACTCACAGGAGGCGTTGGCAGTCGGCCGACGCGCCGGCCACGCTCGAGCAGCCGCATCCTGCAAGTTACACACAAGTTATATTCAAAAAATAAATCGGAATATCAAGCGAAAATTCGCACTGTTCCTCAGAAAGCTCCCGTATAGACAGCAAGCGCACTTGGGAATCTCGTCTCATTCATTCCGATATGACGAGCTTCACTGGTTATAAGGCCGATGAAGTAGATTAATTTCCCTTCAATCGTACGTTTCGGTGCGATCTGTACGTCTGTCAACCCTCCCTGACACACGCCCCGGCAAAACCGTTTGGAAGCCAACTCATTTGATTTCGATCAACGCGCGCCCCGTTCCAAGGGGCCAGATTGCATCACACCGAACGCGGCCGGCACACTGCAAGAACAGCGCAGAACAGCACGGTAAACGTTCCGGTCGGCAACAGACACAAGGACCAGAACCAACCACAGGACGCAAGGCTATCCGGTTCGCAGGCAAATGGCAGCCTCAGGCGCTATGTCTCCCGGACTGCTGAAACCGACGGCACCATCGCAAATCAACAAGGCGCCGCCGCCACGTTCCCCCAGGCGATCCCCCGGCATCTAGGATGCTGGCCGGAACGCCCAACTCAGCCGCACCATGTGTGCGCACGGCCTGGCGAGAAATCGCTGGGCCGTTTTTATTTTTGACGCGCAGTATGCCCGCGGCAAACGCCACGACAATTCACAATTGCGCTACTCTGCTACCGTCATGTTCTCCCTCCGCGCCTCACCGGCTCGCGTCGCCGTGGCCGCCGGCCGTGCCGGATATCCGCCCCGATGAACCCCACCGGTCCCCCGCCGGGTCGCGGTTGCTTCGCCGCCGTCCGTCGCCGCGCCGGCATCGGGGCCTTCCGCCTCCTCTGGGCCGGGTCGGTCATCCTGCCCGCGCTCGCCCTCGCGCTGGGCAGCCTGGCGGTGTGGAACGGCCTGGTCCGCAGCGAAACCGAGGCGATGGTCCGCACCCTCGGCATGATGAACGAGCAGACCCTGCGGATGCTGGAAACCCAGAACGCCGTGCTCGCCGCCCTGCAGGCGCATGTCGACGGCATGCCGTGGACGCAGATCACCGCAGACCCGGCGCTGCGCCGCTTCATCCGCAGCCTCGCCGAGGCCACTCCCACCGTCCGCGACATCGGCATCGTCACCCCCGACGGACACCTGGCGGTCAGCAGCGACGCAGAGCAGCCGTCGCACGAGGTCAGCCTGTCGGACCGGGACTATGTCCGCGCCTTCCCGCCAGGTGCCGCCACCGGCCGGACCTATGTCAGCGAGGTCCTGGTCGGCCGCTTCACCGGCCAGATGCACGTCCACCTGGCCCGTGCGCGGCGCGGGCCGGACGGCGTGGCCGATGGCGGCGTGCTCACCGCCGCGTTCACCCCGGCCTATTTCGAGCGGTTCTTCGCCGAAATCGCCCAGACGCCGGCCACCGGCTTCCTGCTGATGCGTGAAGACGGCCGGGTCCTCGCCCGCTATCCGCTAAAGGTGGCCGCCGCGGCCGAGCATCTGCAGCCGGACGACCCCGTCCTGGCCGCTTCCCGCGCCACCCCGGAAGGCGCGCCGCCACTGGTGGTGCGCAGCGGGTCGCTGCTGTACCGGTTTCGCCTGCTGGCGGTGCGCCGCGCCGGCGATTCCCCGTTGCTGATCGTCCACTGCCCCGACCCCGGCGTGGTCCGCCAGGCCTGGCTGAACCAGGTCACGCCGCTTGCCATCGGGGCTTTCGCCGCCATGGCATGGCTGATGCTGCTGACCGCCCAGGTGCAGGAACGCCTGGCTGCCGAGCGCGAGTCGCTCGTCCGCCGTACCGCCATCGCCGAGCAGGGCCAGGCGGAGGCGCAGACCCGCGCCGAGCTGGAAGCACGCCAGCGCCAGACCGAGAAAGTGGCGTCCCTCGGCCATCTCGCCGCCGGCGTGGCGCACGACTTCAACAACCTGCTGCAAAGCATCCTGATCAGCGCCGAGGCCCTCACCGGTCCCGCGCTGCCGGCCGGAGAGGTGCAGGAGATCGGCGCGCTGATCCTGCGAGTGGCCGAGCGCGGCATGGCGCTGACCAGCCGCATGCTCGCCTATGCCCGCCAGGACACGCTGCCCGGCGGCGACACCGACGTGGCCGCGTCGCTGCGCGGCGTGCACGAACTGCTCGCCCGTTCGCTCGGTCCGAACTTCCGGCTCAACATCGACCTCGCCCCCACCGCGGGGCTGCGCGCGCGCGGCCATCCGGCCGAGTTCGAGACGGTGATCATCAACCTCGTCGTCAATGCCCGCGACGCCATGCCCGAGGGCGGCGACATCGCCATCGTCGTGACCGGCGCGGAGGCGACCAACCCGCGGTCACAGAGCGGCCTGACACCGGGCCGCTATCTGCGGATCGCCGTTACCGACAGCGGTCACGGCATGGACCCGGCCGCCCTGGCGCGCGCCGGCGAGGCGTTCTTCACCACCAAGCCGCCCGGCCAGGGCACCGGGCTTGGCCTGTCCATGGCGCGCGGCTTCGCCCGCCGCTGCGGCGGCAAGCTCGAGCTGGCGAGCGCCCCGGGGCGGGGCACCACGGTGACGCTCTGGCTGCCGGCGGCTTAGAAGGAAGGCCAGGGCTCTGCCCTGGACCCGCCAAGGGCCGAGAGGCCCTTGGAACCCATTACTTTTAAGCAGTTTTCTTGAGAGGGGGGTGAGGCGGTGAACCGGCTTACCGCCTCCCCCCCCTCCCAAGAGAACTGCTTAAGTAGCGGGGTCCAGGGGGCCACTGCCCCCTGGCGGGTCCAGGGCAGAGCCCTGGCCTTCCTTCCAAGCCGGCCCACCCCCCGCACGCAACGGGCGCTGTCACAGCGGCAAACTCCCCTGCCGCGTCGCCCCACTCCCCGCCGCCGTCGCCCGCACGTCGCCATCGGCGAAATGCAGCCGCAGCTCCGCCCCCGGCTTCACCGCCGCGGCATGCGAAACCGGCGCCCCCTTGCGGTCGAACACCAACGCATATCCGCGTTTCAGCACCGCCTCGGGCGATACCGCTTCCAGCCGCCCCGCCACGCCATCCAGCCGCGAGCGCGCCTCGCGCAGCGCCGCGCGCAGCGGCGCGTCGCTCAGCCGGTGGATAATCCGCGCCGCCACCACCCGCCGCTGCGCCGCCGCATGTTGCAGCCCCGCGCGCAACCGCTGCGCCAGCAGCGCCGCCGCATTGCGGCGCGCCTGGATGATCTGCCAGGGGGCCGGCAAATGTCGCTCGATATCCACCAGCGCGGCGCGGCGCGCGGCCACCAGGTTGGGCAGCGCCAGCAGCAGTCTGGCGGCGCGGTCGTCCAGCCGCTGGCGCGCGGTGCCCACCAGGGCGGGCAGGTCGGGCAGGCCCCGCTCGGCGCGTTGCAGGCGCAGGCGGCACTCCTGGGTCAGCCGGTTCAGTGCGCCGATCAGCCGCGCGGCTTTCTGGGCGATGTCGGCCGCCAGTTCGCTGCGCGCCGGCACCGCCATTTCGGCCGCCGCCGTGGGCGTGGGCGCGCGCCGGTCGGCGGCGAAGTCGATCAGCGTGGTGTCGGTTTCGTGCCCCACCGCCGAGATCAGCGGAATGCGGCAAGCCGCCACGGCGCGCACCACCACCTCCTCGTTGAAGGCCATCAGATCCTCCAGGCTGCCGCCGCCGCGCGCCACGATCAGCACGTCCGGGCGCGGCACCGCGCCGCCTTCGGGCAATGCGTCGAAACCGGCGATGGCGGCGGCGATCTGGGCGGGAGCGCCCTCGCCCTGCACCGCCACCGGCCAGACCAGGATAGGCCGGGGAAACCGGCGGAGAATGGTGGTGCGGATGTCCTGGATCACCGCGCCGCGCTCGCTGGTCACCACCCCCACCACGCGCGGCAGCAGTGGAATCGGCTGCTTGCGCGCGGCATCGAACAGTCCTTCCCCGGCCAGCCGCAGCCGCAGCGCCTCGATGCGCGCCAGCAGCGCCCCCGCACCGGCATATTCCAGCCGCTCGATCACCAGCTGGTAGGTCGAGCGTTCCCCATAAGCCGTGATCCGCCCCTGGGCGATCACCTCGACGCCGTTCTCCGGCTCCAGCCCGAGCCGCGGCACCGAGGATTTCCACACCACCGCGGCGATCTTGCCGCCCTCGTCCTTGAGCGACAGATAGATGTGGCCGGACGGGTAGCGCTTCAGTTCGGTGATCTCGCCGCGCACCCGCACGCGGCCGAAGGTTCCCTCCAGGGTGCGCTTCACCGCGCCGGAGATTTCCGAGACGGTGTATTCGGGGACATTGGTTGCCGGGGCGGCGCGCGTTTCGCTCATCCGGACAGCCTATGCTACAGGCGGCGCCGCTTGAAGGAGGGCGCAGCCATGCGGGTTCTGGTGGTCGGATCGGGCGGGCGCGAGCACGCGCTGTGCTGGGCGCTGGCGGCCAGCCCCCTGCTGACCAAGCTCTGGTGCGCCCCCGGCAATGCCGGCACCGCCGAACTGGCGGAAAACGTGCCGATCGGCGTGCTCGACATTTTTTCCCTCGTCCAGTTCGCCATCACGAACGCGGTCGATCTGGTGGTGCCGGGACCGGAGGCGCCGCTGGTGGCCGGCATCGCCGATGCCATGGCAGCCGCCGGCATCGCCTGCTGCGGACCCTCGGCCGCGGCGGCGCGGATCGAGGGCAGCAAAAGCTTCACCAAGGAAATCTGCGACGCCGCCGCCATCCCGACCGCGCTCTGGGAACGCTTCGACGACGCCCACGCCGCCCGCGAATTCGTCCGCCGCCGCGGCGCCCCGATCGTGGTCAAGGCCGACGGGCTGGCCGCCGGCAAGGGCGTGGTGGTGGCCGCCAACGTCGCCGAGGCCGAAGACGCCATCGCCGCCTTCATGGAGCAGGACACGCTGGGCGAGGCCGGACGCTCCGTGGTGATCGAGGAATGCCTGTTCGGCGAGGAAGTCAGCCTGTTCGCCCTGTGCGACGGCATCACCGCCCTGCCGCTCGGCGCAGCCCAGGACCACAAACGGGTCGGCGACGGCGACACCGGGCCCAACACCGGCGGCATGGGCGCCTATTCGCCGCCGCCCGCCCTGTCCCCGGCGCTGGCCGAGGCGGCGATGGAGCGAATCATCCGCCCCGCTCTGGCCGAACTCGCCCGCCAGGGCACGCCCTTCCGCGGCATCCTGTTCGCCGGCCTGATGATGACGGCGGACGGGCCCAAGCTGATCGAATTCAACGCCCGCTTCGGCGACCCGGAATGCCAGGCGCTGCTGCTGCGGCTGCGCTCGGACCTGCTGCCCGCCCTGCAGGCGGCCTGCGACGGCGAACTCGCCCACCTGTCCCTCCGCTGGTCCGACGAGGTTTCCATCGCCGTGGTGATGGCGGCGCGCGGCTACCCGGGCAATCCGGTGAAGGGCACGGAAATTCGCGGGCTGGACCTGGCCGCCTCGGTGCCGGGGGTGACGGTGTTCCATGCCGGCACGCAACTTCTGGACGGGCGGCTGGTGGCGACCGGCGGACGGGTGCTGACGGTGTGCGCGACCGGAGCGGACCTCGGCGCGGCACGCACCGCCGCTTACCGGGCGGTCGCGGCGATCGACTGGGCGGAAGGGTTCTGCCGGTACGACATCGCTTGGCGCGGGATGAAGGAAGGCCAGGGCTCTGCCCTGGACCCGCAAGGGGCCGTTAGGCCCCTTGACCCCGCTACTTAAGTCATTCTTCGATGCTCACGATGGTTTGCAGCGTGCGGCATAGCGCCACGACGGCAATCAACAGCAATCCATCGACGATCAGGCCTGTCGGCGTCAGCACCATGCCGCCGAGGTGAACCTCCCGCGGAATTGATTGCAGCACATTGTTCAGCATCTCATGCGTCTGCCCCCCCTCGCCCGACGCCATCGACAGCAAACCGGGCAACGCCGCCCAGCCGATGCCGCAAATCAGCACGAGCGGCGCCAACAACTCGGCCACGATCTCAACGAAGGAAAACGCGAACAGCACCACCCCCCGCGCGACCACTTTCGCGACCCGCAGAGCCACGACCATCGCCGGATGGTTGAGCGCAGCACGCCAGTCATCCAGGTTCTCGACTTCTTTCGACATCGGCCGTCCTCGGTTGGGGGAGAAGGTGCCGGTGCTGCCTACAGGAGGCGGCCCCCGGCCGCTACCCTCGCGTAACTTCTCGCCCCGCCTGGCGGCGCGCCTCACCCGGCCTGAGCGCGCCGAAGAACGCCCGCAGCAACGTCGCCGCCTCGCGCTCGCGCACGCCGCCGATCACCTCCGGACGGTGCTGGCTGCCCGCAGCGTCGAATACGCGGGGGCCATGCTCGACGCCGCCGCCTTTCGGGTCATAGGCGCCGAACACCAGCCGGCGCACCCGGAACAGGCCGATCGCGGCGGCGCACATCGGGCAGGGCTCCAGCGTCACCACCAGGTCGCAATCGGGCAGGCGCGGCTGCCCGCGCAGCGCCGCCGCTTCGCGCAGGGCCAGCAGTTCCGCATGCGCCGTCGGGTCGGCTTGTTCTTCCGTGCGGTTGCCGGCGCGCGCCAGCACCGCGCCGTCGGGGCCCAGCACCACCGCGCCCACCGGCACCTCGCCGCGTGCGGCGGCGGCGCGGGCTTCCTGCAACGCGATCTCCATCGGCGTCATGCCGCACTTCTTGCCCGCACCCGGCGCACAGGGCTAGCAAGGGCGCATGAGCACCCCGAAAAAACCCGTCATCGGCGTCACCCTGGACGCCGAGAAGCCCGGCGGATATTCGACCTATCCCTGGTACGCCCTGCGCAGCAACTATGCCGAGGCCATCGCCGGCGCCGGCGGCCTGCCGGTGGCCTGCCGCATCTGCCATCCCTGGCCGCCGATCTGCTCGACCGCATCGACGCGCTGGTCATCACCGGCGGCGCCTTCGATATCGATCCGGCGCTGTACGGCGACCGCACCCGCCACGACACCGTCACGCTGAAGGAAACCCGCACCGAGGCCGAACTGGCGCTGCTGCGCGGCGCACTGGCGCGCGACCTGCCGGTGCTCGGCATCTGCGGCGGCCAGCAACTCCTGGCGGTGGCGCTGGGCGGCACGCTGATCCAGCACATCCCGGACACCGTGCCCGACGCGCTGGCGCACGAGCAGCCCAACCCGCGCCATGAGCCCGGACACGCCGTGGAGGTCATCCCCGGCACCCTGCTGCACCGCATCGTCGGGGCGGCCGAAATGCAGGTGAACTCGGCCCACCATCAGGCCGTGCGCAGCCCCGGCCTGCGCGGCGTGGTCGATGCGGTGGCCGAAGACGGCGTGATCGAGGGCATCGAGGACCCCAGCTACCGCTTCTGCCTGGGCGTGCAATGGCACCCGGAATTCCTGATCGATCCCGGCGATGCCCGCATCTTCGCCGCCCTGATCGCGGCCGCCGGCGATGAGCGACCCGTCCACCGGCGACCGCATCGCGAAATTCCTCGCCCGCGCCGGCGTCGCCAGCCGCCGCGATGCCGAGCGGATGCTGGCCGAGGGACGGGTCAAGCTGAACAACGAGCTGGTCACCCACCCCGCCACCTTCGTCGCCAAAGGCGATCTGGTGGTCGTCGACGGCGCCCTGGTGGAGCCGCCGGAGCGCACCCGGCTGTGGCGCTATCACAAGCCCGACGGGCTGATGACCACGCATCGCGACCCGGAGGGCCGGCCCACCGTGTTCCAGCAGCTGCCGCCGCATCTGCCGCGGGTGGTCAGCGTCGGCCGGCTCGACCTCAACAGCGAGGGGCTGCTGCTGCTGACCAATGACGGCGCCCTGGCCCGGCGGCTGGAACTGCCCGCCACCGGCTGGATCCGCCGCTACCGGGTGCGGGTGTTCGGCGCGGTCGATCCCAAGGCGCTGACCGCGCTGGCGCGCGGGGTGACGGTGGACGGGGTGCGCTACGGCCCGATCGAGGCCGGGCTGGACAGCCGCAAGGGCGACAATTGCTGGCTCACGGTCGGCCTGCGCGAGGGCCGCAACCGCGAGGTGCGCAAAGTGATGGCGCATCTGGGCCTGCAGGTCTCGCGGCTGATCCGGGTGAGCTACGGACCATTCCAGCTGGGTCAGCTCGAACGCGGCGCGGTGGAGGAAGTGCCCGGAAAAGTGCTGCGCGAGCAGTTGCCGGCGGAAAAGGCGTAATCCCATGCCACCGCGACCCCTCCCCCAATCCCCGTCCTCAAGGGAAGGGGGCTTTTTTCTCCCCCTCCCCTTGAGGGAGGGGGCCGGGGGGAGGGGACCGGCCACGGCAGGGCCGCCCCGTTGAGAATCGTCGCCGGCGCCTGGCGCGGCCGGACCCTCATCGCCCCCCCCGGCGCCGACACCCGGCCGACTGCCGACCGGGTCCGCCAGGCTTTGTTCGACATGCTGCCGCACGCCCCCTGGGGCGGGCGCGGCCTGCTGGACGGCGCCCGGGTGCTGGACGCCTTCGCCGGCACCGGCGCGCTGGGGCTGGAGGCGCTGTCGCGCGGCGCCGCCTTCGCCACCTTCCTCGAACACGACCGCGCGGCACTCCCCGCCCTGCGTGCCAACATCGCCGCCTGCCGGGCCGGCGACCGTGCCGCCGTGCTCGTCGCCGATGCGACAAAGCCGCCGCCCGGCCAGCCCTGCACGCTGATATTCTTCGACCCGCCCTACCGGCAGGGGCTCGCGCAGGCGGCGCTGGCCACGCTCGCCCGGACGGGCTGGATCGCGCCCGGTGCGGTCGCGGTGGCCGAGACGGCGCGCGACGAGGAGATCGAATTGCCCGGAACGCTGCTCGCCGACCGGGCGCACGGCGGGGCGCGGGTGACGGTGTGGGGGGAACTGGTGAAGTAAGCAAGGCCAGGGCTCTGCCCTGGACCGGCCAGGGGGCAGTGGCCCCC
>CAVQNU010000004.1:0-46314 GCA_963714255.1 uncultured Alphaproteobacteria bacterium
CTCAAGGGGAGGGGGAGAAGGACGGCACCGCCTTCCTTGATCTGCCTCAACGACCGCGCCGGGCGTCGGGTGCGCATGTGCCGCCGATGTCGACGAACCAGCGCGTGACACCAACCCGGCGGAGCCTGTTCCGGGCCGTCGCCCCGGCCGGGGCGGCGTTGCCGCGGCCGGCGGTGGGGGATGCGGGGCCGCGCTGGGGCCTGGTGGTGGAGGTGGCGCTCTGCACCGGCTGCCAGGCCTGCGGCGTCGCCTGCGCGCAGGAAAACGGCACCGATCCCGCGGCGCCCCGCACCATCACCGCGGTGCACGAAGTGGCGGTGGACGCAGCCCCGCGCATCGCCCTGCTGCCGCGCCTGTGCCAGCACTGCGCCGAGGCGCCGTGCATCGCCGCCTGCCCGGTGGGGGCAAGCCGGCGCCGGCAAGATGGCATCGTGTGGATCGACGCCGCCGCCTGCACCGGCTGCGGCGACTGCGTGCGGGCCTGCCCGTATGATGCGCGGCGGCTCGATCCGCGCTCCGGCACGGCGGACGCCTGTAATTTCTGCGCGCACCGCATCGATGCCGGGCTGCTGCCGGCCTGCGTGGAGATGTGTCCGGGCGGCGCGCTGGTATTCGGCGATGTCAACGACCCGCTGAGCGCGGCCAGCCGCAGGCTCGCGACCCAACAGGCAAAAACGCTGCGGCCGGAGGCGGGCACGCAACCGCTGGTGTTCTACCTCGGCCTCGGCAAGCAGGGCTGACCGCATGGACGTAACCCTGCTCGACCTCGCACGGCCGGTGGCGTGGACGCCCTGGTGGGCGGCGGTTTCGTTTCTGGTGGGGCTGTCGGTGGGCGGGTTTGCGCTGGCGCTGCCCGGGCGGGCGTTCGGGGTGCCGGACTGGCAGCGCGCGTCGCGGCTGGGGCTGCTGGTGGCGCTGGCGGCCGGGCTGGCGGCGCCCGCGTGCATGCTGGCAGCACTGGCGCGGCCGGAGCGGATCGGGCTGCTGTATTCGCGGCCGGACGGGTCGTCGGGGCTCGCCGCCGGCGCGGTGCTGACGCCTTCCTATCTGGCCGCGCTGGCGGTGTTCGCCTGGACGACGATGCGGCGCGACCTGGGCGCGACCACGGGTGGCGGTTGGCTGGCGCGGCTGCACCGGGTGGCGGCGCTCGGGGGCGGCGGCGCGCCGCAACTGCGGATGGCGGCGATGATCGCCACCGGCGTACTCGGGTTTTTCCTGCTGCGGGCAACGGCCGGCGAATTGCGGCCGGCATGGGGCAGCACCGGGCAGCCCTGGCATCTGGCCATGACGGCGCTGGCCGGGGCGTTGGGCGCGGTGCTGGTACTCGACCGGCTGGCCGGCGGGGCGCGGGATGCCGGCATGACGGCGCTGCTGGCCCGCGCAACCGCCGGAGTGCTGGTGATCGGCATGGTGCTGGGGGGAAACTCCGCGGCATCGGTGGGCGTGATCGCCGAGGGGATTGCCGCGCTGGTGGCGCTGGCATGGCCGGCCCGGCTGGGATGGCTGGCGGGCGCGGCCGCGCTCGCCGCCTGCTGGGCGGTGCGGTGGGATCTGGTTGCCGCAGGTGCCTTCTGGCCGTGGAATCAGGCGCTGCTCGCACCGCTCGGCACGGCCGGGCTGCTGGCCGCTCTGCTGGCTTCCATCCTGGCGCTGGCGCCGGTGCTGGGGCCGCGCCGGGAAGCCGAACGGTCGAACCGGGCGTCGCGCCGCCGGGTGCTGCTCGCCGGCGCCGCCGGGGCCGGGCTGGCCGCCGCTTGCGTGGCGTTGCGCGATACGGCGAGCCGCATCGCCAGGCCCGCCGGGGCGGCGCCGCACGCATTGGCGCCGGAAGCGCGGGTCGATCCGCGCACCGGCGCGGTGACACCAAACCCCGACCAATATGTGGCCCATGTGGCCTGCCCCACCTGTTCATTCCGCTGCGGCGCGCGGCTGCGGGTGGAGCGCGCCACCGGCAGGCTGCTGCGCATCACCGGCAATCCGTTCCATCCGTTCGCCGCCGACCCGGCCCTGCCCGAAACGGCGACGCTGCGCGACGCTTTCGCGGCATTGTCGCGCCGGCACGAGGCCGGACTGGCAGGGCGGGCCACGCTGTGCGCCCGCGGCGCGCTCCTGCTGTCGGAACCCGACGACGCACGCCGCCTGCGCACGTGCATGAAACGCGCCGGCCCACGCGGCAGCGGACAATGGAGCTCCATTCCGGTCGCGCAACTGGTGCGCGAGGTGGTGGAGGGCGGCGATCTGTTCGGCAACGGTCCGGTGCCGGGGCTGCGGGCGCTGCGGGGCGTCGCGCAGGCCACGCCGTTGGGGCTGCTGACCGGGCACGACAATGGCCGCACCGGACCCGCGCGGGATTTCCTCCGGGCTTACGGGAGCGGCACCCTCACGGTTCAGCAGGCGCCCCTGCCCTGCCCCGACCTTCGCGACGTGGCGTTCCTTCTCATCTTCGGCAGCACACTGCCCGGCCAAAGGCTCGCCCGGCAGATCGCCGAACGGCGCGCCGCCGGGCACATGGTCACCGTGCTGACCGACGCGGTTCTGGGCCCGGCGGATAACCTGGCGGCCGGTGCACAGTCGCGCTGGCTGCCGGTCCGGCCGGGCAGCGAAGCCGTGCTGGCACGGGCGGTCATCCGCCTTGCCCTCGGCCGGGGCGGCGCGGACGACGCGGCGACAATCTGCGGCGTGCCCGAAGCGGAGATCGCGGCGCTGGCACGTGACTTTGCCGTCTATGGACAGCGTGCGGCCTGCGTCGCGAGCGGCCCGTCCGGCGCAGAGGCCGCGGCCGCGCTGAATGCGCTGGCCGGGCATCCGGGTGCGACGCTACCGCCTGAGCCGCTTCCCGACGGGCTGAAAGCGGTGCTGCTATGGGGCTGCGACCCGGACCTTCCGGCAGCGGCCCTGGAAGCGCCGCTGGTGGTGGCGGTCAGCCCGGCGCTGGACGAGACGACACGCCACGCCGACTACGTCGTGCCCGACACGCGGGCGTTCGAAAGCTGGGGATTGCACAGCGGACCGGGAGCGGGCGTGACCACCGCCTGGCCGGCAGTCGCGCCGCAAGGCGGCGGCACGCCCGCTTGCATGGAGGGGTTCTTGCTCGCCTGCGCCCGCGCGATGGACCTGCCCGGCTTCGCCGCCGGCACGGCGGAGGGATGGTATATCCGCGCGATTGCCGCAGCGGCCGAGGCCGGTCCGGCGGTTCCCGCCATCACCGACGACGAGGTTTTTCTGTCCGGCCTGGAGCGTATTCGTCCGCTGCTGGAAGCGGAACTGGGCGAGCCCGCCTGGCGCCGCGCGGCCTTCGTGCTGGCGCGCGGCGGGCGGTTTCCGTCGGGCGCGGATGGCGCACCGGCCATGCAGCGCGCGGAAACGGCGTTGGCCGCGCCGGACGGGCCGCCGCCGGCGTCCGCATCCGCGTCGTTTCCGTTGCTGCTGGCCGTGCGCCCGAATTTGCGACCGGGCAGCACCGGGCCGGCGACCGAGGTGGCGTTGCATGCCGGGGATGCGGCGGCGCTTGGTCTGCGCAACGGCGAATCCGTCACGGTCGAGACTTCCGCGGGCGCGTATTCGGGCAGGCTGCAACTGCGCCGAGGCGTGATGCGCGGCGTGGTCGCGATAACGGCGGACGCAGGCGCCCTGCATGACGGGTCGCCCGCGCGGCTACGGCGCACCTAACCGCCTACGGGCCTCGTAGCGGCGCACATGCCACACCCGGCACATCGAAGCGCTTGCGGAAAAACAGCCGCCGGTGCCCCGGCGGAAAATCGTCCAGCACGCCGAACACGGTGTAGCCGATTTTCTCGTAGAACGGGGCCGCCTGGAAGCTGAGCGCGTCGACATGGACGCCGAGGCAGCCCCTGCCCTGCGCTTCGGCCTCGGCCGACGCCATCAGCGCCGCACCGAGGCCCCGGCCGCGCAGCGCCGCCGGCACAAACAGCATCTGCACATGCAGCCATTGGCAGATTGTGCAACCCCAAAGCCCACCGGCCACCGCCCCCGTGTCGTCGTTGACGGGGATCACCAGCAAGCGCGGCCGCACGGGTCCGATCACCGCGTGGGAACTGGCATCGAGGGCACGGTAAATCGCCTCGAACGTGCCGGGGGACGGTTGATCGGACGCGGCCATAAGGGGAGCACACCGGGTCATTTCTTGTCCGCTCCCAGTTTGTTATGCCATTTGTTATGCCGTTTGCTGTGCCGTCGGTCTGCAACGCTTCCGGTGCGGAGGGGCGGCGTGCAGCCGCCGCGTCAGGCAACCGTACGCAGGCTCGCCGTGGTGCCGGCAGCGGGTGAGGCGGATGGGGCGGTGTGAACCTGCTGGGCCGGGCCGGCCGTGTCGCTGCTTTGGCGGTGGTGATGCGGCTTGCCGGTCTGCTGGGTGCCGGTCTGCTGGGTGCCGGTCTGCTGGGTGCCGGTCTGCTGGGTGCCGGTCTGCTGGGGAGTTGTGGCCTGCGCCAGCGCCTGCTGTTGCCGGACGAAACTGCTCGCTGCCGAGCCCGATATACTTGACACGCTCATCAGTCTGTCTCCTGCTTTGCCGGGTGCCGGTCGATCCTGCGGGGGGGAGGGTGAAGGGAGCCTTAACACGAGGCGACGCCCAACGCGGCCGGTTGGCACGCACGCGGGCCTCGTTGTGTGGCTCGCGATGATGTGACAGAATGCAACCGTTGCACAATCGGGGGTGGCGTCACGATGCGGGAATGGCGGAGTGCGGGCGCATGCGCGGGCTGGATGCGGCCGTTTCTCGTGGCCGCCGCGCTGGCCTGCGCCATGCTGGCGGTTCCCGCGCGCGGGCAGGCGCAGATTTCCGACGACATCGTCATGGAGCAGGATCAGGACCTCGTCACGCCCGAGAGCGCGCAGCTCGACTGGCGCCGCAGCCTGACCAAGGCGCTGTCCTACCAGGGCATCGTCGTCACCACCGACCAGTTGTTGTACTGGACGATCGTGACCGGCACGGCGGCCTCGGAGTGGGAGTTCCTGGCCTCCAACGCGGTGACCGGCATCGGCTATTATGTCCTGTTCGACGAAGCATGGTCCGCCGCCGGTCTCGATCCGACCCCGGGCGACGGCCAGGTCAGCCTCACCAAGGCGATCGCCTACCGGGTGTTCGACACCGCGCGGGTGCTCGGCGTGACGCTCGCCGTCGGCACGCCGCTGACGGCCTCGCTGGAAGTCACCGCCGCGATCGCGGCGACGCGCACGGTGATCTACGTGCTGCACGACTATGCCTGGTCCTGGGTGGACAGCCAGCGATAAGACGCGCGCGGGCGGCGCCACGAAGCTGTCTGGCGACAAAGGCGGGCCATCGCGCGCCGGCAACCCCGCATTAATGTTCCTCGCGTATTCGACGAAGAGATTCTCCGGGGAACTCAAATGTCGTTCATTCGCCTCAAGGTCAGCACGCGGATCTATCTTGGGTTCGGCGTTCTTGTTGCGCTTGGCCTCGGGGTGGCCGGGTTTGGCGTGTATCAGTTCTTGAAGGTCGAAGATCAGGTGGTCAAAATGACCGCCCTCTCCGCGAACCTGGAGCAAGTGCTGGATGTTACCCATGATGCCGAGACGATCCGCCGGACCGAACTTCGCTATCGCCTGGACCGCAACGAAGATGTTCTCAAAGAGCGGGCGGAAACGAAAGCACGGGTCGATGCGCTGCTGAAGGTCGCGGCGCGGGTCACGGTCGTGGAGGAGCGGCGCCAAGTCTATAACGGCATCGCCGGTGCGTTTCGCACGCACGACGAGACATTTGATCGCCTTGTCGCGTTTTACAGGACCGCCGACGACGCCCGTGCCAGGTTGTTCTCCGGCGGCGACGCCCTGACCGCCGCGACCAACCAGCTGGTCACGGCCGCTCGCGCGACCCATGACCAGGCCGTATCGGAGGCCGCGGCGAGCGTCGAAAGCGCAGTTCTGCTTGTCCGGGTCGCGAACTGGCGATTCCTCGCCACCAACGATCCGAAGGGAACGGCCAATTTCACGACGAACGTTACGAAGGCGTCTGCTGCTATTTCCCGCCTGGAAACGGTCGCGGCGCCGGACGTCAAGGCGCTGGTTGCCCCGGTCACGGCAACGCTCGACGCTTATGCCACCGACTTCAGCGGCTATTCGGCGGCTTCCCTGAAGAGCGTCGATGTGTATGACAATGAGATCCGGCCGCAGATCAGGGCGATCAAACGGCAACTCGCCACCACCGAGGCATCGCTGAAGGCGGATTTCACCGCCGCCAGCGACCGCAGCGGCGAAATTGTCAGCCAGGCCTCGCTGACGCAGGAGCTTCTTGCCGGCATCGCGCTCGTGCTGGGCGCGGGGCTGGCCGTGCTGATCGGCCGCGGCATCGCCGTGCCGCTGGCCGGCATGACCCAAGTCATGAAAAAGCTCGCCGCAGGGAACAAAGCCGTCGATGTCCCGGCGCGCGACAACACCGACGAAATCGGCGACATGGCGCGCGCGGTGGAGGTGTTCAAGCAGAACGCCATCGAAGCCGACCGGGCGGCCGCCGAGCAGGCGGCCGCACGCGCCGCCAAGGAACGCCGGCAAGCGGCCATTGAGCAACACACGCAGGATTTCGGCGCCTCGATCTCGGGCGTCATGTCGGGGCTGGCAACCTCGGCCGAGGCGATGCGCAGCGCCGCGGCGGTGATGGCCGAGGCCGCCAGCGGCGTGCATGCGGAGGCGAGCGGCACTGCCGGCAGTGCCGCGAAGTCGTCGCAGGATCTCGTCTCGGTGGCCGCCGCGGTCGAGCAGCTCACCGCGAGCGTCGATGAGATCTCCCGCCAGATCGCCGCGGCCGCAGATGTGTCGCGGCAGGCGGTGCAGCGGGCGGAGGCCGGCCAAAGCAGCATCCGCGGCCTGGCCGACTCGACTGCGCGCATCGGCGACGTGGTGCGCCTGATCAGCGACATCGCCGGGCAGACCAATCTGCTGGCGCTGAACGCCACCATCGAAGCCGCCCGCGCCGGGGAGGCTGGCCGCGGCTTCGCTGTCGTCGCCGGGGAAGTGAAGGCGCTGGCAGCGCAAACCGCCAAGGCAACGGCAGAGATCGGCCACCAGATCGAATCGGTACGCGGCGCCACCGACCAGAGCGTCACCGCCATGACCGAAGTCGGCCATATCATCAGCAAGATGGACGAAGTGACGGCGGCGATTTCGGCGGCGGTAGAAGAACAAAGCGCAAGCACGCGCGAAATCGCTTCAAGCATCCAGGATGTGTCGCATGCAACCGCTGCCTCGGCGCGGGCGATGGAGCATGTGGTGAAGGTGGCAAACGATGCCGGCGACGCAAGCCGCGACGTGTCGGCGGGGGCAGCCGGCATTGGCGAGCAGGCGGAAACGCTGCGCACCGAAGTCGACCAGTTCCTGGCCGCGGTAAAGGACGACGGCGACGACCGGCGCCGCTACGAGCGGATCCAGACCAACGGCGCGACCGCCGGCGTGCGGACGGCCGGACGCGAGCCGGCCCGGGTTGACCTGCGCAACCTTTCGCGTGGCGGCGCAGCCCTGGCGTGCAACTGGCCCCTGACGCCAGGCACCGCGGTGCATGTCGACCTGCCCGGCGCTGGCGGCGAGGTGGCCGGGCGGGTGGTACGGCGCGATGCCGACGGCTTGGGTGTGGTCTTCAGCTCGGAGGCAGGCGCGCTCGCCCGCATCGACCGCGCCCTGAACGCGCTGCAGCCGCAAGGCCGGGCGGCGTAAGATAGGTTCCAAGGGCCCAAGGCCCTTGGTGGGGTCCAGGGGCAAAGCCCCAGGTGGGGGTTCGGGGCAACGCCCCGATCGGAGCGTTCTTGCCAACTGCCCCCCTGCCGTCCCATCCTCACGGACTTGCGCGATGACGCAAGGGGGCGAAGGCATGATCAGCCTGACCATCAACGGACAACTCCACGAAGTCGATGTCGATGCGGACACACCCTTGCTGTGGGTGCTGCGCGAATGGATCGGTCTCACCGGCACGAAATATGGCTGCGGCGCGGGGCAGTGCGGCTGCTGCACCGTGCATCTCGACGGCGCCGCCATTCGTTCGTGCCAGGTTCCTGTGGGATCGGCCGTGACCGCCGCCATCACCACCATCGAAGGGCTGTCGCCCGACGCGTCCCACCCGGTGCAGAGGGCCTGGCAGGAGCATGACGTGCCGGAATGTGGCTACTGCCAGTCGGGCCAGATCATGGCCGCCGCCGCCCTGCTGGCCGCCAACCCAAGGCCCAGCGACGCCGATATCCGCGCGGCGATGCCCAAAATGTGCGGCTGCGGCACGTACCAGCGTGTGCGTGACGCCATCCGCAGCGCCGCCGCTTCCAGTCCTGCGCGTCCGGGATACCGCCTGCCGGGTCGCCAATATGTGACCAGCGAACGCGGCCGGATTTGACGGATGTCGGTCTGCGCCGGAGCGGCGGCCGCGTTGGTTGTGTATGATCGGCCACATGCTGCGTGTGCGACCGGCAACAGGTCGATCAGGTGGCTGCCTGGACCGGGCGAAGGGCCCGATTTCGTCCCGGCGGATGAAGCAGGCTGTCAACAACAAACCGGTAAGAGGCGCCAAATGCAGATCGATGCCGTGACCTTGCAACCCGTCGTTGCACTCGTCGCCGGGGTTCTTATTCTTCTGATTCCGCGGCTGCTGAACCTGATTGTCGCCATTTACCTCATTTTGGTCGGCGTTACAGGGCTGTGGCCGCACCTGCTGAAATGAGGCTGCGCCCTCGCACCGTGCGTCCGGCGCACGATGCGAGGGCGCCACGTCTCGCACCGGTGGGCGCGGGACGCCGGGTTCAGCGCCAGTGGGGGCCCCGCCAGCCCCAGCCGGAGGGGCCGCGGTACCAGCCGCCCGCCACCCAGACAGCACCGCGCCGCGGCGGCAGCACGTAACGGCCGGGGCCCCAGACATAGCGAGCGCCGTTCCAGCCCCAGGCGCCGGGCGCCCAGACATAGCCGGCCGGCGCCGGCGCGACCGGGGCGGCGTAATAATAAGCCGGGGGTGGAGGCAACGGCGGCGGGACGAACAGCACCGGCGCAGGGGCAAACACCGCAGGGGGCGCCACCACCAGGCCCGGCAGCCCGATTCCGAACCCATAATAAAACCGCGCCTGTGCGGCGCCGATGACTGCGAACAGCGCGATGGCAGCGCCGAAGCCCGCCACTGCGGCGCGGCCCGCCAAGGCCGGATACATCGGACCCGTCATGATACCCTCCCTCTGGCTCCGGCGCCGCCGCGACATTCGGCGGGCACGCCGTGGTTCACACAATCGGGGCAGCGCCTGCAAGCAACCGCACCCCAGGCGCGCGGAACCAGTGCAAACGTATAAGGCAAGCTGTGTGCCAGCCTTTGTGCGGTCCGGCTTGCCACCGGCGCGGCGCGCCCAAGTGCAAGTGGGCGACGGATTTTCCCGACGGCCGGGTCCGCTGCGACCCGCCCCCCACAGCGTCCGGCCCAGCCGCGACTGTCCGGTCCGTTGACGCCACTGTCCGGCAACCGGACGGCAGGAAGCGGCGCGAGCGCCTGGACCTGTAAGGCATTCACCGTCAGCCGGGGATGGCATGTGGTTTGCTTTGCCGCCCCCCGGCTCTGTCAGGCGCGTGGCGATAGCCTGGCGCTTGGTTGGGCCGTTTTCACCATTGCCAAACCCAGCCATGACCTGGTCCCCGAAACCGCAAGCCCGGCGGGCGGCATCCCGGCGGCAGGTTGTTGCCGGCGCGCGCCGCAGCATGTAGCCGATCGTAAACCGTGCCTGATAAGGGAACGCCCGCGCGGCGTTCGCGCGCATCCGGGCAGCAACAGGCGGAGCATGACGACATGGACGATCGCGCCGGCGGGACGGAACCGGAGGTCAGACCGGCGCCGCTGACGCGCGAGAAGCTCGGGCGTGACACCACCGCGCCGGGCGCCCCGCCCGCCCGCCGGTCGCGGCTGCGTGGACGGATCATCCTGGCCGCGCTGATCGCCGCCTTCCTGGGCGCCGGCTGGTACTGGTGGACAAGGCCGGCACCGCAACCCGTCGCGCGCGGCGGCGCCGGCCGGGCCGCGCAAATGCCGCCACAGCCGGTCGGTGCGGCGATCATCGACAAGGGCGATATCCGCATCGTGCTGAACGAGCTCGGCACGGTGACCTCGCTCGACACGGTAACGGTGCTGACGCAAATCAACGGCCAGCTGACCGAGGTCGGCTTCAAGGAAGGCCAGCTGGTCAAGAAAGGCGATTTTCTGGCACAGATCGATCCGAGGCCGTACCAGGTGGCGCTGGAACAGGCGGAAGGCCAGCTCGCGCATGACCAGGGGCTACTGCAGCAGGCGCAGACCGACCTGAAACGCTACCAGACGCTGGGGCGGCAGGATTCAATCGCCCAGCAACAGGTGGACGACCAGCGCTTTCTGGTGGCGCAGTACACCGGCTCGGTGCAGACCGACCAGGGGGCGGTGGACAGCGCCAGGCTGAACCTCGTCTATTGCCACATCGTCTCGCCGATCGAGGGGCAGATCGGCCTGCGCCTGGTCGATCAGGGCAATTATGTGCAGACCGGCAGCACCGGCGGGCTGGTGGTGGTGACGCAGATGCAGCCGATTTCGGTGCTGTTTTCGGTACCCGAAGACAATCTGCCCGACATCGTCCAGCGCGTGCGCGCCGGCGCCACGCTGAGCGTGGAGGCGTACGACCGGGCCAATGCGCGGCTGCTGGCCACCGGCCAGCTCGCCACCCTGGACAACCAGATCGACACCACCACCGGCACGATCAAGCTGCGCGCCATGTTCGCCAATCCGGACGAGCTGTTGTACCCGAACCAGTTCGTCAACGCCCGCCTGCTGGTGGACACGCTGCACAACACGGTCCGGGTGCCGGTGCAAGCCGTGCAGCGCGGCGAGCCGGGCACCTATGTGTATGTGATCACGGCGGACAACACCGTCTCGGTGCGTCCGGTCAAGCTCGGGCCGACCGATGGCGGCTTCACCGCCGTGCTGTCGGGGCTGCAGCCGGGCGAACGGGTGGTGACCGACGGCACCGACCGGCTGCGCGACGGCGCCCCGGTAGCCGTGCCCACCGCGGCGGAGGCCCCCGCAAAGGGCCAGCGCCGCGGCCAGCCCGGTCAGGCGCCCGCGCCGGGCGGCCAGCATCGCCCGCCGCCGGCGCCATGACCGCCCTCCCCCGGCCTGACCGCGAACGCGCCGCATGAGCCCGTCCCGCCCCTTCATCCTGCGGCCGGTGGCGACCACGCTGCTGATGGCCGCCATCCTGCTGGTCGGCATCGTCGCCTATCGCTTCCTGCCGATCTCCGCGCTGCCGGAAGTCGATTACCCGACGATCCAGGTGCAGACCTTCTATCCCGGCGCCAGCCCGGAAGTGATGACCTCCTCGGTCACCTCGCCGCTGGAAGTGCAGTTCGGCCAGATGCCGAGCCTGAACCAGATGTTCTCGACCAGCTCGGCCGGGGCCTCGGTGATCACCTTGCAGTTCAGCCTGGATATCAGCCTCGATATCGCCGAACAGCAGGTGCAGGCGGCGATCAACGCGGCGGGCAATCTGCTGCCGTCGGACCTGCCGGCACCGCCAATCTATGCCAAGGTCAACCCGGCGGACGCGCCGATCATCACGCTCGCGCTGACCTCGAAAACGCTGCCGCTGACCCAGGTCGAGGATCTGGCCGACACCAGGCTGGCACAGAAAATCTCCCAGCTTCCGGGGGTCGGCCTGGTCAGCATCAGCGGCGGCCAGCGGCCGGCGGTGCGCATTCAGGTCAATCCGCGCGCGCTCGCCGCCTATGGGCTGAACATCGACGACCTGCGCACCACGCTGGGCAATGCCAATGTCAATACGCCGAAGGGCAATTTCGACGGCCCGGCGCAGGCCTCCACCATCAATGCCAACGATCAGATCACCGACCCGAAGGACTATCTGAGCCTGGTGATCGCCTACCGCAATGGTTCGCCGGTGAAACTGTCCGACGTGGCCAGCGTGGTCAACGGGGCGGAGAACACCAAGCTCGGCGCCTGGGCCGGCACCACGCCGGCAGTGATCGTCAATGTGCAGCGCCAGCCGGGCGCCAATGTCATTGCGGTCGCCGACACGATCAAGGCGCTGCTGCCGCAACTGCAGGCAACCCTGCCCGCCGCCGTCGATGTCGCCATTCTGACCGACCGCACCACCACCATCCGCGCCTCGGTCGCCGACGTGGAGTTCGAACTGGGGCTGGCCGTCGCCCTGGTCGTGCTGGTGATTTTCCTGTTCCTGCGCAATCTGCCGGCAACGATCATTCCCAGCCTGTCGGTGCCGCTGTCGCTGGTCGGCACGCTGGCGGCGATGTATTTGCTGGGGTTCAGCCTCGACAATCTGTCGCTGATGGCATTGACCATTTCCACCGGCTTCGTGGTGGACGACGCCATCGTCATGATCGAGAACATCTCCCGCTACGTCGAAGCCGGGGAGGCACCGCTGGAGGCCGCGCTGAAAGGCAGCGCGCAGATCGGCTTCACCATCATATCGCTCACCGTGTCGCTGATCGCGGTGCTGATCCCGCTGCTGTTCATGGGCGACGTGGTCGGAAGGCTGTTTCACGAATTCGCCATCACCCTGTCGGTGACCATCGTCATCTCCGCCGTGGTGTCGCTGACCCTGGTGCCGATGCTGTGCGCCAAGCTGGTGCGCCACCGCAAGGATACGGAGCGCACACGCTTCGATCTGGCGGCGGAACGCGGCTTCAACTGGGTGATCGGCCGCTACGACCGGGCGCTCGCGGTGGTGCTCGACCATCAGGGCGTGACGCTGGCGATCGCGCTTGCCACCATGGCGGTGACGGTCTGGCTGTATATCATCGTGCCGAAAGGGTTTTTCCCGGTGCAGGATACCGGGGTGCTCCAGGGCATTTCGGTAGCGGCGCAGACCACGTTGTTTTCCGCCATGGCGCAGCACCAGCAGGAACTGGCGGCGGCCATCCTGAACGATCCCGATGTGGTCAGCGTCAGTTCATTCATCGGCGTGGACGGCAGCAACAAGACGCTGAACAGCGGCCGCTTCCTGATCAACCTGAAACCGAAGAACGACCGAAGCCTGGACGCGACAGGCATCAGCCGCCGCCTGCAGCAGGAAACCGCAAACATTGCCGGCGTGTCGCTGTATTTGCAGCCGGTGCAGGATCTGACCATCGATGCGGCCGTCAGCCGCACCCAGTACCAGTTCGTGCTGGAAAACCCCAATCTGTCGGCGTTCACCGAATGGGTGCCGAAACTGCTGGAGCGGCTGGCGGAGTCGCCCGATCTGACCAACGTCGCCAGCGACCTGCAGCAACAGGGGCTGACAGTGGCCGTGGTGATCGACCGCGCGACGGCGGCGCGCTTCGGCATCACCCCGGCGACGGTGGACAACGCGCTGTACGACCTGTTCGGCCAGCGCATCATTTCCACCATCTACACCCAGTCCAACCAGTACCGCGTAATCATGGAGGCCGACCCTTCCCTGCAGACCTCGCTGGAAGCGCTGTCGGCGATTTTCCTGCCCAGCGCCGCCTCCGCCACCGGCCAGGTGCCACTGTCCGCCATCGTCCATCTCGAACAGAAGCCGGGGCCGCTGCAAATCAGCCATCTCGGCCAGTTCCCGGCGACGACCATTTCGTTCGACACCGCCCCGGGCGCGTCGCTGGGCGCGGCGGTGGCCGACATCCGCCAGGCCCAGCAGGATATCGGCCTGCCGGAAAGTTTCATCGTCGCCTTCCAGGGGGCGGCACAGGCGTTGCAGGCGTCGCTGTCGAACGAGCTGTTCCTGGTGCTGGCGGCGGTGGTGACGGTCTACATCGTGCTCGGGGTGCTGTATGAAAGCTTCATCCACCCGCTGACCATCCTGTCCACCCTGCCCTCGGCCGGCGCGGGCGCGCTGGTGGCGCTGTTGATCGCCGGCGACGATATCGATGTCATTTCCATCATCGGCATCATCCTGCTGATCGGCATTGTCAAGAAAAACGCCATCATGATGATCGACTTCGCGCTGGAGGCCGAACGCGTGGAGGGCAAGCCCGCCCGCGAGGCGATCCATCAGGCCTGCCTGCTGCGCTTCCGGCCGATCCTGATGACCACGATGGCCGCGCTGCTGGCCGCCCTGCCGCTGATGCTGGGCCACGGCACCGGGTCGGAACTGCGCCAGCCGCTGGGGGTTGCGATCGTCGGCGGTCTGATCGTCAGCCAGGTGCTGACGCTGTTCACCACGCCGGTGATCTATCTGATGTTCGACCGGCTGGCGCGCCGCCTGTCCGGCCCAGGGGAAGCGCCGGACGCGGCCACCGGCAAGGCGCCGTCGTGAACATCTCCGCCCCGTTCATCGCCCGCCCGGTCGCCACCACCCTGCTGACCGTCGGCATCGCGCTGGCCGGCATTTTCGCCTTTTTCAAACTGCCGGTCTCGCCGCTGCCACAGGTGGATTTCCCCACCATATCGGTGCAGGCGCAGTTGCCCGGCGCCAGCCCCGACACGGTGGCAACCAGTGTCGCCGGCCCGCTGGAGCGCCATCTCGGACAGATCGCCGACGTGACGGAAATGACCTCGAGCAGTTCGGTCGGGCAGGCGCGGGTGGTGCTGCAATTCGGGCTTGACCGCGACATCAACGGGGCGGCGCGCGACGTGCAGGCGGCGATCAACGCCGCACGCGCCGACCTGCCGAGCAGCCTGCGCAGCAACCCGACCTACCGCAAGGTCAACCCGTCCGACGCGCCGATCATGGTGCTGGCGCTCACGTCGAAAACGCTGACGCGCGGGCAGATCTACGACGCGGCCAGCAATGTGATGTCGCAGCGTCTGTCGCAGATCAGCGGCATCGGCCAGGTGATCATCGGTGGTGCGGCCTTGCCGGCGGTGCGGGTGGAGCTGAACCCGACGGCCCTGTTCAAATACGGCATCGGCCTGGAGGATGTGCGCGCGGCCCTCGCTTCAGCCAATGCCAACAGCCCGAAAGGGGCGATCGAGTCCGACGCGCTGCACTATCAGCTCTATACCAATGACCAGGCCTCGCATGCCGCCGATTACCGGCCGCTGGTGGTCGCCTGGCGCGACGGCGCCGCGGTGCGGCTGTCGGATCTCGCGGAGGTGACGGATTCGGTCGAGAATCTGCGCAACGACGCACTGGCGAACGGCAACCCTTCGGTGCTGGTGATCCTGTTCCGCCAGCCGGGCGCGAATATCATCGCCACCGTCGACAGCGTGAAGGCGGCGATCCCGCAGCTGCTGGCGGCGATGCCGCGCGATATCGACCTGCTGACCGCGCTCGACAGCACACGAACGATCCGGGCCAGCCTGCGCGACACCGAACGGACCTTGCTGATGGCCGTGGCGCTGGTGACGCTGGTGGTGTTCCTGTTCCTGCGCAGCGGCCGCGCCACCTTGATACCGGCGATCGCGGTGCCGGTGTCGATCATCGGCACGTTCGGGGCGATGTATCTGCTGGGCTATAGTTTGGACAATCTGTCGCTGATGGCCCTGACGGTCGCCACCGGCTTCGTGGTGGACGATGCGATCGTGGTGCTGGAGAACATCTCCCGCCATATCGAGGCGGGCATGCCGCGCCTTCAGGCCGCGATGCGCGGGGCGCGCGAGGTCGGCTTCACGGTGATGTCGATCAGCTTTTCATTGATTGCGGTATTCCTGCCGATCCTGCTGATGGGCGGCATCGTCGGGCGGCTGTTCCGCGAGTTCGCGGTGACGCTGTCGCTGGCCATTCTGGTGTCGCTGGCGATTTCGCTCACCACCACGCCGATGATGTGCGCGCTGTTCCTGCGCCCCGCGGTCCGGCACGACGGCCCGGCGCGGCGCACTTTGTTCGATCGCGCCCTGTCGTTCTACGAGCGCAGCCTGGCCTGGGCGCTGCGCCACGGCGTGCTGGTGATGCTGGTACTGGCACTGACGGTGGCGCTGAACGTCGTTCTGTTCATCATCGTGCCGAAAGGCTTCTTCCCGCAGCAGGATACCGGACGGATGATCGGTGGGCTGCAGGCCGACCAGAGCATTTCCTTTCAGGCGATGCAGCGCAAGCTGGCGCAGATGATCGCCATCGTGCAGCACGATCCGGCGGTGCAGAGCGTGGTGGGTTTCACCGGCCAGGGCAGCGGCGGCGGCGGCGGGCAGACCAATAGCGGCCAGGTATTCGTGGCGTTGAAGCCATTGACCGAGCGCGCCGGCATCGATGATGTCATGAACGGGCTGCGGCGCAAGCTGTCGGTGGTGCCGGGGGCCCGGCTGTTCCTGGTGCCGATCCAGGATATCCGCATCGGCGGGCGGCAGACCAACGCCGCTTATCAGTTCAGCTTGCAGGCCGATAGCACCGCCCTGGTGTACGAATGGGCGCCGAAGCTGCTGGCCGCGCTGGAACACGACCCGGTGCTGCGCGATGTCAATTCCGACCAGCAGCAGAAGGGGCTGGAGACCGACCTGCTGATCGACCGCGCGACCGCCAGCCGGCTCGGCATCAACCCCAGCCAGATCGACAACACGCTGTATGATGCGTTCGGGCAACGGCAGGTGTCGACCATCTACAGCGCGCAGAACCAGTACCATGTGGTGATGGAAGTGGCGCCGCGTTACTGGCAGGCGCCGGAGACGTTGAACGACGTATTCGTCAGCACGTCCGGCGGACCGGCCAGCGGCACGCAGACGACGAATGCAGTGATTGGTACCGTTGCCGCCAACACCGCCAGCAGCACGGCCACGAGTGCGGCCACGGCGGCCAGCATTGCCGGCAGTTCGGCGCGCAATGCGGCGACCAATGCGCTGGCCAACACCGGCAAGGGCAGCGCTTCTTCGGGTGCTGCCGTCAGCACGAGCAAGGAGACGATGGTGCCGCTGGCCGCCTTCACCTCGTTCGGTCCCGGCAACACGCCGCTGTCGGTGAACCACCAGGGGCTGTTCGTTGCCGCCACCATTTCCTTCAACCTCGCCCCCGGCAAGTCGCTCAGCGACGCCACCGCGGCGGTGGCGGCGGCGATGCGCCGGGTTGGCATGCCGGGCAGCATTCACGGCAGTTTCCAGGGTACTGCGGAGACGTTCCAAAAATCTTTGAACAGCGAACCGATCCTGATCGCCGCCGCGGTGATCGCCGTTTATATCGTTCTCGGCATCCTGTATGAAAGCTACATCCATCCGATCACCATTCTGTCGACGCTGCCCTCGGCGGGTGTGGGTGCGGTGCTGGCCTTGCTGGTTTTCAATACCGAATTCAGCATCATTGCCCTGATCGGGGTAATTCTGCTGATCGGCATCGTCAAGAAGAACGCCATCATGATGATTGATTTCGCGCTGGACGCCGAACGGACGCAGGGCATGGACCCGCGCGATGCGATTTTTACGGCCTGCCGGCTGCGGTTCCGGCCGATCATGATGACCACGTGTGCCGCCATGTTCGGGGCGTTGCCGCTGGCGCTGAGTTTCGGTGATGGCGGCGAGTTGCGTCGCCCGCTGGGCATCGCGATTGTCGGCGGCCTGATGGTAAGCCAAGTACTGACCCTGTACACCACCCCGGTCTTATATCTGTATCTGGACCGTTTGCGCCTGGCAGCCGGTCGCCAATGGCGTCTGTCGCCAGGAGCCGCAGAATGATCAGGGTTCCAAGGGGCTATGCCCCTTGGTGGGGTCCAGGGGCAAAGCCCCTGGTGGGATCCGGGGCAACGCCCCGGCTAGCGCTCGTGTTATTCGTCGTGGGATGCACCGTCGGCCCAGACTACCAAAAACCCGAAGCCCCGGTGCCGGCGGCCTTCAAGGAGTTGACCGGCTGGAAGCCTGCCCACCCCGAAGATGACGCGGACAAGGGCGCATGGTGGGCGATCTACCATGATCCCGAGCTGGACCAACTGGAGCGGATGGTGGAGGTTTCCAACCAGACCGTGAAGGAGTTCGAAGCGGAATATCGCAACGCGGTCGCGCTGGTGGCGGAGGCGAGGGCGAGTTTTTTCCCCACCGTCGGGCTGACCGTCGGCGCCTCGCGCAGCGGCGGTTCACGCGGCAGCTCGGGCGCGAGCAGCGGCGGCGGCGGAAGCGTGTCCGGCGCCCAGTACAGCACGAGCGGCTCCATTACGTGGGACTTGGATGTCTGGGGCCGGGTGCGGCGCCAGGTGGAAAGCAACGTCGCCGGGGCGCAGGTCAGTGCCGCGGACTTGGCGAATGCGAAACTGTCGGCCCAGGCGACGCTGGCCACCGATTATTTCGACCTGCGCGCCGAGGATGCGCTGGCCGGCCTGCTGCGCGAAACCACGGAGGCGTACCGGCGCTCCCTGCAGATCACCGAGAACCAGTACAACGCCGGCACCGCCTCCAACGGTGATGTGGTGACGGCGCGGGCGCAGTTGCAGTCGACCGAGGCGCAGCTTGTCGGTGTCGGCGTGCAGCGCCAGCAATTCGAGCATGCCATCGCCATTCTGACCGGGCACGCGCCGGCCGACATCACCATCGCGCCGGCACCGCTGGCCAACGAGGTGCCGGTGCTGCCGCCCGGCCTGCCGTCGGGTTTGCTCGAACGCCGCCCCGACATCGCGGCGGCGGAACGGCAGATGCAGCAGGAAAACGCGCTGATCGGCGTGCAGGTCGCGGCGTTCTACCCCGACATCTCGCTCTCCGCGACCGGCGGGCTGACTGGCGGGGCGCTGGCCAATCTGTTCAACATCGGCCGCAGCGGCGTGTGGTCGCTGGGGGCGACGCTGAGCCAGACGGTGTTTTCCGCCGGTGCGCGCGGCGCGGCGGTGGCGGCGGCGCGGGCAACCTATGACCAGTCGGTGGCGACCTACCGGCAGACCGTGCTGACCGCGTTCCAGCAGGTGGAAGACGCGCTGTCCGACCTGCGCATCCTGGAGCAGCAGGCGGCGGCGGAAGCGATCGCGGTGGACTCGGCGCGGCGGGCGGTGGAGATCACGCTGAACGAATACCGCGCCGGCACGGTGGCCTATACCAGCGTGATCACCGAACAGACCCTGCTGCTGTCCGACCAGCAGGCCGCGCTGGCGGTGCAGCAGAGCCGCCTGGTCGCCAGTGTGGCGCTGGTCGAGGCGCTCGGCGGCGGCTGGTCGGCGGCGGCCCTGCCGGGGCGGGACAAAGTGGAAGAATCGCAGCCGTTGTTTCCGTAACGAGAGGGCTGGACATGCCGACCAACATCACCGCCGCCGTCAGCGAAACCCGCCAATGGGACCGGCTGATGCAAATGGCGGCGATCGGCGCCATTCCGGGCGACGGCGTCAACCGCGCCTGTCTGACGCCGCTCGACCGCGCGGCGCGGCGCCTGCTGATCGGCTGGGCGGAAGCGGCGGGAGCGCGCATCAGCGTCGACGCGGCCGCCAATCTGTGGCTGCGGCGCGAGGGCACCGACCCCTCGGCGGCCCCGGTGCTGACCGGCAGCCATATGGACACCCAGCCCAATGGCGGCCGGTTCGACGGCATCGCCGGCGTCATCGCCGGGCTGGAGGCGCTGACGGCCTTGAACGATGCCGGCATCGTCACCCCCCGGCCGATCGAAGTGGTGGCCTGGACCAATGAGGAAGGCGGCCGGTTCGCGCCGGGCTGCATGGGCAGCATGGCCTGGGCCGGGCTGAAGCCGCTCGCCACCTGGGCGGAGGTGACCGACGCCGACGGGGTGCGCTTCGCCGATGCGCTGGCCGAACACCTCGCCGCCGAAGCCGACCTGCCGCGGCGCGCGTTGGGCGGGGCGCCGTATGCCTATGTCGAGGCGCATATCGAACAAGGACCGCGGCTGGAAGCCGAGGGGCTGGATATCGGCGTGGTCACCGGCATCCAGGGCAGCCGCTGGTTCACCGTCACCCTCACCGGCGACACCGCGCATGCCGGCACCACGCCGCTGGCCCTGCGGCGGGATGCGTTCCAAGACATGCTGCGCGCCATCACCGCCCTGAACGCGCTGATGCACGACCCGGCCGACGTGCTGCGCTTCACCGTGGGGCGCGTCGTGGTGGAACCGAACACGGCGAATTCGGTGGCGAACAAGGTCAGCTTCAGCATCGATCTCCGCCACCCCGACGCCAACATGCTGCGCAGCCGCGGCGATGCCATCGCCGGGGTGGTAAACGAAGCCGTGCGCGACGCCGGGGTGACGGTAGAGGAAACATTCAATGCGCTACCGGTTACATTCGCCCCGGCAGTGATCGCGGCGGTGGAGGAGGCCGCTGCCGCCGAAGGGCTTAAATACCGGCGTCTGCCCTCCGGCGCCTTTCACGACGCACAGTTCCTGGTGCCGGTTTGCCCGACCGGGATGGTGTTTGTGCCCTGCCGGAAGGGGATCAGCCATAATCCTTCGGAATATGCTTCCGCTTCGCAACTGGCTGCTGGAACGCGGGTGCTGCTGCGTGCGGTGGTGGAACTGGCAGGTCGGGGCGTTGCCCCGAACCCCACCAGGGGCTTTGCCCCTGGACCCCACCAAGGGCCTTAGGCCCTTGGAACCCACTATTCGGGCCTGGTGCGCCGCCTGAGCAAGTAAATGTCGAAAATCCAGCCGCGACGGCGCTTCTCCCGTACAAGCGTTTCTGAGATCGTTTCTTTCACCTCTGCGAGCGGGCCGGACATCAACACCTCATCCTCACTGCCGAGATTGGCGCCCCAGTAGATATCCAAACCCTCCGGCGCCATGCGGCTGAAGGCGGCGTTGGAGTCGAGCATCACCACCGCACTGGAATGGCCCTCGCAACCGCCTTGCTCCATCCGGCGCGGCGTGGTGATGAGCACATCCTCGCCCACCGCGTTCAGCGTGATCCGGTGACGCGCCGCCAGCACCTGCACACTGGTAATGCCGGGAATCACCGCGAATTGCAGATCTGGCAAAATCTGCTGCTGGATGCTGCGGAAAATCGCGATGCTGCTGTCGTACAGCGACGGATCGCCCCACACAAGCACACCGCCAGTCTCGCCAGGGGCCAGATGCGCGGCAATCAGGCCGGCGATCACCTGACTCTTTCGCGCATGCCAGTCGGCAACGACGCCATGATAATCCTCACCGGCCGGCGCGCGCGGCGGACTTGGGGCGGTCACGACACGATAGCTGCCGGGCTCGCGATAGGTGTGCAGGATGCGCAGCCGCGCCTCGGCCAACGCCTCCTTGCCGCGTCCCTCCTTCTCCAGGATGAAGAACACATCGACCTTCCGCAGCGCCTCGACGGCCTGCATCGTCAGGTATTCCGGACCGCCAGGCCCGATGCCGATCAGCAGAACCGTGCTCATGGCGCATTTTTCCCCGGAAGGTCCAGACTGTGCATGCTGCCCGGCGGCACGGCGATGGTGAAGGCATCGGTCATGTCCAAGCCATGGCGGGGGGCGAGCAGGGCGCGGATGACGCCGGCATGCGTCACCACAACCACCGTGCCGGCAGGCTCGGTTCGCGCGAGGCCGGACACGAAATCCTCGGCGCGGGCGGCGAGTTCGGTGAAGGTTTCGCCATTCGGGGGGCGGGCGTGCACGAAACCGGCACACCAGCGGTCGAGCAGCGGGCGCGGCAAATCGTCCCAGGCGCGGCCTTCCCAGTCGCCGAAATCGAGTTCGTGCAGGCGGGGGTCGATGGTGAAGGGCACACCGAAGGTTTCGGCCAGGCGGCGGCAGCGGAGCGCCGGGCTGGTGTGCAGCGTGAAGGGGCCCGGCGGCAAGGCCGCACGGACGGAAGCGGCCTCGCGGGGGAAGGTTTCGGCCAGGGGGACGTCGGTGCGGCCATAGCATTGGCCGGTCGTTCCCATGACGTCGGTGTGCCGCAGCAGAACCAGCCTCATGCGGTGGCGAGGGCAGCGAGGAGGATCGCCAGTTCGGTGAGTTGCTGGGTGGCACCGAGGCAGTCGCCGGTGTAGCCGGCGAGGCGGCGGCGGAACCAGAGGAAGCCGACGGCCCATGCGGCGGGCGCGGCGAGGAGGCAGGCGGTGCGTGCCGCCGGTGCCAGCAGCAGCAGCGGCGCCAGGGCCAGGGCGGCGGTGCCGGCGAGCCGGAAGTCCGCGCGGGCGGCCATGCGTTGGGCGGCGCGGCCGTCGCTGCGGGCATAGGGCAAAGCGAGTGTCATGGCGACGAGGAGGCCGCGGCTGATTGCGTGGGCGGCGATCAGGGCGCCGGGCAGGGCGGCGGGCGGCATGGCCGCCATGGTTTGCCATTTCAGGCCAAACAGCAGGACGAGGCCGACGGCACCAAAAGCGCCGAGGCGGGAGTCGCGCATGATTTCCAGGGCGCGTTCGCGGGTGCGTCCGCCGAACAGGCCGTCGCAGGTATCGGCGAACCCGTCTTCGTGCAGCGCGCCGGTGAGGAGCACGCCGGCGGTGAGGGCGAGGCCGGTTGCCACGGCGGGGGGCCATAGCTGTGTGGCAAGCCACCAGATTCCGGCGATGGCGGCGCCGATGCCGGCGCCAACCAGTGGCCAGTAGGTGGTGGTGCGGCGTTCGTCGTCCGGCAGCAGGACGCGTAGCGAAGGCAGCGGCAGCCGGGTAAAGAACAGGATTGCCGCGTAAAGCGCCCGCCCTTCGCGCCCAGGTTCCAAGGGGCTATGCCCCTTGGTGGGGTCCAGGGGCAACGTCCCTGGCGGGGTCCGGGGCAGCGCCCCGGCCACTCACGCCAGCCGAATCGAACGTGGCCATTTCGTTGAGGAAAGCTGCGGATGCGGCAATGAGCGGCCAGGCCAGCGCCGCCCCGGTGCCCTCGCCAAGTCGCAGGCCAAGATTGAGCAAAGGCCTGGCGTCAAGCGCCATGAGGGCGCAGTTATGCGAACCGTCGCCGGAGGCGTGGGCGAAGATCATGTAATCACGCGCCCCGGGCGCAAGCCGGGCAGCGACCAGGGCGGCCGAGGTGGCGATCAGTCCGTCCACCACCACCAGCATGCGGCGCGAGGCCGCTTCGACGATCGCGCCGGCCATCATGGCAATTTCGCAGCCGCCGAAGGCGGCCAGCGCGGCCAGCGGGTCGCGCGCCGCGGCGTGGCGGGTTTGCACGCGGGTCAGCACGTCCAGTTTGCGGGCGAGTCCGGCCGGATCGTGTCCGGCGCCGATGCCGACGCAGTCGGCGAGCGGGGCCGGGGCGAGGGCGCTGGTGAGCAGGGCGGCGGCAGAGGAATTGCCGATGCCCATTTCGCCCGGCAGGATGGCATTGCAGCCCGTTGCGGCCAGCCCCGCCACCACGCCCGCGCCGCGGACGAGGCAGTGGGTGACTTCCTCCGCGGTCAATGCCGGCTCGTGCAGGGCGTTGCGGGTGCCGGCGCGGACCTTCAGCGCCAGCAGGTCGGCATGCGGCGCCAGCTCGACGGCCACGCCCGCGTCCACCACCTTCACCGCCAGCCCGGCGGCACGGGCGAACACGTTGATACCGGCCCCGCCGGCCAGGAAGTTCGCCACCATTTGCGGCGTCACCTCGGGCGGGAACGGGCTGACGCCCTCGGCGGCGAAGCCATGGTCGCCGGCGAACACCACCACCGTGGGCGCGCGCAGCACCGGCTCCTCGCTGTCCTGCATAAGACCGAGCAGCAGGGCGATTTCCTCCAGCCGGCCGAGCGAGCCGGGCGGCTTGGTCTTGGCATCGATGCGCGCCTGCAGCGCCGGTGCCAGATGCTGCGCCAGCTTCGGGATGGCCGGCGGTTGCCAGGAATGGTTGGTCATGGGTCTCTCTTTATGCCGGACGCCGGCAAGACGAGTCGGCCGCGCGGCGGGTCAAAGGCCGAGATAACGGCGGAGCGGATCAAGGTCCACGTGCGCGGCGACGTGGTCGGCCATCTGCGCGTAGAGGGAACGGCGTTGCTCGGCCCAGGGCAGGGGGTGCGGGCGGTAGGCGGTGAAGCCGGCGGCGGCGGCGAGGCGGGCGCGCAGGCGGGGGGATTCGAACCAGCCATGCAGGTAGGTGCCCCAGACGCGGCCGTTGCGGGCGCCCTCGGGGCGCGGCGTGCCGTCGTTCCACACAAGATGGAGCGGCGCGCAGGGGCCGGTTGTGACGGTTTCGCCCATGTGGATTTCATAGGCGGTCCAACGGGCGCCGTCGCATTCCGCTTCGGTCGGGCGCAGGGTTTTGGCGGCGTGGAAATGGGTGACGACGGGCAGCAGGCCGAGGCCCGGTTCATCGCCGGCGTCGCCGGCAAGGCCGGCGGGATCGCGCAGGCGCTCGCCGAGCATCTGGTAACCGCCGCAGATGCCGACCACCACGGCGCCGCGCGCGGCGGCCTGCTGGATGGCGCGGTCGAGGCCGTGCGCGCGCAGCCAGCGCAGGTCGGCGATGGAGTTCTTCGAGCCGGGCAGCACGATGGCGGCGGCCTGGGCGAGCACGCCGGCATCGTCGGTCCAGCGGACGCGCACGCCGGTGTCGTCCCACCAGGGCTGGCAGTCGGTGAGGTTGGCGGCGTGCGGGGCGCGCACCCAGGCGAGGGTATCGCCCTGCCCGCGGTCCTCGTCGGCGGGGGAAAGCCCGTCTTCTTCCTCGGGCTGCAGGTCGCGGCGGAGCGGCACGGTGCCGAGCACGGCGAAGCCGGGGGCGTGCGGGGCGAGCCAGGATTGCGGGTCGGGGAACAGCGCGGGGTCGCCGCGGAAGCGGTTGACGATGGCGCCGAGGCACCGGGCGCGGTCGGTTTCGGGCAGGAGAGCCCAGGTGCCGGCGAGCTGGGCGAAGATGCCGCCGCGGTCGATGTCGCCCACCAGCAGCCAGCGCCCGTCGAGATGGCGCACCGGGCGCAAATTGGTGATGTCGCGCGCCATCAGGTTGAGTTCGACCGGGCTGCCGGCGCCTTCCATCATCAGCACGTCGCAGCGCGCGCGCCAGCCGTCCAGGGTTTCGGCGACGATGGCCCAGAGCCGCTCGGTCTGGCGGAAATAGTCGCGGGCGGCGCAATGGCCCTCGGCGCGGCCGAGCACCACCACCTGGGCGCCGATGCCGCCGGCCGGCTTGAGCAGCACCGGATTCATCTCGACGCAAGGCACCAAGCCGCAGGCTTCGGCCTGGACGGCCTGGGCGCGCGCCATCTCGCCGCCGTCGAGCGTGACCCAGGCGTTGTTGGACATGTTCTGCGCCTTGAACGGGGCGACGCGCACGCCCTGGCGGTGCAGCCAGGCGCAGAGTGCCGCGGTCATCCAGGTTTTGCCGGCGCCCGAGCCGGTGCCGAGGACCCCGATTGCTTTCATGCACGCTGCTCCTGCCCTGCGGCGCCAAACCGGCTCGACACCGCGCTGCTCGCCGCCGCCATCGGCCCCGACCAGACCACCCGGCCCGTCTCGATCACCGCCGCCCGGTCGCCCACCCGGGCAGCCAGGTGAAAATTCTGCTCGGCCAGCACCACCGTCACCCCTTCGGCCTTCAGCGCCAGGATCGCCCGCGCCATTTGCTCCACAATCACCGGCGCCAGGCCCTCGCCGGGTTCATCCAGCAGTACAAGGCGCGGATTGCCCATCAGCGTGCGCGCAATCGCCAGCATCTGCTGCTCGCCGCCGCTCATCCGGCCGGCCGGCCGGTCCCGCAGTCCGGCAAGATTGGGAAACAGCGCAACCAGCCGCTCCGGCGTCCATGGCGCCACCCCGGGCCGCGCGCCCTGGCGACCCACTTGCAGGTTCTCGCCCACGGTCAGATCGGTGAAAATCCGCCGGTCCTCCGGCACATACCCCACCCCAGCCCGGGCGATCCGGTACGGCTCCCACCCCGCCACATCCACGCCAGCGAACAGCACCCGGCCCGCGGACGGCCGCACCAGCCCGATGATTGATTTCAGCGTCGTGCTCTTGCCCGCGCCATTGCGGCCCAGCAGCACCAGCACCTCGCCGGCGGCGGCGGCAAAGGCAACGCCATGCAGGATATGGGCGCGGCCATAATGGCTGTGCAAACCAACCACTTCCAGCATCAGCCCAGATACACCTCGCGCACGCGCGCATCGGCGCGGATGGCAGCCGCATCGCCCTCGGCGATCAGCCTGCCGCGGCTGAGCACAACAATCCGGTCAGCCACACCGAACACCATGTCCATGTCGTGCTCGGTGAACAGCACCGCCAGCCCGCGCGCAACCACAAGCCGGCGCACCAGCGCCATCAGCGCGCCGCGCTCGTCCGCCGCCATACCGGCGGTGGGTTCATCCATCAGCAGCACACGCGGGTCGCCGGCCAGCGCCACCGCGAGTTCCAGCCGCTTGAGGTCGCCATAGGCGAGCACGCCGGCCGCGCGCCCGGCCTGGTCGGCGATGCCCACCTGTGCCAGCAGGGACAAAGCCTCCGCGCTGAACGCCGCGCCGGCCGCCCCCCAGCAGCGCCACGTGCGGCCCCGCCGCGCCCGCAGCGCCACCTGCACGTTCTCGCCCACCGTCATCGAGGCGAACACCGCGGCGATCTGGAACGTCCTCCCAACCCCCTTCCGGGCCAGCCGGCGGGGCGGCAGCCCGGTGACATCCTGCCCGTCCAGCCGCACGCACCCGGCATCGGGCCGCACCTGGCCGCCGACAAGGCTGAAACAGGTGGACTTTCCGGCCCCGTTGGGGCCGATCATCGCCAGCATCTCGCCGCGCGCGACCGCGAACGACACCAGGTCCACCGCCCGCAAGTCGCCGAAACTTTTCTGCAGGCCAACCGCCGCCAGCACTGTCATGCCGCCCCGTCCCGCCCGGCGGCGCGCTGCACCGCGCCGGCAATCCCCTGCGGAAAGGCCACCACCAGGGCGATGATGCACAGACCAAGCACCAGCCGCCACCCATCAGTGGCCCGGATCAGCGCGTCATACAGTCCGGTATACGCCAGCGCCCCGACGACGGGCCCGGCCATCGTCTGCACCCCGCCCAGCAGCACCATCACCAGCGCATCGACCGAGTGCCCGATGGCGACTGCGGTGGGAAACACGCTGCCCTTGGAATAGGCGCCGATCGCGCCGGCCAGCCCCGCCGCCGCACCGGCCAGCGCAAACACCGCCAGACGCAGCCGCGCCGGCCACAGCCCGATCGCCTCGGCACGCGCCGGCGCATCGCGCGCCGCCCGCAGCGCGTAGCCGAACGGCGAAAACAGCACGCGGCGCAGCGCCAGCGTGCCGCCGCCGCAAAGCACCAGCGCCAGCGCATAGAACACGCGCGGGTCCGCCGCCCAGGCATCCGGCCACACGCCCAGCACGCCGTTATCCCCGCCGGTATCCGCCGATTGCGATACCACCGCCCAGACAATCTGCGCGAAGGCCAGCGTCAGCATGGCGAGATACACGCCCGACAGCCGCACCACGAACCACCCGAACCCCAGCGCCGCGGCCCCCGCCAGCACCGGTGCCAGCAGCAACCCGGCCGGCATCGGCAGCACCAACCCCTTCGCCGCGAGTGCTGCCGCATAGGCGCCGATGCCGAACCAGGCGGCATGACCGAAACTCGCCATCCCGCCCGGCCCCATCATGGCGTGCAACGAGGCGGCGAACAGCATCGCCACCAGCGCCTCGGTCAGCACCGACAGAACGAAAGGACCGGCGAAAAACGGCGCCACCACCGCCAGCGCCAGCACCCCCACGCCGAGTGCCCGCAGCGCCGGGCCGGCCGGACGGATCAGCGCCCAGGTGTCCGCCTCGCCGCGCGTCAGGGCCTGCGCGCGGCCGAGCAGCCCGTGCGGTCGCACCGCCAGCACCGCCGCCATCACCACGAACACAAGCACAAGCGTGGCTTTCGGCAGCAACACGACACCGAAGGCCTGCAACAGCCCGATCAGCAGCGCCGCCAGATACGCCCCAGTCAGGCTGCCCAGCCCGCCCACCACCACCACCACGAAGGCATCGGTGATGACGGACATATCCATCTGCAGATTGGCCGACCCGTCCGGCAGCGCCAGCGCTCCGCCCAGACCCGCAAGCCCGGCGCCGAGCGCGAACACGGTGGTGAACAGCACCCGCTGGTCGACGCCCAGCGCGGCCACCATGTCGCGGTCCTGCGTGGCGGCGCGCACCAGCGTGCCCCATCGGGTGCGGGTGAACAGCACCCATAGCGCCGCCAGCACCAGCGGCCCGATGCCGATGAGGATCAGGTCATACAGTGGGAACCGCGCGCCGGCGATCATTACGAAACCGCGCAGCCAGGGCGGCCGCGCCAGCGCCAGATCGTCCGGGCCCCAGATCAGCAGGGTAAGGTCCTGCACCACCAGCACCACCCCGAACGTGGCCAGCAACTGCAGTAACTCGGGTGCGCGGTAGATGCGCCGCAGCAGGCCGATTTCCAGCGCCGCGCCGATGCAAGCGGTGGCGATCGCCGTCAGCAGCACGCCCGCCACATGCCAGTGCGGCTCGCGCGGCAGACGGACGAGAAGGGTCCAGCCGATATAGGCGCCGAGCATGAACAGACTGCCGTGGGCGAAATTGACCACACGGGTGACGCCGAAAATAACCGTCAGACCCGCCGCCACCAGGAACAGCGACGACGCGCCGGCCAGGCCGGTGAGGAACTGGATGAGAACGGCGTCCACGCGGGGGCGCCGCTATGGGGAAATGGGGGGAAGGAAGGAAGGCCAGGGCTCTGCCCTGGACCCGCCAAGAGCCGAGAGGCCCCTGGACCCCGCGACTTTAGACAATTGTTTTGAGAGGGAGGTGAGGATGTGCAACAAACATCTCCTCACCCCCCTCTCAAAACAATTGTCTAAGAGTAATGGGTTCCAAGGGCCTCTCGGCCCTTGGCGGGTCCAGGGCAGAGCCCTGGCCTTCCTTCCTTCCCCCAATCCCCCCGCCTCACACCGGCCGCAACCTGCGGACCACCTCATCCCCCGGCAACGCCGCGGCCCCATCGACATACCGCCACGCCGCCATCGTGCCTTTCCCGTCCTTCAGCGCGGTCCGCCCGACATAGGTTCCAAGCGTGCTCTGATGGTCGATCCCCCGCCAGAGCGCCCGCCCGAACGGCGTCTCGAACGACGTGCCGGGCAGCGCATCGCAAAGTCTTTCGGTGTCGGTGCCCCCAGCCTTGAGGATACCGGCCACTATGGAAGAAACCAGAGCGTACCCCACGACCGAGCCCATTTTCGGCCCTTCGTTGAACCTGGCCCGGTAGGCGGCGATGAACGCGGTATTCGCGGCATCGTGCACGCTGTCCACCGGATACCCGGTCACCAGCCACCCTTCCGGCGTCTCGTCGCCCAGCGCATCCAGATATTCCGGCTCGCCGGTCAGCACCGAAACCACGCTGCGCCCCTCGAACAGCCCGCGCGTGTTGCCCTGACGCACGAAATTGGTCAGGTCGGGACCGAAGGTCACATTCAGGATCGCCTCCGGTCTGGCCGCCTCCAGCGCCGCCACCGTCGCCCCGGCGTCGATCCGCCCCAGCGCCGGCAACTGCTCGGCGATAAACGTCACGTCCGGCCGCCGCTGCGCCAGCAATTGCTTGAACCATTTCACCGTGGAGGTGCCGTACCTCGTAGTTCGGCGCCACGCTGGCCCAGCGTTTCGCCGGGAGCTTCGCTGCATCCTCCACCAGGATGGCGGCCTGCATGTAGGTCGATGGCCGCAGCCGGAAGCAGTAGCGATGCCCCTTGTCCCACACCAGCGCATCCGTCAGCGGCTCGCCGGCGACATACAGGCGCTTGTTCTGCCGGGCAAAATCCGAAATCGCCAGGCCGACATTGGACAAAAACCCGCCGGCCAACAGATCGACCTGCTGCTCGTTCAGCAGTTCCCCGGCGATGCGCACCGCATCCTGCGGCCGGCCGGAATCGTCGCGGCTGATCACCTCCAGTTTGCGCCCCAGCACCCCGCCGGCGGCGTTCACCTGCTCCACCGCCAGTTGCCAGCCGTTGCGGTACGGCCGGGTGAAGGCGGGGATGGCGGTGTAGGAATTGATCTCGCCGATGCGGACCGGCCCCGCCCCGGACGGTGCGGATTGGGCGCGGGCAATCGCCGGCGCGGCCAGCCCCGCGCTGCCCGCCAGCAGGGAGCGGCGTGTGAGTGTCATTGCTGTGTTCCTCTGCTGCGCGCCGCGGCTCAGCGCCGCCCTCCGTCCAGTACCTGTGCTGCCCGGTCGCCCGCAAGCTCCAGCACGTCGCCGGACCGCCGCTCAGCGCCCCGCCACACGTTGCAGCCAGGCCCCGGCATCGGCGACCGCGATGCGCGCGCGCGTCACCGTCTCGGTCAGGCGCATGAACCCATGCGCCATGCCGGCATAGCTGAGCTGCGTGCAGTCCACCCCGGCCGCGACCAGCCGCGCCGCGATCCGCTCCCCGTCCGAGCGCAGGACATCGAGCTCGGCAAGCTGGATCAGCGTCGGCGGCAGGCCGGCCAACTCCGCCCGCGCCGGCGCCGCCAGCGGGTCGGCGCGGTCGGCGGGATCGCGCAGATACAGGTCCCAATAGGCGCGCATCATCGCCGCGGTCAGCCCGTAGCCCTCGGCGAACTCCCGGTAGCTGGACTGCCCGAAATCCGGGTCGGTGACCGGGTACACCGCCAGCAGTCCCGCCAGTTTAGGCCCGCCGCCGTCACGCAAGGCCAGGGCGGTCGCAAACGCCAGGTTGCCGCCGGACGAATCGCCGCCGATCAGGATGCGCGACGCGTCAAGACCCCACGCCTCCGCCTCGGTCGCCAGCCGCCGCACCACACCCGCGCATTCCAGCACCGCCTGCGGGAACTTCGCCTCCGGCGCCAGCGCGTAATCCACCAGCACCGTCGCCACCCTGCCCGCCGCCGCCAGTTCGCGCGCCAGACGGTCATGCGTGTCCACCGACGACCACACCCAGCCGCCGCCATGAAACCACACCAGTACCGGCAGCAGCCCGGCCGCGCGCGGGCGGTGCAGCCGGCACAGAACGCGCCGGCCGCGGGCGAAGATCCAGAGATCCTCTGTCAGTTCCATCACCGGGCCGCCGCGTGCCCAGCGCATCTGCAAGGCATCGTTCACCGCCCGGTGCTGGTCCAGCGGTTCGGCCAGCTGCACTGGCGGAAATTGCGCCGCGGCCGCGTCCATCGCCTGCCGTGCGGCGCGCATTTCGGGGTCCCAGCGCGGGTCGTCGGTCATTTTTAACCTCTTTTCCGTGATCCGGATGCATACTGGCGCGTGGTGGGGGTCATGGGGAACAGGCTTCCAGGCCGCCTGCCGACGGTGTATGCTGCACTGCAACATGACCCTTCTTCTCCCCACTGGCTCCCGCCGCTTTCGGCCCGAGTCCCTGTTCCGTCCCACCTCCGTCGCCGTCATCGGCGCCGGCACGGATGCCGGCGGCCAGGTCATGGCGAACATGCTGGCGGCCGGCTTCAAGGGCGCCATCCTGCCGGTGGGCACCGGGCTGCATGCCATTTCCGGTGTGCTTGCCTATCCCGACATCGAGTCACTGCCGATCGCCCCCAACCTCGCGGTGCTGTGCGACGAATCGATGCCCATCGAGCCCGCCTTCGCGGCCCTTGCCCGCAAGGGCACGCATGCCGCCACGGTCATTTGCCGGTCCGAAGCGCTATCCGACATTTCCCGCGCCACCGGCGTGCGGGCGCTCGGCCCGGGCTCGTTCGGCATCGCGGTGCCCGAAATCGGCCTGAACGCCACCCGCGCCCACATGACCCCGCGGCCCGGCAAAATCGCCCTGGTATCGCAATCAGCGGCCATGAGCCGCGCCGTGCTGGACTGGGCCGAGCCGAACGGGGTTGGTTTCAGCCACATCATCGGCCTCGGCGCCAACACCGATGTCGGCTTCGGCATCGTGCTCGACTGGCTGGCGCGCGATCCTGGCACCGGCGCCATCCTGCTCGACATCCGCCGGGTCAAGGACCGCCGCGTCTTCCTCTCGGCCGCCCGCGCCGCCGCCCGGCTGCGCCCGATGGTTGCCATCCGCGCCGGCGGCCTGCTGCTCGATCCCACCGGCGGCGCCGACGCCGCCCTGATCGCCGCCCTGCGGCGCTGCGGCGCCCTGGTCGTGCCGCGCTTGGAAGACCTTCTGGCCGCGGCGGAAACCCTCACCCGCGCCCGGCCGGCCCGCGGGGAAGCGCTCGCCATCGTCACCAATGCCATCGGCCCGGCGCAGCTCGGCGCCGACGCCGCCCTGCGCGACGGGCTGCGCCTGGCCGCCCTGACGGAGGAAACACGCAAGATCATCAGCGCCCTCCTGCCCGGCGCCTTTGCCGCCCGTGCGCCGGCCGGCGTCCGCATGGCCACGCCGACCGACAACATCGTCTATGTGAGCCCCGACGACCCGATCAAGCTGGCCGAGGCGGCCTCGCTGCTGTCCGGCGCCCGCGAAGTCGGCGGCGTGCTGGTGGTGCATTCCCCCACCGGCCCGAAAGATGCCATTGCGATGCAGGCCATCGCCGCCGCCGCCGGCACGCTGAAGGTTCCGCTGCTGGTCGCCGCCATGGGCGAGACCACCGGCGCGGTGCATCGCCGCACCCTCGCCAACGCCGGGGTGCCCGTCTTCGCCTCACCCGAGCAGGCCGTGCGCGGCTTCCACCATCTGGTGCAGGATCGCCGCAACCGCGCCGCCGCCCGCGAGCTGCCGCCGCGCACCGTGCTGCAAATGGTCCCCGACCGCGCCGAGGTCCGCCGCGCCTTCCGCCGCGCCCGCACCGCCGGCCGCGGCATGCTCACGCAGGATGAAGGGATGGCCGTGCTGGCCTCCTACGGCGTGCCGGTGGTGCCGACCCGCCCCGCCATGGGCGCCGACGACGCCGCCTACGCCGCCACCCTGCTCGGCTTCCCGGTGGCGCTGAAACGCCGCCGCGCCGACCGCCCCGACCCGAGCACCAAAAGCGGCCTGGTGCTCGACCTGCGCGACGCCGACCAGGTGCGCGCCGCCGCCGACATGCTGGAGCGCCGCCGCAGCGACCGCCCGGACGGCGAAAGCCCGGGCTTCGTCGTCCAGCGCCAGGTCGGCCGCGCCCGCGAGCTGCAAATCCGCGTCGATGAAGACCCGGTGTTTGGCCCCATCATCGGATTCGGCCAGGGCGGCACGGCGGCGGCGTTTCTGCGCGACATCGCCGTCGACCTGCCGCCGCTGAACCTGCCGCTGGCCCGCTCACTGATCGCCCGCACCCGCGTCGCCGCCACCCTCGGCGCCCTGCACGACCAGCCCGCCGCCAATGTGGACGCAGTGGCCGACACGCTGGTGCGGGTCAGCCAGCTGGTGGTGGATTTCCCCGAAATCGCCGAACTCGACATCAACCCGATGTTCGTCGACGCCGACGGGGTGCTGGTCGCCGATGCCTGGATCCGCCTGCGCGGCGAGGCCGAAGCGCCGGGCCGCCTGGCCATCCCGCCCTATCCGTCGGAACTCACCGGCACCTACACGGCGAACGGCGAAACGCTCACCATCCGGCCGATCCGCCCCGAAGACGCCGCCGCCCACGGCGAATTCTTCCGCCGCCTCTCGCCCGAAGACGTCCGCTACCGCTTCTTCTCGGCCATGCGCGAACTCTCGCCCGAGCAAATCGCCCGGCTGACCCAGATCGACTACGAACGCGAAATGGCCTTCGTCGCGGTGAACGACACCACTGGAGAAACGGTCGGGGTGTCGCGACTGGTGGCCGACCTCAACGGCAACGACGGCGAGTTCGCCGTGGTGGTGCAGCCCGACATGAAAGGCCGCGGCCTCGCGCGGCACCTGATGCAGCGGCTGATCGACTGGGGCCGCAGCCAGGGCATGGCGGAAATCGTCGGCCAGGTGCTGGCCGACAACCAGCCGATGCTCGGTTTCATCCGCAAACTGGGCTTCTCGGTCCGCCGCACCCCGGGCGAGGAAGACGTGGTGGAAGCTCGGTTGTCGCTGGCGCAACCGGAAACCGTTCCCGCGTCCTGCTGAACCGGCCGCCGGGGCGCTGCCCCGGACCCCACCAAGGGCCATTGGCCCTTGGAGCCCGTTGATTTCTTAACGAATGGGGTCAAGGGGGCCACTGCCCCCTTGCGGGTCCAGGGCAGAGCCCTGGCCTTTCTTTTATTACCGCCGCCGCAACTGCCTCACGTCCCGCACCGCCCCGTGCGCCGCGCTGGTGGTCAGCGCCGCATACGCCTGCAGCGCTTGCGAAACGCGCCGGTTGCGCCCCACCGGCCGCCAGGCATCGGCGCCGCGCGCCTCCATCGCCGCACGCCGGCGGGCGATTTCGGCATCGTCAACATCCAGGCGGATCAGTCGGGCCGGAATATCGATCTCGATCCGGTCGCCCTCCTCCACCAGCCCGATCGTGCCGCCCTCGGCCGCCTCGGGGGAGACATGGCCGATCGACAAGCCGGACGTGCCGCCCGAGAACCGGCCATCGGTGATCAGGGCGCACAGCTTCCCCAGCCCTTTCGACTTCAGGTAGCTGGTCGGATACAGCATTTCCTGCATGCCCGGCCCGCCCTTCGGCCCTTCGTAGCGGATCAGCACCACGTCGCCCGCCGCCAGCTTGCCGCCGAGAATGGCGGACACCGCGTCATCCTGGCTTTCGAAAATCCGCGCGGGGCCGGCAAAGCGCAGGTTGGCGGCGTCCACCCCGGCGGTCTTCACCACGCAGCCGTCCTCGGCGAGGTTGCCGTACAGCACCGCGAGCCCGCCATCCTGCGAATAGGCATGCGCCACGTCGCGGATCACCCCCGCCGCCCGGTCGAGGTCCGGCGCATCCCATCGCGCCGACTGGCTGAACGCCTCGATCGTCGGCACACCGCCGGGGGCGGCGCTGAAGAAGGTGTGCACCGACGGGCGCGCTGGTCCGGCCCACATCCCACCGCTCCAGCGCCTCGCCGAGCGTGCGGCTGTGCACGGTGGACACCGCGCGATGCACCAGCCCGGCCCGGTCGAGTTCGCCCAGGATGGCGAAAATGCCGCCGGCATGGTGCACATCCTCCAGATGCACATGCGCCAGCGACGGCGCCACCTTGCACAGCACCGGCACCCGGCGCGACAGCCGGTCGATATCCTGCATCGAGAACGCCACCTCGCCCTCCTGCGCCGCCGCCAGCAGGTGCAGCACCGTGTTGGTCGAGCCGCCCATGGCGATGTCGACCGACATCGCGTTCTCGAACGCGTCGAAACTGGCGATGCCGCGCGGCAGCACGCTGGCATCGTCCTGCTCGTACCAGCGCCGGGCGAGATCCACGATCGTCCGCCCCGCCTCCAGGAACAGGCCGCGCCGGTCGGCATGCGTGGCCAGCACGCTGCCGTTGCCGGGCAGCGCCAGCCCGAGCGCTTCCATCAGGCAGTTCATCGAATTGGCGGTGAACATACCCGAGCACGACCCGCAGGTCGGACAGGCCGAGCGCTCCACCGCCTGCACCTCCTCGTCGGAGACGCTGGCATCGGCGGCAAACACCATGGCGTCGATCAGGTCGACCGCGCGCGTCTGGCCCTTCACCACCACCTTGCCCGCCTCCATCGGCCCGCCGGAGACGAACACGGTGGGGATGTTCAGGCGCAGCGACGCCATCAGCATGCCGGGGGTGATCTTGTCGCAGTTGGAAATGCACACCAGCGCATCGGCGCAATGCGCATTCACCATGTATTCGACCGCATCGGCGATCAGCTCGCGGGAGGGCAGGCTGTACAGCATGCCGTCATGCCCCATGGCGATGCCGTCATCCACCGCAATGGTGTTGAACTCCTTGGCCACGCCACCGGCGGCCTCGATTTCGCGCGCCACCAGCTGGCCGAGGTCTTTCAGGTGGACATGGCCGGGGACGAACTGGGTGAACGAGTTGGCGATGGCGATGATGGGCTTGCCGAAATCGCTGTCTTTCATGCCGGTGGCCCGCCACAGGCCGCGGGCGCCGGCCATGTTGCGGCCGTGGGTGGTGGTGCGGGACCGGTACGCGGGCATGTGCGGGCTCCTCGGGTTTTCCGGCATGTGATCCCAACCGGGGGGCGGCTTCAACCCCGCTGCCCGCCGCACAGAGCGTTACCCGATTCCCCCGGCCTGCCGGCCGTATGTGCGTTGAGGAACCGGATCGGATATGCGAGACTTCAACATCGAAATCTGCGGCAGACGCGATCCTGGACGGGCCAGACTGACATGACGGACGGACGCCAGATCGCGGCGGGGCGGAACCAGCTTCCCAGCCGGCCGGCACCTTTGCGGGGCGGGCGCCGGTGACGGTTCCCGTCGTGCTCGGCTGCGTCGCGGCCCTGCTGCTCCTGGCGATATCGGCGGCGTTCTGCGCGCGCGCGCCATGGGCCACCCGCCTGGTCTACGGCACCACCGGCGTGATCTGCCTGCTGGCGCTCCTGTCCGCCCTCGCCGGCGGCGACGGGGCGCTGGTGCTGCCGATCGGCCTGCCCTGGCTCGGCGCGCATTTCCGCGTCGACCGCCTGAGCGCCGTGTTCCTCGTCCTGATCGATCTCGGCGCCGCCGGCGCCAGCCTGTTCGCCATCGGCTACGGACGGCACGAGCATGCCCCGCACCGGGTGCTGCCCTTCTTCCCCGCCTTCATCGCCGGCATGAACCTCGTTGTCCTCGCCGCCGACGCCTACAGTTTCCTGTTCGCCTGGGAACTGATGTCGCTCGCCTCCTGGGCGCTGGTCATGGCCGACGACCGTTCGGCCGGCAACCAGCGGGCCGGCATCGTCTACCTCATCATGGCGACCTTCAGCGCCCTGACCCTGCTGCTCGCCTTCGGCCTGCTGGCCGGAACCCATGGCAGCTACGCCTTCGCCGGCATGCGGGCAGAGGGGCTGCCGCCCTGGCGGGCCGGGCTGGTGCTGACGCTGGCGCTGATCGGCGCCGGCTCGAAGGCCGGGCTGATGCCGCTGCATGTCTGGCTACCGCTCGCCCACCCCGCCGCCCCCAGCCATGTCTCGGCGCTGATGAGCGGGGTGATGACCAAGGTCGCCATCTACGCCTTCATCCGCATCGTCTTCGACCTGCTGGGGCCGACCACCTGGTGGTGGGCGGTGCCGGTGCTCACCGCCGGCGGCGGCGCCGCGGTGCTGGGGGTGCTGCACGCCCTGATGGAGCGCGACCTCAAGCGCCTGCTCGCCTACAGCACCATCGAGAATGTCGGCATCGTGTTCATCGGTCTTGGCCTGGCGCTGGCGTTCCGCGCCAATGCCATGCCGGCCGCCGCGGCGCTGGCGCTCACCGCGGCGCTGTTTCACGCCTTCAATCACATGCTGTTCAAAAGCGTGCTGTTCTTCGGCGCCGGCAGCGTGCTGACGGCCACCGGCGAGCGCAACATCGAGCGCCTGGGCGGGCTGATCCACGTCATGCCGGTCTCGGCCGCCTGCATGCTGGCGGCCTGCATGGCCGCCTCGGCGCTGCCGCCGCTGAACGGCTTCGCCTCGGAGTGGCTCACCTTCCAGACCATCCTGGTCAGCCCCGCCTTGCCGCAATGGGGGCTGCGCCTGCTGGTACCCACGGTCGGCACGCTGCTGGCGCTCGCCGCGGCGCTCGCCGCGGCTTGCTTCGTGCGCACCTACGGCATCGCCTGGCTCGGCCGGCCACGCTCGGCCTGCGTCGAGGCTGCGCACGAAGTCGACCGGTTCTCGCTCGCCGCCATGGGCGGGCTGGCGGTGCTTTGCCTGCTGGCCGGCCTGTTCCCCGGCCTGGTCATCGACGCGCTGTCGCCGGCGGTGCAGCTTGTGGTGGGCGGGCGGCTGCCGGCGCAGCTCGGCCTGCCCTGGCTGTCGATCGTGCCGATGGCCGACCGCAGCAGCTCCTACAACGCGCTCACGGTGTTCCTGTTCGTCATCGGCGCCGCCGTGATGGGCTCGATTGCCATCAACCGCTTCGGCACCAAGGACCTGCGCCGCGCCCGGCTATGGGATTGCGGCTACCCGGGCCTGGGCCCGGCCACCCAATACAGCGCCGCCGGTTACTCCCAGCCGATCCGCCGCGTCTTCGGCCCGCTGGCGTTCCGCTCCTCCGAGACGGTGGTGATGCCGCCGCCCGGCGACCTGGCACCGGCGCATATCCGCAAGCGCATGCATGATCTGGCGTGGGAGGCGCTGTATGTGCCGGTGTGCGATGCCGTGCTGGCCCTGGCGGAACTGTTCAACCGGGTGCAGTTCCTGACCATCCGGAGCTATCTCAGCTTCGTCTTCCTCGCTCTGGTCGGGCTGCTGCTGGCACTGACGATATGGCAATGATCCAGGATCTGGCGGCGCAGGGCACGCAGATGCTCCTGGTGCTGCTGTTGGCGCCACTGCTCACCGGCTATGTGCGGTGGGTGAAGGCGCGCCTGCAGCGCCGGCGCGGCGCCTCCGTGCTGCAGCCCTATCGCGACCTGCTGCGCCTGCTGAACAAGGAGGTGGTGCTGCCGGACACCTCGTCCTGGCTGTTCCGCGCCGCGCCCTATGCGATTTTCGCCACCACCTGGGTGGCCACCGCCCTGGTGCCCACCTTCGCCACCGACCTGCTGTTCAGCTGGTCCGGCGACCTGATCGCCATCATCGCCCTGCTCGGCACCGCGCGCTTCCTGCAGGCGCTCGCCGCCCTCGATGTCGGCACCAGTTTCGGCGGCCTCGGATCGAGCCGCGAGGTGATGATCGCCTCGCTCGCCGAGCCGGCGCTGATCATGCTGGTGTTCACCGTGGCGCTGATCGCCGGCACCACCCAGCTGTCCGAAATCGCCGCCGCGGTGCTGTCGCCGACCCTCGGCCTGCGCGTGTCGCTGGCGCTGGCGTTCATCGGCTTCATCATCGTCGCCATCGCCGAGAACGCCCGCATTCCAGTCGACAACCCCGCCACCCATCTTGAGCTCACCATGGTGCATGAAGCCATGGTGCTGGAGTATTCCGGCCGCTATCTGGCAATGATCGATCTTGCCGCTTCATTGAAGCTGCTGATGTACAGCTCGCTGATCGCCTGCGTGTTCTGTCCCTGGGGGATCGCGACCGCGGGAACCGGGCTGGCCAAATACGGCATCGGCATCGCCGCCTGGGCCGCCAAGATGCTGGTCGCCGGCACCGCACTCGCGGTGTTCGAGACCATCGTCGCCAAAATGCGGGTGTTCCGCGTGCCCGACTTCCTCGGTATCGCGCTCATGCTCGGCCTGCTCGGCACGCTGTTGCTGTTCGTCTCGCGCAGCCTCTGAGCAGGGAAGTTCGGCAATGGGATCCCCCGCACTGCACGGTCTCGCCTTCGATGTCGCCCATATGCTGGCCGGCGCCCTGGTGCTGCTGAGCCTGATGATGCTGTACCAGGACCGGCTGTATGCGCTGATCAACGTGCTTGCCCTGCATGCGCTGGTGCTGGCGTTGTCGGTCGCCTGGCAGGCCTGGGTGCACGATGCGCCGCATCTCTATATCACCGCCGGCATCGCCCTGGTGTTCAAGGCGCTGATCATCCCGATGGCGCTGCGCCGCATGGTGTTCCAGCTGCGCATCCACCGCGAGGTCGAGCGCGTGGTGGGCAGCGGCCTGACCATGCTGGCCGCCATCGCCCTGGTCGCGCTGGCGCTGGAAGTGATGCTGCCGGTCACCGAAGGCGTCGACCCGGTTTCGCGCGAAGACATCGCGCTGGCGCTTTCGGTGGTGCTGATCGGCCTGCTCATGATGGTCACACGGCACAACGCGGTCAGCCAGGTGGCCGGCTTCATGTCGCTGGAAAACGGCATCGTGCTGGCCGCGACCGGCGCTCAGGGCATGCCGCTGGTGGTGGAAATCAGCGTCGCCTTCTCGGTGCTGATCGCCTTCATCGTCATCGGCATCTTCCTGTTCCGCATCCGCGAGCGCTTCAACACGGTCGATGTGGAAGCGCTCGACAAGTTCCGCGGAGAGCGGCGATGAGCGGCTTCGATCCCGTCGCCGGCGTGCTGCTGGTGCCGCTCGGCGCCGCCCTCGTGCTGGCGGTGCTGCCGGGCTATGTGCTGCCGTCGCGGCTGAACGTGCTCGCCTGCCTGGCCTCGCTCGTTTGCGCCGTCAGCCTGTTCTGGAACCGGCCGCCGGTCGGCGCCTATCTGATGGTCGACGACCTCAACGTGGTGTTCATCGTGCTGAACACCTTTGTCGGGTTCACCACCGCCGCGTTCAGCGCCAGCTATATCCGCCACGAACTGGAAACCGGACGGCTGACGCTCGGTTTTTTGCAATTCTACCATGCCATGTACCAGGTCATGATGTTCGGCATGAACCTGGCCCTGGTGGCCAACAATATCGGCCTGATGTGGGTGGCAGTGGAGCTGGCCACGCTCACCACCGTGGTCATGGTGGGCATCTACCGCACCCCGGCCGCCATCGAGGCGGCGTGGAAATATTTCATCCTCGGCAGCGTCGGCATCGCGCTGGCGCTGTTCGGCACCATCCTGGTCTACCTCGCCGCCCAGCCCGTGGTGGGAGAAGGCCCCGGATCGATGGTGTGGACCGTGCTGATCACCCAGGCGGCCGGCTTCGACCCCGAGTTGCTCAACGTGGCTTTCGTGTTCCTGCTGCTGGGCTACGGCACCAAGGTGGGCCTGGCGCCGCTGCACGCCTGGCTGCCGGATGCGCATGCCGAGGGCCCGACGCCGATCTCGGCGGTGTTGTCGGGCCTGCTGCTGAACGTGGCGCTGTATGCGCTGCTGCGCTTCAAGATGCTGCTGGCGGCCAACCCGCAGGCGCTGGCGCCGGGGCCGCTGATGATCGGGCTCGGTCTGCTGTCGCTGCTCTTCGCCGCCCTGATGCTGTACCGGCGCATCGACATCAAGCGGCTGTTCGCCTATTCGTCGATCGAGCACATGGGCATCATCGTGTTCGCCTTCGGCATGGCGGGGCCGCTCGGCAATTTCGCCGGGCTGCTGCAAATGACCATGCACAGCCTGACCAAATCGGCGATTTTCTTCACCGTGGGGCACATCACCCAGGCCAAGGCGACGCAGAAACTGGCCGATATGGGCGGGCTCACGCAAACCCACCCGGTACTGGGCTGGACCCTGGTGGCCGGCGTCGTCGCCATCGCCGGTCTGCCGCCCTTCGGCGTGTTCATGAGCGAATTTCTGCTGGTCAGCTCCACCTTCGCACGCCAGCCCGCGCTCGCGGTGGCGGTGGTGATCGGCCTGCTGATCGCGTTCGGCGCGCTGCTGGTGAAACTTACCCCGGTGGCGTTCGGCGCCCCGCAGGGTCGCAGCCTGCGGGTGCACGCCTCCACCTTGCCGATCTTCGCCCATCTTGCCCTGGTGCTGCTCGGCGGCATCTTCCTGCCGCCGGCGCTGGTGGCCTGGTTCCAGCACGTGGCCGCGCTGCTGGGGTAAGGAACGCGCCCCATGCCGAAGGCAAACCCGCCATGACGCCGCTCGCCGACCTGCTCGACCTCGACCGCGCCGCCCCCGCCCACGCCCCCTGGCCGCGCGTGGCCGTCGACGCCGATGGCTGGCTCAACGTCGCCGCCTTGCTGGGCAATGGCGGCTGGACGCTGCTGGGCCTGTGGGCCGATGGCGCGCGCGTCCATATGGCGGTCGCCGACGACGCCGCGCCGCCGTCGGTCGCGGTGGTCAGCCTGGACGCCGAGGATGGCACCTATCCTTCCATCAGCCGCTACCACCCGGCCGCCATCAGGCTGGAGCGTGCGTTGCACGATCTCTCTGGCCTGCATCCCGAGGGCATGCCCGACCCGCGCCCCTGGCTCGACCACGGCGCCTGGGGCCTCGGCACGCCGCTCGGCGCGGTGGCGTCGCTGCCCGCGCCGGAGGCCTATACGTTCCTGCGCGTCGACGGCGAGGATTTGCACGAAATCCCGGTCGGCCCGGTGCATGCCGGCGTCATCGAGCCCGGGCATTTCCGCTTCACCGTCGACGGTGAAACCGTGGTGCGCCTGGAGGAGCGGCTGGGCTACACGCATAAGGGGGTCGAATCGCTGCTGGCCGGCAGCACGCTCGACCACGCCGCCCGCCTGGCCGGGCGCGTCTCGGGCGACAGCACCGTCGCCTATGCGCTGGCCTTCTCGCGCGCCGCGGAAGCCGCCTGCGCCATCGCCCCGCCGCCGCGCGCGGTCTGGCTGCGTGCGCTGATGGCGGAGCTGGAACGCATCGCCAACCATATCGGCGATATGGGAGCGGTGTGCAACGACGCCTCCTTCGGCATCATCCACGCCCATTGCGGCGTGCTGCGCGAGCGCGTGTTGCGTACCGCCGCCGCTTGTTTCGGCCACCGGCTGATGATGGATCGCATCATCCCCGGCGGCGTCGCCGTGGATCTCGACGATACCGGCATCATCGCGCTGAACGCCCTGCTGCGGGAGATTCGCAGCCGTCTGCCACAACTCGCCGAGCTTTACGACCAAACGGCATCGCTGCAGGACCGCACCGTCAGCACCGGCATCCTGCGTCCCGAGCTGGTGCGCCGCTTCGGCTGCGGCGGCCATGTCGGCCGCGCCTCCGGGCGCGATTTCGACACCCGCCGCGACCTGCCCTACCCGCCGTACGACCAGTTGCGCTTCACCGTAGCGGTGCAGACCGAGGGCGATGTCAACGCAAGGGTCTGGGTGCGCATCCGCGAAATCGACCAGTGCGTGGGGCTGATTGAGCAAATGCTCGCCTCCCTCCCCGCCGGCGCCATCCGCGCACCGCTCGATGCGGCTTCCGGCGCGGCCCGCGAAGGCATGGCGCTGGTGGAATCGTTCCGCGGCGACGTGCTGGCCTGGCTGCGGCTGGATGCGTCCGGCACCGTCGCCCGCTGCCATTTGCGCGACCCGTCCTGGTTTCAGTGGCCGCTGCTGGAAGCGGCGATCGAGGGCAATATCGTCGCTGATTTTCCGATCTGCAACAAATCCTTCAACTGCTCCTATTCGGGAGCGGACCTGTAGATGCGCAAGCTCCTGCTGGAAAACCTGCTGCGCGGTCCGGTCACCGACCGGGCGCCGACGCTCGACGATGCCGAACTCGCAGCATTGGCCGCGCGCATCGACGTGGCTTCCCGCCGCCGCCTCGGCCACAGCCTGGCGATTCGCGAAGTCGATGCCGGGTCCTGCAACGGTTGCGAGCTGGAAATCAACGCGCTGCAAAACGCGGTGTATGATCTGGAACGTTTTGGCCTGCGCTTCGTCGCCTCACCGCGCCATGCCGACGTTCTGCTGGTCACCGGGCCGGTGACGAAAAACATGCGGGTCGCGCTGGAGCGGAGTTACGAGGCGACGCCGGCGCCGAAATGGGTTGTCGCGGCCGGTGATTGCGCGGTCAGCGGCGGGCTGTTCGCCGGCAGCTATGCCTGTGTCGGCCCGGTTTCCGCGGTGGTGCCCGTCTCGCTCGCCATCCCCGGCTGCCCGCCGACGCCGACCGAGTTGCTAAAAGGGCTGTTGACGCTGCTGGGAAGCTGAACGCATGCGGCGCCTACGCCGCAGGACTTGTGACGGACCAGCCCGAACTCGTGCCATGAGGTGTTTCACATCACAAAACCCTCTTGCCTTTCTCAACCATCCATCCTATTAGGATCATACCCGTCGGTCCTGAGGATTCCATAATATGGCCGAAAGGTCACGGTTGGCTGTAAGTAAAACCACGAGCAACCCGAAAACAAACGCCAAACCCTATAAACCAGCCATCGGCAGAGATTTTGGTGTAGAGGAGATCACGGCAAAGGATCAGTACGAAACGTCCAGAACAAGGGACAAAATTGCGCTGATATTCGTGTTATGTGCCATTCTTGCCTTGGGGGGAGCGGCATTGCATGGATGGACTGCCGGGAATTTCGACTCTCTTGGGTATGTCTGGGCCATTGTCGGTCCCTTCGCTGGAGCTATCGGCTCCTACTACTTCCACCGGGATCGAAAGGACTCGGGATGACAATCGCAAGCGCATTGCTGCCGCACGGCCAGATACAGGAGGCTGAGAAAGCAAGCGACAACAAGCTTCGCAGCATCGGCAAGACGCGGGTCCAGTTCGATCTCACCCCGCGCGCCATGGCCCTGTTGACCGAGCTGAAGGAAAAGACCGACGCCTCGTCCTATGCCGAAGTCGTCAAGAACGCGCTCAAACTCTACGACGGCCTGATCAGCGAAGTGGAAAAGGGCTCCGAGTTCCTGATCCGCGACAAGAACGGCCAGGTCGCGCCGTTCAAGTTCTTCCTGTAACCGGTGTCAGCGCCAGGCCGGCGCTGGCACTTTCTTAACCCGGCTCGCCACCTCTTCGAACTCGTCGAGCCGCGAATCCCACCAATCATCGATCAGGTCGCGATTGGCCGCGGCCCACGCCGCCACGCGCTCGAAGTCGCGCGCATACAGCCCGCCGACCACCTGCAGCGCCACCGGCTCCAGCGCAATGACGGTGCAGGCATCGGCATCATAGCGCCCGCCCGGCGTCACTTCGATCACGACATTCTCGCGCCCGTTGGCACGCTGGAGCCACACCACCTGCGGCAGCCCGGTCAGATGCGACTTCAGGCTCACCGTCTGGCGCGTAATCTGCCGCGCCCTCACCGCGGGTGCCGGCAGCAGCGGCGGAGCGGCAGGCGCAGGCACGGGAAGCGACGCAAACTCCGACTCAAGTTCCGCTTGCAGGGCCAGCGCTGATTCAATCTCCGGCTCCGGCTCCGGCAGCGGCGGTTCATCCTGCACCACCTGTGCCGGCACCGGCGCCGCATCGCGTTCGGCCGCCGCCACAGGCCGGAACGCAACCGCATCGTCGCGCACCGCCACGTCGAAATGCGGCCACGCCTGCCTGACCTGCAGCAGCGCCTGCTCGACCGCAGCGCGGAATTCGCCAGCCTGCTGCGAGGAACTGCCAAACTGGCCGCGCAACTCCTCCCAGCCGACAATCGTCGCCGGCGACGCATCATCGCCCTCCGGCAACGCGCTCACGAGCCACGCATACAAATCGAACGCCAGCGTCGAATCGGCCAGCGCCTGCAGCACCCGCAGATCGAGCGCGACCGCGTTTTCAAGCAGCCCGGTCAGAAACCGCGCCGTCAGGCGAATGCTCGACCGCCACGCCGGCTCGGTCATCCGCGACCGTCCGCGGGCATCGAACACACTCAGCGCCGGGCGACCATCCCACGCCATCGTGATGCGGGCCGCCTGCAGGCGGATCATCTGCTCGTGCAGCTCGCGCAGTTTCGCGCCGCTCGCCTCGGCGCCGACGCGCCTGGCTACCGCGGCCGGATCGTCACCGATCTCGATCACCGCATTGCCGGTGCGCACGGCCAGGTCGAACAGATGCATCAGCAATAAACGGGCAAACTTCCCGGTCGGCAGCGCCGCACCGTCACCGGCTTCGATGGTGAGCACGACGCCCGCAGCCTCGCGCTGCCAGACCCCCTTGCTCGGGGCACGAATGGGCAAGGCCACGCGACAAAAAGCGCGATGATGCCACACGACAGCATCGGCGACCGGCGAGGTCGAATAACCCGCCGGCACGATCGGCAGGTCGGCAGAAGCGTTCATGGGCAAAGAAACCAGAAAAAGGGCGGGGTTCTGTCCAAACCAGGAGTCCATCACCTGGAGGTCCGGCCGAAAAGACAGAATTTAACGGCAGAACCACACTCAAATAAGCAAATCCGCGCACCAGATCAAGCGTCCCCAGAAACCTGCTGCCATGATGCGATGGGGCGGCTGGCGCCGCAGTTTTGGGAATGGAAGCGACAATGCCGTATTTAATCAAGCAAGAGCACGCACTCGGCCCATGTACCCTCCCGACGCAGCGGCCGAGAGGCTCTTAAATCCCTTCCTTTTTAGACAGTCATAATGAAAATGCGGCAAGCACGTACATCGACACCTCGCCGCCACTCTTTTGTAACAAATTATCAAGTATCCTGGTCCAGGGACTGAGCCCCCGGCCTGGCTTCACCGACCCAGAAACCGTGGCGCTCGTTTCTCCATGAACGCCGCACGTCCCTCGCGATAATCTTCGCTATTAAAGCAATCCGCGATCGCCGTTTCAACTATAACTGAATCACGTTGACTTTCATCTTTTACCGCCTCAGTCACCGCAAGTTTCATCGCCCGCACCGACAGCGGCGCATTGTCGGCAATAACGCGTGCAAGCTCCGCCACCACATTCGACAATTCCTCGTTCGCCACGGCGCGGTTGACCAGGCCGATACGCTGCGCCTCACCGGCATCGATGCGCTGGCCGGAATACAGCAGCATCCGTGCGTTGGCCGGCCCCACCAGCGAGACAAGCCTGCTCACCATGTCCACCCCATAGGCGATCCCCAACCGCGCGGCCGGAATGCCGAATGCCGAGTCGATCGCCGCGATACGCAGGTCGCATTGCATGGCGATGCCCAGCCCGCCGCCCAGGCAATAGCCGCGAATACGGGCAATGGTCGGCTTGCTAAATCCGGCCAGCCGGGCGCGGCCCGCGCTGGTCAGCCGGTCGTATTGCGCCTGCGCATTGGCGTCACCGCGTTGCTGTTCGAACTGGCTGATGTCCGCGCCCGATACGAACGCCATGTCCCCGGCGCCGGTCAGCACCACCACGCGAATGGCGTCGTCGCGCTCGAAAATATCGAGAATCTGCACCAGCCCGTCCCACATGCCGACCGACATGGCGTTACGCTTTTCCGGCTGGTTGAACGTGATCAGGCCAACGCCGTCTTTGGCCCCGGCGAGCAATTTTCCCTCGGCGTAGCTGCTCATCGGATTACCCCCCGTTTCGTTCC
>CAVQNU010000005.1:0-6368 GCA_963714255.1 uncultured Alphaproteobacteria bacterium
AGGCTTCGCCGGACTGCGCGACATCGTTGCACACCAGTACTTTGGCCTCGAATTGCCGCTGCTATGGCCAACGATTACCGACGAGCTTCCCCTTCTGATCGCCGCGGTGGAAGCGGAGATCGCCCGTCTTCCAGAGGATGGATAGCGAGCCCGCGCATTGGGGCCGGTGTCACCGGCGATACCGGCCATCCGACATGCTCCGGCAGGGGGCATCCGTCGTGAACGGCTCATTGCGCCGCCACGGACGCGAGCCTGACGCCGACGCCGACACCGGCTTCGTCCAGAAACTGCACCCCGCCCGCTTCCAGGGCACGGCGAATGGCGGCAAGCGTGCTTTCACGCGGGCGGACGGTCTCGTTCTCGATCATGTTCAGGGTAACGGTGGAAATGGCGGCCCGATGCGCGAGGGCGGCCTGGGTCCATTTCAGCAGGCCGCGCGCCGCGCGGATCTGAGCGGTATTGATCATCGCGCCACAGGCTAGCACAAACTTTAGGAAATCTAAAGTTTGTCGTTGACGGCCGGGAAGCGACGGGAGCATACCGCCGCCCCGACGGGCCGGATCGGGCTGGGTTCTCTTTCCCACGAGCAAACCCCAGACCGGGACTTGCATGCCCGTCACTGCAAGGATTCGACGCGGGCCGAAAGCCGAGGGTTATCCTCAACCAGGGGTTCGCCCCGACAGCCGGTGGGCTTGGGGGCCCACAGTTCCAGTTAGGGAACGGCGCCCCTCGGCGACACATGTCCGTGCTCTGCGTGCGTTGGCCCGGGTGGGCCGGAGTTCGACGGTTATCGGGATCTGTGGGGCGCGGGTTCGAAGCCCGCCGGCGCCGCGAGGCGACGTAGCTCAGTCTGGTAGAGCAACAGTCTATCGTCGGCGATCACATGTCCACCTCTGGCAGGACGGAAAGGCGAGAGGAGGCAGGCGTGAAACGACATGATCGACCACAAACCGCGCATGACGCGCTCGTCCGCTGTTTTCGTCAGCCCGGATCGTGGCTGCGCACAGCGCTGATCCGGGCATGAGCATGCATCCAGACATTCCTCCGGCGGGCCGGAGGTCGAGGGTTACCAGGGAGAGCCGGTCCCCCAATCCGGCGGCATCCAACAGGATGCCATAGACCCTCGCCACACCACGCCCGCCGGTCCCTCGACAGGAGGCGGGCTATGAAGAGCTACCTGAACATTTTTGCGCGGCGTGCGGCGGCGGTCACGCCGCAGGCGCAGCCGATCCCCGGCACCGTGCCGAACTCGGCCGGCGGCTACGCCTTCCCGGTTGACGACTGGGCGCGGCTCGACCGCTTCCTGATCCTGGGCTCCGAGGGCGGCAGCTACTATGCCGGCGAGCGGGCGCTGACGCGCGACAACGCGCAGGCGGTGCTGCGCGCCATCGCGTCGGACGGCGTGAGGGCGGTGGCGCGGATCGTCGAGGTCAGCGAGGGCGGCCGGGCGCCGAAGAACGAGCCGGCGCTGTTCGCGCTTGCCCTGGCTGCCTCGGCGGCGGATCTGGCGACGCGCCAGGCGGCGCTGGCTGCTCTGCCGCGCGTTGCCCGAACCGGCACGCAGCTGTTCCAGCTCGCCGGGTTCGTGCAGGGCTCGCGCGGCTGGGGCCGGGCGCTGCGCCGCGCTGTCGGTGCCTGGTATCTGGCCCAGCCGGTCGAGCGGCTCGCCTATCAGCTGGTGAAGTATCGCCAGCGGGGCGGCTGGTCGCACCGCGATCTGCTGCGGCTGGCCCACCCGGAGACGGCGGAGCCGGCACGGGTGGCGCTGTTCGATTGGGTGTGCCGCGGCACGGAGAGCGAGGCGTTGCCGTCGCTCGTCCAGGCCGCGGCGGCGCTTCGGTCGGGCGGCGAGCGGTGCGGCGGCAGCGGCGCTCATCCGCGCGCACGACCTGCCGCGCGAGGCGGTGCCGACCGAGTTGCTGAACGACCCGGCGGTGTGGGAGGCGCTGCTGGAGCGCATGCCGCTGACCGCGCTGGTGCGCTCGCTTGCCAAGCTGACCGCGGTCGGGGTGGTGCAGCCGCTCGGTGACCAGTTGCCGCTGGTGCTGTCGGCCCTGGGCGACGCCGAGCGCATCGCCCGGGCGCGGCTGCACCCGCTGGCGATCCTGCTGGCTTTGCGCACTTACGCGCAGGGCAGGGGGGATCGCGGCGCGCTGAAGTGGGAGCCGGTGCAGCCGGTGATCGATGCCTTGAACGCGGCCTTCTACACCGCGTTCAGGGCGGTCGAGCCGACCGGCAAGCGCCTGCTGCTGGCGCTCGACGTGTCGGGGTCGATGGCGGCCGGCCGGGTGGCCGGCACGTCGCTGACGCCGCGCGAGGCATCGGCGGCGATGGCGCTGATGACGGCGGCCACCGAGGCGAACACCCACATCGTGGGGTTCACCGCGGCGGGGGAGAGGGGCAGTGGGGCCGGCAGGCCGAACTGACCAGGCTGCCGCTGTCGCCGTCGATGCGGCTGGACGACGCGGTGCGTGCCGTCTCGGACCTGCCAGTTCGGCGGCACCGACTGCGCGCTGCCGATGCTGTACGCGCTGGAGCGGCGCCTGTCGGTCGATGCCTTCGTTGTCTATACCGACAGCGAAACCTGGGCCGGGATGATCCACCCGGTGCAGGCGCTGCGGCAGTACCGCGAGCGCACCGGCATCGCCGCGAAGCTGGTGGTGGTCGGCCTGGTGTCGAACGGGTTCAGCATCGCCGACCCGAACGATGCCGGCATGCTGGATGTGGTCGGGTTCGATACGGCGTCTCCCGCCGTGATCGCCGACTTCATCCGGCAGGGCTGAACGATCTCCGGCGGCGGCTCCGCGAGGGCCGCCGGAGTGTCTCTCCGCACTTCGATGACACAGGAGGCCGACCATGCGTCGCCCCGATGCCTACGAAACCCGTGCCCGCGAACTGGCCCTGGCGGCCGGCCTCGATCCCGACAGCCGCGTCGCCCGTCCGGGCGAGGAAGCGGGCGGACGCGGCATGCCGGCCTGGTGCCAGTTCCGCCAGGCGGCGCGCGACGAACATCTCGCCGCGCAGGCGGCCGCGCTCGAACTGCCGCCGCAGGAAGCTGCCTACCGCGACGCGCCGCTCACCGTCTTCGGCCAGCACAGCGAGGCGACGCTGGCGCAGATGCGCACCTGCATGGGCGTGGGCAACGCGGTCGCCGGCGTGATCTGCGCCGACGGCCACCTCGGCTATGCCCAGCCGGTCGGCGGGGTGATCGCCTACGAGCGCCAGATCAGCATTTCCGGTGTCGGCTTCGACATCGCCTGCGGCAACATGGCGGTGCGGCTCGACACGCCGTTCGCGGCGATCGCGGCGCGTGCCGGCGACATCCTGGGCGACGTGCGGCGCGACGATTTCTTTCGGCATCGGGCGGGCCAATGCCGAGCGCGCCGAACACGAATTGTTCGACGACGCCGATGCCTGGCGCGCGGCGGACATGGAGGCCTATCGCCAGAAGGCGGCAGCCCAGCTCGGCACCGTCGGCGGCGGCAACCACTATGTTGACCTGCTGCGCGACGAGGCGGGCTTCGTCTGGATCGGCGTGCATTTCGGCAGCCGCGGCCTCGGCCACACCGCGGCGACACGCACCCTGAAGGCGGCGCGCGGCAAGGACGGCATGAACGTGCCGCCGGCGGTGGTGGACGAGGACAGCGAACTCGGCCGCCGCTACATCGCCGCCATGACACTGGCCGGCCGTTACGCCTATGCCGGCCGGGAATGGGTGGTGGAGCGCGTGCGCCGGATCATCGGCGGCGCGGTGACAGAAACGGTCCACAACCACCACAACTACGCCTGGCGCGAGACGCATGACGGGCGCGATCTGTGGGTCGTGCGCAAGGGAGCGACGCCGGCCTGGCCGGGGCAGCGCGGTTTCGTCGGCGGCTCGATGGGCGACGACGCGGTCATCGTCGAGGGCATCGACAGCCCGTCGGCGCGGGCTTCGCTGTATTCCACCGTGCATGGTGCCGGCCGGTTGGTCGGCCGCCAGGAGGCCAGGCGCAGTTTCACCCAGGCGCAGATGGATGCATGGCTGAAGGAGCGCGGCGTGCTGCTGGCCGGCGGCGATCTCGACGAGAGCCCGATGGCCTACCGGCGGTTGCCGGAGGTGCTGGCGCAACACGCCGGCACGATCCGGGTGCTGCACACGCTGCGGCCGTTCGCCGTCGCCATGGCGGGGGCCGGCGAGTTCGATCCGTTCAAGGACTGAACGATGTTGCTGCGTAGCTTCCGCATCGATCCGGCACGGGGCGGCGACCGCATTGAGCGGCTGCCGTTCCTGTCGCATGGGCCGGTCGAGGTTCAGCTTCGCAGCAAGCTGACCTTCCTGATCGGCGAGAACGGCTCGGGCAAAACAACGCTGCTGGAGGCGATCGCCGCCCGCTGTGCCATCCGGCCGGGCGGCGGTCGCAGCTACGCCGAGACCGACGACGAGCGCGAGCCGACCGCCATCTCCGCCGCTGTCGAGGTGATGTTTGCGGTGCCGCGTCGGCCGAAGGGTCTGTTCCTGCGGGCCGACCGGTTCGCCGAGACGATGGCCCGGGCAGGGCGGCTGCCCATGCCGGGCACAGGCGAATGGCGGCTGGCCAACGAACAGAGCCGCGGTGAAGGCGTGCTGTCGCTGCTGACCGCCCGGGTGGATGCCAGCGAGGGTCTGCTCTACCTGCTGGACGAGCCGGAAACCGGATTGTCGCCGCAGCGGCAGATGGCGCTGCTGTGTCTGCTCGACGAACTCCACCGCGATGGTCGATCCCAGGCGCTGGTGGCGACCCATTCGCCGATCCTGATGAGCCACCCTGCAAGCGATCGCCTGTGGATCGACGAGGGAGGCATCACCGGGCGGCCGCTGGGGGACGTTCCGCACTGGCGCGACATGCGGCGCGCGATCTCTTTCGGCATCGGGCGGGCCAACGCCGAGCGCGCCGAACACGAATTGTTCGACGACGCCGATGCCTGGCGCGCGGCGGACATGGATGCCTACCGCCAGAAGGCGGTGGCCCAACTCGGCACCGTTGGCGGCGGCAACCACTACGTGGACCTGCTACGCGACGAGGACGGGTTCATCTGAAGGGATCGGCGTGCATTTCGGCAGCCGTGGCCTGGGCCACACCGCGGCGACCCGCTATCCTCAAGGCGGCGCGCGGTAAAGACGGCATGAACGTGCCGCCGGCCGTGGTGGACGAAGACAGCGAACTCGGCCGCCGCTATATCGCCGCCATGGACACTTGCCGGCCGTTACGCGTATGCGGGCCGGGAATGGGTGGTGGAGCGCGTGCGCCGGATCATCGGCGGCGCGGTGACCCAAACGGTCCACAACCACCACAACTACGCCTGGCGGGAGACGCATGACGGGCGTGATATATGGGACATGCGCAAGGGGGCGACGCCGGCCTGGCCGGGGCAGCGCGGTTTCGTGGGCGGCTCGATGGGCGACAACGCGGTCATCGTCGAGGGCATGGACAGCCCGTCGGCGCGGACCTCTCTGTTTCCACTGTGCATGGTGCCGGCCGGCTCGTCGGCCGCCAGGAGGCCAGGCGCATCTTCACCCAGGCGCAGATGGATGCATGGCTGAAGGAGCGCGGCGTGCTGCTTGCCGGCGGCGATCTCGACGAAAGCCCGATGGCCTACCGGCGGTTGCCGGAGGTGCTGGCCCAGCACGCCGGCACGATCCGGGTGCTGCACACGCTCCGGCCTTTCGCCGTCGCCATGGCGGGGGCCGGCCAGTTCGATCCGTTCAAGGACTGAGCGATGTTGTTGCGGAGCTTCCGCATGGATCCGGCACGGGGCGGCGACCGCATTGAACGGTTGCCGTTCCTGTGGCATGGTTATCTGTAGAGGTACAGCTTCGTGGCAAGCTGACCTTCCTGATCGGCGAGAACGGCTCGGGCAAAACGACGTTGCTGGAGGCGATCGCCGCGCGCTGCGCCATCCGGCCTGGCGGCGGTCGCAGCTATGCCGAAACCGACGACGAGCGCGAGGCGACCGCCATTTCCGCCGCCGTCGAGGTGATGTTCGCTGTGCCGCGTCGGCCGAAGGGTCTGTTCCTGCGGGCCGACCGGTCGCCGAGACGATGGCCCGGGCTGGGCGGCTCCCCATGCCGGGCGCCGGCAACGGCGGCTGGCCGACGAACAGAGCCGTGGTGAAGGCGTGCTGTCGCTGCTGACCGCCCGGGTGGATGCCCAGCGAGGGCCTGCTCTACCTGCTGGACGAGCCTGAAACCGGCCTGTCGCCGCAGCGGCAGATGGCGCTGCTGTGTCTGCTCGACGAACTTCACCGCGACGGCCGATCCCAGGCGGTGGTGGCGACCCATTCGCCGATCCTGATGAGCCATCCTGCAAGCGATCACCTGTGGATCGACGAGGCTGGCATTACCCGGC
>CAVQNU010000006.1:0-354588 GCA_963714255.1 uncultured Alphaproteobacteria bacterium
TCGGATCGGCGATCTGGTCGTGCCAGCGTTCCACCGGAACCTGGGTCGCCAGTATGGTCGAGCCGCGCTGGTGGCGATCGTCGATCACCTCCAGCAGGTCGCGCCGCTGCTCGCCGGTCAGCTTCACCATCAGCCAGTCATCCAGGATCAGCAGCCGCACCTTCGACACCTGCGCCAGCAGGCGGGCGTATTTGCCCTCGGCGCGCGCCATCGCCAGGTCATCGAGCAGCCGCGGCAGGCGCTGGTAGCGCACCGACAGGCCGCCGCGCGCCGCCTGGTTGCCGAGCGCACAGGCGATGAACGATTTGCCCAGGCCGGTCGCTCCCAGAACCAGAACGTTGTCGTGCTGGCGCAGCCAGTCGCCGCTGGCGAGCCTGCGCATCAGGCTGCGGTCCAGGCCGCGCGGCGTGCGGTAGTCGATGTCCTCCGGACAGGCGGCCTGCCGCAGCCGGGCCGCGCGCAGCCGCTGCGCCAGCGCGAGATTGTGCCGCTCGACCTCCTCGCGGTCGACCAGCAGGGCGAGGCGTTCGTCGAACGACAGCCCGGCGATGTCGGGTTGGCCGAGTTGCTCTTCCAGGGCGCGCGCCATGCCGGTCAGGCGCATCTGCCGCAGCTTCTCGATCGATGGGTGGATCACGCTCGCCCCCTCAATTGTAGTAGCCGGGACCACGCACGTTGGCGTGGAGGCCGAGGCCGTCGTCGTGCGGTGCGTCAAGGAAGGGCTGGCGCTGGTCGGCCTTGAGCAACTGCTCGACGTAGCGCGACGACAGCGCGCCCGCCGCCAGTCCGCGCTCGCAGGTGAGTTCCAGCCGTGCCCGGCCATAGGTCTTCGCCAGGCGCAGCACACCGAGGCAGGTACGCACGCCCTGCTCGGGATGCTCGCGCGCTTCGAACAGCCGAGCGACATAGGCGCCGGTCGCCATTCCCAGCGCCGCCGCGTCCTCGCGCAGTTTCTCCGGCATCCGCCGCGCCATCGCCTGGTGCGCCGGCGGCATGTGCTCGCAGAGCGTGGTGTGCTGGGCGCGCCGGAAACTACGTGGATGGCTGGCCACCCGCTCGTTCCTGACGAACACGCTCACCGCCGTCGCGGTCAGGAACACGTCGACCCGTTCGTGCACCAGCCGATAGGGGACAGAGTAATAGTGATCGTCGACGGCGATGTGGTAGTCGACGTTGACGCGGGCGGTCAGCCACTGGCCGATGGCGAACGGCTCGGCTGGCAGAGGCTTCAGCGCCGAGCGCTCGATCGCTTCGAACAGCGACCGCCGGCTGCCCTCACGCGGCGGGCTGAACGGGCGGTTGTTCCACGCCTCGACCAGCACGGCGATCGTCGCGTTGGCCTCGGCGCGTGACAGAAGCCGACGGTCGCGCAACGGTGCCAAAACCCATCTCTCGACGTGCTTGACTGCACTTTCTACCGACGACTTGTCACGCGGGCGGCGCACGCGCGCCGGAACGATGGCGATGCCATAGTGCTGCGCCAGTTCGTAGTAGGCCCGGTTCAGCACCGGGTCATAGTACCAGGCATCGGTGACGCCGCTCTTGAGGTTGTCCGGCACCAACTTCTCGGGGCAGCCGCCGATGGCGGTCAGCGCCCGCACGTGCGAGCCAAGCCAGTCCTCCTGGCCCTGCGTCCAGGTCGTCTCGGCGTAGACCAGGTTCGAGCACGGCAGGCAGGCCACAAACACCTGCGCCTCCCGCGGCAGGCCCATGTCCATCACCGTGAGCGTCATCCCGGCGTAGTCGACTTCGAGCGCCTCGCCCGCGCGGTGAATCTGCCGCATCGTCGGCGGCCGCGACACTTTCTGCCAGGCGCGGAAGTGACGCAGGAACTGCGTGTACTGGTACCCGTCCGGCTGCCCGTCGTTGCGGATTCCGACGAAGGCGGCCACCTATTCCAATCGCATCGCGGCCACCATTCCAATTTGATGGCGGCCACCGTTCCAATCTCATGGCGGCCAGGCTGGCATCGTCTCGAAGGTCGGTTTTGGTCATGTCATAGGGGGGCGGTCCGGGTCAAGCGTCAGGGCGCTGCTTGCGTCAATGCTGCTTGAAGACCTCCGCAGATGAGATCCCTCTATGGCAGTTTAGTCGCGTCCATAGCCACGTGGTGGCTCAATGTCGGCAAGTTCCGTGAGGTCTAGATCGACGATGGCCGCAAGCGCCTCGGCAGTTGGGCTGTCGCTCAGACTGTCGGGGAGCGCGGCGAGCCACTTGGCATACTCGGCTTGTAGTGCGAGCAACTCGGCAACCGCGTCACGCCAACGCTGGGGACGGCTGCGGCTGGCAGACTTGATCCGCGGGTCGGTTGGTCGGCGCGTTCGTGGCTGCTCCGGCGCCGGCGTGTCGGCACAGCCGGCGGACATCTCGGCCGGCATTTCGGGCGCGTTCATCAGGCAGCCGCCGGCTTGCGCCGGCTCTCTCCCTTGAGGTCGATGCGGTGGGCGTTGTGGACAACGCGGTCGAGGATGGCATCGGCGAGCGTGGGGTTGCCAACGATCTCGTACCAGTGGTCGACCGGCACCTGGCTGGTGATGATCAACGAGCGGGCGTTGTAGCGGTCCTCAACGATCTCCAGCAGGTCGCGGCGCTGCTCGGCGGTCAGCGGTTCCGGCCCCCAGTCATCGAGGATCAGCAGATCGACCTTGGCAAGTTGCCGCATGAGCCTGGCGTAGCGGCCGTCACCGCGCGCCAGGGCCAGTGCCGAAAACAGCCGCGGGCAGCGCTGGTAAAGGACCGACAGGTTATCGCGGCATGCCTTGTCGCCCAGCGCGCAGGCCAGCCAAGACTTCCCGGTTCCGCATTTGCCCGTGATCAAACAATGCCGATGCTCGCGGATCCAGTCGCAACTGGCCAGTCGCAGAAACAGCGTTCGGTCGAGACCCCGCTGCGTGCGGAAGTCAACGTCCTCGACGGTGGCAGCGTGCCGCAGCTTGGCGGTGCGCGCGCGGGCCTCGAAGCGCTTCTGTTGCCGCAGCGTGGCTTCGCGCTCGACCAGCAGGCCAAGCCACTCGGCATGCTCCAGGGCGCGGGCTTCGGGATTGGCGGCCAGTTCCTCGAAAGCTTTGGCCATGCCCTCCAGCCCAAGCTCGCGTAGTCGATCCAGTGTTGGATGCTTCAGCAAGGTCTTTATTCTCCTCAATGGAAGTAGCCGGAGCCGCGGATGTTGTCGTGCAGCAGAGGCGTGCCGTCCGCAGCTTGCGGCGACGCCTTCTGGTCGAGACGGTGTTTGAAGATCGAGGCGACGGAGGCGTAGGACAGCACCCCGATCTCGATGGCGCGCAGGCTGACCGCCTCGGCGCGCGCCGCCTCGATGCCGCGGAACAGCCGCAGCACACCAAGGCAGGTGCGAAACCCCTGCTCCGGATGCGGCCGGCGGGCCAGCACGGCCAGGATCAGCGCTTCGGTGTTGGGGCCGATCTCGCGTGCCTGGCGCTGGAAGCGTTCTGGCGTCCATTCCGCGTAGCGCCGGTGCGCGTTCGGCATGTGCTCGGGCTGGGTGCCGTGCCGCGGCCCGCCGTAGCGGCGCGCATGGGCGGCGACGCGCTTGCCGCGGTGGAACACCTCGATGGTGCGGGCGGTGGCGCGGGTGTCGACCTGCTCGCGGATCAGCGCATGCGGCACCGAGTAGAAGAAGCCGGCCACCTCGACGTGGTAGTCGATGCCGACGCGGGCGAGATGCCATTCGGCATACTCGTAGTCTTCATCAGGCAATGGCTGCATGAAGGGCCGCTCGATCGTGTCGAACAGCTGGCGGCGGCTCGCGCCCAGGCGGCGCATCTCGCGGTCGTTCATCCGCTCGACGGCTGCGGCGATTGCCGCGTTGCATTCGGCCAGGGAGAAGAACGTGACATTCCGCAGGCGGCCGAGGATATAGTACTGGGCGAAACGCACGCCCGCTTCAACAGCAGCCTTGTCTTTTGGCTTTCTTGGACGTGCCGGGAGAATGCCGACGTGGTAGTGCGTCGCCAGCTTGCCGTAGGTGCGGTTTATCTCGGGATCGTAGAACGAGGCCTTGTTGACGCCGCTGCGGAGATTATCCGGGACCAGCAGGCGCGGCACCGCGCCCCAGAACCGGAACATCCGCACGTGCGCGCCGATCCAGTCCGGCAGGCTCTGTGTCCAGGTCGCCTCGGCGTACGTGAGGTTCGACGCCCCCAGCACGCCGACGAAGATCTCCGCCATGCGCACTTCGCCGGTGAGCGGGTCGGTGATCGGCACCTTCTTGCCGGAGTAGTCGACGAACGCCTTGTGCCCGGCAACGTGGGTCTGGCGCATGGTCGGCGACAGCCGGCGTTCGAACTCCCGGTACAGCTCGCAGAACCGGCTGTAGCCGTAGCCCTGCGGATGGGCCGCGTCGTATTCCTCCCACAGGATCAACAGGCTGACGCCGGGGCGCTTCATCTCCCGCACCAGTGCCGCCCAGTCGGGTTCGGGATAGCGCCGGGCGCCCGGCTTGGAACTCGGCGCCGGGAACAGCAACTGCTCCAGCGCCTCGTCCGTCAGATCCGCCGGCAGCGGCCAGCCAAGCCCGGCCGCACCCGCCCGGCTCAGGTAGTCCTGCACCGTGGTGCGGCCGACGCCGACCTCCCGAGCGATCACGCGCGCGCTCGCATGATCCCCGAAATGCAGCTGCAGAACCTGGCGTATCCGCCGCATGGTCAGTCTCTCCGTCGGCATCCCATCCCTCCATCGGTTGCGATGGTGGATTGGATGCCAGGTGAACACTGGCCTGCGAGACGATCTCCTCCCCCGGATGCCCCCTCAGGGGTGGCCGGGATCAGATTGGAATGGTGGCCGCGATCAAATCGGAACGGTGGCCGCGATCAGGTCGGAATCGTGGCCGCGATGAAATCGGAATACCTGGCCGCGTTGCGTTGGAATCCGCAGGCGGCGCGGACTATTCACGGCAGGCAGGGTGCCGAGATGCGTGAACTGCGAAAGGCGATAGCGGCGCTGCATGCTGAGACGAAGCGGCTGTGCGAGATGGTGTAGGCGGCTTGCTCCCACGTGGGAACAGAGGACTATCGCGTCATGATCGAAATCCGCGCCGCAGCTACGGCGTTAGTGAAGGTCAGTGTCGGCTAGATTAGAACAGCGTCTTGACGGCGTGGCAGCCAAGTCGGGGGTTCAGGGTCGGGTCGCCTTCTTCGTAATGCCACCCCTCACGGAAAGGCTGGTATTTCGTAAAACCATCGGGCCACCACATATAATAGCCGGTTAGACGCCCTATGGTTAGATGGTCATCGGCGTGCCCCCCATTTGAAGCGTTTGGGTTCACGGGGAACAGTCTATACGCATCAGTATTCGTCTCAACGTCGTATTTAGCTGCACCAATCCTACCGTTCTTCCCGTCGATTTCCACGGTAAACCGCTCGTCCGAAAAGCAGGTATTGGCGTTCGGGCAATCCCCGACGATCGGGCATTCATTGCACCCAGGGCTTCCAGACATACATCCGAAGCTACCCTGGCATTTGTGCTGGGATTGACCGTTGCACTCCAAAAGAACCTTGGGGTCTGCTGGTCGTGGGGTAGTAAATGCGAATAGCGCGACGAGTGCAAACGACGCCGGAATTATCCCCAGAAGCGACGCTCTGACGATGGTTGATGTGGCTAATCCTGCCATGCGCGCGCTCCATTCTTTATATATCGAGACCATTATAACACGCGACGCATCATGTCATGAACACGGCGATGAATGGCCGGAGCTTGTAATACCAGCCCGCCTAAAGATTGACACACGCCCACTCGCGCGTGCCGATGGAGCGGATGCGATCCGGATCGCTGATGAGGAAGTCCCAGGACTTCTTGCAGGCTTGCACGATCGCCTTGTAGCTGTTCCAGAGAACGCCGCACAGCTTGTTGCCGCGGAGGTAATCCCAGACGTTCTCCATCGGGTTCAATTCCGGCGCGTAGGCGGGCAAGGGGAGCAGGGTCATGTTAACGGGAACCTGCAGGCCCCTGCTGGTGGCATGCCATCCGGCGCGATCGCACAGCAACAGGGCGTGCGCACCAGGCGCCACCTGTGTACTGATTTCCTGCAGATGGGCGTTCATGGCCTCGGTGTTGACGGCGGGCATGATGATTGCAGCGCCGACGGCTCGATCCGGGCAGATGGCGCCGAACAGATAGACGGACTCACGACGGTTGTCGCGCACCATCGGCGGCCGCGAGCCCACCGGCGCCCAGATATAGGTGTGAGTTCCCTGCTGGCCGACCCTGGCTTCGTCTTGGAACCAGATTTCTATGGGCGTGCCGGCCGTGGTTCCGAGCAGCGCTTCCTTGGCTAGATTGCGAAAGTTTTTTTAAAAGCCTCTTGGGCGGCCGGGTCCTTCTTCGGATGGAACGGGCGCGGCTGCAGCGGCGTCAGTTTGAGTTGGTGCAGCCACTTGCCGATAGTGCTCTCGTGCACAGTCACCGAGAACCGCCGCGTCACCTCTTCGCGCACGTCCAGACAACGCCAGCGTACCACCTGGTGGATGTCAGGGTCAGGTCCTTTGATGACCAACGCCTTCAACTCGGCTTTCTGTTCCTCAGTCAGAAATGGCGTCCGGCCAGGGCTGCTGCGCGACTTCAGCCCATCGACCCCCGCGTCGTTGTACCGGTGCACCCAGTCGCGCAGCGTCTGGCGCTCCATACCGCTCTGTGCCGCCGCCTCGGTCCGCGAGTGGCCGTCCAGGATCAGTGCCAACGCCAACAATCGACGAACCTGTGCGCCATCGCTACTCTTGCTTGCCAGCGCACGAAGTCCCTCGGCCGAGTGGTCCGACCGTGTGACCACCAACGCAGCGCCCATCCCCTGCTTCCCTTTGCCAAATGCTCACTCGGCCAAAGAATCGAGGGCGCCGCCAATTCGCAATTCACAAAAGAGTCAACGTCAAGGCGGGTTGGTATCAGTCGACACCAAAAGGAAGGAGCCCCTCGGCGACTTCAAGAACGGCGCCGCGACCTATGATCAAAGGGGCATCCCGAGCCTGTCGGGATGCGCGACTTCGCCATCCCCAAGTTCGGGAAGGTCGCGCCCTATTGCGTCTGCGATGTCGCCGCCAATGATGAATGGGTCACTCTCGCCATCAGCCGCGACACCGACGAAGGCACGCCGGATGGTAAAGGGGTGGACAGCTGGCATCGCCTCCGCCCCGACGGACGCCTCTACGCGGGCAAGGTGGTCGATTTGGATCGCGTCGATGTCGGTGACCGGGGGCGTTGTGCAGGCGGCGGGCATCGCGGTGCGTCCTTAACAACGGGAGGACGGACCGTGCGACGCTGGTACACCTCGCCGGAAGTGGCGACTCCCTTCCGGCGGCCGGTCGGAGGGGGTGAGTCTGGTCTGCCACAGGGCGGCACCAATCGTCAGGGGAGGCCGCAAACTCGGCGGTTTTCCGCGAGTCAGCCGCCTTGCGGATATGGCAGGGACGAGTCTCGACCCCTCGTCCTGATTCGCCGGAGCCTGTGCATGCCCCGCCTGTCCGCTGCCCCGATCGCCCTGACGCCTGCGCAGGAGGAAGAGCTGCAACGGCTCGCCCGGGCGCACAAGACGCCGCGTAAGCTGGCCGAACGCGCCGAGATGATCCTGCGCTCGGCGGCAGGAACGCCGGTGCGCGAGATCGCCCGCGAACTCGGCGTCTGGCCGAAGACAGTGCGGCACTGGCGCGCCCAGTGGCTGGCCAGTGCGGCGGACTCGCCGGTGGTGGCGCGGCTGACCGACGCGCCGCGGCCGGGCGCGCCGGCGACGTTTTCCCCCGAGCAGGTCTGCGCGATCGTGGCGCTGGCCTGCGAGAAGCCGGACGAGCAAAGCAACCTGCCCCTCAGTCACTGGAGCCAAAGCGAACTGGCCCGAGAGGCGGTCAGGCGTGGCATCGTGGACAGCATCTCGCACGGCTCTGTCGGGCGTTTTTTAAAAAAGAGGCCGAACTCAAACCGCATCTCGTGCGCGGCTGGCTGACCCCCAAGCCAGATCCCGAGTTCGAGACCAAGTGCGCCAACGTCTGCACCGTCTATCATGCGGCACCGGCGGCGGCGCAGCAGGACATCCGCACGGTCTCGATCGACGAGATGACCGGCGTGCAGGCGCTGGAGCGTGCCGCTCCGGACCTGCCGATGCTGCCGGGCAAGGTCGCCCGCCGCGAGTTCGAATACATCCGCCACGGCACCCAGACCCTGATCGCGGCCTTCAACGTCGCCACCGGCCAGGTGATCGGCACCGTCGGCGACACCCGCACCGAGCAGGACTACGCCAGCTTCCTGGAGCGCCTGTTCGCCACCGGCACCTCGACCACCGGCTGGCGCGTGGTCGCCGACAACCTCAACACGCATGTCTCCGAAAGCGTGGTGAGATTGGTCGCCGACCTGTGCGGCATCAAGGACGACCTCGGCGAGAAGGGCAAGTCCGGTGTGCTCGCCTCGATGGCGACGAGCGAGGCGTTCCTGCGTGATGCCACCCACCGCATCCAGTTTCACTTCACGCCCAAGCATGCGTCGTGGCTCAACCAGATCGAGATCTGGTTCTCCATCCTCGTGCGCAAGCTGCTGCGCCGCGCCAGCTTTGTGTCGAAGCAGGATCTGAAGGCTCGGATAGAGGCGTTCATCACCTACTTCAACCGCACCCTGGCCAAGCCGTTCAAATGGACCATGACCGGCAAGCCGCTCGCTGCGTGAGGGCCGCCGGAATGGGGGCCGCTTTTCCGACAAGGACCGGGGGCGTTGTGCAGGCGGCGGGCATCGCGGTGCGTCCTTAACAACGGGAGGACGGACCGTGCGACGCTAGATCCGTCGCTGCGCGATGAAATTTTCGAGAGCACGGGCGCAGTTACGGCCATGTTGGCATGACAAATCGGCGGCAAGTGACGCCGCTCGACGGCTGCGGAAAGATTTCAATACGATGCCGGCCAGATTCCCCCAGCTGGCCACACTCGCAAGCGGCGGCGGGCGCCATATATAAAGTCCGCTGGCTGCGCCGGGGTGCCGGGCAGTCCAGTGCGTCCATAGCATTGAGAGCCTCCGCAATGGGTCTTGTTCGCTTCGCGCTGAGATTTCCGCATACGTTCTATGTGTTGGCTGGGCTCATGCTTTTTCTCGGCTGCAGCGCCGTGCTGACAACACCCAAAGACATTTTTCCGGCCGTCAACATCCCGGTGGTGACGGTCATCTGGCAGTATACCGGTCTGTCGCCGGCGGAAATGGAGCAGCGGGTTACGACTTACAGCGAATTTTCGATCAGCTCGAATGTCAGCGACATCCGCAACATCGAAAGTCAGACGCTGGAGGGCGTCGCGGTCGAGAAGGTGTTTTTCCAACCGAATGTGAATATCGATCTCGCCATCGCCCAGATCGTCTCGGCGAGCAATTCGATCCGCGCCCTGATGCCAACGGGCATCCAGCCGCCGATTATCGTCCAGTACAACGCCTCGTCGGTGCCGGTGCTGCAGCTCAGCCTGAGTTCCGACACGCTGAACGAACAGCAGCTGTACGACTACGGCATCTACCAGGTCCGCCAGCAGCTAGCGCCGATTGCCGGCATCACGCTGCCGACGCCCTATGGCGGCAAGTACCGGCAGATCATGGTCTATCTGGAGCCGGACGCATTGCGCGCGCGCGGCGTTACGCCCGCCAACGTGGTCAACGCGGTGAACGCCCAGAGCCTCACCCTGCCCTCCGGCGACGCCAAGCTGGGCGACAAGCAGTTCATTGTCCGGGTGAACGCGATGCCGCTGACGCTCGACGCGCTGAACCGCCTGCCGATCAGGCAGGTCGGTCCCACCACGATCTATCTTGCCGATGTGGCGCATGTGGCCGATGCCTGGGCGGTTCAGCAGAACATCGTGCACGCCGAAGGCAGGCGCGCGGTTCTGCTGACGATCATCAAGAACGGCGATGCATCCACGCTCGACGTGGTGCGTCGCGTGAAGGAGGCGTTGCCCGCCATTCAGCGGGCGGCGCCGCCGGGGATGCAAATCAACCTGCTGTTCGACCAGTCGGTGTTCGTGCAGCAGGCCATCACCAGCGTACTGCGTGAGGGCGCGATCGCCGCCGGCCTGACCGCACTGATGATTTTGCTGTTCCTCGGCTCGTGGCGCTCGACCTTCGTGGTGATGGTCTCGATTCCGCTCTCGATCCTCACCTCGATCGCGGTGCTGTCCGCCTTGGGCCAGACCATCAATACCATGACCCTGGGAGGGCTCGCGCTCGCGGTCGGCATTCTGGTCGATGATTCGACGGTCACGATCGAGAATACGCACCGGCTGTTGGAGGAAGGGCAGGAGTTCGACAGCGCCGTGCTGGAGGGCGCGGCCGGCATTGCTATTCCGACCCTGATCTCAACGCTGGCCATCTGCTGCGTCTTCGTTTCGGTGTTTTTCCTGCAGGGAGCGTCGAAATACCTTTTCACGCCGCTCGCCATGGCGGTGGTGTTCGCCATGCTGGCCTCTTACGGCATATCGCGGACGCTGACCCCGATCATTATTCGCCAGCTGCTGCGTCGCGAGTATTCCAGCCAGGACGCGCCAAAAGACTGGCTGGCACGCTTCCATGACCGGTTCAATGCGGAATTCGACCGGTTCCGCGCCTTCTATTGCTGGGTGCTGGTCGGCATCCTGCGTCGTCGTGTGCTAACGCCGCTGGTCGCCGGCGCGGTGGTGGCGGGCGCGGTGGGGGTTGCGCTGTTCGTCGGTTCCGACTTTTTTCCGCCGGTGGATGCCGGGCTGATTCAGCTGCATGTCCGCGCCCCGGCGCGCACGCGCATCGAACGCACCGAGCAGATTTTCCATGCCATCGAAGACAGCATCCGTCAGCAGATTCCGCCCGCGGAACTCGGCTTGGTGCTTGACAATATCGGACTGCCGGCTCGCGTCTATAACCTGGCCTTCGGCGATGGCAGCATGATCGGCGTAAATGACGGCCAGATCCTGTTGCAGCTTAATCCTGGCCACAGGCCCACCGCCGATTACGTCCGCAAGCTGCGGCGCGAATTGCCGGTGGCGTTTCCCGAGGTGACCTTCTATTTCCAGCCGGCGGATCTGGCGACGCAGGTGCTCAATTTCGGTGTGCCGTCGCAGATCGACGTGCAGGTGCAGGGCCGAGACCGCGCCGCCAACGAAGCGATCGCCGGGGAATTGCAAAAGCGCCTGGCCGCCATTCGGGGCGTCGTCGATTCGCACGTGCAGCAGGAGCTGGACGCGCCGGAGCTGTACTACACGATCGACCGCACGCGCGCGCAGCAACTCGGCCTGAACGTCAGCGCGATTGCTAGCGACATGAACATCAGCCTGAGTTCGTCGGAGCAGGTTTCCCCGAATTTCTGGACCGATCCGGCGAGTGGTATTCCGTATTTCTTCGCTGTGCAAACGCCGGAATACCGGATCGCGACCAAGCGGGATCTCGACAACACGCCGATTTCTGGCACCATGACGGGCAGTGCGGTGGTGGCGAACCTGCTGGGCAACGTTGCCACCTCGCAGCGGCTGGGGGTGCAGTCGGTCTACAACCATTCCAATGTTCAGCCGGTCTACGACGTTTACGCCAGCGTGCAGGACCGCGATCTCGGCAGCGCCGCCGCGGCGATCCAGAATGTGGTGCAGGACATGCGCGGCAGGCTCGGCCCCGCCGACCGTATCGTCATTCGCGGCCAGATCGCCAGCATGGATCGGGCATTCGGTGATCTGACCATCGGCCTGTTGTTCGCGGCAGTGTTCGTCTACGCCCTCATGGTGGTGAACTATCAAAGCTTCATTGATCCGCTAGCGGTCATCCTGGCCCTGCCGGGCGCAGGAAGCGGCATCATTTTGCTGCTGTTCGCCACCGGCACGGCGTTCAGCGTGCCGTCGCTGATGGGCGCGATCATGGCGGTTGGCGTCGCCTCGGCGAACTCCATCCTGCTGGTCACCTTCGCACGCGAGCAGCGCGAGGCGGGAATGAGCGCGTTCCAGGCCGCGGTTGCCGCTGCTACCACGCGGCTGCGCCCGGTGCTGATGACCGCGGCAGCGATGATCGTCGGCATGCTGCCGATGGCAATCGGCGGTTCCGGCGAGGAACAGAACGCGGTGCTCGCTCGCGCCGTCATCGGCGGCGTCGCCGTCGGAACCATCACGACGCTGCTGTTCGTTCCTTATCTTTACTCGGTCATCGGCAAGTTCGATCGCCGCCGCGCAGAGCTGCCGCGATCGCTCATGCAGCTGGGAGCCCGTTCATGAACCAGAACTCCATCGCTTCCACCCGAAACCTTGCCGCATTTGTCCGCGCAGCAATCCGAGGTTGATCCCGATCGGGAGCGCCATCGTCGCCGCACGCTCCGCTGGTTGTTGCTTGTCGCTGGCGTGACCGTGGCGACGCTTGTCGGCGTCGGCGCATGGGGCCGGGTGGCACGCCAAGTGGAGACGATGGCGACGCTGAGTGCCGAACGCGACGCCGTGCCGACGGTGCACACTGCCATCATCAAGCCGCTCGATGCGCCGCGCGAAATCGAGTTTGCCGGTTCGACGCAGGCCTTCGATACCGCAACGCTGTATGCCCGTGCTACCGGGTATATCGGCAAGCGCTACGTTGATATCGGCAGCCATGTGCATGCCGGCGACGTACTGGCGGAGATCGCTGCGCCCGATCTTGATCAGCAGCTTGTCCAGGCGCGGGCGCAATTGGTGCAGAACCAGGCGGCGCTCGCGCAGGCGCAGACATCGCTGGAACTCGCCAGGGTGACGAATGGCCGCACCGCGCGCCTTGTCGGCGAGGGTTGGTCCAGCCAGCAGCAGGGTGATCAGGACCGGCTGACCTACGCAGGGCGTATCGCTGCCGTCGGGGTGGCGCGGGCCAATATCCAGGCGCAGCAGGCGCAAGTGAATCGGCTGGAAGAGCTGACCGGCTTCGAGCGTGTGGTGGCGCCGTTCGATGGCGTGATCACCAGCCGGCAGATCGATGTCGGTAGTTTGGTCACCGGCGATGCAAGCACCGGAACGCCGCTGTTTTCCATTGCGCATTCCAGCGTTCTGCGGGTGCAAATCTATGTTCCGCAGGAAGATTATTTTGGCCTCATGGATGGCCAGCGGGCCGAAGTCACGGTGCCGGAACTGCCGGGTCGGGTGTTCCACGGCAGGCTTTCGCGTAACGCGAGTGCGCTGCAGCCGGATACGCGGACGGCTCTTGCCGAGGTCGATGTCGAGAACGAGGATGGTACTCTCGTGCCGGGGATTTATGCGGTCGTGCATCTGCACGAGGCGCGACTCTATCCTGTCATGTCAGTTCCGTCGCAGGCGATCATTTTCGGCCAGGATGGCTTGCGGGCGGCGGTTTTCGAAGATGGCGTCGCGCGGCTTCGTCACCTTGATGTCGCTGCCGACAATGGCGGCACTGTCGAGGTGCGTGGCGGTCTGCAAGCCGGGGAGCAACTGATCCTGAACCCGCCGGTCGGCGTTGCCGACGGCGCGCGGGTTCGAACGGCATCGCCGCCGCCGGTGGCGGCAAAGCCGGCTCCGGCCCGACGGATGGAGGCCGGAGGGGTGGAGGATCGCACCCGCGAATAAAATGGTAGTCCCCTCCGCTCCGCCGGGGAGACAGAAAACATTTGATATAAATGGGGCGCAGCGGCCCCCGATGATGTCGGCGGCTCGGTCCTCGCCCAGATCCCGGTGCTGCGATCTACGCCCTCGCCGAACCGGTCCGTCCCAAGCGGCGGTGCGACGACCACGATTAACCGGCGTGACGGCCGGTCGCTGCGCGTCTCTCGTGATCGCTACACTTTTCCCTGCCGACCAACCGACCCTGCGCCTCCCGATGTGCACATGACCACGCCGGCCTGCCAGCAGCCGGTGCCGATCGACCAAACCATACCGCCGGACGTGCACTGTCAGAACGGCAGCGTGGCCGACATTCCGCCCGCCATGGAAGGCGCGGAAAGCTGCGGACCGGCTGGGGTATATGACCCGCCGCCAGGCGCATCCCCGTTTCGGTCCCCTCAGCACCTGGCGGATGGCGGCAACTCCTGATTTATAAATCGGTTGGCTGGTAGCCTTTCACGGCATCGGCGAACCTCCGAACGAGTCGCACCAACTTGTCGAACGTCGTGCACGTCCCAGGTCGCAAAGATTGCGAGGCCAATCCTTTCGCGCGCGGAGTCGACGAGGTCGGTCATCGCCTTGCCTTTCGGGGTGATGATGGCTTCGCGCACGCGCCGATCAGCGGCACTTCCCCGACGGGTCACCAGACCCAGGCTTTCGAGCTTTGCGACCTGGCGGCTGACGGTGGTGTAATCCCGTCCCACACGATCGGCCAGTTCCCCCACGCCAATCGGCCCGCACCGCTCGATCCCGACGAGCAAAGGGAACAGCGCCCGGTCGAGCGGGATTCCGGCCTCCCTGATCAGCACCTCGTCGCGCTGCGGCCGGTTCATGACGCTGACGATATCGACCAGCGCGACGTGAAGGTGCCGGAGCTGATCGGAGATGTGTGTATTCTGCACTTTTTTTCTTGACGACATCGGCGCCCCTCATATATGTGCATTATACACGCATCACAGATCGCTGACAAGGGAAGCCCACCATGAAGGCCGCAATCGTCCTGCAAGTCGGGCAACCACCCGTCTACGCGGATTTTGAGGAGCCGGTGGCGTTCGTGGGCGAGAGGCGCATCATGGTCACGGCTGCCGCCCTCAGCCATGTGGTCAAACACCGAGCTTCCGGCAGGCATTACAGCGCATCGGCCCGGGTCCCCTTTGTCGTCGGCATCGATGGGGTGGGACGGCTCGATGACGGAAGCCGGGTGTATTTCGTCTTGCCGCGCGCGCCCTACGGCAGCATGGCGGAACAAACAGTGGTGCCTTCGGGGCAGTGCTTGCCCGTGCCTGACGAACTGGATGACGTGACGGCTGCGGCCATTGCCATTCCCGGTATGTCGTCGTGGGCCGCCTGCACGGAACGCGCCAGGCTCGCGGACGGGGAGACCGTGCTGGTCAACGGCGCCACCGGGACGGCGGGCCGTCTCGCCGTGCAAATTGCCAGGCACCTCGGCGCGAGAAAGGTGATCGCGACCGGCCGCAATGTCGATGCACTGGGTTCGGTGGCGGCCCTGGGTGCCGATGTGACGATTCCACTCGTCCAGAACGAGGCCGCCCTGACCGAAAGCTTCAAGGAACAGTTCGCAAAAGGGGTCGATGTCATCATCGACTATCTATGGGGAGACAGTGCGGAGCGCCTTCTGACCGCCGCCGCCGAGGCAGGAGCCGGTGGCGTGCCGATCCGGTTCGTCCAGATCGGGTCCGTCAGCCGGTCAGACATAACGCTGCCGAGCGCCGTGCTCCGTTCGTCGGCGACAGTCTCGCGCGGATAGGCGCGGACAAACGGCATCCGGCTGTGGCACAATCGCACTTGTGCCACTTTGACCGTCACCGTCACGCCGTCCAGCACGACGATCTCTTGTGACCAGTCGAACTGGTAGGCCTCGCCGGGCGCAAAGCTCAGTGGCACAAAGCCAGGCGCTTCGCTGCTTCCCTGCGCACGTCGGTGCGCCCGGCTGTAGCGGCGCACCGCGTCATAGCTGCCGCTGTAGCCCGCATCCCGCAGCGCCTCGAAGATCCGCATCAAGGTCAGCCGCTCGCGCAATGGCCTGGCCGCGTTCTCGTCCGGCAGACGTTGCAGCTCCGCCGACCACCAACCGAAAACCCCCGAATCCAGTGGCCTCGTCGAGAAGCCCAAAACACGCAGCCCTCCCCCACCCGGGCAGCGGTTAGCCAGGCGTCCAGCGCGGCCAGCGGGCGCAGGCGATCGCCATGCCGGATGGCTATCATCGCCCCCTTGCCTTCGGGGTCCGGTGGCAGCGGAACCGAAAGTGCGATTCGGCGCGTTCCCCGTGCAAGACCTGAGGCAGGCCAGTGCACAGGCCACAGATTGACGCACGAGTTGGCGTGCCCAAGAGCGGTCTGGCGGCGAGGGTCATGGCGGGATCCGCTACACGTAGCTGGGGCGAGCTTCAGCGCCTCACATCGGCGGGCGAACCGATCGATCGTCAAGGATGTGTCGGATGCGCGCCGCCAGCACCGGAAAGCTGAACGGCTTGACAAGGACCGGCACGCTCGCATTGGGCAGTTGAGCGGTGCTGTCAGTCTGCGCGTAACCCGTCGTCAACAGCACCTTCAGCCCGGCCTTGCGGCGCAGCGCCTCGTGGGCCAGTTGCCGGCCGTTCAAGCCGCCGGGCAGGCCTATATCGGTGAACAGCAGCGTGATCCGCGGGTGCCGGTCCAGCAGCGCCAGCGCCGCCGCGCCGTCCGCCGCCTCCAGCACATCGTAGCCAAGTTCGCGCAGCGCCTCGGTGCTGTACAACCGGACCTCGACGTTGTCCTCGACCACCAGCACCGTCTCCCCCCGGTGGACACCCGGATCACTATCGGCATCCGCGCATGCAACGTGCTGATGGTCATTCCCCGTTGCCAGCCGGGGCAAATATAGCTCGACCGTCGTGCCTGCCCCCGGCTGGCTGCGCAATGCGATGTGGCCGTTGGACTGCTTGACGAAGCCGTAAACCTGGCTTAGCCCGAGGCCGGTTCCGTATCCCACCTGCTTGGTCGTGAAGAACGGCTCGAACACGCGGCTCAGCGTTGTCTGGTCCATGCCGGTGCCGGTGTCGGTCACGGCGATCATCACATAGTCGCCGGCGACCAAGTCCGTCGTGCCAGGGTCGGTATCGGCGCCATTGTCCAGCGTCCGGTTGCCGGTTGCCACCGTCAGCCGGCCGCCACCCGGCATCGCGTCGCGCGCGTTCACCGCGAGGTTCAGCACCGCGTTCTCAAGCTGGTTCGGGTCGGCCCGCGCCTGCCAGAGATCCTCGGCCAGCACGGCGTCCAGGGCGATGGTTTCGCCCAGGGTCCGGCGCAGCATCTCCAGCATGCCGGAGGTCAGCAGGTTCACGTCCACCGGCCGCGGATCGAGCGCCTGCCGGCGCGAGAAGGCGAGCAACCGCTGCACCAGCACGGCCGCCCGGTCCGCGCCCGTCCTGGCCAGTTCCAGGCCACGATCGATGCGCGCTGCCGGCGGTCCGGGCGGCAGGCTCGACAATTGCCGCCCGGCCATCGCCACACCGCCGATGACCACCGTCAGCAGGTTGTTGAAATCGTGCGCCACGCCGCCGGTCAACTGGCCCAGCGCTTCCATCTTCTGGGCCTGGTGCAGCAGGGTCTCAGCCCGTTCCCGCTCGGTGATCTCGGCAACCAGACGCGCGTTGGACTCGCGCAGGGCGGTTTCGGCCTGCTGCTGCTCCGTCAGGTCGGTCACGATGCCGCACAGGATCCGCGTGCCGTCGTTGATCAGTTCGGTAAGTGTCAGGTGGACGGGGATCGTGCGGCCTCCGGCGGCCTGCAACTTCAGACTGCCACGTCCGCCGCCCTGCATGGTCAGGCGCTCGAACGCGCTCTGGTCATCGGCGACGATCATGGGCTGCATCCTGCCGCCGATCACCTTCTCCTGCGGCATTTGCAGCAGCGCCGCCATCCGGCTGTTGCAATACAGCACCACGCCATCCGGCGTCAGCGTCAGCGCGCCCTCGCCGATCTGCTCGATCAACCGGCGATAGGGCCGGTCGTCGTTCTCCAGCGTGTAGACCTGCGGCCCCGCCCGCCCGTGCACGACGATGGCATCCACATCCCCGCTACGGATCGCCGCGATGGTCTCCTCCGCCTCGCGAAGCTTCTCCTCGACATCCCGCAGGCGGCGCTGCAACCCGGCAAGGTCCTGCCCCGCATCGAGGTCACTGCTTGCCACATCCGGTTGTCCCGCCGGGTCCGTCATTCTGTCTGTCCCGCCCTCGCAACGATATCAAGGCCGGCCAGCACCCGCTCGCGATCGGAAAGATCGCCGATCAGACGGCGTAGCGGCGCTGGAAGCAGCTTGACCAGCGTCGGCGCCGCGACGATCTGATCTTGCCGGGTAGCCGCCGGATTCTGGTAGATGTCGACCACCTCCAGTTCGTACTGGTCTTTCAGGTGCGTCTCGCAAAGCCGCCGCATGCTGGCAATGGCGCGGGCCGAGCGGGCGGTTGTGCCGCTGACATAAAGACGCAGCACATACTGTGGCCGGTCCGGTCCGGCCCCACCATTCGCTGTGTTCTGGCCAGAGGACGGCGCCTTCTCCATGTCACGTCTCCTCCGCGCGCAGATCCAGCCCCACAAGAACGCGCTCGGTGTCGGCAAGATTGCCGATCAGCCGCTTGATCGGCGGCGGCAGACGGCGCACCAGGGTCGGGATGGCCAGGATCTGATCGCCGGCGGCAAGCTGCGGATGCTCCAGCAGATCGATCACCTCGATCCGGTAGCGCCCGGCCAGATGCTGCTCGCACACCGTTTTCAGGTTCGCCAGCGCCGCCGCCGATCGCGTGGTCTGTCCGGCAATGTAGAGGCGAAGATTGTAGGTCCCGGCGCTGTCGCTTTCATCCGTCCCGGCTTCCGGACCGCTGTCCACCGCAGCGGCCTGCCCGGCCGCTTCATTCTCCCCCGCGCCGCTCATGAACCTCCCCCCCGGTGAGCGGCTATGGCCGCCCGGTCGGCCACCAGACCCCGTTCCCGTGCGGCTTCCTGTTCGAGCAGGCTGGAAAGGTCGTCGTCCTCGCCCTCCAGCGCCCTCTGCAGATCGGCGATCCGGCGCTCGATCGCCGCGCGGCGCTGGATGATGCCGCGGCGCCTGCGGTCGAGGTCCTGCGCGTGCTGCCGGGCCGCTCGCGCCTCCGCCGCCGCCTGCGCGACCCGCGCCGACCCGGTCAGCACGCCCGCCGGACCCATATAAGCATCCACCAGCCGGATGCCGTCATTGGTCAGCAGGAACTCGCGGATCTGGTTGGAATGGTTCATGCCGCGCGACTTCAGCACATACAGGCCGCGGTTGCGCTCGCCGTTCAGTTCGATATTGGTAAGCGACAGCCAGGTATCCATCAGCGAGGAAATACCCTGGGCGGTATTGTTCACATTGTGCTCATCAGCCACGAGGTTGGTCATCAGCGCGGTGATCCCGCGTGTCTTCAACAGGTCCACCACGCGCAACAGCATCGCGTGCAGTTCGGCCGAATCGCCGCGCAGGCTGGAGAACGGGTCGATGATCACCGAGGCGGGCCGGAAACGGTCGATGTCGTGCTGGATATGGGCGAGATGCATCTCCAGCCCGTACAGGCTGGGACGCGCCGCCTTGAACCGCAGCAACCCCGACCCGATCCACGCTGCCAGGTCGATGCCGATCGAGCGCATGTTGCGCACGATCTGCGACGGCGATTCCTCATAGGCGAAGTACAGGAGCCGCTCGCCACGCCTGCAGGCCGCATTGACGAAATGGGCGGCGAGGCTGGTCTTTCCCGTGCCGGCGGCGCCGGAGACGAGCACGCTCGAGCCCCGGTAGAAGCCGCCGCCCCCAAGCATCGCATCCAGTCCGGCGATGCCCGTCGGCACAAGCTCGTCGAGGGCCTGGTGGTCAAGTCCGGCCGAGGTGACCGGCAGAACGCTGATCCCGTCGGCGTCGATCAGGAACGGGTACTCATCCGTACCGTGGACGGAGCCGCGATACTTCACGACCCGCAGGCGTCGGGTGCAGATTTGATTCTGCACCCGGTTGTCAAGCAGGATCACGCAATCGGAGACATATTCCTCCAGGCCATGGCGGCTGAGCGAGCCGCTCCCCTGCTCCGCCGTGATCAGCGCGGTGACTCCCTGCGCCTTCAGCCAGCCGAACAGGCGCCGCAACTCCGCCCGCAGGATGGCGGTGTTTTTCAGCCCGCCGAACAGCGCTTCCACCGTGTCCAGCACGACCCGGGTCGCGCCGACGGATTTGATCGCATAGCCAAGCCGTATGAACAGGCCATCCAGATTGTAGTCCCCGGTTTCCTCGATCTCGCTGCGTTCGATCCGCACGTAATCCATGACGAGCTTGTTGGCAGCGATCAGGCCGTGAACATCGAAGCCGAGCGAGGCCACGTTCCGGGCCAGGTCCTCGCCAGTCTCCTCGAAGCTCATGAACACGCCCGGCTCGTTGAACCGGACCGCGCCGTTCACCAGGAACGTCATGGCGAACAGCGTCTTGCCCGCCCCCGCGCGGCCGCAGATCAGCGACGGCCGGCCCGCGGGCAGCCCACCGAAGGTGAGTTCATCGAGACCGCCGATGCCGGTCGGCGTCTTGGCGAGACTGTTTCCGGCACACGCGGAGGCCAGTGGTTCGTTGTCGGTCACACCGTCATTCCATGATGCGGTTATCGCGATTGTCGCGGCCGGTCGCCGCTCCGGCATGCCCGCCCTGCACTTGGGCCGGGATCCGGTCCCGCAGAACCGTTTCAATGAGATTGGTCAGCGTTCGGTTCTCCTGTCGGGCCTGCTTCCGAACAGCCTCGAGAAGCCCCGGGTCCAATCGCACTGTGATCGCGGTCTTTATCGCCATACCGACGCCCCGATGAGAATGTTTCATTGTTTACGATCGCTTGGTGCGGAGTGCAATACGGCCAGGGTCGACCAACCGCTCCCTGGCTGGCTTCGCACGCCGTCGGCTCTCCGGGGTAATATGCTTTCGCGGCTCAGGTGGCTGGCAAGTGCGAACCCCTGCCCTCGCGGCCAACGGCATATGGAGCTCGGGGGCCGATCTGGTCCCTCCGCCTTCATCGTCGAGACCTTTCATCGCCTGCTCCTTGCCGGTCTCCCGGCGCAGACGAAGCCGTCATTTGCGGCTCGGCTGGGTTTCTCAGGGCGTTGATGCCCAGATGCCAAATGCCCAGATGTGCCCGGCCGGGCCGCCGCCGCTGGGGGCGCGCGCCAAGCGCTTCAGGAGATCGTGAGCAGAGCCAGGACCGGTTGCGGCCAACTCCACGGCCTGCTCGGCCAGCCGGACGCCGGCACCGTGCGGAGGGGTGACCCGTCCTGGCCACGACCGCGCACGCGCAGAACGTTCCCGCACATTGCGTCGGGGGCATCGCGCGTTTGCTATCTGGAGGCGGCCTATTTGTAGTCGAGTTGGCGCTCCGGTCGCTGGCGGTGGCTGCGGCGGGATGATCGCGGCCAGGCGGTGTCGGCGCCGCGCCAGACAGATCTGCCACGCTTCGGCATGGCCCTGCCGCGCACGGTAGAGATCCGAGACGCGGAACACCGGATGGCGGCCGTCCGGCAGCTCGTGCACGACGCCGGTGGCACGGCTGTGGCGGATGATGCGGATCACCACCTCGCCGTTCCGGACCACCCGGTTCCGGGCATTCCGTCCGTTGATCCGCGCGCCCGTCTTATCCGAGCAGACCACCCGGGCGCGCCGCAGCCGGGCGAGAATGGCGCTGACCTCGGCATCGCGGCAAGGGATGGCGCGTTGGAATGCGGCGTCCAATGCGCCCTCGCCGATGGCCAGCCCGAACAACTCCAGCATCAGCCGTGTCAGCCGCTGCTGGCTGATCGCGTAGGCGACGCGCAGATAGGACGCGCAGATAGATCGTAAGCGGAGCGTCGGCAGCACTTTGCGCGTTGCCAGAGGAACTGGGCGAGGTCGAAACGCGGCTGGCCGACACCGGGTATTTCAGCGAGGCCAATGTGCAGGTATGCGGGGCGGCCGAGGTCGATCCGCTGATCGCGATGGGGCGGCAGCCACACTATCCTCCGCTGCCCGAACGTTTGGCCCCCGTGCCGCCGCCGGAGAACCCGACGCCGGTCGAGCCGATGGCGCATCGCCTGAAACCCCCCGAAGGCCGGAAGCTCTACGCCCCGTGCAAGCAGACCCCCGAGCCGGTGTTCGGGATCGTCAAATCGGCATGCGGATTCCGCCAGCTCCTGCTCGGCGGCCGCGACGACGTGCGGGGCGAGTGGAACCTGGTGACCATGGCCTGCAACATGAAGTGGCTCTTGGTCCTCGCAGCCGCTTGGTGAGGCCCAAAACGGGCCATCGCAGCCGATATCGAGGCTGTGATGGCATGACCCGCCCATCAAAGCGCGATCGGGCGCGCCAGACCGATCAAAACGCAGAATCAACTCTCCGGCGCCCACCCGCGCCCGCCGCTTCGGCACAACCATACCCACCGGCTGGCAACCCAACTCCGACAGGCCGCTAGAACGTCACCCGATCTCCCCCTTTGAGGTTCAGTATTTCCCGCGCCTCCGCCGGTGTTGCGATCTCCAGGCTAAGATCTTCCAGAATACGGCGGATTTTCGTGACCTGCTCGGCATTCGAGGTCGCCAGCCTGCCCTTGCCGATATACAGGCTGTCTTCCAGCCCGACCCGCACGTTGCCCCCCAGGATGCCGGCCATGGTCGTAAACGCCATCTGGTTGCGCCCGGCCGCCAGCACCGACCACACATAGGCGTCGCCGAACAACCGCTCGGCGGTGTCGCGCATGAACACCAGGTTGCGCGGGTCGGCGCCGATGCCGCCGAGAATGCCGAAAATGCTCTGCACGAACAGCGGCGGCTCGACCAGCTTGCGGTCGAGCATATGGGCCAGATTGTACAAATGCCCGATGTCGTAGCACTCGAACTCGAAGCGGGTGCCGTGGCCGCTTCCCATCAGTGCGACGATGCGGGCGATGTCCTTGAACGTATTGCGGAAGATGAAGTCTTCGGTGCGGGCGAGATAGGGCTGCTCCCAGGCGTATTTCCAGTCCTTCACCCGCGCGCCGGCGCCGGAGATGTTGAAGTTCATGCTACCCATGTTGAGGCTGCACATCTCCGGGCTCGCCTGCAGCGGGGCGGCGAGGCGTTCCTCCACCGTCATGCCCAGCCCGCCGCCGGTGGTGATGTTCACCACCGCATCGGTGCTCTGCTTGATAATGGGCAGGAAGCGCATGAACACCGCGGGGTCGGGGGTGGGCGCGCCGGTGTCGGGGTCGCGGGCGTGCAGGTGGATGATGGCGGCCCCGGCCTCGGCGGCGGCGATGGACTGGGCGGCGATATCTTCCGGGGTGATGGGCAGGTAGGGGGACATGCTGGGGGTGTGGATGGCGCCGGTGACGGCGCAGGAGATGATGACCTTGGACATGTGTTCCTCTCCCGGCGGGGTGATGATTGCGGCGGAGTCTGCACCGGGCGGGCGCGGTGGCCAAGCGCGGGCGGCGCGCCGAGAACGGTTTCCGCCGGAAGGCGCCTGCGGTATAGTGTGCCGGCAGATGGCGATGTCCGCGTAGCTCAGCAGGATAGAGCACAGGATTCCTTGTGAATGAACTGGGCGTTGCGCGCGGAAACGGCGCAGCGGATCCGCTCAAAGTCGGGGAAAGCGTCGGCCGCTCGGGCCACGCCGATCCCGAGCCAAGCCCGGGCGAAAGCACGGGAAGGTGTAGAGACTGGACGGGCGGCACCTAAGGGCCTCGGCCTATGGTGAAGGGACAGTCCAGACCACGAACGCCCGCATGGGCGGCGGCGAAAGCCGAAGTGGGATGAATCCTGGGGTCGTGGGTTCGAATCCCGCCGCGGACGCCATTTGCAAGCAGGTTTCTCGATTTCATTGCACTCGCCGGGCTTGACGATGGCGGGTATCATTGCCGGTGTTTCGGCGGCGGGCGGTTTCACCGTATGTCCTCTTCTGCCGCCGCTCCGTGCCGGCTATATCGTACGTGTTGCGACACGATAGCGGAATGGGTCGGATTCATGTCCACGGGCTTTGAACTCCACGTCGGCCGCGTCGAGCGCCTCGGGCTGGGCGGCATCGGCCGGGCCGGGCTGATCAGCGGCTGGTCCGAAACCGAAGCCGATCATGTCTGGAACGATGGCAGCACCGCCGTGCTGCTGTTCGCCCACCCCGCCAGACCCCCCGCTTTGACCCTCGCCGTCAGTGGCCAGCCCTATTTGCCGCATGAGTCCTATTTCCAGGAGGTCAGCATCTATGTGAACGGCTGGTGGGCCGGTTTCTGGCGGTTGAAAGCGAACACCAGTTCCACTCTTGAAGCCCGCATCGACCCGGAATGGTGGTTCAGGCGCGACGATCGCAATGTTGTGCGGATCAGCTTCGTGATGCCCAATTACGCCCGCCCGGTTGAGTTCGGCGGCGGCAATGACGAGCGTGGCCTGGCATTCTGCTTCCGTACTCTGGAATTCCGCGCCGCCACCTGAGCGGCAGGTTTCCTTACGGCCCGTTCACCAGCCCGCGTCAGTCTCGGGGCATGGCGCTTCTGCTTATTCTTCTGCTGGCCCTGCCGGCGCAGGCCCAGCCGGCGGATTGCCCGTCCGTCCCGGTCGGGCCGCCGGTGGACGTGGACATCTATGCCGGCCCGACCGGCCGCGCCCGGCTGCCAGCCCAGGGGCGCACGGTCGCCGGGCTGGGGTTGGGGCCGGTTCCTGCGTATGGCTCGCTCTGCGAGCCGCCGCCGCTGCCGGCCGGCGACGTGCTGGGCGGCTCCGCTGTCCCGCGGGATCTTCTGCGCGGCGGCGGCACGGCCGACGTGCTGCGCGGACCGGCGGCGGGCGACGTCGTGGTCGGGCCGGCGCAGCCGGCGCCGGTACGGTCCGATGCGGGGCGCCCGTAGGTCCACCGGTTACGGCTATGGGAGGCGCGGCGGCATCCGTTTATGCAGGCTCCGGCGACAAAAGCGCCGCCCGCACCGCCGGGCTGCACAGGGCTGCGAGTTCGGCCACATGCTCGTAGTCCGGCATCAGCGCCGCGAGCGTGGCGTCGCGCCGGGCTGCCGGATGGAAGTAAATCTCGTTCCGCCCTGCCGGCAGGTGCGGGATCAGCCGCAACAGCCGCGCCTCGGTCATATGCCCGGTCCAGGCCAGGCCGAACATGGCGTCGGGGGCCGCCAGGCCGGCCCGCCGCACCTGCCGGCGTAGCACCCCCGACCAGGCATGCAGCGCCCGTGCACCCAGGGTCGCCGGCACCCCGCAGGCTGCCATCACCGCAGGCGGCTCAGCCGGCACGCGCACCAATGGCAGGCCGAACTCCCGCCCGATCCGCACCAGCATGCCGCCCACAGTGGGATGCAGATGCATGTGCTTGTGCGCGTCGGCATGGCCGAGCCGCAGCCCGGTCGCGGCGAAGGCGGCGAACTGTGCCCGGATTTCCGCGGCCAACTGGCGGCGTACGCGGGGGCGGAAGAAATAGTTGATTCCAAGTCGCAACTGGTCGGACGGGAACCAGCCGCGCGCATCGACCAGATCGGGAATCTCGGCGTGCGGCAGCACCGCCGGACCCTCGATCACCACCAGGTGCAGCCCCACCCGCAGGGCGGGATTGCGGCGCGCCCTGGCGATCGCGTCGGGCGCCGCCGCGCCGGCAACCATCAGGCTGGCGGCACCTAGAACTCCGTTCCGGTGGGCTTGCTCGATGCCTTCGTTTGCTGCTTCGGAGAGGCCGAAATCGTCCGCAGTAAGGCAAGGCCAGGGCTCTGCCCTGGACCCGCAAGGGGGCAGTGGCCCCCTTGACCCCATTCTTAAAGTAATGGGTTCCAAGGGGCCACTGCCCCGTCGTGCCGTAGGCACGCTCCGCGTGGAGCGGGTCCAGGGCAGAGCCCTGGCCTTCCTTCACGCCACCACCCGCTCCTTCTGCCGCTCCCGCAGAAACTGAAAAAACTCCACCCCCTCCCGCAGCCGTCGTTTCATCATCTGCGGGCTGCGCACCATCTCCCCCACGATCGAGGCAATCTTCGGCGCCCGGAAGTAAAAGCGCCGGTAGAACACCTCCACCAACTCGAAAATCTCCGTATGCGACAGATGCGGATAATGCAGCGGTGCGATCTGCACGCCGTGCTCGTCCACCAGTTCGGCGTGATCGGCGTCGAGCCAGCCGTTGTGCAGCGCCTGCCGGTGCAGGAACGTGCCCGGATAGGGCGCGGCCAGCGACACCTGCATCGTGTGCGGGTTCACTTCGGTGGCGAAGCGGATCGTTTCTTCGATGGTTTCCTTCGTCTCGCCCGGCAGGCCGAGGATGAAGGTGCCGTGGATCTTGATGCCGAGTTCGTGGCAGTCGCGGGTGAACCGCTTCGCCACCTCGATCCGCATGCCTTTCTTGATGTTGTGCAATATCTGCTGGTTGCCGCTTTCGTAGCCCACCAGCAGCAGCCGCAGCCCGTTGTCGGCCAGCACCTTGAGCGTCTCACGCGGCACATTGGCCTTGGCGTTGCACGACCAGGTGACACCGAGGCGGCCCATTTCGCGCGCGATCGCCTCGGCGCGCGGCAGATTGTCGGTGAACGTGTCGTCGTCGAAGAACACTTCCCGCACCTGCGGGAACGCGGATTTCAGCAGCCTTATTTCCTCGGCCACATGGCCGGGACTGCGCACCCGGTAGCGGTGCCCGCCGACGGTCTGCGGCCATAGGCAGAAGGTGCAGTGGCTCTTGCAGCCCCGCCCGGTGTACAGCGAGACATAAGGGTGCATCAGATAGCCGATGAAATAATCCTCGATCCGCAGGTCGCGCTTATAGACCTCGGTGACGAAGGGCAGTTGGTCCATGTCTTCGAGAATGGCGCGGTCGGGGTTGTGGACGATCGCGCCGGTCGCGGTGCGGTAGCTGATACCGTCCACCCGCGCCCAGTCGCGCCCCTCGGCGATGTCGCGGATGGTGAAATCGAATTCGTTGCGCGCGACGAAATCGATCGGCGCGCCTTTCTGCAGGCTTTCCTCCGGCTGCACCGCCACCTTGGCGCCGACGAAGCCGATTTTCAGGGCCGGGTTGGCGTCTTTCAGCGCCTGCGCCACCTTCACGTCGGAAGGAAACGAGGGGGTCGAGGTGTGGATGACGCACAACTCCCGTCCGCGCGCGTCGGCCAGCACCGCATCGAGGCCGATGCGGGCGGGCGGCGCGTCGATCAGCCGGCTGCCCGGCACCAGCGCCGCGGGCTGGGCCAGCCAGGTCGGGAACCAGAAGCTTTTGATCTCGCGTTTCGCCTGGTAGCGCGAGCCGGCCCCGCCGTCGAACCCGTCAAAGCTCGGGGGCTGCAGGAACAAGGTTTTCATCATCGAGTTCGATCCCCCGAACACCCCGTAGGTGGGCGCCCGCTCCGCGGCGGTTTCGCCGGATATGGTTTGATGCTCGGGTTTTTCGAGCGCAGTGTGCAGCACCTGGCCGCGCCATTCAACCCGGTCGCTGGCAAAGCTGGCGACGAACACCGCCATGCTGAGCAGATCGCGCAGCGGCAGCAGCCAGACCGCAACCGGCACCGCCAGTCCGGATGGCACGAGGCCGAGACGCGTCTCCAGCGCCTTTGCCGCCGCCGCCCGCCCGGCCCAGACCAGGGCAAAAACCGCCAGCGCCCAGAGTGCCCCGCCTGACAGCGCCACCGCGAGCGCCGCCCAGCCCAGCGGGTGCTGGATCGCCGAGGCGGCGAATTCCGCCGGCACGATGGCCAGGATGGTGCGGGCCCAGCGCAATTCGTGGCGGAACAGCGCGTCCAGACCGGACTCCGGCACGGTGGTGGCGCAGACCGTGGGCGCCAGCCGCACCGCCAGTCCTTGCGCGCGTACCAGGCGCCCGAGCACGTTGTCGTCGGCCAGCCGGTGCACCAGCGATGGCAGGCCGCCGGTCGCCGCCAGCGTCCGGCGCCGCAGCGCCATGGTGGCGCCCAGGCAGTCCTGCCGTCCCAGCACGCGCGATAGCAGCGCGCCGGGCAGGAAGGAATGAGTGATGGCGACGGCGCCCAGCCGCGCCGCAAGGCTGCGGTTGGCCGGCAATCCGGCGTAGAGGGTGGTTGCAAGCCCGGTGCCGGGCAGCGCCAGCGTGTCGGCGAGGCATGCCAGGTAGTCCGGCAGCGCATGCACGTCGCTGTCGGCGATCACCAGCACGTCGTGCTTCGCCGCCGGCAGCATGTTGATCAGATTGCCGATCTTGCGGTTCTTGCCGTGCTGCGTGGGGTCGATCACCAGGGCGATGTCGCACCACGGGAAGCGTGCCTGCAGCCGGCGCACCACGGCGATGGCGGGGTCGGCCGGGTCCTGCACGCCGCAGACCAGCTGAAAGCAGGGGTAGTCCTGGGTGCAAATGGTGGCGAGTGCCCGCTCCAGCAGCGGCTCGCCGCCGCAGAGCGGCTTCAGCACGCTGATGGGCGGGCGCGGCCCGGGCAATGGGTGCGCCCTTGCGACGAAATGGCGTGCGGCAAGCCACCCGGCGGCGGCTTGGGCAAGCCCGGCCGCGGCAAGCGCCGCGGCAGTGAAAGCCAGCCAGTTCATCGTGCTAGTCCGTCTGCCCCGCTGCCAGCCTCGCTACCTTGTCCCGCAGGGAGGCGATCAGCTTCCCCGCGTCGCCGCCGCCCAGCAGGGCGCGGAAATCCGAGCGCTGCACCGCCACCCGGCTGATCGAACCGTTCAGCAGCACGTCGATGATCTTCCAGCCGCCATCGCCACGGTGCATCACGTAGTCCAGTTTCAGAATATCGCCGTTCTGCAGCAGCAGTTTGGTCTGCACCACCTCGTCGCTGCCGGCGCGGCGGGTCTCCGGCAGGATGTCGAAACGCTCGCCGTTGTAGTCGTCGAAATTGGCGACATAGCTGGCCACCGTGAACTGGGTGAACACGTCCAGCAGTTCGGCCTGCGCGTCGGGTGGGAACCCGGCGAATCGCGGCCCCACCGAGCTGCCCAGGATACGCGGCAGGTCGAACGCCGCCAGCACCACCGGCGTAAGCATTTGCATCCTTTGCGCGAAGCTGGCGCTGTGCCCCGCGTGCATGACGGCCAGAATGCCTTGGTCGAGCGCCTCGACGGGCGCGAAGGAAACCGGCGCGAAAGAAACCGGCGCGAAGGAACGTTCACCTGCTCGCGCGCCGGCTGCCGCAATTGCGGCGGCCGGTGCGGCCAGCGCCAGGGAGAGCAGCCGCCGTCGGCTGGTCACGTTCAGCCCGCCAGATCCAGTGCGGCCGCCGCACACCCACCCGCAGGACGGGGCGTTGCCACAGCTTGGGCTCGGCACAGAGCCACCGGCACATCCAACGTCGTCACGGGGCGTGGTTCCTTTCGGCAGGGTCAGACCTGTGGCGGAATTGCCACGATCCGGACAAGACATGGCGTACGGCCCGGGGCAGGGAACCACACCCCCGGAGGTCGGGAGCCCAGGAACCACCGGCTGGAACATGGCACCTGTGCCACATTACCGATCACCCTACTCCGGTTCAGCATCGCATGCCATACGCGGCCGGAAGCACCCTCATAACGCCAAGTCTACCGCCCGCGCTGCCCGAGCGATTGGCCCAAAACAAGCCCTGGCCGTTGCGCGCGGCTTGCCCCTTCGAAGGACAGCCGCAGGACGACCACGCCGCCCCGGCCGCCCCGGCTCGCCCCTACGGATCGGAGTTCTATTGCACTTCCTGGTCAGGCGACGTGCACAGGTCGAGGTCGCGAAGCACGCGCCTGTTGCCGCCCGCGAAAATAGCCCGCAGGTCGTACAGGCATTGTTCGCCCGGCGGCAGGGCGATGCGGCGCTCGTCGCCGGGCGCAATCGGCTTGCCGCCCAGGTCGTTGGTCCGTGTTTTGTCCGAGCCCTTCGCGCGCAGGGCGATCGACGTGATGGGCGCCGTGCCGCGGTTCAGCACCCTGAACGATTTGGCCGCGGCAGAGCCCGGCTCGCCGACCACGAAGTCTTCGATTTTGCAGACGTTTACCCGCCGTTGCACGTATTCGGGGCCGTCGGCGAACACGGCGCGCAGATCGTAGATGCAGTTTCCATCGGCGGGCGCGCGAATGGCAGCCTTGGCGCCCGGCGCCAGGCCCTTGCCGTCCAGCCGGTCGCCGCCCCAGTTGGTCCGGCCGGCCGGGGTGGCAAAGAACTCCTTGATCGCAGCGCTGTTGCGATTCACCAGGTTGAACGACGGATTGGGGGCCGCTGACTGCGCGAACGCCGCGCCGGGCAACAGCAGGGAGAAGGCCAACAGAGTGGCACGCAGGATCAGCATTCCGGCCTCCGCTTCAGGGTGGCAGACAAATTTACCATCGGCCGAGCCCGGCCCGGCGGGCCCGCGCCGCGACGTTGAGAGTCCAAAACAGTTGCGGCAACAACAAGGCGATCGGCAGCAGCGGCTTGACCGGCGTGGGCGCGGCGATGAAGCCCAGGCAGGCCAGCCCGCCCAGCGCCGCGAACCCCCAATGCAGCAGCGCGATCGCCCGCGCGTCCATGCCCGCGCGCTGCGCCACCTGATACAGATGGCCCCGATGCGCCTGGGTGAGACGCTCGCCGGCCAGCGCCCGGCGCACCAGGGTGAAGGCCACGTCGTACAGCACCCCCGACAGCAGCATCGGCACGATCAGAAACGACATCTCCACCGATTGGAACCGGCTGGCGGCCACCCCGAGCACGGCCAGCACAAACCCGCAGAACTGGCTGCCCACGTCACCCATGAAGATGCGCGCGCGGGGAAAATTGAACGGCAGGAAGCCGGCGATGCCGGCGGCCAGCAACAGAGAAGCGAAATAGACGAACCAGCCGCCCTGCATGCCGGCGATCAACGCCAGGAAGGCACAGGCAACCAACGCGGTGCCGGACGCCAGCCCGTTCAGCCCGTCGATGAAATTCATCGCATTGGTGGCGAACAGGATCCAGGCGACGGTGACCGCCGCGCCCGCCGGCCAGCCGATGTCCACCGCGCCGATCACCGGTATGCGGAACACCTCGACATACAGCCCGCTGCCCACCGCGGCCATCGCCGCGCCGACCTGGGCGGCCAGCTTCACGGTGAACGGCCAGTCGCGCAGGTCGTCGATGAAGCCGACCGCGGCAATGGCGATCGACGCCAGGATAACCCCGCGGAAATACGGATCGGCCAGCCGAGAGAACGAGGCGAACCCGTACAGCACGGAAATGCCGAGCAGGAACGCCACCACGATGCCCAGCCCGCCGCCGCGCGGCGTCGGCACGGCGTGCGCGGAGCGGCCGTTCGGCATATCCATCACCCGCGCATTGATCATGGCGCGCACCACCACCGCCGAGACCAGGGCGATGCCGGCGGCGAAGGCGAGGTGGCGGAGCAGGGCCGCGAGGGTCATCGCGCCACCCCGGCGGGCCGGGCTTGCCTAAACCGCAGGGGCCGCACTTTCCATCTGACGGATGACCTCCAGCGCCCGCGCGGCGGGGTCGGGTCGGGCGATGATCGGCCGTCCGACGACCAGATAATCGGCGCCGGCGGCAATAGCCTGGACGGGCGTGGCCGAGCGCTTGTGATCGTCCAGCGGATCGCCTTCCGGCCGCACCCCCGGGGTGGCGACCAGCAGGCTGCCGGCGCCGGCAATGCGGCGGATTTCATCCGGGTTGTCGTGCGGCGCGGCGATGATCCCGTCGCAGCCGTATTCCACCGCCTTGCTGACCCGCAGATGCACCAGGTCGCGGGCACCCAGCCGGTAGCCCATGTCATGCAGATCGGCATCGCTCAGGCTGGTCAGCACGGTGACCGCCAGGATTTTGATGTCGCTGCCCCGCTTTCCCCGCACGGCGGCGCGGATGATGTCGCCATTGCCGTGGACGGTGACGCAAGCAACCCCCCGGTCGGCCGCGCGGGCGACGCCTTCCTCGACGGTCTGGCCGATGTCGAACATTTTCGCATCCAGAAACACCCGCTTGTTCCTGGCGATCAATTCGGCGATCAGGCCATCCACCCCCTCAGCGAAGGCGAGCCAAAGCCCGATCTTGAAGAACGAGACAATGCCGTCGAGCCGTTCGACCAGGGCGCGGGCCTGGCGGATCTCCGGCACGTCCAGGGCGACGATCAACCGGTCCGCCATGCGCGGCGGGATGTCGCGGCGGTGCGGCGCGTCGGAACCTGGCAGGTTTACGCCGGATGCAGGGTTGCCCACGGGATGGCTCACTCGCGCGGTGGTTGGGCGTGCTTCTAGGCTCGGGGGGCGCGGGGCGGCAACCCGCAAGTAAGGAAGGCCAGGGCTCTGCCCTGGACCCGCAAGGGTGGCCACTGCCCCGTCGCGCCGAAAGGCGCGCTGCGCGCTGGGGCGGGTCCAGGGCAGAGCCCTGGCCTTCCTTACTTTCCCGCCGAAGATGACCCGCCGCAGCCAATGCAGTATGACCGCCCCATGGCCGCGCGACCCGCCCTCATTCGAATCGCCCTCAACGTCGGGGTAGACGCCGTGCTGGCGGGTGCCGCGGTGCCCGCGGCAAGCTGGCTCGCCGACCCGGCCGCCGATCCGGTCGGCCCGCTCTGGACCATCGCCTGGGGCGCCGCGGCGCTGCTGCTGGCCGGGCTGCCGTTCCGCCTGTCCACACAATACTGGCGGTTCGCCGGCGCGGGCGACCTGCTGGGCGTCGCCGCCGCGTCGATCGCGGCCGCGGCCATTTTCCCGGTGGCCCTGCACGCGGCGGGCCTCGGGTTTCCCAGCCCCGCCTTTCCGGCGCTGCACGCCATGGTGCTCATGGTGCTGCTGGCGGTGCCGCGAATCGCCTACCGGCTGACGCAGGAGAGCCATGCGCCAGAGGACGGACCGGCGGCGCAACCCGTGCTTCTGGTGGGCGCCGGGGAAGCCTCCGATCTGTTCATCCGCGCGCTGGCCACCGAGCGGCAAAAGCCGTTCCGGGTGATCGGGCTGCTGTCATTGGGCAAGGCGCAGACTGGGCGCCGCATCGGCGGCCTGCCGATTCTAGGCAGTATCGACGATGCGGCGAGCGTGCTCGCCGGGCTGCGCGCGGCGGGCGGGCTGCCCGGCGTGCTGGTGGTGACCGATGCCGATCTGGCCGGCGAGCGCCTGGCCGCCCTGATGGAAGTCGCCGATCACGAAGGCATCCGGGTCGCCCGGGCGCCGCGGCTGACCGCGCTTGATACCGCGGCCGCGGCCGGCGCCAGGCTGGAACTGCGGCCGGTCGCCATCGAGGATTTGCTGAACCGCCCACAGGTGCCGCTCGACCGCGAGGGCATGGCGCGGCTGGTGCAGGGACGGCGCGTGCTGGTAACCGGCGCGGGCGGCACCATCGGCAGCGAACTGGCGCGCCAGGTGGCGGCGCTCGGGCCGGAAAAGCTGGTGCTGCTGGACAATGGCGAGTTCGCGCTCTGGCAGATCGACATCGAACTGGCCGAACTGCATCCCTCCGTGCCCCGCCGCGCCGTGCTGGCCGATATCCGCGACGCGGCGCGGCTGCGCCTGCTGATGGAGGAGCTTCGCCCTGAGCTGGTGTTCCATGCCGCGGCGCTGAAGCACGTGCCGATGGTGGAGGCGAACCCGCTGGAGGGCTTGCTGACCAATGCCGCCGGCACCTGCCACGTGGCCGATGCGGCGCGCGTCGCCGGGGTGCGGGCGATGGTGCTGATCTCCACCGACAAGGCGGTGAACCCGTCGTCGCTGATGGGCGCCTCCAAGCGGCTGGCCGAAATGTACTGCCAGGGGCTCGACATTGCCGCGCGCGGCCCGGGTGGCGGCATGCGCTGCATCACCGTGCGGTTCGGCAATGTGCTGGGCAGCACCGGCAGCGTGGTGCCGCTGTTCCAGCGCCAGCTCGCCCGTGGCGGGCCGCTGACCGTGACGCATCCCGACATGCGCCGCTATTTCATGACCGTGCGCGAGGCGGTCGGTCTGGTGCTGCAGGCCAGCGTGGTCGGCTGCAGCGACGCGGCGCCGCCCGATGGAGGGATTTTCGTGCTCGACATGGGCGAGCCGGTGAAGATTGTCGATCTCGCCCGGCAGATGATCCGGCTGGCCGGGCTGCGGCCCGACGAGGACGTGGAAATCCGCTTCACCGGGCTGCGCCCCGGCGAGAAACTGTTCGAGGAGCTGTTCCATGGCCGCGAGCCGCCGACGCCCACCGAGCATCCCGGATTGCTGATGGCCAGCCCGCGCACCGCCGATCCGGCCATTGTCGGGCGCGCCATCGACGAGATCGCCGGCGCCTGCCGGGGCGGCAATGTGCGGCTGGCGCTTGCCCTGCTCGGCCGCATCGTGCCGGAGCTGCAGCACAATCCGGACGGGCAGGTGGCCGGGGAGAGCCGCGCATGAGGATGTCGCCATGACCGAGCCGGTTCCGTTTCTTGACCTGAAGGCGCAGCAGGCGCGCATCGCCGCCGATTTGCGGCCGCGGCTGGAGGCGGTGCTGGCGCATTGCCAGTTTGTGCTGGGCCCGGAAGTAGCGGAGCTGGAGGCGAAGCTCGCCGGGTTCTGCGGCGCCGCGCATTGCGTGACGGTTTCGTCGGGCACGGACGCGTTGCAGATCGCGCTGATGGCCGAGGGGATCGGGCGCGGGGACGCGGTGTTCCTGCCCGCCTTTACTTACACCGCCACTGCCGAGGTGCCGCTGCTGCTGGGGGCGACGCCGGTGTTCGTCGATGTCGATCCGCGTACGTTCCAGATCGACCCGGCGCATCTGGCGGCACGGGTGGCCGGGGTGCGCCGGGCCGGGCGGTTGCGGCCGCGGGCGGTGATCGGCGTTGATCTGTTCGGCCAGCCGGCGGACTGGCCGGCGCTGCGGGCGCTGGCGGCGGCGGCGGATTTGTTCACGCTGGACGATTGCGCCCAGAGTTTCGGCGCGTCGGTGCGGGGTGAGCGGCTGGGCCGCGCGGCGGATGCGACCGCCACCAGTTTTTTCCCGTCCAAGCCGCTCGGCGCGTATGGCGACGGCGGCGCGCTGTTTACCGAGCGTGCCGAACGTGCGGCGCTTTATCGCTCGCTGCGCACGCATGGCGAGGGCACCACGCGCTATGAGGTCTTGCGCACCGGCATGAACGGGCGGCTGGACACGTTGCAGGCGGCGGTGCTGCTGAGCAAGCTGACGGTGTTCGAGGACGAGCTTGCCGCGCGCGCGCGTATCGCGGCGGTCTATGATGCGCGCCTGGCAAATGCGGTGACGGTGCCGGCGCGGGTGGCCGACAGTGTCAGCGCCTGGGCGATTTATGCGGTTCTGCTCCCTGAGTCGGCTTCCCGTGATCGCGTGCAGGCCGGGCTGCGCGCGGCGGGCGTGCCGACGGCGATTTACTATCCCAGGCCGTTGCATGAGCAGCCCGCGTATCGTGATGCGCATGACGGGGCGGCGTTGCCGGTATCGGAAGACATTGCCACCCGTATCCTGGCGTTGCCCATTCACCCCGACCTGACCGATGTGGACGTCGACCGCATCTGTACAGCGGTATGCGCGAGCGTCTAGGAATGGGGTCCAGGGGCCTAAGGACCCTGGTGGGTCCAGGGCGAAGCCCTGGTGGGGCGCGGGGCAAAGCCCCGCTAGGATTGCTGGTGTTCCTTTGTCTGCCCTTCCTTGCAGCCGCCCCTCCACCCCCCGCCTGGGACGTAGCCCAGGCCGCTCTTTGCACCGCCGCCGTGCAGGAAGCCGAGCGCCATCACACGCTGCCGCCCAACCTGCTGGGCGCGATCGCCAAGGTTGAAAGTGGCCGCCCGATCGCAACCACGCGCGACGTGCGTGCCTGGCCGTGGACGATCAATGCCGATGGGGCCGGTTTGTTCTTCGACAGTCGCGAGGCTGCGGTGGCGTGGGCGAAGCAGGGCCTGGCCAATGGCGTGCATCTGATGGATGTCGGCTGCATGCAGGTGAACCTGCAGTTCCACCCGAACGCGTTCCGTTCGCTGGAGGAGGCGTTCGACCCGACCGCGAATGCCGCTTATGCCGCCGGGTTCCTGCAACAGCTCGCCAACGAGACGAATGGCGACTGGAACCTCGCCACCGGGTATTATCATTCGCACACGCCCGACCTCGCCGCTGCGTATCGCAACCGGGTTGCCGAGGTGGGCGCCGGCATTCTCACCGGCATCGGCGGGCCGGAGCCGCTGTATATGCGCGCGTTGCGGCAGGGCACGCTGCATCTGGCGCTGGCCGGCGGCGGCGTTCTGGTGATCAACACCCATCGCCAGCCGAGTGCCAGGCCGCAGCGGCAGCGGTCGGCCTGCGAGGTGGCGGCCTTGCTCGCGCCGTTGCTGCATTCGCCGCCGCGGGTCAATGGCTGCCGGATCGCGGCCCGCTAGAGCGCTTTCACCCTGACCGTAAACGGTCAGAGCGCTCTGGCTTTTTTTGTTTTGGCGAGCAACTTTATCGGCCGGCTTTCGCCAGTCCGGCCGATGTTGCCCTAATCGCTGCCGCCGTCTCCGCCACTGCTGCTATCGCCGCCGCCGCCGTCGCTGAAGCCGGACTCAAACGAGCCGGCGGCGGAATCGAGCGCATCGAAAGCGCTGGCGTCGAAACTGCCAAGATCGAAACTGCCGAAGTCGAAGCCGCCGGGAAAACCGCCGGTATCGAATGTGCCGCCGTCGCCGTCGCCGCCCGGGGCGGGGCGCATCGCGTCGGCGAGTTGCTTGTAGTGTTTCCTGAGATCGTCGACCAGCAGCAGCGTGCCGCCGAGTGCGAGTGCCAATGAAGCGGCCTCGGCCGGATTGGTTTTCAGCAGCTTGGGAAGCTGGCGCGCCCTGTCGATTTCGTCCTCGATGCGCCAGCGTTCGGCGTCGCCCGCGGGCGTTGCGTGGTAGGTGCGCACGAAAGCGATACGCCGCTCGAAGATGAGCCCGCGTCCGATCAGCGCCGGCACGATGTATCTGGTGTTGTAAAGACTGCACCCGGCGCCGAATTCCTTGGTGGCACGTTTAACCACGTCGCTGATCGCGCCGCCCTCGATCTGCGCTCCGCGCACGAGGGCGATCACCGCCTCGACATGCGGCGGTGCCGGGGGTGTTGTGTCTGGCACCAGGCGCAGATACGGGATCTTTCTGTCCCGGAACAGCCCGGGCTCGGATTGCTCCTCGATGCGGAGGATGGCTTTGACCAGCAGCGACAACAGCGTGACCCGGATGGTCCGCAGGCCGTTGGTGCGGTTGGGCTTGAGCAGGAACAAAGCCTCGGCGGGCGTCAGTCGGGTGGCGTCTTGCATGGGCCGCTCCGGTCGAACGATGGCCGGCGCGGCCTATTGCGGCGCGCGCGCGTAGGAGAAAACGGCTCGGGCGACACGATTCCGTTCCGGCCTCTCGCAGTTCCATACCTTCACGGCGCGCTGCCGGTTGCGTGAGGCATGCCCCGCGGCGGAACGAACCCCGCGTCGCCCTGGGTCACTCCGTTTCGGTTTCCGGCGCGGCCACGCGCTTGGCGGGCGACTTCCGTTTGGCCGGCTTGGCGGCGGTCGTGCGCTTTGCCGGCGCCTTCTTCGCGGCGGCGGGTTTGCGCTCCGCGGCCGGTGCGCGCTTTGCCGCGGCCGCCTTGGCGGTGCGTTTCGCCGGGGCCGCTTTCCGCGCAACCGTCTTTGCGCGGGCTTTGACCGCCGCTTCGCGGCGCTTCAGGCGGCGCGTCTTCACTTCGTCGCGAATGCCAGCCAATGCCGCGCTGATCACGGCATCCTGCTGGCTTTCGGGAACGCCTTCGAGCGCGTCGAAGAAGGCTTGCGTCACATTCTTTGTCCCGCGCGGCGCACGTGTGCGGGTGTCGTCTTTCATCGCCATGGTGGTCTGCTTCCTTTCCGACCGGGGGCTGCTGCCGTTCCGGCAATCCCGACCGCGGGTTACGCTAACGATACCGCCGTGACCGCGGCAATGGGAGATATCGCGCGGTTGCACGCTAACCCGGTGAACATCCGCTTTGCTGCGATGCCGCGACGTGCGCCGGGTTGCCCGAAACGGCGCCGCAGAGGTTTTGATCACGATGGCCGGCGCGGCGCGATGTGTGGCATGCTCATCGGCGTGTGGAAGGAACTCCAGGACATGCACTGTCGACTCCTCGTCGCGCTGCCGTTAATGTTTGGCATGGTCAGCTCTGCAACAGCCAGTGAACTGGCACTCAAGCGCGCCATGCTTTCCTCCGGCGGCGTCGGGTATTTCGAATACGAAGCCCAGGTGGACGGCGCGGCGACCCTCGGGCTCGACCTGCCACTCGATCAGGTCGACGATGTTTTGAAATCGCTGGTGGTCTACGACAGTGCCGGCAGCGTGGGCGGAATCGAACTTCCGGGCCGCGACACCACACACGCCGCCCTGGCCGACGTGCCGATCGGGCCGGAGGGGCTGGAATCACCGGTGGACTATCTCAACGGGCTGCGCGGCGTTGTCGTGCAGGTCAGCGGGCCGCGGCCGATGACCGGGCGCATCCTGCGCGCCGAGCGGATGCGCGAAGCCGCCCGCGATCCCGCCGACACCGGCTCGCCGCGCACCCGCGTGACGCTGCTTGCCGCCGACGGGCTGCGGCAATTCGTGCTGGAAGACGCCGATGCCGTCATGGTCGCCGACCCGGTGCTGCGCGCGCGTATCGACAAGGCGCTGGAGGCGCTCCGCCATGACGCCGGCAGCGACGCAAGGCACGTGACCATTCGCAGCGACGGCACCGGACCGCGCACGGTGCGCGTCGGTTACGTCGCCGCCGTGCCGTTATGGAAGGCGTCGTACCGGCTGGTTCTGCCGGCAAAGGACGAGGACGGGGCGAAAGCGCGCCTGCAGGGCTGGGCGGTGCTGGAGAACGCCACCGGCACCGACTGGAACGGGGTGCAGTTGTCGTTGCAGTATGGCAATCCGGTCACGTTCCGGCAGGCGATCTATCGCACCTATTATGTCGAGCGGCCGGAAGTGCCGGTGCAGATACTCGGCCGCCTGCTGCCCGACATCGACACCAGATCCAGCCAGCCGGAACCGGTCGGCGCGGCTGCGCCGGCGATGCCGGCGCCAGCCCCGATGGCGGCTTTCGCCAGAAGAGGGCTGGGCGCTGCGGCCGCGCCGCCGCCGATGGAGATGTCTGCTCCAAGCAACGAGGCGCAAAGCAGCGAGGGCGCCGAGGAAACCCTGTTCACGCTCGCCAAGCCGGTGTTTTTGGCCGCCGGCCACACCGCCTCGGTGCCGATCCTGGACCGCGAGGTTCCGGCGGCACGGGTCGCGCTGGCGATCCCGGGCGCGCCGCATCCCACCGCGGCGGTGCGCATCACCAATGAGGGCCCCACCAGCCTGCCGGCCGGCGTGCTCACGCTGTATGACCCCGCCGGCGAAACCACTTATGTCGGCGACGCCAGGCTCGGCGGCCTGCCGGTCGGCGAAGACCGGCTGCTGCCCTTCGCCGAAGACCTGCGCACCACGCTCGACTGGCACAGCGAGAGCGGCGTGCGCATTGCGTCGGTGTCGGCGTCGGGCGGGGTGCTGACGGCCGAGCGGCGCATGCGGCAGTCCTGGCGCGTCGTGATCGCCGCACCGGCGCGCGAACCGCGCACGGTGCTGCTGCAAATACCCACGTCATCGGGGCAGAAACTGGTGGCGGAAAGCGGCGCCGAACCGGCGGGCGAGATCGCCGGCGCCGCGCGGCTGCGCGCGCGCCTGGCCGCCGGCGAGACGCGCACGGTGACCGCCTATACCGAAACGCTGCAGCAACAGCGGATCGCCTTGCTGCAGGACGCGCCGGTGTTCGCGCAGATCATCGCCGATCAGGCGATACCGGCGGCGGCGCGCGCCGGGCTTCGCCACCTGGCCGAGTTGCGCACCGCCGAAGCCGCCCGCACCGCCGACCGCGACCGGCTGAAAGCCGCGCTCGCTGATGTCGAACACGACGAGGATCGCCTGCGCGCGAACATCGCCGCGGTGCCGGCCAACGATGCGTTGCACACCCGCCTGATCCGCCAGCTCGATGCCAGCGAGACCCGCATCGCCGCGTTGACGAAGGAGATCGAAGCCGCCGCCGCCGCCGCGACCGCGGCGCAGGCGGCGCTGGAACAGGCGGTGCAGGAGTTGCGGTTTTGATGGGAGGCGGGTGAAGGAAGGCCAGGGCTCTGCCCTGGACCCCGATGCTTAAGTAATGGGTTCCAAGGGGCCACTGCCCCTTGGCGGGTCCAGGGCAGAGCCCTGGCCTTCCTTCCTTCACCCGATTGCCCTGCCGATGGTGGAGAGTTTGCTTGACGAAGACCGCGTGCATGGCGATGCACGCGCTCGGCCCCCGCCCCGGGGAGCAGGAGACGGCAAGGCATGGCAGCACAGCACGACGCACCCGCAATCCCCGCCACCCTGATCCCCGGCGACGGCATCGGCCCGGAAATCGTCGACTCCGTCGTGTACATCCTCGCCGCTCTCGGCGAGCCGTTCGCCTGGGAGGTGCATCAGGGCGGGCTGGCCGGCATCGCCGCCTCCGGCGACCCGCTGCCGCAAGCCACGCTGGACAGCATCCATCGCACCCGTCTCGCCCTGAAAGGCCCGCTCACCACGCCGGTCGGCGGCGGGTTTCGCTCGGTGAACGTGCGCCTGCGCGAAGAATTCGGATTGTACGCCAATGTCCGCCCAGTGCGCACCATGGTGCCGGGCGGGCGCTACGAGAATATCGACCTCGTGCTGGTGCGCGAGAACCTGGAAGGCCTGTATGTCGCCTTCGAACACTATATCCCGGTTGGCAACGACCCGCAGGCGGTGGCGATTTCCTCGGGCGTGAACACCAAGGCCGGATCGCGGCGGATCGCCCACTACGCCTTCGAATACGCCGCACGGCATGGGCGTAAGAAAGTCACCATCGTCCACAAGGCGAACGTGCTGAAGGCGCTGACCGGCATCTTCCTGGAATCCGCCCGGGCCGTAGCGCGCGACTATGAAGACCAGGTGGCCTGCGACGAGCGCATCGTCGATGCCTGCGCCATGCAGCTCGTGCTCAATCCGTGGCAGTTCGATGTCATCGTCACCACCAACCTGTTCGGCGACATCCTGTCCGACCAGATGGCCGGGCTGGTCGGCGGCCTGGGCATGGCGCCCGGCGCCAATATCGGCCCGGACGCGGCGATTTTCGAGGCGGTGCACGGTTCGGCCCCGGACATCGCCGGCCAGGGCATCGCCAACCCGCTCGCGTTACTGCTGGCCGCGGTGATGATGCTCGACCATGCCGGACGCGAGGGGCTTGCCACGCGCCTGCGCACCGCCCTCGACCAGGTGCTCACCGAGGACAATATCCGCACCCGCGACCTTGGCGGCTCCGCCTCGACGAAGGATTTCACCGCGGCGGTGGTGCGCCGGCTCGGGTAGGTTCGCGCCGCGCAAAGCCCGGCCCTCGCCGGTTTGTGTCCTGGCGCGCCTGGCTGCGCGCCGGGATGAGATTGCGGAGGGGCAACGTTCGGCGCAGACTGCGCTCCGTGCGCAGATGCCGGCCGCGTGCGGCGCGAGATGATGGCGCTTGCCGGCGTCTGCCGGTTGCAAAGGAAGGCACGCGCATGCGTGTGTCGAACGGGCTGACGGGGCGGCGCGCCGTCGGGACGCTGCGGTTGGTCGTGCTGCTGTGGGCTGCCCTGCTGTGCCTCGGCCCTGATCATGGCGCCGGGGCGCAGGAACGCAGCGCCGTCGTTGTCGCGCTGGACGGCGCGATCGGGCCGGCGACCGCGTCCTACGTGGTGCGCAGCCTGGAGGCAGCGGCGCATGAACAGGCCGCGGTGGTGGTGCTGCGCCTGGACACGCCCGGCGGGCTGGACAGCGCCATGCGCGACATCATCCGCGCCATCCTGGCCTGCCCGGTGCCGGTCATCGGCTACGTCGCGCCGGGCGGTGCCCGCGCGGCCAGTGCGGGCACCTATATTCTGTATGCGAGCGCACTCGCCGCGATGGCGCCCGGCACCAATCTCGGCGCCGCCACGCCGGTGTCGCTGTTCGGCGGCACGCCTCTGCCCGGCGCGCCCGGCGATGCCCGGCCGCCGCCGCCCACCGATGCCGAACTGACCAAAATCACCAATGATTCGGCCGCCTATATCCGCAGCCTGGCCACCCTGCACGGCCGCAACGCCGACTGGGCCGAGCACGCCGTCCGCGAGGCGGTGAGCCTTTCTTACGAGGCGGCGTTGCGCGAGCACGTCATCGATCTGGTGGCGGCCAGCCTGCCCGAGCTGCTGGCGGCGGCCGACGGGCGCACGGTGGTGGCGGCCGGCCGGCCGGTCCAGTTGGCGACGCGCGATCTGCCCATCCGCGACATCGTGCCCGACCGGCGCGACCGGCTGCTGTCCATCCTGACCAATCCGAGCATCCTGTATCTGCTGCTGCTGGCGGGCCTCGCCGGGATTGCCTTCGAATTGTCGCATCCCGGTGTGTTTGCGCCCGGCGTGCTGGGCACCATCTGCCTGCTGCTCGGCGCCTATGGGTTGAACCTGCTGCCGATCGACTACGCCGGCGCGGCGCTGGCGCTGTTCGGCCTGGGGTTGATGGTCGCCGAGGCCTGGGTGCCGGCGTTCGGGGCCTTCGTGGTCGGCGGCGGGGCGGCGTTCCTGATCGGCTCGCTGATGATGTTCGAGAACCCGGTGTTCCGCCCGTCGCTCGCCGTGGTCATCGGCGCCACGCTGGGCAGTGCCGCGCTGTTCGGGGTGGTGCTGGCGGCCCTGCTGCGGGCGCGCCGGCGCCCGGTGGTGAGCGGCGACGCAATGCTGCTGGGTGCCACCGGGCGGGTCACGAACTGGCAGGTCACCGAGGGCCAGGTGTTCGTGCAGGGCGCCTTCTGGAATGCCCGGGCGCAAACGTTGCTGCAACCCGGCGCGACGGTCCGGGTGACCGGGCGCGAGGGGCTGTGCCTGATCGTCGAGGCGGTTTGAACCGGGTGCGCGCGCGCCCGCGAGGAGGATGACATGGGCGTGTTCGATTCCGGCAGTCTCGCCTTCCTGCTGGTGGTGGTTGCGATCGTGTTCATCCTCGGCGCGGCGGTGCGCATCCTGCGCGAGTACCAGCGCGCGGTGATGTTCACCCTTGGCCGCTTCACCGGCGTCAAAGGTCCCGGCCTGATCTTCGTTATTCCATATGTTCAGCAGATCGTCCGCGTCGATTTGCGTACCGTGGTGCTCGACGTGCCGAGCCAGGACGTGATTTCACGCGACAACGTCTCGGTGAAAGTCAACGCGGTGCTGTATTTCCGCGTGGTCGACGCCGACCGCGCGGTGATCCAGGTGGAGAACTTCCTGGTGGCCACCAGCCAGCTGGCGCAGACCACGCTGCGTTCGGTGCTCGGCAAGCACACGCTGGATGAAATGCTGGCCGAGCGCGACCGGCTGAACAGCGACATCCAGGAAATCCTGGACGCACAGACCGAAACCTGGGGCATCAAGGTCACCAGCGTCGAGATCAAGCAGGTTGACCTGAACGAAACCATGGTCCGCGCCATCGGCCGGCAGGCCGAGGCGGAACGCCTGCGGCGGGCCAAAATTATCAATTCCGAGGGCGAGCAACAGGCGGCGACGAAACTGACCGAGGCGGCGAAACTGCTGGCGGCGACGCCGGGGGCGATGCAATTGCGCTATCTCGGCACGCTCAGCGAAATCGCCGGCGACAAGAATTCGACCATCGTGTTCCCGTTCCCGATCGATCTGGCGCGGATGCTGGGTGCTACGGGGGAGGGGGGGCGGACCGGGGTCGGGGGGTGAAGGAAGCAAGGCCAGGGCTCTGCCCTGGACCCGCCAAGGGCCGAGAGGCCCTTGGAACCCATTCCTTTTAGGTGGTTGTTATAAGAGGGGGTGAGGAGGTGTTGGTGACATCTCCTCACCCCCCTCTTATAACAACCGCTTAAGTCGCGGGGTCCAGGGCAGAGCCCTGGCCTTGCTTCCTTCACTCGCCGGCCCCGGCTCGCCCCCGCCAGCCACCCGAGGTTGCCCGACGCCGATGCCGACGCCGTTCTCGTCCCAGGATCTCAGCCGCGCCTTCGATGCGCGCACCCTCACCCGTGGCCGCAGCCTGGTGCTGGCCGGCGCGGTGGAGGTGCGGATCGACGGCGACAGCATCGTGTCCGAGGTCCAGGACCCGGCCGGCCGGCACACCGGGCGCATCACCCCAGTCGCGAACGCGCGCCGTGTGGGGTTCGAGAGCCGGTGCAGTTGCGGTGTACCCGCTTGCCCGCATCTGGCCGCGGCCGCCTTCGCTGCCCTCGACCGGTTTCCCGCGCTGCGCCGGCCCGAGCAGCAGAGTTTCCTCGACACGCTGGTCACGGAACCGGAGGCCGAACGAAAGCGCACAGTGTTCGAACTGGCGCCGGCGTCTCCGCCCGCTGCCTGCATCGTCACCACCCTGCATATCGGCGAGCGCACCGGCACCATTACCGCAACAACGCCATACCGGATCGCCGCCGATCAACAGGCGGATGCGGCCGCCCGGGAACTCGCGCGCCTGCTGGGCAGCGGGACCGACACGCGCACCGATGTGCCGCCGGCGCTGGTTGCCGAGGTGCTGCGCCTGCTGGTGCAAACGGGGCAGGCGCGCTGGCACGCGGGCTGGCGGTTTCTGGTACCCGGCGAGCCGCGCATTTTCGCCGCCGCCTCGGCCGCCACGCTGCCGTCCGGCTCGGGGGTTATTCTGAGCGAGACCGGACCATGGTATGTCGATGCCGCGTCCGGCGCGGTCGGGCGAGTTCGCGTGCAGCCGCCGGTCATTGCCCGGCGGCTGCCGCCGACGCCACCGCATTCCGTCGCGCCCATCGGCCGGGGGCGGGCGGCGCCGCCGAAGCGGCGGGTCGAGCCGGCGGCGGCCAGCGAACAGGTCATCATCGAACGCCAGCCGACGCCGGTGATCCGGCTGACGCGGTTTCCCTTCCCCGACGAAGGCGGCCGGATGCAGGAGACCGATGCGCTGCTGCTCGACTTCGACTATGGCGGCGCCGTGATCCCGGCCGACGACGAACGCCAGTTCGTCCGCATCGAGGAACCCGGCGGGCCGGTGTTCGTGCGCCGCGACCGCACCGCCGAGGCCGCGGCGCTGGAGGCCATCCGCCAGGACGGTTTCGTGCAGATGCGCATGGCCGAGGCGAAGGCGGCGAAAGGCCGGCTGGTGTTCCTCTTTCGCGGCCGCGAGGCCGCCGAACTCTGGCAGCGCTTCGTCACCGAACGCCTGCCGGCCCTGCAGGCGGGCGACTGGCGCAGCCGGATCGACCCCGGCTTCGGCCCCCGCCTCGCCCAGTCCGTCGGCGGGTGGGATATCCAGGTGGCCGATGCGCCGCACGGGAGTTTCTCGCTCGACCTCGGCATCGAAATCGACGGGGTGCGCCATCCGCTGCTGCCGATTCTGCGCCGCCTGCACGAACGCGGCGGCATGGACGCGGCGCGCATCGTCGGCGGCGAGCTGGTCACCAGCCTGGATGACGGCCGCATCCTGAAACTGCCGGCCGAGCGCATGGCCCGCCTGCTGGCGGTGATGGACGAACTGATCGAGGCCGCCCGCCGCAGCACCGGCGACGCGCTGGTGCTGGACGCGGCCGAAGCGCCCGCCGTGCTCGACCTGGAGGACCTGGTGACCACCCGCTGGCAGGACGGGGCGGCGATCGCCGCCCATGTCGCGCGTTTCCGGGGCCTGGCCGACATCCATGACGTAACGCTGCCGGAGGGCTTCACCGGCACCCTGCGCCCCTACCAGCAGCAGGGCGTGAATTGGCTGCAGCATCTGCGCCAGAACGGTCTCGGCGGATTTCTCGCCGACGACATGGGGCTCGGCAAGACGGCGCAGACCATTGCGCATATCGCCGTCGAGGAAGCGGCGGGGCGGCTTGAGCGGCCGGCGCTGGTGGTGGTGCCGACCAGCCTGGTGCCGAACTGGACCGCCGAATTGTCCCGCTTCGCGCCGCATCTGCGGGTGATGGTGCTGCACGGGCTCGACCGTCACGAACGGCGGCGGGAGCTCGGCGGCGTGCATGTGGTGATCACGACCTATACCGTTCTGGTGCGCGACATCGAGGACATGGCGGCGCTGCCCTGGCACATGGTGGTGCTGGACGAGGCGCAGGCGATCAAGAGCGCGACGGCGAAGGCCACGCATGCCGTGTGCCGGCTCGACACGGCCCACCGGCTGTGCCTGTCGGGCACGCCGATCGAGAACAATCTGGGCGAATTGTGGTCCCAGTTCGCCTTCCTGATGCCCGGGCTGCTCGGCCATCGCAAAAGCTTCACCAAGCGGTTTCGCACGCCGATTGAGAAGAACAACGACCCGGTGCGGCGCCGGCAACTGGCGTTGCGCATCCGCCCTTTCATTCTGCGCCGTACCAAGGCGGCGGTGGCCACCGAGCTGCCGCCGAAGCACACGATTCTGCGCCGTATCACCTTGGCACCGGAACAGCGCGAGCTTTACGAAACGATCCGCGCCACGCTGCACGAAAAGGTGGCGCAGGAAATCGCCGCGCACAGCCTGGCGCGCAGCCATGTGGTGGTGCTCGATGCGCTGCTGAAGCTGCGCCAGGTCTGCTGCGATCCGCGGCTGGTCAAGCTGCCGTCGGCGCAGCGGATCAGCACCTCCAGCAAGCTCGAAGACATGCTGGAGATGGTTGGCGAGATGCTGGCGGAAGGAAGGCGCATTCTGTTGTTCTCGCAGTTCACCTCGATGCTCGACCTGATGAAGCCGCGGCTGGTTGCCGCCGGCATACCGTTCGTTGAGCTGCGCGGCGACACGCGCGACCGGGCGACGCCGGTGCAGCGCTTCGAGGCGGGCGAGGTGCCGTTGTTTCTGATCAGCCTGAAGGCGGGCGGGCGCGGGCTTAATCTGGTCGCGGCCGACACGGTGATCCATTACGATCCCTGGTGGAACCCGGCGGTGGAGGAGCAGGCTTCCGACCGGGCGCACCGGATCGGCCAGACGAAATCTGTGTTCGTCTACAAGTTGATTGCGGCGGACACGGTTGAGGAGCGCATTCTGGAATTGCAGGAGCGCAAGGCGGCGCTGGCGAGCATTGCCTTCAGCGAAGACGGTTCGGCGCTGCCGGTGATGGCGGAAGAGGATATCGATTTCCTGTTCGGTCCGGCGCCCGACTTATTGGCGGCGTAATGGGGTCAAGGGGGCCACTGCCCCCTTGCGGGTCCAGGGCAGAGCCCTGGCCTTATCTTTCTTCGTCACATGCAACGAAATAGATGGGGAGCCTACACCAGCGCATGCAGCAGTACCGCCGCCGCCTGCGCCACATTCAGGCTTTGCACCCGCCCGGCCCCCGGAACGCGCACCGCCCGCCGGCAGGCTGCCGCGACCGGCGGTGAAACCCCGCGTTCCTCGGCGCCAAGCACCAGCGCCACCGGCCGGTCGCGCGGCAGCGCTGCCGGCGCCACCGCTTCGCCCGCCAGCATGGCGGCGACGCTGCGGTAGTGCGGCGCCAGTCCGGCCAGCGCCCGTGGCAGGTCGCGGGTGCGCCAGACGGACAGATATTCGAGCCCGCCCTCGGCGGTGCGATAGGCGGCGTCGGACGGCAATGCCGCCCCCGGCATCTCGTGCAAAACCAGTCCCCGCACGCCGAAGAACGCCGCACTCCGGGCGATCGCGCCGAGATTATGCGGATTGCCCACGCCGTCGAGAACGAGAAGAAACGGCAGGCGCGGCGGCGCGGCGAGATCGAGCAGATCAACCGCGCGCGGCTTGGCCACCACCGCCACGCCGCCGTGATGCGGCGTGCCCGCCACTTTGGCCAGTTCCTCGGCTTGCACCATCCGGTACGGGCGGCGCGCCGCGGCCAGCAGAGCGCACCAGGGGCCGGCCGCCTCGCGTCGCTCGGCCAGATAAAACAGCCGCAGTGCGTCGTCCGGGCGGCATGCGAACAGCGCGGCCACGGCATTCACGCCGCAAATCGTGTCGGGTTTCATGAAGCTGGCATAGCATCCCGCGATGGACATCCCGATTCTGTTCCGCGATTCGCGCCTCGTCGTGCTCGACAAGCCGCCCGGCCTTGCCGTGCATGCCGGGCCGCGCGGCGGGCCGAGCGTGGAGGATTTCTTTCCCGCCCTTTCGCGACGGCGCGACGGGCCGTGGCTGGCGCACCGGCTGGACGCCGATACGTCCGGCTGTCTGGTGGTGGCGCTGCGGCGCGCGGCGCTGCACGAAGCCCAGGCCGCCTTCGCCGAGGGGCGGGCGGAGAAAACCTACTGGGCCGTGGTGTGCGGTATTCCGGCGGGTGAGGCCGGCGTGGTCGACACGCCCCTGCGCCGGCACAGCGACAGGCAGGGATGGCGCATGCTGGCCGGTCCGGGCGGCCAGAATGCGGTCACGGCGTGGCGCCTGTGCGGGCGCGGCGACAAATTGGCCTGGCTGGAACTGCGCCCGCGCACCGGCCGCACCCACCAGGTGCGGGCGCATTGCGCCGCGCTTGGCTGCCCGGTGCTGGGCGATCCGGTCTATGGCGCCGCGCCCGGCGGCGGACAAACCAGGCTGCACCTGCTGGCGCGCGCGATCACGCTGCCGCTCGCGCCGCCGGTGGTGGCGATGGCGCCGGTGCCGGCGCATATGCGTGCGGCCCTGGCCGGATGTGGCTGGCAATAAGCTAAGGCCTGGACCTGCCCTGTGCGGGGGGACAGCGGCAAGGGCATATCTGTTGTGGTGCGGTGACGGACAGGTTCCGTGTCATCGACCGCGAGGATTTGCGAATTCTCGGGTGAGCTGACACCGCATCCGGGCTATGTCACCGCGGCGAACATGGCCGACCGGTACCGGGTATGTGCTGACCTGCCTGGACGAAGCCCCGGTCCGCGTGGTCAATCCGGACGTGCCGGGCCGGGGTGCGTGAGGAGAATCGAAGGATGATCGGCATGCACAAACTGAGCCGCCGCGCCGGTTGGGCGCTCGCCGTGGTGATTGTCCTGGGCGCGACACGTGTCGCCGCCCAGTCGCCTGGCGCGCCCGGGTCACTGGACGACAGTGCCGGCCAGGGCCGGCGCATGCATCGCGGCGGGCAATCAACCCAGCAACAGAGACCGGCCCCGCTGCCGGAAGTGAAGGTGACGCCGGACCCGTGGCCGCGGCTCGATCCGGGGGCGGTGTTCTGCCAGACATCGGAGGATTTGCGTCAGCACCTCGCCGTCATGGCCGCACGTCTGGACGGCAACGGCGGCGGCCCGGGTGAGCCGGCCGGATGCCGGCTGGTCCGGGCGGCGACGCCGGTGACGGTGGTGGTGCGGGAAGGTCCGGGACGGACGCAGGTCCGGCTGTCCGGCGCTGCGGCCGAGACGGGATGGACCGACGCATTTCTGCCCGACAAGCAGGGCCGGCCCTGAGGTTGTCCGGCCACGCGGCGGCGGCACTGCCGTTGATGCGTTCGCGCTGCGCGTCCGATCTTGCCGGCGGCCATCGGTTTGGGCTGCTGGCATGCGCTGGAGCGGCGCGGTTTGGGTGACACGACGTTGCCGACACTTCGGAAGACGCGCGCGAGGTGCTGGTAAGTCGTGCTGGCGGCGGCGGGAGCAGGAGGCCGCCGAGAGCGCGCCCGCGGCGCTACCTCGAAACGCAGTTTATCTGGGGACCGAAGCTGGTGCAGGTGGTGGTGACAGGTCGGTCCATCGCGTTCACCATTTGCTGTGTCTGCAAGAATTGCATCATCGCCGTGCCGGCCGCCTGACGGTTGCGTATTTCGTTCTGGTCCGCAGCGCGCAGGTCGGCGTCCGTTCCGCGAAGGGCCTCTTGATAATCGACCATAAATTGGTCCGTAGTCGCTTTCGCTTTTGTCGTGTACTCACCGAATGTGATTTTCTGCTGGACAAGTTTCAGAATGTTGTGATCAGCAGCGCTCCAAGTCCGAATCATCACCGGCACGGTCAGAGGGAACGAATTAACAAAATGAGGCAGCAACTGCTTCCTGCACGCCGGCACGTCATTGTGCAGATGCGATAAGGTCTGAACATCGCCCGGAGAAAACATTGATTTATCGGTGAGCTGCAAGATTGAAGCCTGCGTAGGGTTTGCGGGAAAGTGGACCGTGATGGATGCGTCGGCAGGGTTCGCGTGTGCAGCTCCCACGCAGGCTTTCATTTCCGGCATCGCTGGAGCGACGTTCTGACTTAATTGAGGCCACCTGCCCTTGCGCTGCGGTGGCGCAGCCAGCCAGAGCGGCCAACGCGATGACGAGCAACGGCCGCATGGCGCGCCCCTCCGGTTGCTTCTGATGCAATTCGGTAAGGTGTCGTTGTTGGCAACATCGGCAAATGCTTGACGGCTGCCCCCGCCATCCGTCGCGTGTTCGAGGAGGAGGCCGAGTTGTCCGCCATGAATGAGGTGCGCCGGCACTCCCCGGCATCCTGGACAACGCCAAGGCGCGGGATTGTGCGCGGACGATTGCGGAGTGGAAGCAGCTGCCCGTGCCGCCGGTGTCGACGACCCGACTGCGGCCGGGGCGGAGGTGGCGCGCGACATTCCGCTCGACGTCCTGACACGCAAAAGGGCCTGTGAGCGCGCACGCCCACGACGTATCGTGGGTGATGTTCCAGAAACGTTGTTTCCTCGCTGGATTTGCTGTCGCGGTCTTGGTCGGCTGTGCCGCCATCTGGCTTGCCGCCTTCAGGCTGGAAACCTATCGGGTGTTCGAGCGGCCGGACGGTGCCTACCGAGTTATCGTGCTGCGCCACCCCATGATTGTAAGGATGCCCGGGCAGGGCGCCGACGCGCCGGGCATTGTTCGGCTGGTCGACCGCGATGGTCACCAATTGGGCGAGGTGGCTGTCTGGACGGTTGAGGAGGTGGAGGAAGTCGATTGGAGCGGAAATCGAGCCCACATCAAGTTTATCGCGGACTGGCCGCTCCCCTGAGAAAGGGCGGCTTCCTCGCCCGTCTTCGTCCAGAAGCGGCCGGCGCTGGTGACGGTCTGGGGGCCTCGACCGCGCCCGATCCAGCGCCTGCCGCTACCTATCCGCTACCTTGGCGCTTTGGGTGGTGCCTGGCGTTGCTCGCAACCCCTTGAAAAACTTGGCGGACCCGACACGATTCGAACGTGCGACCTTCGCCTTCGGAGGGCGACGCTCTATCCAGCTGAGCTACGGGTCCAACAGCCGCCTCCCATAACGCAGATCCAAGCCGAGCGCCAGCGCCTCAATCCTGCGCTTCCAGCCATGCTTCCGCCGCCCGTTCCGCCCCCGAGGGAAGCGCCGCCGACGGGTTGCGCAGCCAGGCCACGATGTCGCCGATCGGCACCGCCCGGTCGTGGTCGCGCAGCAGCAGATGATAGCCCTCCGGATAATAGGCGATCCGCGGCCCGTCCGCCCCGCCGCGCGGCAACGCCCGCCAGGTGGTCGCGGTCGCCGCTTTGGGCACCAACTCGTCCTTGCCGCCATACAGCAGCAGGCTCGGCACCCGCAGCCGCGGCGCCGACGCCAGCGCCGCGTCCATCAGGTTCACCAGCCCGCCCAGTGCGTCCATGCGCGTGCGCCGGATGGTCAGCGGATCGGTCGACAGGCGGATCAGCGCCTCGCGGTTGTCGCTCGCGGTGATCTGCACCGGCCCGCGCGTCAGCCCCATCCCGGGCACCAGCGCCACCGCCAGCCACAAGGCGCCCGACAGCACGAAGTTCATGCGCGCCCGCCCCCACACCGCCGGGGCGATCAGCACATACGACACGTCCTGCGGAGCCAGCTTGCCGGTCGCCAGCACCATCAGCACCGCAGCCCCCATGCTTTCGCCCATCAGCACCAGCTTCACGCCGGGATGCAGCGCGCGCACCAGCCGCACCATCTCGGCCGCATCCGTCACCAGGGCCTCGGTGCCCGGCCAGAACCCCCGCCCGGGCGCTTCGCCGAAGCAGCGCTGGTCGGGCGCATACACCGCCACGCCCGCCGCGGTGAACGCCGGCGCCGGATATTCCCAGGCGTCGCGGCTGTCGTTGAACCCGTGCAACGCCAGCACCACCGCCTCGGGTTCGCGGTCGGGCAGCCAGGCGCGATAGGGCAGCCGCGCCCCGTCCGGCATGGTGAACGCATCCTCGGTCATCGATGCGGCCTCCACCGCCGGCCCCGGCGGAGCCCCTATCGACGCACACCCGCCCAGCGCCGCCGCAATGCCCAGGCCCAGCACGCCGCGCCGCGTCACGCCAGCCGCGGAACCAGCCGCAGCGGCGATCGCCGGGGCGGCAGCGGGACGAAACGACGGGCGCGCGGTTGAAAGCATGCGCCCCATGGCTATCATGCCCCCCGCCCCCCCGGGCAATCCCCAGAGTTTGAGGCCCCTATGCCGGACGGTGCCACCCCAAAAGTATCCACTGATTCGATCACATCCGAAACCATTCCTGCCGAAACCATATACGTCGACGACCGGACCGTCGCCTGTGATGGCGGCGACCTGGCGCTCGGCCATCCCCGTGTCTTTCTGCGCATCGCCGGCACCCAGGTGATGTGTCCCTATTGCTCGCGCCTGTATGTGCTCAAACCGGGCGCCGGCGGCGGAGCCGCGCACTGACCGCCCCCGCCAAGCCCGACCGGCCGGAAGGCGCGTCCGGCCCGCATATTGTCCTGATCGACGGTTCGGGCTTCATCTTTCGCGCCTTCCACGCCCTGCCGCCGATGACCCGCCCCGACGGGGTGCCGGTGAACGCCGTGTTCGGCTTCACCAACATGCTCGCCCGCCTGCTGAAGGACCGCGTCGGCACCCATTTCGCCGTTATTTTCGATGCCGGCCGGCTCACCTTCCGCAACCGGCTGTATGATCTCTACAAGGCCCAGCGGCCCGAACCGCCCGAGGAGCTGCGCCCGCAATTCGCCCTGGTGCGCGAGGCCACCGCCGCCTTCGGCGTTCCCGCCATCGAACTGGCCGACTGGGAAGCGGACGACCTGATCGCCTCCTACGCCCGCGCTGCCGAAGAAGCGGGCGGGCGCACCACCATCGTCTCGTCGGACAAGGACCTGATGCAGCTCATCCGGCCCGGCGTGGACATGCTGGAGCCGATCAAGCAGAAGCCGATCGGCCCCGCCGAGGTGGTCGAGAAATGGGGCGTGCCCCCCGACAAGCTGGTCGAGGTGCAGGCGCTGATGGGCGATACGGTGGACAATGTCCCCGGCGTGCCCGGCATCGGCCCGAAGACCGCGGCGGCCCTGATCACCGAGTTCGGCGACCTGGAATCGGTGCTCGCCGCGGCGCCGGCGATGAAGCCCTCGAAAAAGAAGGACATGCTGATCGCCCATGCCGAGGCGGCCCGCCTGTCCCGCCGGCTCGTGGTGTTGAGCGACGACGCGCCGCTGCCGGTGCCACTTTCCGACCTCGCCGTGCGCGAGCCGGACCGCGCCCGCCTCGCGTCCTGGCTGACCGAGCAGGGGTTCCGCAGCACCCTGGTGCGGCTTGGGCTGGAAGCGCCGGGCGCTGTCCCGTCGCTCCAGCCGGCGAGGGGCGGGCAGGGGGCGCTGGCCTTTGCCGATCCGCCCGCACCCGCCATCGCACCGCTGGTCCCCGGCGAGGGCTACGGCCCGTATGTCACCGTTACCACGATCGACGCGCTGCAGTCCTGGATCGCCGAGGCGACCGCGGCCGGCATCGTGGCACTCGACACCGAAACCGACGGGCTGGATGCCATGCGCGCCAATCTGGTCGGCTTCTCGCTCGCGATCGTTCCCGGGCGCGCCTGTTACGTGCCGCTGCGCCACGCCGACGCCGAGGGCACCGCGCCCGAACAAGTGCCGGCGGCACAGGCCATCGCCGCGCTGGCGCCGCTGCTGACCGATCCGGCGGTGCTGAAAGTGTTCCTGAACGCCAAGTTCGACATGCTGGTGCTGTCGCATGCCGGCGCCCCGCGCGCCGCCCCGCAGGACGACGTCATGCTGATCTCCTACGCCCAGGACGCCGGACGGCACGGTCACGGCATGGACGAGCTGGCGCTGCTGCATCTGCACCATAGCTGCATCAGCTACGATCAGGTCACCGGCACCGGCCGCGCCCGGCTGCCCTTCGGCCAGGTGCCGCTCGACCGCGCCACGCCGTACGCCGCCGAGGACGCCGACGTCACGCTGCGGCTGTGGCAGCATTTGCGCCCGACGCTGCGCAGCACCGGCTCGCTCGCGCTTGTATGAGCAGATCGAGCGCCGGCTGGTGCCGGTGCTGCTGGACATGGAACGCGCGGGCGTGAAAGTCGACGAAGGCGACCTGCGCGCCATGTCGAAGGATTTCGAGGCGCGCATGCAGGTGATGGAGCAGGACATCCATCGCCTCGCCGGCTTCCCGTTCAATGTCGGCAGCCCGAAACAGCTTGGCGAGGTGCTGTTCGACCGGATGGCACTGGCCGGCGGCAAGCGGATGAAAACCGGCGCCTGGGGCACCAATTCCAGCGTGCTGCAGGGCCTGGCGGACCAGGGCCACGAGCTGCCCGCGCGGGTGCTGGAATGGCGGCAGTTGCAGAAGCTGAAATCCACCTACGCCGACGCGCTGGTTACCCAGATCAATCCCGATACCGGCCGGGTGCACACCAGCTTCGCCATGGCCATCGCCAGCACCGGGCGGCTTTCCTCCACCGATCCCAATTTGCAGAACATCCCGATCCGCACCGAGGAAGGCAGCCGCATCCGCCGCGCCTTCATCGCCGAGCCCGGCCATATTCTGATCTCCGCCGACTATTCGCAGATCGAGCTGCGCCTGCTCGCCCACGTGGCCGACATCCCGCAACTGAAAGCCAGCTTCGCCGCCGGCGAGGACATCCACGCCCGCACCGCCAGCGAGGTGTTCGGCGTGCCCATGCAGGGCATGGACCCGATGACGCGGCGGCGCGCCAAGGCGATCAATTTCGGCATCATCTACGGTATCAGCGCCTTCGGGCTGGCCCGCCAGCTCGGCATCACCCCTGGCGAGGCGCGCACCTACATCGACGCCTATTTCGCCCGCTACCCCGGCATCCGCGCCTACATGGAAAAAACCAAGGACGACGCCCGCATCGCCGGCTTCGTCAGCACCCCGTTCGGCCGGCGCTGCTGGGTTCCGGGCATCGATGACAAGAACGCGGCACGGCGCGCCTATGCCGAGCGCCAGGCCATCAACGCCCCGCTGCAAGGGGGGGCTGCCGACGTGATCAAGCGCGCGATGGTGCGGCTGCCCGCGGCGCTCGCACAGGCCGGCCTGTCCGCCCGAATGCTGCTGCAGGTGCACGACGAACTGCTGTTCGAGGCGCCGGCCGATCAGGCGGAAGCTACCGCCGCGCTGGCCCGCCGCGTCATGGAAGGGGCGGCGACGCTTTCGGTGCCGCTGGTGGTGGAGACCGGAATGGGCACCAACTGGGCGGCGGCGCACTGAGCCGGGCGGGGCGTTGCCCCGCGCCCCACCAGGGGGCTTTGCCCCCTGGACCCCCACCAAGGGCAAAGCCCTTGGAACCCTGTGGCGCGCTGCGCGCTGGGGCGGGTCCGGGGCAGAGCCCTGGCGTTCCTTACTTTTTTGTCAGTTCCTTCACCAGCGCCTGCAGCAGGTCGGCCCGGCTGACCAGCCCCACCAGCTTGTCATCCTTCACCACCGGCACGCGCTTGATCTTGCGTTCATAGAACAGCCGCGCGATGTCGCGGGTCGAGGTTTCCGGGAACACGCTGATGGCGCCCTCGGTCATCAGCTTCTTGACCTTGCGCTGCTGCGAGCCGATCGCGTCGATGAAGCTCGGCGCCAGGTCCGTCCCCTCGGCGAGATGGTCGAGCCACCAGGCCTGCCGCTCGGTGAACTCGCCATGCCAGCGCAGCAGGTCGCCCTCGGTCAGCATGCCGACCACCCGGTTCGCATCGTCCACCACAACCAGCCCGCTGATGTGGTGATCCGCCATCAGGCGCACGGCCGCAAGCAGCGGCGTCTCCGGATGCACGACCTTGACGTCGCGGGTCATCACGTCCTCGGCCGTCAGCGGCGAGTCCTCGAGCATGGTCTTGGTCCCTTCTTCATACGCGAGCCATGTTGATGCGGCCCGGCAGGCTGGCGTGCGCCGTCGGGCGCAGGATATACGCGGCGTGGGCCGCGGGGCCAGTCCCGGGGCGGCAAGGCGGATGCGCCATGGACACAATCTTCCGCGGCGACCTTGACACCGCTTCCGGGCGCCGGCGCGCCTGGATCGACAGCATGCTGGTCGACCACGGCGTGCTGCGCCTGGCCTGGACCAATGCCGGTGCGGTCGTGCCCGGCCGGCTGTACCGCTGCAACCACCCCACGCCCGGCCGGCTGTCCGCCATGGTGCGGCGCTGGGGTATCCGCAGCGTGCTCAACCTGCGCGGCCCCACCGGCAACGGCTCCGACGCACTCTCGCGTGAGCGGGCGCATCATCTCGGCCTGGATTTCATCGACCTGCCGATGTCGAGCGGCCGGCCGCCGCCGCGCGAGCGCCTGCTGGCCCTGATCGCCGCTTTGCAGGGCATGCGCGAGCCGGGCCTGGTGCACTGCAAATCCGGCGCCGACCGCGCGGGCTTCGCCGGCGCGGTGTTCCTGCTGCTGCAGGGCGCGCCGGTGGCAGGAGCGATGAGCCAGCTCGCGCTGCGCTGGGGCCATCTGGCCCGCTCGCGTGCCGGCATGCTGGATGCGGTGCTGCTTGCCTATGGACGCGAAGCCGAGGGGCGCAGGAATTTCGCCGATTGGGTGCGCGACGGTTACGACCCCGATGCGATCGCCGCCGGGTTTGCCGCTACAAGGCTGGGCGCGCTGCTGAACGACCGATTGTTGCGCCGGGAATAGGGTGTCCGGGGGCGAAGGAAGCAAGGCCAGGGCTCTGCCCTGGAGCCGCCAAGGGGCAGTGGCCCCTTGGAACCCATTACTTTTAGGCAGTTGTTATGAGAGGGGGGCGTGAGGAGGCGTTACAAACATCTCCGCCCCCTCTCATAACGATTGCTTAAGTAGCGGGTTCCAAGGGGCCACTGCCCCTTGGCGGGTCCAGGGCAGAGCCCTGGCCTTGCTTCCTTCGCTCCATCCCCCCGGTGTTCAGCCCGCGTTCAGCTTCCCGCGGGCAGTGTGCGTGCTTCGCCCCGGCGGGCGAGAACTCGTGCCCGGGGGCAGGCCGGGTTCGGCGGGGCTGGACGCAAATTGGCGATCAACGGCTTCCGGCCGGAATAGTGGGGGGCGGGATTTGTGTGACGTTTGGAAATACACTCTGCCAACCGGCGACATTTCAGCGTCTGTTCTCCCGCCTGGGCGCGTCTGGCTTATACCCGTCCCTGGATCGGCAAATGAGGACATCAAGCGGTGAGCCCGGCTCTGGCCGGGCAACTCGCGCTGCGCCATGCTTGCGCCCTGCTCGTGGCGGGGCTTCTGGCGTTGCCGCCGGCGGCATTCGCCCAGCCGGTCCCGTCCGGCGGCGGCCCTGCCGTGCCGGTGACATTCGTCCCCGTTGTCCGCCAGGACGTGCCGATCCTGCTGCGCAATATCGGCGCGGTGCAGGCGTTCCAGTCGGTGGTGATACGCTCGCGCGTTGACGGCACGCTGGAGAAAGTGTTCTTCACCGAAGGCCAGGACATCAAGCGCGGCGAGCCGCTGACGTTGATCGACCCGCGCCCCTACGCCGCCATCCTGGCCCAGGCCCTGGCCAAACGAACCTACGATCAGGTGCAACTGGAGAACGCCAAACGCGACCTGGCGCGCACGCAATCGCTCGTGCGCACCGATTTCGCCTCGCGCCAGCAGTTCGATACCCAGACCGCGCAGGTGGGCCAGATCAGCGCGACCCTGGTGGGCGACGAGGCCGCCATCGCCGCGGCCCAGCTCAACCTCGATTTCTGCACCATCACCGCGCCGATCGACGGGCGCGTCGGCCTGCGCCAGGTGGACCCAGGGAATTTCGTGCACGCCACCGACACCTCGCCGCTAGGTTTGGTCAGCATCACCCAGATCCACCCGATCGCGGTGCTGTTCACCCTGCCGCAAGACGCGCTGCCGCGCATCCAGATGGCCATGGCGGGCGGAAAGCTGACCGTGTTCGCCTATACCGCCGATGACAAAACCATGCTGGCCAAGGGCGAACTGACCACCACCGACAACGCGATCGACCCGGCGACCGGCACGATCAAGCTGAAAGCGGTGTTCCCCAACCTGGACAACCGGCTGTGGCCGGGCCAGTTCGTCAATGCGCGGCTGCAGATCGAGGTGCAGAAAAACGCCCTCACGGTGCCCTCGGTTGCCGTGCAGCGCAGCCAGACCGAGCTGTATGTCTACCGTCTGAACCCTGACTCCACCGTCAGTGTGCAGCCCATCGCGCTCGGCCAGGACGACGGGCAGACCGCTGTGATCCTCAGCGGGCTCGACGACGATGCCCGCGTGGTGGTCAATGGCATGTCGCGCCTGCAGAACGGCGCGCGCGTGGCAGCGACCCCGCTCAAGCCCGCCGGCTGAGCCAGGTACGAACATGAGGCGCGACGCGGCATGAGCATCTCCACCCCCTTCATCCGCCGGCCGATCGGCACCTCGCTGCTGATGGCGGCGATCCTGCTGGTCGGCATCGCCGCCTATCCGCTGCTGCCGGTGGCGCCGCTGCCGCACGTTGAATTCCCCACCATCAACGTCACCGCCAAGTTCCCCGGCGCCAGCCCGGACACCATGGCTACCGCGGTGGCGCAGCCGCTGGAGCGGCAGTTCGCGCAAATCGCCGGCATTGCGCAAATGACCTCGGTTTCGGTGCTGGGCCAGACCTCGATCACCATCCAGTTCGATCTCAACCGCCGGATCAATTCCGCCGCCCTCGACGTGCAGACGATGATCAACGCGGCGCAGGGCCTGCTGCCGAAAAACCTGCCGCAGCCGCCCACCTTCCTGAAGGTGAACCCGTCCGACAGCCCGATCCTGATCTATGCGGTGCAGTCCGACCAGGTGCCGATGATCGTCGTCGACGACTACGCCGACAATATCCTGGCCCAGCAGATCAGCCAGATCGCCGGCGTGTCGCAGGTATTCATCGGCGGCGAGCGCAAGCGGGCGGTGCGGGTGCAGATCGACCCCGCCCGCCTCGCCGCCATGGGGCTGACATTGGAAGACGCGCGACTGTCGCTGCAGAACGCCACCGTGGACCAGCCCAAGGGCAGCATCGACGGCGAGCGGCGCAGCTTCACCATCTATGCCAACGACCAACTGACCCGTGCGGCCGAATACGACAGCCTGGTGATTGCCTACCGCAACGGCGCGCCGGTGCGGGTGCGCGACATCGGCCACGCCGTGGACGAGGCCGAGAACGTGCTGCAGGCCGGGTTCCAGAACAACCGGCCGGGCGTGCAGCTGGTCATTTTCAAGCAGCCCGACGCCAATGTCATCGACACGGTCGAACGCATCAAGGCCGCGCTGCCGCGGCTGGTCGCGGCCATTCCGCCGGCGGTGAGAGTGACCGAGGTGATGGACCGCACGCAGACCATCCGCGCCTCGGTGCATGACGTGCAGTTCACCCTGATGCTGTCGATCGCGCTCGTGGTGATGGTGATCTTCCTGTTCTTGCGCAACCTCTGGGCCACCATCATCCCCAGCGTGACGGTGCCGATCGCGCTGCTCGGCACTTTCGCCGTCATGTATGTAATGGATTACAGCCTCGACAACCTGTCGCTGATGGCGCTGACCATCGCGGTCGGCTTCGTGATCGACGATGCCATCGTCATGCTGGAGAACATCTTCCGCCACATGGAGGCGGGCATGAAGCCGGTGGACGCCGCCACGAAAGGGGCGGGCGAGATCGGCTTCACCATCGTCTCGATCAGCGCGTCGCTGATCGCGGTGTTCACGCCGCTGCTGCTGATGGGCGGCATCGTCGGCCGGCTGTTCCGCGAATTCGCCGTGACGGTGAGCATCGCGGTGGTGGTGTCGGCCATCGTGTCGCTGACGCTGACGCCGATGATGTGCTCGCGCTTCCTGCATCACGAACACGGCCAGCACGGGCTGCTGTACCGTATCGTCGAGCGCGGCTTCGAGCTGCTGATCGGCTTCTACCGGCGCACGCTCGACATCGCGCTGAAGCACCATTTCGTCACCCTGCTGTTTTTTCTCGGCACCATGGCGTTCACGGTCTATCTGTATGTCGCCATCCCCAAGGGTTTCTTTCCCGAGCAGGATAACGGGCTGCTGATCGGCATTTCCGAGGCCGCGCAGGACGTCTCGTTCAAGGAAATGATGCGGCTGAACCTCAAGCTCGGCGAGGTGCTGCTGGCCGATCCCGACATCGCCGCCTATTCCAGCACGATCGGCGCGGGTGCCAGCGGGCAGACCGGCAACAACGGCCGCTTTTTCATCGCGCTGAAGCCGTTCGCGCAGCGCCACGCCACCGCCCAGCGGGTGATCGCCCGGCTGCGCCCGGAGCTTGCGAAAGTCGAGGGCGCGCAGCTTTTCCTGCAGGCGGGCCAGGACGTACGCATCGGCGGCCGGCCGTCGAAAACCCTGTACCAGTTCACCCTGCAGGACGCCGACGCCGCCGAGCTGAACGAATGGGCGCCGAAAATTTTTGACAGACTGCGCGCCCTGCCGATGCTGCGCGACGTGGCGACCGACCAGCAGACCGCCGGCACCACCGCCGTGGTCACTATCGACCGCGACGCCGCCGCGCGCTTCGGTATCCAGCCGCAGGCGATCGACGACACGCTGTACGACGCGCTCGGCCAGCGGCAGATCACCCAGTATTTCACCCAGATCAACACCTACCACCTGATCCTGGAAGTGCTGCCGGACCAGCAGCAATCGCTGTCGGTGCTGGACAAGCTGTTTGTCACCTCCAACACCGGCCAGGCGGTGCCGCTGTCGACCTTCGTGAAGATCGACAACACCAAAACGGCGCCGCTGTCGGTCAACCATCAGGGCCAGTTCCCGGCGGTGACGGTTTCGTTCAACCTCGCGCAGGGCGCCGCACTCGGCCAGGCGGTCGATGCCATCAACGCGGTGATGCGCGAGTTGCAGACGCCGCTCACGCTGAACGGCACGTTCCAGGGCACCGCGCAGGCGTTTCAGTCTTCGCTGGCAAGCCAGCCTTACCTGATCGCGGCGGCGCTGATCGCGGTGTACATCATCCTGGGCATTCTGTATGAAAGCTACATCCTGCCGCTGACCATTCTTTCCACCCTGCCCTCGGCCGGCGTCGGCGCGCTGCTGATCCTGATGGCGGGGGGCTACGAATTGTCGGTGATCGCGCTGATCGGCATCATCTTGCTGATCGGCATCGTCAAGAAAAACGGCATCATGATGGTGGACTTCGCCATCACCGCCGAGCGGCGCGACGGCGAAACCCCGTTCAACGCCATCCGCCAGGCCTGCCTGCTGCGCTTCCGGCCGATCCTGATGACCACGATGGCCGCCCTGCTGTCCGGCCTGCCGCTGATGATCGGCACCGGCGCGGGGTCGGAACTGCGCCGCCCGCTCGGCTTCGCCATGGTCGGCGGACTGGCGCTGAGCCAGATACTTACGCTCTACACCACGCCGGTGATTTATCTGTATCTGGAGCGGTTGCAGCGGCGGCTGGCGCCGCGGCGCGCCAGCCGGCTGCCGGCGCTCGCGGAGAAGATGGAGGCGACGGCGGACTGACCGCGAAGGAAGGAAGGCCAGGGGCTCTGCCCCTGGACCCCGCCAAGGGGCAGTGGCCCCTTGGAACCCATTACTTTTAGGCATTTGTCTTGAGAGGGGGGTGAGGAGATGAACCGGTTCATCTCCTCACCCCCCTCTCAAGACAAATGCTTAAGTAGCGGGGTCCAGGGGGCCACCGCCCCCTGGCGGGTCCAGGGCAGAGCCCTGGCCTTGCTTCCTTCCCTCAATCGGCCGACAAATTCCCGCCGCACCGGAGAACGCCATGACCATTTATCTCGACGAAATTACCATCGGCATGACCGCCAGCACCGGCAAGACCATCACCGAGGCCGACATTCTGCTGTATGCGGCGGTCAGCACCGACACCAACCCCACGCACATCAATGCCGAGTTCGCCGCCGCCGGCCCGTTCAAGGAGCGGGTGGCGCATGGCATGCTCACCGCCGGGCTGATCAGCGCCGTGCTGGGCACCCAACTGCCGGGTCCGGGCACTGTCTACCTGGGCCAGACGCTGCGTTTCCGTGGTCCGGTGAAAATCGGCAACACGGTCACCGCGACCGTCGAGGTCATCGAAATCGCCGCCGAAAAGAAGCGCGCCATCCTGAAAACCGTCTGCACCGTCGGCGGAAAACCCGTCATCGAGGGCGAGGCGACCGTGCTGGTGCCCACGCGCTGATGCGCATCCACAAGGACTGGCGGGGCCTTCCGGACGACGCCAGGGGGGCCGCGGTCGCGCTCGGCAATTTCGACGGCGTGCATCTCGGCCACGCGCATGTGCTGCGCGCCGCCCACAGCGCCCGCCCGGACGCGCCCCTGGCAGTGCTGACCTTCGAGCCGCATCCGCGCGAAATGTTCCGCCCGGACGACCCGCCCTTCCGCCTGACCTTGCCGCCGGCCCGCAACGAGGCGCTCGCCGCGCTGGGCGTGAAGATCGTCTACGAGCTGCCGTTCGACACCGCGTTCAGCGAAATGACTGCCGAGGCGTTCGTCACCGAGGTGCTGCGCGACGGCATCGGCGCCCGTCATCTGGTTTGCGGCCCCGATTTCGCTTTCGGGCACCGGCGTCGCGGCGACACCGCTTTCCTGGCCGCCCGGGCCGAGGCGCTGGGCATCGGCCTGACCGTGGTGCCGCCGCTGGCCGACGAATCCGGGCCGATTTCCTCCAGTCGCATCCGCCGCGCCCTGCAGGACGGTTACCCCGAGCGGGCGACGATCAAGCTCGGCCGCCCCTGGGCCATTCGCGGCATCGTGGCGCATGGCGACGCCCGCGGCCGCATGATCGGCTTTCCCACCGCCAACATCGCGCTGGGGCGCCACCTGGAGCCGGCGCGCGGGGTCTATACCGTCACCGCCCGCCTGCCGGACGGGCGCCGGGTGAACGGGGTGGCGAATATCGGCCGCCGCCCGACGGTGAACGCCGGGCCGGAGAGCCGCCTGGAGGTCAATTTGTTTGACTTCGAGGGCGATCTGTATGGCGCGGAACTGGAGGTGGCGCTGCATAGCTTCCTGCGGCCGGAGCGGAAGTTTGCAGGGCTGGATGCGCTGAAGGCGCAGATTGCGGCGGATGCGGCGGAGGCGCGGCGGGGGTTTGGGTGAAGGAAGGCCAGGGCTCTGCCCTGGACCCGCCAAGGGGCAGTGGCCCCTTGGAACCCATTACTTTTAGACAGTTGTTTTGAGAGGGGGGTGAGGAGGTGTTTGTGACATCTCCTCACCCCCCTCTCAAAACAACTGTTTAAGTAGCGGGGTCCAGGGGGCCACTGCCCCCTGGCGGGTCCAGGGCAGAGCCCTGGCCTTCCTTCCCCTCCTTGACCACCCCATCCCGCCCTCCGCATAGTCCCTCCCATGCATGGGATGCCGCACGCGCGAATTACCGGCCCGGCCGCTGTCTGGCAGCCGGGACCTCTCTGACGCGCCCCCATCCCTCCGACGCGGCGATCGCCGCCCAAGGCTTCGATGAGCGACAAGCAAGACTACCGCGACACGGTCTTCCTCCCGTCCACCCCGTTTCCCATGCGCGGCGACCTGCCGAAGAAAGAGCCGGCGCTGTTGGCCCGCTGGGAGCGCATGGGCATCTGGCAGCGCCTGCGCGACGCCAGCCACGGCCGGAAGAAATTCATCCTCCATGACGGTCCGCCCTATGCCAATGGCAACATCCATATCGGCACGGCGCTGAACAAGATCCTCAAGGACGTGGTCAACCGCGCCGCCCAGATGGGTGGGTATGACGGGCTGTATATCCCGGGCTGGGACTGCCATGGCCTGCCGATCGAGTGGAAGATCGAGGAGCAGTATCGCAGCAACCACCGCGACAAGGACGCGGTGCCCGTGCTGCAGTTCCGCGCTGAGTGTCGCGCCTATGCCGCCCATTGGATGGACGTGCAGGAGAAGGAATTCCGCCGCCTCGGCGTGCAGGGCGCCTGGGGCGAGCGCTACGCCACCATGGATTTCCCCTCGGAAGCGGCGATCGCCAACGAAATCGGCAAGTTCCTGCTGAACGGCGAGCTGTTCCGCGGGCTGCGGCCGGTGATGTGGTCGCCGGTGGAAAAGACGGCGCTGGCCGAGGCCGAGATCGAATACCACGACCACACCAGCACCACGATCTGGGTACGGTTTCCGGTGGTGACGCCGACGGTGCCCGAACTGAAGGGCGCCTCGGTGGTGATCTGGACCACCACGCCCTGGACCATGCCGGGCAACCGCGCCATCGCCTGCGGGGCGGAGTTCGACTACGCCGTGGTGCGGGTGGACAGCGCCAGGGAAGGCTCGCTGGCCCTCGCCGGCGAGGTGCTGGTGGTGGCTCTGGCGTTGCTGCCGCAGACCTGCGAGGCGGTGGGGGTGGAAACCCACCATGTGCTGCACCTCGTGAAAGGCGAAGCGATCGCCGGCACGGTCTGCGCCCACCCGCTGCGCGGGCGCGGCTACGACCACGAGGTGAAAGTGTTCCTGGGCGATTTCGTCACCACCGAGGCCGGCACCGGATTTGTCCATATCGCCCCCGGCCACGGCGAGGAGGATTTCGATCTCGGCCGGACGCACGGCATCGAAGTGCCGGAAACAGTGGGCGATGATGGCACCTACAACCCGTGGGTGCCGCTGTTCGCCGGGCTGCACGTGTACAAGGCGGCCGACCCGGTGTGCGCGGCCATGACGGAGACGGGCGGGCTGCTGGCGCGCGGCAAGCTGGTGCATTCCTATCCGCATTCCTGGCGCTCCAAGGCGCCGCTGATTTTCCGCGCCACGCCGCAATGGTTCATCCGCATGGACGGGCCGCACCACATTCGCGAGAAGGCGCTGCGGGCCATCGCCGAGACCGATTTCGTTCCGGAGAAGGGCCGCACCCGGCTGGCCAGCATGATCGCCGCGCGGCCGGACTGGTGCATCAGCCGCCAGCGCGCCTGGGGCGTGCCGATCGCGGTGTTCGTGGAGAAAAGAACCGGCCAGCCGCTGCGCGACCCCGCCGTGGTCGAACGCATCGTCGCCGCTTTCCGCGAGGAAGGGGCGGATGCCTGGTATGCCTCGCCGCCGGAGCGCTTCCTTGGCCCCGGCCGCGACCCGGACGAGTACGAGCAGGTCAAGGATATTGTGGACGTTCGGTTCGAGTCCGGCTCGACCCATGCGTTCACGTTGGAAGACCGGCATTTGCCCTGGCCGGCCGATCTTTACCTCGAGGGGTCCGATCAGCACCGCGGCTGGTTCCATTCTTCTCTGCTTGAGTCCGTCGGCACCCGCGGGCGGGCGCCGTTTAAAGCGGTGCTGACGCACGGCTTCGTGCTCGACGAGCAGGGCCGCAAGATGTCCAAGTCGCTGGGCAACGTGGTTGCCCCGCAGGAGGTCTGGGACAAATACGGCAGCGACATCCTGCGCCTGTGGGTGATGATGTCGGATACCGCCGACGATCTGCGCATCGGCCAGGAAATCCTCAAGCAGCAGGCCGAGCTGTACCGCCGGCTGCGTAACACGCTGCGCTGGCTGCTCGGCAGCCTGGCCGGGTTCTCGCCGGCCGAGCACCTGCCGGAAGCGGAAATGCCCGAGCTTGAGCGCTGGGTGCTGCACCGTCTGTCCGAACTCGATGCGCGGGTCCGCTATGGCGTGGACACGCATGACTGGACCGGCGTTTATCCGGCCATCCATAATTTCTGCGCCACCGACCTCTCGGCGTTCTATTTCGACATCCGCAAGGACGCGATTTACTGCGACCGGCCGGACAGTCTGCGCCGCCGCGCCGCCCGCACGGTGCTCGACCATTTGCACCGGTGCCTCGCCACCTGGCTCGCCCCGGTGCTGGTGTTCACCGCCGAGGAAGCCTGGGTGGCCCGTTTCGGCGAGGAGGCCAGCGTGCACCTGCAGGATTTCCCGGACATTCCGGCGCGCTGGCAGGACGAAGCGCTTTCCCTGCGCTGGGCGGACATCCGCGACATCCGGCGCGTCATCACCGGCGCGCTGGAGCGGGCGCGCGCCGAGGGCGCCATCGGCGCCTCGCTGCAGGCCGCGCCCGTGCTGCATCTGCCGGCGGACAAAGCGGGGCTGCTCACCGTGGGGGAATGGGCGGAACTGGCCATCGTGTCCGATCTCACGGTTTCCACCGCGCCCGTGCCCGAGGGGGCGTTTACCCTACCGGACGTGGAAGGGGTGGCGCTGGCGTTCGCGCCGGCGGCGGGCGAAAAATGCGCCCGCTGCTGGAAAGTGCTGCCCGAAGTGGGCGAGCACCCCAAACACCCGACCCTCTGCCGCCGCTGCGCCGACGCGGTCGAGTTCGGCCTGGTCGGCCGGGCGTGACCGGCCGCCGCATCGCGGGCCTCGCCGCCGCCCTGCTCGTGCTCGCCGCCGACCAGGGCAGCAAAGCCTGGGTCGCGCACGGGCTGCATTTGCCCGAGCTCGGCAGCGTCCGGCTGCTGCCGGTGCTGAACCTGACCTGGGTGGAGAACCGCGGCATCACCTTCGGCCTGCTGAACGGCGTGGGCAGCCTCGGCCCGGTGCTGCTGACCCTGGTGGCGCTGGCGGTGGTGGTGGCGCTCGGCGTGTGGCTGTGGCGGGCGGAGCGGGCGCTGGCCGCGGTCGCGCTGGGGGCGGTGGCCGGCGGCGCGGTGGGCAACATCATCGACCGGCTGCGCTTCGGCTACGTGGTCGATTTCATCCATGCGCATGCCTGGGGCTGGTCCTGGTACGTGTTCAATCTGGCCGACGCCGCCATCGTCTGCGGCGTGGCCACGCTGGTGCTCGACGGCATGCGCGCCCGCCCGGCGCACCCGCCCGAGCGGGACCGCCTTGCCGGCGCCGGGGACGGACGCTAAGAGAGCCGCCATGGTTTCCCACCGTATCCTCATCGCCGCCGCCGTGCTGCCGCTGGCGCTTGCCGGCTGCGGCAATGGCGACGACATTTCGCGCAGCTTCGGCCTCACCCGTGACGCACCTGACGAATTCCAGGTGACCACCCGCGCGCCCTTGTCCATGCCGCCCGATTACACGCTGCGCCCCCCCCGCGCGGGTGCGGCGCGGCCGCAGGAGCAAACGCCGCGCGACGCCGCCGAGGCGGCGCTGGCCCCGCAGGCGGCGCTGGCCGGCCCGCAGGCCACGGCGGACAGCCCCGGCCAGGAGGCGCTGCTGTCGGCCACCGGCCCGGCCGCCCCGGCCGACATCCGCAACAAGGTGGACAGTGACGCGGCGATGGCGCGGTCCGACCGCAGCTTCGCCGACAAAGTAATGTTCTGGCGCGCGCCCACCGACCCGTCGGTGGTGCTCGACCCGCAACGCGAGGCCCAGCGCCTGCGCGAGAATGCGGCGCTCGGCCATAATTCCACTGATGGCGACACGCCGATCATCCAGCGGCCGCAGAAAACGTTCTGGAACTCGATCTTCTAAACCGTTTCCGGCCGCGGTTTCACGCAACTTCGGTTCGGCCGGCGGCGCCGCTGCGCTAGAATGGCGGCATGGACACCCAAACAATCCTCGACGAGGCCTGGCTGCGTCTGGCCGCCCTCGCCGCCCGTCCGGATGCCGCCGGCATCCGCCGGCTGTTCGCCGCCGATCCCGAACGGGCCCGGCGCTTCACCGTCACCCTCGATGACCTGACGGTCGATGTCTCGAAGACATCGATCGACGGCGAGGCGCTGGTGGCGCTGCTCGATCTGGCGCACCAGGCGGGGGTGAACCGCTTCCGCCAGCGCCTGTTCGCCGGCGAGGCGGTGAACGCCACCGAAGGCCGCGCCGCCATGCACATGGCGCTGCGCGCACCGGCCGACGCAGGGCTGCGCGCCGTCCTGCCCGGGGGCATCGACGACGCGAGCGCGCTGGCCGCCGCCGAGCGGGAGAAGATGCGCGATTTCGTCGCCCGGGTGCATGACGGCACCCTGCGCGGCGCCACCGGCGAGCGTTTCGAGGCGGTGCTCAACATCGGCATCGGTGGCTCCGACCTCGGCCCGCGCATGGCCGCCGAGGCGCTGACGCTGGCGCATGGCGCGCGGCTGCGGGCGCGGTTCCTGTCCAACGTGGACGGCACCGGATTCGCGGCGCTGGCGCGCGAGCTCGATCCGGCCCGCACCCTGGTGCTGGTGGCGTCGAAAACCTTCACCACGCTGGAGACCATGGAGAATGCCCGCGCCGTCCGGGCCTGGATCGCGGACGCGCTGGGCGAGGCGGCGGTGGGGGTGCATTTCGCCGCGCTGTCGACCAATCTGAAAGCGGTTGCGGCCTTTGGCATCGCGCCTGAGCGCGTGTTCGGCTTTCGCGACTGGGTGGGTGGGCGCTATTCGCTGTGGTCCTCGGTCGGGCTGTCGATCGCGCTGGCGGCCGGGTGGGATGCGTTCCAGGCCATGCTGGACGGCGGGCGGGCGATGGACCTGCATTTCCGCGACGCCGATTTCGCCGGCAATCTGCCGGTGCTGCTGGCATTGGTGGATGTATGGCACATCAATGTTATGGGATATCGCAATCACTGCGTCCTGGCCTATGACGAGCGGCTGCGGCGCTTCCCCGCCTATCTCCAGCAGCTGGAAATGGAGAGCAACGGCAAGTCGGTGACGCTGGACGGCACCAGGATCAACCGCGCCACCTGCCCGGTGATCTTCGGCGAGCCGGGCACCGACGCGCAGCACAGTTTCATGCAGCTCGTGCACCAGGGCAGCCAGGTCATTCCGGTGGATTTCCTGCTCGCCGCGGTGCCGGACCACGACCGGCCGGCGGCGCATTTGATCCTGGCGGCCAATGCGTTCGCCCAGGCCGAGGCGCTGCTGCGCGGCAAGACCGAGGCCGAGGTGCGCGCCGAAATGGCGACCGCGCTGGCAACCCCGGGGGTGATCGAGGCGGTGGCGCCGCACCGCGTCTTCACCGGCGACCGGCCGAGCACCACCATCCTGTTCCGCCGGCTGGACGGCTTCACGCTGGGGCGGCTGATCGCGCTGTACGAACACAAGGTCGCCGTGCTGGGGGCGATCTGGAATATCAACAGCTTCGACCAATGGGGGGTGGAGCTTGGAAAGGTGCTGGCCGGCGGCATCCTGCCGGAGCTGTCGCGCGGGGCGAAACGGCGGCTGCATGACGGGTCGACCAGCGCGCTGATCGCCCGGTTCAAGGCCCTCCGCGGCGAGGCATGACCTCGCCGCGGCGGCCGGACGTTACGGGATCAGCTTGGGGCCTTTCCGCTTTGGCAGGCCGGTGCTGCCGTCGAACGGCCACAGCTGCAAATACCACAAGGCGCCAGCCACAATGCCCGCACCGATGACGACGATGAACATGCAGTCCGCCCCTTCTTTTTTGGCACCGTAAGTGTGGCCGTGCGGCTCTGTCCTGCCAGGAGAGCGTGGCGGTCACAAACGCGTGACCAGGCGCCCGCCGGGGATTGCCGCCGGCGGTGGCCGCACGCAGGCACCTTGCGGGAGGACTCGTTAGGGCGGATCGGGCATAATGGCCGACATGCAGATGCGCGCCGGCCGGATCCGGCTGCTGCCCGAGACCACCGTCAACCGGATCGCCGCCGGCGAAGTGATCGAGCGGCCGGCGGCGGCGGTGCGCGAACTGGTCGAGAACGCGCTGGATGCCGGGGCGCGGCGCATCACGGTGGCCATCGCCGGCGGCGGCATCGACCGCATTGAAGTGAGCGATGACGGCGTTGGCATGACCGAGGACGAGCTGGCGCTGGCGGTGCAGCGCCATGCCACCTCCAAACTGGCCGATGACGATCTGGTGCGGATATCGACCCTTGGCTTTCGCGGCGAGGCGCTGCCGAGCATCGGGGCGGCGGCGCGGCTTGCCATCACCTCGCGCCCGCCGGGGGCGGAGGCGGCCGCCACGATCGTGGTGGCGGGTGGGACGGTCGGCGCGCCGGCCCCCGCCGCGGGGCCGCAAGGCACGCGGGTGGTGGTGCGCGACCTGTTTTTCGCCACCCCGGCGCGGCGCAAATTCCTCAAATCGCCGCGCGCCGAGGCCGACGCCGCCGAGGCCGCGGTACGGCGGCTGGCGCTGGCCGCCCCGCATGTGGCGATGCGCTTCGAGAGCGACGGACGGGTAGCCTTCGACCTGCCCGGCCAGGACCGCGCCGGGCGGGTCGCCGCCCTGCTCGGCGCCGAGGCGGCGGCGGCGCTGTTGCCGGTGGAGGGGGTGCGCAACGGGCTGCATCTGACCGGCTATGCCGCAGCACCCGGGGTGACGCGCGCCACGGCGGCGGCGCAGGCGCTGGTGGTGAACGGAAGGCCGGTGGCCGACCCGGTGCTGCGCACCGCGGTGCGGGTGGCCTATCGCGACGTGATCGCCTACGGGCGCCACCCGGTGGTGGCGCTGTTCCTCGATCTGCCGCCCGAGGAGCTGGACGTAAATGTCCACCCGGCCAAGGCCGAGGTGCGGTTCCGCGACCCGGCCGAGGTGCGCGGGCTGGTGATTTCCGCCCTCGGCCGGGCACTCGCCGGCGGGGCGGGGGGACGTGCGAGCCCGATGCAGCCGCGGCCGGCGCCGCCGCTGCAATCGCATTCCGGCCGGCCCGCGCTGGGGCTGACGCCGCCGGGGCGCCCCGGCCTGCCGGGCATGGCAGAGGCCGCGCTGCCGTTCGGCGCCGCCCCGGCGGTGCGCCCGCCCGACCGGTTTCACGGGCCGTTCGCCGAACGCGATCCCGTGCAGTTCCCCCTCGGGGCGCCGGTGGCGCAGGTGCTCGACACCTACATCATGGCGGTGGCCGGGGACGGGTCGCTGGTGCTGGTGGACCAGCACGCCGCGCATGAGCGGCTGACCCATGAGGCGCTGAAGGCGCAATTGCTGGAGGGCGGGGTGCGCAGCCAGCCATTGCTGCTGCCGGCGGTGGTGGATGTGCCGGCGGCCGACGCGGCGCGTCTGTTGGCGCGGGCGGAAGAACTGGGGCGGCTGGGGCTGGAGATCGAGGCGTTCGGGGCGGGGGCGGTGCTGGTACGCGCCCTGCCGGCCGCTCTCGGCACGCCCGACCCGGCGCCGCTGCTGCGCGACCTGGCGGACGAGCTGGCGGAGATGGACGAGAGCACGGCACTGACGGCGCGGCTGGATTTGGTGGTGGCGCGACTGGCCTGCCATGGCAGCATCCGCGCCGGGCGGCGGCTGAGCACGCCGGAGATGGACGCCCTGCTGCGGCAAATGGAGGCGACGCCAAGGGCGGATACGTGCAGCCATGGCAGGCCGACCTGGCTGAAGCTGACGCGGGCGGAAATCGAGCGGCTGTTCGGGCGGCGGTAGGGCAGAGTTGGTCGCCTTGCGGCGGAAACCTTGGAGCGGACGACCGGGATCGAACCGGCGACATTCAGATTGGAAATCTGACGCTCTACCAACTGAGCTACGTCCGCGCCACGCAGGCAGCGCGCCCGGGAAATGCGACGCCTAGCTTTCGATACAGGGGGCCGCAGCCTCCGGCAAGGGCAAAGGGGCGAAGGAAGCAAGGCCAGGGCAGAGCCCTGGCCTTCCTTCCATCACCCGATTGCCCTGAAAACCGGCGCGCTATTCGGTGAACACCACGGTCTTGCGGCCGTGCAGGAAGACGCGGTCCTCGAGATGATGCCGCAGCGCACGTGCCAGCACCCGCCGCTCGATGTCGCGCCCCTTGCGCACCAGATCCTCGGGCGTGTCGCGGTGGCTGATGCGCTCGACATGCTGCTCGATGATCGGTCCTTCATCGAGATCGGACGTCACGTAGTGCGCCGTCGCCCCGATCAGCTTGACGCCGCGCTCATGCGCCTGGTGGTAGGCACGGGCCCCCTTGAAGCCGGGCAGGAACGAATGGTGAATATTGATGCACCGCCCGGCCAGCTTGGCCGACAGCCCATCCGACAGAATCTGCATGTAGCGCGCCAGCACCACCACATCGACGCGCGCCTCGCGAATCAGATGCCAGAGCTGCGTCTCCTGTTCCAGCTTGGTCAGCCGCGTCACCGGCAAATGGTGAAACGGCACGCCGTCGAAGTCGATATGCGCGTAGGTCTCGCGCGGATGGTTGGAGACGATTCCCACCATCTCCATCGGCAGTTCGCCGATGCGCCAGCGGTACAGCAGATCGTCCAGACAATGGTCGAAGCGGGAGACCAGCACCATGACACGCTTGTTCTGCGCCAGCGGCCGCAACGCCCAGTCCATGCCGAACCGGCTGGCGACGGTTTCGAAACCGTCGCGCAGCGGGGCGAACGCCTCCGGTTCGATGCCGTCGAAACAGACCCGCATGAAGAAACGGCCGGCCTGGGTGTCGTCGAACTGCTGCGCGTCGAGGATGTTGCAATGGTGCTCGAACAGATAGGTCGACACGCCGGCCACGATGCCGCGCCGGTTGGTGCACGAGAGGGTCAGGATGTATTGCGGGCCGGGCATGAGGCACCTTTTGACGGACGTTCGTGGCAGGCAGACCGGTCGCCCGGCTGTTTCCCGGCCAGACTTCCTTGCTGTCAGCGAAGCATGTCGAGGGCGAGACGGGAAGGGCGCTGGCGTTCGGGGCAGGGACGCCCACCCTGCAGGGAGGCACAGGCGATGATATTTCTCCCAACGTTCCAGCCGGTTGCGCCGGCCTCGCGCCCGGCAATCCGCACGACCAGGCGGTCTTGCGCCATCCCGGCGGGATGCGGCCGGGTAAGACCAGGCCGGCGCCGCCCTGGGCTGATCCTGGTTGAGCGTGCCGCGCCGCGGCAAGACATTGCCGCCCGCCGGTGCTATCCAACCGCCTGCATGGCACGTTCTCCTGTCCGGTTCCCGGCCTGATGTGTGGCATCGCCGGCATACTCGCAGCGCCCGATGCGGCGCCGCCCGGGCCCGTCGTGCTGGCGGCACTGGCCCGCGCACTCGCCCATCGCGGGCCCGACGGGTCCGGCCAGACGGTGGTTGGTGCGATCGCCCTGGTGCAGACGCGGCTGGCCATCATCGACCTGGAAGGCGGCCAGCAGCCGTTGTTCGCCGGCGCGGCGGCATTGGTGGGCAACGGCGAGATCTATAACTATCGCGAACTGCGCCACGACCTGCCCGGCGTGCGCTTCGCCACCGACAGCGACAACGAGCCGCCGCTGCATCTGTGGCAGCGCGAGGGCGCGGGGTTTGCGCGAAATTTGCGCGGCATGTATGCGCTCGCCATTCACGACCGCGCCGCCCGCACAGTCACGCTGGCGCGCGATCCGTTCGGCATCAAGCCGCTGTATACCGCGCAGACCGAAGCCTTGCTGGCCTTCGCCTCGGAGCCGCGGGCGCTGCTGGACGCGGGGATCGTGCCGCGGGTCTTGCGCGAGGCGGCACGCGACGAATTGCTGCAAATCCAGTTCACCACCGGGGCGGAGACCATTTTCGAGGGCATCCGCCGGGTGCTGCCGGGCGAAACCCTGGTCTGCGCCGACGGACGCGTGCTGGAGCGCCGCCGGCTCCCTTGCTTGCCCGACGGCCCGGCGGAGGAGATCGATGAGGATGCCGCGCTGCGCCGCCTCGACCGTGCGCTGGCGGAAAGCGTCGATCTGCACCAGCGCAGCGACGTGCCGTACGGCATGTTCCTGTCGGGCGGCATCGACAGCGCCGCGGTGCTGACCATGATGGCGCGGCTGAACAGCGCGCCGGTGCTGGCCTACACGGCCGGCTTCGACGTGCCGGCGGCGGCCGACGAGCGGGCGGCGGCGGCGCGCGTCGCCCGCGCGCTCGGCGCCCGACACGAGACCATCGAGGTGCGCGAGGCCGATGTCTGGCGCCACCTTCCCGAAATCGTCGCCTGCATGGACGATCCGGCGGCGGATTACGCCATCATCCCCACCTGGTTCCTGGCCCGGCGGGCGCGCCAGGACGTGAAAGTGGTGCTGTCCGGTGAGGGCGGCGACGAGATTTTCGCCGGCTATGGGCGCTATCGCAGTGCCATGCGGCCGTTGTGGCGCGGCGGGCGGGTGATGCGCGCGCGTGGCACGTTCGACCGGTTGGACGTGCTGCGGGTGCGTCCGGTGGCCTGGCGGGACGGTATCGTGGCGGCCGAAGCGAGTGCTGCGACGGCCGGGCGCAGCCGTCTGGCGGTGGCGCAGGCGACCGACGTGGCGGACTGGCTGCCGCATGATTTGTTGCTCAAGCTGGACCGGTGCCTGATGGCGCATGCGGTGGAGGGGCGGACACCGTTCCTCGATCCCGGCGTGGCGGCGGCGGCGTTCCGGCTGCCGGACGCGCTGAAGGTCAGGCGCGGCATGGGCAAGTGGCTGCTGCGGCTATGGCTGGCGCGCAACTGTCCGGCGGCGGAGCCGTTTGCCCGCAAGCAGGGGTTCACGGTGCCGGTGGGTGCGTGGATCGCCGGCCAGGGGGCGAGGCTGGGTCCGCTGGTGGCGGCGCAGCCCGGCGTGGCTGAGATTGCCGACCCCGAACGGGTGACGGTGCTGTTCCGCGCCGCTGCCGGCAAGCGGGAAGGGGCGGGGGCGTGGCATTTGCTGTTCTACGCGTTGTGGCACCGCGCGCATATTCTGGGCTTGCCACCTGCCGGCGATGTGTTCGAGACGCTGGCAACAACAAAGTAATGGGGTGCAGGGGGCCACCGCCCCTTGCCGGGTCCAGGGCAGAGCCCTGGCCTTATCTTTCTCAGGGCCAAGGAGATCACCCCCGCATGTCCGTCGCCCCCTATGACCTGATCCTCCGCAACGGTGCCTGTGTTCTGCCCTGGGGCATCGAACAGACCAGCATCGGTGTCCGCCAGGGCCGCATCGCCGCCCTGGGCGTCGGCCACGCGGCCGAAGCGGCGGAAACGATCGACGCCCGCGGCCTGCACGTGCTGCCCGGGGTGATCGACCCGCATGTGCATCTGCGCGACCCCGGCACCGCATCCAATGCCGCCGAGAACATGTCCACCGGCACCAAGGCCGCCGTGCTCGGCGGGGTGGCCGCGGTGTTCGACATGCCGAACACCGCCCCGCCGCTGGTCGATGCGGCCGGGCTTGCGGTCAAGCAGGCGTACGCCGAGCGTGTCGCCTGGTGCGACATCGGCTTTTACGTGGGCGCCACCAAGGCCAACATTCCCACCCTTGCCGGCCTGGAGACCGGGCGCGGCGTGTGTGCGATCAAGGTGTTCGCCGGCTCGTCCACCGGCGACCTGCTGGTGGAGGACGACGCCAGCATCGCGCGCATCATGCGCGACGGGCATCGTCGCATCGCCTTTCACAGCGAGGACGAATCCCGCCTGCAGGCGCGCAAGGCGCGGTTTCATTGCGGCGACCCGTATGCCAGCCACATGGACTGGCGCGACGAGGAAACCGCGTTTCTTTGCACCCGCCGGCTGATGGCGCTGGCGCGGGCAACCGGGCGGGCGGCGCATATCCTGCATGTATCGACGGCGCAGGAACTCGCCTATCTGAAGGATTTCCGCGACATCGCCACCTGCGAGGTGCTGGTAAACCACCTGACGCAGGTGGCGCCCGATTGCTACGAACGGCTCGGCGGCTACGGCGTGATGAACCCGCCGATCCGCGACGAGCGGCACCGGGAAGCGGCCTGGGCGGCGGTGCGCGACGGCACGGTGGATTGTGTCGGCTCGGACCACGCGCCGCATCCGCGGGCGGCGAAGGAAAAGCCCTGGCCGGAGTGCCATTCGGGGCTTACCGGCGTGCAGACTTTGGTGCCGGTCATGCTGGACCATGTGAATGCCGGGCGGTTGTCGCTCGGGCGCATGGTGGATGTGATGTGCGCGGGACCGGCGCGGGTCTATGGCGTGGCCGGCAAGGGGCGGCTGGCGTGCGGTTACGACGCCGATTTCACCCTTGTGGACATGGGCCGGCGGCGGCGGATCGAGGAAAGCTGGATTGTTTCCCCCTGCGGGTGGACGCCGTTTGCGGGAAAACAGGTCACGGGCTGGCCGGTGGCCACGATCATCCGCGGCCAGGCGGTGATGCGTGAGGATGAGGTACTGGGTGCGCCGCGCGGGCGGCTGGTGCGGTTTTCGGGGTGAAGAAGCAAGGGCAGAGCCCTGGCCTTACTTCCTCACTCCGATCACCCCGTCACGCCACCCGGCCAATGATGACCTTATCCGATGCAAAGGACAGCGTAGCCCGCTGCCCGACCTTGGCGCGCGCGGCCGCCGGGCCTTCGATCAGCGCGATGCCGGTGAGCCCCGCGCCGAGATCGACCGCGACCTCGGCGGAATCCCCGTCGCGAATGACATGCGCGACCGTGCCGGTAAGCCGGTTCGGATCGCCGCCGATCCTGCCGCCGCCGCCAATGGCCAGCTCGCACGACGACGCCTTTACCAGCGCGACAACCTCGCGTCCCGGTTTGAGGTCCAGCGCCAGCACGCTCTCATGCGTGACCGCCACCTTGATGAGGCGGCGGCCGGCAAGCTCCAGCAGAATTTCCTCGCGCAGGTTTCCCTTGGGGCGTGAGGCCACGCGCGCCACGAACTGATTGCGCGCGCTGGTGCGCACGGCGACCCGGTCGAGCAGGCGGATGTCTTCGGCGAACGCCTCGCCGAACCGGTTGAGCAGCCGCTCATGCTCGACCCGCAAGGCCAGCAGCGCCACGCCGAGGCGCCGGCCGCGCGCGGTCAGCCGGATGCCGGTGAGCGCCGTGGAGTCGGTCCATTCCGCCAGTGTCTCGCCGGCCAGATTGTTGAGTTCCTGCACGGCGCGGCGGGCGGCGGCCTGGCCGGCCGGCTCGACCGCCATGACGTCCGGCGCCGAGATTGCCTGAAACAGCCACGCAAGACGCTCGTGGCAGGCGAACGCCGCCGTCCGGCTCGACGGGCCTGGCCCGCCGGGCGCGTCCTGCACGGGCAGGTCGTTTGCGTCATCGCCGCTGGCGTCCCACATCGTGATCGCTCCCTGCTGCCTGCGCCGATCCAGGCGGCCTGATCAGCGCCGTGCGCGCGACCATCCCGGCAACGATAAGGCAAGTTCCGGGCCACATGCCCGGATGTGGGGAAACGCGCCGGAACAGCGCTGCGCGAATGTCGATGCGTGTCCGCCCTGCGGGAATTGCGACGCGTGCTGTCGGATTCGCGACGTAATATCCAACTTGGCATAGCGGATCGTGTCTGCCAGAGTATCACTATGCGTGTACGGGAATAGCGTGAGAGCGCAGGTTTCGTATCGGCGATGGCGTTCGTTTTCGAACTGCGTGTGGACGGACAAAGCGCATGATCCGTCCGGCATCTTCGGGCTGGTTCAGCCGGGAATCACGCGCACCGGTTCACCGAGCGCCTGGATCAACTGACGGCGGAGTCCGCCGAGCGTGTGGCTGGCCAGGGCACAGCCGACGCAGGCGCCGGTCAGGCGCACGCGAATGCGGTCGCCGGTGATGTCGAGCAGCTCGATATCGCCGCCGTCGCGCTGCACGCCGGGGCGGGCGTCGGCGATCACCCGCGCAACGATCGCGCGGCGCGCGTCGTCGGAAAGCGCCGTTTCCTGCAAGGGTATGTCCATTTTCTCAGTCCAGATCATCGATGGAAGTGATCAGCGTGCGGCTTTCGCGCGGCGGCGCGGCGGCCTCCGGGTGCCAGCCTTCGGCGGCCATGGCATCGAACCGGTCGGCCGGGCGGGCGCGCGCCTTCGCGCGGTCGACCCAGGCAAGCCCGCCATGCACCAACGCGAGGCTGACTTCGTTCAGCAAATCCTCGATGTCGTGGCCGTTATCGACGATCACCGGCTGGATCTGCGCGCCCATCAGGCGGCGGATCGACGAGGTGCCGATCGAGGCAGCGTAGACGGCCGAGCAGCCCTGCAGGAATTCAAGCTTCGCCGCGACCTTGTCCTCGACGGTGCCGGCGAGACCGACCCGTCCGTCCGCCCCGACCTGCTCGGCGCGGACGAACTGGCCGACGCCCACCAGGTCGGCGCGCCCGGGCGCGATGTCGTAAACCACCAGGCGTTCGGCCGCGCCGAAATGCATGTCGACATGAACGCGATCGGTCGAGGCGAAGGCAACCCTGAGCATATGTGTCCTCCCGGCTTAGGTGGCGAGCCCGGCTGGCGCCGGGGCGGCTTCCTGGTCGCGCGGCGTGCCCTGCCAATAGAGCGAACGGTACGGCGGCACGGCGCGCTGGCGGGCGGCCAGCAGATTGGCGATGTCGAACAGCATCTGCCGGCTGCCGCGATAGCCGACCTGGCAGCGAGCGTGCCCGCCATACACATCGCTCAGCGGAAACCCTGCGCGCAGCAGCGGAATTCCCAGCCGGGCGGCGATTTCGCTGCCGTGCGAATTGGCGATCAGCAGATCGGCGCGGGCGGCGCGCGCCAGTGTTTCGAGGTCTTCAAGATCGCCCACCACCACCCGCGCGATCGGCAGGTCGGCGAGCCCGCGCGCCCGCGCCGAGGCAACCGCGGCCACCATGTGCGCCCCGGCCCCTGGCAGGAAGCGCAGAAACGCGTCGAGCAGATCGGCATCCGCGGCAATGGCGATGCGCGCGGCGCCGATCTGGAAGTGGCAGTCCACCATGGCATCGATCAATTGGGCGCGCTGCCGCTCCAGCCGCGCCGGAACGGGCCGGCGGGCGATGTCGCTGAGCGTTTGGGTGAAGGCGTCGCAGGCTTCCACGCCGGCGAGGCTGGCGAAGCGATGGTCGGGCACGCCGGTGCGGTCGCGCAACAGGTCGGCCGCGCGCGCCAGCGAATTGCCGATTACCAGCGTGGCGATCAACTCGCCCATGGCGGCGATGGCGGCACGTGGCGTGCCGCCATAGGTCAGGGTGGAGAAACCCGCCTCGATCATGTGGCCGTCGAGCAAATCGCCGATGTCGGGCAGCACCACGGGCTGCAGGCCGAAAGCTTCGATCCACTCGCGAATGGCCTCGATATCGGCCGGGCTGAGCATGCAGGAGGCCAGCACGTTCACCTGACGCGGCCGCCGCACCGGGACGAGCGTGGCCGGCACCAGAGCGGCGATGATCGCCTCGACCGCCGCGGCGAAGCCGGTCTCCAGGCAGCCCAACGTGTCGCTGGCGCTGACGGCGACGATGGCGATGCCGTGATGCTCGGGATAACGCTCGCGGAAGGCGCGCACGGTGCGGGGAATGTCGGCGCCCTGCGTTTCGGCGAGGGCGGTGGTGATCAGGCCGATGATCTCGGGGGCGTTTTTTTCGGCAATCGTGCGCAGCGCCTCGACCACATTGCCGTCGGCGCCGATCACCGCGGCGATCTGGTCCATCGCCGTGGTCTGCAGGGCGATCGGCTCCTGGAAGTGGCGCATGAAGAATAGCTTGTTGAACGAGGTGCAGCCGCGCGCGCCATGTTCGAGCGGCATCGCCTGCCCGAGCCCCAGGAAAGCAAGCGAGGCGCCCACCGGCTGGCTGATCTTGAGCGGGTTGACCGCGAGCGGCTTTTCCGAGGGGATGATTTCGGCCATGCCGCTGCCCTCAGGCCGCCTGCCGCGCCCAGCGCGGCGCGCTGCTTGCGTGCTGCCAGACCGGGCTGTGCAGAGTCACCGCGAGATTGTTCGCCAGCTCGATCGCCCCCGCATAGCCGGCATAGCCGATGCTGCGCACATGATCGACATCGAGGAACGGCACACGCGCCTTCAGTGCGGGATAAATATAACGGTCGCCGGCGATCAGGATATCGGCTTTCTCCTCGTGGAAGCTGCGCAGCAGGGAGGTCTGGTCGTTGTCCACGATCATGTGGGCCTCCGGTCCCATCAGCGCGCGGATGCGCGCCTTGTCTTCCTCGGTCGATTTCTCCGTGCCGGTGGCGACCACGTGCATGCCGAGATGCTGCATGGCGGAAACCAGCGACCAGGACTTATGCCCGCCGGCAAAAATCAGCACCCGCTTGCCCTCCAGCTTCGGGCGCAGGGGCAGGATCGCGGCCTGCACCGCCGCCTCCTCGCGGGCGATCACCGCCTCGGTCCGCTGCGCCAGAGCGGGATCGCCGAGAACCGCGGCAAAGCCGCGCAGCGCCGCCGAGGTCGCGGCAACGCCGTAGAACCCACCTTCAAAGAACGGCGTGCCGTAGCGTTCGTGCAGCGTGTGCGCCACCCGGATCATCGCCTTGGAGCACACCACCATGTTGGCCTTGGCGCGGTGCATGGTCTGCACCTCGCGAAAGCGCGCATCGCCGGTGAAGCTGCACAGAATGCGCAGGCCGAGTTCGTCGAACAGCGGCGCCACGCTCCAGAACTCGCCGCCGATGTTCCATTCGCCGATCAGGTTCACGTCATGCGTGGTGATGCCGGGGCGGATTGCGCCCGGCGGCACCGGATCGGGCTCGCGGGTGCCGATGACATGGCGCAGCATGGCGTCGCCGGCGATGCGGTTGCCGAAATTCTTGTTGCCATAGAAGCCGGCGCTGTCGACGGCCACGACCGGCACGCCCCAGCGCGCCTGCGCAGCCTTGGCCACCGCCACGTAATCGTCGCCATGCAGGGCGGGGACGCAGGTGGCGTAGACGAACACGGCGGCAGGGCGGTAGCTGTCGATCGCCTGTTTGATGGCATGGAACAGGCGCTTCTCGCCGCGCCCCATGATGACGTCCATTTCCGACAAATCGGTCGTCATGCCGACACGATAAAGCGTGGCGCCGCTGGAGCGCGAGCCGCGGCCATCCCACGAGGTGCCGGCGCAGCCGATCGGACCATGCACGACATGCGCCACATCGGCGATCGGCAGCAGCGCGTTGCGCGCGCCATCGAAGGCGCAGCCGCCTTGCGTCGCCCCGGGCTGCGGCTTGGCGCAGCCGCTTTTCGGGCCCGCATTGTGCGTGCAGTTCGGCTCGTCACGCAGGGCGGAGGCTTCGTCTGGTCTCATGCCACACTCCCGGGCTACGCACCGCAGGACGCAAGCATTGTGCCACGGTGGGATGGCCTTGCGCCCGCGGGAAGTCATCGCGAACCGGGCTTCTATTCGTTCGCGACGGTACAGCGGGCCGGTTTTCGTACATCGTCGTACGTTTCTGGGCGGCGCCAGCGCCTGCCGCCGTCAGGGTCCGCCTCTGGCACGCGTTATGCTTGCATGAACATAGCCGAACCATTCAGACGGCCGCGCACGCCGTCCCGAGGACCACGAACTGCATGACGCGCTGCATCACCCCGAAAGTACGCGATATGGCGCCCCGAGACATGACGCCGGATGACAGCGTCGCCATCGAAATCGACGATTTCAAGGACGAGTTCACCGGCTGCGCGACCGGCGAATGCCGCGTCAGCGTGCTGCCGATCCTGTTCCAGATCAGTCAGATCATTAACGAGAGCGAGGACCTCACCAGCGCGCTCACCCTCATCCTGGGCGTGATGGAAGACCGCATGAAGATCGCCCGCGGCATGGTCAGTCTGTACGACCGCCAGTCGGAGACGATCTTCATCCACGCCAGCTTCGGCCTGACCGAGGAACAGAAGCAGCGCGGCATCTACTCGCTCGGCGAGGGCATTACCGGCAAGGTGGTCGAATCCGGCAAGGCCGTCATCGTGCCGCATATCGGCAGCGATCCGGGCTTCCTCGACCGCACCCGCAGCCGCGACGAGACAGTGGCGAAAAACTGCACATTCTTCTGCGTACCGATCATTCACGGCAAGAAAGTGCTCGGCACGATCAGCGCCGAACGGATCTATGCCAACCGTCGGCTATTGCGCCAGGACGTGGAACTGCTCGCCACCATCGCCTCTATGGTCGCCCCGGCGGTCGAGCTTTACCTGCTGGAGAATGTCGAGAAGGTCCGGCTGGAAAACGAGAACCGCCGGCTGCGCAGCGCGCTGAAGGAGCGCTTCCACCCCTCCAACATCATCGGCACCTCCAAGCCGATGCTGGCGGTCTACGAACTGGTCCAGAAAGTGGCGACCGCCAAGGCCACCGTGCTGGTGCTGGGCGAAAGCGGCGTGGGCAAGGAGCTGGTCGCCAACGCGATCCATTACAACAGCGCCTTCGCCGATGGCCCGTTCGTCAAGTTCAACTGTGCCGCCCTGCCGGAGAGCATTGTCGAAAGCGAGTTGTTCGGCCACGAGAAGGGATCGTTCACCGGCGCTGCCGGCCTGCGCAAGGGCCGGTTCGAACTGGCCGACGGCGGCTCGATCTTTCTCGATGAAATCGGCGAGCTCAGTCTAGGCATGCAGGCCAAGCTGTTGCGCGTGCTGCAGGAGAAAACCTTCGAGCGCGTCGGCGGCAACCTGCCGGTGAAGGTCGATCTGCGGATCATCGCCGCGACCAACCGCAATTTGCCGGAGATGGTGGACAAGGGCCTGTTCCGCGAAGACCTGTATTACCGGCTGCATGTATTCCCCATCACCATTCCGCCGCTGCGCGAGCGCGGCAGCGACGTGATCACGCTGGCCGATCATTTCGTCGCCCGCTTCGCCGGCGAGACCGGCAAGGAGGTCAAACGGATTTCCACCCCGGCGCTGAACATGCTGATGAGCTATCACTGGCCCGGCAATGTCCGCGAGTTGGAGAACGTGATCGAGCGCGCGATGATCCTGTCGGCCGACGGCGTCATCCACGGCTATGATTTGCCGCCTTCGCTGCAGACCTCGGAAGAAACCGGAACCTCGTTCGGCTGCGGGCTGGACGCCAAGATCGCCGCGGTAGAATACGAAATGATCGTCGAATCGCTCAAGACCCACAAAGGCAACATGACCAAGGCGGCCGAGGACCTGGGCCTGACCCGCCGCATGCTGGGCCTGCGGATGGAGCGGTACAAGCTCAGCTACAAACCATTCCGAAGGGAATAAAGAATAAAAGTTTTTTGCTTCTTTTTTTCAAAAAAGAAGACTTAAGCTTCGTTTTTTTGAAAAATGAACCAAAAAGCTTTTATTCGTTTGACCGTTTCGGGTGGCGTCGGGCGTGCCCGCGCCACCGGAGGCGGACCGGCTGCGCCGAAATATTGCCGGCGAGCCCTCGCGCGGCTACCCTTCCCGGCAGACCCGGGGGACACAGGCGATGGACTTCACCACATTGGCCGTGGCGCTTCTGGTCGCGCTGGGTCTGCTGACCACGGATGCCGTTCTCCGCTCGGGCAGCGTCGCCGTCGAGGTGGCCGCGCCGGTCAATGTGTTCAAGCGGGTGATCGACCAGCAAAGTCTTGAAACGGTGTTCACCGCCCAGCTCGACGCCATCGCCGCCACCGTCTCGATGGTCAACGCGCCGGAGATCCGTTCCAGCCATGATGAAGGTATCGGCATGACCCTGGCCAACTCGGTCAATGTCAAGCCGCTCGCGTTCGCGCTGCAGCGCCAGTTCGGCTACAATCCCGATCGGCTTCGGCTTTCGCTGTTCATGGAAAACGACACATTGCGCGCCGTCGTTTCGGGCTACCGCCATGGCACCGGCGAGTTCAGCCAGGAGTTCGACCCCGAGCGGGGTGAAAAACTATTGAACTTCATCCAGCGTTGCGCCACCTGGGGGGCCGCGCAACTGGCACCCTACACCACCGCCCTGTTCTTGTTGCAGCGCCATGTCGGCGACGGCGAGTTCCGCGATGTGATGGCGCTGTCCGCGCACGCCCTTGCCTCCCTGCCGCCCGCCCCGGTCAGCGAGGACCGGGCGCAGTTCGAGAACCTGCTCGGCCTGGTGCAACTTTTCCGCAACGACCCGCATGCGGCCCTGCGTTACTTCCAGCTCGCGGCCGATGCCTGGCCCGAGGGGCCGGTGCCGGTGCTGAACATCGCTTTTGCCGAGCTGCAGGTGGACGACAATGCCGCCGCGGCGGCGCGAACGCGTGCCCTGCTGGACAGCATGCCGCATAGCCGCAAGCCGGTGGTCGCCACTGCGCACATGACGCTGGCCGCGGCGCTGATGGCGCTGCACGACCTCGACGGCGCCGAGGCGGAGCTGGCGAAGGCCCTGGAGATCAACCCGGCGAGTTCGTCGGCCACCGAATTGCTGGCGGAGCTGAAGCAGATGCGCGGCGATGCCGCCGGTGCTGAGCGCCTGAGCCGGCTGGCGCTGCAGAACAGCACCGCGGTCGAGAATTTCGGCGAACTGGCGGCATTGTACTTTCACCTTTCCTGGCGGGAGAAGGAACCGGTCACGCGCAGCAGGTTCCGCAGTCCCGGCGTCGTCACCCTGCACTAGAGGTTTGTCCGCTCGCTGTCGCCGGGCGCGATGGCCGCGTGACTGTTCGGTCATGGCATGGGCAGTCGGGGCGTTGCGGCTGCTTTATCTGCCTGGCCGCGCCATGTCGGGCCACCGGGCAGCACCGCTGCAGCACCTGTGCGGCGCGATACCCTGCACCGGCTACATAAGATTGAATATTTGAAGAAGTTGTGTTTGCTGTGACTGTGCAGTCGGGAGCGTAAATTCACGTTTACGCGATGGCGTGCCTGGACCGTGGGCTATTGCATTGATTTGACGTGAGTTATTTCACCGTGGCGCAAAAGCTACATTTCATATTCTGCAATTCGCGGTTGTGTCTGTCCATGCGTGGTGGCAGTTTCAGGCGCGCAGGAAGTCACCAGCGATCGGTGGTTTCCGCTGGAATGCAGCCTGTCGGGCGCAGTCCGGGGCTTGGACAGATCGCCCTGCAGGTCAATCCGCAGGGCGTGGCGCGCACTTCGCGGAGGTCCGTCACGCTAAGTAATGTCATTCCGCCGACTTCCCAAGGAGAATACCCATGACCGAAACGACAGCAGCTCCGGACATTGCCGCGCAGCAGAAGGCCGCGGCAACATTCATCGGTTCTGTGCTTAACTCGGGCACCGATCCGCTGCTGAAGGCGCAAGCCGATATTCTCGTCAGCGTCGAAACGGCCTTCACTGACTGGGTGCGCCGCCGCCACGAGGCCGTGGTGGAAACGCAGAACCTGGTCGCCCGCCTGCGCACCAACAGCGATCCTGCCGAGATGCTGAAGGCGCAGCAGGAATGGCTGTCGGGCGCGTTCCGCCGTCTGTCCGCCGACGCCGCATCATACCAGTCGGCCACCCAGCAATTGGTTGAGCGCTCGCGGGCCTGGTTCCCGCTGGGCACGGAGTTCGCCGACAGCGTCGTGTCGCAGGCCACCGAGGCCTCGCGCGCCGTAACCAAGCCGTTGCGAGTTCCCAACAAAGCCGCGGAGTAGGCCGCGTTCACCGCAAGGACGCCGCGGCCCTGTCCGGGTGCGCGGCGTCTTCGCACGCGGGCCTGGCAGGGCGCATGGGCCTGTCGGGCGGTTTTCCCCGGCCGTACAAGTGAAGCGGCAGGAACGGCGCGATTACACCGAGGGGATCGTCACCCCGATCATGTCGCCCTCGCGCAACAAACCGGCCAGTTGCGCGGCACTCCAGGTCTCTGTTCCGGCCGGGCGCAGCGGCAGCACCATCCAGCGATAGTCGGCGGTACTGTCCACCACCGTCAGCTTCATCGCAGCCGGCAGAACGGTGCCCCATTCCGCCAGCAGGCCGCGCGGATCGCGCACCGCCCGCGCGCGGTAGGCCGCCGATTTATACCAGAACGGCGGATAGCCCAGCACGGCGCGCGGATAGCAGGAGCACAGCGTGCACACCACCAGATGATGCGTCTGCGGCGTGTTCTCGAGCACGCCGAGCGGCGGCAGGCCGCGCAGGGAAATCCCCAGCAATTCGGCGGCTTTTGTGCCGTCGGCCAGCATCAGGGTGCGAAACGAAAGATCGGTCCACGCCTTCGCCACCATGCGTGCGCCCTGGGCGGGGCTGGCCGCGTCGGTCGCGCGGATGGTTTCGGCAATTTCCGCAGCCCCGGCAATGCCCTTCTGTGCCAGCAGGCTGCGCAGTGCCGCCAGCAACCGCGCGCTGTCGGCCGCGGGCGCGGTCATGCCGCCGGATGCTCCAGCCAATGGCCGAATACCTCCGCCAGCAGCGCGTCGCCTTGCCGTCCCTCCCCCCAGATGGCGGGCTGGTCGAAGCGCACATGGTACAGGGCGCGCAACGGCGCCGGGCGGGCGAAAGCCAGGTCCTCGGGATTGGGAAAGTCACCCAGATGCCGCACCACCGTGCCGCGCACGCCGCGCAGGTAGTGCGGCGTGCGGACATGGCAGGGCCCGCGCGTCTCCGGCCAGTCGTTCTTGACCCGCACCTCGGTGCCCGGCGGGAAGGTCACGCCCCCTCCAGTGCGGCGCGCAGTTCCGCTTCGGTCAGCACGCCTTTGCGCAGCAGCGTATCGGTGATCGCGCGCAGCCAGCGCTGGTAATACGACAGAACATGGTACTCGGCGTCCGGGATCGCCTCGACGCCGCGGCGCAGTTCGTCGACCGACATCACCTGCTTTGCACCCAGAATCTGGCGGATTGCGTCCACCTCCTTGTCGAACCCGGTCAGCGCATGCGGCTCGGTGTCGACCGGCGTGCACATGAATTTCGACACCCCGCCCAAATCGTGCACGGCACGCGGCGTGGCCTCTTTCGGCGTCGGCGGATGGGGCGGTGCCTCAGTCATGCCGCCAGGATAACCCCGCACGCCAGCGGCGCGCTAGTTCACCGCCTCGTCGGCATTGACGCCGTAGATCTCCTCGCGCTTCAGAAAACCGTGATAATCGCCGGCCTGCACCTCGCACCAGGCGGCGCGGAGTTCGCAGCCGCGGATGCGGCCGACCACGCCCGGCTTCAGCCGCGCAACCGCCGCGCCATCTTCCGATGCCGCGTGGCGCAGCACCCGCTCGGTGCCCTTCACCACGAAGCTGCGCCGGCCGACCAGCGTGGCCTGGTGCACCCAGCCCTTCACCCCGTCAGGGTCCTCAATCAGCCGCCAGCCTTCGAACTCGCGCTCGATCTGCACCGGCAGGTCGCGGCGGTGATAGACCCATTCGATCGGATAGCGCGTGCCCGGGCCGCTGCGCATGTTCACCTCGTCCGCCCGCAGGCTGGCCCAGCGCGGCAGCGGCAGCCCGCTGGCCCCCAGCTTCGGCCCGGCGGACGCGGCCGCCTTGGGCGGTTCGGCCGGCTTCGGCGCCTCCGTCGCCGCCTCCGCCGCTGCGGCGGCGACCGGCTTGCCGGTGGCGCCCGGCTTCGCCGGGGCGGGTTTCTGGGCATGCACATTCGGCGGCGCCGTTACCACCGGCGTGGACGCCGGCTTCGCCGGCTTGCCGGGGGCGCCGGCAGGCGACCCATGCGAAACGGGGGGCGCCGGCACCGTCTGCGCCGCCGCCAATGCCGTGGCGAGCAGCGACGCGACAAACCCAGCCAACGCAATGGACAAGCCGTTCATGCCCGCATCCGTGCCAATCCAAGGCGTGTCCGGTCAAGGGGGAGGCTTAACATCGCAAGGCAACGAAGCCAGGCCGGGGCTCTGCCCCTGGACCCCGCCGTCGCGCGCAGCGCGCCATCGGCGCGACGGCCGAGAGGTCCTTGAAACCCATTCGTTCTAGAAAGTCAGTACCCTGACCGCGGCCACACGCTTCCAGGAAACTGGCCACGCCCGCCACCTCCACGCCCGGCAGCAGCAGCGCAGGCGCGATCGCATCGATCCGTAGCCCGGCCTCGCAGGCGATCAGCCGCACCCCGAGTTCGACTGCCGAGTCACGCAACTCGCCGATGCCGGCAACCCCGCGTGCCCGCACCGCCGCGTCGCGGCCAGACTCCGCCAGTCCCGACCAGTCGGAGCATAGCGCCCGGCAACCCTCATTGGTGGCGAACAGCACCACCGGCCGTCCCAATGCGGCCGCGCCGGCGGCCAGCACAAAGGCGAAATGGGCACGCTCATGCGTGCCGGAAATCAGCAGAATGCCGAGCGGGTCAGATGCCACAGGCTTGGTCCTCCACGCCGGCATGCGCCGACAGATCATGCAGGGAAGCATTCGGGCCGCAGGCGGCACAGCCCGGATCGGGACGCAGACGCACGGTGCGGAACCGTGTGGCCAACGCGTCCCAGATCAGCAGCCGCCCGGCGAGGCTCTCGCCGATGCCCAGGATTTCCTTCAGCACCTCGGTCGCCTGCAACGTGCCCATCACGCCCGTCACCGCACCCAGCACCCCGGCCTCGCTGCACGTCGGCACCATGCCGGGCGGCGGCGGCGCGGCGTAAAGACAACGATAGCACGGACCGCCGGCATGCGGACGGAATACCGACAACTGCCCCTCGAACCGCAGCACCGCGGCCGAAACCAACGTCCGCCGCGCCAGCACGCAGGCATCGGCGATCAGGAAGCGGGAGGAAAAATTGTCGGTGCCGTCGCACACGATGTCGTAGCCGGATATCAGTTCCATTGCGTTGGCCGCGGTGATCCGCATGGGATGCGTCTCGATCGTCACGTCCGGGTTGAGCGCCCGCGCGGCGGCGGCGGCGGAGTCGACTTTGGCCATGCCGACCCGCCCGGTGGTATGGGCCACCTGCCGCTGCAAATTGGAAAGGTCCACCACGTCGCCGTCGGCGACCCCGATGCGTCCTACCCCGGAAGCGGCCAGATACAGCACCAGCGGACTGCCCAAGCCCCCGGCGCCCACCACCAGCACGCTGGCCGCGCGCAGTTTCGCCTGGCCGGTGCCGCCGATTTCGGCCAGCAGGATGTGGCGGGAGTAGCGAATGATCTCTTCGTCGTTGAAATCGAGGCGCATGGGTCCAGCATAGGCGGATGCGGACCTGCCACGAAGCCGCATTCGCCCGGCGGAAGGATTGTTATGAGCCATACCGATAAAGCCCTGGTGCTGTTCTCCGGCGGCCAGGATTCCACCACCTGCCTGGCCTGGGCGCTGACCCGGTTCGCCCATGTCGAGACGGTCGGCTTCGCCTATGGCCAGCGCCACGCCGTCGAGCTCGACTGCCGGGCGCCGGTGCGCGAGGGGCTGGCGGCGCTGCGCGACTGGGGCGGCCGGCTCGGAGCGGACCATCTGGTCGACCTCGGCGCCTCGCTGTCGGGCATCGGCGCCACGGCGCTGACCAGCGAGGCGGAAATCCGCATGACCGCGGAGGGGCTGCCCAGCACTTTCGTGCCCGGCCGCAACCTGATCTTTCTCGCCTATGCGGCCGCCATCGCCTATCGGCGCGACCTGCGCCGCATCGTCGCCGGCATGTGCGAGACCGATTATTCCGGCTACCCGGACTGCCGCGACGACACGCTGAAATCCATGCAACTGGCGCTCAACCTGGGCATGGAGCGCCGCTTCGTGGTGGAAACCCCGCTGATGTGGGTGGACAAGGCGGCCACCTGGGACCTCGCCGCGGCGCTCGGCGGGGCGGCGCTGGTCGATTTGATCGTCGAGCGCACCCATAGTTGCTATCGCGGCGACCGGACCCACCGGCACGAATGGGGCTATGGCTGCGCCGCCTGCCCGGCCTGCGAGCTGCGCGAAGCCGGCTGGCGGCGATGGCGAGAGGAGCGCATGTGACCATCCGGTTCCTGCACGCGGCCGACATCCATCTCGACAGCCCGTTGCGCGGGCTGGAGGCCGAGCCGGGGGCGCCTGCCGGGCTGATCCGCAACGCCACGCGCCGCGCCCTGGGCCGGCTGGTGGACCTCGCGCTGGAGGAAGATGTCGCCCTGCTGCTGATCGCCGGCGACATCTACGACGGCGACTGGCCGGATTACGGCACCGGACTGTTCTTCGCCGCCCAGATGGCCCGGCTGACCCGCGCCGGCAAACCGGTGATCCTCATCCGCGGCAACCATGACGCGCAGAACCGCATCACCCGCACCCTCCGCCTGCCCGAAGGGGTGACGCTGCTGGACCATCGCCGGGCGGAGACGATGGACCTGCCGGAGCTGGGCCTGGCCGTGCACGGCCAGAGTTTCGCCGAGCAGGAGGTCACCGAAAACCTCGCCCGCGCCTATCCGCCGGCCATTGCCGGGCGGGTGAACATAGGGATGCTGCATACCTGTCTGGAGCAGACCGGCGGCCCGCACCCGCGCTATGCCCCCTGCACCCGGGCCGAGCTGGAATCGCTCGGCTACGACTATTGGGCGCTCGGCCACGTCCATGCCCGCGAGGTGGTGTCGCAAAACCCGTGGATCGTCTTTCCGGGCAATCTGCAAGGACGGCACATTAACGAGCCCGGCCCGAAAGGCGCCACCCTGGTCACGCTGCGCGAGGGCCGCGTGGTTTCGGCCGAGCACCGCGCGGTGGATGATTTCCGCTGGGCGCGGGTGGCCGCCGACGTGACCGGCTGCGACACCGAGGCGGCGGCGCTCGCGCTTGTGCAGCCGGCCCTGGAAGCGGCGCTGGACGCGGCGGCGGGGCGCGGGCTGGCGGTGCGGGTGACGCTGGAGGGTTCGACCGTCCAACATGGCGCGTTGGCCGCCGCGGGGCTGAAGGAAAAAATCCTCAACGAGGCCCGCCAGCTCTCGCCGCTTCTGTGGATCGAGGCGGTGGAACTGCGCACAAGCCCGCTGCGGCCGCCGCTACAGGACAGGGGCGATGCGTTCGGCGCTTTGCTGCGGCACATCGCGGCGCTGTCCGAGGCTCCGCCGGACACCCTGCTGGGCGAGTGGCCGGCGCAATTGCTGGGCAAACTGCCGCCGGGGGCGCTGCCGCCCGAGCATCCGCTGCATGACCCGGCCAGCGTGCTGGCGCGCGCCCGCGACCTGCTGCTGGCGCGGCTGGCGGAGGGCTGAATGCGGCTCGAATCGCTGTGCCTGGACTGCTACGGCCCGTTCCTGCACCAGGACATCGGCTTCGACGCGGCACCCGGGCGGATCAACCTGCTGGTGGCGCCGAACGGCGCCGGCAAATCAGTGCTGCGCGCCGCCTTCGCCGATCTGCTGTTCGACATTCCGCACCAGAGCCCGATGATTTTCGCCCATCCCGCTGCGCGCCTGCGCCTGACCGCGCGGGTGCGGCTGCCCGATGGCGGCACGCGGATGCTGGTGCGGCGCAAGGGCCAGGGCAACACGCTATCGGACGGCGCCGCGCCGGTGCCGCCGGAAGAGCTGCACCGCCTGCTCGGCGGGGCGGATGCGCGCCTGTTCAGCGACCTTTTCGCCCTCGACAGTCATCTTCTGCGCGACGGCGGCGCGGCCCTCAGCCGCTCCTCCGGCCGGCTCGGCCACGTGCTGCTGGCCGGCAGCGGCGGGCTCGGGCAGGTGCAGCGGCTGCTGGAGGCGTTGACCCGCGACCGCGACGCGATCGGGCGTGCCGATCTGCGCCAGATCGCCAAGCCGCTGTGGCGGGCGGCCGAGGAGGCCCGCGAGGCGGCGCGTCAGCTGGCCCAGGCGGCGCTGCGGCCGGACGCGTGGCTGGCGATGGAAAAACGCGCGGCGGCGGCGGAGCGTCAGCTTGCCGCCTTGCGCGACGAGCGGGTGGCGGCGGAGGCGGAATTGGCCCGGCTGACCGCGCTGCGGGCGGTGCGCCCCTGGCTGCGCAACCGCGACGCGGCCCTGTCGGTGCTGGCGGGCGCGGAGGATGTGCCGCGTCTGGAGCCGGGGTTTGAAGCGCGCTGGCGGCGTGCGGTGGAAGAGCATGTGCGCGCCGCCGCCGCGGCGGCGGAAAGCGCGCACCGTCTGGCCGATGCCGAGTCGGTGCTGGCCGGTCAGGCGCCCGACACCACCCTGCTGGCGGCGGCCGAGCGGATCGAAGCGGTGCTGCGCGATGCCGTAACGGCGGCGAGCGCGGACCGTGACCTGCCGGATGTCGCGCAGAAATGCCGCCAGGCGGAGCTGGAGGCGGTGCGGCTGCGCGCCGCCCTCGGCTGGGACGCGGCGGTGCCGGTGCCGCCCGCCGCGGCGCTGCGCACGGCGCGCCAGGTGCTGGCCCCGTGGACCGGGCGGGTGGCCGATGCCGAGGCCGCCGCCGCCGAACTCGCCCGCGCGCGCCAGCGCGCCGAGCGCGCGCGGGCCGGGCTCGACACCCTGCCGCCGGCCGAGGACACGCACGCGCTTGATGCGCTGCTGCGCGACCTCCGCGCCGCCGGCGACCCGGTGAGCCGGAAGGAGGCGGCGCGGCGGGCGCGGCGGGATGCCGAGGTGGCGCTGCAGGCGGCGCTGGCGGCGTTGCCCGAGCGGGCGCTGACCCGCGCGCAACTGGCGGCGACCCGGGCGCCGGCCGAACCCACGCTGGCGGCTTGCGAAGCGGCGCTGACCAAAGCCGAGGCCGCCTGGCGCGATGCGGCGCGGCACCGCGACGGGCTGGCGCGCGAACGTGCCGCCGCCGAGGCGGCGCTCGCCAGCCTGCGCCAGGCGGCGGAACTGCCGGAGCCGGGCGCGCTGGCGGCGGCGCGGGCGGCGCGCGACCTTCTGTGGGATGGCGTGTGCGCCGGCGGCGCGGCCGCAGCGGTGGCGTTCGAACGCGCGCTGCGCGAGGCGGACGCCGTGGCGGACACGCTGATCGCGCAGGCGGCGCAGGTGGCGGAGGAAGCGGCGCAGCGGCGGCGCATCGCCGACCTCACCGAGCGCCAATCGGCGTCCGGCGCGGACTGTGCCGCGGCGGCGGCGGCATTGCAGCGGGCGCGCGCGGCGCTGGCGGCGCTGGCCGAGGCGGCCGGGGCGCCGTGCGGGGTGGTGCCGGCGGCGCTGCGCGGGTTTCTCGCCGCCCGGGACGCGGCACTGGACCGGGTGGTGAAGCTGGACCGCGCCTGCGCCGAGGAAGCCGACATCGCCGCTTCGCTGGACGCGGCGGCGGGCCGTCTGGCGGCGCTCGGCGTGCAGGGTGAGGATCTGGGTTCGATGCTGGCGGCGGCCGAGGCGCGCGTGGCCGCAGCGCGGGAGGCCGCGACGGCGCGCAAGGCGGCGCTGGCGGAGGACCAGAACGCCGGGCGCGACCTGCAGGACCGCCACGCGGCCGCGGCACGGGCGCACCAAGCCCTGACGGGCTGGACCGAGGCGTGGCGCGAGGCCGTCGCGGCGCTGCTGCGCCCGGAGGGCGAGTCGCCGGACGCGACCGGGGCGGCGCTGGAACTGATCGATCAGCTAAGGGCGCAGGAAACCATGGCCGCGGAGGCCGGCACCCGCATCCGCGCCATGCGCGCCGCCATCGACCGTTTCGCCACCGCCATCGCCGCGCTGTGCGCCGAGGCGGCGCCCGATCTGGCCGGGCTGGCGCCGCAGCAAGCCGCGGCGCAACTGCACCGGAGGTTGCGCGATCAGCGCGACGCAGCGGCGCGCCAGGAGGCGCAGTTGCGCAACCACGCCACTGCGCGGGACGCCGCTGTCGCGGCGGAGGGCAAGGCGCGCGCCGCCGCCGCCGAGCTTGCCGCCCTGCGCGCCGCCCTGGGCGTGGCCGATGACGAGGCCGCCGCGGCGCAACTGGAGCGTGTGCGCAGCGTGACGGATGCGCAGGCGCGGCTGGCCGAGGCGCGCCGGCATATCCTGTCGCAAGGCGGCGGCCGCAGCGAGGCCGAGTTGGACGCCATGGCCGCTGCCGGCGACGCCGCGGCCGAAGGCGCCCGCATCGACGCGCTCACCGCCCGCCAGGCCGAGCTGGGTCCGCTGGGGGAAGCCGCTTCGGCGGAGGCGCGCAGTGCCGCCGAGGCGCGCGATCGCGCCGGCCAGGGCGAGGCCGCGCAGGACGCCGCGGCGCGGCGCGAGGCGGCGCTGGCCACGCTCGCCCGCCACGCCGAGGAGGCACTGGTGCTGCACGCCGCCGCCAGCCTGCTGCGGGCCGGGCTGGAAGCGGGCCGCGACGCCGCGGGATCGCAGGCGGTCGCGCGCATCGGCGCGGTGTTTCGCGGCCTGACCTGCGGCATGCACGCGGGTGTGCGAGTGGAGGACGCGGGCACCGAGCGGGTGCTGGTGGCGCTGGAGGCGGACGGGGAGGCCAGCAAGCCGGTGGAGGCGTTGTCCGAGGGCACGCGCGACCAACTGTTCCTGGCGCTGCGTGTCGCCGCGCTGCAGACCTATGTGCGGACGAACCCGTCGCTGCCGTTCATTGCCGACGACGTGCTGCAGACCTTCGATGACGCGCGCGCGGTGGCGGCGCTGCGGGCGCTGCTCGATCTGTCGGCGCAGGTGCAGGTGATCGTGCTGACGCATCACCCGCATGTGCAGGCGCTGGCCCGGATGCTGCCCGCCGGCAGCGTGCACACGATTGTTTTGCCGGCGCTGGCCGAGGCGGCCTGACCAGGGAGGAGGACAGGGCAATTGGATGACGGAAGGCAAGGCCAGGGCTCTGCCCTGGCCTTGCCTTCCGTCATCCAATTGCCATGGCGCGGACGAGCGCCGGCCGGCGTCAAAGCTCGGTGGCGATATTGTGGAAGGTCGAGCTGACGCCTTTGCCGGCCGAGGTGACGGCGGAAATAATCACCACGGCGATCAGAGCGGCGATGAGCCCGTACTCCAGGGCAGTGACGCCGCGGCGATCGGTGCGAAGGCGAGACATCAGAGCATGGAACATTCGGATCACGCCTGTTCGCGTCGGGCGGCATTGCGCAGTGACTGCTGCTACACTATCCGCTTCGGGTTGCGGGAGAAAGATCGGTTCGTTTCTGCGCAGCACCCTGCCGCGTCGCCGAATGCGTATTTATTAAAAGATAATTCTCGTCGATGTCAATGAATTTTTAATTCCTCGTTAATGATCCGGTCGCTCGGCGTTGTGCGGCGCGCGCCGGGTTCGGCCCCCGGCCTTGTCTTCCGGCCGGTTGACGCTACGTCGCACGGCTTGCATCCTGGCCGACCGCTGCACTCACGAGGCGTGCCATGCTCAGCCGGGATACCCGCGTCAATGCCCTGATCGGCACCGGACACTGCCTCTCGCATTTCTACGTGCTCTGCCTGCCGCCGATGTTCACCTACTGGCAGCGCGCCTTCGACGTGAGCTACGCCCAGCTCGGCCTGACCGTGGCATTGATGTCGGGCATTACCGCGCTGCTGCAGACGCCGGTCGGGTTCATGGTCGATCGCCACGGCGCCCGCCGCTTCCTGATCGGCGGCACGCTGCTGATGACCTTGGCTATCGCCGCCATGGGGCTGGCCACGTCGTTCTGGCAGATCCTGCTGCTCGCCGCCGTGTCCGGCGTCGGTAACTCGGTGATCCACCCGGCCGACTATGCCATCCTGTCCGGCTCGGTTGACCGCACCCGCATGGGGCGGTCTTTCGCGCTGCACACGTTCAACGGCAATCTTGGCTTCGCGCTCGGGCCGCCGGTGATCATCGCGCTGTCTGGCGTGATGGGCTGGCGGGGCGCGCTGATAACGGTCGGGCTGCTCGGCATTCCGCTGGTGGCCACCATCGTGCTGCAAAGCCGCATTCTGGTGGACCAGGCGAAACCGGCCGCCACGCGCGGCGCCGCACCCGCGCTGTCCGGCCGGCAGTTGCTGATGACGCGCACGATGATGATGTTCTTCGCCTTTTTCATGCTCGGCGCGATGGCCGGCGCGGGCATTCAGGCCTGGGTGATCACCGTGCTGCACCAGGTCAACGGCATGGACCTGGCCATCGCTTCCACGGCGCTCACCGGCTACATGATCGGCGCCACCGGCGGCACGCTGGTGGGTGGCTACGCGGCCGACCGGATCAGCCGCCACCTGACCTTCGCCGCTGTGCTGACGGCGGCCTCGGCGGTGCTGGTGCTGCTGATCGCCGCCGTCCGGCTGCCCGACCTGGTGGTGCTGGTGGCGCTGTTCCTGTCCGGCCTGACGCTCGGTGCCAGCCGCACCCCGCGTGACATGATGGTGAAAGACGCCGCCCCGCCCGGACAGATCGGCAAGGTGTTCGGCTTCGTCAGCGCCGGGCTGCCGCTGGGGGCGGCGGTTACCCCGGTGCCGTTCGGCTTCCTGATCGACCAGGGACGGCCCGAACTGGTGCTGGTGTTGGTGGCCGCCCTGTTGCTGTTGAGCCTGTTCTGCGCCGGCTCGGCCCGCGGCAGTGCGGTGGCCGCGCCGGTGGCGGCGGAGTAAGAAAAGCAACGGTGTCAAGGGGGCCACCGCCCCCTTGCGGGTCCAGGGCAGAGCCCTGGCCTTCACCTTCTTATTCTTACGGCGGCGGGTTGAGGTAGTTGGACTGCCCCAGCATCCGTTCCTTGAACAGCGACCACAGCAATCCGGTGGCCAGCAGCAGTGCCGAGCAGGTCAGCAGCAGGTAGGTGCGGGTCCGCGGCTGGCTGAGATCGATCACGTCGAGTTCGGACAGGCTGAACGTGCCGGCCAGCAGCACCGAGACCGTGGCGGCGATGCCGGGGCGGCCGAGCGAGGAATGGGCGACGCGGATGAACAGCAGATACAGGATCAGCAGCGCGCCGGTGGCGGCGGCTTTCTCGGACAGCAGTGGGCCGCTGCTGCGGACCCAGTCGAGATAGCAGTAGCCGCTCGGGTTCCAGGTGCCGAACACGAGTGCCAGGCACATCAGTAAACGGGCGAGGATGCCACCGATACTCATTGCAGGACCCCGGGTGCAGTGCGGTCAGGCAGGCGCGGCATCAGCCGAAGAGTGGCGGATTGCTGATCGTGCGGCTGTCTTTCTGGCCGGTAAGGCGGAAGCGGATTTGCGAGAACGGCAGGCCGGCGGCGAACACCGCGACCACCGCGCCCTCGGCCACCAGGGTGCGCTGGGTGCTGTCGTGCAGGTCGATCCAGCCCCAGGAGGAGAACATCCAGATCAGCGAAATGATCAGCGCGATGCCAGGCGGCAGCAGCAGCCGGCCGAGCGAGCGGATGGTGGCGTTGATGGTGATGATGTACCCGAGTGCAATCACCAGCCCGACGCAGACCTTGGATGCCAGCATGTCGCTGCCGCCCTCGGTGATCCAGTGGTAATAGGAATACCCGCCCGGATTGTAGGTGCCGTAGACGAGCAGCATCACCAAAAGCGTGCGTACGACGACGCCGAAAAGCTGGCCCGCTCCGTACATGAATCCTGTCCGACTCCATCTTGTGGCCCATCCTGAACGGGGGACCGTACGTAGGCACCATGCGTAACAATATTGCCTGGCACGCTGCCGGGCAGGTTCTTAGCCTACCCTTGCGAAGGATTCAAATCTTCCGAAAAATGCGGTCGCGCCGCCGGACCGGCCGGGCGCGCCGAGATATTTCGTAACGTTATTTATAAACATGACGCTCTCAGTTAACAATTGCAACCAAAGTGCTTGACTCTGCGGAAACGTGGCAGCTACCATGGGGGTGGCAGTTCCAATCAGCGGACAAATTCCGGGGGTTTTCGTGGCATGGGGTAACGCCCATTTTTGCCGTGGCTACGGCGTTTGGTATGATGTCCTTCGGACGCTGTGGGCTGCAGTGCCGGGTCGCCAGGGTGCGGGCGGGTCGGATGACACGGGGGGGCCGGCGAGAGCCGGTCTGAGGGGAGCTGATGGCCGACGCTGCGTCCTTGACTGACCTGCCAGCGACCGAGACGGCGTCTCGGACCGCCAGCCTTGCCGATCCGTCCCCGGATGAGGCACCGCCGGCAGAGCACGCAGCCGCAGAGCACGCAGCCGAGGCCGCCGAGGCGGCAGTGCAGGGTTCCGAAACGACCGCGCCGGTGCCGGCGGCCGAGCCGCCCGCCGCCGAGCCGCCCATCGCCGAGCCGCCCATCACCGAGACTGCTGCGGCCGAAACTCCCACCGCTGCGCCGCCGCCGGCGGCGACGCCGGCACCCGAGGCCGGGCGCGACCGTCCGCCCGCCCCGGCGCGCCGCGGCGGGTTTATGTTCAACGCCCTGTTCGCCTTGCTGTCATTGGCCGGCGCCGCGGTGGCACTGACCGCGCCGGCGCTGCGGCCACACGCCTATGGCCTGGCCCGCGCCTGGCTCGGCGATGCCAGCCCGGTGCTGCCCTATCTGGCGGCGGCGCCCGCGCCCGGTGCGGAGCCGCCGGTGCCGGCGGAACTGACCTACCCGCCGCCGGCGTTCCAGGCCCCGGAGTCGGTGAACGGGGACACGTCGTTGCAGGCCGCCGCCCTGGCGGCGGTGCGCGCCGAAATGATCGCCACGTTGCGGCTGGAACTGGACGGCGTCCGCCGGGCCGCGGCCGAGCAGGCGGCGCGGCTGGCGGCGGCCGGCGTGTCGGCCAGGGCCGCGCAGAGCGACGCATCGGCCGCGCGCGGCGAAGCGCATGCCGCCGCCGCGGCGGCCGACAGCGTGGTGCGCGCCCAGGACGCCATCGCCCACGCGCAGGAGGCGGCGTCGCGGGCGATCGACGCGGCGGCCGAGCGGCTCGACCGGCTGGAAACGCAGGTCGCCGTGTCGGATGCACGCGGGCGCGCCACCGGCCTGATGGTCGCGGCCAGCGGGCTGCACCGCGACATCCTTTCCGGCGCCCCGCTGCACGACGATCTGGCGGCACTGGCCGGCGCCGCGCCACTGCCCGCCAGCGTGCAACAGTCGCTCGACCAGTTGGCCCGGTCCGACGGGGGCGTGCCGACCCTGCGCGACCTCGGCGTCGGCTTCGAGGCGGTGGATGCGGCCATCATCGCGCGCGGCGGCGGCCAGGGGTCATGGTTCACCCTGAGCGGCTGGTTCGGCGGGGCCAACGCCGACCGGGCGACCCTGGACCGGCTGCGCGCCATGGCGGCCGAAGGGCGTTTCAGCGAAGTGGCCGACACGTTGGAGCGGACGGACTGGGCCGATCTGGCGCAGCGCTGGTCGGCGCAGGTCAGGCAGCGCTCGGCCGCGGTGATCGCCGGGCAGACGGTGCTGGCCCATGCGCAGGCACTCTATGAGGCCAGCCTGACGACGCCCCCGGCGTGGCCCCTGACCCTGCCGTCGGCGGCGCCACGGAGGGTTTCGCCATGACTCGCGGTTGCATGCCTCGGTGTGCAGCACAGGGTGGGCTGAAGACGGCGCTGGTGGCCATCGCACTGACGGCGGCGGCTGCGGGGCCGGCAGGTGCGACCAACTGGCTCGACCGGCTGCCGGCCGACGATCCCGGTCTGGCGGCGGAGCGGCCTGTGCCGCCCGCAGCCGCGCCGGGCACGCAGGCCTCGGTGGCGCCCACCTCGTTGCAGCCGGCGGCCTCGCGCGCCGACCTGGCACCGGGCGGGCAGGGGGCGGGCGGCCTGTTCGGGTCGCTCTATAACGCCGCCGCCGCGCTGGTGGCGCTGCCCGGCAAAGTCGGGCAGGGCATGTGGGAATTCTCCTACATGTTCGGCTTCAACCAGACCCCGGTCCGCCGGCCGGTGGTGGTCGATGTCGTGCCCGAACTGGAGCCGGCCGACGGCGCATCGGCCGCCGCCCGGTCTGCCCCCACGGTCGTGGCCGCTGCGGCGCCGCCACCGCTGCCGCCCACGGACACGCCGCGCAGCGCGGCCACGTCGGCGTCCCTTCCCGCGCCCTATGGCGGCACCGCCGAGGACGAGATCGATCCCGGGCTGCTGGCCAATTTCGTCTATGACCGCGGCGAGCGGCGGCCGGACGGCTCGTTCTTCGTGCCGAAGACGCTGCAGCGGCTGTTCAAGGTACGCACTGTGCGTACCAGCATTGCCGAAGTGCCGGTGACGCTCAATCTGCCCGGCCGCATCGTGCCCAACGCGCACACCCACGGCCGCGTGGAATCGAGCCAGCTCGGCCGCTTCGAGCCGCCTGAGGCGGGGCTGCCGGTGCTCGGCGACAAGGTGGTGAAGGGGCAACTGCTCGGCTGGGTGTCGCCGGCGGTGGGCGTGGTCGACCGCTCGCAGACGCGGCGCGAGGTGGCGCGGCTGACCACCGACATCCGGGTGCAGACGGAAAACCTGGAAATCATCAAATCGTTCAGCTGGGTGCCGTTCCGCGACGGCAAAATCTACCAGGCCGAGCAGACGCTGGCCGGGCTGCGCCGCGAGCGCGAGGCGCTGCTGCCGCTGCTGCAGACCCGCGAGGCGCTGCGCGCGCCCACCACCGGGGTGATATCGGTGAGCGAGGCGGTGGCCGGCAAGGTGATCAATCCGGGCGAGCTGGTGTTTGAAATCGTCGATCCGTCCGATCTCTGGGTGGAGGCGACCGCACCCGATCCGGCGACCGCGGCGGATGCGTCGCGGGTGCAGGCGGCCACCGCGCTGACGCCGGAAAAACAGGTGCTGCAACTGACTTACGTGGGCAGCGGCCTGGCGCTGAAGCAGCAGGCGACGCCGATCCTGTTCAACATCGACCAGCCGCCGCCAGGGCTGCGGGTGGGACGGCCGGTCACGGTCACCGTGCGCAGCGAGGCACGCTCGCGCCGCGGCCTGCCGGTGAGCCGCGAGGCGGTGACCATCGGCACCGACGGCGTCGAGGAAGTCTGGGAACAGACTGCGCCGGAAGTCTTCCTGCCGCATCCGGTGCGCACGCAGGACATCGACGGGACCACCGTGCTGGTGGTCGACGAACTCGCCGAGGGGGCGCGCGTGGTCGTGCGCGGTTCCAAGCTGATGGCGCAACTCCAATAAAAAGGGCGGACCAATGGAAAAGCAGACTGACCTGATGCGCGCTGCGTGCGCCGTGGCGATTGCGATTGTGCTGGTGGCGGTTGCCGCAATGCCGGTCCGCGCCGAGGAGGAACTCGGCAAAACCCTCGCCGCGGACCGCGGTCGAGATCGGCGGGGCGAGCGTGGTGCTGGTGGCTGCCAACGACAAGATATATGCCTTCATCGACCGGCTGGAGGACAACGCGCCGGTGGCCGACGCCGCGCTGTCGGTCGACCTGGCGGACGGGTCCAGCCTGAAGCTGACGCGCGTGGCGGACGGGCTGTTCGTGGCGCCGTTCAACCGCGCCGGCCACATGCAGGATGCGTTCATGGTGTCGCTGGTGTCGCCCGACGGCACCGGCGATGGCGCCGCCGAAATCGGCTATGACGACGTGCCCGCGCCGGAGATCCAGTCGGTGGGCTTCGATCTGCGCGCCAACGCAACCGTGGCCGCGGTGGCTGGTGCGATCGGGGCGGCGCTGGCCACGTCGGTGATGCTGCTGACCCGCACCCGGCGGCGCCGGGCGTCCGACCGGTCGGTCGGTTCGGCGGCGGTGGCCTGAGGCCATCGCACGACCGATCGCCTGCGGGCGATCGCAGGCGGACGATCACGGGCGGGCCCGGCTGAGCGGGGAAAGATGTTTCAGGCGATCGTCAATTTCAGCCTGCGCCAGCGGGTGTTTGTTCTTGTCATTACGGCTGTTCTGGTGGTGTGGGGCGCGCTGATCGCGCGCGACATGCCGATCGAGCTGCTGCCGGAAACCCGCGCGCCCTCGGTGATCATCACCGCCGAAGCGGGCACGCTGGCCGCCGAAGAGGTCGAGCAGCTCGTCACCATGCCGATCGAGGCGGTCATGAACGGCATGGCCGGGGTGACCGGCGTGCGCAGTTCCTCCAATGCGGCGGTGAGCTTCGTCGAGGTGATGTTCGCCTACGGCACCGATCCGTACCGCAACCGCCAGCTGGTGGCCGAGAAACTGACGCTGGCGCGCGAGCGCTTGCCGGAAGGCGTGGTGCCGCAGCTGGCGCCGCCCGCCACCGCGACCGGCGCCATCATGATCATGGGCGTGACCGGCGGCGAAGACCCGATGAAACTGAGGGAATACGCCGACTGGGTGCTGCGCCCGCGGCTGCTGTCGGTCGAGGGCGTGTCGGAGGTTCTGGAAGTTGGCGGCGAGGTGCGCACCTTCCGGTTCACCCCGAACCCCGCCATGATGGAGTACATGGGCATCACGCTGGCGGATGTCGAACGCACCCTGCAGGCGTTCGGCGGCAACACCAGCGGCGGGTTTGCCGATGTGCATGGCACCGAGTTCGCCATCCGCAACATCGGCCGCACCAGCAGCCTGGACGACATGCGCAGCCTGGTGGTGTCGTACCGCGAGGGCGTGCCGGTGCTGCTGGGGCAGGTCGGCGAGGTGGCCTTCGCCGCCAAGGTCAAGCGTGGCGACGGCACCTTCAACGGCAAGCCCGCGGTCGATATCCAGATCATCCGCCAGCCGACCGCCAATACCGTCGCGGTGGCGGAAAAGATCAAGGCGGTGCTGGAGGAGATGCAGAATAGCGCGCCGCCGGGGATCGTTCTGGGCCAGCTGTCGTACAACCAGGCGGACATGATCAAGGAGGCGATTTCCAACCTCGGCCATCTGCTGCGCGATGGCGTGGTGGTGGTCGCCCTGGTTCTGATCCTGTTCCTGGCCAGTCTGCGCCCGACCCTGATCTCCCTTGTCGCGATCCCGGTCTCGCTGGTCGTTACCGTCATCGTGTTCCATCTGATGGACCTGACGATCAACAACATGACGCTCGGCGGCATCGCCATCGGCCTCGGCCAGCTGGTCGATGATTCGGTGGTGAACGTCGAGAACATGCTGCGCCGCCTGGGCGAGAACCGGAAGCTGCCGCGGCCGGAATCGCCGCTTAAGGTGATCGGCCGCGCCTCGGGCGAGGTGCGCTCGGGCATCGTCTATGCGACCGTCATCGTCATGATCGTGTTCATCCCGCTGCTGGCCATGCCGGGGCAGCCGGGGCGGATGTTCGCGCCGATGATGATCGCCTACATGGTCGCCATGCTCGCCAGCCTGGTGGTGTCCATCACCCTCACGCCGGCGCTCGCTTGGTACGCGTTCCCGCGCATGCGCGCGCTCGACGGCGAGCATGGCGGGCGCTTCGCCAACTGGCTGAAGCGGCGCAACGAAAAGGCGCTGACCTGGGTGCTCGACCGGCCGCGCAGCACCACCGCGATGGCCTTTCTGGCGGTGGTGTCGGCGGCCGCGACCGTGCCGTTCATGCCGCGGTCGTTCCTGCCGGAATTCAACGAGGGCAATGTGTATGTCGGGCTGCTGCTCGACCCCAGCCTGTCGATCACCGAATCGTTCAAGATCGGCCACATGGCCGAACAGATCCTGATGACCATCCCCGAGGTGAAGGCGATTTCGCGGCGCAGCGGCCGGTTCGACCTCGACGTGGATGTGGACCCGGTCAACGACAACGAAATGCCGCTGCGCATCCGGCTCGACCAGGGCCGCACGCTGCGCGAGCTGCAGACGGACATCCGCACCAGGCTGTCGATTTTTGCCGCCGACCTCGACGTGAGCCAGTTCCTGATCCAGCGCCTGGAATCGCAGGACAACATGGTGCGCGGCGAGATCGTGCTGAAACTGTTCGGCCCGGACCTGCCGACCCTGCGCACCCTGGCGGCCGGGTTTCACGACCAGATGGCGCATGTGAAGGGCATGACCGATGTCGTGCTGGAGCAGCAGACCTATTCGCCGCAGGCGCGCATCGCCATCGATTACGGGCGCGCCAAGCTGTTCGGCATCACGCCGGCGCAGATCACCGACATCCTGGCCGGGTTCTCGAACGGGCGGACGGTGTCGCAGGTCATCGAGAACGGGCGCCGCTTCGACGTGACGCTGCGGCTCGCCGATGAGGACCGCACACCGGACGCGCTGGCGCGGCTGCGCATCGACACGCCGGCCGGGCTGATCCCACTGTCGTCGTTCGCCACCCTCACCTCCACCTACGGGCCAAGCCGCATCCTGCGCGAGGACGGGGTGCGCCGGATTGCCGTGATGGCGAACCTGGACGGGTCGCAGGATACCGCCCGGGTGGTCCAGCAGGTGCGCGACATCGTTGCCAAAACGGCGCTGCCGGTCGGCTACCGGGCCGCTCTGCAGGGCGATTTCAGGCTCGGCGAGCAAGGCCGCCGGGTGCTGTCGGTGCTTGGCCCGGTGGCGATCGCGCTGATTTTCGTGGTGCTGCAGCAGCGGTTCCGCTCGACCGTGCTGAGCCTGATCATCATGGGCACCATTCCGCTGGCCCTGGTTGGCAGCGTGACGGCGATCTGGATCGCCGGGCTCGACCTCAACCTGGCCGCCATTATCGGCTTCATTGCGGTGACCGGCGTGGCGGTGCGCAACTCGCTGCTGAAGGTCAGTCATTTCATCAACCTGCATTTGCATGAGGACATGCCGGCCGGGCGCGAGCTGGTGCTGCGCGGCTCCAGCGAGCGGTTGATGCCGGTGTTGATGACCGCCCTCGCCGCCGGGGCGGCGCTGGTGCCGCTGCTGTGGTCGTCCGACGTGGCCGGGGCGGAGATCTTGCATCCGGTGGCGGTGACCATCTTCGGAGGCTTGATCAGCTCGACCTTGCTGGACACCTTCACCACGCCCATGTTGTTCGAGCAGTTCGGCGTTCAGGCGCTCGACAAAATGATCGCGACCCATGCCCGCCTGGCCCATGAGACGTTCTGAGTTCGGGAAAAGAGTATCGGTATGAGCTCACTGACCATGATCATGCTGGTGACCGGCGGCATGATCATCGCGGGCATCACGTTCGACATGGCGCTCAACGCGGCGCAGGACTGGTACCCCACGGTCTATGGCGACGCGGCCTGGAGCTACCGGGTCAAGGACTCGCCGGCGCTGCGCGACCTCGCGCGCGAGGAGGCGGGGATCGACCGCATCCTGCAGTCCGAGACCATGGACCAGGAGCTGCCGCACCGGTGACGGCGCGGCGGGTCGTCCGTGCGGCCGTACTGCTGGCGGGCCTGTCCTTCGGGGCAGGCCCGGCCGGTGCTGCCGCCGCCGTCGAAGCGGCGGGCGTTGCGGTTCAGGCCTATATCGAGGATGCCCTCCTCGCCCCGTCGTCGCCCCGGCTTGCCGGCGATTTCGGCTGGGTGCCGCGCGACCGTGATGCCCTGCTGGGGGCGCTGTGCGCGCCGCGGGACGGGCCGGTGCTGCGGCTGGCCCTGACGACGCGCCCGCCGAGCCCCTGGCAGCGCGGCATGTGCACCGATACCGCCGCAGCGGGTCTGACCGACCGGGTAATCGGCCGCCGGGTGCTGCTGGCGTTCGGGGGCGAGTCGCCACCGGCGCTGACCGGCGAGTTGCTCTACCGGGCTCTGACCGGATTCGTGGCGGGACCGCGGCGCGACCTGGTGGCCAATCCGGCCCTGCGCTGGCGCGACCTCGATCCGGCGCTGCCCGATGCGCCGATCCGCGTGCTATTGCCGCCGCAGGACACGGCGGAAGCCCGGATCCTGACCGAAATGGTGCTGCCGGCGGGATGCCTGGCGGCGGGCGGGGCCGAGCTGCCGGGCGGGCCGGCCGATCGGGTGGCGCTGTGCACCGGGCTGCGCGACGATGCGGCGGTGGCGCGGGCCGGGCGCGGCGGCGGGGTGTCCGCCTGGCTGCGCAGCGCCGGCCCGGCTTCGGTGGCGCTGGTCGGGCTGGACACGGTGGTCGCCGAGCCGGAGCTGCAACGGGCGCTGCCGCTGGACGGGGTGGTGCCCCGCTTTGCCAGCCTTGCCGACGGCACCTATCCGGCGACGCTGCAAGTTCATCTGCTGGTGCTGCAGGCCGGTGCGCCGGACGCGGCGGCAACCGCGATCGGCGCGCTGACGGCGGAAAGCAGCATCGGGCCGGGCGGCACGCTGGCGCGGCACGGACTAGCGGCCCTGCCCGCGGCCGAGCGCGTCCGGCTGCGCGCGGAGTGACGGGCCCGCCGATGGTGTGCCACCGGCGCGCGGCCCGGGGCCTGGCCCGCGTTCCGGCGGTGGCGGGCGTTTTGGCCGTGGCGGGCCTGCTGCTGGCGCCGGGCGCCGGGCGGGCGGACGGGCCGGGCGAAAAAACGGTGGCCGGGGTGCTGACCATCGCCGGCAAACAGGTGCCGCTGCCGCCCGGCACCTGGGTGGTCGCGGCCACCGGCGTGCAGATCGCCGACCAGGCCCCGGTGCCGTACGGTGCGGTGCGCACGGCCATTCTGCTGCTGCGCGACGGCGGGCGCGTGCAGGCGCTGATGGAGGTCAACACCAACGACATCAGCGTGCGCGGCGGCTGGGAGGACCCCTGCGGCCACGATCCCATCCCGCCCACCGAGCGGTTGCGCTTTCGCAGCCAGTACGATGCCGCCTGTGCCGGCGTCGCGGCGACCGATCTGGACGCCTCCGGGCCGCCCGCCTGGCAGGAGGTGCGCGCCCGCATCGCGCGCGAGGGGCTGGCGTTGCCGGCGCGCATGCTGACGGCCACCGCGCTGTGCGCCGACCGGCAGGATTTCCTCGACGTGCGTGTGCATCTGCGCGGCGTGCCCGGGCTGGACGATGCCAGCCAGCAACCGGCGCTGCTCGACTGGGCGGCGGCGTATGGGACGATGCTGCAACAGGGGCTGTCGCGCCATCTCGACGGGCTGGTGGTGGACTGGCCCGGCCGGGCGGCGCTGCTGCAGGAAGCGCCGGTGCAGGAGCGGCGGCTGCTGCGCATCGAGGCGCTGCGCCGCGCCGGCGCCATCACCGCCGGCAAGTCACGGGTGCAGGAAGCGGCTGTGCTGGAGGAGGCGCCGATGAGTGCCGCGGACCCCAATCCCCGCCGGTCGCTGTACAGCCGCCTCACCGCGCCGATGATCAATTTCGGCACCGCCTACAGCGTCACCGGCAATGCGACACTCTCGCTCGGCATTGCCGCCAGCGAGCATGTCGCCCGCCAGTTGCTGGTGAGCGCCAACGAGACCCATTGGGCGGCGTTTGCCCGCGAGATGATGCCCGAGCCGGCGCCGATGCCGGTGCTGCCCCATCTTGGCACCCCGGTGGCCGAGCCGGTGCCGCCGGGATTGCTCGGACGGCTGCGCGCCGGACTGGCGGAATTGCAGAAATGAGGAGCGCATGCCTCGTCCTGCTGGTGCTGGCCTGCATGCACGCCGGGGCCGCGCGGGCGCAGACCGCGCCGTTACTGGACATCGCCGGCAAGCAGGTGCCGCTGACCGCGGGACAATGGATCGCCGCCGGCGACGCCGCCGGGCGGCTGGTGCCGGAGATGCAGCTCGGCGGCTTCGGGCTGATCCGCAACCTGGTGCTGCTGCGTCCGGCCTTCGACGGACACACGGTCGCGGTCATGGCCGAGGTGAATGTCAACGAAATCGGCATCGAGGACGGTTGGGGGCTGGCCGGCGATTGCGAGGCGAGCGCGGTGGCGGAATCGGCCATCGTGGTTCGCGGCGGCTGGGATGCGGCGTGCTGGTTCGTCGCCGCCCGGGCCTGGGACTGGACGGCGGACCTGCCGCCGGCCTGGCGCCAGGCGCAGGCGGCGGCGGCGCGGCGCGCCCTCGCTTTGCCGCACCGGACCCTGACGGTGGGCTTGCGCGTGGCCAACCGGCAGAACGTGATCGACCTGCGCTTTCATTTGCTGGAGACGGCGGATACGCCGCCGCGTGCGGTGCTGGCGGAATGGGCCTCGGCCTCGCTGGGCCTGCTGGCGGCCGGGCTGACGCATGGGCTGCCGGCCGGGCGCACCCTGCCGGAATTCGACCTGGCACCGGGGGCGTTGGCGGGTGCCGGGATCGTGCAGGACCGGCTGGCCCGGCTGCAGGCGCTGGTCGCCGAGGGGGCGCTGACCGAGGAGGCGGCGCGCGGCCAGGAGGCGGCGATCCGTGATGCCGCCGCGCGCGAGGGGTCCTGGTCGTTCGATCCGGACACGATCGACGGGTTTCGCTGGTTCGCCCTGCAGACCGGCTCGGCGCTGTCGGATGCGTCGCTGACCTTCCTGTGGACGGCGCAGTCGCTGCAGGCGGCGACGGTGACGCTGCTGCAGACCAGCCTGCGCTCGGCGCAGGCTTATTTCACCGGCGTATTCTGGAAGCATGTGGCCGCGCCGGTGACCCGGGCGGATGCGGCGCGGGTGGTGGATTTTGCCTATGGGGGGACGGCGCAGGCGGTGGATCAGCGTCAGGGCGATCTGTTTCCCTGGCCCGATTCGGTCGTCAGCCGGAGCGCTTCCGCCGGTCGTTGAGCGGAGCCGGGAAGCTGAGCCCGGGGCGCGGAACCCGGGCTGCGGCGCGGCAACACTGTGTTCTGTGCGCAACAGTGCGGCGCGGAAATTGCGGGAACGCACCCGGGCCGGCCATTCCGCCCCGCCTTCGCGGCATTGCGCCGTTGCCGCGGTTGAGCGATTCCCGACATGGATGCTATTGTTTTTTTTGACACGAGCGAAGGGTTGTTCAACCGGAGGGTGTCTCGCGACATGCGCTGGGCCTTTACGGGGCTGCTGCTTTTGGTTTGCCTCTCGCTTCTTGCCGTGCAGGCGACCTGGCCGGACGGGGCGCGCCAGCATGTCAGGACCGGTGTCTCGCTGTCCGAATTTCAAAACGGGATCAGGATCGACCGGCCGCAGCCGCCGGTCCGGGACGCCGCCCGCGACCGGCCCCGGACGGCAGACACGCGGGCGAAGCCGGGCATGGCCGCAAGCGCCGCGGCGGCGGCCGGGACAGGTTTGCCGCCGCCCGCCGCCCGCCCGCCGGCGCCCGGCGGCGCGCCAGCGGATGCCCCGGTTTTCGCCATCACGGTCGCGCAGGCGCAAGCTGCGGACGAGCCGCAGACAGGTCCTGCCGCGCGGAGGCAAGCCGTGGGCGGTCTGGACAATATCGTTGCGCAGGCCGAAACCGACCAGGCCCAGGCGCCCGGCCCGCAGACGACCGGCCCGCAGACGACCGGCCCGCAGCCCCTCGGCCCGCCGACGATGGCGGAAACGCCGCAGCCGGCTGACCCGTCCGCGCCGGATCCCGCGGCGGCGGCAGCCGAACCGCCGCCCCGGCGGGAACCGGCTGCCCGCACCCAGGCGGCGGTGGCGCACCCGGAGCGCATCACCATCCATTACCGCGCCGACGAACGCTCGCGCCTGGTCGCCCAACGCGTCCTGCTCAAACTCGCATCGGCCGGCCTGAGCACGGCCGAAATGCACACCACCGTGCACGCCATCGCGGCGTCCACGGTGCGCTATTTTTCCCCGAAGGACGCGCCCGCGGCCGCCACGCTGGCCCGGGAACTCGGCACCGGAGCCGGCGTCTGGCGGGTGGAGGACTGCACCGCCTACCGGCACAAGCCCGAGCCCGGGACGGTGCAGCTATGGCCGGCGACGCCCGACCGGCACGGCAAATGACCGCGCGGCGCTGACGCGGCCATGCCCACGGTGCCGGTGCCGGTCGGCGAGGTGTTCGCCATCGCCCAGGAATATATCGACGCCAACCGGCTGGACGCCGCCGAGCGGATGCTCGGCCATATCCTCGGCGCGGCGCCGGGCCATCCGGACTCGCTGCACGCGCGCGGCCTGATCGCCTGCCGGCGCGGCCGACTGGACCAGGCGCTGGCGCTGATGGAGCGGAGCATCGAAGCGGGCGCCACCAGGCCGGTGCACTGGCGCAACATCTCCGAGGTCTACCGGCTGCTCGGCCGGCTGGACGACGCGCTGGCGGCGGCGCGCCGGGCGGTGACGCTGGACCCGGCCGATCCGCTGGGACCGTTCAACCTGGCGATGGTGCTGTATGACCGGCTGGAACTGCCGGCCTGCATCGCCGCGGCCCGGCATTGCCTGGAACTGCGGCCCCAGCTGCCGCAAGGCCACATGAAAATGGCCCAGGCGCTGTTGCTGACCGGCGAACTGGCGCGCGGCTGGGAGCACTACGCGTGGCGCTACCAGATCCCCGGGGCGGCGCCATTGATGCCGGCGACCGACCGCCCGCAATGGGACGGGCGGGCGCTGCACGGCGAGCGGCTGCTGCTGATCGGCGATCAGGGCTACGGCGATGTGTTGATGTTCGCCCGCTATATCCCGTGGGCGGCGACGCGGGCCGACAGCATCGCGCTGGCGTGCAGCCAGGAAATGCAGCCGACCCTGCAGCGCCTGTTCCCGGCGCTGCCGATCGCCACCCATTGGGACCGCATTCCGCCCTATGCCTGCTTCTGCCCGCTGTCGGGCCTGCCGCGGCTGCATGGCACGACGCTGGAAAACATTCCGGCCAGCCTGCCAGGCTACGCCGCCGATCCGGCCCTGGCGGCGCAATGGAAATCCCGGCTGGACCGCGATATCCCGCCCGGGACGCGGCGCGTGGGCATCGCCTGGGCGGGACGGCCGACGCATAACAACGACCGCAACCGCTCGGTGCCGCTGGCCGCTTTTGTGCCGGTCGGGGCGGTGGCAGGCGCGGCCCTGGTGTCGTTGCAGAAAGGGCCGCCGGCGGCGCAGGCGCAGCAATGGCAGGGGCGGGCGAAACTGCTCGATCTGGACGCCGAGATCCGGAGTTTCGAGGACACGGCGGCGATTATCGATGGACTCGACCTGGTGATCTGCGTCGATACCGCGATTGCCCACCTCGCCGGGCTCATGGGCAGACCGGCCTGGGTCGTGCTGCCCTACGCGCCGGATTGGCGCTGGCTGATCGGGCGCTCCGACACGCCGTGGTACCCCAGCCTGCGGCTGTTCCGTGCGCCGGGTCCGAAGCGGCTGGACACGGCGATCGGCGCGGCGGCGGCGGCGCTCGATCGGGGCTTCGCCCCGAGCCCCACCAGGGCTTTGCCCTGGACCCACCAAGGGCCTTAGGCCCTTGGAACCCTTATGCGGCTACGACGACCTGGATGCTGGCGGCGGCGTCGCGCACCAGAACCGGCGTCATGCCGGCGGCATCGCCATCGGCCTGGGCGGGGACGGCACCGTCGGCACGGATTTCGATCTCCTGGCCGCGCAGCAGCGACAGGCAGGGCGCGCGCGGCAGCAGATTGAGCGGCAGGGCGGCGGCGTACCCCAGCGTGGCGAGCGTGCCGCCGGCGCCGAACAACGCCACGGTGAAGCCCGGCGCACAGGGACTGGCACCGGGCGCCAGCAGAAACGGGCCGCCATACAAGCGGCCCTTCGACACCACCACGCTCGCGGCCGGCAGCTCGATGCCGTCGACGCGCACACGCAGGGGGAGGTAATTGTAGCGCACTGCCTCACCAATGGTCTGCAGGACATAGGCGCCGCGGCCGAGCAGACGCTTCAGCGGCAACGGCAGCCGGTGCACCACCTGCGCATCGAGCCCGGCGCCGAGCATCTGCACGAACAGCCGGCTGCCACACGCCGTGTCGGCGATGCCCGGCCAGAGCGGGCGGGTGCGGCCGAACGCCAGCATGGACGCGACCGCGCGCGGCTGCATCGGCAGGCCGAGTTCGCGGGCGAGCACGTTGGCGGTGCCGAGCGGAATGATGCCGAGCCGCGCCGGGGTGCCGAGCAAGCCGGCGGCGACCTCGGCGACCGTGCCGTCGCCGCCGGCGGCAACCACCAGAGCGGTGCCGCCGCGCGCCGCCTCCTGCGCCAGTTCGGTGGCGTGTCCGCGCCCATGCGTGCGCGCCAGGTCGATGCGCACGCCGTTCTCGACCAGCACGTCGAGCACACGCCAGAGCAGCTGGGCGCGCCGGCGTCCGGCAGTGGGATTGAATATGACGATCATGATCGCGAACCCCCACTATGGCCGGGTCCGGTTGCGGTTGCGTGGCATCCAGGCGGCGTGCTGATGAACTTCGCAGCCTGGCCGCAAGCCCGGCCGGGTCATCGAAGTTTCACGTGCGTCACGGCAGCGCTTCCTTATCTGCTGCAGTGCAATGCTTGACCCCGGTCAGGATTCGCGAGAATGGTAAACCCCGATCAGGATTTGCGACGCGCATGAATGCACTCCCTCCGGGGCTCTCGGCGCGGCATTACCGGGCCGTGTTCATCTCCGATACGCATCTTGGCACCCGCGGCTGCCGCAGCGATTTCCTGGCGGATTTTCTGCGCCGGGTGTCGTGCGATCAGCTCTATCTCGTCGGCGACATTATCGATGGCTGGCGGCTGCGGCGGTCGTGGTACTGGGACGACGGCCATGACGAGGTGGTGCGCCTGGTGGTGCGGCACGCGCGCAATGGCACCGAGGTGATCTATATTCCCGGCAATCATGACGAAATGTTCCGCTCCTGGCTGTCCCTGGGGCTGGAGGTGGGCGGGGTTCGGCTGGCCGCCGAGGCGACGCATGTCACCGCCGACGGGCGCCGGCTGCTGGTGATCCACGGCGACGAGTTCGACAGCGTCGTCCGCTATGCCAGGATTCTGGCCATCCTGGGCGATCACGCCTACACTGCCTCGCTGGTCGTCAACCGCTGGTTCAATGTCGGGCGGCGCTGGCTCGGCTATCCGTACTGGTCGCTGTCATCCTGGGCGAAGCGGCAGGTGAAGGAAGCGGTGAAGGCGATCGACCGGTTCGAGAACGCGCTGACCGCGGAAGCGCAACGGCGCGGTTTTGACGGCGTGGTCTGTGGCCATATCCACCACGCCGAAATACGCGAGGTGAACGGCGTGCTGTACCTCAACGACGGCGACTGGGTGGAGAGCTGCACGGCCGTGGTCGAGCATCACGACGGCAGGCTGGAGTTGATTGACTGGGCCGCGCTGAACCGGCTGTCATTCTTTGCGCGCCCGACCGGACGGCACAGTGCCCGACTCCCCGAAGCCGTCTGAGCCTTCCCTGCCTGGCGGCAAGCCTGCCGGGCAGCGGATCCTGATCGTCACCGACGCCTGGGAGCCTCAGGTAAACGGGGTGGTGCGCACGCTGCGCACCGTGGCGCACGAGTTGCGTGCCATGGGCCACGTGGTGGAAGTGATCGGCCCCGACCGGTTTCGTACCATTCCATGCCCGACCTATTCCAGCATCCGCCTCGCGGTGCTGCCGCGCCGGCGCCTTGCGCGCATGATCGAGGCGTTCCGTCCGGAGGCGCTGCACATCTCGACCGAAGGTCCGCTCGGCCTGTCGGCGCGGCGCTGGGCGATGCGTCACAAGATGCGCTTCACCACCGCGTTTCACACCCGGTTTCCCGAATACCTGCAGGCCCGCACCGGGCTTTCCCCGCGCATTCCGTATGCGCTGCTGCGCCGTTTCCACGGTGCGGGCAGCGGCCTGATGGTGGCGACGGAAAGCCTGCGCCGCGACCTCGCGGCGCACGGATTTTCCAATCTCCGCGCCTGGTCGCGCGGCGTCGACCTGGAGTTGTTCCGTCCCGAGCCGCGGCATGACTGGGGGCTGCCGGGTCCGGTGTTCCTGTATGTCGGGCGGGTCGCGGTGGAGAAGAACATCCGTGCCTTCCTCGACCTGGACCTGCCCGGATCGAAGGTGGTGGTGGGCGACGGGCCGCAATTGACGGCCTTGGAGCGGCGGTATCCGGGCGTGCATTTTGCCGGCGCGCTACACGGCGCGGCGCTGGCGCGCGCCTATGCGGGGGCGGATGTCTTCGTATTCCCCTCGCTCACCGACACGTTCGGCCTGGTGCTGCTGGAGGCACTGGCCTGTGGCACGCCGGTGGCCGCTTTCCCGGTGACCGGGCCGGTGGATGTGCTGGAAGGTGCGGCAAATATCGGCGCGCTCGACAATGATTTGCGCGCCGCCTGCCTGCGCGCGTTGCAGGCCGACCGGGCGGCGTGCCGCGCGCATGCGGAACTGTATTCCTGGCAGGCCTGCGCCGAACGGTTCGTAGCCAACCTGGCGCCGCTATAGCGGGGTCCAGGGGCCAAGCCCCTGGGAGGGGTCCAGGGGGCAAAGCCCCCTGGTGGGGTCCGGGGCAGCGCCCCGGCGTCTACCGTACAGCCTGATACCGCCAAACGCTGGCCGGCGGCAGATTCAATGGTGTCCAGGCCTCACGCTTGGCGGTCAGCCCGTGCCGGCGGTATGGCAGCGGCGAAGTGACGCAATAGCTGTAGTGCAGGAAGCCGCGCCCCGGCGCGACCGCGGCGATCACGTCGATGAAGCTGCGTTGCTGGACATCGGGCAGCAGCACCAGCGGGATGCCGCACACCACGCTGCCGATGCGGCCCTGCCAGTGCTCGGGGATCCGCGAGGGCAGTTCGCGGGCGTCGCCTTCGATGACGGTTGCGGTCGGGAATTGCTCGCGCAGGTGTTCGGCGAGCGCCGGATCGATTTCGCACAGGATCAGCCGTTCCGGGCTCAGCCCGGCGGCGACGAATGCGCGCGCCAGCACGCCGGTGCCGGCGCCGAGTTCCAGCACGGCGCGGCCGGGATCGGGCCATGCGTGGCGCAGCAGGAGCCGGTTCAGCGCATCCGAGGACGGGATCACCGAGCCCATGCGCAGGGGATGGGCGAGCCAGCTGCGCAGGAACAGCAACGGATTGGCGACGCGGCGGGCGGACGGGGTGGTGTGACGGGCCGGTTGCGGCGGCGTATCGGTGGGGGTGAAATCGATGTGACCCAAAACGCCCTGCCCGCCGTCGTTCATAACCGTCTCCGTTGCCGTATCGTACGGTCCGCCGCCACGGCGACCGTGAAAGGACGCTTCCTAACCGGCAGCGAAGGCGAGACAGTGACGGTTCGATGCAGCTTCCGTGACACATGCGCCGGTGACGATCGCTTAACCCAACCCATGGTCACTTTCAAGTTCGAGACGGATCCGGTGCGGTGGCGGAAAGGGCGGGGGCAGCAAATGGCGTATGCTGGGGGGGCGGGCGCCGAGGCGCCCATGACGGACGCATCGCAGACCGGTGCGCGGGACCGGTTGCCGCGGTTTCTGACGGTGCCGTTGATCGGCGGGCTGTCGGCCGGTTTGTGGGTTTGTATCTGGCTGCTGGTCCGGCTGGCGCTTGGCGGCTGAGCTGGCGCCCGCCGCGGATCAGCTTTCCAGCTCGCTGTCCCAATAGAGAAAGTCGCGCCAGCTGACATGCAGGTAGTTTGGCGGGAAGGCGCGGCCGTTCTCTTGCAGTTCCCAGGTGGAGGGCTGGCGCGGCGCGCTGCGGGGAAACATCTGGCATTCGCGCGGCAGCCGGCTGCCTTTGCGCAGGTTGCACGGGCCGCAGGCGGTGACCACGTTTTCCCAGGTGGTGCGTCCGCCCCGGCAGCGCGGGATGACGTGATCGAAGGTCAGCTCCGGCGTGGGCTGGCGGTGGCCGCAGTATTGGCAGGCGAAGGCGTCGCGCAGGAACACGTTGAACCGGGTGAAGGCCGGGCGGCGGGCGGCGGGAATATAATCTTTCAGCGCGATCACGCTGGGCAGGCGCATGGTGATGCTGGGCGAATGGACCTCGGCGTCGTATTCGCTCAGCACGCTCACGCGGTCGAGGAACACTGCCTTGACGGCATCCTGCCAGGACCAGACGGACAAGGGAAAATATGACAGCGGGCGGAAGTCCGCGTTCAGGACAAGCGCAGGAAAATGTTGTCCGCCGTCGGGCAAAACAAGCTCCGCGTGGCGCGGCGCCCTAGTGCTGGGGGAAGCTCACCCGAACGACCCGCCAGATATTGTGCGCCGCCGTGTATACGAAGGACTTATCGCATCGCCGCCGCCCCGCCGCAAGCCGGGCGCGGCAGGTTTCGCGCCGCTGTCATGTGGCGAAGGCGCGCTGCAGGAACAATGCGCCGGCGGACAGGCCGGACTCGTCGATGCCGTGGCCAAGCCGCGGGGAGAACATTGTTTCGACTGCGAAGCCGGCATCGTGCAGCGCCTGCGCCGCGGCGCGCGAGCGGGCGGCCGGCACGACCGCGTCGGCCTCGCCGTGCACCAGCAGGACGGGCGGGCGGGCGACGGTTTCCGCCAGCCGCTCGGGGGCGAGCAGGGCGCCGGAGAAAGCCAGCAGGGCGCGCGGCGGCACCGCCCGGCGCGGGCCGGCATGCAGCACCGTCATCGCGCCCTGGCTGAAGCCCATCAGCGCATAGGCGCCGGCTTGCAGGCCGAGGCGGGCCAGCTCGGCATCGACGAAGGCGCCGAGCAGGGTTGCCGCCGCATCGGCGCCGACGGCCAGTTTCTCCGGCGTGCGGTCCCAGAGCGGGAACCATTGCCGTCCCATCGGGCCCGAATCGTACGGCTCGGGCGCATCGGGGGCGACGAAGCAAGCTTGCGGCAGCGCCGCCGCCCAGGCGGGGGCGAGGTCGATCAGGTCGTGGCCATCGGCGCCGACGCCGTGGCACAGCACGACCAGTTGCTCCGCCCGTCCTTGCCGTGGTCCCCAGCGTGGTCCGTCCAGCATCGCCTGTGCTCCCTGGTCGCGGTGTGGCGCTGTATAATGGGGATAGCATGGAGGTCGTCACCCGCTTCGCCCCCAGCCCGACCGGTTATCTGCATCTCGGCCACGCGTTCTCGGCGCTGACTGCCTGGCGGCGGGCGCGCGCGGCGGGCGGGCGGTTCCTGCTGAGGCTGGAGGATATCGACCCCGGCCGCTGCCGGCCGCACTTCGCTGCCGCGATCCTGGAGGATCTGGCCTGGCTGGGGCTGGACTGGCACGGCGCGGTGCGGGTGCAGTCGGCGCATTTCGCCGACTATCGCGTCGTGCTGGACGCGCTGGCGGTGCGCGGGCTGGTCTATCCGTGCTTCTGCACGCGGGCGGACATCGCGCGCGAGGCGGCGGAGTCGGCGGCGGCACCGCACGGACCCGATGGCGGGCCGCTCTATCCGGGCACCTGCCGGAGGCTGCCGGAGGCGGTGCGGGCAGCCCGGCTGGCGGCCGGCGAGGCGCACGCGCTGCGGCTGGACATGGCGCGGGCGCGTCTGCTGGTGCCCGGACCGCTGTATTATGAGGAGGAGGGCGAGGGGCTTGTGGCGTGCGATCCGGCGCGCTTCGGCGATGCGGTGCTGGCGCGCAAGGACGCGCCGTGCAGCTATCATCTCTGCGTGACGCATGACGACGCGTGCCAAGGGGTCACGCTGGTAACCCGCGGCGCCGACCTGAAGCCGGCGACCGATCTGCACCGGCTGCTGCAGGCGCTGATGGGCTGGCCGGCGCCGCGCTATGCGCACCACGCCCTGCTGACCGACGCCGCCGGCCGGCGGTTGGCCAAGCGCGACCGCGCGGCGACATTGCGCGACCTGCGTGCCGGCGGACTGACCCCGGCCGGGCTGAGGGATCGCCTCAGCCCGGCCGGATCATCTGGCGCCGCGAGGCCCGGCGCGGCGCCAGCCTGAGCGGGACCTGCCTGGCGTCAGGCCGGGTTTTCCAGCGTGTAGAACTTGTAGCCACCGGCCACCAACGCCAGGACATAGACCACCATGGCACCGTGCCCTGCCGGGGCGAAATGCCAGTAGATGGCGCTGAACACGACGGCGGCGACAACGCCGACCAGCGCCTTGCCCCAGGTGTCCTGCATCAAATGCCGTACAAAAGCTTCCATGGTCTGCACTCCGTTTTTGTAAACAAACGAAACTACCGCCGGCATGCCGCCAGCGCAAGACCGGCCGATCCCCGGCACGGCCGCAATGCGGCGGCCATAGCGGCAATCAGACAAGAGAGGGCGACAGGTCGAGCAGATGCGCGCCGTCGTTGCGCACGTCGTTGACATGGGTGGAGACCGGCCAGACCCGGAACCCAGCCGCGGAAGGGCGCAGCAGCCCCGCGAAGCCCTCGCCAAGCCGGAGCGGCCAGTCCGGCGGCACCAAAATCACCGGCATGCGGTCGTGCAGGGTACGCAACGCCTTGCAGGAGCGGGTGGCCAGCACGGTGAAACTGCGCAGCACCGTGCCGTCGGGGCCGCGCCAGCCCTCCCACAGCCCGGCCAGCGCCATCGGCGCGCCGGTGGCGAAGATCCGCCGGATTGCTTCGAGCGACCGCAAGATCGCATAGCGTCCGAACATGCGGGAAGCGTTGGGCGGGTGGGGGGAGGGTCAAGGAAGGAAGGCCAGGGCAGAGCCCTGGCCTTCCTTCCTTACCCGGCGGGCTGTGCGGCGGAGGGGAAATCTGGCAGTCTTGCATGCCCGGCCCAATCGTCTGTTGCCCAGGCGGAGCCGGGTCAGGGTAGGGAAAAAACCGATGGCCTGGCGAATCGGCGTGGATTCCGGCGCCACCTTCACGGATGTTTGTCTGTTCGACGACGCGACCGGCCGGATCGGGGTCTGGAAGGCGCCGTCCACGCCGGACGATCCGGCGCGCGGTATCGCCCGGTGCATCGAGGAGGCGATCGAACGGACCGGCGACGGCGCGGACGATGCCACGCCGCGGCTGCCCTTGCGCATGCTGCCGGCCGGCGCCCCCGCCGCCGCGCTGGCCGCGCAGGCGGCGGCGGGGCTGGCCGGGTTCGAGACAGATCTGATCACGTTCGACCTGGGCGGCCGTTGCGCCCACATCGCGCTGCTGCAAACCGGTACGGCGCCGGACATCGTGGATGTGGCCGTGGGCGGCGAGTCGGTCGCGCGGGTCCAGCCCGGGCCGGCGCTGACGCTCGGGCCGCCCGGCAACGGGGAAGGCGATACCGGGCCGACGGTGACCGACGCCAACCTGGTGCTGCAGACGCTGACCCTGGACGCGCTGGCGGGCGGGGGCTCGCCGGTGCGCCAGGATTTGGCCCAGGTGGCGGTCGGGGCGCTGGCAGGTACGCTCGGCATGGACAAGCTGGCCGCCGCGCAGGCCATCGTGTCCGCGCTCACCGCCACCTTGGCCGAGGCGATCCGGGAGGCCTCGGCGTTGCGCGGCGACGATCCGCGGGCCGGCACGCTGGTGGCCTTCGGCGGTGCCGGGCCGCTGCATGCGGCGCGGCTGGCGCGCGCGCTGGAGATCCCCCGCGTACTGGTGCCGCGCCACGCCGGCGTGCTGGGCGCCGTCGGCAAGCTGCTGACCGACCTGCATGCCAGCTTCGCCACCGACTGGGTGACCGGGCTGCATGCCGGCGCGCTGCCGGCGATCGCCGAGACGTTCGGACTGCTGCGCCACCGCGCCGCCATGTGGTTCTCGGCCGAAAAGATACCAGCCATGTCGCGCAGCGTCGGCCGTTGCGTCCACATGCGCTATGCCGGCCAGGACCGCGTGCTGGCGGTGCCGCTGCCGGACGGACCGGTGACCGCGGCGATGCTGGAGGCGCTGGCCGGGGGTTTTGCCGCCGCGCATCAGCGCATGTTTGGGGGCGCCGGCGAGGCCGGGGCGGTGGAAGCCATCAGCTTCCGCGTCGAGGCCGCCGGAGTGGTGCCCAAACCACGGTTTCAGGCGCGCCCCGATGCCGGTGCGGACGCCACGCCCGCGCGCACGGGCAGCCGGGCGGTGTGGCTGCCCGAGGGCGGCGGCTGGGTGACCTGCCCGGTCTATGACCGCGAACGCCTGGACGCGGGCAACCGCATCGCGGGCCCGGCCATCGTCGGGCAGATGAACGCCACCACCCTCGTCCTGCCGGGCATGACGGCGCTTGTGGAGCCGTATCTCGGCCTGATCCTGGAGTACGGCGGCTAAGATGTGATCCTGCCGGCCCGAAGGTGCCGCGGATAAGGGCTCCTTAACCGCGCGGACGCAGGATGGCCGCCGGTTTCGCACGGTGGTCGGGCATGAGCGGCAAGCGGCGGTCAGGCGACAAGGCGGCGCTGATCGTAATAAAGCGCGAGGAGGTGGCGGCCGCCGGGCATCACGGCGGCGCGTGGAAAGTGGCCTACGCCAACTTCGTCACCGCCATGATGGCGTTTTTTCTGCTGATGTGGCTGCTGAACGCCACCACCGAGGCGCAGCGGCGCGGCATCGCCGATTATTTCTCGCCGAACGCCACGCTCGGCCGCGCCGCCTCGGGCAGCGGCGCGCCGTTCGGCGGCCGCACGCCGTACGACCAGGGATCGCTGGTGTCCGACCGCGGCGCCATGACCATTACGCCGGCGAACGCCGTGGCGCCGCCCGACCCGGACGAGGAGGACGCCGAGACCTCCGAGCAGAAGCTCAGCCCGAACAGCGTGCGCAATTTCGGCCTGGAGCACGGCACCGCCAGCGGCAACGCGGCGACCGCCGGGCCGCAAGCGGGTGCCCGCGCACCGGGCGGCGGTGCGGCGATGGAAGCAGCGGCAGCGCCGCAGTCGCAGGCGCAGGTCGCCGAGATGCTGCGCGCCGAGCAGGAGCGGCAGGAGCATGCGGCCTTCGAGCAGGCCGCGTCGCAGCTCCGCGCGGCGGTGCAGGGCGATCCGCAACTGGCCGACCTCGGCCGCCAGCTCGCCATCGATCTGACGCCGGAAGGGCTGCGCATTCAGATCCTTGACGAAGAACGCCGGCCGATGTTCGCCACCGGCTCGGCGGTGCTGCAGGAGCGCGCCCGCATGCTGCTGCAGAAAGTCGGGCCGGTGCTGGCGAAGCTGCCGGAAGCGATTTCGATTTCCGGCCATACCGATGCCGCGCCCTATGCCAGCGGCGACAAGTCGAACTGGGAGCTGTCGGCCGAGCGTGCCAACGCCACCCGCCGGCTGCTGATCGAGGCGGGGCTGCAGGAGAGCCGCATCCGCAGCGTCACCGGCAATGCCGATCGCGATCCGCTGCTGCCGGCCGATCCGCTGGCCGCGGCCAACCGGCGCATCGCCATCGTGGTGCTGCGGGCCGCGCAAAAGCCCTGAGCGCCGGGCATGCTCACGATTGGCGGATTGGTCTTCCTGCTTCTCTGCGTGTTCGGCAGCTATGTTGCGTCGGGCGGCGCCATCGGGGTGCTGGTGGAAGCGCTGCCGTTCGAAATGCTGACCATCGGCGGGGCGGCGCTCGGCACTTTCATCATGGCCAACAGCATCCACGACGTGAAGCACACGCTCGGCGCGTTGGTGAAGATGCTCAAGGGCGCGGCCTACAAGAAATCCGACTATATCGACCTGCTGAGCCTGCTGTTCTTCTTCGCCCGCCTGGCCAGCACCAAAGGCGCGATGGCGCTGGAGCCGCATATCGAAAAGCCGGAGGACAGCCCGGCGTTCAAGAAGTTCCCGGCGATCCTGGCCAACCATCATGCCAGCGGCATGATCTGCGACTATCTGCGCATGGTGGGCATGAACGCCGACGACCCGCACCAGATCGAGGATCTGATGGGGCGCGAGCTGAAGAAAATGCGGAACGAGGAGCTGCATCCGGCGCACGCCATGCAGACCATTGCCGATGCGTTGCCGGCGCTGGGCATCGTTGCCGCGGTGCTGGGGGTGGTGAAGACCATGTCGCACATCGCCGAGCCGCCGGCGGTGCTGGGGGCGATGATCGGCAGCGCGCTGGTGGGCACGTTCCTGGGCGTGCTGCTGGCCTATGGCATCGCCGGCCCGTGTGCGACCCGCATGCAGGGCGTGGTGGAGGAGGAGAGCCAGTATTTCGAGGTGATCCGCGCCGTTCTGGTGGCGCATCTGCAAGGCAATGCGCCGCAGGTGAGCGTGGAGAACGGCCGCAAGATGGCGCCGACCCAGCATATGCCGAGCTTTCCGGAGTTGGAGAGCGCGGTGCAGAACCTGCAGATCGGGTGAGCGCAGGCTCAGCCGACCAGCGGCAGCGTCGACAGCGAGGACACGCCGGCAGCGACCGGCAGGTTGCCCATCAGCCTGGCGATGTCGGCGCGCACGGTTTTCGAGCGGCGATAATACTGATGGGTCGCGTCGGGCGGGATCAGGCCGGGAAAGTCGAACACCGCGGTGCAATCGACCGAGCGGAATTGCGACGGCGGATAAACCGCCTGGTTCGCTTTGCCGGCCGGCCCGGTGTAGCCCAGCCGGATATTGCCGTTGACCGCCATGCTGAGGTCCATCGCCACGTCGCGCAGGCTGGAATAGGCCGAGATCCGGCCGGCCAGGTCGCGCAGTTCGTACATGGCGGTGCCGGGGTTTTGCAGCGTGGTGTTGACCTCGTCGGCCGCCGCCAGGATCGCTTCGTCGAACCGGACCGGCACATCGGCGGGGTTTGCCGCGAAGTAACTGGCGACCGCGCAGGACAGCGCGTGGTTGCCCATGCTGTGCGCCAGCAGGAAGGCGCGTTTGCCGGGCCGGTGCACCTGTGCCACCAGCGCCAGCGTATTGCGCAGGAAGGCCGCCAGGTGCACGCAGGATTTCCCTGCCTGCGCCTGGTCAGCGAGATAGGCGGCATCCGGCGGGTTGGGCAGGCTTGCGAACAACGTGCCGCCGGAGGGCCAGGTGAAGGCCAGCACGGTCGTATCGGCGTCCGCTATTCTGGAGGCGGCAAACCATTCGCGATTGAAGGCGGCGCGTTTGATCGCGTCCGCGAAGCTGTTGTCGAATCCGTGGATGAAGACGAGCAGGTTCTTGCCTGTCGTCGCGATTTCGGCCTGCACCGTCTCGGCGAAGTTTCCCTGCGTCTGTGCGGTGATCTCGCCGATTGTGCCGCTGGTTTCGTCGGACAGGTCGATCCCGGTTACCGGGACGACGGCGTAGAGCACCTGGCCCGGATCGGCCGGATCGACGATGCCGGCGCCATAGCCACCAGGCGCGGTGGCATCAGGCGTACGGTTCGTCGCAAAATAGACCGTCGTGTCCACCATAGGAACCTCCCGCAGATGTTCCGGAGAAAAGTAGCGGGGTGCAGGGGCCTTCCGGCCCCTGCCGGGTCCAGGGCAGAGCCCTGGCCTTTACTTGCTTATCCCCGCCGCCCCGCCAGCACCAAGCCGATCTCATCCAGGATCGCCGGATCGTCGATGGTTGCCGGCGCCACCGTCGCCTCGCCGTCGGCGATGCGCCGGATGCTGCCGCGCAGGATTTTGCCGCTGCGGGTTTTCGGCAGCCGTGCGACGATGCGTGCCTCGCGGAACGCCGCCACCGGGCCGATGCGTTCGCGCACCAGCGCCACCAGCTCCTTCGTCACCTCCTCCGGCGCCCGGTTCACCCCGGCCTTCAGCACCACCAGCCCGAGCGGCACCTGGCCCTTCAGCTCGTCCTTGGCGCCGATCACGGCGCACTCGGCCACGTCCTTGTGCGAGGCCAGCACTTCCTCCATCGAACCGGTGGACAGCCGGTGGCCGGCGACGTTGATGATGTCGTCGGTGCGGCCCATGACCCACACGTCGCCGTCCGCATCGATGATGCCGGCGTCGCCGGTGCGGTACCAGCCGGGGAAATCGGCGAGGTACGAGGTGCGGTAGCCTTCCTCGTTCTGCCACAGCGTCGGCGCGCAGCCGGGCGGCATCGGCAGGCGCACGCAGAGGTTGCCGGCCTCGCCCGCCGGCAGCACGTGGCCGTCATCGTCCAGTGCCTGCACGTCGTAGCCCGGCGAGGGCCGCCCGCCGGAGCCCGGCTTGAACGGGAACAGGCCGAGCCCCTTGAAGCCGGCGGTGATCGCCCAGCCGGTTTCGGTCTGCCAGTAATGGTCCACCACCGGAATGCGCATTTTCTCGGCGGCCCAGACGGCGGTGGGCGGGTCGCAGCGTTCGCCGGCCAGGAACAGCGTTTCCAGTTTCGACAGATCGTAATTGGCGAGCTGCAGAGCCTCCGGGTCTTGCTGGCGGATGGCGCGCAGCGCGGTCGGGGCGGTGAACAGGGCGCGCACGCCATGCTGGGCGCAGACCCGCCAGAAGGCGCCGGCGTCCGGCGTGCCGACGGGTTTGCCCTCGTACATGATGGTGGTGCAGCCGGCCAGCAGCGGTGCGTAGACGATGTAGGAATGGCCGACCACCCAGCCCACGTCGGAGGCCGCCCAGTACACGTCGCCGGCCTGCATGCCATAGAGCGCGCTCATGGTGTAATGCAGCGCCACCGCGTGGCCGCCATTGTCGCGCACCACGCCCTTGGGCTTGCCGGTCGTGCCCGAGGTATAAAGGATATAGAGCGGGTCGGTGGCCGCGACCGTGACCGGGGCATGCGGGGTGGCGGCGGCCTCGGCGGCGGCGAAATCGTGGTCGCGGCCGGGGATGAGGGTGGCGACCGCCTGCGGGCGCTGCAGGATCAGGGTGGATTGCGGTTTGTGCGCCGAGAAGGCGATGGCGGCATCCAGCAGCGGCTTGTAGATCACCACCCGGCCCGGCTCCAGGCCGCAGGAGGCCGAGACGATCACCCGCGGGGTGGCATCTTCGATGCGTTTGGCGAGCTCCGCCGCGGCGAAGCCGCCGAACACCACGGAATGGATGGCGCCCAGGCGGGCGCAGGCCAGCATGGTGATGGCGGCTTCCGGGATCATCGGCATGTAGATGACCACCCGGTCGCCGCGCTGCACCCCGAGGGCGGCCAGCGCGCCGGCCACGCGGGCGGTGCGGTCGCGCAACTCGCTGTAGGTGAAGCGCTCGATCCGCCCGGTCATCGGGCTGTCCCAGATCAGCGCGTTCTGCTCGCCGCGCCCGGCCTGCACATGGCGATCGAGCGCATTATAGCAGGTGTTCAGCTCGGCGCCGGGGAACCATTGGCCGTAGGGCCCCATGGTGGGGTCGAAGATGCGTTCGGGCGGGCGGACCCAGTCGATGCCGCTTGCGGCCTCGGCCCAGAATGCCTCGGGATCGCGGCGCCAGGCGGCGATGGTGTCGGCGTAGCGGGACGGGGGGATTGTGTCGGGCATTCGTCGGCTCCTGGGGTGCGACCAGTTCGGTATTGAAACTGGGGAGGCGAAACGTCGGGGGCACCCCGGCGTTTCCGGTCGGCGCAGCTCAGACGCTGGCGCTGGACGGCGGCGCGCGGCCATTGCGTTCGGCCCGGCCGGGCGGGCGATCCGTTGCCGGACGGCGTGCAAAGGTCACGTCCTGGGTCTCCCTGCCTGCGTTTCGTTGGCCGGAGGGGGACCCTCCGGGTGAAGCGTCTTGCGTGTTTGCCCGGCGCCGGAGCGCCTGGGATTGGTTGGTTCGGGTAAATTACGTGGTCGGTTGGCGTGGGGCAACCGGGGGGGAGGAAGGAAGGCCAGGGCAGAGCCCTGGCCTTCCTTCCTCCACGCCCGGACCCGCCAGTCCGAAAGTCGAACCTTGCAATCCTGCCATGCATCAGGGATAGAGCGCCAGACTGTTGCGCTTTGCGAAGAGCGAGGGGCGGCGAGTCGAAACGCCGGGCCGGAATCGCGGTCACGGAAAATGGGAGAACGTGATGAACACGGACCTCGTCAGCAGGGTCAGGAACAACCCCAAATTCGCCGAACTGGAACGCAAGCGGAGTCTTTTCAGCCGGCAGCTCGCCATCCTCATGCTGGTGATTTACGGCGGCTTTATTTACGCGGTTGCCTACCAGAAGCCGTTTCTGGCCATCAAGGTCGGCGCGGTGACCACGCTCGGCTTCCCGATCGGCATCGGCGTGATCCTGTCGGCCATCCTCATCACCGGCTGGTACGTCCATCGCGCCAATGGCGAATACGAACAGCTCACCCGCGAGATCGTGGAGGACGCACGATGATGCCGTGCCGTACGGGCCGCGCGCTGCCACTGGCGGCGCTGTCTGTTCTGGCGGCCGGGCCGGCGCTGGCGGCCGGGCCGGATCTCGGGCAGGTGCCGCAGCAGGCGACGAATTTCACCGCCATCGGGATGTTCGTGGGTTTTGTTCTGGTCACGCTGTTCATCACCTACTGGGCGGCCAAGCGCACCCGCACGACGGCGGATTTCTATGCCGCCGGCGGTGGCATCACCGGGTTTCAGAACGGTCTGGCGATCGCCGGAGACTATATGTCGGCGGCCTCGTTTCTCGGCATTTCGGCGCTGGTCTATGCCAGCGGCTATGACGGGCTGATCTACTCCATCGGCTTTCTGGTCGGCTGGCCGATCATCGTCACGCTCATGGCCGAGCGGCTGCGCAACCTCGGCAAGTTCACCTTCGCCGACGTGGTGAGCTACCGGCTGGCGCAGACGCCGCTGCGCAGCCTCGCCGCGTCGGGCACGCTGGTGGTGGTGGCGTTCTACCTGATCGCCCAGATGGTCGGCGCAGGGCAGTTGATCAAGCTGCTGTTCGGGCTGGACTATAACGTCGCGGTGGTGCTGGTCGGCGTGCTGATGGTTCTGTACGTGACCTTCGGCGGTATGTTGGCCACCACCTGGGTGCAGATCATCAAGGCCGGGCTGCTGCTGAGCGGGGCCACGCTGATCGCGGTGCTGGTGCTGCTGCAGTTCGGCTTCGATCCGACGGCGCTGTTCGCGAAGGCGGTCGAGGTCCACCCGAGTCACGACGCCATCATGCTGCCGGGCAAGATCGTGGCGAACCCGGTCGAGGCGATTTCGCTGGGCCTGGCGCTGATGTTCGGCACCGCCGGGCTGCCGCATATCCTGATGCGCTTCTTCACCGTGGCCGACGCCAAACAGGCCCGCAAGTCGGTGTTCTGGGCGACCACGTTCATCGGCTATTTCTACATCCTGACCTTCATCATCGGCTTCGGCGCGATCACCCTGGTCTCGCAGAACCCGGACTACCTGACCGGCCCGGTGGGCTCGGGGCTGCGCGGCGGCGCCAACATGGCCGCGGTGTGGCTGGCCCAGGCGGTGGGCGGCGACCTGCTGCTCGGCTTCATCTCGGCGGTGGCGTTTGCGACCATCCTCGCGGTGGTGTCGGGGCTGACGCTGGCCGGCGCCTCGGCGGTCAGCCACGACCTCTATGCCAGCGTGTGGCGGCGCGGCCGGGTGAATGAGCGCGAGGAGTTGCGGGTTTCCAAGATCACCACGTTGCTGCTCGGCGTGGTTGCCATCGTGCTCGGCATCGCCTTCGAGAAGCAGAATATCGCCTTCATGGTGGGTCTCGCCTTTGCCATCGCCGCCAGCGCCAATTTCCCGGTGCTGATCCTGTCGATGTACTGGCGCGGCATGACCACCACGGGCGCGGTAATCGGCGGCTGGCTGGGGCTGATCAGCGCGGTGGTGCTGACCGTGCTGAGCCCGTCGATCTGGGTGGTGGTGCTCGGCCACCCGGCCGGGTCGGCGCTGTTCCCGTATAACGCACCGGCCTTGTTCTCCATGCCGACTGCCTTCATCGGCGTCTGGCTATTTTCTGTCCTTGACCGGAGCAAGCGCGCGCGCGGCGAGCGGGCGGCCTTCGAGGCGCAGTATATCCGCAGCCAGACCGGCATCGGGGCGGAGGGCGCGTCCTCGCACTGACGCCGCTTGCCGTTGCGGGCACCAGGGGGGCGTCCGGCTTCGGCCGGGCGCCCTTTCCGTTTTGTCATATGCTGCCGCGGCGCCGCCTTCATCCCGCCCGGCGGGCGCCGCTTGCGTGCGGTGGTCTGCTGTCAGGCCCGGCGATGATGCCGGACCGAAGGAGACACCAGCGATGAAAACCCTCAGCCGCCTCGCGCTCGCCGCCCTGCTGGCTGGCGCCGTCTGCTTGCCCGCACGGGCCCAGGTCCAGCCTGTCGTTCCCGCGCCGGCCAAGACGGATGCCGGCAAGCCGGCGACCAAGCCGGCTGCCATGACCGGGAAGGTTGGCAGCCATGCAGCGACGACAGAGGCGACCCCGCCCGCCAGTGCCGCCGTGACCCCCAAGACCAACTGATCGTGCCCGTCCGGGCCGGACACAGGGTCCGGCCCGGACGGGTTCGCCGCTGCGTGCCGTGCGGCGGGCCGTGCCCGGCGGTTACGGTTCCGGTCTGCGGAGCCGGAGGGAATGTTATGTTCCATAACGATTTCCGCCGCCGCGCCCTGGCCTGCTTCCTGCTGCCGCGAGCCCGCTTGGCCGCCCAAACCAACGCCGGCGAGTCGCCCGCCGGTCCGTCCGAAAGGATGAAGTCCCCCCGGCACGCCCGCCCCGGCGAGGACTGATCCCGGCGGGTCGCCGGGCGCCCGTTTGCCCGGGACGGGCGCCGAGATCATTTGCAAGCATCCGGCCGCGGCCGTAATACCGGGGCGGGATGGATCACGGGACCGCGATGCGGGCGAACACGTCCAATATAAATATGTGCAGGCCGGGCGCGTATGAAACGCGCCGCATCCGCGCGCCATCCCGGCCCGCCAGCGCCGCGCCCACGATGCCATGCGCCAGCCGCATCACCGACGCGCCGCCCGCCCCGCTGGACGCAGCCCGGCGGGCCAGCTTCCTCTCCCTCCTTCGCCGGCTGGTCTGACCGCCGCGCCCGCATCCGAGGAGCGACTATCGCATGGACACAAGCCTGGGCTTCGGCACCGATTTCGCCACACTCGGCACGCGAGACGGCCTGGTCGCGCTCGATAAACGCTTCCTCGATCACCTCGCCTTGCATGATGCCGAACTGCATGTGCGCCTGCTGGCCGCCCGCGCCGCCCCCGATGCGCTGGAACCGCTGGCCGAAAGCCAGCTCATCATGGCGGCCGGGCCGGTGCTGGAAAGCTTTGTCTCCGAGTTGTTCGGCCTGGGCGAGGCGCTGGATGCGCTGGCGGCGCGCACCCGCCAGCTCGACCCGGTGCATGCCTGCAAGCGCCTGTTCGTGCAGCGCCAGGCGGTGAAGAAATATCCCGACCCGTCCGGCTTCGACGGGCCGGCCCTGCGCGCGGCGCTGGAAGCCGAAATGACCGTGCCGTTCACGGAGGTGAGCTTCGCCACCCATGTCGATTCGTGGGAGCGCAACGAACGCGCGCCGCAGCTCGACCTCGCCCTGCGCTATGCCGCCTGGGCCACGCTGACCCCGCAGGGCCGCGCCGACCATGCAGGCGGCACGCTGTTCCGGGTGCCGCAGAAAGTCGATCCACAGCGCCTGGTGCCGGTGCAGACGGTCGAGCGCAACGGCGTGACCATGCTGTGCCTGCCCGAGCATGATTGGCGCCATCGCGAGGGGTTCGCGCTGACCGATCACGGCATGACCGGCCAGCAGGCGCTGGACCAGATGAACTACTGCATCTGGTGCCACAGCCAGGGCAAGGATTCCTGCCGCCACGGGCTGAAAGACCGCAAAACCGGCGGCTACCAGAAATCGCCCTTCGGGGTGACGCTCGCCGGCTGCCCGCTGGAAGTGAAGATCAGCGAAATGCACTCGCTGCGCGCCCAGGGGTTTGTGGTCGGCGCGTTCGCCACCATCGCCATCGACAACCCGATGATGGCGGCCACCGGCCACCGCATCTGCAACGACTGCATGAAGGCCTGCATCTACCAGAAGCAGGAGCCGGTCGATATTCCGCAGGCGGAGACGTCGATCCTCAAGGACGTGCTGGGCCTGCCCTGGGGCTTCGAAATTCTCTCTCTCCTCACGCGGTGGAATCCGCTGGATATCCGCCGGCCGCTGCCGCTGCCGGACTCGGGGCGAAAAGTGCTGATCGTCGGCCTCGGCCCGGCCGGCTTTACGCTCGCGCATCATTTGATGAACGACGGTCACACCGTGGTGGCCATCGACGGGCTGAAGATCGAGCCGCTCGGCTTCGATGTGCGCGCGCCGGTGCGCGACGTGGCGACGCTGTATGAGAACCTCGACGACCGCGTCATGGCCGGGTTCGGCGGGGTGGCCGAATACGGCATCACCGTGCGGTGGAACAAGAACTACCTCAAGCTCATCCGCATCCTGCTGGAGCGGCGGGCCGAATTCGCCGCCTTCGGCGGCGTGCGCTTCGGCGGCGGGGCGACGCTGTCGGTCGATGACGCCTGGGCGTTCGGTTTCGACCATGTGGCGCTGTGCATGGGCGCCGGACGGCCGACCATCATCGACATGCCGAACGGGCTGGCCCGCGGCGTGCGCCAGGCCAGCGACTTCCTGATGGGGCTGCAGCTCACCGGGGCCGCCAAGACATCCTCCATCGCCAATTTGCAGATCCGGCTGCCGGTGGTGGTGATCGGCGGCGGGCTGACCGCCATCGACACGGCGACCGAAAGCCTCGCGTACTACGTGCGCCAGGTGGAGAAATTCGCCCTGCGCTATCGCACCCTGGTCGCCGAGCGCGGCGAGGCGGCGGTGCGGGCGGCCTGGAGCGCGGAGGAGGCGGACATCGCCGCCGAGTTCCTCGCCCACGCCGAGGCGATCCACGCCGAGCGTGCCGCCGCCGCCGCCGCGGGGCGGCTGCCGCTGCTGGCCGCGTTGCTGGATTCCTGGGGCGGCGCCACCGTCGCCTATCGCCGCAAGCTGACCGAAAGCCCGTCCTACACGCTGAACCACGAGGAAGTGGCGAAGGCGATGGAGGAGGGCGTGCGCTTTGCCCAGGGGCTCGCCCCGGTCGCCGTGGAGGTCGACCGGTTCGGCCACGCCGCCGGGCTGCGCTGCACCCGCGCCGATGGCACCGAGGTGCTGCTGCCGGCGCGCGCCGTGCTGGTGGCCGCCGGCACCCAGCCCAACACCGTGCTGGCGCGCGAGCCGAGCGCGATGAAGGAAGGCCGCATCCGGCTCGACGGCAAATACTTCCAGGCGGTGGACATCGAGGGCAACAACGTCACCCCGGTGCGCTCGCTGGCCAAGCCGGATGACAGCCACATCCTGATGCACCGCAACGGCGGCGGCCGGTTCATCAGCTTCTTCGGCGATCTGCACCCGAGCTTCTTCGGCAACGTGGTCAAGGCCATGGGCAGCGCCAAGCGGGGCTATCCGCTGGTCAGCCGGGTGCTGGCCCAGATCGCGCCGTCGGCGGTGTCCGGCCGCGACCTGATCGCCCGCTGCCGGGACGAACTGACCGCCAGCGTGCACGCGGTGAACCGGCTGACGCCGAACATCGTCGAAGTGGTGCTGCGCGCGCCCGCCGCCGCCCGCGCCTTCCGTCCGGGCCAGTTCTACCGGCTGCAGAACTACGAAATGAACGCCGCCCGCCTGGCCGAGCCGGGGCTCGGCACCACGCTGCTGGCGATGGAGGGGCTGGCGATGACCGGCGCCTGGACCGACAAGGAACGGGGGCTTTTGTCGGTCATTGCGTTGGAGATGGGCGGCAGTTCCGATCTGTGCGCGCATCTGCCGGTGGGCGAGCCTGTGGTGCTGATGGGGCCGACCGGCACGCCCACCGATATCCACGCCGACACTACGGTGGCGCTGATCGGCGGCGGGCTGGGCAATGCGGTGCTGTTCTCCATCGGGGCGGCGATGCGGGCGGCCGGGTCGAAGGTGATCTACTTCGCCGGCTACAAGGCGTTGCGCGACCGCTACAAGCTGGAGGAGATCGAGCGCGCCGCCGATGTGATCGTGTGGTGCTGCGACGAGGCGCCCGGCTTCACGCCGACCCGGCCGCAGGACCGCAGCTTCGTCGGCAATATCGTGCAGGCGATCGCCGCCTACGGCGCCGGGCGGCTGGACGGGCAGCCGATACCGCTGAACGAGGCGGAGCATCTGATCGTGATCGGCTCGGACCGGATGATGCAGGCGGTGGGGGTGGCGCGGCGCGGCGTGCTGGCGCCGTATCTGCGGCCCGGGCACACCGCTATCGGCAGCATCAACTCGCCGATGCAGTGCATGATGAAGGAAGTCTGCGCCCAGTGCCTGCAGCCGCAGATCGACCCGGAGACCGGCGAACGGACGGTGATTTTTTCCTGCTTCAATCAGGACCAGCCGCTGGACCGGGTGGACTTTCCGGCGCTGAATGAACGGCTGCGGCAGAATTCGCTGCAGGAGAAGCTGACGGCGCAGTGGATTGACCGGGCGCTGCGCAAGCTCAATGCGCGGGCGGTGGCGGCGGAGTGAAGGCAAGGAAGGCCAGGGCTCTGCCCTGGACCCGCCAAGGGCCGAGAGGCCCTTGGAGCCCATTACTTTTTAGACAGGTGTGATACGAGGGGGGTGAGGCGGTGACCCGGGTCACCGCCTCACCCCGCTCTCATAACAAATGCTTAAGTCGCGGGTTCCAAGGGGCCACTGCCCCTTGGCGGGTCCAGGGCAGAGCCCTGGCCTTCCTTCCCTGCAGTCCGGAGATCGCCCCATGAACGCGTCCCCCCCTCCGTTGCCGGCGCGCATCCGCATCCCCGGGCGGCGCGGGGGGCCGACGAGTCCTGGGCCGACATGGGCTATGGCCCGTTCGTGTCGCAGGACGCGCTGACCCGTTTCGTCGGCGATTTTGCCAGCACGCACGACCCGATGGTCTGGGCGGCGCGGCCGGTTGCCACCGGGGTGGCGTCGGGCTGGCTTGCGCTGATGGACAACCAGCCGAAGAACGCCGCCATCGAGCTCGGCAATGTTGCTGCTCGTTGTATTGCGGGGTGAAGCCTCGGCATGAGGCATTGGTGAAGATCAACAAATCCCGGCCGCGATGGGAGCGTGTTGCCGTTGTCGGAAGCGCAACAGATCAAAGACGGCGTGTGTCAATTTGTAACGTCGTCCAGTGTCAATATAAGTTACCATAAAGAATTCCAGAGTTATCACGACCACGTGATCTTGCAGAAAACGAAAACCTGCCCATTCATTCTATCACCGCGCAACGGCGACAAAGCCAGCGTGGTACACGTCAAAAAGACGGTAAACATCAAACGGAGGGGTAACATGTCGGAAGTGTTTTCTTCCCTGAATGCGCGGGAATGGACTCCTATTCTTCTAGCCATCGGGATTACGCTTGTCCCGTTGGTACCGTACATGTTTGGCGGCTGATTATCAGGCGCCACTTACACGCGCGGTCTGAATGGGAAATCGAAGGCATGCACAGGAAAAGTGTATGCCGGTTCGACTGAACAGTAACCGCGATTGGACACCTGATCGCGGTTACGCTCTTTCAATGAACCGCCACCCGGATCCGGGCGAAGCCCGGATCCGGGTGGCGGCCAGAATAATGGGTGCGTAATGACGTCCGTTCTTGAACTGGCCCTCTGGGTTGGCGGCTTGGCGTTTGGCTGGTGGTATGTGCAGATCTGGCCGTTCGACGGCAGCACGGGACTGCCGAAGCGCGAGGCGGGTCCGCCAGTTTCCAAGCCATAACGCCTGTTTCGTTGCCGGCTCCAACGGGGGCATCCAGCCGGCGGGGCCGGCGCTGGCTTTTGTTATGTCACGATATTTGCAGGCACCCGTCCGGCCAGCACCGCGTCGATCCCGTCCAGTGCCGTGTTGCCCATCGCCTCGCGGGTTTCCGTGGTGGCGCTGCCGAGATGCGGCAACAACACCACGTTCTCCAGGGTGCGGTAGTCCGGGTGCAGCGCCGGCTCGCCGTCGTAGACGTTGAGCCCCGCACCCGCTACCTGGCCCGAGCGCAGGGCGGCGATCAGGGCTGCGTCGTCCACCAGCGTGCCGCGGGCGGCGTTCGCCACCACCGCGCCACGCGGCAGCAGGGCGATCCGCTCGGCGTTCAGCCAATGCCGCGTGAGCGGCCCGCCCGGGGCGTTGAGCGACAGCACGTCGCTGACGGCGAGGAACGTGGCGTCGCTGTCGTGCCAGATCGCGCCGGCTTCCAGCTCCGGCGGCAGGCGGCGCCCATTGCGGTAATGCACCTGCATGCCGAAGCCCCGTGCCATGCGGGCCAGCTCCCGGCCGATCCGGCCCATGCCGAGAATGCCGAGCCGCTTGCCGCTGACCTGGGTGCCGAGAAGCTGGGTCGGGCACCAGCCGGTCCATTGGCCGGACCGCACCAGCCGTTCGCCCTCGCCGGCGCGGCGAGCGGCGGCGAGGATGAGCAGGAAGGACAGTTCCGCCGTTGCCGCCGACAGCACGTCGGGCGTGTTCACCACCGCGAGGCCGCGGGCGCGGGCGGCGGCGAGGTCGATGTGGTCGGTGCCGACGCTGAATGTGCCGAGCACGCGCAGGCGGGCGGGCAGGGCGGCGATGCTGACCGCGTCCAGCCGCTCGGCCGGGCAGCAGAGAATGGCGTCGGCGCCTGCTGACAGGGCCAGCACGGCGGCGGCGGTGCGTGGCGTGTCGTCCTGGTTCAGGATGGCGTCGTAGTCGCGCACGGCGCGGGCTTCGATGGCAGGCGGCAGGCGGCGGGTGATGAGCAGGCGCGGCTTCATGGCGTCATTCCCGGATGAGTGTGGTGCCCGGCAGGCCGGCTTGTGCCAGATGCGACCCCAGGCGCCCCGTGGCCGCCAGCGCCAGCATGCGCAGGTCGCTGGCGAGCGACCAGACCGGGTGGCCGAAGGTTTCCGGCCGGTTGCCTTCGACCAGCCCGTGCGCGGTCCAGGCGAAGCCGTAGCCGAGCAGCGGGGCGGCGGGCAGCCAGCGCCAGTCGCGCAAGATCGCGGCGGCGGCGAGGCAGGCGAGCGCCAGGGTGGTGCCGAGGTAATGCAGCAGACGGGTCGGCTGGCGCGCATGGGCGCGCAGGTAGCGGTGCCAGAATTCCGCGTAGGTCATGCCGTTCCCCCCGTCGGGCTGCGCCGAACTGGACCACCTCACTGCGCCATGCCGGGGCGGGGCCGTCAAGCTTGTGGCGCAAACTGTTATATTATAACATTTATGCCTCCCCTCGGAGATACCGATGCAACGACGCATTTTGCTGCTCGCCTGTCCCGCCCTTGTTGGCGCCCCGGCGCGGGCCGGGACGGCGCTGCCGGTGGTGGCTTCGTTCTCCATTCTCGCCGACATGGCGCGCGAGGTCGGCGGCCCTGGCGTTGCCGTGCGTTCACTGGTGCCGCCGGATGGCGACCCGCATGTCTACGAACCCCGCCCCTCCGACCTGATGGCGATCCGGGGGGCGGCGCTGGTGGTGACCAACGGGCTGGGGCTGGAGGGCTGGCTCGACCGGCTGCTGCCGTCCGCCGGCACGCAGGCGCCGGTGGTGGTCGCCGCCGCCGGGGTGACGCCGCGGCGCCTGGGCGCGGGCGTCGATCCGCATGCCTGGCAGGACCCGCGCAACGGCATTCTGTATGTGCGTGCCATCGCCGAGGGTCTGGCGCGTGTGGCGCCGGAGCAGGCGGGGGCGATCCGGGCGCGTGCCGCGGATTATGTGCGCCGCATCGCCGAGACCGATGCCTGGATCGCCCGGCAGGTGGACCAGGTGCCGCCGGCGCGGCGGCGCATTCTGACCAGCCATGATGCGTTTTTTTACTTCGGCGCCCGCTACGGCATCGAGTTCATCGGCGTGCAGGGCATCGACACCGACGCCGAGCCGTCCGCTGCCGCCATCGCCGCTTTGGTGCGGCAAATCCGCGCCGAGAAAATCACCGCGGTATTCGTCGAGACCATGACCAATCCCGCCCTCGCGCGGACGGTTGCGCGCGAGAGCGGCGCGGTGCTGGGTCCGGCGGTGTATTCCGACGCGCTGTCCCCGCCGGGCGGGCCGGCCGATACCTACCTCAAGATGTTCCGCCACAACGTCACGCTGTTCGTCGCCGCCATGCGCGCCGGCTGAGCCCGGCGGCGCCGGAGTCAGCCGCCGGCCCGTGCGTCCAGCCAGTCCAGCAGCGCGGCGCGGAATTGCAGAATGTCTTTGTAGCGCTGCATTTCCGCCGGCAGCGCGCGCACCGCGCCAGCCAGGCGCGCGGCCTCGGCCGGGCCGGCGCAGGCGTGCACGAGCGGATGCACCCGCACGCCGATGGCGAACAGCACCGCCCCGTCTGCCAGGGGCGTCAGGGTCTGGCGCTCGGTGCGCAGGAACAGCGCCTCGCCCGCAGTGGCGGCGGTGATGCGGTTGTCGGTGCCGGTGGGATGCTTGCCGCCGGGCTGAAACAAAGCGGGGTCGTCCAGCAGCGACCAGTTCAGCCGCTCCACCACCCGCCCCGGCCGCAACCCCGCCATCAGGCGATCGACCGGGCCGGCGAGGCGTTCGGCATAGAACGGCACCGGCGCGTGCACCGACGCGAGCGGCCGGCCCAGTTTCTCCGCCAGCCGCCAGCGCGTCGGAAAGCACAGCACCGCGGCGGCGAGCACCGGCCCTTCGGGGCCTTGGGTGATGACGCAAAGGTCTTCCTGCACCAGCCGTCCGGCGGCCTCCAGCGGATCGATGCCGGGTGCGGCAAGGTCCCATGTCTCGCCGGTCAGATGGTTGTCCAATCGCTGCCCGGTGCGCGCGAACCAGTCCGGGAAGTGCGTGGGCAGAAGTTGCGACAGCAGCGCCAGCACCTCTTCCCGTGCGGCCTGCGACCCCGGCACGGCGCCGAACACGTCGTCGTGATGCTCGGCCAGCAGGGCGCGGCGCTGGGCGATCTGGTCGGGATAGGCGGCGTCGATGTCGATCAGCGCGGAGGGATCGCGTGCCACCAGCCCCATCTGCGGGCGATACGGTCCGGATTCGAAGGGCAGGAAAATACGTCTGGGCGGAAGCTGCATGGGCAAGCCTAGCATGAAACCGGCCATCCGGCCTGGCCGGGGCGTCGGGTACCGCCTCGCACCGTGCCAGCGGCGCCGCAGTTGGGGCTGAATCCACCGCCTGCGCTGTTGGCAGATCGCTTTCGTGATCGCCGTTTGAGAACTGATTTCGATAGGTATTATTCGCTAGGCTGCCGCACCATCAAAACAATTCCGCCGGGCGGGAAATTGCGCTAAAAGGGGCGCGCAATCGCGCTTACCGGTTCGCAACCAAATACCCGCATCATGGGGGGACGCGAGCACTTGCAGCGACTGGCACAAGCCAATGGCGCAGGAGTCAAGCCAATGGCGCAGGAGATACCTGAGCGATGACCGTGCAACGGCACATCCTGGTGGTCGACGACGATCCCGATCTGCGCATGTCCCTGCGCCGCACGCTCACGTCCGAAGGCTACCTGGTCACTGAAGTGGGCTGCGCGGCCGATGCGGCGGCGGTCGCGATCAGCGGCGGCGGCCGCCGCTTCGACCTGATCATCCTCGACCTCGCTTTGCCGGACGGCGACGGCCGCGACCTGTGCCTCGGGCTGCGCCGCCAGGGGATCCGCGTGCCGGTCATCGTGCTGACCGGGCTGGACGACGAAAACGAAGTGGTGCGCGGCCTCGACTCCGGGGCGAATGATTACGTGACCAAGCCGTTCCGGGTGTCCGAACTGCTGGCCCGCGTGCGGGCGCAAATCCGCGTGCACGATATCAGCGAAGACGCCGAACTGGCGATCGGCGCGTTCCGCTTTCGCCCCGGCGACCGGCTGCTCATCGAGCCCGACAGCACCCGGGTGCGACTGACCGGCAAAGAGGCCGCGGTGCTGAAATACCTCTACCGCGCCGGCGGCCCGGTGACCCGCACCGAACTGCTGCAACAGGTCTGGGGCTACCACGCCAACGCCACGACCCATACGGTCGAGACCCATATCTACCGGCTGCGCCAGAAGCTGGAGGCCGACCCGACCCGCATGCGCATGCTGCTGAACGAGGACGGCGGCTACCGGCTTTATCCGCAAAGAGGCGGTCTGGCGGATGGGAGGGCGGGCAAGGAGCAGCTTGTCGGTGTTGCGAACTGAGGGACGACAGAAAAAAACAAGGTAAGGCCAGGGCTCTGCCCTGGACCCGCAAGGGGGCGCTGGCCCCCTTGACCCCATTACTTTAAGTTCGCCTCCCGCCAGGCGAAGGCGGTGGCCACAATGTCGTCGATGGCCGCGAAGCTTGGCTGCCAGCCGGTCTCGCGCTGGATGCGCGCGCTGGACGCTACCAGCACCGCCGGATCGCCGGGCCGCCGCCCGGCCATGCGCACCGGCACCGGACGGCCACCGACCCGCCGCACCGCCTCGATCACCTCCAGCACCGAATGCCCCTGGCCGTTGCCGAGATTGTAAACCGCGCTGCGATGGTCGAGCACCGGCAGCACCCGCAAATGCGCGTCCGCCAGATCGGTCACGTGCACATAGTCGCGGATGCAGGTGCCGTCAGGCGTCGGCCAGTCGGTGCCAAACACCGCAATGTCGGGCCGGCGGCCGAGGGCGGCGTCGATGACCAGCGGGATCAGGTGGGTTTCGGGATTGTGATTCTCGCCGAGCCGGCCCGCGGGGTCGGCGCCGGCGGCGTTGAAATAGCGCAGGCAGGCGCTGCGCAACCCGTGCACGCGGTCGGCCCAGAACAGGGTGCGCTCCAGCATCGCCTTGCTCTCGCCATAGGGCGAGCCCGGGTCGATGCGGGTTTCCTCGTCGATCGGCAGGCGCTCGGGCAGGCCGAACAGCGCCGCCGTGGATGACAGCACGAAACGCGGCACGCGATGGCGCACGCAGGCTTCGATCAGCCGCACCCCATTGCCGACATTGCTGGCGATGTAGCGGAACGGCTCGCGCATGCTGTCGCCGACCAGCGACAGCGCGGCGAAATGAAACACCGCTTCCCACGGGCCGTCCGCCAGCACCGCGTCGAGCACGGCCGGGTCGGCAAGGTCGCCCTCGACCAGCCGCGCGCCTGGCAGCACCCCGGCGTGATGGCCGGTGGAGAGATCGTCGATGATGGTGACCGACAGGCCGCGGTCGAGCAGAGCCGCCACCAGATGGCTGCCGACATAGCCGGCCCCGCCGGTGACCAGGTAACGTGCTGTCATGCGGATCAAACCTCGTTCGCTGCGTGCCGCCCGCTGATGGCGCACGGCCGGTGATGGCGTATAACAGAGGGGGTGACGGCTGGGGCAGCCCGTTTGCCGGCGCCGCGACGGAGGGGGAATGGCCGAGGCGGCGGAGCGGACGGGCGCGCGCGGCACGCTGCGCGACGTGCTGGCGGCCTTCCTGCGGCTGGGTTGCACCAGCTTCGGCGGTCCGGTGGCGCATCTCGGCTATTTCCGCGCCGACCTTGTGCAGCGCCGGCGCTGGCTGGACGAGGCGACCTACGCCAACATCGTCGCCCTGTGTCAGTTCCTGCCCGGCCCGGCGAGCAGCCAGACGGCGATGGCGATCGGCATGCTGCGCGCGGGCTTGCCGGGCGGATTGGCCGCCTGGCTCGGATTCACCCTGCCCTCGGCCCTGCTGATGCTGGTGTTTGCCACTGGCGTGTCGCTGGCGGGCGCGGTCGCGCAGGCGCCCTGGCTGCACGGGCTGAAGATTGTTGCCGTCGCGGTGGTGGCACAGGCGGTGTGGGGCATGGGGCGGAGCCTGTGCCCGGACCGGCTGCGGGCCAGCATGGCGGTGGGCGGGGCGATCGTCGCGCTGTCCGCGCCCTCGGCGGCCGGGCAGGTCGGCGCGATCGTTGCGGGCGGGGTGATCGGGTTTCTGGCGCTGCCGGCGCCGGCTGTTCCGCCGGGCGGCTTGCGGCTGTCCGGCGTGCGGCGGCGGACGGGGGCGGTGGCGCTGGCGGCGTTTTTTGGCCTGCTCGCCGGGCTGCCGGTGCTGGCATCGGCCAGTGGGGCGCATGCGCTGGCGCTGTTCGACCGGTTCTACCGTGCCGGGTCGCTGGTGTTCGGCGGTGGTCATGTGGTGCTGCCGCTGCTGCAGCAGGCGGTGGTGCCGCCGGGGTGGATCGCGCCGGATGCGTTTCTGGCCGGCTACGGCGCGGCCCAGGCGCTGCCGGGTCCGTTGTTTTCCTTCGCCGCCTACCTGGGTGCTGCGATGGCGCCGGCGCCGTCGGGCGTGGCGGGGGCCGCGCTGTGCCTGACGGCGATTTACCTGCCGTCTTTTCTGCTGCTGGTGGGCGTGCTGCCGTTCTGGGACGGGCTGCGGCGGCGGGCCTGGGTGCAGTCGGCGCTGATGGGGGTGAACGCCAGCGTGGTGGGGCTGTTGCTGGCGGCGCTGTACACGCCGGTCTGGACCTCGGCGATCACCGGGCGGGCCGATTTCGCCCTCGGGCTGGTGGCGTTTCTGGCGCTGGTGTTCTGGCAGGTGCCGCCCTGGCTGGTGGTTGTGCTGGGCGGCGCGGCCGCGGCCGGGCTAGGCTGGGCGCATGCCGCATGACCATGACCACCACGACGACGGCCACGCAGACCACGGGCATGCGCCGGCGCGCTTCGGCACCGCCTTCGCGGTTGGGGCGACGCTGAACATCGGCCTGGTGGCGGCCCAGGTGGTGTTCGGCATTGCCGCCAACTCGATGGCGCTGCTGGCCGATGCCGCCCACAATGCCGGTGACGTGCTCGGCCTGTTGCTGGCCTGGGGGGCTTTCGTGCTCGGTCAGCGCCAGCCCTCGGCGCGGCGCACCTATGGCTGGGGCCGCAGCACCATTCTGGCCGCGCTGGCCAATGCGATGGTGCTGCTGATCAGCGTCGGCGCCATTGCGGTGGCGGCGGTGGAGCGGCTGGCGGCGCCCACGCCGGTTGCCGAGACCACGGTGATCTGGGTGGCCGGTGCGGGCATTCTGATCAACGGGTTCACCGCCATGCTGTTTGCCCGCGGCCATGACGACCTCAACATCCGCGCGACCTTCCTGCACATGGCCGGAGACGCCGCGATTTCGGCGGGCGTGGTGCTGGCCGCGGTCGTTATTCTGCTGACCGGCCGGCAGTGGATCGACCCGGCGGCGAGCCTGGCGATCGCCCTGCTGATCATCGCGTCCACCTGGGGGGTGCTGCGCGATTCGATGCATCTGGCCATGGACGGCGTGCCTGCGCACATTCCGCAGGGCGAGGTCGAGGCTTGGCTGGGTGCTCTGCCCGGGGTGACGGAGGTGCATGATTTGCATATCTGGGGCCTGTCGACCACCGAGGCGGCGCTGACCGCCCATCTGGTCCGCGCGGAGCGGGTCGACGATCAGGAGCTGATCCGGGTTGCCTGCCACGGGCTGGGGGCAAGGTTCCGCATCTTCCATGCCACGTTGCAGGTGGAAACCCTGGACGTGGCGGAATCCTGCCGGCTGCGCCCTTCGGATGTGGTGTGAGGCGGGCGCAACCCGATTGGAGGGGCTGACTGGCATCTGCGGGCGCGCCTGCGGCTTCGGGCGCGGCGACGAGACGGTCATGACGATGGCGCGGCGTCGATGGCGAGACGGTTCAGGTGCGCCCTGGCAGGGGCATGCCGAACCCGGCCGGCGGCGCTCAAGCCGCTCCCTGCCGTGCGCGTTGTTCGAGGACCATGGCGATCAGATCGGGGGCCGCGCGCGCGGCGAAGGCGCGCACCGTGGGGCGCGACAGCACCTGCGTGCGCACCTCGAAGCGCTGCGCGGGCGGGGGAGAGGCGGCTTCCTCCAGCGCCGCGGACATCGCAGCACGTTTGCCGCGGGCGGCCAGGGTGGGTGGCGAGGCGCGGGGCATGTGGACCTCCTGTGTGCCCTGGTGAAGGATCGGCCCGCCCGGCGCGGGGCCAGGCCCGGCGCGGGGCCAATCCGGCCATCAGCCGGCCGCATTGGCGTCATCCACTGGCGCGATGACATTCCAACGCCGCGCGGTCCCGATCTGCGCATACATCCCGCGCCGGATCAGTGTTCGGCCTGGCTGTGAAAGACCGGTTTAGAGTCCCCGACCTTGCAACCTGACCGCTCCTGGATGCCCAAATGTCGGGGCACGTTATTCTCGCGACTGTTGCGCCGGCCTGGTCGGTCCTCGTGTCAACTGTGCAGCCCATCAGAAAAGCCGCATCGCCGACGCCGCATAGGTTGGGGTGCCGGCGAACTCGGGCGGTGCAAACCACTCGGTGGCCAGGTACCAGGCCGACCAGGCGCCGATGACCAGGCTGAGAACCCAGACCGCGACCGGAATCGGCGAGCGGGATTCCGCACGCTGCGGCTCGAAGGGTTCCTCGGCGCTGAACACGTTGACGCTGAAACGGATGGCGCCATGCACTGTCGCGCCATCGTTCAGACCCGAAACGGTGATCCCCGGGCCGTTGCGGACGGCGAACGGCACCATCCGCACCCCGACCTGGCCGGTGCTGTCCTGCGCTTCGATGCGCAATCGGTGTTCGCCGTCGCGAAGCCGCCGTGTGTCGACCAACACCGTGGCCGGCGGGGGATCGTCACTGACCGGTTCGTCCTGGTTGTCGATGAAGACGCGAATGCGGGGTTCGGGCATCCGGTCGCACCCCGCTCAGCGGTCGGGCGCGAGGATGCGGCGCTTGGGATGGTCCGCCGCATGTTCACCGGGGCGGAGCAGCATTCTCATCGCGGCGGCCATGCAGAACAGGGTGATGAGGCTGCCGGCTCCGGCGACCAGTAGATTGCCGACGACCGGTCCGATCGGCACCGGCTGCCCACAGATGAACATCGTGACCTCCTTTCAGGGCTGCTGCCGCTGCGCGGCAACGTCCGGCGCTGTCACGAGCGGCGCATGGTTGCCCCATGAACTGCGCTCGTGATCGATGATGTCGGCGATCTGCTGGTCGGAAATCTGGCCCGCGAAGGGCGGCATGGCCGCCGCGTATGGTGTTCCGTTGATGGTTGTTCCGGAGCGGCCATGCAGCACGGTGCGGATCTGCTCGGTCGGATCGGTGGCATTGACCACGGGATCGCCGGCAAGCGCGGGAAAGACGCCGGCTACGCCCGCACCTTCGGCGCCGTGGCACACCGCACAGTGAGCGGCAAATTCCCGGGACCCGGCGGCGGTGGCGAAGCCGGCGGGCGCGGCAGTTGTCGGCGGGGCGGCGGGTACCGCGCCCGCCGGTTGTGGCAAACCGGGCTGGCGCAGCGCCAGCAGATAGGCGAGCAATGCCATCGCGCGGGCGCTGGGGACAATGACGCCATCTGCGGGCGCAAACGGCCGCGGCACCGGCACGGGAGAGGCGCCCTGCGGTGCCTGTGCGACCACCTCGAACAGCCACGGGAACGCCGGCATGATGGACTGCGGCGCCACCGAGCGCGGTTGGTAGAGATGCATGAGCTGCCATATCGCGCTGGGCTGGCGGTTGCCGATATCGGTGAGATCGGGTCCGGTGCGCTCCGAGCCCAGGAGTTGCGGCGTTTGCCAGGCGAAATCGCCCGGCGCCGACGGGCGCCCAAATCCGCTGTCGGTGGACAGCGGGCGGACCTGTTGGGTGTGGCAATACGCGCAGCCCTCGGCGACATAGACCTGCCGCCCGGCCTCCTGTTCGGCCGTCAGCGGCGACACGCCGGGCCCGGGCGGGATGTCCGACAACCAGAGGCCGGGCAGCACGCCCATCATCATCGCGAGGCCGACATAAACCGCAGTGGAGCCGCCCAGGATCGCAACCAGAGTGCGGCTGTGCGGACTCATGCCGGCACGCCGGCCGCGCGCAGATCCGCTCCCTGTTCCGCCAGCCTGCCCCAGACCATCAGCGCGACGTTGAAGGCGAACACAAGATGGCCGGCCACCATCAGCCCGCCGGCGACCGCGCGCCACAGCCAGTACGGCGCCTGGTCGACCACCGACTGGATGAACGGAGCGCCGCGCATCCAGTCAAGTCCCTGCTCGGTGCCGCCGATGGACAGCGAAAGCACGTAGATGACAAGCCCGACAGTCGAAAGCCAGAAGTGCACGCCGACGGCAAGATCGGGCGCCCGGCGCCCGGTCGCCTGCGGCAGCAGTGCATAGACGCCACCCCAGATGGCAAAGGTCACGAAGCCGTACATCGTGAGATGCGCGTGTCCGACAGTGTAATTGGTGAGGTGCCAGACAGGCTGCAGCGAGCGGAGGGCTTCGACAGTGCCCTGGGCGGAGCCGGACAGGTAGGCCAGCACGCCCACGAGGATGAACATGGCCGGCGAGCGCCGCATCCAGTGACCCTGGCCGGCCATGGTCAGCAGGAAGTTGGCGCCGCCGCCGATCACGGGAACCAGCATCGCCACGCTGAAGACGATGGCGAGCGTCTGCAGCCACCACGGCAACGGGCTGAACAGGAAATGATGCGCTCCAATGATGGGATAGAAAACAAGGTTCGTCCAGAATGCCAGAATACCGAGCGAGTACGAATAGATCGGCCGGTTCAGCAGCTTCGGCAGCGCGTAATAGAACACGCCGAGTGAGAGCGGCGTGAACCACATCCCCACCGCATTGTGCATGAAGAAGCCCTGCACGGCGACCTGGCCAAGGCCACGCTGGTACCATGGCAGTGACGCAACGAGGAAGATGATGATCGTCCACAGCACCGCGCCGATTGTGTACCAGTTGCTGAGATAGAGATCCTCGTCGCGCCGGCGGGCGACGGTGCCGATCAGATTCCACGCCGTCAGCACCAGCGCGGCGGCAAGCATGGTCCGGATCCACCACGGCCACTCACGATATTCCTGATCGCCGGCGTTGAACCCGAGATCGACGGCGATGGTGCCGCAGATCGCCGCGAGGTTGATCAGCGCAAGCGCGATCCAGGCGAGCCGCGTGCTGTAAAGGCGCGTCCCGGAGCTGCGCGCGGCGATCACCAGCGCGAGGCCGATCAGCGCCGGACTCGCCCAGGCATAGAAGGTATCGTTGGTATGAATCGCCCGCAGGCGCCCGAAGGAGAACGCGGGCGCGGTCAGCAGGTCGGGGTAGGGGAATTTCAGCGCAACGATCAGCCCCACCACTGTCGCGAACAGCAGCCACGCCGTCGCGCAAACCGTGTAGGCGGCGAAGATCCGGACCAACCCCCGCTCGTCCGCTGGCGGCAGAGCCGCGCCAGGGGGCTTGCTGGCGACGGGATGCGCAGAACTGGCCACGATTCCCTCACACATGCACGGCCGCCGCCGCCCCGGAGGGCCCCTGGACGCAACCCGCGCGAGGCCCTTGCAACCCGGAGGCGCCCGGCCGGAACCCGTTCAGGCCTGGACGTGCCGCGTCCGCCAGTGCCACACCGCCCAGGAAGCGAACAGCAGCCCCAGTACGGCAAAACCCGCCACCGACAGCAGCACGCTCTGCTCCAGCCAGGCGATCGCGGGGATCGCCGCACCGGGGAAGATGCCGACGATGCAGATCGCCGGCGACCAGGCGTGCACCCCGGCCACGAAGGTGCCAAGTGTCAGCAGCGTAAGCATCAGCAGGCCGGTCGCATTGTCGTTCACCACGCCGCGCACTTCGGGCTGCAGCACGACAAACATGGCGGCCAGGACGGCGAGCCGGTGCAGCAGTTGCGAAACCACGAGGCGGCGGCGTTCACGCGCAAGCGTGACAGCCCGCCAGCGGTCCAAGACGCAGACCGCGCAGAACAGCGGCACAAGGACGATCCAGACATAGATGATCCGCGGGCCGAAGCCGGTGACCACCGGGCCTCCGGTGCTGGTGTAGGCGATGCCGGCGAACCCACCGAGCAGCATCGCAATGTACATCAAGTCCCACTGCAGCCAGCCGAAGATGCTGGAAAGTAAATGGCTCTGCGCACTCGTCAGAAATCCGGTGCGGTGGCCGGAGTCGAGGAACAAACTGCTCATCCGCGTCCCCCCTTCGTCAGGCCGGCAGGCGCCGAACACACAGCGGCGCGGCCCTGACCGGCTTTTTGCTGATCATCTGCTGTACCGGCGTGGCAACCCCCACTCGGATACGGTGGCCCGGGTACTGTAATCCGGGCCGGCTTCGACTGGCGGCGGCCTGTGCACCGCCACGCCGGCATTTTAGCGCACGTACATCGTATTCAACGGGCGCGGCCGTCCCTCGCGGCACATTGAAAGAGATGCGCGCCGACTGGCCGCGCTATCGGGCGGCATCCTTTCGTTCTGCCGCCAGCACGCGAATGCGATCGACCAGTTCGCGGCAGCGGACCGGCTTGCGCAGCAGCGAAAAGGCGCCGCTGAACGCGCCGTCCATGGCGAGGGTGGCTTCCTCGCGGGCGTAGCCGGTGAGCAGCAATGCCGGCAGCAGCGGACGGCGCTGCTGCACGGCGCGGACGAGGGCAATGCCGTCCATATCCGGCATCGCCAGATCGGTGACGACGACGTTCAACCTTGTCCGTTGCATCGAGCAGGGCGAGTGCCTCGGCGCCGCTCGCCGCGACGATGACACGAAAGCCCTCATCTTCCAGGAATGCTGCGATGGTTTCCCGAACCAGGTCGTCGTCGTCGACCAGCAACACGCTGACTGATGCCGTCGGCAAGGTGCCCCCCGGGCCCCCTGTGCCGGCCTCTCGTTGTGACCCCGTTATGGCACGGCTGCGGGCGGCATCGGCCTCGGGCAGCCACAGCATCACCGTGGTGCCTTTTCCCGGGCTGCTCTCGATGTGCAGCTCACCGCCGGACTGCTGGGCGAAGCCCTTGGCCATCGCCAGGCCGAGCCCGGTGCCGACGCCGACCGGCTTGGTGGTGAAAAACGGCTCGCTCGCGCGCGCGAGCGTCGCCGCATTCATGCCGATGCCGGTATCGGCAACACCGAGCCGCACGTAGTGTCCCGGCGTCAGCCCCAGCTGGTGTTCCGGACTGCCCGGGGAGACGATTTCACCTGCTGCGGAGAGGATCAGCCGGCCACCTTGCGGCATCGCGTCCCTGGCATTGGTGGCAAGATTGACCAGCACCGTTTCCAACTGCCCCTTGTCGGCCAGCAGCGGCGGCAGATCGGCCGCGAGCGCGACCTGCACGTCGGTCGTGCCCCCCAGGGTGTGGGCCAGCATTTCGCGCAGATCGGTCAACAGGGCAGCGGCGTCCAGGCTTTCGGCGCGCAGATCGGCGCGGCGGCCGAAGGCCAGCAGACGGCCGGTGATCGAGGCGCCCCGCTCGGTCGCCTCGATGGCAAGCCGCGCCAGGCGGCGAACGCTGGCCGCGTCGTCCGGGCGGCGCTCGATCAGCACGTTCGCCCCGGCGACCGCCTGCAGCACGTTGTTGAAGTCGTGGGCAATGCCGCCGGCGAGCTGGCCGAGCGCCTGCAGGCGCTCGGCATGCGTGGCGCGCCGCTGCGCTGCCTCGCGCGCGGCAACCTCCTCGCTGACGCGCGCCTCCAGGGTCGCCGTCAGGTGCCGGAGTTCCGCCTCGGTCTGCTTGATCTGGGTGATGTCGCTCGACACGGCGACCAGGCCCGCCGTCGAGCCGTCTTCCATGCGCAACGGCGCTTTGGCCGAGCGGAACACCCGCTCGCCGAGACCGGCAGCATCGAAGGTCTCCTCCAGGACCTCGGGACGGCCGGTTTCGATAATGCGCTGGTCGTTCGCCATCACCGCCGCCGCCTGCGCCGGATCGTGGTGCCAGTCCGCGTCGGTGCGGCCGATCACCTCTTCGGCGGGCCTGCCGATGATGGCGAGGGCGGCGGGATTGACGAACAGGAACCGGCCCCTGGTGTCCTTCGCATAGATCGGATCGGGCGAGCAGTTCCCCACGGCGCGCAGCAGCGCGGTTGCGCGTCGCAGCTCGTCCTCGGCCTGCCGGAGATCAGTGATGTCGAAGTTGACGCCGACCACCCGGCACGGGTGTCCGTTGTCGTCGATGACCTGTCGCCCGCGGCTGACGAGCCAATGGCGGGCGCCATCCGAGGCGCGCCGGATGCGGAACTCCATTTGCCGGGGACCAGTCCCGCCGGTGGTAAGCGAGTCTTCGGCATACAGGATAGAGGCCCGGTCCTCGGGTTCGACCAGGTCGAGCCATTGCCCGAACGTCGGCGGGCCGGCGCCGGGATCGATGCCATGCAGCTGGTATTGCTCGGGCGACCAGAACAGCGCCCGGGAGGCGATGTCGTATTCCCAGATGCCGATGCCCGCCGCCTCCTGGGCGAGGCGGAGCCGGGTCTCGCTCTCCTGCAGTGCCGTCTCGGCGCGCTTGCGGTCGGTGATGTCAACGAGGACGGCCACGATACATTCCGCCCTGCCGGCGTCGTCGCGCAGTACCCGACGCCGAGAAGTTGCCCCATCCGGCGCTGCCGTCCTTGCGGATGAAGCGCTTCTCCGCCCGAACCGGCGGCCCGCCTGCCAGGAGCGCCTGCACCTCCGCCAGTTCGTCCTCCCGGTTGTCGGGATGCCGGATGTCGGCGACGTTGCCGGCGAGAAGCTCATCGCGCGTATAGCCGGTGATGGCGCACAGCCCGTCATTGACGCGCAGCCGGCCGCCGTCGCGACCGACCAGTGACATGCCGACCGCCGCGTGCTCGAACGTGGCGCGAAAAAGTTGCTCGCTGCGGCGCAGCGCCGTTTCGGCGTCCTTGCGCCCGGTGACGATGTCCGCAAACAGCATGGCGCCGCCGATCGTGCCGTCGGCATGACGCCAGGGGGTCATCTCCCAGCGCACCCAGTCGGTGCGGCCGTCCGCCTGCAGGAACGGCTCCTCCTCGCATGCCAGCGTCTCGCCGGCGAGGACGCGCCGGTGCACGGAGCGCAACCGCTCGGGCAGGTCGGGGAATACATCGTAATGAGCCCGGCCGAGCAGATTTTCCGGGCGGCCATCGCCTACCCCGTAGTCGCGCGCGAAGCGGCGGCTGGCGGCGAGGTAACGCATGCCGGTGTCGAACATGGCGATCCCTGCCGGCGCGCGCTCGATGAACAGGCGGAAGCGGGCCTCGCTTTCGGCAAGCGCGGTGGCGATCCGCCGGCGCTCGGTGATGTCCTCGATGACGACAATGATCCGCTCCGGCGTACCCTCGGCGTCGCGCAGCAGCGACGCCGTGATGGTGGCCCAGCCGGTGCCGCCGTCCTTGCGCCGGTAGCGTTTCTCCGTCGTCTGAACCGCAATCTCGCCAGCCACCAGCGCCTGCATGTGCGCAAGATCGGCCTCCCGGTCATCGGGATGGGTGATGTCCTGGAACCTGGCCGTGAGCAGTTCATCGCGCGTGTAGCCGGTGATCGTGCACAGCTTTTCGTTGACGCACAGGCAGCGACCATCCAGGCCGATCTGGGCCATGCCGACCGCCGCCTGCTCGAACGTCGCCCCGAACAGGTTCTCGGTCTGCCGCAGCGCCGCGGCGATGCGGCGTTCCTCGGTGATGTCGCGGCAGAACAGCGTCAGGCCGCTCTGCGACGGATAGGCATGGGCTTCGAAATAACCCTTGAACATGAAAGACCAGCCGGAGATCTGCGTCGGCTCGCCGCTTTGCACCGCCGCGCGGAACGCGCGGGAGAACGGGGTGTCGGCAATGTCCGGGAACGCTTCCCAGACCACCCGGCCCAGCAGATCGCGGCCCCCCGCCAAGCGCGCTTTGGCGTGCCCGTTGAGGTAGGTAAAGCGCCAGTCGCGGTCGAGCACCATCACGCTGTCCGTGGTGCTTTCGAGGGCCGTGCGCAGGGCCTGCTCGCGGGCCTGCAACGCCGCCGCCATGGTATCGAAGGACGCGGCCAGCCGGCCAAATTCGCTGCCGTCGGCGCGCAGGTCGGTGCGGGCGGCGAGGTCGCCGGTTCGCCAGCACGCGGCGACATCGAGCAATCGTTTGACCGGGCGGCGGATCAGGCGGGTGCCGAGCAGGGCGGTCAGCGCCAGAGCCAGCACGCCACCGGCGATAATCAGGGTCAGGCCAACGCGGTTGGCCTGCGCCATGGCGGCGAAGCTGATGTCCCGGTCGAGGCCGACCCAGATCCGAAATCCCTTCGGATCGGCGCCGGGAGGCGAATACGCCGCAATGCGCTGGCGCCCGTCCAGGCCTGCCATCCGGCTGACCTTGATCTGGTCGCCCTGCAGACTGAAGCGGTCCGCGGCCGGGATGGACTGGCCGGCATAGCCTGCGCGATCGGGCGTGCGGGCCAGGACGATGCCGTTGCGGTCCGTGATCGATGCGGCGGCGCCCGGGGGCAGGGTCAGACCGGCGAGTTGCCGGCTCAGCCAGCCGATGTCGAGCGCCACGCCGACCACGCCCGCGACCACCCCGTCACGATTTCGGAACGGTTTGGCTATGTGGATGGTCGGCCGTCCGGTGCGCCTGCCGATCGTGTACTCGCCGACGGCGATGCCGCCGGTCAGCAGGGCATCGCGGAAATACCCCCGGTCGGACAGGTCGATGTTGCGATCGACCGCGCCGGACCCGCAGAGGGGATGGCCGTCGAGGCCGATGACGAAGGCCGCGGTGTAGCGCGGCGACTGCTGCACCAAAGTGTCCAGCAGTTCCTGGCATGGTTGGGACGGGTTGTCGCGGACGATGCGTGTGCTGCTGATCACGTTCAGCGCCTGATCGGCGCCATCGACGATGCGCTGCTGTTCGCCGCTGACCAGACGCAGAAGGCGCAGTGCCTCCTCTTCCACCAGTTGCAGCCGGACGTGGCGGGCCTCGTTTTCGCTGTAGGCCTGGAATCCCAAGGCCGGAACCAATGCGATCAACACGACCAGCACAAGCCGTGCCAAAAGGCTCATTGGTGTTGCCTCCCTCGCGCCCCTCACGACGCCCAGGTTTCCGCTGCAGCTACGATTGTGCGTTGATTTCCCTCAATGTGGCTGCGGTTGGCGTCGTAATATCGCGCACGATCACGAACATTTTAACAATGCCCGCAATCACGCGATCGCCGGTTGCGATGGCTGCCGGATGTCAGACAATCACAGAGCGCAGCAGGTCGGGGACCAGAGGGCATTTGAACCTGAACAGGCTGCGGAAAAACCCTGAAAGATGGCGTGTCCGGGCTGTCTGGATGGTTCTGAACGGCGTTCTGGCGGGTGATTTGCGGGCGTGATGAACTCATGTCAGGTAGGAATGCACGATCCCGATCAGTTCCTCGGCGGCCAGTTTCGTCGAGGCCGGATCTTCCGCGTCCACCAGATGGAGGCGGATATGGTCCTCGATGACCTCGGCAATGAAGCCGTCAAGGGCGCCGCGACAGGCGGTCGCCTGCTGTAACACGGCCGAGATCTTGGCGTCCGTCTCCAGCGCCCGCCGCATCGCCTCGACCTGCCCACGAATGCGATTGAGCCGCTTCAGCAGCTTGGTTTTTTCTTCCTCGGCCGTCACCATCGCCCTTGACCTTATACCCGGTAGGGGTATACCTGATCCACAGCAGGATGGCGAGCGTTTGAAGGCTCATCCTGTGCCTGTTCCGGCTCTGCCCGGGCGCCTATCCCGGCTCTGTCCGGGCCGATGCGACCAGCAAGGGATCACATGAACCCGCGATCTAGCAGCCAGCCCACGGAGAGCCACAGTAGGCATTTCCCGCCTGCCGTGACCGTTCTGCTGGGGTGGACCGTCGCCCGGGTCGTGCTTGTGACCGTCATGCCCACCGCGCGCGCGCGCCGGGCCTAGCGGCCAGAGGCCCTCCCGGGTTCGAGCAACCGCTTGAACCGAAGGAGAGGGTCATGGCCGCCTTCCTCCCCGTTGCGTTCCTTCGCGCGCATGAAGCGCCCGACTTTCTGACCACGCCAACCGGCCGCTCGGGTCAGTCTGCGGAATTGCGCCCCGCGCCGCGGGCGCGCGCCGTGTTGACCGCGCGCTGGGTGGCAGCACCCGATGGAAGGCTGGCCTGCCGCCGGCAGGCCCGCGCGCCGGCGCGCCTCCGGCCCCCTCCGGACTGACGACCGGGCGCGGCGCCGCCGCGCCTGGCGCTGCCGTTTGCCCGCCCGGCCAGCGCCGGGTGGCACGAGAAGCCGTCAATCCGTTGCCGTGAGGCCACCATGTCGCGCCGTGTTCTCGCCGATCCCGCCTGCGCCGCCGTGCTCGACACCGCCCATCTGGGCGATATCGAGGGCGCACTCGGCACCATCCATCAGGGCGACACACGCCATCGCGGTTCATGGGCGGCGCGGCTGAGTACCCTGGCGGCGATTGTCGGCCCCGGGCTGATCGTCATGATCGGCGACAACGATGCCGGCGCCTTCGGCACCTACACGCAGGCCGGCCAGAACTACGGCACCGCCCTGCTGTGGACGCTGCTGCTGCTGGTGCCGGTGCTCTATGTGAACCAGGAAATGGTGCTCCGCCTCGGCGCGGTGACCGGCGTCGGCCATGCCCGGCTGATCCTGGAGCGGTTCGGCAAGTTCTGGGGCGCGTTCAGCGTCATCGACCTGTTCATCCTGAACGGGTTGACGATCGTTACCGAATTCATCGGCATCAGTCTGGCACTTGGCTATCTCGGCGTGCCGCCGGTGTGGGGCATCCTGGTGGCGGCCGGGATCGTGATCGCCGCGGCCAGCACCGGCAGCTTCCGCCGGTTCGAGCAGTTTTCGCTGGCGCTGTGCTGCTTCAGCCTGCTGCTCGTGCCGGTGTTCCTGTTGGTGCACCCGCCGCTCGCCCAGCTCGGCCATGACCTGGTCATGCCGCATTTTCCCGCCGGTGCCCGGCTGTCCGACGTCATGCTGCTGGTGATTGCCATCGTCGGCACCACGGTCGCGCCCTGGCAGCTGTTCTTCCAGCAGAGCTACGTCATCGACAAGCGCATCACGCCGCGCTTCATGGCGTACGGCAAGGCCGACCTGGTGATCGGCATTGCGGTGGTCGCGATGGGCGCGATGGCCATGATGGCGTTCACCGCCGTCGCTTTCCAGGGCACCCAAGGCTTCGGCCAGTTCAGCGACGCGGGTGGCGTGGCGGCCGGGCTGCAAGCCTATGCCGGCCGGGGGGCGGGGGTGATGTTCGCCCTGGCGTTGCTGGATGCCAGCATCATCGGCGCGGCGGCGGTGTCGCTGGCGACCGCGTATGCAATCGGCGACGTATTGTCGCTGCGGCATTCCCTGCACCGCAAGCCGACCGACGCCAAGGGATTCTACCTGGTCTATGCCGGCCTGATCGGCGTGGCGGCGGCGCTGGTGCTGTTCGGCAGCGACACGCTGCTGGGCCTGCTGACGGAAGCGGTGCAGACGCTGGCCGGCGTGCTGCTGCCCTCGGCCACGGTGTTCCTGCTGCTGCTCTGCAACGACCGCGCGGTGCTCGGGCCGTGGGTGAACGGGCGCTGGCTGAACCTGTTCACCGGCGCGGTGATCTGGGTGCTGGTCATGCTGTCCATCATCCTGACCGCCGCCACATTGTTCCCAGCCATGTCCGGCGCGGCGATTGCCGGCGTCCTGGGGGCGGGCACCGGCTTTGGCGCCGCGGGCTTCGCGGTTTTCACCCTGCTGCGCCGGTGGCCCGGTGCGCCGGCGGCGGTCGCCACCGCGCATGATCCGGGCCGCGTGCGGGCGCTGCGGGCGACCTGGCGCATGCCGCCGCTGGAGGCGCTGCCGGCGCCGAAGCTGAGCCTGACCAAGCAGATCTGGATGGGCGTGCTGCGCGCTTATCTCGTCGCCGCCGTTGTCCTGGTCGCCGTCAAGGTGGTCCAGGTCGCGGTGGGGCAGTAGCGGCGGATCGTGTGATGATCGGCTTTCCGCGCCGCTCCATGCGAGGAACCGTTGCTTCCGGCCTGCGGGCGGGTTGGCGGCTGCTCCGGTTCACGCGGCCGAACCGGCCCTTGCAGCAATCCACCCGGAAGTGGCGATTTTATTGGTCGGAGTGAGAGGATTCGAACCTCCGGCCCCTGCGTCCCGAACACAGTGCTCTACCAGGCTGAGCTACACTCCGGCCGTGGGCGCCGCGTATAGCGATGGAGCGGTACGGGCGCAAGCCTCAGGAACGGGATGCAAGGGGCCACTGCCCCTTGCCGGGTCCAGGGCAGAGCCCTGGCCTTATCTTTCTTAAAGCCGCCCCGCCGCCCCCCCGTTGGCCGCATGCAGGCTTTGCAGCCGCAGGACGGTTGCCGTAACCCCGGAGGTGCGTTCGAACAAATCGCGCGAATCCGGCCGCGCGAACCCGGCGGCGATGGCGGCCTCGATCGCTGCCAGCAGGGGGGCCGCCGAGCCGGCCACGTCGCAGATCAGGATCGGTTTGTCGTGCAGCTTGAGCTGACGCCAGGTGATGATTTCGATGGTTTCGTCCAGCGTGCCGAGGCCGCCCGGCAGCGACACGAAGGCATCCGATAGTTCGAACATATGCCGTTTGCGGCTATGCATGCTATCGGTGATGACCAGCTCCGTCACGCCGTCATGGGCGACTTCCCAGCGGGTGAGGAATTCGGGGATCACGCCGATCACCTGGCCGCCCTCGGCGAGCGCGCCGTCGGCGAGCGCGCCCATCAGGCCGATGCGGCCGCCGCCGTAGACCAGACGCATGCCGGCGCGGGCCATGGCGCGGCCGAGCTCGGTGGCGGCGGCGTGGAAGACGGGATCGTGACCGGCGTGGGCGCCGCAGAACACGGCGACGGTATGGACGTTCTGGCATGGGTCTCCTGGCGGGCTTCGGCGCGTGCCCCGGTTTGGGTTGCCGCGGCGCCGCCTGCAAGCGAATTTGCCGAGGCGCCGCGGCGGACCGGGACAAGCCCGGCCCGGCTCAGACCTGGGTGGCCAGCACCCAGACCGCGGCGCCGGAAGCCGCCAGCACCGCGGCGGCGCGCAGCGGGCTGATCAGGCGGGGCTGGCGGGTGGAAGCGGGCAGCCGTTTCATGCCGGTGATCATGGGCCGCACGAGGTCGTGCTTCTTGAACCGGACATAGGCGGCAATGGCCGCGATATGCACGGCGATCACCGTCAGCAGCAGACTGAAATTGATGGCGTGAAGCGTGCCGGCGAGGCTGGACACCGGCTTGCTGACATATTTCACCAGCGGCCCGGCGGCGGCGTTGGCGGCGCCGTAGTCCTCGGTGTTGAACAGGCCGGTCAGCACCTGCACGCAGAGCAGCGCCAGCATCACCACCACCATCCAGCCGCCGGCCGGGTTGTGGCCGACCTGGGTGTCGGGCGTGCGTTCGCGGAATTTGCGCAGGGAGTGCAGCGCCGTCAGCGGGTTGATCAGGAACTGGCGGAAGCGGGAGGTTTCGCTGCCGACGAAACCCCAGACCAGGCGGAACAGCAGCAGCGTCAGCACGAGGTAGCCGGACACCAGATGCACGCGCATCCAACCGGCCTCGGCGCTGCCGAAGCTGAGCGCCACCAGCAGCGCGATGGCCCAGTGGAACAGCCGGGTCGGCGCGTCCCATACGCGCAGGGGGAGCATCATCGTGCGGCTGAAATCGCGCAGGGCCATGCGGGCCTCCTTCGTTGCGTGTCCGTCGTGGTATCTTGCCGCGAAAACCACCGGCGCGCGATGCCCTCTGCATGCTGACCCAAGCTGCGTCCCTGCTGACCACCGGGTTCTGGGAACACCAGGCGCTGCTGGCCTGGCAGCAGGGCCGGGCGCCGATCGTGACGGGTGCGGTGGCGCTTTCCGTGTGGCTGGCGGGACGGAAGCTGCGGTCGGTCGGGCTGCAAGCGGCGGCGGCGGGGCTGGCGTTGTGCGTTGGCTGGACACTGGCGCTCGGGGGGCTGACGGTCACGCCGCACACGCCGGCCGAGCGGTTGCCGGCACTCGCGGTGGCGGCGCTGGCGGTGGGCCTGGCGGTGGATTTTGCCGGCCGGGCGGCGGGGCTGGCCGGCTTGCTGCTGGCGGTTGCCGCCGGCTGGTGGCTGGCCGGGGCGCCGCGCAGCGATGCCGAGGCCGGGCTGGTGCTGCCGCATATGGGTTGCCTGGCGCTTGCCGTGCTGCTGGCGCTGCGGCTGCTGCGGGCGCCACTTAGCAAATGGTCAATCTCTGCCGCGACACTGGCGCTGTGGGGCGGGCTGGCGGCAACCGGTGCCCCGGCGGTGTGGACTTCGTGTGCGCTCGTGCTGCTGGCGGCGAGCCTCGGGCAGGTGGCCGCCCCGCGCGGGACACAGACCGTTCGCCTGCCGATGGCGGCCGGGCTGGCCGGTCTGGCGGGCTTGGTGGTGTTGATTCTGGGGCGGCTCGGGCGGGGCGGGATGTCGCGGTTTGACCTCGCCGCGCTGGCGCCGCTGCTGGCGATCTGGGCGCTGCCGCGGCTGGCGGCACGCGCGCCTGCAGCCGGCGGTCTGGTGGCCGCCTTTGCCGCCGCGGCAGTGGTGGTGGGGGCGGTGTGGGGCGCCAGCCGGCTTGGGCTGGTGCGCTGACGAACCGGCCTATGCCGGCGTGGCGGTCGCCTCGGCGGCGACGTCCGCCAGCAGATCGAAATACGGGTCGAGCCGCAGCAGGAACAGCGTGAGTTCGGTGACCAGGTTGGCAGCGCTGGTTGGGAGGGGCAGGTTGACCTCCGCATCGGCCACGATGCAGTGGTCGGGCCGCAGCCGCGCCCGCCAGCCTGCCGGCAACACGCCGGGCAGGGCCCGCACGGCGGCGAAGACCGCCTGGCGGGGCAGCGTTCCGGGCGCTTCGGCCCGGCCGGTGCTGGGCACGCGCCCGAGAACGGCGTGCAGCGCCAGCGTTCCGCCTTCAGGATCTGCGGCGGTCAGGCGCGCCTGCACCACATGGCCGCGCCAGGCCACGCGGAAGGAGGGAAACCGGTCCGCGGTGCTTGGGGTGAGACCCCCGTCCGAATCCACGGTGAATGGTCCGAGCTTGAACGGCGCATCGAGCGGCATCGCGGCCTCCGGGTCGTTCGGCCAATCTTGCCGCGGGAGGATGAAGCATCCATAAACAGCGCCTTCCTGCGGGGTCCCCGGAGCACCATGTCCGTTGTCGATACGATGCGCCTTGTTCTGGCGCCGCCCCATCCCGCCGGCTACCGGCTGATCGCGGCGGGGGTGGCGGTGTTTTTCTTCGGCCTGCCGCTGTCGTCCTGGCTGGCCTGGATGGGGCTGCTGTTCACCCTGTTCTGCCTGTATTTCTTCCGCGACCCCGAGCGCGTGCCGCCGCCGCGCCCCGGCCTTGTGCTGGCGCCGGCGGACGGCCGCATCGTTTCGGTCGGCCCCGCCGCGCCGCCGCGCGAGCTCGGGCTGGGGGATAAGCCGCGCTGCCGGGTGTCGATTTTTCTGTCGGCGCTCAATGTGCACGTCAACCGCATGCCGGTGGACGGCACGGTGACGCGAACCGCGTATCGCCACGGCAAGACGTTGAACGCCTCGCTGGACAAGGCCAGCGACGATAACGAGCGCAACGCCCTGGCGGTGCGCCTGCCCGACGGGCGCGACGTGGCGGTGGTGCAGATCGCCGGGCTGATCGCGCGGCGCATCGTCTGCGACGTGCGCGAGGGCAACGTGGTGCGCGCCGGAGACCGTTTCGGCATCATCCGTTTTGGCAGCCGCACCGACCTCTATCTGCCTGTGGGGGTGCAGCCGCTGGTGGCGGTGGGCCAGACCATGGTGGGCGGCGAAACCGTGATCGCCGAACTGGCCACATGATCGGCCCTTCCTTGCCCACGCCCCGCCCGGTGGTGGCCCAGATCGGCTTGCTGCGCGGGCGGTTCCGGCGGCGCAGCCGGCCGCGCTTCCAGGGGCCGTCGTTCAACCGGATGGTGCCGAACCTGCTGACCATGCTCGGCCTGTGCGCCGGGTTGACCTCCATCCGCTTCGGCCTGGAAGGGCGCTTCGGCGCGGCGGCGGTGGCGATCGTGGTGGCGGCCTGCATCGACGGGCTGGACGGGCGCATCGCCCGGCTGCTGAAGGCCACATCGCGGTTCGGCGCCGAGTTCGACAGCCTGGCCGATTTCCTGTGCTTTGGGGTGGCGCCGGCGATCATTCTATATTTGTGGTCGCTGCAGCCGGCGCGCGGCTTCGGCTACATGCCCTGTCTGATGTTCGCGGTGTGCATGGCGCTGCGGCTGGCGCGCTTCAACGCCGCCCTGGATGCGCCGCGGTCGGCGCCTTACACGTACAATTTCTTCACCGGCGTGCCCGCGCCGGCCGGGGCCGGGCTGGTGCTGTTTCCGCTGTTCCTGGGGCTGGAAGCGAAGTCGCTCGGCGCGGACTGGCTGTTGCGGGTGGCGCAGTCGCCGCCGTTCTGCGCCGTGGTGCTGATCGCCACCGCGCTGCTGCTGGTGTCCACGCTGCCGGTGTGGAGCTTCAAGAACTTTAAGGTGCCGGCGGAATACGTGCTGTCGGTGCTGCTTGGCACCGGGCTGTTCGCCGCCCTTCTGGTCGCCGACCCGTGGGCGGCACTGGCGGCGGGCGGGTTGATTTACCTTGGCATGCTGCCGTTCAGCGTGCGCAGTTTCCGCCGCCTGAAGCGCGAGGCGGAGGAGGAGCAGGGCGAGCAGCCGGGCTGAAGGAAGGCCAGGGCTCTGCCCTGGACCCCACTACTTAAGCAGTTGTTATGAGAAGGGGGGTGAGGAGATGTTTGTGACATTTCCTCCCCCCCTCTCATAACAACTGCCTAAAAGTAATGGGTTCCAAGGGGCCACTGCCCCTTGGCGGGTCCAGGGCAGAGCCCTGGCCTTCCTTCCTTCACCCCCGCCGCACCGTGCAAAGCACCCCCTCGCGCGCCAAGGCATCGATTTCCTCGGCCGAGAACCCATGCTCGGCCAGCACCTCCGCGCCATGCACGCCGAAGCGCGGCGGCGCGCGCCGTGTGCCGCCGGGCGTGCGCGACAGCTTGATCGGCGTGCCGAGGCCCCGGTACCCGTCCAGTTCCGTCACCATTTGCCGCACCTGCGTGTGCGGGGCGGCAAGCGCCTCGTCGACCGCCAGCACCGGGCCGGCGGGCACGCCGGCGCGCAGCAGCCGGTCGGCGAGCGCGGTTCCGTCCTGGCCGGCCAGCAGGTCCTGGAATTCCGCGCTCATCGCCGCGCGGTTGGTCAGGCGGTCGGCGTTGTGCAGGAAGCGCGGGTCGCTCGCCATCTCCGGCCGCCCGACCAGGTCGCACAGCTTGCGGAACTGGCCGTCATTTCCCACCGCGATGAAAATTTCGCCGGTGCGGGTGCGGAATTTCTCATACGGCGCGAGGTTCGGGTGCGGATTGCCCAGCGAGCCCGGCCGGCGGCCGTTGAGGAAGTAATTCGCCGCCTGCGGGTGCAGCAGCGCCATGCCGCAATCATGCAGCGTCATGTCCAGATACTGCCCGTGGCCGGACTGCGAACGCTCATGCAGCGCCATCAGGATGCCGATCGCCGCATACAGGCCGGTGGCGAGGTCGACCACCGGTGTGCCCATGCGCATCGGCCCGGTGGTGGCGTCGCCGTTGATGCTCATCAGCCCGGTCATGGCCTGCAGGATGGCGTCGTAGCCGGGCAGACCGCCCAGCGGCCCTTCGCCGCCGAAGCCGGACACGCGGCAATGCACCAGGCGGGGAAACCGCGGGGCGAGGTCGTGCGCATAGCCGAGGCCCCATTTCTCCATGCCGCCCGGCTTGAAATTCTCGATCAGCACGTCCGCGCCGTCCAGCAGGCGCAGCAGCACGTCGCGGCCCTCCGACCTGCCGAGGTCGAGCGCGATCGAGCGTTTGTTGCGGTTGACGCCGATGAAGTAGCTGGAGGCGCCGTCCTGAAAGGGCGGGCCCCAGTCGCGCACTTCGTCGCCCTGCGGCGGCTCGATTTTGATCACCTCGGCGCCGTGGTCGGACAGGATCATGGTGCAGTACGGCCCGCCCAGCACCCGGGTGAGGTCGATCACTTTCAGACCGGCCAGCGCGCCCCCTGCCAATTCCTGCATCCGCCCCCCGCACCTGAAGTAATGGGTTCCAAGGGCCTCTCGGCCCTTGGCGGGTCCAGGGCAGAGCCCTGGCCTTGTTTTCTTTTAGTCCAACGCCCCAGCCAAAGCCTCAGCCGTGCGCCCGTTCGCGATCCAGGCTGACCGTGCGTCCCAATGGATGCCATTGATGCGCGCGAAGGCATGGTCGGCGCCCGGGTAGACGTAGGAATGCACAAGCTTGTGGCCCTGGGTGGCAGCCACCAGCCTGGCGCGGCCTTCCGGCGCGAAATACTCGTCCTGGTCGGCGATATGCACGATCAGCGGCGCGCGCACGCTGCCAAGTCCGCCGATGAAGTTGTCCAACGCCACGCCATAATACGAAATATTGATGTCAGCGTCGGATTCGATCGCCATGCGGAAGGCGAGCAGGCCGCCGAGGCAGTAGCCGATGGTTCCGGCTTTGCCATTGGCCCCCGGCAGGGTGCGGGCGGCGGCGAGCGTGGCCTTGAGATCGGCGATACCTTTCTCGTGATCGAAGCCCTGCATGAGGGCGAACGCCTTGTTCCACTCCTCCTGGGTTTTGTCGGTCAGATCAACATTGCGTTGCTGCCGCCAGAACAGGTCGGGGGCGAGCACGAAGAAGCCGAGATCGGCGATCTGTGCCGCGGTTTCCTTGATCGAGGCGTTGATGCCGAAGATCTCCTGGATCAGCACCACGGCGCCTGCTGGTTTCTTCTTGGGTTCCAGCAGATAGACGTCGAAGCTGCCGGCGCCGTCGGTGGCGGCGATGCTGATGGTGGTCATGGACCTGCTTCCCCTGGCGGTTGCACCGTGACGGGCAGGATAGGCAATCGTCGCGCTTGTTGCGACCCCCCCGGCCGGAGGAGGTCTGGTCGTCGTCAGGCGGGCTTGATCGGCTGGCCCGGACATGTGCAAGCATTGGGCAACAACACAGGGCAGGAACGGCATGGGCACATACCAGCCCTGGGATGGCACCATCGCACAAGCGCTGATCGCGGCGGCGGCAGACCGCCCGGGAGCGCTGCTGCCGATCCTGCACGCCTTGCAAGACATCTTCGGCCACATCCCGGAGCCGGCGATCCCCATGGTGGCGGCGGCGCTCAACCTGTCGCGCGCCGAGGTGCATGGCGTAGTCAGCTTCTACCATGATTTCCGCCGCCATCCGCCCGGGCGGCACGTGGTCAAGCTGTGCCGTGCCGAGGCCTGCCAGGCGATGGGCGGCGCCGCGCTGGCCGCGGCGCTGCTGGACCGGCTCGGCCTGCAATGGGGAGGCACGACGCCGGACGGAGGACTGACCATCGAGCCGGTTTATTGCCTGGGCCTGTGCGCCTGCGCCCCGGCGGCGCTGGTGGACGGCGAGCCGGTCGGGCGGCTGGACCAGGCGGCGCTGGAAGCGGCGATGCCCGGGCTGGCCGGCGCATGACCGAACCGCTTGTGTTCGTGCCGCGCGACGCGGCGGCATTGGCGGTGGGGGCGGAGCGCGTGGCCGCCGCCATCGCGGCGGCCATGGCCGCAGACGGCCGCGACCTGCGGATCGTGCGCACCGGCTCGCGCGGCATGGTGTGGCTGGAGCCGCTGGTCGAAATCGAGACGGCGGCGGGGCGGATCGGCTACGGACCGGTGGCGCCGGCCGACGTGCCGGGCCTGCTGCAGGCGGGGATGCTGGCGGGGGCGCCGCATCCTCTGCGTATCGGCCGCGTCGAGGACCACCCGTTCCTGCGCGCCCAGACGCGGCTGACCTTCGCCCGCTGCGGCATCGTCGATCCGTTCGCCATCGCCGACTATCGCGCCCATGGCGGCGTGCGCGGCCTGGCGCGGGCGCTGGAGATCGGTCCGGCGGCGACGCTCGCGGAAGTGACGCGGTCGGGCCTGCGCGGTCGCGGCGGGGCGGGGTTTCCGACCGGGGTGAAGTGGCAGACCGTGGCCGCCGCGCCGGGCGCACGAAAATTCGTCGTCTGCAACGCCGACGAGGGCGACAGCGGCAGCTTTGCCGATCGCATGCTCATGGAGGGCGATCCGTTCGGCCTGATCGAGGGCATGGCGATCGCCGGTTTCGCGGTCGGGGCGTCGCAGGGCTATATCTACAGCCGGTCGGAATATCCGCACGCCAATGCGGCGATCCGCCGGGCGCTCGATCTGGCGCGGGCCGGTGGCCTGCTCGGGGAAGACGTGCTGGGCGCGGGCTTTGGCTTTCACATCGAAGTGCGGGTCGGCGCCGGCGCTTATGTCTGCGGCGAGGAGACGGCGCTGCTGGAGAGCATCGAAGGCAAGCGCGGCCTGGTGCGCGCCAAGCCGCCGCTGCCGGCGCATCAGGGCCTGTTCGGCCAGCCGACGGTGGTGAACAACCTGCTGTCGCTGGCCACCGTGCCGATGATCCTGGCCGATGGTGCGCAGGCCTATGCCGATTTCGGCATGGGCCGGTCGCGCGGCACGATGCCGGTGCAGCTGGCCGGCAACGTGCGTTACGGCGGCCTGTTCGAAACCGCGTTCGGGGTGACGCTTGGCGAGCTGGTGATGGACATCGGCGGCGGCACGGCGAGCGGGCGGGCGGTGCGCGCGGTGCAGGCGGGCGGACCGCTGGGCGCCTATTTCCCGCCGGCGCTGTTCGATACGCCCTACGACTACGAGGCGTTCGCCGCCCGCGACGGCCTGATCGGCCATGGCGGGCTGGTGGTGTTCGACGACAGCGTCGACATGGCCGGGCAGGCGCGCTTCGCCATGGCGTTCTGCGCCCACGAATCCTGCGGCAAGTGCACGCCTTGCCGCATCGGCGCGGTGCGCGGGCGCGAGTTGATCGAGCGCATCATTGCCGGCAACCGGCGCGATGCCGATGTAGCGCTGCTGGAAGAGCTGTGCGCTACCATGCGGGCCGGCTCGCTCTGCGCGCTGGGCGGCTTTGTCCCCTATCCGGTGCTGAGCGCGCTGCGGCATTTCCCGGAGGATTTCGGTCTGGATCGACCGGTAGTCGCGTGAGGCCGGTAGTCGCATGAGGCCGGTAGTCGCATGAGGGAGGAATGGTCATGGGCGTGAGGGGCGACACCGACCACGGCACGCCGGCGGTGGCATCGGACCGCCAGGTGCAGCTGCAGATCGACGGCACCGACATCGCGGTGCCGGAGGGCACCTCGCTGATGCGCGCAGCCGTTCAGGCGGGCATCCGCATCCCGCGCCTGTGCGCGACCGACTCGCTGCAGGCATTCGGCTCCTGCCGGCTGTGCCTGGTGGAGATCGAGGGGCGCGCCGGCGCCCCGGCCTCGTGCACCACCCCGGCGGCCGAGGGCATGCGGGTGTGGACGCAGACGCCGAAGCTGCAGCAGCTGCGCCGCAACATCATGGAACTGTATATCTCCGACCATCCGCTCGACTGCCTGACCTGTGCCGCCAACGGCGATTGCGAGCTGCAGGACATGGCGGGCGAGGTCGGGCTGCGGTCGGTGCGCTATGCTGCCGGCGCCAACCACCTGGCCGCCGGCCCGGACGACAGCAACCCTTATTTCGCCTTCGATCCGGCGAAATGCATTCTTTGCTCGCGCTGCGTCCGCGCCTGCGCGGAAACCCAGGGCACCTTCGCCCTGACCATCGCCGGCCGCGGCTTTGACTCGCAAGTGGCGGCCGGCATGGGCGAGCGGTTCCTCGCCTCGGAGTGCGTGTCGTGCGGCGCCTGTGTGCAGGCCTGCCCGACCGCGGCGCTGATCGAAAAATCGGTGATCGAAACCGGCCAGCCGGAGCATGCCGTCGTGACCACCTGCGCCTATTGCGGCGTCGGCTGCAGCTTCCGCGCCGAAATGCGCGGCGCCGAACTGGTGCGCATGGTGCCGCACCGGGATGGCGCGGCCAATCGCGGCCATTCCTGCGTGAAGGGACGGTTCGCCTGGGGCTATGCGTCGCATCCCGACCGCATCGTCAGGCCGATGCTGCGCGCGCGCATCACCGACCCGTGGCGTGAGGTGACCTGGGAGGCGGCGATTGCCCATGTCATTGCGGAGTTCCAGCGTATCCGCCAGGCGCACGGGGCGGGCGCGGTCGGCGGCATCACCTCGTCGCGCTGCACCAATGAAGAGACGTTCCTGGTGCAGAAGCTGGTGCGCGCGGTGCTGGGCAGCAACAATGTCGATACCTGCGCCCGTGTCTGCCACGCGCCGACCGGCTACGGACTCAAAACCGCGTTCGGCACGTCGGCCGGCACGCAGGATTTCGACAGCATCGAGCACTGCGACGTGGTGATGGTGATCGGCGCCAACCCGACCGATGGCCACCCGGTGTTCGCCTCGCGACTCAAGAAGCGGTTGCGCCAGGGGGCGAAGCTGATCGTCATCGACCCGCGCCGCATCGATCTGGTGCGCTCGCCGCATGTGGAGGCGGAGTACCACCTGGCGCTGCGGCCGGGCACCAATGTCGCGGTGCTGACCTCGCTTGCGCATGTCATCGTCACCGAGGGGCTGGTGAACCACGGCTTCGTGCGCGCGCGCTGCGAGCCGGACACGTTCGCCGATTGGGCCGCCTTCGTCGCCGAGCCGCGCCATAGCCCGGAGGCCATCGAGCGGCTTACCGGCGTGCCGGCGGCATCGATCCGCAGCGCCGCGCGGCTGTATGCCACCGGCGGCAATGCGGCGATCTATTACGGGCTGGGCGTCACCGAGCACAGCCAGGGCAGTACCACGGTGATGGCGATCGCCAACCTGGCGATGGCGACCGGCAATATCGGCCGGCCCGGCGTCGGGGTGAACCCGCTGCGCGGGCAGAACAACGTGCAGGGCTCGTGCGACATGGGCTCGTTCCCGCACGAACTGCCGGGCTATCGGCATGTCGGTGACGACGCCACCCGCGCTTCGTTCGAGGCGGCGTGGGGCGTCAGCCTCGATCGCGAGCCGGGCCTGCGGATTCCCAACATGCTGGACGCAGCCGTCGCCGGCAGCTTCAAGGGACTCTATGTCCAGGGCGAGGACATTGCGCAATCCGACCCCGATACGCAGCACGTGGCGGCCGGCCTGCTGGCCATGGAGTGCGTGGTGGTGCAGGATTTGTTCCTGAACGAGACGGCAGGCTACGCGCATGTGTTCCTGCCGGGATCGAGCTTTCTTCGAGAAGGACGGCACCTTCACCAACGCCGAGCGGCGGATCAACCGGGTCCGGCGGGTGATGCCGCCGCGCAGCGGACTGGCGGACTGGGAGATCACCCAGGCGCTGGCGCGCGGGTTCGGCCATGACTGGGCCTATACGCATCCGGCCCAGATCATGGATGAGATCGCGCGGCTCACCCCCGGCTTCGCCGGGGTCAGCTATGACCTGCTGGAGCGGCGCGGCTCGGTGCAGTGGCCGTGCAACGCAGGCGCGCCGGAGGGTACGCCGGTCATGCATGCCCATGGGTTCACCCGGGGGCGCGGGCTGTTCATGCTGACCGAATACATCCCGACCGAGGAGCGGACCGGCCCGCGCTTCCCGCTGCTGCTGACCACCGGCCGGATCTTGAGCCAGTACAATGTCGGCGCGCAGACGCGGCGCACGCCGAATGTCGTCTGGCACGACGAGGACGTGCTGGAGATGCATCCGCATGACGCCGAGAACCGCGGGCTGCGCGAGGGCGACTGGGTGCGTCTGGCCAGCCGCGCGGGCGAGACGACGCTGCGTTTGCGGGTGACCGACCGGGTCGCGGTGGGCGTCGTCTACACCACCTTCCATCACCCGATGACGCAGGCCAATGTGGTGACCACGGACTTCTCCGACTGGGCCACCAACTGTCCCGAATACAAGGTGACGGCGGTGCAGGTATCCGGCTCGAACGGCCCGAGTGAATGGCAGATTGCCTATCGGCACCACAGCGCGGCGAGCCGCCGCATCGCCGCCGCGCTTTCCCGCGAGTGACCCTGGCGCTGCCTGCGGCCGCCCGGGACCTGACGCTGCGCAGCTGGCGGGAGGGCGCATGGCGTCAAGCGACGCGCATGATTGCCGAGGAGACGCCGGTTGCCTTGACCTATGACGGCGCGGCGCTGGCGGTGATGATGGCGACGCCGGCCGATCTGGAAGATTTCGCCATCGGCTTCAGCCTGACCGAGGGTATTATCGCCGCGGCGGATGAGATCGAGACGCTTGAGGTCGTGCCGGCTGCGGCGGGAATTACTCTCCGGTTGTTTCTGCGCGCGCCCCGCGCGGCGGCGCTGACGGCGCGGCGGCGGCATCTGGCCGGGCCGCTCGGCTGCGGCCTGTGCGGCATCGAGAGTCTGGAGCAGGCGAACCGGGACCTGCCGCGCGTGACCGGCACGCTGGTCGTGACCCCCGCCATGGTGCTGGACGCGGTTGCCGGGCTTGCGGATGCACAGGTATTGCACCGGCAGACCCGGTCGGTGCACGCGGCCGGGTTCTGGCAGCAAGGGCGCGGCCTGGTCTGCGTGCGCGAGGACGTGGGCCGCCACAATGCGCTCGACAAGCTGGCCGGCGCGCTGGCGCGGATGCGGGCGGCGACGGATCAGGGCATGATCGTGCTGAGCAGCCGCCTCTCGGTGGAAATGATCCAGAAATCGGCGATGATGGGGGCGCCGCTGGTGGCTGCGGTATCGGCGCCGACGACTGCGGCGCTGCGCGCCGCGACTGTTGCGGGAATCACGGTCGCGGCGGTCGCGCGGGCCGATGGGTTCGAGGTGTTCACCCATCCGTACCGCATCGCCGAGGAGAGGGAAGGGCATGGAGGCTGACAAGCTCGTCGCGATGGCAAACCAGATCGGCCGCTTTTTCGCGAGCCAGTCGCGGCCGGACACCGCGGAACAGATCGCCGACCATTTGCGGCAGTTCTGGGACCCGCGCATGCGGCTGGCGATCTGCGCGCATCTCGAGTCTGGTGGCGCCGGGCTTGATCCCGTGGTGCAGGACGCGGTGGCGCGGCTTGCCGGCGGGACGCTGATGGGCCAGGTCAGAAAAGGCCAGGGCTCTGCCCTGGACCCCATTACTTAAGTCGCGGGGTCCAGGGCAGAGCCCTGGCCTTTTCTGACCTGGCACGCCAGCGCACCGCTACCGGAAATCCCGCGTTGGCACCTTGATGCCGCACCCGGAGGGGATGCCAGGGCCCTCCTGGAAATCGCCGACGCGGCCCAGCAGGTCCGACAGGTCCTCCAGCCGGTCGGCGATCACGTGGATCACCTCGCCCTCGCGCTGCACCCGGCCGTGGCAGGCCAACATGCCGGCGTTCAGGACCAGCCGCCGCTGCTGCTCGAACACCGAGGCCCAGACGATCAGATTGGCAATGCCGGTTTCGTCCTCGATGGTGATGAAGGTAACGCCCCGGGCGCTGCCGGGCCGCTGCCGGACCAGCACGATGCCCGGCACGATGACCCGGTGGCCATCCCGGGTGCCCGCCAGCTCGGCGCAGGTGATCATCTGCCGTCCGGCAAGCTCATGCCGCAGGAAGGCGACCGGGTGGCGGCGCAGGCTCAGGCCCACGCTTCGGTAGTCCGCGACGACCTCGCCGCCCTCGGTCATCGGCGCCAGCACGACCGGCGGCTCGACGAGTTCGGGCTGCGGCTGGCGGCCGCGGTCGGCGGCGACGAACAGGGGCAGCGCCGCGTCGGCCAGGCCCCTGATCGCCCAAAGCGCCTGGCGGCGGTCCAGTCCCAGGCCGCGGTAGGCATCCGCCTCGGCCAACTTCTCGAGCGCGGCGGCCGGGACACCAGCGCGGCGCCACAACTCCTCGATGCCGCGAAAGGGCATGTCGGCCCGATGCGCGACGATGCGCGCGCTGTCCTCGTTCGACAGGCCCCCGGCCATCCGCAGGCCGAGCCTGACCGCAAGCATGCGCCCCGTTCCCGGCTCCAGCGTGCAGTCCCATCGCGAGGCGTTGACGCAGACCGGCCGGACATCGACGCCATGGTCGCGGGCATCGCGCACGATTTGCGCGGGCGCGTAGAAGCCCATCGGCTGGGCGTTCAGCAGGGCGGCGCAGAACACGTCCGGGTGGTGGCGCTTCAGCCAGCAGGAGGCGTAGGCGATGAGCGCGAAAGAGGCCGCGTGGCTCTCGGGGAATCCGTAGCTGCCGAAGCCCTCGATCTGGCTGAAGGTGCGCTCGGCGAAGTCGCGCGTGGTGCCGCGCGCCACCATGCCGGAGACGAGCTTGTCCTTGAAATGGCTGACCCCGCCGGTGACTTTGAACGTCGCCATGGAGCGGCGCAGCTGGTCGGCTTCGGTTGCGGAAAAGCCGGCGCAGACGATCGCCACCTGCATCGCCTGTTCCTGGAACAGCGGCACGCCGAGCGTCTTGCCCAGCACGCGCGCAAGCTCCGGTGTCGGATAGTCGACCGGCTCGCGCCCCTCGCGCCGGCGCAAATAGGGATGCACCATCTCGCCCTGGATCGGGCCGGGCCGGACGATCGCAACTTCGATGACGAGATCATAGAAGGTTCGCGGCTTCAGCCGGGGGAGCATGGCCATCTGCGCCCGGCTCTCGATCTGGAATGTGCCGAGCGTGTCGGCGTGCTGGATCATCTCATAGGTCGCCGGGTCCTCCGGCGGGATGCCGGCCATGTCGAGACGCAGGCTGCGATGGTGCTCCAGCAACTCAAACGCGCGGCGCAGGCAGCCGAGCATCCCCAGCCCCAGCACATCAACCTTCATGAAGCGCAGCGCGTCGATGTCATCCTTGTCCCATTCGATGACCTGGCGGTTTTCCATCGCGGCCGGCTCGATCGGCACCAGATCGTCCAGCCGGTCATGGGTCAGCACGAAGCCGCCGGGGTGCTGGCCGAGATGGCGCGGAAAGCCGATCAGCTCGCGCGCGAGCGCGATCGTCAGGCGCAGCCGGCGGTCTTGCAGGTTCAGGTTGAGTTCGGCGGCGTGGTCTTCCTGCACGCCCTCGGCGTCCCAGCCGGAGACCTGGGCGGCCAGCGCGCCGGTGACGTCCTCGGGCAGGCCCATCGCGCGGCCCACCTCGCGCACGGCGCCGCGGGCGCGGAAACGGTTGACGGTGGCGCAGAGGGCGGCGCGGTCGCGGCCGTAATGGTTATAGACCCACTGGATCACCTCCTCGCGCCGCTCGTGCTCGAAGTCGACATCGATATCGGGCGGCTCCTTGCGGGCGGCGGAGATGAAGCGCTCGAACAACAGTCCGCTGCGCACCGGGTCGATGCTGGTGATGCCGAGCACGTAGCAGACCGCCGAATTGGCGGCCGAGCCGCGGCCCTGGCAGAGGATGCCCCTGGAACGCGCGTGGGCAACGATGCTGTGGACGGTCAGGAAATACGGCGCGTAGTCCAGCTCGGCGATCAGCGTGAGCTCATGGCGCAACTGTCGCCGCACATCGTTCGGCACGCCGTCGGGATACCGTGTCGGAGCGTGCGTGCGGACCAGATCTTCAAGCTTGGCCTGCGGCGTCTGGTGCGGTCCGTCAACCTCATCGGGATACTGGTAGCGCAATTCGGACAGGTTGAAGCGGCAGCGTTCGACGATTTCCAGTGAGCGCGCGACCGCCTCCGAATGGCGGGCGAACAGGCGAGCCATTTCCTCCGGCGGCTTGAGGTGGCGGTCGGCGGAACGTTCGCGCCGGAACCCCGCGGCGTCGATGCTGACTCCCTCGCGGATGCACGTCACCACGTCCTGGAGGATTCGCCGCCTCGGCACATGATACAGCACGTCGCCGGTGACCACCGTTGCCACCCGGGCGGCCTGCGCCATGTCGGCGAGTTGGCGCAGCCGGACCGCGTCGCCCGGGCGCCGCCGCAGGGTCAGCGCCAGGTAGGCCCGGTCGCCGAAGTCGCGCCGCAGCACCCCCAGCTGCGCCGCCAGTTCGGCGTCGGCCGCGTCCGGCACCAGGATGGCGAGCAGCCCCTCGGCATGGGCGGCCAGATCCTGCCAGGCAAGATCGCATTTGCCCTTTCCCGCGCGCGCCTTGCCGAGCGTCAACAGCCGGCACAGGCGTGAATAGGCGGGCCGGTCGGTCGGGTAGACCAGCAGCGCGGTGCCATCACACAGATCAAGGCGGCAGCCGACGACCAGGCGCAGGCCGGTTTCCGCGGCGCACTGATGCGCGCGCACGATGCCGGCCAGCGAATTGCGGTCGGTGATGCCAAGCGCCACGAGCCCGTGCCGCTTTGCCTGGGCGAACAGTTCTTCGATATGCGAGGCACCGCGGAGGAAGGAAAAGTTCGTCGTGACCTGGAGTTCGGCGTAGCTGGTCATGGAGTGAGCAAGGCAAGGCCAGGGCTCTGCCCTGGACCCGCAAGGGGGCGGTGGCCCCCTTGACCCCATTCTTTAAGAATTGGGTTCCAAGGGCCTGTGGCCCTTGGTGGGGTCCAGGGGCAAAGCCCCTGGTGGGGTGCGGGGCGAAGCCCCGTCATCAGAACAACCCATGCAGAAACCACCGCAGATCCCCGGTCGCCGGATCAGCACCATCGCCGCGGCGGAACAGCCAGAACCGGCGCCCGTCTTCGTCCTCGACCGCGAAGTAATCACGCACGGCCGCTTCTTCAGCGCGGCGCCGCCACCACTCGCCCTGAATCCGCTCGGGTCCATCGGCGCGCCGGACGCGGTGGCGCCGGCCGCGCCAGCTGAAGGCGACCGGCGGCTGGTCGGGCAGCAGCGCCATCGCCTCGATAGGCTGTGGCGGGTCGAACAGGCGCACCGGACGCGGCAGGCTGGGCGGCCAGGAGGTTGCCGGCATGCGCCCGATGGCCGGGACCACGGCGATCGACCGCTCCGGAACATCGCTCTCGACCGCGCTGGCGCGCCAGACACTGCCGGGACCAAGCCGGTTCAAGATGCGATCGACCAGCGCCGCCATGTCGGTCGCCGGCCGGTCCCCGGCAGAAAGCGCCGCCAGGGACTGCCGCGCCACCTGCGCCTCGGCGAGCGGCACCCGCAACTGCATCGCCTCCACCCCCAGGCCCGGATCGACCTCCTCCAGCCTTTCCTTCAGCAGGCGCGCGAGATGGGCGGCGTGGCATGAGGGTGCGGCCGTGCCGATGCGGATGGCCTGCACCGCCCCCTCGACGCGCTCGAACAGCAGATCGAGGCGTCGTGCCCCCTGGCCGGACGCCTCCAGCCGCGCGCAGAGCGTTTTCAGCAGCGCGTCGATGACCTGGCCGAACGCCTCCGCGGTCAGCAGCGGCTCCGCGAAGGCAAGCCGGTGTGCCACCATTTCTTCGGGCATCACCGGCTCGATGGGCTCGAACACGTGCCCGTACGCCTGGTCGAGCCGCAGCGCCACCAGCCGGCCGAAGCGGCGCACCAGCGGCCCACGGGCGGTTTCGGCCAACTGGCCGACCCGGTCGAAACCCAGACGCCGCAGCGCCGCCACGGTTTCCTGCGGCAAGCGCAGGGCGGCGACCGGCAGCGACGCGATGTCCGCCTGCTGGGCGCCGGGCGCGACCACGATTGCCGCCGCGGGGCCGAAACGCGCCACCGCATGCGCGGCGCCCGGCGTGTCGGCGACGGCCGCCCGCGCGCACACCCCGCCGCGGGCGAGGCGCGCCAGCAGGTCCGCGAGGAGTGCGGCCTCGCCGCCGTGCAGATGGGCGCAGCCGGTGATGTCGATCCACACGCCATCCGGCGGATCGGCCGTGGTCAGCGGCGAGAAGCGCAGGCACCAGGCGGCCAGCCGGGCCAGGGCGGCGGCGTCGCTGCCGGGGTCAGCGTCGGCCACCGCGAGGCCAGGCAGCATGGCGCGGGCATGGGCGAGCGCCATGGCGGGGCGGATGCCCAGCGCCAGCGCGGCCTGATCGGCGGCGGCCACCACCATCCGCCGCCCGTCATGCGTCGCGGTGATCAACGGCGTTTCACGCGACGCTGCGCCGGGGGTCCGGCGCAGCCGGTCGGTCGGCCATGTCGGCAACCACGCCGCAACGACCCGTCGCATCGAACGCCTCCACGATCCAGGAATGTGGTTCCCCGCCACGGCAGCGGATCAGGTCCAGGCGCCAGCGCGGGCGGCCCAGACCCGGCGTGTCGGGCGCGGACGGCAACGCGGGCCCGGACGGTTCGGTGGCGACCCGCCAGCGTGTCGTTGCCGCATTGGGCGCGCGCAGCAGCGGATCGTCGAAGCAGCGGCTCCGCCGGAGCAGGAACGCCGTGGCGCCGGACTGTTCGGCCGCCAGCTGCAGGCGGCGCGACGCCGTCAGGTCCAGCGCGCCGCTGAGTTCGCCGACCACCCCGGCCAGGCCGCGATGCCGCAATCCCTCCTCCATGATCAGCAGCACGGTCCGGGGCTTGCGGGCATGCGCGTAGACGACCCGGTCGGGTGTCAGGCCGACCGCCGCGAGGGCCGGCGGGTAAAGATCGCGCTGCTCCAGAACCCACAGGATGTCGCCGGGAACCCGGGCGAGCAGCCCGGCCGCGAGCAGGGCCGCCGCCGTGCCGTGCTCGACCTGCGGACCGGCGCCCGCGACTTCGTGCAAGGCGCCGGCCGCGACGCCGCCGCCCGGCAACGCCAGATCGATCCGCGCGGCCCCGAAACCGATCCGGCCCGCCCCGGGCTGCGCCGTGGTGTGCTCCGTCGTGGCGTGCTGCTCCAGGCGCGCCACCTGGGACCTGAGGGCGGCAAGATCGGCGGCAGGAAGCCCTGGCTGCATGTTCTGTCCTTCCGGGAACGTGAACATAAAGGGAACGCTGCGGTCCCGGAAGTGGAAATCAATCCCAAACGTCCCCCCAGGCGCGGAAAGCCTTCCAACTCAACCTCCTAGAAAGGTTTGCTCAAAACGCCTCTCCGATTCTGCCGGCATGGCTTGAATTGCGGAATTATGTCCTAATGTCCGGCGGACGGCACGTGGTGCCCTTCGACGCAGGGTCTCGCCATCTTGTCATGAACGATCGGTTGCGGCCGTCCGCGGCCGGTGATAGCCGGCGAACTGTTCTCTGTCTGGCGATGCATCCGTCGTCATCGGGGCCATTGGGGGAGTGACTGCCATGTGGCTTCTACCCTTGCCGGCGCCGGGCGCAGCGTTGTGACCGGTCCGGACACGATCGCGCCTTTCCGGATCACGATCTGCGGGATCGATGAACTCGACGGACATCGCGCGACGGGCGTCAGTCACGTTCTTTCGATCCTTGATCCCGGCTGGCCCGCGCCCGCGGCCTTGGGGGCGTTCGGCCAGCACCGCAGGCTCGAGCTGCGCTTCCACGATGTGATCGAGGAGGACCTAAGCGGCGTGCTGCCGCCACGCGAAGCGCATGTCGCCGCCCTGCTCGCGTTCGGCCAACGCCTGACCGCCGAGCCGACACCGCACGCCCATCTGCTCGTGCACTGCCATGCGGGCGTGTCGCGATCCACCGCCTCGATGGCGCTGATTCTCGCGCAAGCGCAGCCCGGGGTCGCGGCCAGCCGGATTCTCGGCGAAGTGGTGTGGCGGCGTCCCCAGGCATGGCCCAACCTGCGCATCATTGAAATGGGCGACCGGCTGTTGGACCGGCGCGGAGAGCTGATCGCCGCCACCCATGACGTCTATCGCCGCCAGCTCAGGGCCCGCCCTGAGCTGGCCGGTCAGATGCGCGATGACGGCCGCGGGCGGGAGCTGAAGGCCGCGCAGGGGCGGCGGTTCTAAGTCGTCAGCGTCGTGCGATCATTTCAACCGGCGCGATCACGCCGCGTTCGAGCAGAGCCGTCACGTTGGCAAGCTTTTGGGGCGCTGTTGGTCCCATGATGATTTGGATGCCGAGCGGCGATGGGCCTGACGTTGCCTGACGGGCACGCAGCGCGGCAAAGAAATCGCGCGCGAAGGCGGCGCGATTGCGTTCGGCCAGAATCGTAAACCCCGCTTCGGTCAGCGCGGCGCGATAGGTTTCCGGCGGCTCGACATGGCTCGTTTCGGCGCTACCCGACCAGGGCACGGGGAAATCGAGAGCGCCGGGGCCTGTGCGCATCACATCGTAGATCGCGAAAAACCCGCCAGGACGCAGCACACGGTGCACGCCCGCGCACAGGCCCCGTTTGTCGGCGATGTTCATGCCGACATGCAGCAATGTCGCGCCATCGAAAGCCGCGTCGCCGAAGGGAAGTGCGGTGGCGCTGCCATGGTGGAAGGCAACACGGTCAGCCAGCCCCATCCGGCGGGTCAGGCTGGTCGCGACGGCGACGTATTCGTCCGAGAGGTCGATCCCCGTCACCTGGCAGTTGAACGTCGTGGCCAGGGTGCGGGCCGGGCCGCCGAGGCCGCTGCCGAGGTCCAGCAGGTGCATCGCCGGGGTCAGGGCAAGCTGGGCCGCGAGGTCATGCGTGGCCTGGGCGCCGCCGATGTGGAACTCGTCGGCGCCCATGAGGTCGGCGGGCTCCAGCCGGGCGGGGTCCTTGCCCATTGCGGCCAGGGCGGCGATCAGCGCTTGCTCGAGGCTGCCGTGCCGGTAATGGGCGCTGACGTTCGGGTCGGGGGTCATGGGGGGGCTCCGCGATTGGGGGAAGGAAGCAAGGCCAGGGCTCTGCCCTGGACCCCGCTACTTAAGCATTTGTCTTGAGAGGGGGGAGGCGGCGAACCGGTTCATCTCCTCCCCCCCTCTCAAGACAAATGCCTAAAAGTAATGGGTTCCAAGGGCCTCTCGGCCCTTGGCGGGTCCAGGGCAGAGCCCTGGCCTTGCTTCCTTCCCCCCGATTGTGCCCCTCGGCACCCCCCAACGGCCTGTGCTATACAGCACGGCATGCGAGGGCTGCGCGAAGCAGGGCGCCTTTATTTGCATGCTATGCTATTTTTCCCATAGCAGGATTGGGTCAAGCTCAGTCGGCGGTGACCCGGGCATGAATCGGCGGGCCGTCCATCGCATGCAACCTTCACGACCCATCGGCGGTGGTGTACCGCTGGAGCAACAACTGTCAGGATGCCCGCAATGAAAGCGGTGTCGATCATTGCCGTGCTGCTCGGGCTCGCGGCGAACGCGTTCGCGCTGCTGCCGGCGGCGAACGAATATCAGCATGTGCTGTCGCTCGGCGAACTGGTGGCCGCGGCGAACGCATACCAACCCATCCTGTTGTGTGCCGCGCTGGCGCTCGGCCTCATCGCGCTGGTCAGCGTCGCGGCCATACGCGGGCCGAAACGCGATGGCGGACGCGCCGCCGCGCAGGCAGCCCGGCCGCGGCAGGTGCAGGTGCTGCCGGCGGCAAACCAGGCCGAGGCCGAGATCGTCAGCTTCCTGGCCACCCTGCAGGCCAAGGGTCGGCTGGTCGATTTCCTCATGGACGACATCAACGCCTACGACGACGCCCAGGTCGGCGCGGCCGCGCGCGTCGTCCATGCCGGATGCAAGGCGGCGCTGCAGGAGCACTTCCGCATCGCCCCGGTGCGTCCGGAGAGCGAGGGCGCGACCGTGCAGGTCCCCGCCGGCTATCCGGCGGACGAGTACCGCCTGCTCGGCAAGATCAGCGGTCAGGCGCCGTTCTCGGGCGTGCTGGTGCATCACGGCTGGCGGACGGACCAGGTCAAGCTGCCCCGCATCCTGCGCGACTCGACCGACCGGCTGCCGACGATCGCGCCGGCCGAAGTCGAGCTGAAGTAGCCGGGTCGCAGCCGGCCTTCACGCGGGGCGCTGCGGACCCGTCTTCGGCAGTGCGCAACCAGGACCCGAACCCATGCACGCTCGTTTCAGTCTCGGTATCGACCTCGGCACCAGCAACAGCGCGATCGCGCTCGCCGATCTGGACACCGGCCAGACCCGGATCGCTGATGTCACGCAGGTCCTGGGCCCGCACCTGATCGGCGAGCTGCCGACCCTGCCGTCCGTGCTGTATCTGCCGCACCCGCAGGAGTTCCCGGCGGGGTCGTTTCCGCTGCCTTGGGACGATGCCGGGGAGGAGGCGGTCGTCGGCCAGTTCGCGCGTGACCATGGCGCGCTGGTGCCCGACCGGCTGGTGACCTCGGCAAAGTCGTGGCTGTCCAATCCGCATATCGATCCGCGGCAGCGTATCCTGCCCTGGCGTTCCGAAAGCGCGGAGACGAAGCTGTCGCCGTTCGATTGCTCACGCCGCTACCTGCATCACCTGAAAGAGGCGTTCCTGTACGCCGAACAGGTGCGGGGGGGCGTGCACGACCTTTCGGAAGGCCAGATCGTCGTTACCGTTCCCGCCTCCTTCGACGAGGTCGCGCGCAGCCTGACCGCCGAAGCCGCCAGGGATGCGGGGCTGGGGGACGTGACCCTGCTGGAGGAGCCGCTCGCCGCCTTCTACGCCTGGACCGCGCAGGCGGGCCGGGCGTGGCGGGCCCTGGTTGCGCCCGGCGACATTGTGCTGGTGTGCGATGTCGGCGGCGGCACCGCCGATTTCAGCCTGATCGCGGTGACCGATGTCGCCGGCGGCCTGGAGCTGGAGCGCATCAGCGTCGGCGAGCATATTCTGCTCGGCGGCGACAACATGGACCTCGCCCTCGCCTATACGCTGCACGCCAGGCTGGAGGAGGCCGGCAAGTCGCTCGATTCCTGGCAATTCCTGGCGCTGGTGCACGCCGCGGCGAAAGCCAAGATCACCCTGTTCGAAGATCCGGCACTGGCCGAGGCGCCCATTGCGGTGCCCGCGCGCGGCGCCAGCCTGATGGCGAGAACGGTCTCCACGGCGCTCGACCGCGCCACCCTGGAGCAGGTGGTGCTGGAGGGCTTCTTCCCGCGCACCGACATTGGCGACGTGCCGGGCGCGGCCCGGCGCGGTGGGCTGCAGGAATTCGGCCTGCCCTATGCGTCCGATCCGGTGGTCAGCAAACATATCGCGCGGTTCCTTGCGCGCAGCCTGCAGAACGTGCGCGCGAGCGACAAGCTCGCCGCTCTGGTCGGCAAGCGGGAGGGGGCGCAGGCGTTGATGCCGACCGCAGTGCTGTTCAATGGCGGCGTGTTCAAGGCCGCCCCGATCCGCGCCCGCGTGCTCGATTTGCTGGCGTCGTGGAACGGCGGGCAGGAGGTGCGCGAACTGCAGGGCGCCGAACCCGACCTCGCGGTTGCCCGCGGCGCCGCGATTTACGGCCGGCACCGCGCCACCGGCAAGGGCATCCGCATCAAGGCCGGCACGTCGCGGTCGTATTATATCGGGCTGGAGTCCTCCATGCTCGCCGTGCCCGGCTTCAGCCCCAAGGTGAAGGCGCTGTGCGTCGTGCCGCAGGGCATGCAGGAAGGCTCGGACCTGTTGATCGAAGGACGCGAGTTCGCGCTGGCCACCGGCCGTGCGGCGGAGTTCCGGTTCTTCTCCTCCCCGGTGCGCAGCGGCGATGCGCCGGGCCAGATCCTGCCGGACGCCGAGCGTGAGCTGGAGGAGACCGCGGTGCTGGAAATCGATCTGCCGGCCCTCGACGATGTGCCGGCGGGGGAGGGGGTGCCGGTGCGCATCAATGCCTGCGTGACGGAACTCGGCGTGCTCGAACTGTGGATGCAGCACACCAACTCCGACCGCCGCTGGAAGGTGGAGTTTCAGGTCCGCACGGAATAGCCGCCCGCCTGCGGCCGCGAAACCCAATGCCCCAAGCCCGCTTTTCCATCGGGATCGATCTCGGCACGACCAATTCCGCCCTCGCCTACGCCCCGCTCACCGGCGAGGCGAAGCCGGAGGTGCTTGCCATCCCACAATGGGAGAGCCTGACCGTACTGGCGGAGGCGCGGACCCTGCCCTCGTTCCTGTATCTGCCGGAGGAGGCGGTGGCCACGCAGCTGCGTGGCCGTGGCGCGGGCGCCGGGGAATGGGTGGTCGGCCGCCTAGCGCGCAGCAAGGCGGCCGAGATGCCCGGGCGGGTGGTGCATTCCGCCAAGTCCTGGCTCGGCCATCACGCGGCCGACCGGTCGGCGCCATTCCTGCCCTGGGGATCGGAGGAACTGGCGCGCGCGCAGAAGATCTCGCCGGTGCGCGCAGCGGCCCTCATTCTCAAATATCTGCGCGGCGCCTGGAACGGCCGCTTCGCCGCTTCCGGCTTTGCCTTCGATGACCAGGACATATCCGTCACCGTCCCCGCCTCGTTCGACGCGGCGGCGCAGCGCCTGACCCTCGCCGCGGCCGAGGAAGCCGGCTTTCCCGCCGGCGTGCGGCTGCTCGAGGAGCCGCAGGCGGCGTTCTGTTGCTGGCTGGAACGCCACGACGCTACCCAGGAACTCTGGCAGGTGCTGGCCGGGCGGGCGGTCGGGCCGGTGCATGTGCTGGTCATCGACATCGGCGGCGGCACCTCGGATTTCAGCCTGTTCGAACTGCGCATGGCGGCGGCAGGCCCGGGCCCCGAGATCAAGCGGGTGGCGGTGAGCGAGCACATCCTGCTCGGCGGCGACAATATCGATCTGGCCATCGCCCATCTGGTGGAACCGCTGCTGGCCGGAGAACGCGGCCGGATTTCCGGTGCGCAGTGGGACCACCTCGTTGCCGTCTGCCGCGACCTGAAGGAGCAGGCGCTGGCGCACGAAGGCCCGCCGGACGAGCAATTCGTCGTCGCCCTGCCCGGTCGCGGGTCGGGGCTGCTGGCCGGGCTGCGGACGGCGACGGTGACGCGGGCGGAGATCGAAGGCGTTTTGCTCGACGGGTTCTTTCCGGCGTGCAGCGCGGCGGCGCGGCCGCACCGCACGCAGGCGGCGCTGCGCGAATGGGGGCTGCCCTATGCCGCCGACAGCGCGGTCACCCGCCATCTCGCTGACTTCCTGCGCGACCGCCCGCGTGTCGATGCGGTGCTGTTCAACGGCGGCTCGATGCATCCGCCGCTGCTGCGCCAACGGCTGCGCGCCCAGATCGGCGCCTGGCAGGAGGGCGCCGCGCCGCTGGTGCTGGAAAATGCCGAACCGGACCTCGCGGTCGCGCGCGGTGCGGCACGGTTCGGCGCCTTGCGGCGCCGCGGGACAGGGGCCATTGCCGCCGGCGCCGGCCATGCGATCTTCCTCGAAGTGCATGGCCTTCCGACGACGGCGGGGGCGGCGGGCCCTCCCACGCTTATGTGTGTGCTGCCGCGCGGCGCCCCGCCCGGGCAGCCGTTCGAGGTCGCCGTGCCCGGGCTTGAGCTGCGCACCGATCAGATGGTGCGGTTCCAGGCCTGGTCGTCGAGCCGTCATGGCAGCAGCCGGGCCGGCGACATGCCGGCGTGGCAGGAAGGCGATTTCCACGCCTTGCCGCCGCTGCAGACCATCGTCCGCACTGCCGGCCCGGCCCGGCCCGGCGGGGGCACGCTGCCCGTCCATCTGGTCGCCAAAATGAACGAGCTTGGCCTGTTGCAGGTTTCGTGCGTCAGTGCCGATCCGGCGATGCGGCAGTCCTGGCCGCTGGAATTCAACCTCCGGCCGCATGAGCAAAGCGGCCCGGGACCGCAAGCGGCCGCTCCGCTCGGGCCGAACGCCGCGCCGGAGGCGATGGCGGCCGCGCGCAGCTTCCTGGGCGAGGTATTCGCCCGCCCCGCCGGCGAAGGCGAAAAACCGGCCGCCGGTGCGCTGCTGAGGAACCTGGAGCGCATCCTGGGGGCGCCCCGCGCCGGCTGGAACGCGCGGCTGTTGCGCGCGCTCTGGCCGGCCCTGTGCGAACGGCTGGACGGACGAAGGCTGTCGGTGGACCACGAGGAAGCCTGGCTCGCCCTGGCCGGATTCCTGCTGCGGCCGGGCTTCGGCGTGGCGGGCGACGAGCAGCGCATGGACGGGCTGTGGCGGGCGCACGAAACCGGTCCATGTTTTCCGGGCCGGCGCATCAGGGTGCAGGGTTATCTGCTGTGGCGCCGCGTGGCCGGCGGGCTCTCGCGCGAACGCCAGGGCGAACTTCTGGCCGGCGAACGCGAAAGGCTGCGCAGCGGCAAGGCGCCCGGCGAACTGGTGCGTCTGGCGGGCGTGCTGGAGTTGCTGGAACTCGAAACGAAAGCCGCGCTCGTCCAGGATTTCATCGACGCCGCGGTGCGCCTGGTGCGCGCCAGGCAGCATTGCACGCCTTATCTCGCGGCACTCGGCCACCTGCTCAACCGGGCGCCGCTGCGGGCCGGGCCGGAGACAGTGTTGCCGCCCGACCGGGTCGAGCAGGCTTACGCGGCGTTCCGCGGCCTTGATTGGGCCGAGCCGGAACTGCTGGAAATGCAGACGCTGTTCCTGCGGGCCGCGCGCGTCGTGGGCGACCGGAGCCTGGATGTGCCGCAGAAGCTGCGCGAGCAGATTGCCGCCAAGTTGGAGAAATCCGGCGTCGCGCCGCTACGCACCGCGAAAATCAGGGTGTTCATGCCGGTCGGGCGCGCCGACCGCGCCAGCCTGTGCGACGAGTCCCTGCCGCCGGGCCTGGTGTTCGGCCTGGGGCAGGACGATGCTGGATAGGGGAGTCGTTTCCTGCGCGGCCTTGCTCATCCGCAGCATCCCGTCGCGCTCGGCGCGGCTGCGGTTGCGTTCAGCGGCCTGCGCGCCGCGGTGATGGCCACATCCGAAATCGCCACGCGCCCGCCTGGTCAGGCTCTCCTTTTGTGCGGTCTGGTCGCGTAGATTAGCGACCGGCCTTTCCGGCGGAAGCTGACCATGCCGGCCCGGATCAGGCGGCGGAACATATCGAGGTCGGTGTCCTGCGCGAGCGCCGCCAGGGCGACATGGTGAAAGAAGCAAGGCCAGGGCGTTGCCCTGGACCCCGCGACTTAAGGAATGGGTTCCAAGGGCCTCTCGGCCCTTGGCGGGTCCAGGGCAGCGCCCTGGCCTTGCTTCCTTCCCCCAACGGCCGCCGATAAACCCGGAGCGGTTCACGACCCCCGCGAGTTGCTATAAGCGCGCCGCAACCGCCCGGCCGCCGAGGACCCATGATTCGCCTGGACAACATCAGCAAGCAGAACGGCCAGCGACTGGTCTTCATCGAGGCCTCGGCCGCCCTTCAGAAGGGCGAGAAGACCGGTCTGGTCGGCCCCAATGGCGCGGGCAAGACGACGCTTTTCCGCATGATCACCGGGCAGGAAGAGCCGGACGATGGCCAGATCCTGGTCGATCGCGGCGTCAGCATCGGCTTCTTCAGCCAGGATGTGGGGGAGATGGCGGGCCGCAGCGCGGTTGCCGAGGTGATGGACGGCGCCGGCGCGGTCAGCGAAGTGGCGGCCGAGCTGGCGGAGCTGGAAGCCGCGATGGCGGACCCGGACCAGGCCGACCGGCTCGATGCCATCATCGAACGCTTCGGCGACGTGCAGGCCCGCTTCGAGGAACTGGGCGGCTACGCGCTGGACGGCCGCGCGCGCGAGGTGCTCGACGGCCTGGGCTTCAGCCAGGAGATGATGGAGGGCGATGTCGGCAAGCTTTCCGGCGGCTGGAAGATGCGCGTGGCCCTCGGCCGCATTTTGCTGATGCGCCCCGATGTCATGCTGCTGGACGAGCCGAGCAACCATCTCGACCTCGAAAGCCTGATCTGGCTTGAGCAATTCCTGGCCGGCTATGACGGCGCCCTGCTGATGACCTCGCACGACCGCGAATTCATGAACCGCGTGATCAACAAAGTGCTGGAGATCGATGGCGGCAGTCTGACGGAATTTTCCGGCGACTATGAATTCTACGAGCAGCAGCGGGCGCTGAACGAGAAGCACCAGCAGGCACAGTTCGAGCGCCAGCAGGCGATGCTGGCGAAGGAGATCAATTTCATCGAACGCTTCAAGGCGCGCGCCTCGCACGCCGCCCAGGTGCAAAGCCGGGTGAAGAAGCTGGAGAAAATCGACCGGGTTGAGCCGCCGAAGCGGCGCCAGTCGGTTGCCTTCGATTTCCCCCCGGCGCCGCGGTCGGGCGAGGACGTGGCGAGACTGCGGGGCGTGCATAAACGCTATGGCAACCGGGTGATCTACCAGGGGCTGGACCTGTTGGTGCGACGGCAGGAACGCTGCTGCGTGCTCGGCGTGAACGGCGCGGGGAAATCCACGCTGCTGAAGCTGGTGGCCGGCACGACCGCACCGGATGCGGGCTCCGTGACCTTGGGGGGCAGCGTGAAGATGGGCTATTTCGCCCAGCACGCCATGGAAGTGCTGGATGGCCAGAGCACCGTGTTCGAGGCGCTGGACGCCGCCTTCCCGCATGCCGGCCAGGGATCGTTGCGTTCCCTGGCGGGCGCCTTCGGCTTCTCCGGCGACGAGATCGACAAGCGCTGCCGCGTGCTGTCGGGCGGCGAGAAGGCGCGGCTGGTGATGGCGCTGATGCTGTACGACCCGCCGAATTTCCTCGTGCTGGACGAACCGACCAACCATCTCGACATGGCGACCAAGGAGATGCTGATCACCGCCTTGGCGCAGTACGAGGGTACGATGCTGTTCGTCTCCCACGACCGGCATTTCCTGGCCGCGCTGTCCAACCGGGTGTTGGAGCTGACGCCGCAGGGCATCCACCAGTATGGCGGTGGCTACACGGAATACGTCGCGCGGACCGGGCGGGAGGCGCCCGGTCTGCACGCCTGAGCGAAGCCGGCGTGCCGAGGGGGTATTCCCCGGCATCAACCAGGGGGCAAACGCCGTGCCGAATGACGGCGCGCGGGTGATCCCGCGCCTCTCGGGCACCGCGGGCGACACCGCCTGGGGTCCGGACAGCGTGACGCTGGAGGGGGTGCATGACTGCCGCGGGCGCTTCGCTGACGGTTCCGTCCGTGCGCCGGAAGGGCGCCGCGCCTATGGATGGGCGACCGCTATCTGCCGCAACCAGGTTACCATCTGCCGAAGGAGCCGTGTATGTCGTCCGCGCCGTTCGGCGGTCGCCGCCGCGTCGCCTGGGTGATACGATGCCCTTGCCGCAATCCCCGAACCGCCGGCGCGTGAAGACCAACCGACGGCGTGTATACCGGGCGTGCTCGCGTTCTTCCGCCAGCACACAGCTTAAATCGGACCGCGGCCGCTTTGGTAGGCTTCGGCGATTTGCCGGGCGAGGAAACGTTATTTTCAAAAACTGAAAGTCGGGCCGATAATGACGGTGATTGCACCCAAACCCATCGGTGAATATCCGTGGTACTTGCGCCTGTTTTTCTGGCGCCAGGCACGGAAATACGGCAGGACGTTGTCGCCTTCGTGGCTGTGGGGGCGTTTCCCGGGGCATTTCGGCGGTCTGCTGTTTCTGCTGTGGCGTTTCCAGCGCCATCGTTTCCCGGTGGACAAAAGCCTGCGCAGCCTCGTCTCGGCCCGCGTGGCGCAACTGAACGGTTGCACCTTCTGCGTCGATCTCAATGCCTACAATCTCCTGCAGGCGGAGGGTTCAACCGCCAAGGCGGAGCAGGTCGAGCGATGGCGCGAAAGTTCGCTCTATTCCGACCGCGAGCGCGCCGCGCTGGATTATGCCGAGGCGATGACGGACACCGCCAGACGCGTCAGTCCGGAGCAGATCGAAGCCCTGTGTCCGCATTTCGATGATGACGGTATTGTCGCGCTCACCGCCTGGATTGCGTTTCAGAACTTTGCTGCGAAGTTCAACGCGGCTCTCGGGGCGGAGGAAGCCGGGCTCTGCCGGTTGAATGTCCCGCGGCGGTCGGCGGAGTCCAAGTCGACGGTCTCGACGGGCTGACCATGGCGCGTCATCAGCAGGCATGGGGCCTGACTGAATGAGGCAAAACGACTCTGTTCGAACGCTGATCGAGAGGCGCGGCCGTGGCCACGGCTTCGGTGCGCCACTTTCCGTGCTGTCTGTTGACGTAGCCAACCGATGCGCCTCGCTCCATTGGAGCCGCGAGGCCGTGCCCGGCGGCGGGTGGCGGCGAAAATGGCCTTTCTTTGCCGCGGTATCAGGAATTTGATTGCACAGCATACCTTCCGGCTGGACATCTCGCGATAAACAGGCAACATGACAACGAGATGGCTTGATGTAACAGTTACAATAACTTACATAGGTGGTGAGCGCCGATATGTTGCACGAACACCCACTCGAGAAGGCGGCACGGTATCGGCACACTGCTGAATACATTGCCGATGCTGCGTTGACTCCCTATCTGCTTCGGATGGCGGAAGAATATGAAAGACACGCCTCCGAGGGGAGCGCAATTTCGGCGGCGCCTTCGGTGTCAGTGCGCGATCGGTCCTGGGCCATTTCGGCGTAGCGGCCAGCCGGAGCCGAAGGGCATCGGCCGCGTCGCCGAGACCAGACCCGGCAGGTGATGATTTGACTGGTGCCACCGCCGCGCGCGTGAGCTGAAACCAGGCCCGCCGGGTTTGCGCGATGGGCACTGGTTTGCGCGATGGGCACTGGCTTGCGCGATGGGCAATGGCACCGCGGCGCGCCAAACAAACGGCCGATCCAGCGGCGGCTGACCTGCCCGCGCGGATCAACGCGGCATGTCGGTGGCATGAGTCGTCTGTCGCGCGGGCGTTGATGCCGGCACATGCCGGCCATCATGGATGCCGGAGTACTCGGCATTTGGTTCGCCACCTGATGGTGCGATCACGCTGGATGTAACGAAATCCCCAGCTTCGCCGGATAGGCGGTCCGACGGGGGAGTTTGGTGTTGATTGCCGCGCCGGTAGCGCTATTGCATAGTGGTGCTAATCAGAAAATACGGCTTCGTGGCGGCGCACGCGTCTGCAAACCTCGCCCCACATGCACGGGCGGGCAACCAGCGCTGGGGACCGGCCGCCGTGTTCGCCGCCGGCGGCGGGGGGGCTGATCGTGCCCGCAGGCGGTGTCGCTGTTGGAATTGCCATGACAACGGTCTATCCGCCTCGGCGCAGGAGGAGCTCTCCATGGCCCATGACAGCATCCTCGCCGACATCAAAGCCGATGTCGCCGCCATCCTTGGACCGGACCTGGCTGGCATCACCGTTACGCGCGCGGTGGTCGGCGTATACTTTACGGGTGTGGCGCTTGGCATCGGCACCGCGGGCGTGTGTGCAACCGCAGCGAAGTCCACGCTCCATGCGGCCTGCTGCCCCGGACCCGATGACACCGTGATGCCGCCCGGCACGCTGCGCGGCCGCCGCGCCGCGGACCTGCTGGAGGAGATATCGTCGCCGCATGCGCTCCGCCGCGCGCTCGGCATCGCGACCTTGAATGCGCTCGCAGAAGCCTGCTGGCAGCGCCGCCCGCATCCCGACGTCGTGCTGCACGAGGACGAGGATGCGTTCGACGCGGCCGCCATCGCGGCGGGTGAGCACATCGTGCTGGTTGGCGCGTTCGTTCCCTTCCTGCGCGCACTCAAGCGTATGGGGCAGACCTATACCGTGCTGGAGCTCAGTCCCAGCATGCTCAAGCACGACGAATTGCCCCACTTCCGGCCAGCGTATGAGGCGGCCGACGTTATCCCGCGCGGCGATGTGGTGCTGTTGACCGGCAGCACGTTGCTGAACGACACGCTGGAGGATCTGCTGCGGCTTGCCCGTCCGCAGGCGCGGGTGGTGGTGGTGGGGCCCACGGTCGGCCTGCTGCCGGATGCGTTCCTGCGCCGTGGCGTGGATGTGCTCGGCGGCGTGCGTGTCACCGCGCCGGATGTGTTCCTGGATGTGCTGGCGGAAGGCGGCTCAGGTCAGCATTTCTTTCGCCGTTCGGCGTCGCGGGTGGTGCTGCTCCGGCGATCACCGAAGCCGGACGCAATCCGGGCGGCCTGAGGCACCTCCTGGCTGTTGTGGCTTGCGGATGGCCGCCGCCTCGATGCTGCTGCAGGTGCGCGGCGGGAATGTGCTGCGTGCGAACCTGCCCGACCATGCTGCCCGGTCCGATCATGCCGCCCTGCCCTGGTCCGGGCGGCGATGAGTGGCTATGTCCGCGGCGGCGCAAGATAGCTCTTGTCGGCGAAGCGCGCCACGATATATCTTCCTTTGCGATATAACGTGCCATGAAGGATGCTTGTTAACCCGTCCCAAGATTGCCGCTCCCTGCGTGGGGGTGGCGGTGGCCAGCTCGGCTTCGGCGCACCCTCGCCGCCATTGCTTCAGGCATGGCCCGCAGGAAGGGCACGGCATCTGCCTCCCATTCGCCACTCTGGAAAACAGGAGCGACCCATGACCGCAACCACGCCGGACGTTGGTCCGGAGACGGAAAGTCTGCCCTCGCGCCGCGATTTCCTTTCGCTGACGGCGGCCACCGCCGCCGCCGTCGGGGCCGGCACCATCGCCTGGCCGTTGGTCGACAGCATGAACCCCTCCGGCGACGTGCTGGCGATGTCAACGATCGAGGTGGACCTGACTCCGGTCGAACTCGGCCAGGGCATTATCGTCCTGTGGCGCGGCCAGCCGGTGTTCATCCGCCACCGCACCGAGAACGAAATCAGGCTGGCCAGGGAGACTGTGGTCGCCGACCTGCGCGACCCGGCCAGCGATGCCGACCGGGTCAAGCCAGGACATGAGCAGTGGCTGGTGGTCAGCGCCATTTGCACCCATCTCGGTTGCGTGCCGGGCGGCAGCAAATCGAACCAGCCGCGCGGCGCGTTCGGCGGCTGGTTCTGCCCCTGCCATGGCAGCCAGTACGACACTGCCGGCCGCATTCGCAAAGGGCCGGCGCCGCGCAACCTGCCTCTTGTGAACTATGCGTTCTTGACTGACACCAAGATCGTCATCGGCTGACCGCCGCTTCTCCCCACCTCGGGACGCGACAGGCCTGCCTGAACAGGAGAGGCGTCCATGTCGCGACGGGATGTACCGGAGACATTGAGTGGGCCGACAAGCTGGGACTGCTTCGGCTGCGGGCGCCGCGGCTGCGGCCGCGGTCCCGGCGCGGGTGGCGGCCGCGGTCGCGGGCGGATGTTTGACAACGGCGACCTGCGCCTGGTGGTCATGCACCTGCTGTCGGAACGCCCGCGCCACGGCTACGAGATTATCAAGGCGCTGGAGGAACGGGTAGGGGGCGGCTACAGCCCCAGCCTCGGCGTGGTCTACCCCACGCTGACGCTGCTTGAAGAACTGGGCCATGCCTCGGTGACGGATGAGCGTGCCGGCCGCAAACTGTACACCCTGACCGCCGACGGGCGTACGGCGCTGGCGGTGAGCCAGGCCGCGGTTGATGCGATTTTCGAACGGCTGGAGAGCGGGGCGGCCGCGCGCAGTGGGCCGCCGCCGCAGGTGGTGCGGGCGATGGAGAACCTGGTTGCTTCGGTGCGGGTTCGCCTGCAGGGGCAGCCGGCCGAGGAGACGCAGATCCATGCCATCACCGCGGCGATCGACGCCGCCGCGCGGGCGATCGAAGAGAGTTGATGTCCTAGCTGAGCGTTGCCCCGCGCCCCACCAGGCCTTCGCCCTGGACACCTTACTTATAGGTAGCGGGACTTATAAGTAGCGGGGTCAAGGGGCCCACTGGCCCCTTGCGGGTCCAGGGCAGAGCCCTGGCCTTACTTACTTTGAGACATCCCCCCTCCGCAGCGCCCGAGATACCCCCACCCAAACCACCTCAGCGGGCACCAGCACCGGCTTCTTCAGGATCGTAACCGTCATTTCCGCGCGCTGGATGTCATGTGCGAAGCGCACAACGACGACGCCGAGCGGCGTCGGTTTATGGACGGTGCCGCCAATGCGGCCGGGCTCGAGCGCGAGGGCGTAATCCCCGCGGTCGTCCTCTTGCATCCGGCTGAGCCGCTCGAAAGTAACACCGGTAAAAACGCGCGTTTTGGACATCGGCTGCCTACGGCTGCTCATGTGCCGGCTCTGCGTCGCAGGGGTCAACCGGCGACCGGTTACCATGCATTCACCAGCTTGTGAAACTGTGCCTGGTGGCGGGCAGGGCTCTGGTGGCGGGGGGCGTTCCATGTCCCGCCCGGGGCGTCCCCGCCGGGATCGCGGCCGAAACAGGTCCGAAGGTTCGCTTGCCATGCCGCCTGCAGCCTTGCCTGCAACCGCGCGCCAGCCCCCGCCGGCGGTCACCGGCGTGACGCAAGCCTCTCCGCGCATCGCGCCCGGCCTCAAGGCGCCGGCGGTCCTGGCCATCGGCGCCGTGCTGGCACTGCTGACCGTGGCCGGCGCGGCCGGATTGCTCTGCCATGCCAGGCAGTCTGATATCGACGAATGGCGGCAAACGGCGGCCACCCTGGCGGCCACGATGACCGAGCACGCCGAGCAGACCGTGCGCGCCGCCGATCTGGTGCTGCAAAGCATCGTCATCCCGCTGAACGAAGCGCGCATCGCCACCGAAGACGACCTGTGGCGGACGATGGACACGCCGGCCATCCACGAGGCGATCCGCAACCGGGTGGCCGCGGTGCCGCAGGTCGAGGTCGCCAGCATCGTCGACCGGCATGGCGATATCATCAACTTCAATCGCTACTACCCGCCCTATGCGCCCGGCAGGCCGGGCAAGCGGGTGAACCTGGCCGACCGGGACTATTTCCAGGCGATGATGCAGGGGCCCGATGACCGGCCGTTCATCAGCGCGCCGGTGCAGAACCGGGTGACCGGGGAATGGACCTTCTACCTGGCCCGGCAGATCCGCGGCCAGGCGGGCACGCCGATCGGGCTGGTGATCACCGGCATCAACAGCGGCTTCTTCGAGGATTTCTTCCGCGCGGTGAACATCGGCAAGGGCAGTGCCATCGCGCTGTACCGCGGCGATGGCATCATGCTGGCGCGCGACCCGCCGGCCGGCGATTTCATCGGCCGCTCGTTTGCCAACCAACCGCTGTTCCGCTCCGTGCTGAAGCCGGGCGTGACCGCGAACGCGCAGGTCGCCACCGATCCGCCTTTGGTCGGCCGGCATGGCGAAATGCGCATCGTCGCCCCGCTCCGGCTGCGTGAGTTCCCGCTGGTGACCAATGTCACCCTGTCCGAGGACATCGTGCTGGCCAACTGGCGCGTCACCGCGCGCTGGGTCGGGGTGCTGGCGGTGGTGCTCGCGGCGGCGGTGCTGGCGCTGTCGGGGCTGTTGGCGCGGCTGCTGGGCCGGCAGCAGCGCACGCTGGCCGATCTGGAGCGGGCGAATGCAGCCGCGGAGGCGGCGAGCATGGCCAAGGGCCTGTTCCTGGCGAATATGAGCCACGAAATCCGCACCCCCATGAACGCCATTCTGGGCCTGGTGTATCTGCTGGATAAGCGCCCGCTCGGCCCCGCCGAGCATGACATGGTCCGCAAGATCCACAACGCCGGCCGGTCGCTGCTCGGCATCATCAACGACATCCTGGATGTCTCCAAGATCGAGGCCGGGCGGCTGGAGATCGAATACGCTCCGTTCCAGCTCGGCGCGGTGCTCGAAAACGTGGCCACCATCATGGGGGCGGCCGTTGGCGAGAACAACATCGAGCTCATTGTCGGCCCGGTGCCGGCGGGGGCGAATTTCCTCAAGGGCGATGCGCTGCGCCTGGAACAGGTCCTGGTGAACCTGGTCGGCAACGCCATCAAGTTCACCCCGGCGGGCGAGGTCGCCCTGACCGTCACCCTGGCCGGCATACGGCCGGGCGAGGTGGACCTGCGCTTTTCGGTGCGCGACACCGGCGTCGGCATCCCGCCGGAGAAGCAGGAGGCGATCTTCTCCGCCTTCGCCCAGGCCGACGGGTCAACGACGCGCCGCTTCGGCGGCACCGGCCTCGGCCTGACCATCACCCGCCATATCGTCACCCTGATGGGCGGCAGCATCAGCCTCGCGAGTGCCCCCGGCGAGGGCAGCGAGTTCAGTTTTGTCATTCCCCTCGCCCTGGACGCGCAGGCGGAACCGCCGGCGCGCCGGTTCCTGGCCGGGCAACGCGTGCTGATCGCCGACGATCATGCAATCGCCCGCGATATGCTGGTCCGGGCGGCAAACAGCATGGGCTGGCGTACCGTCGCCGCCTGCTCCGGTGACGAAGCGGTGGCGCAGGCGCTGGCCGCCGCGGACGCAGGCACGCCCTTCGACGCGCTGTTTCTCGACTGGAAAATGCCGGGAACCGACGGCCTCGCCGCTGCCGCCCGACTGCGGGCGGCCCTGGGCGAACGCCAGCCGCCGGCGATCGTGATGGTCACCGCCGCCGATCGCGAGCTTTTGCAACGTCACGCCCTGGCCGGCGCGGTGGACGCCGTGCTTGCCAAGCCCGTCACCGCCTCGGCGATGTACGACGCGATCGGCCATGCAAGCCGCAAACTGGCCGGCCGGCAGCAGGAACGCACAGCCCGCCGCGAGGGCGCGCGGCTGGCGGGTCTCTGCGTCCTGGTGGTGGACGACAGCGACATCAACCGCGACGTGGCCTGTCGCATCCTGGAGAGCGAAGGGGCAAGGGTGAAGCTGGCCGCCGACGGCAGCCAGGCCGTCGAGATACTGCGGGCGATGCCGGATGGCGTGGACCTCGTGCTGATGGACGTCCAGATGCCGGTGATGGACGGCTACGAGGCCACCAGGCAGATCCGCGAAATCCCGCATATCGCCGCGCTGCCGGTGGTTGCCCTGACCGCCGGCGCCTTTACGAACCAGCAGACGGCGGCCTTCGCGGCGGGGATGAACGGATTCATCTCCAAACCCTTCGATGTCGATGATCTGATCGCAACCGTGCTGCGCCTGGCCGGCGGCGAGCTGCTCCCGGAGGCCACTGCCGCAGGGCCCCGGCCGGCGGCCGCGCCGATCGACCTGCAACGCGGCCTGAGCAATTGGGGCGACCAGGCCAGCTTCCGGAAATATCTCTGCCATTTCACCGCGACGCACGGGCAGGACGGTGCGGACATCGCCCGCCTGCTGGCCGAGGGCCGGCGAAAGGACGCGGCCGGGCTGGCGCACAAGCTGAAAGGTGCGGCGGGTAGCATGGCGCTGATGCAGGTCTGGCGGCAGGCCGACAGCCTGGAGCAGACGATCCGTCAGGACGGCGAAACGGCAGCGCTCGTGCAGGCGCTGCAGACCGCGCTGCAGGAGGCGGGATCGGCGATCGCCGCCTATACCGGCCCGGACGCCGCGCCCCCCGGGCAGGCGGTGGCGGACGGGACCGCCGCGTCCTCTCTGCTCAACTCGCTGTTGCTTGCGCTCGACCGCGATGACCCGGATGCGGCCGAGCCGATCCTTGACCGCCTGTCGGGCAAACTGCCCGCGGCGCAGCTTGCGGCGCTGCGCGAGCGGCTGGAGGTCTTCGATCTCCGGGCCGCCGAGGGGATCGTTCGCGCCCTGCGTCCCTGGCCCGGTGCGAAGAAGGCGCTCGATGAAACGGCGGCAAGATGAGCCAGGGACCGATCCTGTGCGTGGACGACGCACCCGCCAACCTGGACATGCTGCGGCAGATCCTGACGGACAGCTACCACTTGGTGTTCGCCCGCAACGGCGCCGGGGCGCTGGCCGCCGTGACCCGGCATCGCCCGTCGCTGATCCTGTTGGACGTGGAGATGCCGGACATGGACGGCTACGAGGTGTGCCGCCGGCTCAAGCGCGACAGGCGCACCGCGGCCATTCCGGTGATTTTCATCACCGGCCGGGCAAACGAGCCTGACCAGGCGGCCGGTTTCGATGCCGGCGGGGTGGACTACATCACCAAGCCCCTGTCCGCGCCGGTCGTGCGCGCCCGGGTGCGCACCCATCTTTCCCTGGTGCACGCCGACACGCTGCAGAGCAGCTACCGGGCGGCCATCTACATGCTCGGCGAGGCCGCCCATTTCAAAGACACCGACACCGGCTTGCATATCTGGCGCATGGCCGCCTATTGCCGGGCCCTGGCCGAGGCGGTGGGCTGGGACGAGGAGCGCTGCGGCCTGATCGAATTGGCGGCCGCCATGCACGACACCGGCAAGATCGGTGTGCCGGATGCCATCCTGACGAAGCCGGGCAAACTGAACGCCGAGGAGTGGGCGATCATGAAAACCCACTCCCGCATCGGCCATGACATTCTTGTCAAGGGCGACGCGCCGCTGTTCCGGCTGGCGGCGGAGATCGCGTTGTCGCATCACGAATGGTGGGACGGCAGCGGCTATCCGATGGGGCTGGCGGGGGAGGAAATTCCCGAATCCGCGCGCATCGTTGCTGTTGCCGATGTGTTTGACGCGCTGTCGACGAAGCGTCCCTACAAGGAGGTCTGGCCGATCGACCGCGTGTTGGCGACGATCGCGGCCAGTGCCGGCAGCCAGTTGGACCCGCTTATGGTGGGCCGATTTCTTGAGATCCGGTCCTATATTGTTGCCGTCAAGGGGAGCTGGGAGGCACGCGAGGCCGGGTAATGGGGTGAAGGAAGCAAGGCCAGGGCTCTGCCCTGGACCCCGTTACTTAAGCATTTGTTATGAGAGGGGGCTGAACCGGCTCACCACCTCACCCTCCTATCGGAACAAATGCCTAAAAGTAATGGGTTCCAAGGGGCCGCTGCCCCTTGGCGGGTCCAGGGCAGAGCCCTGGCCTTGCTTCCTTCACCTCATTACCATTGAATTGCGGCCCCCCACTCACGCCGCATTAACCGGCGTAACGGCAAGCATATGCCGCAGAAAAAGCCGCGCCGGACGGGCCGGCTCGGTACAACGGGAGAGGTCTGACGATGCAGCGGTCGGTTATTGGCGGTGCGGTGTTCACGGCACTCGGCCTTTTCGTTGTCGGGACGAGTTGGGCGCAACAACCAAGCTCGGCCCAGCAGAACGCGATCCGCCAGAACTGCCGGTCGGATTACCAGTCCTATTGTTCCTCCGTGCCAACCGGCGGGCAGGCATCGCTGCAATGTTTGCAGCAGCACGCAGCCGAGCTGTCGCCCGCCTGCGGGCAGGCTGTCGGCGCGCTCGGCGGCGGATCGCCATCCCCGGCAAGTCCCGCCCCGGCGCCGTCACAAGCGGCGCGTCCGCCAGCCGCGCCGCCGGCGAACCCGCGGGCGGAAATGGCGCTGATGCGCAATGCGTGCGGAATGGACTACCGCAGATTTTGCCGGGGCGTGCGGCTCGGCGGCGGGCGTGCGGTCGGCTGTCTGGCCGACCATCAGGAGTCGCTGTCGGACGGGTGCCGGGCGGCGCTGATGGCAATGCGCGAGGGGCGGTAGGCGGCGTCGGCGAACCATGGGCGGAGCCGGATGCCCTGCCAGCAGCAATCCCCCGAGCGCCGCCGCCACGCCCGGCAGCGCCAGCCGGGACCACGCATTCCCGGAGGCGAGCCACATGCCCACCGCCAGCAGCCGGCACGCGACAACCGCCAGGACGGATAAGTCGGGCGCCCGGTGCGGTCGCAGCGCCGGTTCGTTTGCCGCCGGCGTTTATCGCTCCACAGGGCGCGACGGATCGGCGGTCCATTCCGACATCGACCCGTCGTACATCTTGACGCCGGGCCGCTGCAGCACCTCGGACAGCACGAACCAGTCGGTGGCCGCGAAATAGCCGGCGTTGCAATAGGTGATCGCCGGCTTGTTGCCGGCCGGCGCGAACACCTGGGCCAGTTCCGCCTGTGGCTTGAGCCGCCCGTCCGGCGTCAGCGCCGCGGCCTGATCCACGGAGACCGCACCGGGCAGATGCCCGCCTTCGCGCAGGATGGGCGACTTGACCGCGCCGCTCCATTGCGGCGCCGGGCGCGCATCCACCAGGGCTGCACTGCCGTCGGCCACGGACGCGGCCACTTCGGGCAGTTCGGCGCGCAGCGAGGTGTTGTAATGCGCGGTGAAGACTGTCGGCGCGCGTGTCACCGGCCCATGCTCGACCGCTCCGGTCCAGCCGTGCCAGCCGCCGTCGAGAATGGAAACCTCGGGATGGCCGAGCACCTTGAAGGTCCAATAGACGCGCGCCGCGGCGGGGAAGGCGTCGGCGACGATCACCGTCTGGTCGTCATTGCCCACACCGAGCCGGCCGATGGTGGCGGCGATCTGCTCCACCGGCGGCAGCGCGCCGGCCGCGCCGCCTGATGTGCGGGCCATCCACCCGGTGGTGGCGAAGTCGGCCGAAACGGCGCCCGGGATGTGGCTTTCCCCGTAGGCCGTGGCCGGGCGGAGATCCAGCACCACCACATGCGGGTTGTGGAGTTGCGTCACGAGCCAGTCGGCGGTCACCAGCGGCTCCGCGGCGCGTGCGCCGCCGGCCGGGAGCAGGCCGGCGGCGAGGCAGAGGGTGACCAAGCGACGGCGAGGAAATGTGAACACGGCGGCATCCTTTCGTTGGTCAAGGGCGCCTCGGAGATGAGGACTGCGCGATCAGGCGCAACACCGGTCACATTTCGATCTTAGCGCGCCGAGGTGATGGCGTTGCGGTTCTGCGCCCACGCGTCGGGGGTGGAGCCCAGCGCCGTCGGCCGGTCCTTGCCGTAGCTGATGGTGCTGATCCGGCTGCCCTGCACGCCGTGCGACACCAGATAATCGCGGGCCGCGTTGGCGCGGCGCTGGCCGAGCGCGACGTTGTACTCCTCGGTGCCGCGTTCGTCGGCATTGCCGGCGATCTGCACCGCGATACGCTGGTTCTGCTGCAGCCAGGCGGCCTGGCGATCGAGCGTGGCCTCCGCGTCGGCCGTAAGCGCCGAGCGGTCGGTATCGAACAGCACGCGGTCGCGCACGCCGGGAGCGAGCATGCCGGGGCCGCCGGCCTCCGCGCCGCCGGGCCCGCCCAGCGCCGAACTGCTCACGCCGGCGCCGTTCGGGTCGTACGCCCCGCCCGGGCCGCCAGCAGTGCCTCCGGTGCCGGACGTTCTTGGCGGTGTCATCGGAGGAACACGCGGCCAGAACGGCGGCAGCGGCGAGGACGATCCAGAGACGGCGCATGCGGACCCCTTTCGGGCAAGCCAGTGTGCGAGGGCGCACAGCACTGGCAGAGTCGCTGCCGGGTCGCAACCCGTAAGGCCAGGGCTCCGCCCTGGACCCGCCGTCGCGCCGGAGGCGCGCTACGCGCGACGGCGAGGTCCAGGGGCGGAGCCCCTGGCCTTCCTTTAACCAAAGCACCCAACGGATGGCGCCGCCCGCTTCAGCATCCCATTTTCCCGCCATGAGCACCATCGAAGACTCACGCTGGGACCTGGTTTGTCGCCGCGAGAAGGCGGCCGACTTCCTCTATGCAGTCACCACCATGGGCATCTACTGCCGCCCCGGCTGTCCCGCGCCCCGCCCCAATCGCGCGAATGTGCGCTTCTTCGCCGACGCGCCCGCCGCCGAGGCGGAAGGCTATCGCGCCTGCCGCCGCTGCGACCCGCGCGGCGAGCGGGCCGCGCTGGCCCGCGAGGTGGTGCGCGACGCCTGCGCCTTCATGGAGGCCGAGGACCATATTCCATCGCTCGAACGCCTGGCCGCGCGCTCCGGCTACTCGCGGTTTCATTTTCTGCGCATGTTCAAGGAGCACACTGGCCTGACCCCGCGCAGCTACGCGGAAGGGGTGCGCGCCCGCCGCCTGCAGGCGTCTCTGCAAGCCGGCGCGCGGGTTGCCGACGCTGTCGCGGAGGCCGGGTTCGGCTCGGAATCGCGGGTCTATGAACGCCCTGGCCACCTGCTCGGCATGACCCCCGGCGCTCTGCGCCGTGGCGGCCGGGGCGAGACCATCCGCGCCGCCTTCGCCGATTGCCCGTTCGGCCGCCTGCTGGTCGGCGCGACCGCGACGGGCGTGTGCTTCCTCGGCTTCGCCGAACCCGACGACGCGCTGATGGGCGATCTGCGCCGGCGTTTTCCGCATGCCAGCGTGCTCGCCGACGATGCCGGGCTCGCCGGCACGCTGCGGGCCGTGCTGGAGTACCTGAAGGAACCGAAGGCGGGGCTCGATCTGCCGCTCGACCTGCGCGGCACCGCGTTTCAGTTGCGGGTGTGGGAGGCGCTGCGGCAAATCCCGCCGGGGGAGACGCGCAGCTATGCGCAACTCGCCGCCATGGCCGGCGCGCCGGCTGCGGTGCGGGCGGCGGCGCGGTCCTGCGCGGTCAATCCGGTGTCGCTCGCCGTGCCTTGTCACCGCGCCGTGGGCGCCGACGGATCGCTGACCGGCTACCGTTGGGGCATTCCGCGCAAGCAGGCGCTGCTGGCCGGCGAGCGCGGCACGATCACGGCCAAATGAAGCCGCCGCGCTTGACGCGGCCGGAGGAATTCTTCCATCGCGCCGATGGACAGCGGGTCGCAGGCATGGGAACACGCTGTCCTGACCGCGCCCTGTATCGCCGCGCGGGTTTTTCTCAATGCACAGGCGGGAGCGAAGGCGTCTGTGCCCGTCGGGAAGGATTCCATGGCTTTCAAGCCCAACTACAATCAACAGCGTGCCGAACGAACCCGGGCCAAGCAGGCCAAACAAGACGCCAAAAGGCGTGAAAAGGAAGAGGCCGCCGCACGCCGCAAGGCGGCGATCGACGCGGGCGAGCCCGATCCGGGCCCCGGAATCGCCCACGACGAGGGCCATCCCGAGGCCTGACGTCCGGCTTCTACTTCACCCGGGCGACCCGCAGCGCGTTGGTGGTGCCCGGCTGACCGAACGGAACGCCGGCAATCACCACCACCTCGCTGCCGGACGGCGCAAATCCTTCCTGTTGCGCCAGTTTGGTCGCCCGCGTGACCGTCTCGCTCATCGAATGCGTCTCGGCCGATACCACCGCATGCACGCCCCACACCACCGCGAGCCGGCGCGCCGTCGCATCCGACGGCGTCAGGCCGAGCACCGGCGGCTCGGGACGCTCGCGCGCCGCCCGCAGGGCGGTGCTGCCCGATGAGGTGAAGGCGCAGATCGTCGTCGCGGCCACGGTCGACGCCACCTGCCGCGCCGCCGCGGCGATGGCGTCGGCGACCGATGGCTCCGGCGCCGGCCGCGACGCCTCGATCATCGCCCGCCAGCCGGGGTCCTGCTCCACCCGGGCGACGATGCGGTCCATGATGTTCACCGCCTCGTAAGGGAACTGCCCGGCCGCGGTCTCGGCCGAAAGCATCACCGCATCCGCCCCGTCGAACACCGCGGTCGCCACGTCGGACGCCTCGGCGCGGGTGGGCGCGGGCGCGGTGATCATGCTTTCCAGCATCTGCGTCGCCACCACCACCGGGCGGCCGGCCTGGCGCGCCGCCCGCACGATGCGCTTCTGCGCCAGCGGCACCTCCTCGGGCGGCAGTTCCACCCCGAGATCGCCGCGCGCCACCATCACCGCGTCCGACAGGGCGATGATTTCGTCGAGGTTGTCGAGCGCCTGCGGTTTTTCCACCTTGGTCATGATCCAGGCCCGCCCGGCGGCGATCGCTTTCGCCTCGGCCACGTCTTCCGGCCGCTGCACGAACGACAGGCCGATGAAATCCACCCCGTGCTCCAGCGCGAATGCCAGGTCCGCGCGGTCCTTCTCGGTCAGCGCCGGGATCGGCAGCACCACGTCGGGCACGTTGACGCCCTTGCGGTCCGACAGCGCGCCGCCCACCGTCACCTCGGTTTCCAGCGCGTCGCCGCGCTTGTGCACCACCCGCAGCCGCAGCTTGCCGTCGTCGAGCAGCAGCGTGGCACCGATGGCGGCGGCCTCGATGATTTCGGGATGCGGCAGGTTGACCCGGCGGACATTGCCGGGGGTGGCATTGAGGTCGAGCTGGAATTGCTGGCCGGTCTGCAACTGCACCCGCCCGCCCTGGAACCGGCCGACCCGCAGCTTCGGCCCCTGGACGTCCGCCAGGATGCCGATCGGCCGCTCATAGCGCTGTTCCAGGTCGCGGATCAGGACGATGCGCGCCGCGTGGTCCTCGTGCGTGCCGTGCGAGAAGTTCAGCCGGAATACGTCCGCCCCGGCCAGGAACAGGCGCGTCAGCACCTCCGCCGAGGAACTGGCGGGGCCGAGCGTGGCGATGATTTTGGTGCGGCGGCGACGGCGTACTTTCACCCGTGCGGACATCTTATTTCCTTGGCAGTCAGGTTCAGCTTCAGATCCAGCGATCAGCACGGCACGGGGCGGCTGCGATTGCCACGCCAAACCCCTCGCGCCGGGCAGCCCTGGCCCGTTCGTCGTCGCACGCCATATGATTGTTCCTCCCAACTCGTCGCGGCCGGGAGTATGGCGAACCCGGGGCACCGGCGCCATGTTGGGGGCATGAAATGAGCGAGGGCCTGGGCATGCCGGCACCCGAAATCGACCCGCAGACCCGCACCGAACTGGAGGCCGCGACGTTTCGCCGCCTGGTGCAGCATCTGCGCGAGCGCACCGACGTGCAGAACATCGACCTGATGATCCTGGCCGGATTCTGCCGCAATTGCCTCAGCCGCTGGTACCGCGAGGCCGCCGGCGAACACGGCATCACCCTCGCCGATCCGGACGCGCGGGAGATCGTCTACGGCATGCCCTACAAGGACTGGCAGGCGAAATATCAGACGGAGGCAACGGCGGAACAAATGGCCGCGCTTGCGCGGGCCAATCCGGGGCATTGAGGCTCGGGCGGGAGGGAAGCAAGGAAGGCCAGGGCTCTGCCCGGACCGCGGGGGCGGGACCCCCTGGACCCCGCTACTTAAGACAGTTGTTGAACGAGGGGGGTGAGGCGGTGAACCGGCTAACCGCCTCACCCCCCTCGTTCAACAACTGTCTAAAAGTAATGGGTTCCAAGGGGCCCCTGCCCCTTGGCGGGTCCAGGGCAGAGCCCTGGCCTTCCTTGCCTTCCCTCCCGCCAGAGCCCCATTGACCCGGCCAGGGCAGGCCGGTAAGCCCGCCCCCCCGTCTCAGGAGTTGATTTGCGCATGGCTCGTCCCGCCGCTGCGAAGGATGCCACCGGCCCCGACGCCGGTCCGGAAAACGCCCAATGGGGCAACATCGCCGCCGACCGGTTGCGCAGCATCATCGAGCGCATCGAGCGCCTGGAGGAGGAGCGCAAGGCGCTCGCCGGCGACATCAAGGACATCTATGCCGAGGCCAAGAGTGCGGGTTTCGACGTGAAGGTGATCCGCCAGCTCATCAGCATCCGCCGCAAGGAGCCGGCCGAGGTCGAGGAGCAGGAGACGCTGCTGGACGTTTATCGGCGCGCGCTCGGGATGTAGCGGCCCGGACCGGGACAAACCGGCGTCTGGCGCTCTATGATGGGTGCGATGCGCGCCGTGGTTTTCAGCACCAAATCCTACGACCGGCGGACCCTGGAAGAGCAGAACGCCCGCTACGGGCACGATCTGGTGTTCCAGGAGCCACGCCTGACCCTGGCGACGGCATCGCTGGCCGGGGGGTTCCCGGTGGTTTGCGGCTTCGTCAACGACAGTTTTGATGCGGCCGTGCTGGAACGGCTGGCAGCCGGCGGAACGCGGCTGATCGCGCTGCGCTGCGCGGGGTTCAACAATGTGGATCTGCGCGCCGCGGCGCGGCTCGGGATCGCGGTCAGCCGGGTGCCGGCCTATTCGCCGCATGCGGTTTCGGAGTTCACCGTCGGGCTGATCCTGTCGCTGGTTCGTGGCATCCACCGCGCGTATGCCCGCACGCGCGCGAATAATTTTGCCCTTGAAGGATTGCTCGGTTTCGACCTGCACGGGCGCGCCGCCGGTGTGATCGGCACCGGCCGGATCGGCGCCCTGGTGGCGCGCGCCCTGGTCGCGGGGTTCGGGTGCCGGGTGCTCGCGCATGATTTGCAGGCCGACCCGGATTTGCTTGCCCTGGGCGTCGTCTACACCGATCTGCCGGCGCTGATGGCCGAAAGCGACGTGATCACGCTGCACTGCCCGCTGACCCCGGCCACGCGGCATTTGGTGCGGGCCGAGACCATGGTCGCCATGCGGCGGGGGGCGTTGCTGGTGAACACCAGCCGCGGCGCGCTGATCGATGCCGAGGATGTCATCGATGCCCTGAAGGACGGCCGGGTGGGCGGCCTGGCGCTCGATGTCTATGAACAGGAAGCCGATCTGTTCTTCGAGGACCTGTCCAACGAGATTGTCCAGGACGACACGCTGCAGCGCCTGTTGATGTTCCCGAATGTGCTGGTCACCTCGCATCAGGCGTTTTTTACCCAGGAAGCGCTGGGTGCGATCGCCGCCACCACGCTTGCGAGCATTGCCGCATTCGGGCGCGGCGAGGCGCTGGCGAACGCGGTGACGATGGCCATGATCGCGCCGGCCGCCTGAGACGGCGGGACCGCCCGACCTTGTTCCCGTTTTCAGCCGCGAACCATGCTATCCTGCCCCTGCGATGGCGGGGCGCAGAATGCCCGCCAGGGAAGAACGTCTCCAGGAAGGGCATTTTGCTATGCAAGTCAAAGATGCCATCGACAGGATCCCGGGCGGCCTGATGCTCGTGCCGCTGCTGCTTGGCGCGCTGTGCAAGACCTTCGTGCCCGGCGCACCCGCCTACTTCAAAGGCTTCACCCAGGGGATCATGACCGGGGTCATTCCGATCCTGGCGGTGTGGTTCTTCTGCATGGGCGCCTCGATCACGCTGAGCGCCACCGGCACCGTGCTGCGCAAGTCGGGGACTCTGGTGCTCACCAAGCTGTTCTCGGCCTGGGTCATCACCATTGCCGCTTCCTGGTTCATTCCCGTCGAAGGCATCCAGACCGGGTTCTTCGCCGGCCTGTCGATCCTCGCCATCGTCGCCGCGATGGACATGACCAATGGCGGACTCTACGCCTCGCTGATGCAGACATACGGCACCAGGGAGGAAGCCGGGGCCTTCGTGCTGACCTCCATCGAGTCCGGCCCGCTGATGAGCATGATCATCCTCGGCGCCTCCGGCGTGGCGCATTTCGAGCCACAGGTGTTCGTCGGCGCCGTGCTGCCGTTCCTGGCCGGCTTCGCGCTCGGCAATCTTGATCCGAAGCTGCGTGCCTTGTTCGCGCCGGGCGGCATGCTGATGATCCCGTTCTTCGCTTTCGCCCTGGGCAACACGATCGACCTCGGCAACCTGCTTGCACCGCTGGCGGGGCTGGGCGTTTTGCTCGCTCTGACGGTCATTGTACTGACCGGCATCCCCCTGATCCTGGCCGACAAATATATCGGCGGCGGCAGCGGCACTGCCGGTCTCGCGGCATCCTCCACCGCCGGCGCGGCAGCGGCCAACCCGATCGCCATCGCCGCCGTGGCGCCGCAGTTCGCGCCGACAGCGCAGAGTGCCACGGTGCTGGTAGCGATCTGCGTTATCATTACGTCCATCGTCGTGCCGGTTCTCACCGGACTTTGGTACAAGAAGTTCGGCCTCGGCATGGCTGGGCGCGCGAGCGGGAGCGAGCCGCCGCCGCAACTGGTGCCGGCGGACTGACCGCATTCCCGCAAGGTCAGGGCCGGCCACTGGCGGGCGGGTTCGTGTGCGGCATGAATCCGTTTGCGGCGATGACGAGAGGCCGGCCTTCGCCAGCGATCAGGTTTCGCGCGACGCCGCTGAGGGATGCAGCCGTGATCCGTGGTTGAACCGGGACAACCGAAACGGTGTCGGATCCACCACGGGGGCTTCGCCCGTGACCAGTTCCGCCATCAGTCGCCCCGCCCCCGGGCCGATGCCGAAGCCGTGACCGGTGAAGCCGGTGGCGACGAACAGCCCCGGTAACGCATCGACCGCCGAGATCACGGGCAATTCGTCGGGCGTCACATCGATCACACCGCCCCAGGTTTCCGCGATGCGCATGGCACGGAACGCCGGAAAGGCGGCGGTCGCGCTTTTGCGCCCCTGCTCGAGGATCGGCGCATAGGGCTCGGGATCCAGCACCCGCACGCGCTCGAACGGCGAGGCTTCGTCCAGCGCCCAGCGGCGGGGGACGCGCCAGGCATCGATAAACCCGGCGCCGAGGCGCAGGCGCATGTCGCGCCACTTGACACGCAGCGACGGGACGAAATCGCCGAACAAACGTAACGTGTCCGGCGTGATGTCATGCAAGTTGCCCCGCCAGCTGGCGACGTTGTAGCCGCCGTCCAGCCGCTTGCGCAGACCGAAGCCAAAGCCGCCGCAGGAGATCTCCGGGCCGTCCAGGGGTTCGGTGCGCAGCACGGACGATATCACCTTGAGCTGTGGCAGCCTGACCCCGAGGTTGCCGCAGAACAGCCGCGACCAGACCCCGCCGGCCACCACCACGGCGTTGCAGGCGACGCGTCCCCGCTCGGTCACTGCAGCAATGACGCGTCCTGCCTGCGTTTCGATTCCACGCACGGCGCAGTGGGTGACGATGGCGGCGCCGTGTTTGCGCGCCGCTTCGCCGATCGCCGGTGCGGCCAGTTGCGGTTCGGCGCGGCCGTCGCTCGGGGTGTAGAGGCCGCCGGCCCAGTCGCCTTCCAGGCCGGGCAGCAGCTTCGCCGCCTCGGCGCCGGTCACCAGCCTTGCGTCGAGCGGGAACGAACGCACCGCCGCCAGCCAGGCCTCGCGCTCGGCCAGCTCGGCCTTCGTCCGGGAGAGATAAAGAATGCCGCTTTCCCGCCAGCCCGTCGTTGCCTCGGTCAGCCCATCCATCTGCCGCCACAGACGCAGGCTTTCGATCGCGAGCGGCACCTCGCGCGGATCGCGCCCCATCGTGCGGCACCACCCCCAGTTGCGGCTCGACTGCTCCGCCGCGATGGCGCCTTTCTCGCAGAGCAGGACAGCGACACCCTTGCGCGCCAGGAACAGGGCGGTGCTGGCGCCGATGATGCCGCCGCCGACCACCACAACATCCGTGCGCGCCGGCGGAACCGCATCGGAGCGGACGGGTTCAACACGCGGAGCCATGCAGGACCTCCTGAAACGGGCAGTCACGACAGCGCCCCGTGCGGATTGCGTTCCGCGCGCGGGCTTGCTTGCACCTTTGTCCCCACTCGGCCACGCTGACAAGCAATGCCGCATCCTGACACCCTGGTTTTGCACCTCGAGGGGCTGCGCACCGAGTTCCGCATCGACGGCGCCTGGCGTGCCGCGGTGGACGGGATTTCCCTTTCGCTTCGCCGTGGTGAGACGCTGGCGCTGGTCGGCGAATCGGGCTGCGGCAAGTCGGTGACGGCGCTGTCCGTCATGGGACTGATACCCAGGCCCGCCGGCCGGATCGCCGCCGGGCGGATTATCCTGGCGGGGCGCGACATCGCGGGACTGCCGGAGCCGGCTTTGGAAAAGCTCCGCGGCGACCGCATGGCGATGGTTTTCCAGGAGCCGGAGACCAGCCTGAACCCGGTCATGACCATCGGCCAGCAAGTGGCCGAGGGTCTGCGCCTGCATCGCGGTGTTTCCCGGGCGGCGGCGAACCAACAGGCGCTGGCGGTACTGGAGGAAGTCAAGATTCCATCTGCCGCGCAACGATTTCATGATTATCCGCATCAGTTCTCGGGCGGCATGCGCCAGCGGGTGATGATTGCGATCGCGGTGGCGTGCCAGCCGGCGCTGCTGCTGGCCGACGAGCCGACCACGGCGCTGGACGTGACAATCCAGGCGCAGGTGCTGGGTCTGCTCGCCGACCTGAAGGACCGGCATGGCATGTCGATGCTGTTCATCACCCATAATCTCGGCGTGGTGGCACAGATCGCCGACCGGGTGGCGGTGATGTATGCCGGCCAGATCGTCGAGGAGGGGCCGGTCCATGCCATCTTCGCCCGGCCCCGCCACCCTTACACCGCGGCGCTGTTCGCGGCGATTCCGCGCATGGACCTCGACCGGCAGGACCTGGTCGCGATCCCGGGGCGGGTGCCGTCGCTCGATGCCATGCCGGCGGGCTGCCGCTTCGCGCCACGCTGCGCGCTGGCCCGCGCCGGTTGCGAGCGTCCGCAGACGCTCGGGCTGGCAGGGCCGGGGCATGCGGTGCGGTGCCATGTTGCTGGGGCAAGCAAGTGAAGGAAGGCCAGGGCTCTGCCCTGGCCTTCCTTCCGGCGCCTGTTCCGTTGCTCCGCGTTCGCCGCTACAACCCCCCAACGTCCTAAGACAGGAGATCGCCATGATGCTCCGTGCCGCCCTGCTGGCTGCCACGCTCCTGCTGCCGGTGCACGCCTTCGCCGCGCCGAAGACGACCCTGACCGTCGGCATGGCCGCGCAGGACGTGGGCCGGCTGGACCCGCATTTCGCCGTCTCCACCCCCGATCGCGCGGTGGTGGCCTGGATGTTCAATGCGCTGGTGCGCTTCAAGCCCGGCACCATGTCGCCCGCCGATATCGAGCCCGACCTGGCGGAACGCTGGGAAAGCTCGCCCGACAAGAAAGTCTGGACCTTCCATCTCCGCCACGGGGTGAAGTTCCATGGTGACTACGGCGAACTGACCGCCGACGACGTGGTGTTCAGCCTGAAAAAATCCGCCGACCATACGCGATCGGCCGTCTCGGCCGACTTCGCCGCGTTCGACACGATCGAAGCGATCGACCCTTACACGGTGCGCATCATCCTGAAGCAAACCGTGCCCAGCCTGCTCGGCATCCTGACCAATTACGGCGGCGGTTTCATCGTCTCGCGCAAGGCGGTGGAGAAGCTGGGCGATGCGTTCAGCCGCGCCCCGATCGGAACGGGACCGTTCGCGTTTGCCTCGCTCATCCCCAACCAGTCGCTCGAGCTGGATGCCAACACCGCGTATTTCCGCGGCGCGCCGAAGCTGACCCATATCAGCTACCGCTTCCTGCCCTCCAATGCCTCGCGCGACCTCGCGTTCCAGAACGGCGAGCTCGACCTTGCCTTCGGCATGCAGGACCAGACCTGGGTCAGCCGCAGCCGCAAGATCCCCAACGCCATTGTCGATGTGTTCGAGCCCGGCGAGGAAGCGCTGCTGCACCTGAACATGACGCAGAAGCCGCTGGATGACATCCGCGTGCGCCAGGCGATCGCCTATGCGGTGAACCGGCCGGAGCTGCTGGCCTGGCAGGGTGCCGATGTCTCGCGCCAGCCGGGCAGCGTGATCCCGATCGGCAATCTCGGCTACACGGCCGACAACGGTCTGCCGCAGTTCAACCCGCAAAAAGCCAAGGCGCTGCTGGCCGAAGCCGGCTATCCCAACGGACTGACGCTGAAGGTGATCCACACCCAGTTGGCCAGCATGCTGGCGCAGATGCAGGTGGTGCAGGCCGAGCTGAAACGCGTCGGCATCACCCTCGACCTGCAAGTGGTCGAGCATGCCACCTACCACCAGATGATCCGCCAGGACCTTTCCAGCATCGTCTTCTACAATGCGGCGCGGTTTCCGGTGGCCGACATCTACCTCACCCAGTTCTACCACTCGCGCAGCACGGTGAAGACGCCGACGGCGGTGACCAATTTCAGCCACTGCAACGCCGCCGACGCCGAGATCGACGCCGCCCGCACCGAGCCCGACGCGCAGAAGCAGATCGCGCTGTGGCACGCCGCACAGCGCAAAATCGTCGCCGAAGTATGCGCGGTGCCGCTGATTGAGACGTTGCAGGCCTGGGTGCGGCGCGCCGATCTCGACTATGGCTTTCCGCTGAAGGGCTCGCTGTCGCTCGGGCCGATGATTACGGAAGCAACGCATTTCAAGTGACGTTTTACGTCATCCGGCGGCTGCTGGCGTCGATCCCGACGCTGCTGGCGGTGCTGACCCTGGTGTTCGTGATCGTGCGGATCGTCCCGGGCGATCCGGCGATTGCGATCCTGGGCGACCGGGCGACGCCCGCGGCGGTGGCGGCGCTGCAGCAAAAGCTTGGCCTGGACAAGCCGATCTGGGAGCAATACGTGAGCTTCCTGCGGCAATCCCTGTCCGGCGATTTCGGCGCCTCGATGGTGACCAACCGGCCGATCCTGGCCGATGTGGGCGCGGTGTTGCCGCACACCATCGACCTCACGGTCGCGGCGATGCTGATCGGCACGCTGATCGGCGTTCCCGCCGGGGTGTCGGCGGCGCTGCACCGCAACCGCGCGATCGATGTCGCGGCGCGGCTGCTGTCGCTGGTTGGCCTGTCGTTTCCGGTGTTCGTCTCCGGCATTTTCCTGCTGCTGGCCTTCGCGCTGCACTGGCGGATCTTTCCGGTGATCGGCAATGCCAACCTGGACGATCCGGTCGACCGGCTCATTAAACTCGTGCTGCCGGCGACGACGCTGGGCCTGGTGATGGCGGCTTACATCACCCGGGTGACCCGCAGCGCCATGCTGCAAGTTCTGTCGGAGGACTACATTCGCACCGCGCGCGCCAAGGGCGTGCCCTGGCGACGCGTGGTGTGGCGGCACGGGCTGCGCAATGCGGGCCTGCCGGTGGTGACGGTGGTCGGGCTGTATGTTGGCATTCTGATCGGCAATTCGGTGCTGACCGAGATTGTTTTCAACCGGCCGGGCCTGGGCAAGATCATTGTCGGCGCGCTGAACCAGCGCGACTACACGACGTTGCAGGGGCTGATGGTGATTTACTGTTTTCTCATCGTCGTCGTAAATCTGCTGACCGATCTGGCGTATGGGGTGATTGACCCGCGGGTAAAGCAGGCGTGAACGCCGGCAGCGCAGCGCGAGGCGCAGGCAAAGTCCGCAGCGCAGCGCGAGGCGCAGGCAAAGTCCGCAGCGCAGCGCGAGGCGCAGGCAAAGTCCGCAGCGCAGCGCGAGGCGCAGGCAAAGTCCGCAGCGCAGCGCGAGGCGCAGGCAAAGTCCGCAGCGCAGCGCGAGGCGCAGGCAAAGTCCGCAGCGCAGCGCGAGGCGAACTCGCGTGAGCCGCCTCATCCGGGCGATGCTGCGCAACCCGACCACTTCGGTGGGGGTACTGCTGTGCATCATCGTCGTGCTGGGCGCCGTGCTTGCCCCGTGGCTCTCGCCGCACGACCCGGCGGATCAGAGCATCCTCGATCGGTTGCGGCCGCCGGGCGGCGACTTCCCGCTCGGCACCGACACGTTCGGGCGCGACGTGCTGTCGCGCATCCTGTGGGGCGCGCGCATTTCGCTGGTGATTGCCGTGACCTCGATCTCCGCCGCCATCCTGGTGGGCGGCGCCATCGGCATGGTCAGCGGCTATGCCGGCGGGCGCTTCGACCTGTTCGTCATGCAGGTCATGGACGTGATGCTGTCATTCCCCAGCCTGATCCTCGGCCTGATCGTGGTGGCGCTGCTCGGGCCGGAGCTGATCAACCTGGTGATCGCCATTGCGCTCACCGCCATCGCGCCGTTCGCGCGCATCGCCCGCGCGCCGGTGCTGTCGCTGAAGCAGCGTGCGTTCGTCGAGGCGGGGCGGGCGCTCGGGTTTTCGCATGCGCGGGTGCTGTTCGTGCACATCCTGCCGAACATCCTCAGCGAGGTGCTGGTGATGGGCAGCCTGTGGATGGCGACCGCGGTGCGTACCGAGGCCTCGCTGTCGTTCATCGGCCTGGGGGTGAAGCCGCCGACGCCGACCTGGGGCGGCATGATGCGCGACGGGTTCGAGAACATTCTCGATGCGCCCTGGCTGTCGATCTGGCCCGGCCTGGCGATTCTGATCCTTGTGCTGGGGCTGAACATGGTGGGCGACGGCTTGCGCGATGCCACCGACCCGAAGCTGGCCGGCACGTGACTCCAATTCTCGAAGTGGTCGGCCTGAGGAAGCATTTTTCCGCTGTGAAGGGCTTTCCCAGGCCGGTGAAGACGGTGGTGCGCGCCGTGGACGGGGTCGATTTTCTGATCCAGCCGGGCGAGGCGTTCGGGCTGGTCGGCGAATCCGGCTGCGGCAAATCCACCGCCGCGCGCACCCTGCTGCGGCTGATCGAGCCCGACGCCGGCAGCATCCGCTTCGATGGCACTGACGTGCGCGCGGCCTCCGGCGCGGCGCTGCGGGCGCTGCGCCGGCGCATGCAGATCGTGTTCCAGGACCCGTACTCGTCGCTCAACCCGCGCCGCACGATTGGCCGCACGCTGGCCGAACCGCTGATCGTGCACGGCCTGGCGCGCGGCGCGGCGGCGCGGGAGGCGGCGGAAGCCTTGCTGGAGGAGGTGGGGCTACCAATCGCGGCGCTGACGCGCCTGCCGCACGAATTCTCCGGCGGCCAGCGCCAGCGCATCGGCATTGCCCGGGCGCTGGCGCTGCGCCCGGACCTGATCGTCGCGGACGAGCCGGTCTCGGCGCTCGATGTGTCGGTGCAGGCACAGGTGCTGCTGTTGCTCAAGCAGTTGCAGGCCCGCCGCAATCTGGCCTTCCTGTTCGTCAGCCACGATCTGGGGGTGATCCGCTGGTTCTGTTCGCGCGTGGCGGTGATGTATCTCGGCCGCATCGTCGAGCAGGGACCGGCCGCGCAAGTGTTCGCCTTCCCGCGCCATCCGTACACGCGCATGCTGCGCGACGCCTCGCCGGTGCCCGACCCCGCCCGTCGCGGCCTGCTGCCGCGCATTGTGGGCGAGATTCCCTCGGCCGCCGCGCCGCCGCCTGGCTGCCATTTTCATCCCCGCTGCCCGCTCGCGAGCGGCATCTGCCGCGCCACCTATCCGGATTGGACCGATGGCGCCGGGCACGGCTGGGCCTGCCACCATCCGGTACTAGGCGGGACCAGGCGGGCGCAAGGAAGCAAGGCCAGGGCAAAGCCCTGGCCTTGGGATCGTCCTGGTGCCGGCGGGTCCTACAGCAGCAGCGCCGCCACCGATTTGGTCTCGGTATAGAGGTCGATCGCCTCGTAGCCCATTTCGCGCCCCCAACCGGATTGCTTGTAACCGCCAAACGGCAGTGCCGCGTCGAGGAAATTGTGCACGTTGATCCAGACCGACCCGGCCTTGAGCTTGCGTGCCATCTTGTGGGCGATGCCGAGGTCGCGGGTCCAGATCGACGCCGCCAGGCCGTATTCAGTCGCATTGGCCTGCCGCGCGATGGCGTCCAGATCGTCGTCACCGAAGCGCATCGCGCAGACCACGGGGCCGAAGATTTCCTCACGGACCACCCGCATCTCGGGCGTCGTGTTCGCCAGCACCGTCGGTTCGACGAACCAGCCTTCGCTGCCGTGCCGCTTGCCGCCGGTCACCACTTCGGCGCCCTGCTGACGGCCGCTGTCGAGATAGAAGCTCACCCGTTCGAACTGCTCGGCGGAGACCAGCGGTCCCATCCGGCTCGCCGGATCGAGGCCCGGACCGATCTTGATTTTGGCCGCCTCGTCGGCGAGGCCCTGCATCATGCGGTCGAAGATGCGTTCGTGCACGAACAGCCGCGAGCCCGCGGTGCAGCACTGACCCATGTTGAAGAAAATGCCCGATGCGGTGCCGGGAATGGCGACATCGAGGTCGGCATCAGGAAAAACGATCGCCGGCGACTTGCCGCCGAGTTCAAGACTGACTTTTTTGAGGTTGCCGGCGGCGGCCTTGACGATCAGCTTGCCCACCTCCGTGCTGCCGGTGAAGGCAACCTTGTCGATGCCCGGATGGCCGGCGATCGCCGCTCCCGCCGTTCCGTCGCCGGTCAGGATGTTGACCACACCGGGCGGGAAGCCGGCCTCCTGGATCAACTCGCCGAGCCGGATCGCCGACAGCGGCGTCTGCTCGGCGGGCTTGAGGATAACGGTGCAGCCCGCCGCCAGCGCCGGGGCGATTTTCCACACCGCCATCAACAGCGGAAAATTCCACGGAATGATCTGCCCGACCACGCCGACGGGCTCGCGGGTCGAATAGGCAAGCCAGTCCCCGGGCGCCGAGACCGGGATGGTCTGGCCGGTGATCTTGGTTGACCAGCCTGCCATGTAGCGCAGCATTTCGCAGGCGAACGGAACATCCACCGCACGCGCATCACTGATCGGCTTGCCGTTGTCGAGCGATTCCAGTTCGGCGAGTTCCCCGGCATGCGCCTCCAGCACATCGCCGAGCTTCCACACCAGCTTGCCGCGTTGGCTCGGCGTCAGCCTGGCCCACGGCCCGTGTTCGAAAGCATGGCGGGCGGCTGCCACCGCGGCATCAACGTCGTCCGGCCCGGCTTCGGCAACCTGGGCGATCTGCTGCCCGTTGGAAGGGTCGAACACCGCGAAGGTCTTGCCGGACCGGGCATCGCTCCACTCCCCGCCGATCAGCAGCTTGTGGCGGCGCCCGATGAAGTCGCGCGCAGTGCTGCTCAGCCGGCCATATGACGATACTTCGTCCATTGGTCGCCTCCCTATGTTAGGAATATATGTAACTACCATAAAACGGGCCATGGCCCAAGTCGAGCGCCGATCCGGCCTGCGCAAGGACAGCTCAAGGCCGGACCGGCGCGCGCACCCGCAACGAGGTGGCGCGGCCGGAACCCGGCCGCGCGCGGGCCGTTACTGCGCCGCGCGTGCATCGCGATAATAGCACATGAAGCCGCTCGCACAGAGATCCGGCCGCCCGCGCAGGCCCTGCGCCAACTCTGCCACCGTGGCGTGATCCGCCGCCGCCATGCGCGCGCGCACGTCTCGCACCATCTCAACGCTTTTCGCCTTGCGCGCCGTCGCCCCTTCGCGTCCGGCGATCTTCACTGCGGTCAGGCCCGACGCGGCCAGCGCCGGCATGCCGCACAGACCACACGGACCGAAGGGATAACCCTGGCCGGTCACCGAAAAGCCGCAACTGAACCGGTACCACAACCATTCCTGATAGCTTGCGTCATTGGCCGCCAGTTCTGCCGCCTCGGCCTCGGACAGCGCCGCGCCGTCCAGCCTTGCATGTGCCAGCGTGTAGTCGTCGATGCAGATCGGGCCGCCCAGGCGCGCGGGCAGGTGGATCGTATGGCACTGGCCTTCCTCGAACACGCAGCCATCGTTGAGGATGAAGGCTTCGAACTCGATACCCGGGGTGGCGGCGATCATGGCGGCGATTTCGGCCAGCGTGACATCGCGCGGCAGCACCACCCGGTGCGCGCCGAGGTCGCGATACAGCGCCGCCGCCTGCGCATTGCGGCACGACAACAGCGAACTGACATGCAGCCGCAGCTTCGGCCCGTGCCCGGCCAGCAGCGCCAGCACGCCGATGTCGCCGACGATCACTGCATCGCCGCCGAGGCCGGCGAACGCGCCCGCGAGTTCGAGCAGTGCTTCGGCCTGCGCCCCGCTGTAGTGCGGCGCATTCATCACCAGCGACACGCGACGCCCGCGCGCGTGCGCCAGACCGATCACTTCGCCGAGTTCCGCTTCGCTTGCGAGATTGCCGAAGATGCGCCGGTTGGTGCCGGCGCTGCCGAACCGTTCGACCCAGCTGCGCGGCACCAGGCCGCAATAGACCTCGTCGGCGCCGGCATCGCACAGCGGCCCGACTTCGGCGGCGGCACTCACCGGGGCGACGATCTTCATCTCCGGCGATCCGTCAATGCCAGTCTCCCGACAGGATGATGCGATCGACCGCGCCAGCCGCCGCCGCTGCCAGCAGGGCTTCCGCCATGGCGGGGCTGTGGGCGTGCAGCAGGGTGGTGCCGCGCAAATGTGTCGGCAGGTCCGCCGCCCCAAGCGGACGGGTCATCGCGGCGGTGTAGGTCAGGCACTCGCGGGCGCAGCGATGCCCGGCGGCGAATTTCAGCACCTCCGGCTGGTGCAGCGAGCCGATGCGGCACGACCGGCCCTTGGCGGATACGCCGAACGGGGCGTGCACCCCGACCTGCAGCCCGCCATCCGGGAAGTCGGCGGCGTCCGCGAAGGGCGGCACGTCCATTTCGATGCGGCGGACGCCGAACCGGGCCAGCATGGCGGCAAACGGGGCGGCCTGGATGCCGTGCGGATAAAGCCGCGCCCACGCGGCCGAGGGCAGGCGCGGGTCCTTGACCAGCTTGCACATCAGCCGCCCGGCCACCGGCACCAGGGCGGGGAACGCATGGGCCAGCAGCCGCAGCGTGCCCCAGTCATTGGCGATCACCTCGGTGCCCGCCGGCAGCCGGTCGAGCAGGCACCGCAGCTCCGCCATGCCCTGGTCGGACAGCAGCGGCGTTGCCAATGACAGGTCGAGCCCCCGGGCCTGCGCGAATTCCAGCGCCGCCGCCAGCAGGCGCGGCGCCGGCAGCAGCCGCTCGCAGGCCTCGCCGCCGACCTGCAGCCGGGTCACCCTCCGCGCCGCCAGCGCGCCGCCGAACGGATCGTGCCGCCAGCCCAACGCCGCGCCGCAGGCCGCGACCGTCAGCGCCCCCGGGCACCCGAGCGCCGGCAGGTGGCGCAGATCGACCAGGGCAAGCGCGACCGCCGGCCCGGTCATGGCACCCCCACCGGCCTACGCTGCGCCCCGTGATGCACCGCCTGCCCGGCCAGGCGTGCCAGCGCCGCCGCGGCAGGCAGGTGCGGTTCGGCCGCGAGAACCGCCGCCAGGGCGGCTGAGACGCGCGCCGCGGCGATGCTCGCCCCGGCCGGCGCATTGCTGCCGGCCCGGGGATTCGCCCCGAACGTCGCCCGCCCGCCCGGCAGGGAAGCGAGCTCGTCGCCCTGGCAGCGCGCATCGCCGGTGACGCGCACGATGCCGGGATAGGCGGCCGGGAACACCTTCGGCCCGATCGCCGGCACCGCGGCAACCACCAGCACACCCGCCTCCACCGCACGCCAGCAGGCGGCCCGCAGCACCGCCCGGTCGGCGGTGAGGCCGACGCTCATATTGACCAGCCTGGCCCGTTGCGCCACCAGCCAGTCCAACGCCGCCGCCACCGATGCGGGTGCCGCGGCGGCGCGGGCATCGAACACCTGCGCCACCAGCAGCCGGACCGACGGCGCCGCGTGCAGGATCAGCCCGGCCACCGACGTGCCATGGCCCAGCCGGTCCGGCCCGGCCGCCGCCGCGAGCACCGTGCCGCTTGCGCCAAGGCTGAACCGCGCCGCCACCGCGCTGCCGAGCCCGGCCGCCACCCCGCTGTCGATCAGTCCGACCGCGACCGGCGATGTCATGCGGCGAGCGGCCCCTGGCGCAGCACCACGCCGTCGCGGCGCACGTCCAGCACCGCATCGGCACCCGCGAAGGCGTCGGCGTGATGCGACACGACGATGCGGGTGCGGCCGGCGAACAGCCGGTCGATCACCTCGGCGATGCGGCGCCCGGCGGCGCGGTCCACCGCCGAGGTCGCCTCGTCCAGGATCAGCACCAGCGGGTCCTGCAGCAGCGCGCGCGCCACCGCCAGGCGTTGCCGCTGCCCGCCCGACAGCGTCGCGCCGCGCTCGCCGATGCGCGCGTCCAGGCCGAGCGGCAGTGCGTCGGCGAACTCCGCCACCTCGGCGAGGATAGCGGCGCGGCGCACCGCCGCGTCGGAGGCGTCCGGCGCGGCATAGCGGATGTTGTCGGCCAGCGTGCCGGCCAGCAGCGGCGCGTCCTGCGCCACCACGGCGACGCAGCGGCGCAGCTCGGCCAGGCGCAGATGGCGCAGGTCGACCCCGTCGAGCAGGATGCGGCCCTCGGTGGGGTCGTAGTGGCGCTGCAGCAGGTCGATCAGGGTGCTCTTGCCCACGCCGGAAGGGCCGGTGACGGCGAGCTTGGTGCCGGCGCGAATCGCCACGTCGATGCCGGCAAGCACGGCGGGGCACTCCGGCCCGTACGCGAAGCCGACGCCTTCCAGGTGCAGGCAGCCGCGCGCCGGCATGGGCAGGGTCAGCGGCGCCGGCGGATCGGTGACCGAAGGCGCCTCCGCCAGCAGCTCGCCGACCCGCGCCAGGCTGACCGCGGCGCGGCGCCAGGCCAATGCGACCCCCATCAGCGTGCCGGCCGGCCCGGCGGCGCGGGCTTGGTAGGCGATGAAGGCAATCAGCGTGCCGACCGAAAGCTGCCCGTGCACCACCATCGCCCCGCCGGCCAGGAATACCGCAGCCGCGGCGACGCCGCCGATCAGCCCGGGCAGGCTGCCGGCGGCAGCCCCTGTCATTTCCAGCCGGCGCAGATCGCCCAGCAGGTCGCGCTGCAGTCCGGCGAGCCGCGCCGCCTCGCGGGCCTCGGCGCCGGACGACTGCACCAGCTTCATCATGCCGAGCGTCTCGATGAAGAAGCCGGTCACGGCACCGCTGCGCGCGCGCAGCGACCGCGTCTGCCGCTCCAGGCGCGGGCGCAGCGCCCGCACCACGGCAAGCTGCAACGGCACGGCAACCACAGCGACCAGCAGCAGCTTCGGGCTGAGCGCCGCCATCATCGCCGCCAGTCCGGCCAGCGCCAGCGTGCCGTTGGCGGCGGCCAGCAGCGTATCGACGGCGAAACGCTGGATTTCGGCCACGTCGCCGTCCACCCGCGCCATGATGTCGCCCACGGCGCGCGCGGCAAAGAAGCGCGGCGGCAGACATTGCAGATGCGCCAGCAGTGCCTCGCGCAGTGCGAACAACGTGCGGGCCAACAGCGTCAGGTAATGCCAGCGGTTGAACGTCGCCAGCGCCGCCCCGGCCAGCGCGGCCCCCAACATCAGCGCGCAGTAGCTGCCGACGAGGTCGAGGCGCTTGCCGTTCAGCCCGTCATCGATGACCAGCCGGGTGAGGTACGGCGGCGCCAGGCTCAGCGCCGTCGCAGCGGCGGAGGTCAGCAGCACCAGTGCGAGCCGGACGCGATGCGGCAGCACGAAGCGGAACAGCCAGCGCAGCCCCGCCTCCGTCGCCACCGTTCGCGCCCCCGCCGGGTGCAGGCTCAGCGCTGCACGATCCGCACCCACGAGGTCGCCTGGTCGGCCCCGCCCGGCATCCGGATTTCGCCGATGCGCGCCAGCGTGTCGGCGGCATAGACGCCGATGTCGTCCATCGTACCGCCGACATACACCTCGCGGCCGTCCGCCGAAATGTTCACCGTGTAGTAGGTGTGCGGCAGGTCCACCCGCCGGACCAGTTCGCCTTTCGCCAGATCGACCTTCGAGAGCGTGGTGTAGACGGCGAACGCCTCGTTGCGCTGCACCGGATTGACCACCGCCGAAAAGATCACCTTCGTGGTGTTCTCGAACTCGATCATGCGAAATGCGCCGGTGGCGAGGTCGAGCGTGGCCATGCCGGTGCGCATGGCGGCCGGATCGGCGGGGTCGACATCGGTGCGCGCGGCCGCGTATGGATTGATCCAGATATGCGACTGCTCGAACTGGGTCCAGACGCCGAACACATCGGGCTCGGCGAAGCCGGGGCGGTCCCAGTGGATCAGCTTCTGCACGCCGAGTTCATGCCCGTCCTGCGGGTCGATGGCGTGGATGTCCCAGCTCACGCAATACAGTTTGGCACCGTCGTCGGACAGCAGGAGCTGGGCGGTGCGGCGCGGTACCGGCAGGGTACGGGCCGGTACCGCGTGCAACCCCGCATCGGCCCGATAGACGGCGATGGTGGGATCCTGGACATGATACTCGCTCGGGCCGATCACGGTCGGCAGCAGCAGCACGAAAATCTCGCGGCCGTCATGGCTGATCTCGAGGCCGAAGGTGTTGCGCACGCGCAGCGCGCCGGCCGAGAAATCGGCATGGAACACCTCGGCGCCGCTGTCGAGATCGATGCCCACCAGGCTGTTCCAGCGGTTGGTCACCACATAGGCAATCCGGCCGTCCGGCGACGGCGCGATGCCGAGCACCGAGCCCGGACCGGCGATGTCGTAGGTGCGTGTCACCCGCCGCTCGGCCGGGTCCACCAGCACCAGCGTGTTCGGCTTGACCGAGGTGAGCAGGTATTCCTTCGCGTTCGCCGCGCCCGCCAGCAGGGTGGCGAACAGGGCGGCGACGGTTGCGCGAACGATCCGTTGCATCAGCTTCTCTCCGCGCCGGCGGCGGTGCATGCCGGGGCCATCTACTTCTTCGGGAACACGGGGTTGAGCTTGCGCCAGTCGCGCTGGGCGGACGGCGCGCCGGCACTCCAGTCGGGATAGGTGTTGATCGTGTCGGGCACCTGCGCGGGCCACCAGCACGGGTCGGAGCAGCCATACAGGTCGGCCTCCATGGGCTGGCACAGCGCCGCCACGCCGCCGAACGGATCGACCTCCCAGCCCGGATCGAACGTGCTGGCGCAGCCGGTCACCGACTGCATCGGCCGCACCTCCTCCGCCTGGCCCTGCCCGGCGGCGCGCGCGATCGCCTGCGCCTTTTCGTTGACCGGCTTCAGATGCTTCATGTCGCTGCCCTTCGCGGCTGTGCGTTGGTGGCGAGGAACCCGGGGTTGCCCGCCGTGATGTCGGCCATGACGCCGATGCCGAACCGGACCCAGTCCCGGATCAGCCCGCAATAATGCTCGGTCGGGCGGAACAAATCGCCGTGCCGGGCATAGGATTCGTGATAGCAGCCGCCGGCGCAGACCGGCCGGGCGATGCATCCGCCGCAGAAGCTCGCGGCGCGGGCAAGCGCACGCGCCACGAAATCCTGCACCGCCGTGGCATCGATGCCCTGGTCGATGCTGCCGAGCACCGGCGCGTCGCTGCCGACGAAACGGTGGCACAGATGCACCGCCCCGTCCGCATCGGCGGCAAGCATCTGCGTGCCGGCGCCACAGGGCAGCGCGCGCGGCGTGCCCGTGTGCAGGGCGGCCACCAGATTGGCGATATTGGCGAAGCCGATGTCGTGGCCGGCGATCGCCGCGTCGCGCCAGCGCCGGCCCAGGGCGTGAAACCCGGCGAACACGTGGGCGAGGTCCGCGTCGTTGAGGCAGAACGCCGCCGCCGTGCCGGCAGTGACCGGGGCGAAGCCGATTTCGGCGAATCCCAGCTCGTGGTGCAAATGCGCATGGATGCCGGCCACATCGGTGCACCCGGCGGCGAGCGTCACGCGCGCACCGGCGGGGCGGGCGCGCGGGCGCCGCAGCAGCCGGCCCACATTGGCGGCGACCGTTGCGTAACTGCCCTGCCCGCCGGCGGTGCGGCGATGCCGGTCGTGCAGCGCCGCCGGTCCGTCGATGCTGACGGTGATGCCGAAGCGATGCGCGTCCAGGAAGTCGATGGCCGCATCGTCAAGCAGGGTGGCGTTGGTGGTCAGGGCGAATGCCACCTGCTTGCCTTCCCGCGCTGCCGCCGCCTCGGCATAGTCTACGATCCGGCGGATCAACGGCAGTTCCAGCAGCGGCTCGCCGCCGAAGAACGTCACGCTGACGCGCGGCGCCGGGCCGCAGACGCGCAGCAGCAAATCCACCGCCGCGCACGCAAGCGGCTCGGTCATGCGCCGCGCCGCGCCCGGTCGCGCCAGGTCCTCCTTGTAGCAATAGCCGCAGGCGAGATTGCAGCCGCTGGTCAGCGCCAGCACCAGTGCTGCCGGTGCCGGTGCGCGGTGCCGGCGCCGCCAGCGACGCGGGCAGGGCCGCGGCACCGGCGTCGAGCAACGCCAGCTCGGCGACCGCCGCCTGCACATCCGCTGCGGCGAAGCGATCGCGCAGGCCGCTCACCAGGGTTGCCGGGTCGGCGCCATCGTGCAGCAGGCCGAGCACGGCGCCGACCAACGGATCGGTGTCGAACAGGGACGCGGTGGGCGCATGGAACAGCAGCCGGCGCGCGCCGTGCTGAACCGCGTGGAAATGGTCGGGATGCAGCACCGGGATCGCCGCTCAGCGGACCGGCGCGTCGTTCCAGCGCTGCAACGTCACGATCAGATGCGCGGTGCCCTGCAACTTCACCCCGCCATCGGTCACCTCCGCCGTCACCGACAGGTTGGCGGCGTTGTTGGCGCCCTCCCGCGCCGGGTTCGGGCCGGCACCGGACGGGGTGAACAGCCCGGTCTGATCGATGTGGCCGCCGAACTTCGCATCCTCGGCCTGCCTGGCGTCGGCGTCGTAATCGGCGATGCTCCAGCTGGCCGGCAGCACGCCGATGCGCACCTCACCCGGCGTGCCCTCCGCGCCGTTCAGATAGGCCACCGCCTCGAACTGCGCCGGCACCAGCGCCACCGGCCCGCCATTGTCGCCAACCCGGGCGATGTCGTAGCCGGGTTCGATCCGCACCGATCCCAGCTTGTCATAAACCACGAGCCCGCCGGCCAGCCGCGCCGCGCCCACCGCGACATCGTGCCCGCCGGTCGCCGCCGCCGCGTCGGCAACTGCCAGCACCGTCACCGACTCTGGCGACGCCTGCTCGATCGTTTGCACATGCACGCCAGGCCCGAGATCGACCTCGCCGCCCAGCCCGGCGCCGATAATGGTCAGCCGCGCCGGCTGGCCTGCTTTCAGATACGGCGGTTGCACGGCGAGCACAGCCGGGCCGCCGCGCTCCGCCGTCAGGTCGCCGCCGGTGACGGCGTCGGCGGCGAACCAGCGGCCGCGGAGCCGGGACCCGTCGGCCGACACTTCGAATACCTCGCGCACGTCCAGGCCGCCGAGCGTGGCGGTGCCGCGCCACTCGTAGCCGGTATAGACGATCGAGTCGCCATCGCCGTCGAGCGCCGCGCCGTCCGCCATCACCAGCCGATGATGCACCGCATAGCGGTCAACGCCGGTGCGTTCGACCACCAGCGTGCCATTGTAGTCGCCCTTGCCGGGGCGATGCCCGGCGACCCGCCAAATGCCGGCGAGGTCGGGGGACGCATGGCCCTGCCATTCCGTCCAGGCGGCGGTGACGAACGGAAATTTCCGGCCGAGCCGCTCCGGCAGTTCGGTGGTGGCGATGCGCCACCACTCGCGATCGCGGCTGGAGGCCTGGTATTCGAGCGTCGGCCATTGCCCGACATGCGTGTGCACCAGCTTCAGCCACTCGGAGGCATCGCGCCGCTGCAACCCGACCCGCGCATAGGAATGGCAGCGGGCGCAAAACGTTCCGACCTCGGCATCGTCGGCGTGCTCGATATTGCCGGGGCGGCGCTCGAGCACCGCGCGGAACGGCGCGGTCTCCTCGGGTGCCAGCCCCTGCGTGTCGGCAAAATGCTTGAGCAGCGCTTTCTGTTCGGCGTCGGACAGCGCTACCAGATGCCATTGCTGCATGCGCCGCAGCGTCAGGCTCCAGCCTTCCGGGCTTTTGCGAATGGCGCTGATGCGCGCGAGCCCGCCATCAGGCTCCCGTTCGTGGCACCCGCCGCATTTGGTGTTGATCAGGGCGGCCGTGGCGGCATCGTTCGCCGCCGTCTCGCCGGCCGCCGCCGCGCCCGCCAGCAGCGCCGCTCCCACGGCGGCGGCCACGATGCAAACTCCGCGATTCATCTTGTCTTCCCTTGTATGGGCGCTGCGCCGCGGGGCGCCGGCGGATGCGGCATGCCGCCCCGGCTTCATGGCGCTACCCCGCGCTTGGAAAAAATCACCACGCCGGCCGGTCCCCCCGCCAGCACCGCGGTCAGCGCCAGCCGGTCGTCGCGTTGCGAGGAGACGAAGCTGGCGCCGTTGTCGCGGCTGGTCAGCACCACCCCGTCCAACGCGCTCGCCACCACCCGTCCGTCGGCGGTCTGGGCGAAGCCGGTGACCGAGCTGCGCCGGTCGGTCGGCACCGGCCGCCAGGTGCTGCCGCGATCGGTGCTGCTGTAGATCGTGCCGCGCAGCCCGCCGATCAGCAGGGTGCCGTCGCGCAGCATCATTCCGGTCCAGAACGTGCCGGCATAGCCGGTTTCGACATAGGCCCAGCTTGCCCCCTGATCGTCCGAGCGCAGCAGCTTGCCGCCCTCGGCGGTGATGAACAGCGAGTGCCCATTGCTGAAGATGCAGGTCAGGTTGAGGTCGGCGCGCGTCGAGCCGGGGGGCGGGCCGAGCTGCCGTTCCTGCCAGCTCGCCCCGCCGTCGCGCGTGTCCAGCAGCAGCGACCACAGCCCTACGGCAATCGCGTGGTCGGGCCCGGCATAAGCCACCGAGAAAATCGGCCGGTCGGTTTCGAGGTCGCTGCGCAGCTTCCGCCAGGTCTCGCCGCCGTCGTCGGTGCGCAACAGAATTCCCCATTGCCCGCCGGCAATGCCGGTATGGGCGTCGGCGAAGGCGACAGTGGTGAGCGCTGCCTGCGCCGGGACGAAGCGGGCCTGACGGAAGCTCGCACCGTCGTCGTCGGAGAGCAGCACCACGCCGCGATCGCCGACCGCCACGATACGCGCCCCGGCCCGCGCGACCGCGAGGATCATTTGCGTGGTGGCAAAAGGCGTGCGCTCGGCGGGATGGATCGCCAGCGTCGCCGCGCCGGCGCCCTTGCTTCCCGCGAGCACCCAGGACGCGCCCGCCAGCACCGCCACACGGCGGCGTACCGCCGCACCGGCGCCCCGGTGCGGCCTGCCGATGCACCCATCAGTCATGATAGAGAATCCCCGGCACCCGCACCGCCCGCCGCCGCGGCACCACCATTTCCAGCACCACCGCAAGCGCCGGCAGCACCGTCATCGCCATCACCAGGTTGATGATGAACATGAAGGCCAGCAGCTTGCCCATATCGGCCTGGAAGCGCAGTTCCGAAAACGACCAGGTCGCGACCCCGATCGCCAGCGTCACCGCGGTGAAGATCGTCGCCATGCCGATTTCCTGCACCGACAGTTCCAGAGCAGCAACGATATCCTCGCCGCGCCCGAGATGCAGCTGGATGCGGTTGTAGATGTAGAAGGAATAATCGACGCCGATGCCCACCGCCAGCACCATCACCGGCAAGGTGGCGACGGTGAGGCCAATCCCCAGCTCCTTCATGAACCAGTAGCCGATGAAGGTGCCCAAGGTCAGCGGCGCGCAGCAGGCGATCATGGCGCGGACATCGCGGTAGACCATGAACACCAGCACCAGGATCGTGGCATAGACCCAGCCGAGCATCGGCAGCTCGCTGCGTGCCACCTCGTCGTTAATCGCCGCGGCGACGCCGGCATTGCCGGCGGCGAGCCGCACCTGCAGCCCCGGCTCGAGATGGCTCGCGGCGAAGCGCTTCACCTCGTCGATCGCGCGCTCAATCGTCGTTGCCTTGTGGTCGGTCAGATAAAGGTGGACCGCGGTCATGCCGCAATCCTGGCTGACATAGCCGCGGGTGCGCTGGATTTCCTGCGTCAGGCTGGCATAGTTGCCGCTGTCGATCGGCACCACGAACATCTTCGGGTTGCCCTCGTTGTAGCCCTCGTTATAGGTGCGCAGCAGGCCCGAATACGACGACACCGAAGCCACGCCCGGCACATGCTCGGCCATGGCGGTCAGCGCATCGACGTAGTTCCCCACCGCTGGATTGGTGCAGGACCCCGGCGGGGCCTCGATCACCACCGACAGCCAGTCGAGCCCCATATCGAAGTTATTGGCGATCGACACCGCGGAACGGTTGTAGCGCGACTCGGCGTTTAGCTCGTCGGCCCCCGGCTGCAGGCTGCCCACCACGCGGTCGCGGCTCTCCCACACCGCTACGCCGAACAGCAGCGCCGCCATGGAAACGATAACCACCGCGTTGACCGGCTCGGCGGTGCGCGACAGCGTCCGCAGCCAGCCGGCGCGCGCCTCGCGCTTCACCAGCGCCCGGTCGGCGTATTCAGGGGTGAAGTGCAGGAACGACGCCACCACCGGCAGCATGATGAGGTTGGTGACGATTTTGTAGGCGACGCCGATGGAGGCGGTGACCGCGAGCTCGCGCACCATCGGGATCGGGATCATCAACAGCGTAATGAACGAAACAAAAGCGGTGACCAGCGCCAGCGTGCCCGGGATCAGCAGGCCGGTGAAGCTCGACCGCGCCGCCGCGGCGGTGGATTTGCCCGCGGCCAGTTCGCGCACGATGAAATTGATCTGTTGTATGCCGTGCGACACGCCGATGGCGAAAATCAGGAACGGCACCAGCACCGCCATCGGGTCGAGCCCATAGCCCAGCAGGCGCAACGTTCCGAACTGCCAGACCAGCGAGGTGGCCGAGCAGGCAATCGGCAGCAGGGTGAACCGCAGCGAGTGGCAGTACCAGAACACCGCCAGCGCGGTGAGCAGCACCGACAGCGCGCAGAACGTCAGCACGCCGCGCGCGCCTTCGGCCACGTCGCCGATCTGCTTGGCGAAACCGATGATCTGGATTTCGAACCCGTCGTCCTCGAACTGCGCGCGGATGCTGCGTTCGATGATGCGGTTGAAGGCGACGTAGTCCACCTTGTTGCCGTCGCGGTCGCGCTCGGAGATTTCGGCGATGATCATCGCCGCACTCTGGTCGCGCGATACCAGCGAGCCGACGAAGCCGCCCTGGCTGGTCGAGCGCTCGATGCCGGCGACCAGGTCCGGGGTCAACCCCTCCGGCGTCACGGTGGAGGCGATCAGCGGCTCGGCGCGGAAGCCGTCTTCGGTGATTTCGTAGACCTGCGCGCTCGGCGTCCACAGCGACTGCACCCCGAGCCGGTCCACGTACGGCAGCAGGCGCACCGCTTCGGTGACTTCATAGAGCCGCGTCAGCGCCGCACGGGTCCAGATGGAGCCGGTGCGCGCGCGCACCACCACGGTCAGCCGGTTGGCGCCGAACAGGTCGGGTCCGTATTTCTCCAGCGTGCGGGTGTATTCGTGGCCGACGGGAATTTGCTTCTCGTAGCCGGCATCCATGTGCAATTGGGCCGCGAAATTTCCCATCACCACAGTGAATGCCACGAAGACAACGAGCAGCGCGATGCGGTGGCCGAAGAACCATCGCTCCAGCATCGACAGAAAATGGTACATGACCCGGTGCCTGTGTGAATCCTGTTGTCCCGTGCCGCCCTCCTACAGGTTGCGCGTGAGGAAAAGCCCGACGAAGTCGCGGTCCCGGTAGGGCTGATAGAAGGGCTCGGCGCCGCCGAAGAAGAGGGTGAAATTGATACCCGCCTGCCACACGGACGGATTCTGGTTGAAATAGACCGCAAGGTTCAGCGACTGGGCGCCGGACATGTAGTTGGCGGACAGGGTCGGGGTCGCGCCGGTGAGTGCCGCGTAGTAGGTGACATCGGGCGTGACCTGCCACCCCGGCAACAGGGTGCCGTCATAGGTCCAGTTGAAGTCCACGGCCAGGCCGGCGGAGAACGCTGAGCCAACCGCCTTGGGCAAGCCGGCTCCGTTGAGCCAGGTGACGTAGCCGGCAGCAGGAAGCTGTTCCACCGTCACCCCTTCGACGGTCTGCGTCATGGTCTTGGTCAAACCCGGATAGTCCGTGCCGACCAGCTCGAAGGTCAGCACCGCGGTGTCGGCCCGCAGCGCATGGATGACGGTGGGGTTGTCGCTGGGCGTGAGATTGAGCTGCCCGACCAGATGCGCTTCCAGCTTCTGCATGTCTTTCCACAGCGGGCAGTCGCCGCTGGGAACGGGGTTGACGTTGACGTTCGCATCGATCGGCTGTCCTGGCGTGAAGCATCCCGACAGCGACACCGCATCGTGCGGGCGGTACGAAAGCTCGCCGCCGATCGCCCAGGGCCCGACCGGGAAGTTCGTGCTGGCGCCAATCAGGTCCCGGTTCGCCAGGTAGCGCGCCTGGACGTCGACGCCCGCGGAGACGCCCGGGTTGCCGACATAGCTCAGGACCGGCGAATGGTCGAAATAATGCAGGTAATACAGGCCGAGATCGATGGTCGAGCCGCTCGGCTTGTAGTGTGCCGACAGACCGAACTGCCCCTGATTGGCGAACTGGTTGCTGTTGCTGTAGGGGTCGCGGCTGGTCAGGATGGGCGCCCCAACCTCGCCGTAGGCGCCGCCCGGGGCGAGAATTTGGCTCTCGACCGCGCTCAACTGGCCGCGGCTGATCAGCCCCCGCACGCCCTGCAGGTGCAGGATGGACGCCGCATCGAGGCCGAGCGCATTGAAGTTCGAAGTGTTCAGCGTCAGGATGTCGGTATTGCCCCGGCCGATGAAGTCGGCCGCCGACCAGTAGCTGTTCGCCGCCGGATAGCGGTTCGGCACCCAGCCGAACTGGTAGTAGCCTTCAACGTTCACGCCGTCGGCCACCTCGCCGGCGAGCGATACGATCGGCGAGGGCAGCACGTATTCCTTGATCTGGGCACCGGGGATGAGCGATTTCTGAAAATCGATCGCATTGGTTGCGTTGATGCCGCCGAAGAAGAAATAGCTTTCCCCCCAGTTGATCACCTGATTGCCGACCCGGATGCGCCAGTCCCGGTCGCCAATGCTGAACTTCTTCCCCGCCCACAAATCAAGCAACTGGAAATTGTAGACGACCTGGGCGTCGCCGCTGTACAGCTTGGTGCGATCCGTGCTTTCTGCGGCCGGGTCGTAGAAATAGGTCGCCCGCGCCATGAAGTCGAGACCGACATCGGGTTTATGCAACAGCAGCTCGTTGGTGGCCTTCAGATAGCCGGTGAAGGCCTGCCCAGCCTTGTAGTTCAGATCGCCGTTGTCGCTGGCCGACCCCTGCGCCGTGTTGGCCGAGCCGCCGCACGCCGTCGGGTCGCCAACCAGGATGCAGCTTGCATTGCCGGTGCGGATGCCCACACCGGCGGTGATTTGCGTGTCGAACGCGCCATCGATGCCATCGTCGAGCTTGAACGAGGCGGCCATTGCGGGGCCGGCCAGCATGAACGCGACGGTGGTCACGGCAAAGCCGGCCCGCGGGAAAGGCATGGACATAAAACGACTCCGGGACTTCAGATAGCCGGGTGAAGAAGCAGGTTGCGCCGGTCAACGCTCCATGCCGGTCAGCGTTCCATAATCGAGCGCAGGTTTTCGGGGGTGAAAAAGCTATCCTTGAGGCGTCTGTCCTCGCTCGGGTCGGTATAGAACTTCAGGTCTGTCCCCTCGATCACGGTCATGTCGGCCACGTAGCGGCCGCTGATCAGGTCGTTGAGATTGGTCAGCGGGCCGGAGACGCAGGCGTGGATTTCCCAGGCCGGCAGCACCGGCTCCTCGTTCAGCCGCCAGATTTTGCCGGCGCTGTCGTAGTCCTCGCCGATGGCAATGTTCCAGCTGTCCTCATCGAGATAGAGAACCTTCTTCGCGGCCGAGTGACGCATGCCCGCCTTGACGGTGCCCTCGAGCACCCACAGCCGGTGCAGCTCGTAACGGCGGTAGGCCGGGTTCAGGAAGGCGGGCCCGAACACGTCGGCGATCTTCGCATTGAAGTTGGTCAGCGGGAAGCCGTTATAGGGCGTGTAGAATTCCTTCTTGCCGGCGAGCTTCCAGTCGAAACGGTCCGGATTGCCGTAGAACAGCAGCATCTCGTCCGTCGGGTACTGGTTCTCGCTGCCGATGATCGGCGCGTCATAGGCATAGGTCGGCAGCCGCCGCACCCGCCGCTGACCGGTAAAGTAGTAGAACGGCTCGGGGTCGCGGCCAAAATAGTAGCGCGTGATCAATGCCTGGCCGGCCAGTGCCACCGGCTCGTAGATCGGATAGAAGGTGCCGTTGGCGAGGCCGCCATAGTCCTTCGGACTGTGCGCGCCGCGCGCCGCCCAGGGGTAGTAATTGAGCTGCAGCCACTTGACGACGATGTCGCGGCCCGAGCCCGGGGTGCCCGAGATATAGGTCGTCCCGTTCGGCCACTCGGCCGCAACCCCCTGATAGCGCGCCAGGAAGTTCCACATCGCTTCGATGCCGCTCTGCGGGAACGGGAACGGCACCGATGGCAGCACCGCTGCTTCCAACGACCAGCCATCCGCGCCGATGCGCGACTGCGCGGCCCCCGCTTTGGTGTTCGCCTGGACAAAGTCGGGCAGGCCGCAGTTGCGGTGGGACGGATAGACGTCCATCCGGTAGCCCTGCGTGCCGCGGATCTTGGCGATCTGTGCCGGCGCCAGCCTGGCTGCGTATTTGTCGACGTTGCCGGCGTCGATCGAGAACAGCGGCTTTTCGGCCTTGTACTTCCAGTAGTCGGCGCGGACTTTGCCCTGGCTCCACCCCGGCAGCGGCGCGATCTCGCCTTCCCAGGCCGGGATGGTGTTGTCCCTGTTGCCGGCGACTTCACCGCCTGCCGGCGTCAGATCGCGGCCGAGCCGGTCGACCGGACCCGCGGCCCAGGCAGCGGAGCCGAGCAGCAGTGCAAGTGCGGACAGGCAAGAACGGATTTGAAACTTCATGTATCAGGCTTTCCAGTAAAACAACGCCGGTCTACGAAGGCGGCCACAGCGGGAACGTGTCGGCCGATGACACCCGTGGAGACGGGGCATGAAAGCAGCCTGGAGGCTGAAAGCTTGTAAAGCTGACAACTGAGTGGGATCTGCAAAAAACACTCCCACGCTCTATCCAGAAACAGGAATAGAGACCAACAGTTTCCTTCGGCAACCGCCGTTATCTGCTTACGTTCAACACTCCGGGTACGCTCGGCTCAGGTTTTTGATATTCAGATCTCCGTCAGAGTTCCTCCGACGCAATGGTTATGGATGCAGAGGGGACTGTCAAGGGCTGTCGAAGCGCCTGTCTGCCGCCTCGGCAACTGCATGGCGTCAGGCGGCGTCACGATGAATTTTCCGGCGGCGCCGGGAGTGCGACGCGAAAAGTAGCGACCGTTGCTGTCACGACGGCCTCCTGCGGTTTGAGTCATCTCCAGCCAATCCATCCTCGCACCCGGTTTGCAATGGCGTGGTGCGGACGGCATTTGTCAAGGTGCCGTTCCGCATCCGGACGTTGTTAAGCAAATCCCGGGCCGACCGCAGTGAATTCCATTGTGTTCTTCTATGCTCCTCGCGACCGCAACGGAGCGTCCCTCGGTTACATAATGCCAACGGCAGTCCGGCGTGATCCGTCCGTTTTGTTCCGAATACGACATACGCTGTCGCGTTTGCGACGCAACGGCCCGCTCGAGGAGCCCCATGTTTTTTGCCCGGTGTGCAGGCACGGCGCCGCTACGTTCGGTAAATGCTCCAAGCAACGACGGGATGGAGCGGCGGCCTGGGCAGGGTGGAGCGAGAACGAACGAAAATGGTGGAGGTTTGCTCGTTCATCGCCGAGTTGCATGGCGCGGACTTGCACGCAAACGGATCGCGCCATTGGCCGCGCCACGTTCGGCGTTATGCGGGCCGCGTCGCTGGCGGTCGCGATGACCGGCCACACGCGTGCGCAGGCGAGGGGCCTGATCACCAAACATGCGATCAAGCAACTGGGCCGCCCGCTCAGCAACAGCGGCCCGGACATTGTACGCCTTCATGCTGAATGAGGGGACCCCTGAACTCCGGACCCATGACCCCGTTCGTTCAGAAATCCACCGAACCCAATCGCCTTCAGCCGATGAGGAACCAGCAGCGGAACAGCAGCGTCTCAGGCCAGGTCTGCCGGTGCAGCCCGGGCATGCGCATCGCCGCGACGCGGCATGCGGCGGAGCCGCGGAGCGCGTGGTCCAAGATGGCCAGATCGGCCCGGGCACGCGCGCTGATCAACTCGGGTTGGGCGAGCAGGGCGGCGATGTGCTCGCGCAGCACTGTCATGAACACCACCGGCCCCCGCCGCAACGCGCCGAGGGCGCGGCGCGCCATCGAGGCCGGCGCGCCGACCAGGTTCTGCCCATGCTGGCGGTACAGCACCACCGGCGCTTCGTCCTGGATCAGCCGCCCGCCGGCAGCGGTGACCAGCAAATAGGCCCACCAGTCGTGCAGCGTGCCGGTCGAGGGGCGGCTGGCGGCGACCAGAAGGGCGGCCGCGCGGTTGAGCATCACCGTGCAGCCGGTGGCGACGTTCTGCGTCAGGGATGCCGGAAAGCCGGACGGACGCGACAGTGCCGCCGAGATGCCCAGGCGCTGCAGCCCGGCATCGACCAGGATCTGGCGGGCGCAATACAGGATGGGCTCATCGCGCGGCGCAAGCCGCAGCGCCGCCACGCCGCGTTCCAGCTTCTGCGGCAGCCAGATGTCGTCCTGATCGGCGAAGGCAACCATGTCGTGTTCGGCGAGCGTGCCGCCGACCGAGCGCAACAGGGTCAGGAAATTGCCAGTGGCGCCAAGTCGGCCCTGCGGCTCCGCCACCTGCACGCAGCGGCCCTGGCCGGCGCGCTGGCCGAACGCCTGCAGGATGGCGATGGTGCCGTCGCCGGAGCCGTCGTCGCGCCAGTACAGCACCCAGTTGTCGTGCGTCTGGCGCAGCAGGCTGTCGAGCTGCGCGCGCAGCCAGGGGGCGCCGTTGTAGGTCGCCAGCAGGATCGCAACGCGGGGTTCGGGAATGCGCGGCGCCATGCTGGGCCGCGGATTACCGTCCCGCCATGGATGCGGGTTCGGTCTGGTTCTGCCGGAATATCGTGTCGATCACCTGCGACAGCGTGTCGCGCCACGGCCGCAGCCGAAGCCCGAACGTGTCGGCCAGGCGGGTGCAGTCCAGGCGCGAATCCGGCGGCCGGCGCACTGGGGTCGGCCAGTCGGCGGTGGCGATCGGTTCGACCAGGGGCGGTGCCATGCCGTGGCGGGATGCTTCTTCGAACACCGCGGTGGCCAGCCCGTGCCAACTGGTCCAGCCCGTGCCGGCGGCGTGGAACAGGCCGGCGTAGCGGTCGTCCCATCCCCGCGCGCGGATGCGCGCGACGATCCGCAGGATGACACCCGCCAGGTCGGGGGCGGCGGTGGGGCAGCCGATCTGGTCGGCAACCACCCGCAGCCGGTCGGTGCGCGCGCGCAGATTCAGCATGGTCAGCACGAAATTGCGCCCGCGCGCGGCATAAACCCACGAAGTGCGCAGGATGATCGCCTGCGTGCAGGCCTCCAGCACCGCCTGCTCGCCGGCGAGCTTCGATGCGCCGTAGACGCCGATCGGGTTGGTCTTGTCGGTCTCGACGTACGGCGCGCCCTTCAGCCCGTCGAACACGTAGTCGGTGGAGATATGGATCAGCGGAATGCCCGCCCCGGCGCAGTAGCTGGCCAGCACCGCCGGCCCGTCGCGATTGGCGCGCACTGCCGCCGCTGCGTCGGCCTCGGCGCGGTCGACCGCGGTATAGGCGGCGGCGTTCACCACCAGCGACGGCGCCGCCGCGCGCAAAGCGGGCAGAAGGGAGTCCGGCCGGTCGAAATCGAAACCCGGGCGGCCGAGCCGCAGGAGGGGCACTGCGTCCCCGGCAGCGACCAGCGCAGTTGCGACTTGGCCGCTGCCGCCGGTGACCAGCACCGGTCCCTGCGCCTTGTTCATCCCGTCCTCATTCCTTTGCGCCTGCCTCCCGCGTCCGGGTCAGAAGCGGAACCAGGCGTCGCAGTCGGCCAGCCGCGGCAGGGAGGTGTCCTTGTCGGACAGCACCGCCGCGGAGGCAGCCACCGGCCAGGGCAGCGCCAGATCGGGGTCGTCCCAGATCACCCCCCGCTCGGCGCCGCGGTCATAGCCGGCGGTGACCTTGTAAATGACCTCGGTGTCCGGCTGCAGGGTGCAGAACCCGTGCAGGAAGCCGCCCGGCACCCAGATCTGCGACCAGTTGGCGGCGCTGAGCTCGGCGGCGACATGGCGTCCGTAGGTGGGCGAGCCATGCCGGATATCGACCGCCACGTCCCAGATCGCGCCCTTCACCACGCGCACCAGCTTGCCTTGCACGCTCGGGGCAATCTGGCAGTGCAGGCCGCGCACCACCCCGGTCTGGGCCGACAGGCTGTGGTTGTCCTGCACGAAGCTCGCGGTGATGCCGGCTTCGGCGAAGCGGCCGGCATTGTAGGTTTCCGAGAAGAAGCCGCGCGCATCGCCATAGCGCGGCGGGGTGATCAGCACGACATCGGCAATGGCGAGGCGCTCGATTTGCACGGCCGGCCTCAGCCTGGCCCGGCATCGGCAAGTTCGGCCAGCACCCGGCCGAGTTCGGTCTTGCCGAGCGCGCGCGCGTGCCGGCGCAGCAGGTCGGCGTCGATCCAGCCCATCCGGAAGGCCACTTCCTCGGGGCAGCCGACCAGCATGCCCTGGCGGGACTGGATGGTCTGCACGAAGGTGGCGGCCTGCAGCAGCAAATCCGGCGTGCCAGCATCCAGCCAGGCGCAGCCGCGGCCCAGGCGCTCGACGGTGAGCAGGCCTTCGTCCAGGTACATGCGGTTGAGGTCGGTGATCTCCAGCTCGCCACGGGCCGAGGGCCGCACCCGCGCGGCCAGCTCGCTGACACGCGAATCGTAGAAATACAGGCCGATCACCGCCCAGTTCGACCGCGGCACTGCCGGCTTCTCAACGATATCAAGCGCCTGCCCGGCGGCGTTCATGGTCACGACGCCGTAACGTTCTGGGTCGCGCACCTGATAGGCGAACACGCTCGCGCCGCGCGGCCGGGCGGCGGCGGATTGCAGCAGCCGGGAGAGATGGTCGCCGAAGATCAGGTTGTCGCCCAGCGCCAGCGCGCAGGCCTGGCCCTCGATCCAGTCACGGCCGATATGGAAGGCCTGGGCCAGCCCCTCCGGGCGCGGCTGCTCGGCATAGCTGAAGCGCACGCCGATCCGCGCGCCATCGCCGAGCAGCCGGCGGAACTGCGGCAGGTCGTCCGGGGTGGAGATCACCAGGATGTCGCGAATGCCGGCCAGCATCAGCACCGACAGCGGGTAATAGATCATCGGCTTGTCGTACAGCGGCAGCAGTTGCTTGGACGCCGCCAGCGTCATCGGGTGCAGCCTGGTGCCGGAGCCGCCGGCCAGAATGATACCTTTGGTCATGCGGCACTCCGGGCTGTCTGGCCAAGCCGCTGGCCGGCGTAACTGCCGGCGCGGATACGCTCCCACCAGGCGCGATTGGCGAGGTACCAGTCCACCGTGCGGGCGAGGCCGCGCTCGAAATCATGGGCGGCGCGCCAGGCCAGGGCGCGCTCGCTGGCGCTGGGGTCGATTTCGTAGCGGAAATCGTGGCCGGGCCGGTCGGCAACGAAGGTAATGAGGCGCGCCCGCGGCCCGGCCGGGTCGGGCAGGCTTGCGTCGAGCGCGGCGCAAATGCCGCGCACCACCTGCAAATTGGTGCGCGGCTGGCGGGCCGACAGGGCATAGGTGGCGCCTGGCGCGCCGTGTTCCAGCACCCGCACCAGCGCCTCGGCATGGTCGTCGACGAAAATCCAGTCGCGCATGTTGGACCCGTCACCATAGACCGGCAGGGGCTTGCCTTCGATGGCATTCAGCGTGACCAGCGGGATCAGCTTCTCGGGAAACTGCCAAGGTCCGTAGTTATTGGCGGTATTGCTGACCAGCGTGGGCAGCGCGTAGGTGTGGTGCCAGGCGCGCACCAGGTGATCGGAGGCGGCCTTGCTGGCGGCATAGGGGCTGCGCGGGTCGTACGGCGTGGTTTCGGTGAACGGCGGATCGCCCGGGCCGAGCGCGCCGAACACCTCGTCGGTGGAGACATGATGGAACCGGAACGCTGCCCGCCGCGAGGCCGGCAGGCCGGCCCAGTATTCGCGGGCGGCGTCGAGCAGCGTGTAGGTGCCGACCACGTTGGTCTGCACGAACGGGCCGGGACCGTCGATCGAGCGATCCACATGCGTCTCGGCGGCCAGATGCATCACCGCGTCGGGCTGCCAGGCGGCGAACAGCTGGCGCATGGCGGCGTGGTCGGCGATGTCGGCGCGGACCAGCGTGTGCCTGGGGTCGCGGGCGGCTTCCTCCAGCGCGTCCAGCGACGCCGCATAAGTCAGCTTGTCCACATTAACGACACTGTGGCCGGTGGACCGTATCAGGTGGCGAACGACCGCGGACCCGATGAACCCGCATCCGCCAGTGAGCAGCACCTTCATCCGCAACTCCGTTGCCTCCACGGCAAGAGTTAACTTGCCAGCGCCGGCGCCCTCAGGCAACCCCCGGTTGTCCATGCGGCGGCCTGCGCCCGCGGCGGGTCATGCCCGGTGAAGCCGTCGCGGAAAGGCACCGAAACGTGATAGTGCATCCGGATGACCCGCCGGCACCCGCCGGGGTGGCGAAAAGAGGGACTGCGAGGCGCCATGGTTCCCGGGATGATCGAAGCGACTGAGGCGCGGCTGCGCGAATTTATGGTCCAGCCGGTCACCGACGTGCGCGAGGATATGCTGGCCGGGGTCGAGATGACGCTGCTCACCGCCCACGAGGAAGAGGCGCGGTCGTTGGGCATCGAGTTCGAGGGCGGGCCGGACGTGAGCGTGGTCGTTACTGACCCGGCGCGGCGAATCGGCCGGGTGCGCCTGCAGTCGGGCGGGCGGCACAACACGCTGTTCTTCGACAACCGCGCCTGGGCCGGTCATTTCGAGGCCAGCATCCGCATGGCGGCGGATGACGGCATCGTCCTGTTCAACCGGATCGGCGATGCGCAGGTGACTCTGCCCGACGTGCTGCTGCGCTCGGACCGGCAGTTCCTGTTCTGGGGCGCCGGCGCCTCGGCGGTGGGCTGCAGCCTGGAGATCGAGGGCGTCGGCCATGGCATGGTCATTGGCGATGACGCGCTGATTTCCGGCGGCGTATGGCTGCGTAACTATGATATGCACGCGATGCACGATCTGCGCACCGGCGGGCGCATCAGCCGCCCGCCGCTCGACACCGTGATCGAGCGGCATGTCTGGCTGGGCCAGGATGCGCTGCTGCTGCACTGCGCGCGGGTGGGCATGGGCTCCATCATCGGTGCGCGCTCGCTGGTAAAGGGGGTTGTGCCGCCGCGCGTGGTTGCCGCCGGCACGCCCGCCCGCGTGGTGCGGACTGGCGTCAGCTGGGGCCGCCATCCTTATGGCATGAGCGGCGCGGAACGGATGTCGATCGGGCTGCCCGAGCTGCCGGAGCACTGAGCCGGCGGCCGACAGCCGTTTGTGGTGTTGCCGCGCAACGATTTTTCGTTTAGTGATGGGCAAGGAAAGATCACCATAAATGACGGCCAGAGCCGACGCGCAAGGAGATCGATCGTTGCAGAATCCTGAATATATGCCGCATGTCGACCTCCTGCTCCACGCTCTGCGCGTCAACCGCGAACGCCTGAGCAGCAAGTCCAAAATCGCGATCGACGCCAAGCTGTTGCGCGGGCTGGTGCAGGCCATCATCGCGCGGTCGCCGTTCTCGGACGCGTTCTACCTGCAGACCTATCCGGATATCGCCGAGGCCCATGCCGCCGGCACGATCCCGGACCTGCACCGCCACTTCGTCGAATCGGGGTTCTTCGAGGGCCGGTTCGGTGCGCCGCCGACTGTCGATGAGGCGTTTTACACCAGCTATTACAAAGACGTGGGTCTGGCGGTGACGCGCGGCGAAATCGCCTCGGCGACCGAACATTATCTGCGCCAGGGGGCGGCCGAGGGCCGTATTCCGAACCGGGATGTCAAGCCTGAAGTGGATTACTGGATCTCGGTGCTGCGCGACGATACGCGCGCGGCGTGAGCCGGTCGCGCCGGGACCAGACCGGACCAGACCAGACCGAATCGGGCGGGGGCCGGGCGTTTCCGCTGCCCGCCCTGCGGCAAGGCGCCTGACGGAGCGTGCAGGGACCCATGACGACGCCGGTGATTGAGCTCAAGCACGCCCACCGGTCGCTTTGCTCGGGTTTCGTCGGCGAGGACCTGTTCCGCCGCGCCTTCGGCGGCAGCCGGGCCGACATATCGATGGTGGCGCGCTACCTGAAGCTGCCGGTGGCGCGCCGCCCGAAGCTGTCCTGGTATTTTGACGCCGATTTCTATCTGGCGGCCAATCCCGATATCGCCGCGGCGGGGCTCGACCCGTTGCTGCATTTCATCGACACCGGCATCGCCGAGTTGCGCTCGCCGCATCCGCTGGTCGACCTGCGCTACATCGTCGCCGAAGACGCGCAGGTGCTGGGGGCAACGCCGCAGCTTGAGACTTTGGTCGATTTGCTGGAATACGATCTGGCCAGCCCGAGCCCGTATTTCGATCCGCAGCACTACATGGACCAGTTGGCCGGCAAGGCGCCGGGCAACGCATTGCTGCGTCACTTTCTGCAGCACGGGCTGCGGACCGGCTGCACGCCGAACCCGCTGACCGATCCTGCCTGGTATGCCGCGCGCTACGACGACGTGCCGAACGAGCCGGTACTGGGCGCTGCGTCATTTCATCACCCAGGGCGATATCGAGGGGCGCGCGGCAGGACCCGCCTTCGACGGGGCGCTGTACCGGGCGCGCTACACCGATGTCGCCGATTCGGGCATCCCGCCGCTGCGGCATTTTCTTGTCCACGGGCGGCGCGAAGGTCGTCAGGGCGCCGCCGAGCGCCGCATCGCCGCCGCCGGACCCGGCGTGGCGGTGGCGGTCGGGCAGCCACGTCCGGTCGCGCCGGAGGAAATGCAGCGCGATTTCGCCAGTATGCGTGCGGTTGTCGAGGCCGGGCGGCAGCAACGCAAGGACGCGGTGCAGGTGACGCCACCGGCGTTGGCTGCCTCCGCCGCGCCGGCACGCGACCTCGCCGGGCTGCAATTCGCGTCCGCGCGAGCGCCGCGCCTGTCCATCCTCGTGCCGGTGTTCAACGAACTGACGGTGACGGTGGAGTGCCTGCTGTCGATCCAGGCGGCCGCGCCGGCGCGCGCCTTCGAGGTGGTGGTGGCCGATGACTGCTCCACCGACCCCGACATGGCGCTGCTCGGCCGGGTGGCGAATCTCGTCTATGTGCGCCAGCCAGCCAATGTCGGCTTCCTGGCCAATTGCAACGCGGCGTTCCGGCACTGCCGGGGCGATTATGTGTTGCTGCTCAACAACGATGCGCAGGTGCTGCCGGGCGCCATCGACCGGCTGGCCGCGGTGCTGGATGCCGATCCGGCGGTGGCCGCCACCGGGCCGAAAATCATCTACCCCGGCGGCCGGCTGCAGGAGGCCGGGTGCTTCGTGCGGCCGAACGGCGAGAGCGGCATGGTCGGGCTGTTCGCCGACCCCGATGAAGGCGGCTACTGTTACGACCGCGACGTGACCTATTGCTCCGGCGCGGCGCTGATGGTCCGCCGTGCCCTGGTGGGCGAGACCCTGTTCGATGAGGCGTATCGCCCGGCTTATTGCGAAGACGCCGATCTGTGCCTGCGCCTGATCGCCGCCGGCCACCGGGTGCGCTATGTCAGCGGCGCCGTGGTGGTGCATCACCTGAGCGTGTCGACCAATCGCGGCTCGGTCACCCGCAAGCTGCGCACCATCGGCCGCAACCAGCAGCGCCTGAGCGAGCGCTGGGGCGCGCAGCTGCGCCGGATGGATGCCGTCCGGGTGTTGGCGTTCTACTTGCCGCAATTCCACCCGACCCCGGAGAACGACCTGTGGTGGGGGGCCGGATTCACCGAGTGGACCAATGTGGTGAAGGCCCGGCCCAGCTACGCCGGGCACGACCAGCCGCATCTGCCCACCGATCTGGGGTTCTACGACCTGCGCACGCCGGACACGCTGCGCCACCAGGCGCTGCTGGCCCGCCGCTACGGCATCGAGGGGTTCTGCGTCTATTACTACAATTTCGGCAGCAGACGGGTGCTGTCGCAGCCGATCGAAACGGTGCGCGCCCACCCGGACATCCCGTTCCGCTGGTGCCTGTGCTGGGCGAACGAGAACTGGACCAAACACTGGGACGGCGGCGAGCGCGAAATCCTGCTGGAACAGAGCTACGAGAAGGCGACGCTGGACGCGGTGATTGCCGACGTGGTGGCCCAGGCGGCCGACCCGCGCTATATCCGGGTGAACGATTGCCCGCTGTTCCTGGTCTATCGCCCGCTGCTGTTGCCCGATCCGCCGGGCTTCGCCGCGCAGTGCCGGGCCGCGTTCGCGGCTGCCGGGTTTGCCGGGGTGCATCTGGTCTATGTCGAAGGCATGGAGGCGGTCGACCGCTCGGTGCGCCCGGCCGATCTCGGATTTGACGCCAGCGTCGAATTTCCGCCGCACGGGCGGGCGGTGCCCGCCACCACCGCCGTGGACATCATCAAGGACGGCTGGAGCGGCTGCCGCTACGACTATCCCGGCACGGTGAGGGCGTTCGTGACGCGCGAGACGGTGCCGTATGTCCGCTACCCGGCGGTGTTCCCGAGTTGGGACAACACGCCGCGTCAGCCGTTGCGCGGCACCAGCTTCGACGCCATCTCGCCGGAGGCCTTCCGCGTCTATGCCGAGGAAAAGATCGAGGAAATCCGCCAGTTCCTGATGGGCGACCAGCGGCTGCTGTTCGTCAATGCCTGGAACGAATGGGCCGAGGGCGCGCATCTGGAGCCGGACACGCTGCACGGGCATCGCTGGCTGGAGGCGTTGCGCGACGCCATGTCGGCGAAGGCCTGGGCATGAGCCGGCGTGACATCAGGCCGGCGCGCGATACCGCGGTGGCACCCGGCCCGGCCGCCGGGGCGCCTGTCCCTGCGGCACCGCCGGCGCTCGACGACATCCCGCTGACCATCATCGGCCATCCCTACGCGCCGATCGGCATGGGCGAGCAGCTGCGCAGCCACGTGCAGGCCTGCACGGCGTTGCGGCTGCACCATCGCGTGTTCGACATCTTCCGCTACGCCCAGCGCACCGATGCGGTGCATTTCGATGTGATCGGCGAGCGCGAGCGGCGCGACCTGCCGGGCGGCATCCGCATGTTCCACATCAACGGCGACGAGGTGGAGCGGGTCATCGAATCCTTCGAGGCGCGCGGCGGCGACTTCGCGGCGGGCTACAATATCGTCGTGCCGGCGTGGGAACTGCCGGCCTATCCCGCCCCCTGGGCCGCCGGTCTTCGCCGCTTCGATGAAGTCTGGTCGCTGTCGCGCTTCATCCAGGCGAGCCTGGCAACCGCCGGGGTCGACAGCCACCTGATCGGCCAGGCGGTGGAGCTGGAGGGCGGGGCGTTGTTGCCCCGGCGCTATTTCGGCATTCGCGAATCGGCGTTCGTGCTGCTCAACTTCTTCGACCTGTCATCCTATTCGAGCCGCAAGAACCCCGCCGCGGTGCTGGCCCTGCTGGAACACATCCGCCGCGACGACAGGTTCCGCGACGTGCAGCTCGTGCTGAAGGTGAAGAATGGCGAGCGCGGCGCGGAGGAATGGGCGGCGACCCTCGCCGATGACCCGCAGGTGAAGGTGATCGCCGCCCCGCTGGACACGCTCGGCGTGCGCAGCCTTATGGCGTCCTGCGACTGTTTCGTGTCGCTGCATCGCGCCGAAGGGTTCGGGCGCGGACTGGGTGAGGCGATGGCGCTGGGCCGGCTGGCCCTGGGCACGGGCTGGTCGGGCAATGTGGATTTCATGACCGATACCAACGCGTTGCTGGTTCGCCACACGGTGGTGCCGCTGCAGCCGGACGAATACCCGCACTGGCAGGGCCAGTCCTGGGCGGAGCCGGATGTCGCGCATGCCTGGTCGCTGCTGCGCCCGGTGCTGGACGATCCCGACCGCGGCCTTGCCATCGCCCGACGGGGACAGACGGACGTGCTGCGAACGCACGGATGCCGGGCGGTGGGGCTGCGGATTCTCGATCGTTTGGAGCGGATCGCGGCTGCTGGTGCGTACAGGGGTTAAGAAAAGCGAGGAAGGCCAGGGCTCTGCCCTGGACCCGCCAGGGGGCAGTGGCCGCCTGGACCCCGCTACTTAAGTAACGGGGTCCAGGGGCCTCTCGGCCCTTGGCGGGTCCAGGGCAGAGCCCTGGCCTTTCTTCCTTTCTCGCCCGCAACGCCCCGCCCCCAGGTCCCGCGCAAGCCGCCGGCGATAGTCAGCCTGCCGGCGCACGGTCTCGGGCGGCAGGTCGAGGCACGCGCGCGCCAGTGCATGCACCCGCGCCACCTCATCGACATGCCGCCCCGGCGCCAGGGAGCCGGTGACCCCCCCGGCATGCCGCCGGTGCACATTGAGCGGCGTGGTCACCAGACCGACCCGCCCGGTGCTGGTGGCGAGCAATTCCAGATACAGGCGCCAATCACCGGCCAGCCGGTAGCCATCCAGATCGTCGCCGCACCGGTCCAGCGCGGCCAGCAGCGAGGCCCGGCGCCACAGCACGGCGCTGGCGTTGAGAATGAGATTGCGCTCGGCGAGGAAGCGGCGGGCGAATTCGCGGGCGGGGAACACTCCGCCGCCCGACAGCGCGGCCGCCCCGCTCGCGGCATAATAATCCTTGTAGCTCGGGGTCAGCACCCGTCCCTCGGCATCGATGGCGCAACTGTCGCAGAACACCAGCTCGAGGTCGGCCGCCTGCTGCGCCAGGGCCGCGAGCGCCGCGAGCAGGGAAGGGTCGGCCTCGTCGTCGGCCTCGGCGATCCACAGCCACTCGCTTTCCGCCAGCGCCGCCGCGCGCCGCCACTGGCGGAACGGCGAGCCGGAATTGCGTTCGTTGACCACCAGGCGGATGTCGCGGCCCCAGTCGTCGGCGGTTCCGCGCGCCACTGCGATGCTGTCGTCGGTGGAGGCGTCGTCGAGCACGATCACCTCGGCGACCGGATGGGTCTGGGCGAACACCGAGGCCAGCCGGCGCTGCATGAAGCGGGCGTAGTTGTATCCCGGCACCGCAACCGAGACCGGCGCCAGCGCCGGCCGCGCCAGGTGCAGCAAGGCAAGCGCGTAGCGGTCGAAGCGGAACGCCGCACCGGCGCGCTCCGCCAGCCGGGCGCGCCCGCCCGCCAGGGGGGCGGTGGCGAGCAGCCCGCTCACTGCCTCGGCCAGCGCCGCCGCGTCGCCCATCGGCACGGAGGTGCCGGCGTCCAGCCGTTGCAGCAGGCCCGGAATGCCGCCGGAATCCTCGAAGGCCACGGCCCGCAGCCCGGTCGCCAGCGCCTCCAGCACGACGCTGGGAAACGGGTCTTCGCGGGAGGGCAGCACGAACAGGTCGGCGGCGTTGAACCAGGCGGCGGCGTCATCCTGCCAGCCGGCCAGGCGGAACGCGCCGCTGGCCTCGGCGGCGGCGATTTCGGGGCCGAGATAGGCGCGCACCGAGGGGTCGGCATCGCCGATCCACCAGAACTGTACCGGCGCCCCAAGCCGCTGCACTGCCCGCCAGGCCTGCAGAAACAGGTCGAACCCCTTGCGCAGATCGGCATAGCCGGCCCCGAGCACCACCTTGGTGGCGGCGGCGACGCCCAGGCGGCGGCGGAGGGCGGCGCCCGCCTCGGGATCATAGGCGACCGCGCTGGTGCTGCCCTGCGGCAGCACCAGCGCGCGCTCCGGGTCGAGCGCCACCAGCGAGGCGAACCGGTCGCGCACCGCTCCGGCGGCGAACACCACGCGTCTGGCCGCAGCCGCGCCGGCACGGGCGCCGGCGAGCAGGTTTTTCTCGTGCAGCAAGCGCGGCATTTCGTGCACCAGCAGCACCGCGTCGATGCCCGCCTCGCCCAGCGCCGGCACCGCCCAGGCCGCGGCGGCGCTGTTCACGATCGCGGCGGTGATGCCGCGCGCCGCACAGCCGGCCAAGTGGGCGGGCAGGTGCTCCGGGTCGGTCAGCAGCGTGGTCGGCGCGGCGGCGGCGTAGTCGGGCTGCAGCCGGCCGCCGCCGAACAGCAGGAACTCGATGCCCGCGCCGCAGCGCCGGCGCAGCGTGCGGCCGATATGCAGCAGCAAATGCTGGGCGCCGGCGGGGAAGGCGTCGTGGCCGACCAGCAGCAGCGGACCGGCGCGCGTGCCGGAAGGCGCGATGGCGCGCGCGGTCGCGTTCAGCCAGGCGCCGCCGAAATGCAGGTCGGGTTCCAGGTAGGCGCCCTCGGCCCATTCGTTCCAGGCGTTCACGCAAACCAGCCGCTCGTCCATGACCTTATGCGCGGCGGCCCGCTCGACCAGGGCGGCCAGCCAGGCCTGGTAGGCGGCCGGGCTGGCGCCGTGCAGCACCAGCCCCCCGCCCTGGCGGCGCGGGTCGTTGTCCCAGCCCGGCACGGCGGTTTTGATCAGCGGGAAGGCGGGCGGTGGCTCGGCGAGCGAGGCGGCGGCGACATCGCCATAGGCGTAGACCTGGGCGGTCGCGGCGTCATCGAACCAGGCGAGCGCGGCGTTGCGCAGCGCCAGCCCGTTGACCAGCTTGTGCGGCGGGAACTCGACCGCCGCGTCAAACCCGTGCGGGCGCGGGTCGCTGGCGCCGAAGCTTTGCGACATCACCAGCACCGGGTCCTCGCCGTGGCGGGTGCGGAACGCATCGCGCCAGCGGGCAAGCGTGGCGGCGCAATCCGGGATGATGCCGGCACGGTAGACCATCAGCAGCGGCCGGCCCTGCAGGCGGATATAGCGCGGGTCGCGGAAGTGGCGCGCGTAGCTGTCGATCAGGGCGTTCTCGTCGCGCGGGCGCCATTCCTGCGAGATCAGGATGTCCTGGTCCGAGCCGTCCCAACGGCGGGTCCAGTTCTCGTTCGCCCACATCAGGCAGAACGGGAAGTCGAGCGTGCGGTCGGCGAGGAAGGCTTCCAGCGGGCGTTCGAGCAGGCGGCGGCCGTTGAACCAGTAGAAGTAGAAGATGAAGCCGCCGAGCCCGGCGCCGCGCGCCAGCTCGATCTGCCGGCGCAGGGCGGCGGTGCCGTCGAGGGTGTAATGGCCAAGGTCGCGCGGCGCGCGCGGCTGATAGTGGCCGGCAAAGCGGGGCAGGGCGCGGGCGAGTGCGGTCCATTCGGTGAAGCCGCGGCCCCACCACTGGTCGTTCTCGGCGATCGGGTGGAACTGCGGCAGATAGAACGCCAGCACCGTCGCGCGCCGCGGCGCCGAGGCCGGCAGGGGCTGGGTTTCCTCGAATTCGGGGCCCGGGCGGGTGAACCGGCGCACCGCATCGTGCACGCCGGCCTCATCCGGCGGCCGCCGCGTGTGCAGCCGGATGACGTGGCGCAGCCGGCGATAATGCAGCAGCGGGTTCTCGTCCTGCTCGGGGACCAGATAGCGGCGCACATAGAAGCCGGTGTCGAACGCAGGGGAGGGGTTGCGGCCTTCGCGCCAGCCCCAGAGCAGGTAGTGTTCGAACGGGTCGATGCCGGCCGCGGCGATATCGGGGTGGCGCTGCAGGTACCAGGCGGCGTCGAACTCGGCGAGCGGCGTGACCTGCCCGGTGCGGCGCCGCGCGAGGTAGTGCGCCAGCAGCGTGCCGGCCTGCGGGGCCTGGTGGTGGCTGCGGTACCAGGGCAGGTCGAAATGCGGACACGGGGAGCGGTTCTGCGCTTCACCGAAGCGGATGTAGTGCACCAGCGGGTTCAGCCCGCTGCGCGCCACGTCGGGGTTGTGGCGCAGGTACCAGGCGGTGTCGAAATACGGGTTGGGGCGGCGGCCCTCGCGCCAGCCCCAGTCGGCGAAATGCACCAGCGGGTCGGCGCCGGCGGCGGCGATGTCAGGATAGGTTTCCCGGTACCAGGCGGCGTCGAACAGCCCGGAGGCGCGGATCAGCTCATGCTCCGGGCCGCTGGTGACGCGGTCCGGCGCGGCGTTGGCGCGTCCGGCGAGGACGGGCGGCATGCGGCGCGACCTCCAGGAAGGATGCGCCGGCAGCATGGGGCGGTGCGGCGCGCTGGAGCAACGCCAGTCCATTGATGAGGCGACGAATTAGCAATGCCGTCACGGCGTTACTGGTGCCGTGACGGCATTGTTGCGCAAGCCTGAAGTTTTACGGTTCCTGGCGGGGCGGCATGGAGCCGGGGCGCCAGGGCGAGGGCTCCGGCTGGCTGACCCGGCGGGTCATGCTCAGCGCCGCCACGACGGTCAGCAGCAGGGCTGCCATCCAGCGCGTGTGGGCGCCGAAGCTCTCGCCGCTCGAGTGCCAGACCAGAACGAGGAACACCAGCGACACCGCCACCAGCGCGCCGCCGCCGCGGCCGCCCTGGCGGATGGACAGCACGGCCAGGGCAACGAACACGAAATACAGGCCGATCGCCAGCGCCCGCACCAAGTCGAAGGCGGCGATGGAGATGTCGCGCAGCGCGTCCTGCAACGCCCACCAGCTGCGTTGCAGGAAGTCGAAGGCGGCGAAGACGAAGCGGTCGGGCCCCGTCAGGTAGACGATCAGGGCCAGCACGATGCCGGCGGCCCAGATGGCGGTGATGGTGCTGCGGGGCATGCGGGTCCGTGGGGCGATTGCGGGAAGCGGCAATATGGGACCGGCGGCGCTGGCGGACAATGTGGCTGGGTTAAGGAAGGCCAGGACAGAGCCCTGGCCTTCCTTAACCCAGTCTCCGCACGAACAGCCCTGGCAGATCAAGCAAGCTCGCATGCACCGCCACGCAGCGCGCCCGCAATTCCTCCGTCGGCGGCGCCACATCGGGCACCATCACCGTCATCATCCCGGCCGCCAGCGCCGCCTGCACGCCGGTCGGCGAATCCTCCACCGCCAGGCAATCGGCCGCCGCCACGCCCAGGCGCTCCGCCGCCGCCAGGAACAAGTCGGGATGCGGCTTCGCCTGCGCCACATCTTCGCGCGTCACCAGCACGTCGAAATGCGCCAGCACCTCCAGCCGGCGCAGATGCGCCAGCGCCGGCTCGCGGTGGGCGGAGGTCGCCAGCGCAAGCGGCAGACCGCGCCCGGCAACAAAGCGCAGTGCCTCCGCCGCCCCCGGCTTGAGCGGAATGCCGTTCGCCGCCAGTTCGTCGCGCCGCACCGCGTAGTGGCCGCGGAACGCCTGCAGCGGGAAATCCGCGCCGAACCGCGCCCGGATGCGCGCCGTTACCTCCGGTCCCGCCAGTCCGCTCAGCCCGTGCAGGAACGCCGCGTCCGCCGCCAGCCCGACCGACTCCAGCGCATGCACCAGGGCGGCGCGATAGACGCTCTCGCTGTCGATCAGGGTGCCGTCCATGTCGAACACGACGGCGGCGACCGGGCGCGGTGTCACCCCGAAGCCCCGCCGCGCAACTCCTGCTCCATTTGCGCCCGCATCAGGAATTTCTGCATCTTGCCGGTGACCGTCATGGGGAAGGCGTCGACGAAGCGCACGAAGCGCGGCACTTTGTAATGGGCGATCTGGCCGCGGCAGAACTCACGCACCTCTTCCTCGGTCATGCTTTCACCCTCGCGCAGCCGCACCCAGGCGCACAATTCCTCGCCGTATTTGGCATCCGCCACGCCGAACACCTGCACGTCCGAGATTTTCGGATGACGATACAGGAATTCCTCCACCTCGCGCGGATACACGTTCTCGCCGCCGCGGATCACCATGTCCTTGATCCGCCCGACGATGGCGCAGTAGCCCTCGGCGTCGATGGTGGCAAGGTCGCCGGTGCGCATCCAGCCGGCCCGGTCGATCGCCTGGCGTGTGCGTTCGTCGTCGTCCCAGTAGCCCAACATGACCGAATAGCCGCGCGTGCACAGCTCCCCCGGCGTGCCCGGCGGCACCACCCGCCCTTCGAGGTCGATGATCTTCACTTCCAGATGCGGCTGCACCCGCCCGACGGTGGAAACGCGCCGCTCGATCGGGTCGTCCGGCGTGGTCTGGAAGCTCACCGGGCTCGTTTCGGTCATGCCATAGGCGATGGTGATCTCGCTCAGATGCATCACCTCGATGCAGCGGCGCATCACTTCGATCGGGCAGGGCGCGCCGGCCATGATGCCGGTGCGCAGCGCGCCCAGGTCGAAGCGGGCGAACTCCGGGTGGTCGAGCTGGGCGATGAACATGGTCGGCACGCCATACAGCGCGGTGCAGCGTTCCTCGGCGACGGTCTGCAGTGTCGCCAGCGGGTCGAAACCCTCGCCGGGAAACACCATCGCCGCGCCATGCGTCAGGCAGCCCAGCACCCCCATCACCATGCCGAAGCAATGATACAGCGGCACCGGAATGCACAGCCGGTCCTGCGCGGTCAGGCGCATTGCCTCGCCCACGAACAACCCGTTGTTGAGGATGTTGTGGTGGGTGAGCGTCGCCCCTTTCGGCGCGCCGGTGGTGCCGGAGGTGAACTGGATGTTGACCGGGTCGTCGAACTGCAGCGTGCGGCCGAGTTCCGCCAGAAGCGGGTGCTGCGCCGGGCCGCCGAGGCCGGGAATGTCCTCGAAGGCGAGCGCGCCCGGAATGGTGCGCGCGCCGATCTGGATCACCAGTTCCAGGGTGGGCAGCCGCTCGGCCCGCAGCTTGCCCGGCACCGCATGCGCCAGTTCCGGGGCGAGCCGGGTCAGCATGCCGGCGTAGTCGCTGGTCTTGAAGGCGGTGGCGGTCACCAGCGCCCGGCAGCCCACTTTGTTCAGGGCGTATTCCAGCTCGGTGGGGCGATAGGCCGGGTTGATGTTGACCAGGATCAGCCCTGCCTTGGCCGCGGCGAACTGGGTGATGATCCATTCGGCGTTGTTGGGCGACCAGATGCCGATGCGCTCGCCCGGCCGCAGCCCGAGCGCCAGCAGCCCGGCGGCAAATCCGTCGACGCGGCCGGCGAGCTCGCGCCAGCTCCACCTTATGCCCTGCTGGCGAACGATCAGGCCGGGCCGGTCGCCCCAGCTTGCCACCGTGCGGTCGAAATGCGCCCCGACCGTCTCGCCGAGCAGGGGCACCGTTGAAGTGCCGCTCACATAACTTGTGGCAAGGCCGCCCATGGAAGTCGCTCCCTGACGTTTATGCTGTTGCGGCGGTGATTAGCGCCTGCGGGGACGGGCGGGAAGTGGAAGCAAGGAAGGCCAGGGCTCTGCCTTGGACCCGCCAGGGGGCGGTGGCCCCCTGGACCCCTAAAAAGTAATGGGTTCCAAGGGGCCACTGCCCCTTGGCGGGTCCAGGGCAGAGCCCTGGCCTTGCTTGCTATCACGTCGTGCCCCCCCAAGCTGGGCGCGAATACGCGCCGCCAGCTCGCTGCGCCGGAACGGCTTGCCCAGCAGGTCCACCCCTGGCGGCAGCCGCCCGTTCTCCATCAGCACGTTGCCGGAATAGCCGGAGATGAACAGCACCCGCACCCCCGGCACCGCCCGCTGCGCGGCCGCGGCCACGTCCCGGCCGGTCATGCCGCCGGGAAGGATAACGTCGGTCAGCAGCAGGTCCGGGCGCAGCCCTTCCTCCAGCGTCCGCACCGCCGCGGGACCGTCGGGGGCGGCCGCCACCACGTAGCCGAGGCCGCGCAGCATTGCCTCGGTATGGGCGCGCACCAGTTCGTTGTCCTCGACCAGCAGGATGGTCTCGTTGCCGCCCGCCACGCCGCCGCCGCGCGCCGACGGGCGCAAGGCGGCATCCGGCGGCAGAGTGCGCGGCAAGTACATGCGCACCACGCTGCCGCGCCCGGGCTCGCTGTCGATCAGCACATGACCGCCGGACTGGCGCACGAAGCCGTACACCATGGACAAACCCAGCCCGGTGCCCTTGCCCGGCGCCTTGGTGGTGTAGAACGGGTCGAAGGCGCGGGCCATCACCTCCTTCGGCATGCCGGTGCCGGTGTCGGACACCGCGATCATGATGTAGTCGCCGGTGCGGTCGACCCCGGCCACGGCGGCATACACACGGTCGATGCTGACATTGGTCGCCTCGATCGTCAGCGAGCCGCCGCCCGGCATGGCGTCCTGCGCATTGATCGCCAGGTTGAGGATCGCACTTTCCAGCTCGGCCGGGTCGACCAGCGCGTGCCACAGCTCGGCCGGCCAGTGCATGCGCAGGCTGACCTGCTGGCTCATCGTGCGGCGCATCAGCGGCTGCAGGTTTTGCAGCAGATCGCCCACCGCCACCACCTGCGGCGACAGCGCTTTGTGGCGCGAGAAGGCGAGCAGCCGGTGCATGAGCTGGCTGGCGCTTTCGCCGGCGCGCAGCCCCGCCTCGGCCAGTGTCACGTCGAGTCCGCGCTCCTCCTCCCCCTGTTCGGCGATGCCGTTCAGCCGGTCCTCGGCCCGCATGGCCAGCAGTTCCAGATTGCCCAGGATCACCGTCAGCAGGTTGTTCACGTCGTGCGCGATGCCGCCGGTCAGCTGGCCGACCGCTTCCAGCCGCTGCGATTGGCGGAGCTTCTCCTCGGTTTCGCGCTGCGCGGTCACGTCGCGGAAATACACGGTCAGGCCGCCGGCGAACGGATAGGCGCGCATTTCGAACCAGGCGTTCAGCGGCGGGTAGTAGCTGGTGAAGGTCGCATCCTGGTTCTGGCCGGCAGCCGCCTCCAGCCGCTCGGCCACGTCGGTGTCCTGCAGCCCGGGCAGCAGCGCCCACACATCGGCGCCCAGCATCTCCTCGCGCTGGTGCTGCAGGTAGCGGGCGGCGGCGGCGTTGGCGTAGCGGATGCGCCAGTTGCGATCGAGCACGAACATGCCGTCCGATATGGTCGACAGGATCAGCTCCAGCTCGGTTTTTGCGCGCAGCGTGTCGGCCAGCAGCATCGCCCCTTCCAGCGCCGAGGCCACGGCGCGGGCGAACTGTTCCAGCACCAGGTCTTCCTCGGCGCTGAGCGCCTCACCATCCGCGCGCGTCAGCGTGATCTGCCCGAGCCGCTCGCCGGCGGTGCTCAGCAGCGTAACCGCGCGCAGCGGCGGCGGCGCGCCGGGCGGTGCCGGCGCCGGCTCGCCCAGGGTCACCCCGAACCGGTCGCACGACAGCAGCGTCCGCCCAATCGTTTCGGCGCGGGCGAGGATTTCGCACACGTCGCGCAGCCGCGACAGCCGCTCTGAGGCGGTGGCGAGCTGCGCGAGCTGGCGGGTGTGATGCAGATTGGCCGCCTGCAGCCGCAGGATGCGCCGGCGGGCGCGCAGCCAGCCGCACACCAGCGTCGCCAGCACCGCGCAGAGCAAGGCGGCCGTGTTGATGCTGCGCTGCCGCCAGACCCGCAGCAACTCCTCCCGGCTGCGTTCCGCCACGAGATCCAGCAGCCCCGGCAGCAGGGGCCGTATTTCCACCAGGTTGGCCCCCGTCAAGGCCGGTGCGCCTGCCGCCGCGCCGACGATCTCGCCCGGCAGCGGCATCCCCGGGCGCGGCGGGCGGGCCGACGGCGCCCGCAGCACCAGCCGCCGTCCGGCGTCGAGCAACAGAATGTCGCCCGCGGCGCCGAGGTCCATGCCCGCAGCAAAACGGTCCAGCCAGTCCGTCCCGGTGTCGAGCACGGCAATCCCGCCGAAACCGCCGCCTTGCAGCAGGGTCCGGCGCGCCAGCAGCAGCAATTCCGGCCCGGCGAAATGCCAGGCCGGCGCCAGCGGGTCGGCGAGCCGGGCGAGCGCCGGCGCAGCCGCCGCGCGGATCTGCACCGCATCCGGCTGCCCGGCCGATGCCACCAGCCTGCCCGTGGCATCAAGCAGGGCGGCGAACCTTGCCCCCGGCACACTGGCCAGCGCCAGCCGGAGCGGCGCGGCAAACCGTTCGGCCGTGGCGCTTTCGCCGCCGGCTACGACCGCAGCCACGTCGTCGAGCCGGCGCATTGCCGTGCCGATGTTGAGCTGCACATAGGCCACCGCGCCATTGGTCTCCGAGGCCAGCGCACGGCCGGCGACCTCGAGGCCACGCTCAAGTTCGAGCACGCGCAGCACGATCCCGGACACGACCAGCATCACCATGGCCGCGACCAGGAACCGGTCCGGTACGCGGCGCCCGAGGGTGGTGTCCAGGCTCATGTCGGTGGCGTTTTCACAACCTGGCGGTGCGGCGTCTCAGCCCCGCGCCATGTCGCAGGTCCGTGAATGGCGGCGCGAGGCCACTCACACCTGTATTCCTCCTGGGCTGGGGTGGCGGGCGGAGCCGCCCATCGGCCGCTTCCGACATGACCGGACGCCGTCATCCTGCGCGTCCAGCACCCTGCTATCGTCGCGCAACCCGCGCAAGGCCGCCGCTATCCTCTGCGCCCGCGCGTGGCCAGCGTGTGGTACAACATCCCAGGGTTGCAAGACGCTTGATTTCATTTGCCGATCACTTTACGGGTATCGCCTGAAAAGGCACGTGCGCCCGCCACGGGAGGGCGCGACAACATCCCAGAGTTGTGCGCCAGTGGCGCGCCCTGCCGCGATCGTGTACGGTTGCCCGATCATGACGACCAGCGAGCCAGCCGCCCCGCTTTCCATGCCCCGCGTGCTCCTCATCGAGGACGACGCCGATGTGGCGGAAACCATCCAGTCCTACCTGGAGCGGTCCGGCATGCGCACTGCCTGGGCGCAGACCGGCAAACGCGGCATGGAGCTGAAAAAGACCTTCACCCCGGAAGTGGTGCTGGTCGACCTGGGGCTGCCCGACATCAACGGCGTGTCGCTGATCGGCTGGCTCTGGCAGGAGCGCGATTGCGGCATCATCGTTGTCTCCGGCCGCGGCGAGGAGGCCGAGCGGGTGGTCGGCCTGGAACTGGGGGCCGACGATTACATTTCCAAACCGGTCCAGCTGCGCGAAATGGTGGCCCGCATCCGCGCGGTGCACCGGCGCAGCAACTCCCGCGCCCAGGCGTCCGGGTCGCGGCCGGCGGCGTCGGTGCACCATGTCGGGCCGTTCAAGGTGGACCTGCAGCGCCGCCTGGTGCTCGATGCATCCGGCCAGCCGGTGGTACTGACCGCGGCCGAGTTCGCGGCCCTGCGCACCCTGCTCGGATCGGCCGGCGAGCCGGTTTCGCGCGAGATTCTGTCCGAGGCCGCGCTGCGGCGCCCCTGGCGGCCGGAGGAGCGTAGCATCGACCAACTGATCTTCAGCCTGCGCCGCAAGCTGGCCGACGAAAGCCGCGCGCCGCGGCTGATCCAGTCGGTGCGCGGTGCCGGCTACGTGCTGGTTGGCGACAGCGCCGCGCCGGTGCCCGACCCAACGTGACACAACCCTCGGCCGGAGGGGAGGCTCAGCCCGCGGCCCGGCGGGCGGCGACGGCGGCAAGGAAGCTGCGGATGTCGTCGGCGCGCACCGGCTTGGACGCGGCCTGCACAAGCTGCAACCCTTGCGCCCGCCCGAGGGTCACGCCCATGCGCAGCCAGGTATCGCCGTAGCCCGTCACCAGCAGCACGGCGATGCCCGGATCGAAGGCGGCGATTTCTTTCAGCGCCTCGTAGCCGTCCTCGTCCGGCATCATGATATCGACGATCAGGCAGTCTGGATGGAAGCGCTCCAGCAGCACGCGCATCGGCGCGCCCTCGCTCGCCGCCTCGGCACGGAAGCCAACCGACCGGCACAGCGCGGCCAGGGTGGTGGCGACATCCTTGCGGTCATCAACCACCAGTACCAGGGGTTTGGCTGCGCCATCGATCGGAGCTTGCGGGTTGCCTGGCGGCTGCATCTGCCAATGTCACTCCGTGCGCGCTTGCCGGTTCGGTACCGGATCAGATACCCGCGAGATCTCCCGAAAATCACACGGTGTCGTCTCGCGCACGCATGCCTCCGGCCTCGAATGGCACCATGCTCGCCGGCCGCTCCGCGAGGAGGGGCGGCACAAGCACTTTGCGCTGGGATCTTGCCACGATTGCCGCGAGGACGCCATCCGTCGCCAGGGGCGCGGCAGGGTAATTGTGTTAAGGAAGGAAGGCCAGGGGCTCTGCCCCTGGACCCCGCCAAGGGCCGGGAGGCCCTTGGAACCCATTACTTTTTAACAGTTGCCTCGAGAGCGGGTTCGGCGGTGAACCGGTTCGCCGCCGAACCCGCTCTCAAGGCAACTGCCTAAAGTTCGGGGTCCAGGGGCCTCACGGCCCCCGGGGTTTCCTTCCTTGATCCGTGTCCCCCGGCACGCCCCCCGCCGCCGGTCCGGTCAGAGCTGATAAGGCCCCCCGCGCTCCACCCCGCGCTGCCAGGCCGGCCGCGCCGCCACCCGCTCCAGGAACGCCACCAGCCGTGGCCGGCTCGCATCCAGCCCCGCATGCGCCGCCGCGATCTGCAGCGGAAAGCTCAGCAGAATATCCGCCCCGGTCAGTTCCTCGCCGGCGAACCAGGTGCCGCGGCCGAGTTCGGCCTCGAGGAAGTCGAGATGGCGGTCGATCTCCGGCTGGGCGAGTATCTGTTTGACGCGGCGTGCCAGCCCCCGCACGACCGGGCGGACAAAGAACGGCACCGGGCCGGTCTCGATGTGGTCGAAGATCAGCTTGAGCAGCAGCGGCGTCATCGCCGAGCCCTCGGCGTAATGCAGCCAGTACGTGTAGCGCAGCCGCTCCGGCGTGCCTTCCGGCGGCACCAGCCGTCCCTGGCCGTAGCGCTCCAGGATGAACGCGACGATCGCCCCCAATTCGGCGAGCGTCACGTCGCCGTCGACGATCACCGGCAGTTTGCCGAGCGGGTGCAGCGAGCGCAGTTCGGGCGGCGCGCGCAGGCTGGCCGGATCGCGCCTGTATTTCGCGACGCCATACGCCACGCCCAGCTCCTCCAGCAGCCAGAGGATGCGCTGGGAGCGCGAATCATTCAGGTGGTGGACGATAATCATGCGGTCGGTTGCTCTCCGGTGCCCGCACGCGCCGCGCGGGATCGCCTGTGCCCATGGGAGATGCGCATATGGGAGACTTGTTCTGTTTGTCGCGCCTTGTCGTTGTTTTTTCACGGTGCACCGGCCGACTTGACTGGGCGGCCGCCGCATCCGATGGTCCGGCCCCTTTGCTCCGGGGCACGCCACGTGGAACGATACAGCGTCAGTCACCGCCGCCTGGTTAACGTTTCATGAGCGGTTCGGCGGTCGCCGGCACCGTGTTCGCCATTACCGTCGCCATGGCCGTGCTCGGCGCCCAGCTGCGCGCCCGGCTGCCGGCGCACCATCTGAACGACCAGTCGCGCGACGTGATGAAGCTGGTGATGGGCCTGGTGGCGACCATGGTAGCCCTGGTGCTCGGCCTGCTGATCGCCTCGTCGAAGAGCTTCTACGACACCCAGACGGCCGAGCTGCAGACGATGTCGGTGAACGTCATCAAGCTCGACGGCATGCTGGCCGAATACGGGACCGAGGCCGCGCCGCTGCGGCAAGCGCTGCGCCTCGGGGTCGAGCGGGCCTACCGGCGCGTCTGGCTGGACAGCGAGCAGCCGGTCGCCGGCGCCGGCAAGGGGGCGCCCTCGCAGGTCGGCGATCTGGAGCGTGCGATCCGCGCCTTGTCGCCGCAGACCGACGAACAGCGCGGGCTGCAGCGCAGCGCCGCCGGGATCGCGGCGAGCCTCGGCGAGGCGCGCCTGCTCATGCTGGAACAGATCGGCAATGCGCTGAACTGGCCGTTCCTGATCATCATGATATTCTGGATCGCGGTGCTGTTCCTCGGCTTCGGACTGTTCGCCCCGCCAAACGCCACCGCCTTCACCGCCCTGGTCGTCGGCGGGCTTTCGGCGGCGAGCGCCATCTTCATGATCCTGGAGATGAGCCTGCCCTATCACGGCCTGGTGCACATCTCGCCGGGGCCGATCCTCGCGGCGCTGGCGCAAATCGGCGGGTAAGCACTGGCCGGCCGTGCGCAGGCCGGCGCCTGCTACTGCCGCCCGTAGGTATCCTCAAGGCGCACGATATCGTCCTCGCCCAGATACGACCCGCTCTGCACCTCGATCAGCGCCAGCGGAATCCGTCCCGGGTTCTCCAGCCGGTGGATGCTGCCGAGCGGCAGATAGACGCTCTCGTTCTCGCGCACCAGCCGCGTCGTCGAGTCGCAGGTCACCAGCGCGGTGCCGCTCACCACCACCCAGTGCTCCGCCCGGTGGTAATGCTTCTGTAACGACAACTTGTGCCCCGGCGTCACCACGATGCGCTTGACCTGGAACCGCTCGCCGCGGATCAGGCTTTCGTAGAACCCCCACGGACGATAGACCCGGTTGTGCGCCACCGCTTCCCGCCGCCCGGCCGCGCGCAGCCGGTCCACCACGCGCTTCACGTCCTGCGCGCAATCGCGGTGCATGGCCAGCACCGCATCCTCGGTCACCACCACCACTGCATCCTGCAGCCCCACCACGGCGGTGACGATGCCGTCAGTGCGCACGTAACAGTTGGCAGCCCCTTCCAGCACCACATCGCCCACCGCGACGTTGCCGGCGCCGTCCTTGGCGCCGAGGTCCCACAGCGCCCCCCAGCTTCCCACGTCCGACCAGCCCAAATCGGCCGGCACCACCACAGCGCGGTCGGTGTGCTCGGCCAGGGCGTAGTCCAGGCTTATACTCGGCACGTGGGCGAACGCATCGGGGTCCAGGCGGACGAAATCGAGGTCCTCCTTGCGTCCGCTCACCGCCGGGCGCAGCGCCGTCAGCACCTGCGGCGCGTAGCGCTCCAGCTCGGCCAGCAGAGTGCGCGCGGTGAACACGAACATGCCCGAGTTCCACAGATGCCGGCCGGAGGCGGCCATCGTCGCGGCGGTCGGCGCGTCGGGCTTTTCGATGAAGCGGGCCAGGGTGTGCACGCCGGGCAGCCCGGCGATCGGGCCGGCCACTTCGATATAGCCGAAGCCCGTCTCGGCCGAGGCCGGGCGCATGCCAAAGGTGACGACGTGTCCGGCGCGCGCGGCCGGCAGCGCCGCGGCGAGCGCGCGGTGCAGCGCGGGCACGTCGCGGATGGCGGCGTCGGCGGCCATCATCCACAGCACCGCGTCGGGGTCCTGCTCGGCCACCAGCAGGGCCGCGGCGGCGATCGCCGGGGCGGAATTGCGCCCCACCGGCTCCAGCACGATGCGCGGCGACACCACGCCGGCCCGCAGCAACTGCTCGGCCACAACGAACCGGTGCGCCTGGTTGCACACCACGATCGGCGCGGCGAAACCCTCGCCCACGGCCCGCAGCGCGGTTTCCTCGATCATCGAACGCTCGGTGACCAGCGGCCAGAACTGCTTGGGGAAGCTCTCGCGGGAAACCGGCCATAGCCGCGTGCCGGAGCCGCCGGACAGCAACACCGGCACCACCGCGCCACGCGTATCGGTGCCGGCATCGGGTGTCGGGGGGCTCATGCCAATGTCCTCGCACGGTTCGACGAAACCTATGCCAGCGGGGCGGGGGCAGTGTCCAGTAAGGCAAGGCCAGGGCTCTGCTCTGCCCTGGACCCGCCCCAGCGCTCAGCGCGCCGTTTGGTGCGACGAGGCAGTGGCCCCCTTGACCCCGCCACTTAAGGATCGGAAACCACCGGCAGCGCCGTCTGGCCCAGCACCCAGCCTTCCCATCGGCGGACCCACGGATCGTCCGGCACGAAAGCCGGACGCCGGCCGGCCAGCACGTTCAGCACGCACAACATACCGAGCGTGCAATCGAACCGGTCCTCCCCGGCCGCATCGGCGCCGAACCCGTCATCCACCGAGGCGGCCATGGCCGGCTCCGGAACGGCACCAAGCCGCGCCATCGCACCATGCAGTCCCGCCGCGAGCGCCACCCGGTCCGCCCGGCGCCGCTTGCTGCCGGCCAGGCGAAGCCCGAGATGACGCAATGCCTCGGCCGGATAGGTCTCTGCCATCACAATCATGTCGGATAACAACAGATCGGACAGGTCCCCGTCGAAGGGCCAGATACCGATCCGCTCGCCCTGCGTCAGTGCCGGCACCAGCATGTCCCGCCAGGCCGCCAGCGCCGCCTTGCCGGACTGGTTGGCGCCCAGCGTCCAGAACGGCGGCGCCCCGGCCGGGCGCTCGGCGGTGGCGCGGTCGACCGCGCGGTGCAACGCTTGCGCCCCGCCGAGACCGAGTGCTGCGGCATGCGCCGCCCGCGTCATGCCGGCGCGGCCACGCATCGGGTAGAAAGGACTCCCGGGGCCGACCTCATCAAGGCTGGCGCAGACGCGGAAAAACCCGGGGCGGCCGGCAAGGCCGCGCAGGAAATCCGGAAACTTCATCCGGATGTCATGCGCCTCGGCATAAGCGCGTGGCAGCCCGAGCGGACAGTCGATGCCGAACAGCACCGGCCCGTCGGGCGCGCGCAGCCGCCCCAGCAGCGTGGCCGGATCGCCCGCCGGCACCGGGGCGGCGAGATGCCAGACAGCGCCGTTGCGGCGTGCCACCGCCATCCAGCGCTTGCGCGCGTCTATGCTCCAATCGGCATGAACCGCGAGATTGACGCTTGCACTTGTCACGATCATCCCCGTGGGCATAAACACCCGCGGAACGACAGGAGACGATCATGGCCTACGCAGACGAATACGGCACCGTGCAGAAGCTGCTGCACTGGCTGGTTGCCTTGCTGGTGGTGGGGCAGGTGGCGCTCGGATTGTGGATGCAGTCGCTCGCGCCGCAAGACCCGACCCTGCCGGGCTTGTTCCCGCTGCATGACGAACTCGGGGCGACGATTCTGGTCCTGGTGCTGCTGCGCCTGCTGGTGCGCCTGATCGTGGGCGTTCCCGCGCTGCCGCGTGGCACGCCGCGCTGGGTGGACTCGCTGTCCCATCTCAACCACCGGCTGCTGTACCTGGTGCTGATCCTGCAACCGGTGATTGGCTACCTGGCCAAGAGCGCGCACGGCCATGGCCTGTCGCTGTTCGGCTATTACAGCATCCCGCCGGCGTTCGCGGCCAATCCGGTGTGGGCGGACTGGCTGGGCGAAGCGCATGAGGTCGGCGCGGAAGTGCTGATCGTGCTGGTGACCCTGCACGTGCTGGGCGCGTTCTACCACGGCGTCATCCGCCGCGACGGCGTCGTGCGGCGGATGGCCTGACCGAGGTTCGTCCCTAAAGGGGCTTGTGGGCCCGCTCGATCAGGCGGCTGAGGAAGCCGGGCTTCTTTGCAGGCTCGGCGGCCTTGGCCGCTTTTTCGCGGGCGCGGGCCTCCTCGCGCTTCTCGCGCTCCTTCAGCTCAAGCCATTTGTCCAGGCTGAGCCCGGCCTTGGCGGCCCGTTTTTCCTCGTAGCTGCGCTGGCCGTCGGTCATCTGTTTCGTCATGGTAATCCTCCGTGCGCCGGTTCTGGCAGGTGGGCGGCGGAGCTTCAAGCCTCTCCGCGCCGGCGCAGCAGCGTGCGGGCAAACGCGCCGAGGGCGGCATTGATCGCCACGCCGCTGGCCGAAAGCAGGACAAGGGCTGCGAACATGCGCGGCACCTGCAGCCGGTAGCCGGCTTCCAAAATCCGGTAGGCGAGGCCCGAGGCCACCCCGCCGGAGCCGGCGACGATCTCGGCGCTGACCGTGCCGACCAAAGCAAGGCCGCCGGAAATGCGCAACCCGGCGAGGAAATAGGGCAGGGCGACCGGCAGGCGCAGCAGGCGCAGCGTGTCCCAGCGTCCGGCCCCGTTCAGGCGGAACAGGTCGAGCAGTTCGGCCGGCGCCGCGGCGAGGCCGGCGGCGGTGTTCGAGAACACCGGGAAAAAGGCGATGATGGTGGCGCAGATCACCACCGCGGCGAACGGATCGCCCACCCAGACGATCACCAGCGGGGCGATGGCGACAATTGGCGTGACCTGCAGCACCACGGTCCAGGGCTGAAAGGCGGCACGGGCGAGCGGGCTTGCCTGCATAAGCAGCGCCAGCGCCACCCCAAGCACGGCGGAGACGACGATCGCGGTGGCGGTGACACCGAGGGTGGAGGCCAGCGAGGCCAGGAACAGCATCGGATCGGCGAGGAACGCGCCGGCGATGACGACCGGGCCGGGCACCAGATACGCCGGCACGCCGGACAAACGTACCGCGGCTTCCCAGAGGATGAGGAACAGGACGGCGAACAGGGCGGGGGCGAGGCGGGTCAAGATGGGGCGCCCAGCGCCGCCTGCATCGCGTGTGTCACCTCGCCGACCAGGGCGGTGTAGGCGGGGGCGAGCCGGGCTTCCGGGCCGGGGTTGAGATGCGCGCCGATCTCCCGGGCGATGCGGCCGGGGCGCGGCGTCATCAGCACGATGCGGCGGGCGAGAAAGCATGCCTCGTAGGTGGAATGGGTCACAAACACCACCGTGCATCCAAGCTGCCGCCAAAGACCCAGCAGGTCTTCCTGCAGGCGGAACCTGGTGAACTCATCCAGCGCGGCAAACGGTTCATCCATCAGCAGCAAACGCGGGCGGGTGACCAACGCGCGGGCGATCGAGACCCGCATGCGCATGCCGCCCGACAACTCGCGCGGGCGCGCCTGGGCGAACCGCTCCAGTCCGACCCGCGCGAGCGCCGCGTGCACATCCGCCGCCGCCGCGCGCCGGCCGCACCCGCGCAGGCGCAGCGGCAGAAACACGTTGTCGGCGGCGCTCGCCCACGGCAGCAGGGTGGCGTCCTGGAACACATAGCCGATCTCGCCCGGCGCCGGGGCCGCCCCGCCGTCCCAGACCACGCGGCCCTCGTCTGGTGCGTCCAGCCCGGCGATCAGCCGCAGCAGCGTGGATTTGCCGCAGCCGGACGGGCCGAGCAGGGCGAGGAAATCGCCTTTGCCGATCCGCAGCGACACGTCTTGCAGCGCCTGCGTGCCGTTGGGAAAGCGCCGGCCGAGGCGGTCCAGGATCAGCATGCGCCTATGGTTTCAGCCCGGCCTCGCGGTTGACGAACTGCAGCGTATAGGCGCGGCGGACATCGAGGTCCGGCGGATACACGCCCTCCGCCGCCATGGTGGCATAGAAATCCGCCCAGCGCGCCGCGGTCATCGCGCCGATACCGCTTGTCGCCGCGTCGCCCGACGTCAGGATGCGGTTCTTCTTCAGGGCCTCCCGCCCATAGGCGAGCAGGGCCTCGGTCATCTCCGGGTTGTCCTTCCGGATCAGCGCGTTCCCCGGGGCCGGGTCGCCATCGAGATAGGCGGCCCAGCCCTCGATCGAGGCATCGACGAAGCGTTGCACCGTGTCGGGCTTTGTCTCGATCATCCGGTCGGACACGGCGAACAACTGGGCATAGCCGGCAAACCCGGCATCGGCGACCAGCAGAACCACCGGATCGAACCCGGCCGCCTGGCGGATGGAATACGGTTCGGACCCCAGGAAACCCTGCTGGATCGCGCCCTTATTCGCCAGGAACGGCTGCAGGTTGAACGTATAGGGGCGGATTTGCGCATCGGAATAGCCGAACTTGGCGCGGAGGAAATTCCACCAGCCGGCGCGGGTGTCGGCGCCGATCATGATCGGCTTGCCCCGCAGCGCCGGGAAATTGTCGTTGCCCTGGCCGGGATGGGCGATGAGGACCGACGGGTCCTTCTGGAACATCGCCGCGACCACCCGGAAGGGAATGCGCTCGGTCACGAAGTTCAGGGCGACGAAACTGTTCGAGGCGATGTTCACGTCCAGCCGCCCGGCGAGCAGCAACTGGGTCTGGTTCACGCTCGGGCCGCCCTGGCGGATGGTCACGTCCAGGCCGTGGCTGCGGTAAATGCCGGTGGCGAGGGCCTGATAGTAGCCGCCGTACTCGGCTTCGGCGAGCCAGTCGGTGCCGAAGGTGATCCGGTCCTGGGCGTGCGCGGCCGGCGCCGCGCACCCGAGGAAAGCGGCCGCCAACAGGGTGGTGAGCAGGTTCCGCATTGCATTCCCCTCGTGATGCCCGGCCGGGATGTTGTGCCGGCGGGACGGATTGCCAGCGGGGAGTAAGGCAAGGAAGGCCAGGGCTCTGCCCTGGACCCGCCAGGGGGCAGTGGCCCCCTGGACCCCGCTACTTAAGCATTCGTTATGAGAGGGGGGTGAGGCGGTGAACCGGTTCACCGCCTTACCCCCGTCTCATAACGAATGCCTAAAAGTAATGGGTTCCAAGGGGCCACTGCCCCTTGGCGGGTCCAGGGCAGAGCCCTGGCCTTCCTTGCCTGTCCCGTCACCGCGGGATGACCCGGACGACGTTCTGTGGCACCACAAGCCGGCGCCCGGCATGGGACGGCGGAGCAGGGCATGGACGAGCCACGGGTCAAGGCGGGTATCTGGGTCAGCATGGCGCTGCGCCTGGGCAATGCGGGGGGGCGTTACGGCAGCGTGCTGCGCAAGGGCGACCCGGATGCGGGCGGGGTGCTGGTGGTGCTGCGCGGGCGCACGGGGCTGTCGGTGCTGTCGCAGATGCGCGCGGCCGAGGGAACGCCCGCCTGGATTCGCGGCACCGGGGCGGGGCCGGTGGACCAGGCGACCGCGGATGCCTACGTGGCCCGGCAGGTGAAGTTCGACCCCGATCTGTGGGTTCTGGAGTTCGAAAGCCCGGACATGCTGCCGCCGTTCGAGGGAAAGATCGTGTGATTGTCTGTTGCGGATCGGCCACAGTTGCGGCGCGTGTGGCAGCGTGCGCAACGCAAGGCTGGTGCGCCGGCGTGTCGTTCCGCAAGGTCCGGTCCCATATGCTTGCCGGCATTCGTAAACAGGTCGATCCCATGAAGCGTGCCCTTCTTGCCGCGACTTTTCTCGCGCTGCCGTTCGCCGCGCAGGCGCAGCCCATCCAGGGCGTCTATGTGGGCGCGGGTGGCGGGGCGAACTTCCTGGAGGACGAGCCGGTGCGCTCGACCACGATCAACGGAAAGCCCCAGGGCGGCGGCGGATCGGTGGGGTACGAAACCGGCTGGACGGGGTTGGGCAGTGTCGGCTGGGGTTTCGGCAACGGCGTGCGGGTGGAGCTGGAGGGCAACTGGCGCAGCAACGACCTCGGCCACGGCAACCTGCCGCCCGGCGCGTCGGCATCCGGCCAGGAAACCAAATACGGTGTCATGGCGAACGTGCTGTTCGACATGGACATCGGCTCGCCCTACGTTTTCCCGTATCTGGGCGCGGGGGCCGGGGCGGCATGGGTGCACAAGAGCACCAATGTCGTCCGGCCCGGCCTGATCAGTGCGTCGATCGACGAAACCCCGGGAGCGAATTTCGCCTACCAGGCCATTGCCGGTGCCGCCTTTCCGATTCCGCACGTGCCGGGGCTGTCGGTGACGGCAGAGTTCCGGTTTTTCGCTCTGACCGGCGAGCGCAAGGTCACCGGCACCTTGTCGGCGCCCGCCTATCCCGTGGCGGCTTATGGGGTTACCACCAGCGGCAACAACAATTTCGACGGCTTGCTGGGCCTTCGCTACGCGTTCAATGTGGCGCCGCCGCCGGTGCCGGCGCCCGCTCCGGCGCCCGTCGCCGCTCCGGCGCCGGCGCCGGCGCGCAGCTATCTGGTGTTCTTCGACTGGGACAGCGCGGTGCTGACCGAGCGGGCGCGGCAGATCGTGGCTGAGGCGGCGCAGAACGCAACCCGGGTGCAGGTGACGCGCATCGAGGTGTCCGGCCACGCCGACCGCACCGGCACGCCGCAATACAACCTGGTGTTGTCGCGCCGCCGTGCCGAGGCGGTGGCGGCGGAACTGGTGCGGCTGGGCGTGGGCAAACAGGCGATCGATATCCAGGCGTTCGGCGAGACCAAGCCGCTGGTGGCGACCGCGGAGGGGGTGCGCGAGGCGCAGAACCGGCGGGTGGAGATTGTGCTGCGCTGAGGGGAAGGAAGGAAGGCCAGGGCAGAGCCCTGGCCTTCCTTCCTTCCCTTCTCACCGCAGCAACATTCCCGCTAGAATTCAGTCATGCCCGCGACTGACCTGCGCCGCCTGCTCTACGTCAGCCACAGCCGCCTCACCGGCGATCCCGCTGCTGTCGCGGCAGCGCTGGCGGAGATCCTTGCGGTCGCACGCCGGCGTAATGCGGAGCTCGGCGTCACCGGCGCGCTCATGTTGCATGACGGCCGGTTCGCCCAGGCGCTGGAAGGGCCGCACGCGGCGGTGCAGGCGGTGTTCGACAGCATCGCCGCCGATCCGCGCCATGGCGCGGTGACGGTCACCGAGGACGGGCCGGTGCCGGCGCGCGCCTTTCCCGCGTGGTCGATGGCCTATGCCGGCGCGGATGGCGCGCCCGATATTCCGCTGACGCTGGTGGACGCCGTGCGCGAGTCCGGGCCCGAGGCGGATGCCGTGCTGCAACGCCTGAGGGCGATGGCAGCGTAGCTAACGGCAACGTGGTCAGGACCTCCGTTTGACGCGAACGGCGTTGTCGCCCTCGATGTCTTCGGGGTGGGCTGCCACCACGCGTCCGTTTTTCACCACCCCGAACACCGGGATGTTCGGGGTGATCGCTTCGTGGTCGGTGATGCTGAACGGTTTATCGTAGACGGTGACAACGCCGTCCACCCGGGTCTGCAGGTTCTCCAGGGCGGCGCGGATCATGTTGCCGTTGGTGCTGCCAGCCTGGGTGATTGCGGCGGCCAGCAGCAGCATACTGTCGTAGCCTTGCGCCGCCGAGACCGGACTCGGAATTCGCTCGCGCCCGGTGGCGGTTTGGTAGGCCGCGATGAATGCTTTGCGCGTGGGCGTGGTCGGTGCCTGGATGAAGGTCTGCGGCATGGTGGCGCCGTCGGCATTGGTGCCGGCATTGTCGATGAAGCTGTCGTTGGACAGGGTCCAGCTTCCCACCATCGGCGGCTTCCAACCGAGCGCGGCCATGCCGTTGGCAATCCGCGCCAGCTCCGGCCCGAGGCCATAGGTGAGGATCACGTCGGCTTGCGCCTGCCTCGCCCGCAGCAATTGCGCGGTGATATCGGTGTCGCCGACATCGAATTTCTCCTCCGCCACCGGCCGCGCGCCGCGCGAAGCCAGGGCGCGTTCGAGATCTTCGCGGCCCAGTTGGCCGTAGCTGCTGGAGTCGGCCAGGATGGCGGGTTTGCTGAAGCCACGGCGGGTGATTGCCTCGTCCACGATCATGGCGGACTGGATGGCGTCGTTGGCCGCGGTGCGGAAGATGAAGTTGGCCTTGTATGCCGGGGGACGGAACTGACGGGCGATCAGGGTGCCGGTGGCGACGTTGGTGATCACCGGGATTTCCGCGTCCTGGTAGAAGCGCTGGGCGGTGAGCGCGACCGCGGTGTTGACGAAGCCGAGCGCGGCCACCACCCGCCCGATGGTGATCAGCTCCTGGGCGATGTTCACGGCGCCGTCGGTGCGGGCCTCATCATCGCGTTCCACCAGCAGGATCGGCCGGCCGAGCACGCCGCCGGCCCTGTTGATGTCCGCCGCGGCGAGCCGCACGCCGTCGCGCATCGATACGCCCATGGAGGCAGAGCCGCCGGTGAACGGGCCGGACAGGCCAATTCGGATGGGATCGGCGGCAGGGGCAGCGGGCGCGATCGCGAGGGCGGCGAGAGCAACGAGCAGCATTCTGCAGGCGAGACGCATCATTCTTCCTCGGGACGACCTGTTGCAGGACGGGCCGGGCATGTCGGCCTGCCGGTGGTGCGAGAAGGCGGAAAGCAGCCGGGCGGGGCGAAGCGGCCCTTGCCGCTGCGCGCCGCCCAACTCGTGGCCGGCTTTGCCGCCAGCTTGGCGGGAGCGGGGAAAGAAAGGATGAATGGGCCGGCTGTGGCCGGGCGACGGACGGACAGGGCTCTCGTGCACCGCATTGTGACCCCGACCGCCGGTCACCCGCCGCGGCGCGGCTGGCGGCATGGCCGGAATCCCATGGAACGTTGCGAACGCTGAAATTATTTATAGTGACGTAAGTGAGCCGTCTGATCCGTGGCCGCAATAGCCGGCCGGCCAAAAGGCGCGACCGGCGAGGGGGAACAAGCATGCGCGCCTGTCCATGGCTGGCAATAGCGGCACCCGTGCTGTGGCTCGCGGTTTCGGCCGGCGGGATGCTTGCCGTGCCGGCGGCGCCCGCACGGGCCGCGCCAGCGGGCGGCCCCGCGCCGGTTGTCCAGTCCGCTGATGCCGAGGATGCGCCGATCACGGTGGTGGTGGTGCGGCACGCAAGGCCGGGCTGCGCGGCGGTGTTCGAAAAGCTGGTCCATGATATGTTCCAAGTCCGCAACCAAATCCCCGGCCATCTCAGCACCGATTTCGTCCGCCCGACCGAACCCAACAGCACCGCCTACACCATCATCTTCAAGTTCGACCGGATGAGCCATTACCAGCAATGGCTGGACAGTCCGGAGCGGGTGGTATGGCTGGAGCGCGTGGCGCAATTCACCGAGGGGGCGCCGGCATACCAGTATCATCCCGGCCTGGAAGCCTGGGTGACGCTGCCCGACGAACCGGGAGGTCGTTCACCGGACAAATACAAGACGGTGGCCGTCACCTGGCTCGCGATCTATCCGCTGGCGCTGGGCGTATCGACGGTGATTGCGCCCATTACGACCGGCTGGTCGCCGGTGGCTGGCATCGCGCTGCTCACCGGCATCGTGGTGCCAACTCTGGGCTACGGACTGATGCCGGTCATGACCTGGCTGTTCCGGGACTGGCTGTATCCGCCCGCCCCTGAGTGCCAGAGCTGAGCCACCGGGATTGCCGCGGCGCGGGTGCGGTGGCCGCCCCCGCAATGTCCGGAATTCGTTGGAATGTCGGGGCGGATGCACATAATTTGCGCCGCGATGCTTGCCGAGATCGGTTCCGTGCGGCGGATATCCGCGATCACGCCTGTGCCGGCCTGAACCCGGCGAATGATGAAAGGGCGACGCATGCGAACGCGTTTACCTCCGCGACGCGCGGCATGGGCGGTGCCGCTTGCCCTCTCGGCGTTCTGCCTGCTGGCCGTGCCGGCTGCGGGAGCGCCGCACGCCCAGCCGGCCGAGGGCGCCGCGCCGGCGCCCCGCATCGCGGACGCACCGCTCACCGTGGCGGTGACGCGCTATGTCAGGCCAGGCTGCGAGGTGCGTTTCGAGGCGCTGATCCGCGAGACGTTTCAAAGCGGCGATCTGCTCGCCGGCCGGATCAGCACGGAATTCCTGCCGCCGGCCGAACCCAACAGCCACGCCTATACGGTCATCTACCGCTTCAACGGAACCGCCCAGTACGGCGAATGGCTGAAGTCGCCGGAGCGGGCCGTGTGGCTCGAGCGCTCGGCGCCGCTGGTCGATGGTCCGCCGCAGTTCCAGTACCGGTCCGGCCTGGAAGTCTGGCTGACGCCGCCCGACGAGCCGGGCTACCGCGCCCCGGCGCCCTATAAGACGATGGCCCTCAACTTTCTCACCATCTATCCGGTGACGATGATCCTGACCACGGCGCTCGGGCCGGTTACGGCTGGCTGGTCGCCGCTCGCGGCGGTCGCGCTCAGGACCGGCATCATGGTGTCGGCGGTGGGCTACGGCGTCATGCCTTATGTGAGTTCGTTTTTCCGCGAGTGGCTATTCCCGCCCGTCAACGAGTGCCGCGCCGGCTAACCCGGTTGCCGTCACGAGGGCGGCGCCGGGGCACGGCGGTCGTCGAATTGCAGGGCGGCCAGACGGGCATACAGGCCGTTCTCGCGCACCAGGCTGTCATGCGTGCCGGTGGCGACCACCGCGCCGTCCTGCAGCACGACGATCCGCCCGGCGCGGCGGACGGTGGCCAGCCGGTGGGCGATGACCAGCGTGGTCCGGCCCGATGACAGGCGGGAAATCGCCTGCTGCACGTCGCGCTCGGATTCGGCATCGAGCGCGCTGGTCGCCTCGTCCAGCAGCAGTACCGGGGCGTCGCGCAGGATGGCGCGCGCAATGGCGATGCGCTGGCGCTGGCCGCCGGACAGGCGCACGCCCTTCTCGCCCAGGAACGTGTCGTAGCCCTCGGGCAGGGTGTCGATGAAGCCGCAGGCGGCGGCGCTCGCGGCGGCGCGCACCGCGGCATCGGGGGCTTCCGGGCGGCCGTAGCGGATGTTGGTCCAGACATCGGCCGAGAAAATCACCGGGTCCTGCGGCACCAGGCCGATCCGGCCGCGGATTTCGGCCGGATCGGCGGCGGCGACATCGACGCCGTCCAGCATGACGCGGCCGGATTGCGGGTCGTAGAAGCGCAGCAGCAACTGGAACACGGTGGTTTTGCCGGCGCCGGACGGGCCGACCAGGGCGACGGTCTCGCCGGGGTCCACGCGCAGGTCGAAGCCGCGCAGCGCCGGCGGGTCCGGCCGGGCGGGGTAGGCGAAGCGGACATTCTCGAAGGCGACGCTGCCGCGCGCCGGGCGGGGCAGCGCGACCGGGCGGGGCGGGGCGGCGATGGTCGGGCGCTCGGCGAGCAATTCCAGCAGCCGCTCGGCCGCCCCCGCGGCGCGCTGCAGCTCCCCCCACAGCTCGCTGATGCCCGACAGGGAGGTCGCCAGCACGATGGCATAGAACACGAAGGCCGACAGCTCGCCCGCGGTCATGCGCCCGGCCAGCACCTCGCGCCCGCCCAGCCACAGGCTGAGCGTAATGGCGCCGAAGCCGAGTAGAATCACAATCAGAATCAACACCGAGCGGATGCGCACGCGGGCGATCGCCGCCTCCACCGAGCGCTGCACGCGGGCGGCGAAGGCGGCGCGGTCGAGACCTTCGTGCACGAAGGCCTGCACGGTGCGCAGCGCGTTCAGCGTCTCCTCGGCGCTGGCGCCGAGATCGGCCACCCGGTCCTGGGCGGTGCGCGAGGCGCGCTTCTCGCGCCGGCCGAACAGCACCAGCGGGCCGACCACCAGCGGGATCACGGCGAGCACGATGAGGGTGAGCTTGGGGCTGGTGGCGATCAGCATGGCCAGCGCACCGATCAGGATGATCACCGCACGCAGCCATTGCGATATCGCCGAGCCGACCAGGGATTGCAGCAGCGAAGTATCGGCGGCCAGGCGCGACAGCAACTCGCCGGTGCGGGCGGTTTCGTAGAAGGCGGGCGACAGCGTGAGCAGCCGGTCGAAGGCGGCGCGGCGCAGATCGGCAGCGACCCGCTCGCCGAGCCAGGAGACCAGGTAGAAGCGCAGCGTGGTGGCGCCGGCCAGCGCCGCGACCACCACGAACATCAGCAAGGCGGCACCGTCCAGCCCGTCGGGGCTGCCGCCGGCGAAGCCGTGGTCGATCAGGCGGCGCACGCCCTGGCCGAGCAGCAGCACCAGGGAAGCGGCGAGCAGCAGGGCGAGCACGGCGGCGGCGATGCGCGGGCGGTAGGGACGCAGGAAGGGCAGCAGCCCGCGCATGACGGCGATGGTCGGTGGGCGCGTGCGGGGATTGGGCAAGGGGATGCTCCGGGGGATCTTGCGAATGTCGGGACGCCGGGGCTGGCTTCAAGCAAGGCCAGGGCAGAGCCCTGGCCTTGCTTGAAGCCACCGCCCGAGACGCGTGACAGCCCAGCGCCTTTGCGGGTACACTCGCCCATCTGATTCCATCGAGGAGCACCCCCATGATCAATCCGCTTCGCGCCGCGGCACTCGCCGCTGCGCTCGTTGCCGGTACCACCGCCCTGCCCGCGCCGGCGGCAGCCGAACTCGTTCGTGCGCACCGCCGTTCCGGTGGTGCTGTGGGCGGCGACCGGCGCGGTGGTCGGCGCGGTGGTCTGGCCGTCGCTGTTCCCCGCCGCGGTTACCGCTACCACCGCCGCGGTCGGCGCCACTGCCGCCGCGACTCGGCCGATCGTGTGGACCTGGGAATCGTTCCAGACAACGCGCGCCGCGGTCGGTGCGGGGATCGGCGCGCTTCTCGGTTACAGCATCGCCCCCTGAGGCGGTTGATCCGGGCACCGCGAACCCGGCAGGCCGCGCCGATGCGATGCCGCAAATCTTCACGCCGCGGGATATGCCCGCGGCGTAAGGATGTTTGGCATCTGCGGGCGCATTGTTTTCAGTTTGCAGCGGGGGACGTCGTGTTGGGACGGATCGGACGGGCATGAAGCGGGCCGATGTGCTGGTTATGGGCGGCGCGATGTTCGCGGCAAGCGGTGCGCTGGTGCTGCTGGACACCGCCGTGACATCGGTGTCCGAACCTCCCTTCACCCACCCACCGGCGGCAGCGGTGGCGGCACCGGAGCCGGCATTCACCTTGCCGTCGGTGCCGGGCACGAGCAGCGGGGTTTTCGAGAGCGAAAGCAAGCAGGTTCCCCTGCCGCCCGGCAATTGGGTGACGATGCGCCGGGTCGTGGCGCCGGTCGGCCCGGTGGTGGGCGACGGCAATGCGCCGGTGGTCAGCACGGTGCTGGTGCGCCTGCACGGGCACCGGGTGGACGCGGCGATGCTCGTGCAGGTGAACCCGCCCAACTCCACCTCGCATTGGGGCCTGGCCAGGGGCTGCGAACGCCAGGACTTCTACTATGCGCAGGTCCTTTATTCCTCCGACCATGACGGTGCCTGCTCCTACGTGACCTACGTCACACCGTGGGCGGCCAGTGCGCCGATGGTCGACGATGCCTGGCGCCTGTCGATGCAGGACGCGGTCGACAATGGATGGGACGTGCCGCAGCAATGGCTGGAAGCGGTCTACCGCGTGACCGATCCGGTGGACGCGCTGCAGGTGCGCTACCTGTTCGATCCGGCGCAGGGCGAACCGCTGCAGAAAGAGATCACCGAAGACGAGGTCGCGCGTCTGGTGGGGTGGAGCCGGGCATCATGGCCGGCGGTCCAGTCCGGTTTCCGGGGTCGCCTGAAGCCCGGGCGCGGCGACGGGCTGGCGGCGTGGACGGCGGTGCGGGTGGAGCCGGTGCCGCCGTGGCAGCACGCCAAGCCGCCGCCGCCGCTGGACCGGGCCGCGTTGAAAACCCTGAGCTACCAGATGGTCGGCTCGCTGACCAACTTTGCCGTGACCTATGCCTACCTGGGCAGCCTGGCCGCCGCGAGCACGCTGTCGGTGGCCGCGTCGGTGGTCAGCGGCGCGATGATTTATGTGGAAGACCTGGCCTGGAGCTTCGTGCCCGATCCGGCGCGGCCATGGTCGGACCTGCCCGGTGCCGGTTTGGAGCAACCCGGGCCGGCGGGCTCGTAGCGGCAATCACGCGGAGGCCGGCCGGTATCCCACGACTGGCCGGACCCGTCCGCGGCGCGTAGCAACGCCGGCCTGGATCAATGGCGCTCGTCGGTCAGGGTGAACTCGACCGAGGCTGGCTTGGCGTCCTTGCTTTCCAGCGTGAACGGGCCCCAGTGCCAGGTTTTGCCCGGGCCGTTTTCGAAGGTCACATGCAGCCTGGCCTCTTTCACCACCCAGTGCTCGTCGCCTTTCGGCGTGATGGTGAAGGTGATGCGACTGCCCTTCAGCTTGTCGGCGGTCGCCGCCCTGGCGCGGTTGAGCCACAGCGTCATGCTGGTGCCGGGCCTCACGTCCAGCTTGTTGTCGAGCACACGTTCGAGGATTTTGCCGTCGGCATTGCTGACCGTGACGGTGAGCACGCAGGCTTCGTCCTTGCCGTCGTCCCCGGTACTGAATTGCACGCTGGCGTTTTTGAGCACGCGCGGCACCTCGGCCTGCGCGGCCCCGGCCAGCAGCATTGTTCCGAGCAGGCAGGCGAAGGGCACGGTGGCACGGCAAGTCATTATGCTTTGGCCATTTCTGAAAGTGGCAACACGCAGAGCCGAAGCTTCCGCAGACGGTCGGGTCCGCGACTTGCCGGCATCCGGGCCTGGCGATGGTGTTACGCCGTCGCCGGCGGATCATCCCCTGCGGTATTCCGGACGGCGCACGATGCGGCAATCGTGCCGGCTGCATTGTGTGTGGCCCATGCGCACAACGCATTGGCGCGTCGGCGGCATGGGCCACGGAGGTGTGACGGTTGTCTAGTCTGACGATTGTCTCGTTTTCAGTGCCGCCGTCGCGATCCGCTGCGCGGCGGCGGGATGGTCAGGTCTTGGGCGCGGTGATGTGCAGCTCGAGCTGATTGCCCGAGTACCAGAAATCGCCGAGGTAGCCGCCGATCACCGCACCGGCGATCAGGCCGAGGCGGGTGGGAATGGCAACCTGGAACACCAGGGCGCCGACGACCACACCGGCGCCGATCGCCAGCAGTTGCGCCGGGCGCATAACGATCAGCTGTTCGCTGGCCGGCGCCGGGGCTGCCGGTGTTTGGGCGCTGGCCACGGCCGGCACCAGCAGGCTGAGGGCCAGGACGCCAGAGCAGACAGTATTACGCATCGTCAACCTCCTTGGGGCGAGCCGCCGCACGACCGCATCGTGCCAGCCGGGTTTCAGCGTAATTGTGGCTCATTCTTGCTGCCGATACAACACGGGTGCTGGAACCGGGGCATATGTGACGGCGACTTGTTGCGATGTCGCGACTGACGCTTATGGCCTGGCCGCACGGACCGCAAACCCGGGCTGTCGTTAGGAAATCAGAACCGTCTGGTCAGCCCGCCGTCTACCGGATCGACCCAGAACAGCACCACCGCCAGCGCCTGCCGCGGCGGATCGGCGCTGTGCACGGCGAGGGCTGTGTCGAGCGCGCGGGCGGTGCCGTCGCGCTCGCCACGCGCGGCCAGAACCTGACCGAGATAGCGGTGGCCGGCCTCGTTCAGCGGCGCCTGCGCGGCGACGCTGCGGAAATGCGCCTCCGCCGCCGCGAGGTCGCCGCTGCCCCAGGCGACCAGCCCCTCGACGAGAAGGCGATTGATGGCGAACCCGGGCAGTTCGGCGACGGTAACGGTCTCCTTCGCCTGCTTCAGGAACGCCGCTGCCAGCGCCGGCTGTTTGCCGGCCAGGGCGAGGACGGCCTGGTTGAGCGCCACCTCCACCTGCACTGCCGGCCGCACCCCGGGAATCTCCCCGGCGGCCCGGTAGGCGGCGTGGGCGCCGGCCATATCGTTTTCGGCGAGGTCGACCAGGCCGAGAATGTTGTAGAGCAGCGCGCGCTGCGAGGCCTCCTCGGATTTCCACGGGCGGGCCAGGGCGCGGGCGACGGTCTGCCTGGTCCGCGTGAACCCGTCGGCACTGCCTTCGGTGCCGCTGAGGAAATGCGACAGCGCGACGTGATATGGGGCAACCCGTTCCATCGTCCATTGCGCCGCGTGGCGGACCAGCGTCACCGGATCGCCGTCTTCCTGGGCGAGCCGCGCCTGCACCGGATCGGCCTGCGGCTGCGAGACGACCAGCACGATCTGCAGCGGCTGCGCATCGTTGCCGGCGGGTTTGGGAGTTGGCCCCTCGTCGCGGTCGGGCTTGCCCCGGCCAGGCATGATGGCTGCGACCACGGCGAGCCGGTCGACGCCGAACTGCGTTTGCAGCGCCGCCACGGCGGTATCGAGGCTGAGCGGTTGAACGATGGCCGAGAGCAGGTTCGGCTGCGAGTGGATGCGCATGGTGGGCGCGGGAATGACCGAGTCGCCGCGGATGATGCGGGCGGCCTCGGAGGAGAACACTTCCTCGGCGACCGGCTCGTTGAAGCCTTTCTCCTGCAGCGCGGCGGGCACGTTGATCTGCAGGCTGAGCGTGTCCCGGTAGATTACTGCCTCGCCGGCGACGGCGCTGAGGAAGAGTCCGACCAGGATGGCGAGGGTGGTGAGCTCGGGCATGGGGCGGTGTTCCCGGGTTGGTGGATTCGCCAGTGCCGGGGCGTAGCCCCGGACCCCACCAGGGGCTTTGCCCCTGGACCCCACCAAGGGCTTCGCCCCTGGACCCCTTAAGTCAAGGGGTCAAGGGGGCCACTGCCCCCTTGCGGGTCCAGGGCAGAGCCCTGGCCTTCCTTACTTCGGCAATTCACGCGCCAGCTCAGCCAGGGTGCGATCGATCCGCCGCACCAGCGCGTCCGCGTTGACCCGGGCCTGTGCGTCTTCCAGCCAGCCGGCGTAGGCGCTTTGGTAGGTGCCGCCGACCTGGCGGATGCGCGCCACCGCTTCTTCCACGTCGCCCTCGGCGAGGCGGGCGGCGGCGGCCTGCACCAGTTCGGGGGCGGGATCGGGGGTTGCGGGCGAACCGGGGGTAAACGGGTTCAGCGTATCCAGCCGGCGCGCCAGGCCGGAGGGCAGAATGCCGCCGTTCACGTGCAGCGTGTCGTTGGTGATGCGCAGGAACTCGCGGTCGATGTCGGTGCGCGTCGGCACGCCGGTGCTGGCATAGGCGGAGAGCTTGTCGAGTTCGGGTTTGAATTCGTCGATGCCGGCGCCGACGGTCTGGGCGACGGCAAGGTCGGAGGCGAACGGGGTTGCGCCGCGCAGCGCGTCGGCGACGCGGCCGAGCGAGAGCAGGCGGCCCCAGGCCCCCCAGGTGGTGCGGTCGGTGCGGCGTTGGGTGGATTGCTGCAGATCGTCGCGGGTGGCGGCGAGCTGCGCGGTGGCGCCGGCCAGGCGCTGCTCCAGGTCGCGCAGTTTCTGTTCCTGGCGGGCCAGCATCAGGGCTGCTTCCTGCTGGGCGCGCGAGGCTGGGGTGGCGATTCCGAACAGTCCCAGCACGCTGTCTTCCAGCAGGGGCGCGGTCAGTGCCAGCAGCAGGGCGGCGCCGGCCAGCATGGTGACGGAGCGTGCGGTGGCGGGGATGGTGGCGGGCCGGGCCGGTGGCTTTGGTGGCTGCGGGGCGGCGCGGCGGCGCAGCGGCGGCGCGGCGGCGACCGGCGCGGGTTCGACATGTGCCGGGGGGAGGACCGGCTCGGCCGCGGGTGGCGCGGGTTCGGTTGGTGCAGGTTTGGCCGGCGCGAGGACGACCGGCTCGGCCGCGACCGGCGCGGGTTCGGCTGGCGCGGGCGCAACCGGTGCGAGGGCGACAGGCTCGGATTCGGCCGGCGCAGCGGCGTCCACTGCCGGCGAGACCGGGGCAGCGGACACCTGAGCAGGCTGATCCGGCGGCGACGGGGACGCCGCGGCTGCCGGAGCCGCGGCCGCCGCCGCTTCCAGAGTCGCTTCCAGAGTCGCTTCCCTGGGCAGGTCCTCGATCGCCGTGTTGCGCTCCGGCGCCTGGCCCGGCCGGGCGAACACGTCTTTCAGTTGGGGGCGCGGCTTGCGGGCCATGGGCTACTGCTCCGCCATCTCGATGCGTCTCGTCGGGTTCACACCACCGCCGAGAGGCTGGGCGGCGGTGGCCGGTTCAGCTTGCGCAACTCGGCGCCAACATAGTCCCAGAGCTCGGCGATTTCGGCGGCTGCGCGGCCGCCGGGCTCGTATTCGGTCACCGTCAGCCCGGCCCCGCCGGCGGCCGGGAAGGCGGCACGGAAGCGCACCACCGCGGCGATGCGCCCCTGGCGGGCGAGGATGGGGATGGCTTCCTCGACGGCGCGGATGCGCTTGCCGGTGGGCGCCTGGGTCAGCACGAAGGCGTAACGCCGGCCGGCGCGTTCAACCATGTCAACGATGTCGGGCAGGGCGTCGAAATCGTCGGTGGTGGGGCGCACCGGAATCAGGATCACGTCGGCGCTCTGCATGATGCCGAGCAGGAAGCCGTGCACCGCCGGCGGCACGTCCACCACCACGAGATCGGCGGCGTCGGCGGCGCGCAGATGATTGAGCACGCCCAGCAACTGGTCCGGGCGGGTGGCGGCCAGCGCCGGGTTGGGCGGCTCGGTGGCGCCGGCGGTGCGGCGGTTCCACCATTTCGACAGCGAGGCCTGCGGATCGAGGTCGACGAACACCACCCGCTCACCGCCGGAAGCGGCCAGGGCGCCGATCTCGCGTGCGAGCGTGCTGGCGCCGACGCCACCCTTTTGCTTGGCAAACATCAGGATATGCATTGTGACCGGCCTTCCCCTGTTGGTGGACCAGAGTGCGGTGAAAGAATGAGCGTAGGCGGCGGGACCTTCCAGGCGCAAACGGGGTCAGATCAGTGAAACGAGCCGGTAACCGTGTACCAGGTCCAGAAGGTGAGCGTGCTCACTACGCTGGCGGCGACCGACAGGCCACAGAACATTCCGGCGGTGGCGCCGAGGCCGCCGGCGCCGCTGGCGGTGACCAGCAGGGCGCCGATCATGGCGCCGCCGGCGCAGGAGGCGAGCGCCAATTCGGCCAGCCCCGGCGGTTGCACCACCACCACCACGCTTTGTTGGTCCTGCGCGCGGGCCGGGCCGGGGGCGGCCGGCAGCAGCAGCAGCGCGGCGGCAAGAATGGCGGCGGCGCGGGTCATGGCAGGGCCTCCCGGGGCTGCCCCGCGGGGGCGGCAGGGGCTTTGGTGTCGAGAAAACGGTCGACCAGGCGCGACAGACGGTCGCCGGCGGCGGTGAACACGGTGGCGACGACGGACAGCCCGCAGAACAGGCCGGCGCCGGGCACGACCGCGCCCAGGCCGACCGGGCCCAGCGTGCCGGCATAGAACAGCAGGGCGCCGATCATGGCGCCGCCGGCGCAGGAGGTGAGGGCGGATTCGACCGCGCCCGGCGGGTGCGGCGAGGCCACGAAGCTACGCTCCCGCGCGCCGGCCGGCCCGGGCGCGCCGGGCAGCAGCAGCACGAGCAAAAGCAGCACGCCGAAACGGGTCATTGCCGCGCCCCAGCGGCGGCCGCGGGGGCGGTGGCAGGATGGCCGCCGCTGAGAACGAGGCCGACCATGCTGGTCAGCCGGTCGGCCGCGGCGCGGGCGGAGGCATCTTCCAGCCAGTCGGCGAAGCCGTCGCGCGCCGGGCTGTCGAGCTGTTCCACCGTTTCCACCGCGCCGGCGATGTCGCCGGCGGCAAGCTGCGTGCTGGCCTCGGCGAGCCGTGGGCCGGTGGTGTCGGCCGGCGAGGTTTCGCCGGGTAACTGGTCACGCGACCAGGTGAGCACCCGGTTGAGCATGGCGACCGGCGCGGAGCGCGGGCCGGTCCAGCCCAGCCTTGCCGCATGGTCGTTGAAGTCGTGGGTGATCCGGGCGGCGTCCGGCACGCCGACCGAGGCATAGGGAACCAACTGATCGAGCAGCTTGCGGATGTTGGCGGGCAGGGTGGTGACGGCGCGGGCGACCGAGAGCTGCAGGCCGAACGGCTCGGACTGGCGCAGCGCGGCGGTGAGGTCGGTGAGCGCATACAGGCTCGACCAGCTGGCAAGCGCGTCGGTGCTCGCCTTGAGCTGGGTGGCTTCGCTGCGGCTGTCGGCCAGCTTGGCGGCGATGGCGTCGATTTTCGCCTCCAACGCGGCCAGGCGGCGCTCCTCCTCGCCGATCGCGAAGCGCGTCGCGGCGAGGCGGGCGGTGGGGGGGGTATGCAGACCGATGATGCCGAGCGTGCGGTCGAACCAGAACGGTGCGGAGACCGCCACGACGATGGCGGCCAGGGCCATGGCGCGGCCCCGGATCAGGGACGCCTCGGGCGGCGAGGCGGCATCGCTCATGGCCAGGTCTCCTGGGCTGTGGGCGAATCGGCGCCGCATTGTAACGCCCCGCTCAAATCGTCGTCAGCACGGAAATGCCGGCATGCACCAGCAAGGCGATGATCACGCCGATAACGATCGCGTTGGCGACCGCGTGATTGACCGCCTGGCTGGAGGTCTTGGGGCCGAGTGCGACCATGATCGCCGCCACGGCGGCGAGGAAGGCGCTCAGCCCTGCCTTGCAGAACACCCAGATCATGCTGAAGAACGGCCAGCCGTCGTGGTTGAGCACGTTGCGGAAATACAGGGTGCGGAACAGCGCGCGGTACTGGGTCGGGAATACCACGTGCCAGGTTTCCTGCGCCGCCCACGCGCCGAGCAGAAGCGACAGGCACTGCAACGCCAGGGCGCCGAGCACGACGCTGCTGAGGATGGCGGCGAACACATAGCTGCGGCCGGGCACCTGCAGGTTGGTGAAGGCGCGGAACTGCGAGGTGAGCACGCGGTTGCCGACATCGGCGGCGATCACGGCACTGTTGCGCGCTACAAACAACAACGTACAGATAAGCGGCAGTGCCACCCGGCACTGCACCGCGCCGAGGCCGACCACGGTTTCATCATGCAGCATCGACTTCAGCAGGCCGCCATACGAGTAGTAGTTGAAGCCGAACCAGATGGTGACGAAGCCGGTGATGCCCGAGCCGGCGGCAATGTAGAACAGCATGATCGGCGAGGCGCAGAGCAGCCAGAGGTATTCGGCCACGTAGCGCAGGAACCAGGTGCTGCGCGAGCGGGCGGGATGCTCCAGCCGCCAGTCCGCCGCCGGGTGCGGCGGCGCGACTGCCGGCGTGCCCTCAGGCGGCACCCCGTCGGCCGGCGTCTCGTCCAGGCCGGCCGCCTGCTGCAACGCCTGCTCGATCGCCTCCGCCTTGGGCGGCAGGATGGACAGATGGGCGGTGCGCGGGTCCATCACCAGCACGCGGTCGGCCAGCGGCAGCAATTCCTCGTAATGGTGCACGGCGATCAGCGCCGGCTTGCCCATGGTGCGGCACAGGTTGCGGATCAGCTCGACCAGGCGGCGCGAGGAGATGATGTCGAGGCCGGAATTGGGTTCGTCGAACAGCAGCACCGGCTGGTTGGCCAGCACGGCGCGGACGATGGCGAGGCGCTGGCGCTGGCCGCCGCTGCAGGCGCTGATCGACTGGTCGGGGTCGATATCGGCCAGCATGTCGGCGAGCTGCTCGGTCAGGCCGGCGCTGCCCGGCGGGGCGTGGTCGAGGGCGATGCGCAGATTGTCGCGGGTGTCGAGCTCGTCGAACAGGGCGTAGTTCTGAAACACCACGCCGCCGACGCCGCCATGGCCGGTGGTGAGGTCGATCTCGCGGTCGCCGCAGGCCAGCCGGCCGGTGACATCCCAGTTGCCGGCCTCGGTTTCCAGCAGGCCGCCGAGCAGCAGCAGCAGGGTGGACTTGCCGCAGCCGCTGGGGCCGACCAGCAGCACCAGCTCGCCGGGGCCCACCCGCAGCGAGGCGTCGTGCAGCAGCAGCCGCCCGTCCGGGCGGACGATGCTGAGCTGCTCGACGACGAGTGCGCCGGTATCGTCACGGCGCGGCCCGCCCGGGCGGGGCAGGCCGGCGGCGGGCGCGGGGCGGGGCAGGCTGGCGGCAGCGGCGGGGCGGGCCAGAATGCCGGCGGCGTCGGCGCGCGGGTCAGACGCCATTCGGCGCCAGCCGGTCGAGCACATGCACCGCGTTGCGGTCCAGCCCGCTGATTTCGTCGCGCTGGGCCGGGCTCATGAACACCACCACCCGGTCGGGCCGGCCGCTGACGAGGGTGCGGATCACGGTCGCGGCGACCAGGTTGATGTCGGCGCTGCCGTGCAGGCTGACCAGCAGGCGCGGGGCGCTGCGAAGAAGGTCGTTGGCACGGTCGGTCATCTCCACGAGGTAGGGGCGTAGTTTCGGGTCGAAGGCCATTTCGGCGATCAGCCCCTGCAGCGCCGGGCTGCGGGCGAGCTTGGCGATCAGCACGGTCTGGAACACGCGCAGGAACTCGACCGTCGCCGGGCTGTCCATCAGCCCCATGACGGTGCGCTCGGGCACGCCGTGGTCGCGGATGTCGATGATGGCCTCGCGCAGCGCATCTTCCACCGGCTGCATGTCCCACGGGCGGTCGCGGAACGGGTCGATCAGGGGCAGCGCGTTGGCGCGCAGCATGCGCATCGGCACGCCGCGGAAATGCTGCTCGACGATCGGGCGGATGTCGCGCCCGATCACGTCGCGCAGGATCGGGTCGTAGCTGCGCAGCAGTTCACGCCAGGCGCCGCGGTCCTGGGTCGCCTGCCAGGCTTCGGCCATGGCGGCGCGCAGCACGGCGAGGAAGCGGTCGCGGTAGTCGGCGTTGAACTCGGGCGAGCGGAAAATGTCGACGAAGGCCGTGGGGATGGCAAGCACCAGCAACTCGGCCTGGGCGCGCAGGCCTTGGCGTTCGGCGGGCGAAGCGAGCAGCCAGAGCAGGCGCGGGTCGGCGGGCAGCGACACCGGTTCGGTGGCGATGCCGACAAGCCGGTCGAGCGGGTCGTACAGGCCAACGCGGATGTCACCGTCGGGGGCGCGTTCGGCGTTGCCGAAACGCACGGCCGAGCCGTCTTCGCGCAGCGCGAACACCGCCGGGGCGAGGCTGTCGGTGCTGGGCCGCGGATCGGCCAGCCGTACGCTGCCGGAGGTGATGGCGAGGTTGCCGGGCAGCGAGGACCAGCCGATCGCCGACAGCAGCGCCAGCACGGCGGCGCTGGTCGGCCAGGCATGCGTCGCCCGCGCCGGGTGGGCGGTCGGGAACAGCTGTGCCGTGGTGCGCCGGATCGCGCGCAGGACATCGACGGTCTTGGCCAGGGGACCCCCTCAGGTGGTTGGTGCCAGGTATTGCCGGCCGCCCGGTTCAGGGCAGCGAGAACGGTGTCGGCATTGCCGTGGCGGCTACGAATGAGCTTGTGGTTATCTCTCCATGCCAGTTGGAAATACAAGCTCGCGATCTCGGCGTAGTTCTCGAAGGCGGCGCTGGACTGGCGTGCCCGCAGACGCAGCCGGTCGGCCCCGGCCGCGTCGCCCTTGAGGCCGCGCAGCTCGGCCCACAGCTCGAGAGCCGCACCGCTGCCGGGGTTGATGCCGGCGGCGGTGCTGACCAGCATCTCGGCTTCGTCCAGATCCTGCAGGCTCATCCGCGCGGCGGCCCAGGTAACATAGGCGGTGGCGAGCAGCACCTTGTCGGCCGGCGGGTGGGTCTCGACCAGCGTGCGCATGCGCGCGGCGGCGGCGCTGGCATGGTTCAACTGGACGTCGGTGAACGCCACGTTCAGCTCGGCGGCGATGTTGTCGGGATCGGAGGCGACCGCCCTGGCGAAGGCCTGGTGCGCCGCCTCAGGGTCTTGGCGCAGCAGCGCCAGCAGGCCCTGCAGGTTCTCGAACAAAGCGCGCTGCGGGTTGCGCGGCGTGTCGGCGAAACGGGGCATCGCGGCGGCAATGATGCGTTCGGCTTCGGCGTTTTCGCCGGCGGCGTTCTGCTGCGCTAGTTGATACAGCGCGGTCAGGTAGGGATCGATATGGGCCACGCCTTCCAGGGTGGCGCGGCGGATCAGGTCGACCACCGATTCGCCCGGGTCCTGCACGACCACCTGGGAATAGCCCGACGCGGTGCGCCGGCTCTGCCCGGTGATCAGCACCTTGACCAGGCCGTCTTCGCTGAACAGCGCCAGCCGGTAGTCGTCGGGCTGAAAGCCGAACTGCGCCTGCACGGCGTAGGCGACGGTCTGCAGCCCGGTGGCCTCGGCGATGGCGGCGCCGATGCCGCCCTGGCTGCTCCAGCGCAGTTGCGGTTTGCTCACCAGCGAGGGGGTGGCGAAGACGTGCTCCGCTTCGTTCTCGACGATGGTGCGGGCGAGGCCGGAATCCATCGAGGTCTTGCCCAGCGGGGCGGTGGTGACGGTCTCCAGCACGACGTCGCCCTGATGCCAGACGGCGTCGAGGCCGACGGCGGTGACGGCGGTAACCAGCACCATTGCGAACGTGACCAGGTCCATGATGGATATCCCCAAGCGTGCGTCGCGGCCGGATGGTTATGGGCCTGGCGCGGTGCGAACGCCGCGCATGCCGCCGCCGTGCCCGCCATCGCCGCCTGGGGGCACTTGTTTCGCAACCCTATCAGGGGGTGCCGGCAATGAGAATAGCGCCGACAGCAGGTAACGATCGGTCACGAAATCGCGCCTTGGCGTTAGCCCGCGGCGTCCTCATTATTACAGTTTGGGGATAGGGAAACGCACGGATCGCGCAAGCGCACCGGGAGCGAGGAAGCCTTTACACCTGTTGCCTCCCGCACTTATAACCCCGGCAGGATTTGCAGAGCGGGGATTTAGCGTTGAACGTCACGGACGATACGTCCAGGCGTCCGGGTGATGACACGCTTCGGCGGTACACGGACCTGGTCAAGATCACGGGCATGAAGACCAAGTACATCAACCAGGCACAAGAAGTGCGCCTGCTTGAGGAGGGTGTGACGCGGTTCGACCTCTCGCTCGATGAGTCGCGCCGCCACCTGCGCAAGGTCGCCGAGGAAAACGGTTTCGTGTTCGAGTTGCAGGAAGGGCGGCGGGTCGAGCAGATGATGAATCGGTATGCCGGCCGCGACGGCACCATTTCGCGCGAGCAGTTCGAGAGCACCGCGGCGATCCTGCGTGATTTCACCGAAAAGAGCATCGGTGAGGAGGAGGCGCGGCGCCAGCTCAAGCGGTTGATGCTGCAGAACGGCTGGCGGCCGCGCCGCTCCGGCTGGTTCTGGTCGAAAAAATGGTTTGCGCAGGTCGAGGTCTGACCGCGCAACATCCGGGCGCACGACCAACGCGGCGGCGCACGCTATGCGCCGTCGCCACGCTTGCTTATCTTCTGTATCTTCCCGAGGCCGGCAGGCATCCCCGCCGACGAGGCGCGCATGGACGTAGTTGACGTGCTCGGCAATGCCGGCCGGGTTCTGCTCGCCGGCCTGATCGTCGCCCTGCCCCTGGTGGCCTGGCAATGGGTGGTGCTGAGTTCGCGCCACTGGCGTGGCACGTTCGGCCTGCTCGACGCAACCCTGATCGCCGGCGTCATGATCGGCATCGCCGCCCTGGTGGATGTCATTCCGGCCGGCACGCTGAGCTTCGAAGCGGTGGTGGCGCCCGGCGGCGTCTGGGACCTGTCGGCGACCGGCTTCCTGCGGCGGGCCGCGGCGATGGCCTCGCGCGGGGTGCCGGTCATGGCCGAACGGCTGGTGTCCGACGATGCCGACCGCGACCTGCGCGTCTGGCTGTCGCTGGCCGGCGCGGTCTGGCTGCTGCGTCTGTCGGCCGGGCTGCTGCGCGCCGGCGTCGGCCATGCCGGGATGTTCCTGCTGACCGAGGCGGTGACCTTCGCGGTGTCGATCTACGGCACCATCTATGCCGGGCTGCTGGTGATCTGGCTGTTCAACCAGTTGAACGTCTGGTGGCTGCTGCTGCTGATCGTGGTGGTGCAGGATTTCCGCAACAACGATCCGCCTTACTTCGCCCGGTTGCCGGCGGCGACCGGGTCGTTTGCGCTTTATGCGCAGCCGCCGCCGCCGCGCGAGAAGAAGCATAAGGCGCACGGGCACTAACCGGACGGGCACGCGAGACGGGCCCTAACCAGACGGGCACTGAACAAAGGAACGCCAGGGGCGGCGCCCCTGGCGTCTGTTCTTTTGCCCGGCTGCCGCGCTCAGTGCACCAGCGACACCAGCATTTCGTGCTGATGCACGGCGGCGATCGCCACGTCGCGGTCGCCGGCGACCGCCATCGGGGTGCCATCGGCGGCGTGGATCGCGAATGCCGGCGTCCCGTTCATGATCACCGGCTTGACGTAGGCGATCTGCGACATGCCCAGACGGGCCAGTTGTTCGATGGACAGGTGGCGGATATCGATCCGTTCCCGGAGCGGTGTTTCGTTGCTCATGTTTGTTCTCCTGGCGGGTCCGGCGCCCCCTGTTTGGGTTGCACTGCCGGCGCCGCCTGTTGGTTCGGGCCGCCGCGCGAGGCGCGCCCCCATTTTTGCGTATCGGTTTTTTCGTATTGGTCTTCAGGATTGGAGCGCGACGCGCTTCAGCGCTCTTCGGTGCTGTTCACGACCGTGGACACGCCGTTGCCCGGCTTGCGGATTTCGATCGTCTTTACCCGGCACGCCGGTTGCGGCCGGGCGAGATCGACATGCAGAAGCCCGTTGTCCAGCCAGGCGCCGCGCACTTCGATGCCCTCGGCCAGCACGAAAGCGCGCTGGAACTGCCGCGCCGCGATGCCGCGGTGCAGGAATACCCGCCCCTGCGAATCGTCGGTCTGCCGGCCGCGGATGACGAGCTGGTTGTCCTCCTGCGTGATCTGCAGATCGTCCATGGTGAAACCGGCCACCGCAAGGGTGATGCGCAGCCCGGTCTGGCTGACCTGTTCGATATTGTAGGGTGGATAGCCGTCTGACGAGGTCTTGGACGCCCGCTCGATCATTTGCTCGAGATGGTCGAAACCCAGAAACAGCGGAGATGCAAACAAACGCGTGCTCACGGCGAGCCTCCTCCTGAGAGCGAAGCAGCGGCGGGTCCCGGCATTCGGCGACCCTGCCGAGGGTTCATTTTGGCACCCGTGTGCCGCGTTGCAAGGGTGCGCGCCCGTTGATCCTGCCGCACGGTATCGCTACATGGGCGGCATGGACGCTGCACCCCTCGCGGCCGACCCGGCCGCCGCCCTCCCGGTCGCCCTTTCGCAGGTCGCCGCCCCGCTCGTCAGCCCGGATGACGCCGAGCCGGCGTCGATCCTGATCGCGCCGCACCCGCTGCTGAAAGCGCGGTGCAGTCCGGTCACGCCGGCCGACACCGAACAGGTGCGCGCTTTGCTGCCGCGCATGTTCGCCGCCATGTACAAGGCGCCCGGCATCGGCCTGGCGGCGCCGCAGGTGGGCGTGCTGCTGCGCATGTGCATCGTCGATCTGATGCCCGACCATCGCCGCGCACCGGTCGTGCTGATCAACCCCGAGGTGGTGGCCGAAAGCGATGAGCTGGCCGGCCGCGAGGAGGGCTGCCTGTCGCTGCCAGGCCAGTATGCGCAGGTCGTGCGTCCCGCCCGGGTGCGGGTGCGCTTTACCGATGAAACCGGCGCGCGCCGCGAAATGGATGGCGAGGGGCTGCTGGGCGCCTGCCTGCAGCACGAAATCGACCATCTCGACGGGGTGCTGTTCGTCGACCATATCTCCGTGCTCAAGCGCAACATGCTGATGCGGCGGCTGGCCAAGGACCAGCGGCAGAAGGAGCGGTAGTGGTCTGATGCAGACCGTACCGGATCGCCGCGCCGGCTGAACCGGACCAGCTTCTATGAACCGCCTGCGCCTCGCCTTCATGGGCAGCCCGGAGTTCGCGGTGCCGGCCTTGCGCGCCCTGCACGGGGCAGGGCACGACATCATTGCCGTGTATTGCCAGCCGCCCCGGCCGTCCGGACGCGGCCACGCCGTCCGGCCCTGCCCGGTGCACGCGGCCGCCGAGGCGCTGCATCTGCCGGTGCGCACGCCGGCCCGGCTGCGCAAGGACGCGTCCGAGCATGCCGCCTTCGCGGCCCTTGATCTGGATGCGGCGGTGGTCTGCGCCTACGGGCTGATCCTGCCCACGCCCATGCTGGCCGCCCCCCGGCGCGGCTGCCTGAACATCCATGCCTCCCTGCTGCCGCGCTGGCGCGGCGCCGCCCCGATCCAGGCTGCCATCCTGGCCGGCGACGCCGAAACCGGCATCACCATCATGCAAATGGAGGAAGGGCTGGACACCGGCCCCATGCTGCTGCGCGAGGCCGTGCCGATCACACCGGCGACCGGCGCGGCTGCGCTGCACGACGCCCTGGCCGCGATCGGCGCGCGGCTGATCCTGCGCGCCCTCGACGAGGCCCCGCAGCCGGTCCCGCAACCCGAGCAAGGCGCGACCTACGCCCCCAAACTGACGCGCGAGGACGGGCAGATCAACTGGACCGAAAGCGCCGCCGCGCTCGACCGCCGGGTGCGGGCGCTGAACCCGTGGCCGGGCACGTTTTCGCAACTCGGCGGAGAAACGTTGAAGATCCTCGCCGCGCAACCGGAAGCGGGCACCGGCGCGCCAGGCACCACACTCGATGACGCGCTGCTGGTGGCCTGCGGCGACGGGGCGCTGCGGCTGACGCGGGTGCAGGCGCCGGGGCGCTCGGCTCTGGAGGCCTCGGATTTTCTTCGGGGGCGCCAAATCCCTGCCGGAACCCAACTGGGGTGAGCCGGGGCGCTGCCCCGGACCCCGCCCAGCGCGGAGCGTGCCTTCGGCACGACGGCTTCGCCCCTGCACCCCACCAAGGGGCATAGCCCCTTGGAACCCTGATGGCGCGGTACGCGTTGCGGTTGGAATACGATGGGACGGGGTTCGTGGGGTGGCAGCTTCAGGGCGCCGGGCTGTCGTTGCAGGGTGTGCTGGAAGCCGCCGCCGCGAAACTCGCCGGCGGCCAGCCCGTTATCAGCGTGGCCGCCGGCCGCACCGACGCGGGCGTGCACGCCGAGGCCCAGGTGGCACAAATCGACCTGCCCACCGCCTTCCCGCCGGAGCGGCTGCGCGACGCACTGAACTTTCACCTCAAGCCGCACCGCCTCGTGGTGTTGCAGGCCGCGGCGGCCCCCGACGGATGGAACGCGCGGTTCTCGGCCACCGGCCGCGCCTACCGCTACCGTGTCCTCAACCGGCGCTCCCGGCCGGCATTGCAGGAAGGCCGGGTCTGGCATGTTGAGCACCCGCTCGATGAAGCCGCCATGGCGGCGGCGGCCGCCAGCTTGCTCGGGCGGCACGATTTCACTTCGTTCCGCGCCAGCGCCTGCCAGGCCAACAGCCCGTTGCGCACCCTCGACCGGCTGGACGTGGTCCGCCACGGGGAGGTCCTGGAAATCACCGCCGAGGCGCGCAGCTTCCTGCACCATCAGGTGCGCAACATGGTCGGCACGCTGAAACTGGTGGGCGACGGAAGCTGGCCGGCCAGCCGCGTCGCCGCCGCCCTGGCTGCCCGCGACCGCCGCGCCGCCGGTCCGACCGCGCCGGCCGCCGGGCTGACCCTGACCGGCGTGCGCTACGATCCGGACCCGTTCAGCCCGACGTCCCGGTGATCCCCATCAAAAAAATCCCGAGAGCGAAATCGAGCCCGACCAGCGCCGCCGCCGGACGGCCGGGAATCGCCAGCGCCAGCTTGGTCACATACCACTCCAGCCAGAGCGCCCAGCCCATCGCCACCAGCCAGACCGTCTGCAATAGCAGATCGGGCAGGTCCAGCATCGAGGCCAGCGCCGCAGTGACCAGCATCAGGTACTGCACCACGTTGCACCAGTTCCACGCGGTAATGAATCGCGGCCAGAGCATGCCGCGCCCCATGACCCCCGCCACCCGGTGCGAAATCAGCGCGAACCCCACCCAGCCGATCACATAACTCAGCAGATCGAGCGTCAGGCTCGCCGCCGCCGCCGGCGGCGTTCCGTCATCCGCCCAGTCCAGCAAATGCAGGCACAGGAAGGCCGGCAAGCAGACCGCGATCGCCCAGAAACTGTGCCCCGCCGCCGCCATTTCGGACTCGGGAGGAGCGACAATCAGCCGCAGCCCGTCCGCCCGCCCGCGGGCCAGCAGGAAGGCACCGTGCAAGGCGCTCCCCAAACGTGCGGTCATGATGAAAATCCTTCCTGCAGCCCGGCCAGGACGCGCGGCCCGAGAAACATCAGCGCGGCGCCGAGATTGACCACCAGCACAACCGCCGCCGCCTGCCACCAGGCCAGCCGCAGCCCCACCCGGGCGATGAACCAGTCCAGCACGATGCTGTAGACCAGCACCGCGGCCAGCCCCAGCCCCACCGCCTCATGGTCGCCGAGCCCCGCGGCCGCCAGTGTTGCCATCAGCATCAGCCCCACCCCGGCCGCCAGCAGCATCGTCCAGCGCGACCAGTTGAAGGCGGTGGCATACCGCAGCCATTCCCGCTCGCGCCCGAACAGCCGCGCCATCGCCTCCGACAGCACCGGCGGCGCCAGCAGGCCGACCAGCGAACCGAGCAGCGCCGCCAATTCGTCCGGCCCGGCGCCTGAAACCACGCCGAGCACCCCGCCCATCAGCGGCAGAGCCACCAGCGGCGCCAGACTGTTCAGGAAGCACTGACGGCTGTCGCCGAACTGCCGCATGCCCTCCGGCCGGAGCAGTGCGAGCTGAAGGGTGCCAAGGACCACGTGCTCGGCCCGCTCGCTCACCGCCGCGCCCTCATGGCCAAACCCTCATGGCAGAAACGCCGCGATCACGGCGCGGTAGATGCGGGCCAGTTCGCGCAGCTCATCCACCGGCACGCATTCGTCGGCCTGGTGCATGGTGCGGCCGACCAGGCCGAACTCGGCGACCGGGCAGAGCCGGGCGATGAACCGCGCATCCGACGTCCCGCCGCCGGTGTCCAGCGCCGGCTCCAGCCCGGTTGCCTCGCGCACCGCCGCCTGCAGCCGTGCGACCGGCGGCCCCGGCTGGGTGAGAAAACTCTCGCCGCTGACCGCCACATCCAGGTCGAAGCGTTCGGCGTGCTGCGCCAGCACGGCGCGCAGCCAGGCGGTGAGCGAGACGCCGCTGTGGCGGTCGTTGAAACGGATGTTCAGCAGCGCCCTTGCCGAAGCGGGAATGACATTGGCCGCCGGGTTGCCGACATCGATGCTGGTGACCTGCAGCGTCGAGGGTTCGAACCAGTCGGTGCCGGCGTCCAGCGGCGCCGCGGTCAGTGCCGCCAGGGCGCGCAACAGCCGGTGCACCGGGTTGTTGGCGCGCTGCGGATAGGCCGCGTGGCCCTGGATGCCGTGCACGGTGATGCGCGCCGTCAGGCTGCCGCGCCGGCCGATCTTGATCGTCTCGCCCAGACGGTGCGGGTTGGTCGGCTCGCCGACGAGGCAGAAATCCGGCACCTGCCCGTTGGCTTGCATCCACGCCAGCACGCGCGCGGTGCCGTCGAGCGCCTCGCCTTCCTCGTCGCCGGTGATCAGCAGGCTGAGCGACCCGCGCGGCGGGCCGGATTGCAAATGCGTGGCACTGGCGGAGACGAAAGCGGCGATCGCGCCCTTCATGTCGCAGGCGCCGCGGCCGTACAGCACGCCGTCGCGCACCTCGCCGGCGAACGGCGGCGCGCTCCAGGTGCCGTCCCCGGCCGGGACCACGTCGGTATGGCCGGCAAAACACAGATGCGGACCGGTGGTGCCGATCCGCGCATACAGATTCTCGATGTCGCCGAAGCGCAGACGGGTCACCGCGAAGCCGAGCCGTTCCAGCGCGGCGGCAAGCACCGCTTGCGCGCCGGCATCCTCGGGGGTGACGGAGGCGCAGCGGATCAGCGCCTGCGCCAGAAAAAGCGGATCTTCGGTCAATCCCGGAGCAGCTCATTGACGGAGGTCTTGGCCCGCGTGCGCGCATCGACACGCTTGACGATCACGGCGCAGGACAGCGACGGGCCGGGCGAGCCGTCCGGGAAGGGCTTGCCCGGCAGGCTGCCCGGCACCACCACCGAATAGGCCGGCACGCGGCCGAGGAACACCTCGCCGGTGCTGCGGTCGACCACCTTGGTGGTGGCGCTGATGAACACGCCCATCGACAGCACCGCGCCGCGCTCGACGATGACCCCCTCGACCACTTCGGAGCGGGCGCCGATGAAGCAATCGTCCTCGATGATGACCGGGGCGGCCTGCAGCGGCTCCAGCACGCCGCCGATGCCCACGCCGCCCGAGAGGTGGCAGTTCTTACCGATCTGCGCGCAGCTGCCGACCGTGGCCCAGGTGTCCACCATGGTGCCGCGGTCGACATAGGCGCCGACATTGACGAAGCAGGGCATCAGCACGACGCCGGGCGCGACATAGGCGCTGCGCCGCACCACCGCCCCCGGCACGGCGCGGAACCCGGCCTCCTGGAACTGCGCGTCTTGCCAGCCGGCGCACTTCATCGCCACTTTGTCCCACACCGGCGCGCCGCCGGCGCCGGGCATGCGCGCGGAGTTCCTGCAACCGGAACGACAGCAGGACGGCCATTTTCAGCCAGCCGTTGACGCGCCAGCCCGCGCTGGCCGGCTCGGCGACCCGAAGCTCGCCGCGGTCGAGCAACGCCAGCGCGGCTTCGACGGCGGCGCGCGGCTCGCCTTCGGTTGCGGCACTGAGCTGGTCGCGGCGCTCCCACAGGGCTTCGATCGTGGCTTGAAGCGCGTGATCGGTCATATCGGCGGCAACTCCCCCCCTGCGCGATGCGCGGGTACTGTCGATCAAATCTGCCGGGTAATGCCCGCGGACCATGCGCAGCCGCCGGAGTGGTGTCAATTGCGCGAAGCGGAGAAAGGAAGGCCAGGGCTCTGCCCTGGACCCGCCAAGGGCCAAGAGGCCCTTGGAACCCATTCCTTACCTCCGCTAACCCAGCATTTACGCCCGCCCCCTTAAAGTCGGCGGCTGCGGCGTCCGCGCCGGCAGCCCGGGCGCGGCGTTGTGCCGCGCTCGGCCCGCATCGGGGGTTTCGGCAGGCCATGAAACGGGCGTCCACGAAATGCGGCCCTTCCGGAAGCATCCCCGCCCCGCGCGCCGCCGAGCCTGAGCCGACGCCGCTCGCGCACGCCAATCCCGGGACGATCGGCGATCAGCTGTGCGGCGCGCTGCTGGACAGCCGCAACCGCTGGCGCGACCTGGTGACCATGGCCGCCGATTTCGCCTTCGAAACCGATAGCTGGGGCCGGTTCGTGTTCATCTCGCCCGACCCGGCGCTGGGCTGGCCGGCGGCGACGCTGCTCGGCCAGCCGGGCGAACTGCTGCTGGCCGATGCCGGCGGAACCACCGGGTTCAACCCGTTCCGCCCCACCGGCCAGGTGCGCCGCCGCAGGGCCTGGCTGAAGCGGCCGGACGGCAGCAGCACCTGTCTGGCCTTCGCCGCCACCCCGGTGACCGACGCCCAGGGGCACATCATCGGCGCCCGCGGAATCGGCCAGGACACCACCGATCAGGACGGCCACGATACCGCCATGGCCGCAGCCCTGCGGCGCGGCGAAGTGCTCGACCACATCCTGTGGCGCATGCGCCAGGAAGTGCTGGCCCCCAAGATGATGGAGGCGGCGATGAGCTCGCTGACCACGGCACTCGGTGCCGAGGGTGCGGCGGTGCTCGATGTGCTGGGAGATGGCAACCGCCCCGGCGTGCTGTACCAGACCGGCAGCAACCTGAATTCGGTGCTGCCCACCGCCCTGACCCTGCTGCAGGACGGCAGCGCCGACCCACTGGTCAGGATGGCGCCGGATGGGCGCAAGGTGCTGGTCTGCGGCAGCCAGACGAGGTTCGCCGAACAGAACGGGCTGGCGCTGTGGCGCGCGCCCGGCAGCCGCGACTGGGACAATGAGGAACGCCTGCTGACATCTTCGGCCGGCGGCATCATTCGTGTGATCCTCGACCACGACAGCATCCAGCGGGAAATGGCGCGGCAGGCCCGCACCGATCCGCTGACCGGGCTGCTCAACCGCCGCGCCTTCCTGGACGAGATGGGGCGCCGGCTCGACCGGCTGAGCCGCGAGGCCCTGCCCGGAACACTGATGTTCGCCGACCTCGATCATTTCAAGAAACTCAATGACTTGCGCGGCCACGAGGCAGGCGACACGGCGCTGTGCCTGGTCGCCAGCCTGTTGCGCAACACGGTCCGGCCGACCGACCTGGTGGCCCGCCTGGGTGGGGACGAATTCGCCATGTGGCTCGATGGCGCCGATGACCTGTCCGCCGCCGAGCGCGCCGAGCACCTGCGCATCGCCGGGCCGCGGGCGCTCGCCGCGCTGACCGAGGGCACGGACGTGCAGCTGACCCTGTCGATCGGCATCGCCACCCGCTGGCCCTCGCGCGGGGAGGATATCGAAACGCTGCTGCACCGTGCCGATCAGGCGATGTATCAAGTCAAGCGCAGCGGTCGGGGCCACTGGCGGGTCGCCCATACGGAGGATCCGTGACGCGCCTCGCGCAGCCGCCGCGCGCCATCGCGGTGCCGCCGGCGGGCGGTGAGCGGGAGGTACAGCACGACGAGGCCACGCGCGTGCGCCTGGGGGCCTGCCCGGAGTCGGCGCCCGACCTGCTGGCCACGCTCGCCGCCGATCCGGCGGTGACGGTGCGCGCCGCCGTTGCGCTGAACACCGCCGCGCCTTCCGGCGCCGACCGCATCCTCGCCGGCGACCCCGACGAGCGTGTCCGCGCCCTGCTGGCACGCAAGCTGTCCAACCTGCTGCCCAATCTGCAAACCGCCGAGCACGACCGGCTGCAGTTGCACGCGCTGGAAATGCTTTCCGGGCTGGTGGAGGACGAAGCGGTACGCGTGCGCGCCGCCATCGCCGAAGTGGTCAAGGACATGCCGCAGGCGCCGCGCGAGCTGATCCTGCGGCTGGCGCATGACAGCGCGGTGCCGGTGAGCGAGCCGGTTATCCGCCTGTCGCCGCTGCTGACCACCGAGGATCTGCTGACGCTGCTGCTCGCCGCGCCGCGCGTTGCCACGGCGGTTGCTGGCCGCGCCGGCCTGAACGAAACGCTGTGCGACGCCATCGCCGCCGCCGCCGACCCCGCCGCCATCACTGCCCTGCTGGAAAACCGCTCGGCCGCCATCCGCGAGGCCACGCTGGACCGGCTGGCCGCCATCGCCGCCGCGCGGACCGACTGGCATGCGCCCCTGGTCCGCCGGCCGCAGCTGTCGGCGGCCGCCGCCTGCGCCTTGTCGGACTACGTGACCACCCACTTGCTGGACGAATTGGCCAGCCGTGCCGACCTGCCGCGTGGGCTGACGGCGGAGCTGAAACGCCGGTTGCAGGCGCGGCTGCAGCGCAGTCCCTGCCCCACCTCGCCGCGGGCGCCGAACATGGACGAGGCCATGGTCCAGGCCCGGGCGCTGGCGGACGGCGGCGCGCTGGACGAGGCGGCGCTGCTCGGCATGGTGCGGCGCGGCGAAGTGCGCATGGCCTCCGCCCTGCTTGCAGTGGCCGCGCAGGTGCCGGCCTCGGTGGTGGAGCGCGCCACCACGCTGCGCAGCGGCAAGGCGTTGGTGAGCCTGGTCTGGCGCGCCGGATTTTCCATGCGGGTGGCCGGTCCGCTGCAGACGCTGATGGCCCGTACCCCGCCCGACTCGGTGCTGCGCGGCGGCCCCGGCGGCATTTTCCCGCTCGCTGCCGAGGAAATGCGCTGGCAGATCGAGTTCCTCATGCGCGTCGAGTTATAACGGCACGGCATCTTGCCGGTTATGGATTGAATACCTCGCTATATTCCCGTGATATCGGTTGGCAGGCGCAGCGGGGCGACCGGTGCGGCCTTGGAACGGGGGCATCGTCGTTTATGGGCGCGCGCGCAACGGGCCTGCTCGCCGTCCTGGCGTGCCTGACGCTGATCGGCTTCGCACCCCAGGCCACTGCGCAGGAGCGCCGGGTGGCGCTCGTGGTCGGCAACAGTGGCTACCGCTTCGTGCCTTCACTCGCCAATCCCGGCAGCGATGCCCGCCTGGTCGCCCGGACATTGCGCGATGTCGGGTTCACCCTGGTGGGCGGCGGACCGTTGCTGGACGCCGACAAGGCCCGTTTCGATGACGCGCTGCAGGCGTTCGGCCGGCTTGCCGCAGGTGCGGATGTGGCGGTGTTCTACTACGCCGGGCACGGCCTGCAGGTGCAGGGCGAGAATTGGCTCGTGCCGGTTAACGCCAATCCGACCCGGCTGCAGGATCTCGATTTCCAGATGGTCAATGCTGAACTGGTGCTGCGCCAGCTGCGTGGGTCCGGCACCCGGCTGAACGTGATCATTCTCGATGCCTGCCGCAACAACCCGTTCGGCGGCCGCGGGCTGCGCGGCAGCGAGAGCGGTCTGGCGCAGATGCGGGCGCCGGAAGGCACGTTGATCGCCTACGCGACCGAGCCGGGAACGGTGGCTTCCGATGGGGCCGGCGCGAACAGCCCCTATACCGCGGCGCTGGTCGAGCAGATCCGCCGGCCGGGCCTGGACGTGTTGCGGATGTTCAACCAGGTGGCGCTGACGGTGAAACGGGCCACCGGCGGGGCGCAGCTTCCGTGGCTGTCGAGTTCGCCCATCGAGGGGGATTTCGCGTTTACCCCAGCTTCTGCATCGGTGCTGCTGCGGCCGCCGATCACACCAGCGCCCGCGCCGGCGCCGGTGCCTGCACCCGTTCCGGCTCCAGCCCCGATACCGGCGGTGACGCTCCCGCCGCCAGTTCCGGCATCCCCACCGGCACCGCCGAAGCCGGCGGCGCCACCTGCAACGGCAGAAACGATGGCGGTGCCGGCCATTTCACCTTCGCTGGTGCCGGCACCCTTGCCGAACCCCGCACCGGTGCCAGTCCCGCCCGGCACGGCGCTGCGATGCGAGGTGACCGGCGGGGAGCGTTACAGCATCTACTCTGGCACCGAGCGGAAGATGACGGTGACCAATGAAGGCCAGGCGTGCAGGACCCGTTTCAGTATTGTCGGGAATTTTGGGGGCGGGGGTTTTGGGGCCGGGATCCGCCGGCCTTTCGACAGCGGCTACGTGGTGGATGCGCCCTTGCATGGCACGGTGGAGATCACCAGGGACAATTCGGCGACCGTGGTGATCTACCGTCCAATGCATGGGTATGTCGGAGCCGACCGGTTCGGCGTGCGGCTCAGCCCTGGCAACGGGTATTTCGGCGTCGATGTGACGGTGGAGCCGTAGGCCGCTTACGCGCGGATGATCGTGCCGATGCCGCCTTCGGTGAACAGTTCCAGCAGGCACGCATGCGGCTGGCGGCCGTCCAGGATCACTGCGCCTTTGGCGCCGGAACGCACCGCCTCGGCGCAGCATTCCACTTTCGGGATCATGCCGCCGGAAATCATGCCGTTGGCGATGCCGCGTTCCACATCGGCCACCGTCATGTCCGGGATCAGCTTGCGGCTGGCGTCGAGCACGCCCGGCACGTCGGTCAGCATCAGCAGGCGCGTCGCCGACAGGGCGCCGGCGATGGCGCCGGCCACCGTGTCGGCGTTGATGTTGTAGGTCTGCCCGTTCGCGCCCACGCCGACCGGGGCGATCACCGGGATCAGTCCCGCGCCGGTCAGGGCGTGGATCACCCGCACGTCGACATGTTCGGGTTCGCCGACGAAGCCGAGGTCGAGCACGCTTTCGATGTTGCTGCCCGGGTCTTTTTTCGTGCGGGTGAGTTTGCGCGCGCGGATCAGCCCGCCGTCCTTGCCGCAGATGCCGACTGCCAGGGCGCCGGCATTGTTGATCAGCCCGGCGACGCGTTTGTTGACGGTGCCGGCCAGAACCATTTCCACCACTTCGACCATGGGCTCGTCGGTCACGCGCAACCCGTCGATGAAGGTGGACTGGATGGCCAGCCGTTTCATCATGGCGTTGATCTGCGGCCCGCCGCCATGCACCACCACCGGGTTGACCCCGACCTGTTTCAGCAGCGCGATGTCGCGCCCGAACATCTCAGCCAGGTCTTCCTCGCCCATGGCATGGCCGCCGTATTTCACCACGATCGTGGCGCCAGCGTAGCGGCGCAGGTATGGCAGCGCGTGGGCGAGAACTTCGGCCTGTTCCTGGGCAGCCTGCCGGGCCGCCGGCGTGGTGCTATCGCTCATCCACCATCCCTCGTCTCTCAAGTAATGGGTTCCAAGGGGCCACCGCCCCTTGGCGGGTCCAGGGCAGAGCCCTGGCCTTGCTTTCTTTGTTTACCCGCTCGCCAGTTCCGCCAGCGTCCCCCGCAGCTCCGGCACGCCAGCCCCAGTATCACTACTGGTAACCATGACCTCCATATGCGCCGCCGGATGCTGTCTCGCCAGCGCCGCCACCTCGGCCAGTTTGCGTTCCAGTGCCGGCGGCTTGACCGCGTCGGCCTTGGTCAGCACGAGCTGGTAGGTCACCGCAGCGCGGTCCAGCAGTTCCATCACCGCGCCGTCGGACTCCTTGATTTCGATCCGCGCATCGAGCAGCAGCATCACCCGCCGCAGGGTCGGGCGGCCGCGCAGATACTCGAACATCAGCCCTTGCCAGTCTTCTTTCACTTGTTTGGCCGCCTCGGCATAGCCGTAGCCGGGCATGTCCACCAGCACCACCCGCCCGCCCAGGTCGAAGAAATTAAGCTGACGGGTCCGCCCGGGCTGGCCGGAGGTGCGGGCGAGCGCCCGCCGGCCGGTGAGCGCGTTGATCAGCGAGGATTTGCCGACATTGGAACGCCCGGCGAAGGCCAGCTCCGGGAGGCTGGCCGGGGGGAGCTGGTCCAGGGTCTGGGTGGCATGGATGAAGCGGCAGTCCTGGGCGAACAGGTGACGGCCGGCTTCGATCCACTCGGCTTGCTCTTCTGGGGTCATGATGGCCTGGTGAAAGGAAGGCAAGGCCAGGGCTCTGCCCTGGACCCGCCAGGGGGCGGTGGCCCCCTGGACCCCGCTACTTAAGTCAGGTTCGGGCGAGCCTGGGTTTGTCCAGGGTGGTCTGGCGGAGGATGAACCATTGCTGGGCGATCGTCAGCAGGTTGTTGGTGGTCCAGTAGATCACCAGACCGGCCGGGAAATTCGCCAGCATGAAGGTAAACATCACCGGCATCCACTGGAAGATCCTGGCCTGCACCGGATCAGGCGGCGGCGGGTTCAGCTTCTGCTGGAAATACATCGTGACGCCCATGATCAGCGGCCAGACGCCGAGATGCAGCAGCGACGAGTACTCGGCCGGATTGAAGGGAATCAGGCCGAACAGATTGAACACATTGGTCGGGTCGATCGCCGAAAGGTCGCGAATCCAGCCGAAGAACGGCGCCTGACGCATTTCGATGGTGATGAAAATTACCTTGTAGAGCGAAAAGAACACCGGGATCTGCACGAACATCGGCAGGCAGCCGCTGGCCGGATTCACCTTTTCGGCCTTGTACAGCGCCATCATCGCGCCCTGCAGCTTGGCCGGATCGTCCTTGTACTGCTCCTTCAGAGCCGTCATTTTTGGCGCGAGCAACTTCATTTTGCTCATCGACCGGTACGACTTGTTGGCGAGCGGGAAGAACACCAACTTGACCGCGAAGGTAAAGACGATGATCGCCACGCCGAAATTGCCGAACACCCAGTACAGCCAGTCCAGCGCCACGAAGAACGGCTTGGTCAGGAACCAGAACCAGCCCCAGTCCACCGAATACGAGAACAGCTTGATGTTGTCGCGGCTTTCGTAGCGGTCCAGCAGGTTCACTTCCTTGGCGCCGGCGAAGGCCCGGCTGGTGGCCACCGCCTCGCCGCCGGGGGCGACGGTCTGCGGGGTGGAAGCGACGAAATCCACTTGGTAGCGGTCCTGGCCCATGTCGGAGATGTGGCGGAACGCCGCGGTTTCCGTCGAGGTTTGGTCGGGCACCAAGGCGACCAGCCAGTACTTGTCGGTGATGCCGGCCCAGCCACCCGCGCCGGTGCTCTCGAACGACACGCCGCCCTTCTTGTCGCCGTCGGATTTCACCGTCGCGTAGGTCTGCTCCTTCAACGTGCCGCCCAGCACGCCCAGCAGGCCCTCGTGCAGGATGTAATAGCCGGCGACCGGCGGGGTGTAGTCGCGGCGGATGCGCGACCACGGGTACACCGACACCGGCTGGCCGCCGGCGTTGCGCACAAGCTGCTTCACCTGGAACATGTAGTTGTCGTCGACGCCGACGGTGATCTCGAAGGTCTGACCCTCGCCGTTGTCCCAGGTCAGCACCGCGGGCTTGTCGGGCGTCACATCGCCCGAGCCGCTCCAGACGGTTTCGTTGTCGGGCAGCTTGATCTGCGTGCCCGGACCGGCCGACCAGCCGAACTGCACGTAATAGGGCTGCGCGTCCGAGCGCGGCTCCAGCACCCGCACCAGCGGGCTGTACTTGTCGATGGTCTCGCGATAGTCGCGCAGCACCACGTCGTCGAGCCGGGCGCCGAGCAGGCTGATGCTGCCGGCGACGCGCGGCCCGTCGATCTTCAGGCGCGGCACTTCCTTCGGCACCACGGGCGCAGCAGCGGCCTGAGCGCCCGCCGGCACCGAGGGAGGCGCGGTGGGCGTCTGCAGGTGCATCGCCTCCACCGGCAGCGGCACCGGACGCGGCGGGCGCGGCGTCAGGAACTGGAACACCACCAGGATCAGGATGGAGGTGGCGATCGCAATGAACAGACGCTTCTGGTCCATCAGTGTGCCTTCCGGTGGTCCATCAAGGGGCCGTCCTGCCCTTTGGCGGGCGGGACGGGGTCGTAGCCGCCCGGGGTCCAGGGATTGCAGCGCAGGATGCGCCGGACGGTCAGCAGGCTGCCGCGCGCCGCCCCGTGCAGGGCCAGCGCCTCCAGCGCGTAATGGCTGCAGCTCGGTTCATGGCGGCAATGCGCGCCGATGATGGGCCGCAGCGTCCATTGGTACGCCACCACGCCGGCCGACAGCACCCGCGCCGCCGGAGAGGCGGTCATGGCGCCGGACCGGCAGCGACGCCCGCGCGGCCCAAAGCGCGCCGCAGATCGTCGAGCAGGGCGGTGAAGGGACGCTTGCGGGTCGCCTCGCGGCCTATCAGCACCAGGTCGGCGCCCTGCACCGGCGCCGCGCGCAGCAACAGCCGCGCGGCTTCCTTCAGCCGGCGTCGGGTGCGGTTACGGACCACGGCGTTGCCCACCTTCTTCGTCACGGTGAACCCCAGCCGCACCGGGCCGTCATCGGGCCGCGCCAGCGCCTGCAGGACCAAGCCCGCGACCGCCACCTTGCGGCCCCGCGCGGCGACGCGCAAGAACTCGGCCCGGCGCTTCAGGCGCTGCGGCGCCGGCGCCATGGCGTGCCCCGGCTCGCCGGTCAGGCCGACAGGCGCTTGCGGCCCTTGGCGCGGCGATTGGCCAGCACCTTACGGCCGCCGACGGTCGACATGCGGGCGCGGAAGCCGTGACGGCGCTTGCGGACAAGCTTCGAGGGTTGATAGGTGCGCTTCACGACACTCTCCGATAAGGATTCCGAACCGCCTTCCGCCTGAACGAATGCGGGCGGCGGAACGAGCGATGGCGGGGCCCATGTCCGGCGGGTCCCGTGCAGGCGGCGGCTTATAGGGGGGGGCCGGCCGGTGCGTCAACTGTGGGCCGCTCCGGCACCTGAAACGCCTCCACCGGGAGCAAGATGAAACTTCTGCGACGTTTCTGGCCACTGCTGCTGATTCTGGCGCTGCTGGCCGCCGCCATCGCCGCCGACCTGCCCCGGCACCTGAGCTGGGCTGCCCTCGCCGCCCATGAAGCGGCGCTGCGCCGGTTCGTCGGTGCATCGCCGGTGGGGGCCGCCGCCGCCTATGTTGCGTCCTATGCCGCGGTGGTCGCGCTGTCGCTGCCGGTGGGCGCGCTGTTCACGGTCGGCGGCGGGCTGCTGTTCGGCACGCTCGCGGGCGGGGCGCTGGCGGTGGCCGGGGCCACCGGCGGGGCGATCCTGCTGTTCCTGGCCGCAAGCAGCGCGCTCGGCCCGCTGCTGGCCGGCCGCGCCGCGCCGTTCCTCGACCGGGTGCGGCCGGGGCTGCAGCGTGACGGGTTTTCCTATCTGCTCGCCATCCGCCTGATTCCGGCGGTGCCGTTCTGGCTGGCCAATCTCGCCCCGGCGCTGGTGGGCATGCGGCTGGCCAGCTTTGCCGGGGCGACCTTTATCGGCATCATGCCGGCCAGCTTCGTGTTCGCCGGCATCGGCGCCGGGGTGGGCAGCGTGCTGGCCGCCGGCGGGCAGCCCGACCTGTCGGTGATCTGGTCGGCCCCGGTGCTGTTGCCGCTGCTGGGCCTCGCCGCGCTGTCACTGGCGCCGGTGATCTGGCGGCACTGGAGGGCACGAAATGGCTGAGTTCGACCTTGCCGTCATCGGCGCCGGCGCTGCCGGGCTGTCGGTCACCGCCGTCGGCGCCCAGCTTGGCCTGCGGGTCGCGCTGATCGAGCGCGGCCGGATGGGCGGCGACTGCCTCAATACCGGATGCGTGCCCAGCAAGGCGCTGCTCGCCGCGGCGCATGCGGCCATGGAGGCCCGCGCCGCCGGCCGGTTCGGCCTGCGCATCGCCGCCCCCGAGATCGATTGGGGGGCGGTGCAGGCGCATGTGCGCGGTGTGATCGCCGCCATCGCGCCGGCCGACAGCGCCGCCCGCTTCACCGCCCTCGGCGCCACCGTGCTGGCCGGGCACGCCCGCTTCGTCGGCCGTTCGGCGCTGGAGGTGGCGCTGCCGGAGGGGCCGCGCCGGCTGACCGCGCGGCGCATCGTGATCGCCGCCGGCGGCCGGCCGGTTCTGCCGCCCGTCCCCGGGCTGGCATCGGTGCCGCATGTGACCAACGAAGGGCTGTTCGACCTGCTCGACCGGCCCACGCATCTGCTGATCCTGGGCGGCGGGCCGGTCGGGCTGGAAATGGCGCAGGCGCATGCAGGGCTGGGCTGCCAGGTGACCCTGATCGAGGCGGAGCGCATCGCCGGGCGCGAGGATCCCGAACTGGCTGACGGGCTGTGCGCCGTGCTGGCGGGCAATGGCATCACCCTGCTGGACGGCGTGCCGGTCGCCCGTGCCGAGCCCGGCCCGGTGCTGGTGCTGCAGGACGGACGACGGATCGAGGGTTCGCATCTGCTGGTCGCCGCCGGACGGCGGCCGAACCTCGAGGGGCTGGGGCTGGAGGAAGGCGGTGTGCGGGCGGGGCCGGCCGGCATCGCCACCGATGCCGGGCTGCGCAGCCTGACCAACCGGCGCGTTTTCGCTGCCGGCGATATCGCCGACCCGCGGGGCATCGGCCCGCGCGCCTTCACCCATGTGGGCAGCTATCACGCCGCCATTGTGATCCGCCGCGCGCTGTTCCGCCTGCCGGCGCGGGTCGATTACGCCGCCCTGCCGCGGGTGATCTACACCGCGCCCGAACTGGCGCAGGCCGGGCTGACCGAGGCGGAGGCGCGGGCGGCCGGCCATGACATCCGCATCCTACGCTGGCCGCTGGCCGAGAACGACCGCGCCCAGGCTGAGCGGCGGCCGGAAGGCCTGGTCAAGCTGGTAACGACACGGCGGGGCAGGGTGCTCGGCGCCGGCATCCTGGCCCCCCATGCCGGCGAGATGATCGGCCTGTGGACGCTCGCCATCGCCCGGCGCATCCCGCTTTCGGCCCTGGCCGGGATGATCGTGCCGTATCCGACGCTGGCCGAGGCGGGGAAGCGGGCGGCCGGGACGTTCTTCATGGCGCGGCTGTTCGCGCCGGCGACCAAACGTATCGTGCGGCTGCTGGGGTGGCTGGCGTGAGCAAGGAAGGCCAGGGCTCTGCCCTGGACCCGCCCCAGCGCGCAGCGCGCCTTCGCGCGACGGGCGGTGGCCCCCTGGACCCCGCCACTTAGGCATTTGTCGTGAGAGGGCGGTGAGGCGGTGAGCCGGTTCACCGCCTCGCCCCCCACTCAAGACAAATGCCTAAAAGTAATGGGTTCCAAGGGGCCACTGCCCCTTGGCGGGTCCAGGGCAGCGCCCTGGCCTTCCTTGCTCTCGCGGCCCGCGCCTCTTGCCCCGCCATGGTGGGAGGGCTAAGCCCTGCGCCTCCCCCGTCCGCGATAAAGGTTGCCCCACCATGTTCTCACGGTTGCTCGGCTTCATGTCAGCTGACATGGCCATCGACCTCGGCACAGCGAATACGCTTGTGTACGTGAAGGGGCGCGGCATCGTCCTGAACGAGCCCTCGGTGGTGGCGATCGCCGATGTGCGCGGCAAGAAAATGGTGCTCGCGGTCGGCGAGGAAGCCAAGCAGATGCTCGGCCGCACCCCAGGCAATATTCAGGCCATCCGCCCGCTGCGCGACGGCGTCATCGCCGATTTCGAGGTGGCGGAGGAAATGATCAAGCACTTCATCTACAAAGTGCACAACCGCCGCGGCTTCGCTTCGCCGATCATCATCGTCTGCGTGCCGTCGGGCTCCACCCCGGTCGAACGCCGCGCCATCCAGGAAAGTGCCGAGAGCGCCGGCGCGCGCCGGGTGCTGCTGATCGAGGAGCCGATGGCCGCTGCCATCGGCGCCGGGCTGCCGGTGACGGAGCCTTCGGGCAGCATGGTGGTGGATATCGGCGGCGGCACCACCGAGGTGGCGGTGATTTCGCTCGGCGGCATCGTCTATGCCCGCAGCGTGCGCACCGGCGGCGACAAGATGGACGAGGCGATCATCAGCTACATCCGCCGCAACCACAACCTGCTGATCGGCGAAAGCACCGCCGAGCGCATCAAGATGGACATCGGTGCCGCCTCGCCCCCGTATGACAACGACGACGGCCCCTATCGCGAGGTCAAGGGCCGGGAATTGATGAACGGCGTGCCGCGCGAGGTGCTGGTCAGCCAGCGCGCCATCTCCGAAAGCCTGGCCGAACCGGTCTCGGCCATCGTCGAGGCGGTGAAGGTGGCGCTGGAGAACACGCCGCCCGAGTTGGCCGCCAACATCGTCGACAAGGGCATCGTGCTGACCGGCGGCGGGGCGCTGCTGAACCGGCTGGACCAGGTGCTGCGCGAGGCGACCGGCCTGCCGGTGGTGGTGGCCGAGGACCCGCTGCAATGCGTGGCGCTTGGAACCGGGCGGGCGCTGGAGGAGCTGAAGCGTCTGCGCAACGTGCTGACCTCGATGTACTGACTCGGGTCAATGGTTCGCGCCCTGCCCAGCCGGCGGTGGCATCGGGCTTGCGTTCTGCCTAGTGTCACGATGGTGAAACCTCAAACCGGCAGAGGGCGGCGGTGATCCGGCTTTCCATCCCCGTGCGCCAGGCGCTGGCCAAGCTCACGCTGCCGGTGCTGATCGCGGCTGCGTTCGGGCTGATGCTGCTGGGCAAGGCCAACACCGTCATGGCCGAACGCGCGCAGATGGCGCTGGCCGATGCGCTGGCGCCGATCTACGGGCTGCTCGCCGAGCCGCTCGCTCGGCTGCGCGACGTGGCCAACAGCGCCCGGGACGTGTTCACCCTGGCCAGCGAGAACGCCAGGCTGCGCGAGGAGAACGAGCAGTTGCGCAAATGGCAGGCGATCGCGCTGGCGCTGGATGCCGAGAACACCACGCTGAAGGCCAATCTGAAGTGGATTCCGGACCCGGTGCCGAGCTTTGTCACCGCCCGCGTGGTGGCCGACGCCAGCGGAGTCTATGCGCGCGCGGTGCTGCTCTCGGCCGGGCCGAACCATGGCATCACCAAGGGCCAGATCGCGCTGGATGATCGCGGCCTGGTGGGGCGGGTGACCGAAGTGGGCGCGCGCAGCGTGCGGGTGCTGCTGCTGACCGACATGAACAGCCGCATTCCGGTGATCCTGGAGGGCAGCCGCAGCCGCGCCATCCTGACCGGCACCAACGGAGCGCGGCCGCGGCTGCAATACTGGACCGAAGGCGTGCAGCCGGTGGAAGGCGAACGGGTGGTGACCAGCGCCGAGGCGAACGCCTTCCCGGCCGACCTGCCGGTCGGCACGGTGCGCTACAACGCGCAGAACGTGCCGGAAGTGGAACCGGCGGCGCGGCTCGGCCAGCTGGAAATCGTGCGCCTGTTCAACTATGGCCTGCGTGGCGTGATTCCGCCGGAGACATCGGTCGCCCGTCCAGGGGCGGATCGGCGGCGCTGATGCCCGAACGCAAGCCAGGTATCCGCCCGCGGCCCAGTGTGCGGCGCCAACTGGACGTAGCCGCACGGCACATTTTTCCGGGCGCCACCACCGCCTTGGCGGTGCTCGCCCTGGCGGGGCCGCTCGGCCTGCCCGGGCAGGCCGAGTTGCAATGCGCGGCGGCGTTGGGGTGCGTGTTCTTCTGGTCGCTGTTCCGCCCGGCGTCGATGCCGCCGTCATTGGTGTTCGTGCTGGGCCTGCTCGCCGACCTGCTGGGGTACGGCCCGATCGGTGTCGGCGTGCTGATCCTGCTGATCGTGCACGGGCTCGCCATGCTGTGGCGGCGGGATCTGGCCCGGCAGAGCTTCCTGATGGTGTGGCTGGTGTTCGTCGCGGTTGCCGCCGGCGCGGCGGCGCTGCAATGGGGACTCACGTCGCTGATGACGTTCCGGCTGCTGCCGGCGGGGCCAGCGCTGTTCGAGGCGGCACTCTCGGCCGGTTTGTATCCGTTGCTGGCGGTGGCGCTGGCGCGGGCGCACGCGACTGTTGCGGAGCCGGGGCGGGCATGAGGGGAAGCAAGGAAGGCCAGGCCGCCCCCCCATGAAGCGCGAAGCCCTGCGAACCGGCGTCTTCACCCGCCGCGCCCTGTTGCTCGCCGCCGGCCAGATGGGCGCGCTCGGGCTGCTCGCGACCAAACTGTACCAGGTGCAGGTGGTCGAGGGCACACGCTATGCGACGCTGGCCGAAACCAACCGGGTCAGCACCCGCCTGATCGCAGCCCCGCGGGGGCGGCTGCTCGACCGGTTCGGCGAGACGATGGCGGGCAACCGCTCGAACTGGCGGGCGTTGCTGATCGCCGAGCAGACCGAGGATGTGGGCGGCACGCTGGACAATTTCTCCCGCATCGTGCCGCTGGCCGACCATGACCGGGCCCGCATCGATCGCGAGGTGCACCGGCACCGCCGCTTCATCCCCGTGGTGGTGCGCGAGTTCCTGTCCTGGGAGGACATGGCCCGCATCGAGGTGAATGCGCCGGATCTGCCCGGCATTGCGGTGGATGTCGGCACCACAAGGGAGTACCCGTTCGGCAGCACGCTCGCGCATGTGGTTGGCTATGTGGCGCCGCCCAACGAAGACGACGTGACCGAAGACCCGATGCTCGCCTTGCCCGGTCTGCGGATCGGCCGCGCCGGGGTGGAGAAGTTCCATGATCTGGCGTTGCGCGGCCGGGCCGGGACGGTGCAGTTCGAGGTGAACGCAGTCGGCCGGGTGATCCGCGAAATGGATCGCCAGGAAGGCAAGCCGGGTCAGGATATCGGCCTGACCATCGACACCGAGCTGCAGAAATCGGTGCTGGACCGGCTGGGCGACGAAAGTGCGAGCGCGGTGGTGCTGGACTGCCGCAACGGCGAGGTGCTGGCCATGGCCACCAACCCGTCGTTCGATCCGAGCGTATTCAATTCCGGCGTGTCGCAGGCGCAATGGGTCGAGTGGACCTCCAACCGCCGGGCGCCGCTGATCAACAAGGCCGCCGCCGGGCTGTATGCGCCGGGCTCGACCTACAAGATCGTGGTGGCGCTGGCCGGGCTGGAGGCGGGCGCGATATCGCAGAGTGAACGCCTGAATTGCCCGGGCTATCTCGACCTCGGCGACACCCGCTTTCATTGCTGGAGCAAATACGGCCACGGGATGCTCGACCTGCGTGGCGCGATCAAGAATTCCTGCGACGTGTTCTTCTACGAGGTGGCGCGGCGCACCGGCATGGACCGGATGGCCGCCATGTCCAACCGGTTCGGCCTGGGCGTGCCGTTGGACATCGAGCTGCCCGGCGCGCGGCGCGGCCTGGTGCCGACGCGCGGCTGGCGGATCGCCCACGGGCATGCGTGGAACATCGGCGACACCATCGTGCATGGCATCGGCCAGGGGTTCCTGCAGCTCACGCCGCTGTCGCTGGCGGTGATGGCGGCGCGGCTGGCGACCGGGCGGGCGGTGCAGCCGCATCTGACGCGCACGCTGGGCGGAGTGCTGCAGAAAGGTGTCCGGCCGGAAGACTGGCCGCTGCTTGGCCTGCCCGAGCGCGACCTGCATTTGGTGCGCGAGGGCATGTGGGAGGTGGTCAACGAGCCGGGCGGCACCGCTCCGGTGGCGCGGCTGACGATGCCCGGGGTGCAGATGGCCGGCAAGACCGGATCATCGCAGGTGCGCCGGGTGAGCCGCGAGCAGCGCGAGCACGGCTTCAAGTCGGAGAACCTGCCCTGGGAGTTCCGCCCGCATGCGCTGTTCGTGGCCTTCGCCCCTTATGACGCGCCGCGCTATGCGCTGTCGGTCGTGGTCGAGCATGGCAATGCCGGCGCCGCGACCGCCGGGCCGGTGGCGCGCGACATCATGACCGACGTGCTGACCCGCGATCCGGTGGCGCACCGCGAGGCGCCGCAGAAAGTGGCCACGGGCGGCACGCCCGATCCGTCTGCGCGCGAGGGCTTGCGGTGAGTCTGCTCGACCGGCGGCTGATCCGCGAAACCTCGTTCGGCCTGACCAGCAAGCTCTGGCGCATCTCGTGGACCTATGTGCTGCTGCTGTGCGCGCTGGCCGGCGTCGGCTATGTCGCGCTGTATTCGGCCGGCGGCGGTTCGGCCGAGCCCTATGCGTCCCGCCATATTCTGCGCTTCGCCTTCGGGTTGGGGCTGATGCTGTCGATCGCGCTGGTGGACATCCGGTTCATCGCCCGGCTGTCCTGGTTCGCCTATGCGGGCGCGCTGACGCTGCTGGCGCTGGTGCTGCACATGGGTCATGTGGGCAAGGGAGCGCAGCGCTGGATCGAACTCGCCGGCATGCAGTGGCAGCCGAGCGAACTGATGAAGATCGCCCTGGTGATGGCGCTGGCGTCGTGGTTCCACCGGGCGTCATGGGAGCGGATGGGCAATCCGCTGTTCCTCATTCCGCCGGCGCTGGCGGTGGCGCTGCCGGTGGCGCTGATCCTGAAGGAGCCGAACCTGGGCACCGCGGTGATCACCGCGTCGGTGGGGGCGTCCGTGTTCCTGGCCGCGGGGATCCGCTGGTGGAAAGTGGCGCTGATCACCGCCGGTGTCGGTCTGGCGGCGCCGCTGGCCTACAGCCATTTGCACGACTACCAGCGCGCCCGCATCACCACGTTTCTCAATCCCGAGAGCGACCCGCTGGGTGCGGGCTACAACATCATCCAGAGCAAGATCGCGCTGGGCTCGGGCGGGATGTGGGGCAAGGGCTACCTGCTGGGCTCGCAGGCGCATCTGAACTTCCTGCCGGAGAAGCAGACGGACTTCATCTTCACCATGCTGGCCGAGGAATTCGGCTTTGCCGGCGGGGCGGCGCTGCTGGGGCTGCTCGGGCTGATCGTGCTGGGGGCGATGGCGATCGCGTTGCGCTGCCGGCATCAGTACGGGCGGTTGCTGGCGCTCGGCATCGCCATGAATTTTTTCATGTATGTGTTCGTGAACGTGGCGATGGTGATGGGGGCGATTCCGGTGGGCGGCGTGCCGCTACCGCTGGTTTCGCATGGCGGGTCGGCAATGATCACCGTCATGGTCAGCTTCGGGCTGCTGATGTCGGTGCATGTGCACCGTGACGTGGAGTTCAGCGACCGCAGGGATGAGATTTAACGCCAAAGCAGTGGGGTCCAGGGCAGAGCCCTGGACTTCCCTTACTGTCCCGCGACCGTGATGGGATGTCCGCCGCTTGGCGCCGGTGCGCCGCCGGACGCGGTCTTGGCCTTGTCGCCTTCGCGGTGCCACCACCCGCCGCCCAGCGCCTGGTACAGCGCGGCGGCGTCGCCGAAGCGGGTTGCCTGTGCCTGCACGCGCGTTGCAACGGCGTTCTGATACGCCTGGATGGCCTGCAGCAGCGTCAGATAGTTCACGTAGCCGGTCTGTTGCTGCTTCTCGGTCAGATCGAGCGTGATCTTCGCTTCCTTTTCGGCGTAGGCGGCGGTCTTCAGCGCGGTGGCGTCGGAGACCAGCGCGTGTAACGTGTCGGCCACGTTCTGGAATGCGGAGATGACCGTGCTGCGGTACTGCGCTTGCGCCTGCAGCAGCGCCTGGTCGGCGGCGCGCCGGCGGTGCAGCAGGGTGAAGCCTTCGAACAAGGGCTGGGTGACGCTCCAGGATGCGTTCCAGAACGGTCCGCCCGGTTGCAGGATCTCGCCGAGCACCGAGGCCGCGCCGCCAGCGCCGGCGGCGATGTTCACCTGCGGCAGCATGTTCGCAATGGCGACGCCGACCTGCGCGCTGGCCGAGTGCACCTGCTCTTCGGCCGCCCGTACGTCGGGCCGCTGCTGCAGCAACGACGAGGGCAGGCTCACCGGCAGTTCTTCGGGCAACTGGATGGCGTCCAGCTCGAAGGTCTGCGGAACGTCCTGGTTCGGCAGATTGCCGACCAGGGCGCGGATCAGGTCGCGGGTCTGCTCGTACTGCTTTTCCAGCGGCGGCAGCAGCGCCTGCGCGGCGGCCAGCGCCGCCTCCTGTGCCGCCACGTCGATGCCCATGGCATAGCCGACGCGCTGCTGGTGCCTGAGGATGTCCAGCGCCTTCTCGTTGACGCGGATGATTTCCTTGGTCGCCGCGATCTGCGCCCGGGTCGAGGCTTCCTGCAGAGCGGCGGCGACCACGTTGGAAGCCAGCGTGATATAGGCCGCCTCGAGGGCGAAGCGCTGGGCGTCCGCCTGTGCCTTCAAGGATTCGACCGTGCGGCGGTTGAGGCCGAACAGATCGGGGGTAAAACCAACGGTCAACTGCGCCGTGTGGAACGTATAGATGATCGGCGCATTGGGCCGTGAGGGCGTGATGTTGGCGCCGTTCCCCTGGTACCCGGGCGCGCTGGAGCCGGCGGTATTACCCGCGGTCTGCTGACTGACCCCGGTGTAGTTGGCCTGGATGGTCGGGTAGAAGAAGCCCTGCTGCGCATAGACTTGCTCTTGCGCCTGTTTCAAGGTCGCCACCGCCGCATCGATCGTCGGGTTGGCCTTGAAGGCCTGGGCGACCAGCGCATCCAGGGCGGGCGACTTGAACAATGTCCACCAGTCGAACTCGATGTCGCGGCCGAGCGCGAAGTGCTCCGCCTCGCCGCCATGCACCGGCGCCGAATCGGTTTTCGGCGGCAACGGCGCCGGGGTGTAGTCGGCGCCGGGCGGTGTCTCAGCAGGTTTGAAGTCGGGCCCGACGGCGCAAGCCGAGAGCAGCGAGGCGACGCCAATGGCAGCCGCGATCGCCGGGGCACGGGTCGCTCGTATCCGATTGTGTTGTGGTCGCGCGGCCACGCCTGCCACTCCATCTGAATAATGAAGTCCGACCTTACGAAGTGCCGCCACCGGACGGAACTGTCACAAGTCACAGGGCGGAGTGCGATTTGTCACAGTAGACTGCGGTGCGCCCAGACACGATCGTTGCTCCGTTAAGAAGGGCGAGGTGGGTGCATGGATATCCGGGGTTTGCTGCGCGATGCGATGGCCAGGCATCTGCTGGGCGGTGCGTTGGGCGGGGTGGTTGTAGCGGCGGCGCTGGGCGGCGCCTTCCTGTTGGCCGGCCGGCCAACATGGTCGGACTTTGTGCCGGCCAAGGCGAATGCGGCAGCGAACGACAAGCCTGCCGCAGCACCGAACGACAAGCCAGCGGCCGACCCGGGCCGGGGTGGTTCCGGCGATCCGCTGGCGGCGGAAAGCGTCGAACTGAGCCCGGCGCAGCTGCATGCGTTCAGGATCGAACCGGTCGGATTGCGCGCCTTTCCGGTCCAGGACCTGGCGATCGGCAGTATCGACTTCAATGAAGACCTGGAAGTTCAGGTGTTCACCCCGTACCAGGGGCGGATCGTCAGCCTGTTCCCCAAGGTCGGCGACGACGTGCAGAAAGGCCAGACGCTGTTCACCATCGACAGCGCCGATCTTCTGCAGGCGGAATCGACGCTGATCAGTGCGGCCGGCGTGCTGCGCCTGACCAGCCGGGCGCTGGCGCGTGCCAAGGAGCTTTATGCGGCCAACGGCATCGCCCAGAAGGACTATGACCAGGCGATCTCCGACCAGCAGGGCGCCGAGGCTTCCTACCGGGCGGCGTTCGACGCGGTGCGCATTTTCGGCAAAACCGCGGCCGAAATCGAGAAGGTCGCAACGACGCACCACATCGATTCCATTCTGGTCGTGCCGAGCCCGGTCTCCGGCCGGGTAACCGCGCGCGTGGCCGCCCCGGGCCTGTTCGTGCAGCCGGGCAACGCGCCGGCGCCGTATACGGTCGCCGATATCTCGACGATGTGGATGCTGGCGAACGTGCCGGAAAGCGACATCGCCCGCTACAAGGAAGGCCAGGCGGTTTCGGTCACCGTGGCGGCCTATCGGGACCACGTGTTCGACGGCCGCATCACCACCCTGGGCACGACGGTCGATCCGAATACGCGGCGGGTGTTTCTGCGCTCGGAGATTGCCGATCCGAACCATCTTCTGCGCTCCGGCATGTTCGCCAATTTTGTCATCAGCACCGGCGATACGCTGCAGTCGCTTGCGGTTCCCCTCAACGGCGTCGCCCGCGAAGGCGACGGCACGATGACCGTCTGGGTGACCACAGATCGCAAGCGCTTCACCAAGCGGACGGTGAAGCTGGGCGTGCAGCAGGCCGGCTATCATCAAATACTGGAAGGTCTGCAGCCGGGCGAGCTGATCGCCGCCACCGGCGCGCTGTTCCTCAGCAACGCCCTGAACGGGGTAGAGGAGTGAGCGGGGCGGGGCAGGCCCCGCCCGCACCGGGCCGGTGCAAGCTGGCGCACGGCCGTTCGCGGTGAAGCCTTTGTCATATCTTGAGGCTGCGACAGATCCGCGGCTGCAGGTGACCAATCCAGGATAGGATGTTCGATGTTAAAATCCGTTCTCTCGTTCGGGCTGACCAAGCGCCCGCTTATTATGCTTGGCCTGTTCGTGTTCATCTGCACCGGCGTTGCCGCCTACTTTAAGCTGAACATCGAAGCCTATCCAAATCCGGCGCCGGTGATCCTGGAAATCACCGCCCAGTCGGGCGGCCTGTCGGCCGAGGAGATGGAGCGGTACTATACCATTCCGATGGAAGTCGGCCTGGCGGCGACCCCGGGGGTGAACAATATCCGCTCCACCTCGTTCTACGGGCTGTCGTTTGTCCGGGTGACCTTCGACTACGGGGTGGATTATTATTTCGCTCTGACCCAGGCCGCCCTGAGCCTGCAGCAGAACGTCAGCCTGCCCAATAACGTGCAGCCGCAGATCCAGGGATCGAGCCTGGTCGGCGAGGTGTTCCGCTATCAGGTCACCGGACCGCCGCATTTCGGGCTGACCAATCTGCGCACGGTGGAAGACTGGGTGCTGCAGCGCCGGCTGCTGACCGTGCCCGGCGTCGTGCAGGTGAACACCTGGGGCGGCACCACCAAGGAATTCGAGATCGAGGCGGATCTGCACAAGCTCGATGCCTACGGCATCACCATTCCGCAAATGCTGAACGCGGTCGGCAACGCCAACATCAACGTCGGCGGCCGCACCATCAATATCGGCCAGCAATCGGTCAACATCCGCGGCGTCGGCCTGATCGACAGTGGGGGAGCGGAAAATCTCGCCCAGGGCTACAAGATCGACGACATCGAGAACATCGTGCTGACCCAGGTCAACGGGATCCCGGTGACCGTGAAGGACGTGGCGCACGTCTATGTCGGCAATGTGCCCAGGCTGGGCAAGGCCGGGCGGGATGCCGAGGACGACGTGGTCGCGGCCATCGTGGTGATGAACCGCACGTTGCATACCAACGACGTGGTGCCGCGCATCAAGGCCGAGGTCGAGAAGATCAACAGGGACGGCAGCCTGCCGCCGGGCGTCAAGCTGGTGCCGTTCTATGACCGCACCGACCTGGTGGCGGTGACGACCCACACCGTCATGCACAACCTGGTATTCGGCTGCGTGCTGGTGTTCCTGATCCAGTGGATCTTCCTCGGCGACCTGCGCAGCGCGATCATCGTCGGCGTCAATATTCCCTTCGCCCTGTTCTTCGCCATCTGCATGCTGGTGCTGCGCGGCGAGGACGCCAACCTGCTGTCGATCGGCGCCGTCGATTTCGGCATCATCATCAACTCGGCGGTGATCCTGGTGGAGAACGTCTTCCGCAACTTCCAGCTTCCCGCGCCCGAACGGCGGCAGATCCTGGAGGATATGTCGGAAGGCGTGTTCGGCGACGACCCGTCGTCCGGCCCGGCCGCGATCGGCTGGACCGAGCGGCTGCGGCTGATCCTGTTCAGCTGCCTGCAGATCGACCGCGCCATCTTCTTTTCCACCGCCATCACGGTCGCCGCCTTCGTGCCGCTGTTCACCATGCAGGGCGTCGAGGGCCAGATCTTCAGCCCGATGGCACGCACCTATGGCTATGCCCTGGCCGGCGCGCTGATGGCCACCTTCACCGTCACCCCGGTGCTGACCTCGTACCTGCTGCCCAAGAACGTCAGCGAGCACGAGACGCTGATCGTGCGGCTGCTGAGCGCCATCTACAACCCTGTGCTGCGCTGGTCGCTCGATCACCGGCGGCTGGTCGTTGTGTTCGGTCTGCTCGTCCTGGTCGGCACCGGCTTCCTCGGGCGCAATCTCGGCAGCGAGTTCCTGCCGGCCCTGGAAGAGGGCAACATGTGGATCCGTGCCTCGATGCCGTCCACCATCTCGCTCGAAGCGGCGATGCCGTATGTCAGCAAGATGCGCGAGATCCTGAAAAGCCATCCGGAGGTGATCACCGTCGTCTCGCAGCACGGCCGGCCGGACAACGGCAGCGATGCCGCCGGCTTCTTCAACGCCGAGTTCTTCGTGCCGCTGAAGCCGTTCGATACCTGGCGGGCCGGCTACACCAAGGACATGCTGATCAAGGATCTGCAGGCCGAATTCGCCCGCGAGTTCACCGGCATCGGCTTCAACTTCTCGCAGTACATCCAGGACAACGTCGAAGAGGGCCTGTCGGGCATCAAAGGCGCCAACTCGGTCAAGATCATCGGCCGCGATCTCAATACGCTGGAGAAACTTGGCGCCCAGGTCATGGCTGAAATGCAGCAGGTCCGGGGGATCACCGATCTGGGGATATTCCGCGTCCTCGGCCAGCCCAACCTGAACGTCACCGTCGACCGCGCCAAGGCCGCGCGCTATGGCCTCAACACCGGCGACGTGAACACGGTCGTACAGGCCGCCCTCGGCGGCACGCTGGCCACCACCCAGCTCGAAGGCGACCGCCAGTTCAACGTGACGCTGCGGCTGGCGCCGGAGTACCGCGAGAACATCGACCAGGTACGCGCGATCAAGGTCGGCTACACGACGCCCGCGGGCAGCAACGCCTATATTCCGCTGAGCGAACTCGCCACCATTACTCTCGACACCGGCGCCTCGTATATCTTCCATGAGTTCAAACGAACGGTTCATTCCGATCAAGTTCAGCGTGCGCGACCGCGACCTCGGCGGCGCCGTGGCGGAGGCGCAGGCGCGGATCGCGCAGAACGTGAAGCTGCCGAACGGCTACCGGCTGATCTGGGCCGGCGAGTTCGAGGAACTGCAGCAGGCGCAGAAGCGCCTGGCCATTTCGGTGCCGATCAGCCTGGCGATTATCCTTGTGCTGCTTTACGTGCTGTTCAACTCGCTGCGCGACAGCCTGCTGGCCTTGTCGGGCATTCCCTTCGCGGTCACCGGCGGCATTCTGGCGTTGCTGGTCACCGGGCTCGACTTCAGCATCTCCGGCGCCATCGGCTTTATCTCGCTGTTCGGCGTGTCGGTCATGAACGGTATCCTGGTGCTCACCTATTATCACCAGGTGCGCCAGGGCAGCGGCGCCGACCCGCAGGCATCGATGTTCCGCGCCGCCAGCCAGCGCATGCGGCCCATGCTGATGACGGCCTTGTCGGCCTGCATCGGCCTGCTGCCGGCGGCGGTTTCGACCGGCATCGGCAGCCAGGTGCAGCGTCCGCTGGCGACCGTGGTGGTGGGCGGAATGCTGGTCGGGCCGCTGCTGCTGTTGGTGGTCGTACCGGCCTTCGGCTTGTTGTTCCTCAACAAGAGTGATACTCCCACCGGCGACGCCAAGCTGTTCGGGCCAGAGACGCCCGAAGTCTGATGGCCGGCAAAGGAAACACAGAAAATGTTCGCACGTATCATGCTGGTATTCGTGCTGCTCGGCGGCTGGGTCACACTCGGTGTGACCCCGGCTTCCGCGGTCGGCCCGAACGGCACCGGTCGCTTCGCCAAGGCCGGGATGATCACCAGCTCCATCGGGGGGGCGCCGACGAAGAACCCGGGCTGCATCGGCTGCCCCTCCGGGGGCAAGACCGGCGGCAACAAGCCGAACCATCGCTAGCCAGGCAACAGCAGGCAGGATTGAGGCGGCGTGTTGTGCTACGGTTCGATCAACTGGCCGGCCGCCGCCTTGACTGCCGCATGCATCCGCGTGGTGGTGTTCAGTTTCACGCGGGCATTGTCGATATGGAAATCGACCGTTCGCTTGGTCAGTCCAAGGATTTGGGCGATTTCCGCCAACGTCTTGCCGCGGGCGGCCCAGGTCAGTGTCTCTACTTCACGCTCGGTGAGGTTGACCCGCCGCGGCCAGATGGCCGTCCGGGCCACCCGTGCCAGGCGGGCGACGATGATGGTTATCAGGATGTCGAAATCGACCGGCTTGGTGACATAGTCGTCCGCCCCAAGCTGGCGCCCTTTCAGTTCGTTCTCCCGATCGGACAGGGCCGTCAGGTAAATGAAGGGCATGCTGCTGAAACGCGGCGCAATGGCGATCAACCGTTCCAGCAGCGCAAAGCCGGACAGGATGGGCATGCTGATGTCGGCGAGCACGATATCGGGCTGTTTTTCCAGGATGGCCTGGAACCCTTGCTCGCCGTCATAGGCAACGCTGGCTTTGAAGCCGCGGTCCACCAGTTCTTCGGCGATCAGCCCAACCGTATCACGGTCGTCGTCAACACAAAGAACGTGCCGGCGCAGAACCTCCATCGGTACCCCAATTCCCGCAAGCGCCACCGCCGGGAGGCGACGCGCATCCCGCCCTGGGTCGCTCCAATCGGGCTAATTTCTTATCTTGGCGGCGTTCGGCAGTCAAATCCGCCGTCCGCGCCACGGCAGCGCTGCATGGCGCTGCCCCACGCCGCGCCGCCGCGCGCGTGTGCCGGGCCGGGATGAGCGGGAGCCATGTTCGGCGATGACCCGGCAGATCACGGCGCCAGCGCGGTGAAATACCGGCAAACTCTCAGGGGCCGGCTGTCGCTGTTTTTCCTGGCGCTGTTCGCCATCATCGTCAGTCTTGGCGTCGTCAGCGTCTGGAGCCTGGGCACGTCGAATGAGGCATCGACCGACGTGCGCGACCGCTGGCTGCCCAATACCAGGCTGCTCGGCGATCTGAACAATTTCACTTCGGATTACCGCACCGCGGAAGCCGACATCCTGCTGGCATCGGACGAAACCGCGCGCGCCGGGGCCTTGCATGATCTCCAGCAGCTCGATCAGCAGATCACCCGCGCCCAGCAAGGATACGAGCGGATCCACCATGACGAGCAGGAAACCGGCCTCTACCGGAAATTCAGTTCCGCCTGGGCCGCCTACAAGAGCTTGGCCAACCGCGTCGCGTCGCTGCTGTCCGCCGGACACATTGTGCAAGCGGGGGAACTCTACCGGGCGATGTCGCGATCGACCTACAATTCGGCAAGTGACCTGCTTGGGCGGCTGACCGGCTACAACGAGATGCGGGCAGCCGAGGCCAGCGAACACTCCGTGCACGCGTACGAGCGGGCGCGCTGGCTGCTGGGGGGGGGGCTGCTGGCGGCAGGCCTGATGCTCGTTCTCGTTATCTATAAGGTCAGAAATTCGGTTTCCCGCCCGCTGCTGGATCTGGGGGCGGCGATGCGCCAGCTGGCTGCGCACAACACCGATATTGAAGTCGGCCATACCGGCCGGACCGACGAGATCGGCGAAATGGCGCGCGCGGTTGAAGTGTTCCGCAACAATGCGATCGACCTGGCGCGAAGCCAGTGCGGCCTTGCCCGGCAGGCGGCACTTCTTGAAGAACAACTGGCGCACGAACAGAATGTGACCCAGGTGCAGCGCAACTTCCTGGCGATGGTTACGCATGAATTCCGCACCCCGCTGACCCAGATCGACGGCCAGGCCCAGCGTCTGATCAGCCTGCGCGACCGGCTGCGCGGCGACAACGTGGTCGAGCGGGCCTCCAGGATGCGGGCGGCGGTGGCGCGGATCGTCCGGCTGATCGACAATCTGGTCGATACCTCGCGGCTGCTCGACGGCGACGCTAATCTGCTGCTGCGGCCAGCGGAGATCGATCTGGGCGCGGTGTTGCGCGATGCGTGCCGCTGGCACCGGGAGACGTCGCCCGGCGTGCAGGTGCGGGAATATTTCGAGGCGGAGCGGTTGCCGATGCGCGGCAATTCGCAGTTGCTGTTTCAGGTATTCAGTAACATTATATCGAACGCGATAAAATATTCCCCGGAGGGCGCCGATATTGAAATCTACGCTTCGCAATCCGCAGACGCAACGTCGATCGTCATCAAGGATCACGGCCTCGGGATTCCGGAGCAGGATCGGACGCAGATATTTGCGCGATATTATCGCGGCAGCAACGTAACCGGCTTTCACGGAACCGGTGTCGGTTTGTTTCTCGTAGCAACGGTCGTGCATCTGCACGGTGGGAATATCGCTGTCGAGAGTTCGGAGGGACTTGGGTCCACCTTCACCATCATCCTTCCCAAGGATTTCTTGCCGAGCGAAACCTACGGCCGGTCACGGCCGCCGCACCGGCTGGAACAGTGATGCGTGGAGTTTCGGGAATTGTCTCGGTGGACCCGGCGCTGCCGACCGGTATTTCCGGTGGGTCGCGCGCCAATGATCGTTATAATGGCTGTGGACGGGCAAGTGCCGCAGCCAATCCTGCGGAAAATCACGGCAAACGTTAAGTGAAAGGAACAAAACATGGTTTGGTATGGAAGCCCTGAGTATAATGCCCGACTGAAGGCTGCGGGCAAGCGGATCGCGCTCGATCATATTTTAAAGGAATTACTTATTGAAGTGGCTCGCATGCACTCTTCGCCGGCCGCATGTCTGGATGAGCTCCAGGCGCGCGTGCATAACAGGTTCAAACTCGAATCGGAGCCGGGAAGCCACGAGGTGCACGTGCACGCCGAAGCAGCGAGCTATGCCGACGAATACTTTGAAACGGTCCGGGCGACGCTGCAGCAAGAAAATCCGACTGAAGGGTAAGTTTGTCCCGGCTGACCCGCGTGTCAGTTACCACGGCCCCCCCACAACGCCGCGGGTGGAGCCCCCCTCCACGGGTGCGCCGTATTGAATAAAGCGGTCCAAGAGCTTTGAAGTTTCGGGGTCCAGGGGGCCGCCGCCACCTGGCGGGTCCAGGGCAGCGCCCTGGCCTTGCTTCCTTGCCCTGACCACCCGTGCAAGCCAAGCCCGCACCTGGGGCGGCAACAGCGCGCCCGCCAACGTGCCGCCGGCGCGCCAGTCCACCAGCAGCAGGGCGGGCCGCAGCCGCACGGCGCGGGCGAGCAGCCGCAGTCCCGTCCGTGTCTGTCCGGTCGATACCGCCTTCCAGGCGGCAATGCGGTAGTGTTCGGCATGCCCCGCCCGCAGCACGCGCGCCGGCAGATACGGCATGCGGGCCCGCAGCAGCGCCATGGCGCGGTCGGCATTGGCGAGGAATTTGGGGAAATTGAACGACAGGCTGGCGCCGCGCAACCGGTAGAAGGTGAGCGGCAGCGGCACCAGCTCGGCGCGGTATTCCGTTTCGCACAGGATGCGGCACCACATTTCGTAGTCTTCGCAACTATGCAGGTCCTCGCAGAACACCCCGGCAAGCTCGAAGCAGGCGCGGCGGACCACCGGCGTCGATCCATTGCCGATGTGATTGCGCCGGATCATGGCATGCAGGCTCGGCGCGGCGGCGCCGGCAATCAGCAGGCTGCCGGTCGGCTTGCCATCGTCGGTGAGGTACTCCGAGTGGCTGAAGCTGATGCCCAGCCCGGGCGCCTGCGCGAAGGCCGCGACGTGCTGCGCCGCCTTTTCCGCCCGCCACAGATCGTCGCCGTCGAGAAAGCCGATCAGCGCCCCCCGCGCCAGGCGGATGCCGCTGTTGCGGGCGCCCGAGAGGCCTTTGTTGTCCTGGCGCACGATGCGCAGCCGCGGGTCGGCGCGCCGGCGTTGCAACTCCGCAAGCACCGAAGGGGTGGCGTCGGTCGAGCCGTCATCGATGACGATGACCTCAAGGTCGGTGAAGCTCTGGTCGAGCGCCAACTCCACCGCAGCGGCAATATAGGGCGCGACATTATAGGCCGGGATGACAACCGACAGCGCCGGCGCACCATCCTGTGCGCAGGATTGGTGTGCTGTCGCTGCGTGGAGTGCCTCCGCCGCCAGCACCTGGATCACCGGCCGGGCGGCGGCGGGCCGGACCGGCCGCGGCGCGTGGTTGGGATAGCCGAGTTGCGCCGCCGCCCGGCCGGTGATCCAGGTGCTGGCGGCGGTGTGCAGCATCATGCCGATGACGGCCCCCAGCGCGCCGCCGGCGAAGGCCGGACCAACCACCAGGCTGCCGGCCAGCGCGCCCCCTGGCACCAGCAGCAAGCCGAGCACGCAGCGCAGCACCGAGACGCTATTCGCCCGGCGGGCCGCCCCGACGGCGCGCAGCCAGACATCCTGCACGCACAACAAATAACGCCACGGCACGCTGCACAGGATCAGCGGCCCGAGCAGCGCCAGTCCACTGACGCCATAGCCCCAGAGCGCGAGGGGGACCGCCGCGAGCGCGACCCCCAGGCCGCAGACCGGGCCGAGCCACAGCATCTTGCGCCGGACCGCGGGCGTGGCCCGGGCGGGGTCGGTCACCAGCGCCGGATAATCGGCCTGCATCTGCGACCAGCCGGGCGTGTCGCTGACGGTCAGCAACTGCCGGCAAAGACCCAGCAGGCCCAGCTCGCCGCGGCTGATCAGGGTGGACACCACCAGCACGGTGAGCTGGTCGGCACCAAGATTGATCGCGTCCGCGGTGATGAACCGCAACGACGCGCCGGCATGGCCGATGGCGTCGCCGAGGCGCATCGGCGCCCGCGGCAGCACCAGGAAGGCGGCCAGCGTGCCGGCGAGGCGGCATACGGCAAGGATCGCTGCGAACACGACCAGGGACGGCGCGAAGGCGGCGGCGAGGCCGAGGCCGATAAGGTTGGCCACCGGCTGGATCACCGTCTGTTCCGGCCTGCCGTGCAGCACCTGCAGCGCATTGGCGATGTTGCATTGGGCGAAGAACGTGCCGCCGAGGGCGAACAGGATGATTGCGCTCGCCTCTTGCGCCGACACGCCGGTGCAAACGCCCAGCAGCACGATGGCAGGCAGGCTCAGCGGCACGCTGGCGAGGGCGGCGAGAAAACCGAGCGTGGTGCGTTGCGCCAGCGGCACCGCGATGCGCGGCAGGGTGTAGATCAGGCCGAACGTGCCGAGCAGGGCCAGCACGACGACGCCGACCGTCGCCATGGCGAGGGTGCCGGCGGCGGCAAGGCCGAAATTGCGCACGAGCAGGACCGAGAGCAGAAATCCATTGAAGTTCTGCAGCACGCGCGCCAGCAGCACCAGCATGGCGGCGCGGTCGAACAGCTCGGCCAGATGCGCCAGCCGGCCCCGGCAGGCGGCGGCGATGTGCCGGATCACCGGCCGGACCCGGCCAACATTGCGTCCGCGACCTGGGATCCGTGCCGCAAATTCCGGTAGACCGCGTCATAACGTTGCGCCACCGCGTCCCAGCCGGGAAGGGCGAGCGCACGCAACCGCAGGGCGACCGCCCCGGCGCCGCCGGGCGTTTCGATCAGGCTTTGCAGCGCCCGCGCGAGGCCCGGGATGTCGCGCGGCGCGAAATACGTGCCGTGGCCGCCCAGCACCGCGCGATTCTCCGGAATGTCGCTGGTGAGCATCGGCAGACCATAAGCCAGCGCCTCCAGCAAGGCCATCGACATGCCCTCGATATACGATGGCAGGACGAACAGAAACGCGTTGCTGAACAGTTCGGCCAGTTCGGCCCCGGTCCGATGCCCGACGAAAATGACGCGGGCGGGATCGGCGCGCGCCCGCAGCGCGGCGATATAGTCCGGGCTGCCCGACCCGCCGGCCACCACCAGGCGCATATCCGTGCGCAGGCGCGCGAAGGCGTCGATCAGATCGTGGCAGCTTTTCTCCGGCACCAGGCGGCTGGCGAACAGGACATAACGCTGCGGCGCCAGCCCCTCGGCGGCGAGGAACGCACCCGGCGCGACCGCCGGCTTCTGCGCCACGCCATTGGGTATGAAGGTCACACGGATATCGTACCGCTCCAGAAAGTAGCGGCGCAGCGTTTCCGACACCACAGTAATGCCGGTCGCGCAACCCACCAGTGTCTGCTCGGCCGCGGTCAGACAGCCTCGCGCGGCCCAGCCCCATTTGTCGCGCCGGGCGTCGAGTCCGTGGATCGTCACCAGCGACGGCTGGCCGGCAAGCCGCGTCAGTGCCGAGAGAATGCCGGGTCCGACGGCATGAAAATGAATGATATCGTACCGCCCGACTGCCTGGACGAGCGAAACGACGCTGCGGCTGATGTTGTCGAGGTGCTTGCCCGGAATTGCCGGCACCGGGATGGTGCGCAAGCCGGCCTGCAATTCGGGGCGCGCGTCCGGGCGGCAGAAAACGTCGACCTCGTGCCCGAGGCGGCAAAGCCGGGGACAGAGTTCATCCAGCATACGCTCGATGCCGCCATAGTCGGACCCGATGCCGCGGGAACCGATGACCGCAATCCGCATCCGTCATCTCCGCCCGCGGGGGCGCGGCGCCATGCCACCCCAAGGTGATTACTGCCGGCACCGCGCATGATACGGAAATATAACAAGAAATCATATTCTCCGTTGCGACGTTCAGCCGATACCATGATGGCGGAGGCGGATCAACCCGGACCTTGCAACGCCGTGCCGATCACGCCCTTGTCGCGCAGTATCGGAGGCAGGACGCGAAGCTGCCCGAAGATGGTATTTCATTTAGGCCATATCGTGGTGGGTCACTGGTAAACAGTTCTGTACCGCTTTTTAGCGCGTTGCTGTCGCATTGGCGCACCGATATCGACGCAACTGCGCGTGCCATTCGCATCTGCTTGCGGCCGATGGCTGGAAAGCTGAACGGCAAGATCGTATCGTCGGGCATGCCCGGTGAGGCTTGGTGCGCGCCCCTGGACAGGATCAACTCGACACCCAATTCTTGAACGCTCTCAGCACGTTACGCGACCCGCCAGCGACTCCCTGTCATGCCCTGAATAAGAGCGGCCAGGGGGCGATGGCGAATTGCTGCGACGGGCCGGCGGCGCATTCCGTGAGCGTCCCGACCTGCCATGCGCCGGGTTGGCCGCTGAACGCCGCCATCTGGCCGGCGCCGGTTTCGCCCAGCACGGCGTCGTCGTTGGGCACCCAATCGCCGTCCTGGTCGCCGGCGGCAGCCGGCGGTCCGGCAGTGCGTCGCCTGCTCGGCGGCCAGGCCGGGCAGCAGGGGGCGCGGGCCGATCCCCGGCAGGCTCGCCGGACATTTGGTCATGCGTCGTTCACGCCCGTGACGGTGATGGCCCGGCTTGCCGCCGCCCGCTACTCCGCCAGGGTAAACTGCACGGGCACCTCGGCCACCGCGGCGACCGCCGTACCGCCGCGCGTGGCGGCGACGAACCGCCACTGCCGCACCGCGGCCGCCGCGGCCTGATCCAGCGCCTTGTATCCGCTGCTCTCGGCCACCGCGACGGAAACGGCGACACCATCGGCCGAAACATCGACCCGCAGCAGCACGCGTCCCTGTTCGCGCCGCTGGCGGGAGCGCTCGGGAAAGGCTGGCGGCCGGTTGCCTTGCATGCCGGCGACCGGACGCGGCGGCACCAGCGCGGGCACCACCAGCGGGGCGTCCTGCGGGACCGGCCGCGCCGTCGCGACCGTTGCGCGCTCACTTTCGGCCGGACGGGCAGGCGGGCGCCGCTCCGCCGGTGGCGCGTGGAGACCGGCATGGCGGAGCGGTGTTGGCGGGTGTGGCGGCGCCTGTGTTGCCAGCGGCACCTGGGGCTTCGCCTCAGGCGGCGTGAACGCTTCCCGCGGCGGTTCCCCGGCGGGAGCCGGCAAAGGTGGCGCAGGCGCGATGGCGGGCGGTTCCGGCGCCGGCTCCAGCGTTACCGCCCAGTCGCGGGACGCTGCCGGCGGGGCGGTTTCGCCGGGCCAGGCGACCAGCGCCAGCGCGGCCACCGCATGCGCCACCACCAACGTCGCGCCGAACAGCAGCAGCAGCCGGCGGTCCGAGCCGTGGCCGGCCCGGCGGAGCCGCAGCGGGTTCTCCGCGACGAGACGCAACGGCACGCTCCCCAGGCTGCCGCACCGCCGGTCCCCGGCCCCGGCCGTTTTCCAATCGCGCGATGGCATGGTCCGGTCCGGCGACCGGCCGCGCGTCGCCATCATGCGGTATCCGGCTCCGCCGGCCGCGCCGGACAGGGGGCGGTCATGGCCGGCAGTCGGCGATATCGGCGTCGCGCATGTCGCACGTCGTCTCGCGGATCAGGCTGACGCAGCGCTTGATGCAGGTTTGCCGGGTCCTGGTCTGCAGTTTCGCATCGAAACGGCTTGCGGCGATGGCGGTGACGGTCAGGCATTCGGCCACGTCGAGGCTGCGGGCTCTGTCATTCGGCGCCTCATTTGGCCCCCGGATCTGCGAACCGGCGGGGGCGAGGACGGCGCCGGCGAAATCAGGCAAGGTGTTCAGGTTGCTGACAAAGAAGCGGTCTGTCGCTTCGGCTGCGAAGCCGGCGCCGCAGCGCGCGGCAGCCGCCAGCATGGACGCGGCCCTCCTTGTCATGCGCATGGCGCGATCCCCTTCGAACAACCCTGCGGATTTGGCGTAACGCCAAAATATCCGCCGCCACCGTGCAATCGGTTGCTGTCATGCCCGCGATCATTGTGTTTGCCCGCCGACCGCCGGTTGCGGCGTGGCCGGTTGCCGGGCCGGCTCCGTGCCGCGCCGGTGGCGGCGATAGATGAAGCCCGGTGGCGGCGCGGCGCTCGCCGCGGCGGCGGCGATCATCGTTGCGTGGTCGGGCGCCATCGCGCAGGCCGGGTCGGTCCGGGCGGCATCGCCGGTGACGGCAAAAGCCTGGCAGCGGCAGCCGCCCCAGTCGATCTCGCGCTGGTCGCACGACCGGCACGGAGGCGGCATCCAATCCGTGCCGCGGAACCGCACGAAGGCCGGCGCGTCCTGCCAGATGGCGGCGAGCGGCGTTTCGGTCACTGCGGGAAACGCCAGCCCCGGCAAGCTCTCCGCGGCATGGCACGGCAGCGCGCGGCCGGCCGGGGTGACGGTGATCATGCGCCGGCCCCAACCGCCCATGCACGCTTTCGGCCGCATCGCGTAATAGTCCGGCACGACGTAGTCGATCACCATGCGGCCGCGCAGGCGCGCGCGCGCCGACTCAACAACCCCGGTGGCCGTGTCGAGCTGCGCGCGGGTGGGCACCAGCGCATCACGGTTCACCAACGCCCAGCCGTAGTACTGCACGTGGGCGATTTCGACGCGGCCGGCATCGAGCGTCGCGCCGAGGGCGATCATGTCCGCTACCCGTTCGAGGTTCTGCCGGTGCACCACGAAGTTCAACGTCAACGGCAGCCCGGCCGCGCGCACCCGCCGCGCCACCGCCAGCTTTTCGGCGTGGCCACCGGAAAATCCGCCGATGCGGTCGGCATTGCCCGGCTCCACGTCCTGCAGGCTGAGCTGGACGTGATCGAGCCCGGCGCCCGCCAGCGCGTGCAGCCGCGCCGCATCGAGCAGCACCCCGGAGGTGATGAGGTTGCTGTACATCCCCAGCCCGGAGGCGCGCCGCACCAGCACCTCCAGATCGCTGCGCACGGTCGGTTCGCCGCCGGAGAAATGCAGTTGCAGCACGCCGAGGCAAGCCGCCTGGTCGAGCACGCGAAGCCAGGTTTCGGTGTCCAGTTCGCTGCTGGCGCGCGCCAGGTCGAGCGGGTTGGCGCAGTAGGGGCATTGCAAGGGGCAGCGATGCGTCAGTTCGGCAACCAGCCCCAGCGGCGGCTCGGCGCGTTCGCCGGTCAAAGCCGGATCGCTCCGCGGTCCGCCAGGTCGTGCAGCAGGCCGGCCACATCGCGGGCCAGCACGTCGCGCGGCGCATCGAACCGGGCGGCGAGGGCGTCGATGATGGCGCCGAGGCTGCGCTGCCCGTCGACCAGGCGCAGAATTTCCACCGCGTGGGTGTCCGGCACGAACACCCGTTCGGGGGCCAGCACCACCCAGCCGTCGCGCACGCGATCGAAGCGGAATTTCACGCCGACGGCGAAGGCCGGGACGGCGGCTTCGTCAGTCATGCCCGGTCGTCGGGAACGAAGGCGCCGGGCGGAATGAGACCAGGGGAAACATAGGCGTGATGCAAGGCATCGAGCTGCGCCCACAGGATATCGCATTTCGTACGCAGCGCCGCCAGCACGGCGGCCTGTTGGTCATTGGTGCGTGCGTGTGCGCGGACATAGGCAAGGGCAAAATCGGAATCGCGCGGCGCCTGGGTTAGCCGCGGGGCGAAATAGCTGAGGGTTTCCGGCGTGATGAAGTCGTAATGGGCCAGCATGCCGGCGACGCGCTCGGCGATGATGCTGGGCGAAAACAGTTCGGTCAGCGATGCGGCGATGGCCTCCAGGATCGACCGGTCGCGCACCAGAGCGACATAGGCATCGACGGCGAAGCGGGTGGCCGGCAGCAGCCCGGCGTTGGATTCGACCGCGGCGCGGTCCAGCCCGACACCTTCGGCCAGTTTCAGCCAGCGCTCAACTCCGCCGGTGCCGGGCCGGTCGCCGTCATGGTCTTCCAGCCGGCGCCGCCATTCCCGCCGCAGGTCGGGCGTTGGCAGCCTGGCCAGCACTGTGGCGTCCTTCGCCGGAATGTGACTCTGGTAGTAATAGCGGTTCAGCGCCCAGGCCTGCACCTGGCCACGGCTCAGCCTGCCGCCGTGCAGCAGGCGGTGGAACGGATGCAGATTGTGGTAGCGCTTCGCCCCGATGGCCCGCAGTGCCGCTTCCAACGCATCCGCCGTCATCGCAGGGGGGATCACAGGTCTATCTCCAGTCCGTCAAAGGCGACCTCCCACCCGGCCGCCTCGACCGCCGCGCGTTCCGGCGTGCCGTCGGACAGCACGGGGTTGGAGTTGTTGATGTGCAGCAGGACCTTGCGTCGCACGCCGAGCCAGGCGAAGGCGGCGATCGTGCCGTCCGGGCCGCTGACGCTCATGTGCCCCATGCGCAGCCCGGTTTTCGTGCCGGTGCCGGCGCGGATCATTTCGTCGTCGCGCCACAGGGTGCCGTCGAAGAACACCGCATCGGCGCCGCGCAACCGGCTGGCGAGCCCTCCGGTCATCGCGGCGCAGCCGGGGATGAAGAACAACCGGTGCCGGCCATCGCTGATCGCCGCGCCAACGGTGTCGTCGGTCTCGGCGATCTCCGGCGTTTCGCCCTGGCGTTCGAGGTAGAGCGGCAGCTTGCCGGGAACGCGGAACAGTTCGAGCGTCAGCCCGCTGGCGCCGCCACCGGGCAGGTCCAGGGCCACAGGCTGGCCGACCGGCACGATCTGGCGGGCCACGATGTCGCGGGCGAGCACGTCGAAGATCGGATTGGCCTCCAGCACGGCGTGGATGCGAGCGGTCGCATAGACGGTGAACGGCTGGCGTTCGCGCAAGGTCAACAGGCCGGCGATCGCATCAACGTCGCCGCCGGTGAGCACCACGCCGGCGATGGGGGAGGAGCGCAGGCCGTGCCGCGGATGCAGAAAGACCGAGGCGGCGATCTGCTGGCGCAAATCGGGCGAGGCGTTCAGCAGGAACCAGTTTGCGGACTCCGCACTGACCGCCAGCGACGCCTGGGAACGGGCGCGCGCCGCAGGATCGCCCGCACGGGCGCGCCGGCAGGCATCGGCGTTCGAGTTCCACTGCGGGAACCCGCCGCCCGCGGCCGCACCAAGTACCACCGCCCGCATGCTGCCCGCTCGCGTGACGTTCGACCAGGCGATCGCGCAGCAAGCCAGGCGATCGCGCGCGAAGCCGCCCCGGGCTTTGCCCGGGGCATACGGCGCAGACCTATTTCAGGCCCGCGCAGGCGTAGGAGTTGATCTCCGCGCCCAGGGCGATCTCAACGATTTTGGGGGTTTGCCAGGACATTTTTTCCTCCGTCATGTTCGTATTTATTGGCGGGCGACGATACCAGCGGCGCTTGCGAAAGGTCAACAACCGGACCCTCCCTGCGCAGGGGAATCGCCTGCATACCGTCCGGCGGCTCCTTGCCACCTGGTCACGGGTCGCGCGGTTGCGCGGCAGGCGTGTTGCAGACTGGCTTCGATGTTTGTTGGCACGATTATTGCGGCACATATTTTTGCCTACTCTTTATGTGTGATATGGCCGATCCGATAAGGTGGAAACTGACATGAGCCTGGTCGAGTTGATTGTCGTGGTGTGTTCCCTGCTGGGCTCGGAGACGTGTTCAGAAAAGCATTTCCTGATCGAAGCGCATGGCTCCCTGGCCACCTGCATGATGCAGGCGCAGCCCTATCTCGCGCAGTGGGTGGGCGAGCATCCGAATGACCGGATCGCCAGATGGCGCTGCGCCTGGCCGGAGCAGGAAGGCAAGAGCCTCTGACCCCGCCCGCCGCGTCATCGCACGCCCACTGACCGCCCAGCCCCGCTGAGCGCCATGGCATCGTGCAGATGACGGAAACTTGTATGTCGCGCTGAAGCTCCGCAATGCGCGCGAGACGGTGGACAAGCATACGCTCCCGCGACAGGATGCTTGCAGCGCTCGTGAACAGGTTTTCTTCCCCTCCCGGTGCGATCTTCAGACGCGCTGCCGGATTAATGCGCAGTTTCGTCCGATTGACCCGACCCCCTGCCACCTGCGCGGCTGACAACGCACGGCCGACGCAGGCCGGCGGTATGTGTCCGACTGCAGGACGATCGGGGAGGTTCAATGACGCGTTGGGTTCTCATCATTTTGTCGCTCGCAGGCCCCGCTTCGGGCCCCGCCGCGGCGCAGGATGCGGCGGCGGGCGAAAAGACATTCGTTGTCTGCCGCGCCTGCCATCAGATCGGCCAGAATGCGCAGATCGCCTTCGGGCCGGTGCTGAACGGCGTGGTCGGCCGCAAGGCCGGAAGCTATCCCGGATACGACTACTCGGATGCCAATAAAACCTCCGGCATTACTTGGGATGAGCCGACGCTGCAAAAATACCTCGCCAGCCCGCAGGCCGTCGTGAAAGGCACCAGGATGACCTTCATCGGCATCAAGGATCCCGCGAAGGTCAGGGATGTCATCGCCTTCCTCAAGCAGTTCCAGGCGGACGGCTCGACAGTCCAGGTCGAGGCCGATACCTCCACGCTCCGGTAGCCCGTGCGTGCTCACAAAAGCGTCAGGTCAGAGGAATTGCCCTGCGCCTGCCAGGACGGAAAATGCGCCGGACGCGCGGAAAGGCCGAGGCGAACCAGCCCGGTTGCCGGCGGAAAGGATCGTCATGACACGACGTGCTCACCTCCTCGTCATGAGCCTCATGCTGGCCGGCGTCGCTGCCCATGCGCAAGGGCCGACGGCAGGGCGAGCTCAGCAGAACACCGCCGGCGGGGTGAACGACTATCCGACGGCCGCGCGTGCGGAATACGTATTCGCCTGCATGAACACCAACGGCCGCACCCAGGACGCGCTGCGGCGATGCGCCTGCGCGATCGACGTGATCGCATCGGCGGTCCCCTACGGCGAATACGAGAAGGCGGAGACCATTCTGCGCATGCGCAGTGCCGGCGGCTACCTGGCACAGGAGTTCCGCATCCCGGTCAGCAGCACCATCCTCAGACAGCTTGAGGAGGCTCAGGCGGAGGCGGATTTCACCTGCTTCTGAACTGCTGCCGCCCTGGCGGTGTTTGCCGGCGGATCGCTTTGAGCGGCCGTGGCGGGCGCAGGTGAACCGCGTGCGAACGATGCCGGCATGGCGTCGTGCCCGCCAGCCGCACAATGCGAGGATGACGTACGGACCGCGCCGGAATGGTCGCCGGCCAGCCGCCGTCCGCCCCGTAAACAGGGGAGGTTGATCAATTTGTTGTCAGTGTAAATATTGCGCTCTTCATACTATTTATGGCGGTGCAGCATTCGCGTTGCTGCAAGGGGCGTGACGTTCTTTTACAGAGAACCATTGCCGGTCAGCGAGATGTCAGATGCTCGTCTCGATAAACCAGTTGCGCGAACGGCGCCGCCATCATAGGCTTTCGCAACATCCGGCTTCTCGGCAACCTGTGATTGGGAGGACAGGTATGACCTTGAAGACAGCGCGCCAGCGGATTTAACGACGAGGGCGGTTTCGCTCCGACCCTTTGGGCTGGTGCTGTCGTCAGGCTGCCGGACGCTTCTTCCCGATCGGGTTACTGGCTGGCTTGACGAACAAAAACCATTCCTGGCCAGCCCATTCGCCAATTGACGAAGGGAGAGTAGCAAATGAAAAGAATGTCTCATAAGGGACTTTGGGCGATCAACGCTGTTCTGTCATCGGCTTTGATAGCGCCTTGCGCCATGGCGCAAGGCCATCCGTCACCGCCCGGCGGCGCTCTGCACGCGTTCTTCGACCTGTTCGCGGCGCCGGAACCCGAGCAAGGCGGAAGCACGCACGGCAACGCCGCCCCTGGCAGCGGCAAGGACTGGACCACGCCGGCGGGAAGCCTGAATGGCCAGCGCTATTCCACCCTCAGCCAAATCACCAGTCAGAACGTCGATCATCTTCAAGTCGCCTGGACGTTCTCGACCGGCGTTCTGCGTGGCCATGAAGGCGCCCCGCTCGTCATCGGCGACGTGATGTATGTGCATGCGCCATTTCCCAACACGGTTTTTGCCCTCGACCTGAATAACGACGGCAAGATTCTGTGGAAGTATGAACCAAAGCAGGACCCCAACGTTATCCCCGTCATGTGCTGCAACACCGTCAATCGCGGGCTGGCCTTTGGCGACGGCAAGATTTTCCTGCACCAGGCCGATACCACGCTCGTGGCGCTGGACGCCAAGACCGGCAAGCCGGTGTGGTCGGTCAAGACCGACGATCCCAGCAAGGGGGCGACAGGCACCGATGCCCCGTTGGTCGTCAAGGATAAGGTCTATGTCGGCGTGTCCGGCGGCGAGTTCGGCGTGCATGCCTGGTTCGCGGCGTTCTCGACAGCCGATGGCAAGGAAATCTGGCGCGCCTATTCGGTCGGCCCCAACTCCGAAATGAAGGTCGATCCCGAAAACACCATGGCGCTCGGCAAGCCGATCGGGGCGGATTCGAGCCTCAAGACCTGGCAGGGCGACCAGTGGAAGATCGGCGGCGGCGCGACCTGGGGCTGGAAGTCCTATGATCCGCGGACGAACCTGATCTTCTACGGCTCCGGCAATCCGTCCACCTGGAACCCCAAGCAGCGGCCTGGCGACAACAAGTGGTCGATGACCATCTTCGCCCGCGATGCCGACACCGGCATGGCGAAATGGGTCTATCAGATGACCCCGCATGACGAGTGGGACTATGACGGCGTCAACGAAATGGTGCTGATCGACCAGGAGATCGACGGCAAGATGCGGCATATTCTGGTGCATCCCGACCGCAACGGCTTCGCCTACACGCTCGACCGCGACACCGGCGAACTGCTTGTTGCCGCCAAATTCGATCCCGCGGTGAACTGGGCATCCAAGGTCGACATGGACCCGAAAAGCCCGACCTATGGCCGCCCGCTGGTTGTGCCGCAGTATTCCACCGAACACAACGGCGAAGACGTCAACAGCAAGAACATCTGCCCGGCCGCGCTTGGGTCGAAGGATCAGCAGCCGTCGGCCTTCTCGCCGCGGACCGGACTTCTCTACGTACCAACCAACCATGTCTGTATGGATTATGAGCCGTTCCGCGTGTCCTACACCGCGGGGCAGCCTTATGTCGGCGCGACTCTTTCCATGTTCCCGCCCCAGGGCGAGACGAACATGGGCAATTTCATCGCCTGGGATGCCCGCACCGGCAAGATCGTCTGGTCATTGCCGGAGCAATTCTCCGTATGGTCGGGCGCCCTCGCGACCGCCGGTGACGTGGTGTTCTATGGCACGCTGGAGGGCTATCTGAAGGCGGTCGATGCGGTCACGGGCAAGGAGCTTTACCGGTTCAAGACCCCGTCTGGCATCATCGGCAACGTCATGACCTACGAGCATGGTGGCCGGCAATACGTTGCGGTGCTGTCGGGGGTCGGTGGCTGGGCGGGCATCGGTCTCGCTGCCGGCCTGACCGACCCGCATGCGGGTCTTGGCGCGGTCGGCGGTTATGCGGCCCTCAACGACTACACGTCTCTCGGCGGGACGCTGACGGTCTTTGCGCTGCCGAAGAACTGAGGCGCGCCGGGACCGTCTGTTCGTCGGAGCGGCGCCGCGGCGACAAACCCGGCGCCGGACTTCTTTCAGACCGCGACCGAGGACAACTGGCGTGGCCCCTTTATTTCGTGTCTTCACGGCGATCTGTGCGACACCATTCCTGCTGGCCGGCATCGCCCGCGCCGACGGCTCCGGCGACCCGACGGCGGTGAGTTCGGAAGACGGCAAATACGCCGACAAAGACGGCAACCCAACCTACAAGGTCGACAAGGACGGAAAAGTCGATTTCTACAGCTACGTCGGCTTCGTCCGCTATTCGGCGAACTGCCTGCGCTGCCACGGCCCTGACGGGCTGGGCTCGTCCTACGGGCCGGCGCTGGTCAACTCCCTCAAGACCCTCAGCTACGTCGACGTGCTCCAAACCGTGGCCGGCGGCAAAAAAGACGTGTCCGCTTCACAGGATCTGGTGATGCCGGCGCTCGGCGACAACAAGAACGTCATGTGCTACCTTGACGCGATCTACGTCTATCTGCGCGCTCGATCCAACGGCGCCATCGGGCGCGGTCGTCCTGCCGACCACGAGCCGAAACCGGTTGCGTTCAGCGTCGCGGAAGACGACTGCATGCAGTGATGGAAACGCGGTTGCAGGAGAGGCGCGGGAGCCCGCAGCAATGAGCGACACGCTGTCGCGGCATCGTCCGGACCGTCGGCGGGTCGCCGCAGTTGGGGTGATGCTCGGCCTGCTGGCGACGGGCGTGCGGGCCCAGGCGCCGGGGCTTGGCGCCTCGGTGGAACTGGTCGACCCGACCGTATTCCGTGTCTGTGCCGATCCGCGCAGCATGCCGTTTTCCAACGCGGCCGGTGAGGGTTTCGAAAATAGGCTGGCCGCGATGTTCGCAGCCAAGCTCGGCAAAACGGTTGCGTACACCTATTTCCCGCGCGTTACCGGCTTCGTGCGGGCGACGCTGAACGCGCTCAAATGCAACGTCATCATGGGCGATGCCCAGGGCGACGATCTGGTGCAAACCACCAACCCGTACTATCACGCATTCTATGTGCTGGTGGTGCGACCCGGCACCGGTCTTGACGGCGTCGAGACGCTCGCCGATCCGCGGCTGAAGGGAAAGCATATCGGCCTGATCGCCGGCACCCCCCCGGCGACGATCCTTGCGCGAAACGGGCTGATCGGCGACGCAAGGTCGTTTCCGCTGATGGTGGACACGCGCTATGACGCGCCGCCGAAGGCGGTCATCGACGAGATCGCCGCCGGCAGCATCGATGCCGGTGTGCTGTGGGGGCCGATCGCCGGCTACTACGCCAAGCATTCCCCGGTCCCGCTCACCGTCGTCCCGCTGCTGCACGAACAGGCCGCGAGGATGGATTTCCGCATCTCGATGGGCGTGCGGCACAGCGATCAGGAATGGAAGCGCACGCTCAACCGGCTGATCGCCGAGAACCAACCCGCCATCAACAAACTCCTCATCGACTACGGCGTTCCCATCGTCGATGAGCAGGGCGTGCCGATCTCGCCGTGATCCTGCGTCGGGCCCGATCCGGGGCGGAGCGAATCGTGCAGCCGCGTCGGGAGCGGGTCGACGGTGCTGGCGTCTGGGGTTAATCCATTTGCTGCTGGATGGCTTTTGCCAGACCGTACAGGCGCTGTTCGATCGTCGTCGCCACGTCGCAGGCAAAGCGCAGGGACCGGCGCCGTGACTCGAAGACATCGGAATCCCATGCCAGCCGCCGGGTCAGATCCGCCAGCTTCGCCGCATCTTGCGGGGTGGCTGCCTGTGCGGCGCCAAGCTCCTGGCTATCCCGGCGCAGGTTTTCCGCAAGCTCTTTCTGGCGCTGGCCAAACCGGTCGAGCCCGTTCAGAACCCTGGTGCGCTCGCCGTTCAGCACCTCGAAGGCGCCCGCAAAGACGGCCAGTAGCGCGGGGTTCTTGTCCGTCCCCGCCGCCCGGGCGAATTCGGCGATCCGCTCGCCGGCCTGGTCCAGCGGCAGCCGTCTTTGGGTAATCAGCCCGACCAGCGATGCCACCGCCCTGTTCTCCTGCCAGTTGATGGCGGCGGGATCGACCGCGGGGCCGCTCCAGGTGGACGCAACCGATAATTCGCTGACCTTGGCTTGCTGGCAGGGCCAGTCCGGATCGGCGTTGCGCGGCGCTGCCGCGGCATTCGTGGTGACGACGGCGAGCAGAGCCAGTGTCGTCAGACCGGTCCGCATGCAAGCCATTCCCTTGTTTGTTGCGCTGACGCTGCCACTTCCCACGGCATACGCCGCACCTCATCGGGCTGACCACCCTCCATGCTATTCATGGTGGCGGCACACTTTTTGCCCAACCGCAGCCTCGGCAGCGACGGCCGGCAAAGAAGCGCCTCAACCTTGCAGTCCGACCGGGGCGGCGGCCAGCCGGTCAGCATGCCATTGCATGTGATCGGCCATGAAGGTTTGAATGAACCAGTAGGAATGGTCATAGCCAGGCTGCCGGCGCAGAGTCAACGATTGGCCGGCTGCCGCGGCAGCCGCTTCCAGCGCGTCGGGGCGAAGTTCCCGGTCCAGGAACTGATCGCTCAGGCCCTGATCGACGAGAATGTCCCCGGGATAGGGTTTGCTGCGCATCAGCAACGTGCTGTCCCATTGGTTCCAGCGCTGACGGTCGGGGCCGAGGTAATGGCTGAAAGCCTTCTGGCCCCAGGGAACCGCCGCCGGGTTGCAAATCGGCGCAAACGCCGACAGCGAGTGATACCGATCGGGATTCCTGAGGGCCACGACCAGCGCCCCGTGGCCGCCCATCGAATGACCGAAGATCCCCCGCCGGTCGGCACGGGCGGGAAAGCGTTGCTCAACCAGGTCCGGCAATTCCCGCGCGACGTAGCTGTACATCCGGTAGTTCCGGCGCCAGGGATCGGCTTCCGCGTCGATATAGAATCCGGCGCCGCTGCCGAAATCCCAGCTGTCGTCTTCGCCCGGCAACCCAAGTCCGCGCGGGCTGGTATCCGGCGCCACCAGGAGCAGACCGAGATCGGCCGCCAGGCGCAGGGCGCCGGCCTTGACCATGAAGGTCTCCTCGGTGCAGGTCAGCCCGGCAAGATAATAAAGCGCCGGAAGCCGCTCCGCCCTGGCCTGCGGCGGCGCATAGACGGAGAATCGCATCTCCGCCCCGATCTCTACGGAAAGATGGGCATAAGTTCCAATTGTGCCGCCGAAGCACTGCTGTTCACTGCGGGCGGTGAGCATCGCGGTCAGTAGGCGACGACGCTGCGAATCGACTCGCCCCGGACCATGAGGTCGAAGGCATCGTTGATCCTGTCCAGCGGCATCACATGGGTGATCAGGTCATCGATATTGATCTTGCCGTCCATGTACCAGGTGACGATCTTCGGCACGTCGGTGCGTCCGCGCGCGCCGCCGAATGCGGAGCCGATCCAGCGCCGGCCGGTCACCAGTTGGAACGGACGGGTTGCGATTTCCTGCCCCGCGCCGGCCACGCCGATGATGGTCGAGACACCCCAGCCACGGTGGCAGCATTCCAGCGCCTGGCGCATCAGCGTGGTGTTGCCGACGCATTCAAAGCTGTAATCGGCGCCACCGCCGGTCAGTTCGACCAGGTGCGCCACGAGATCACCCTGAAGCTCGCTGGGATTGACAAAATGGGTCAGGCCGAATTTCCGCGCCAGTTCCTCACGCCCCGGATTGATGTCGACGCCGACGATCATGTCGGCGCCGGCTATCCTGGCACCCTGGACGACATTGAGGCCGATGCCGCCGAGCCCGAACACCACGACGTTGGCACCAGGCTCCACTTTGGCGGTGAAAATCACCGCGCCGATGCCGGTCGTAACACCGCACCCGATGTAGCAGATTTTGTCGAACGGCGCGTCGTCGCGCACCTTGGCCAGAGCAATCTCCGGCATGACGGTATAATTGGCGAAGGTCGAGCACCCCATGTAATGATAGATCGGCTTGCCGTTTTTCGAGAACCGTGTTGTGCCGTCGGGCATCAATCCCTTGCCCTGGGTGGCGCGGATCGAGGTGCACAGATTGGTTTTGCGGCTGGTGCAGGATTTACATTCGCGGCACTCGGGCGTGTACAACGGAATGACATGGTCGCCCTTCCGCAGGCTGCGGACATCCGGTCCGACATCAACCACGATGCCGGCGCCTTCGTGGCCGAGGATGGCCGGAAAGATGCCCTCCGGGTCCGCGCCCGACAGGGTGTATTTGTCGGTGTGGCAAACGCCGGTCGCCTTGATCTCGACCAGCACTTCGTTTCCTTTGGGGCCTTCGATCTGAACGGTCTCGATCGACAGAGGCTTTCCGGCCTCCCATGCCACGGCTGCACGGATATCCATGTCAGTTCCTCACGATATGCAGATCTCAGTGGTTCAGCATGCCGGTCTGCCTGGCAATATGCGTGGCGATGAAGTCCATCAACGGCGGCGACAGGCAGTCATACGGTTCCAGCCCGAGTTCCCGTAACCGGGCCCGCACGGCGCCCATGTTGGCCGGATCGGCGCCCGCCTCGATGATCGACGAAACGAAAGCGGCGAATTCCGGCGCCGACCAGCCCTGTTCCGCCGACAATTCGGTATGGATGAAATCCAGGCCGTAGAATGGATGCTTGGTGTTCTCGATTCGGCCAAACATGTGCACGCCGCATTCCCGGCAGGCGTGGCGCTGGATGGTTGCCGACGGGTCCACGATCGTCAGCTTGTCGCCGTTTTCAACGACCGTCAGCTTGTCATGAGGCACCACCGCGACCACGGCGAACAACGCACCCGCCGGCTTCCAGCATTTGGTGCAGCCGCAGGCGTGGTTATGCGCCGATTGGGCATCGATCCGTACCTGCACGGGGCGGGTGGCGCATTTGCAAACCAGCGTTCCGCCGGTGAACGCAGCGGAACCCAGCACGATCCCGTTATCGACCGACGGATGGATGGCGACTGCCTGGTCCATAGTTTTCTCCCTTTCGATCGCCCGTTCCTTGCAGATGCCTGGCCATGCGGCTGCCCATGCGCCGCCGCGGCATCTTGCTGGCGAATTGAGCCGAGTATGGGCGGGAGCGGGCGTCATGTGATTGTCCGAGAGAGAAGGGCGGTTGCCTGGGTGCGAAAAAAACGTATGCTTTGGCGCACAACTAAAGTTCGAACAGGGCCAGTCGGTTCAAACGGGATCGATTGCGGCGGCCCAAGTCCGGCACCCGGGGGCAAACGATGAACCAGAATCTCACATCGCTTGACACATCGCGGGCTGCCGCCGCCGGGCGGGCCGGCTACCGGGCGCCTGCGCTCAGCGGGCCGTGCGGCGACCCTCGTGCAGGTTCCTTCGGCAACAAGGCGAACGACGGCCATATTGATCATGGCGGCATTGGCCGGCTGCGGCTGTGCCCGATCGAAGTCGGCCTCCATCGCGGGACGCTCCCGGCCGCATGGACTGGTTTTGCGCCTCACGATGTTGTGAAATTCCTGTTCCAGACCCATGGGACGTTTTTGTTTGAACAGGACGGCAACCGGATCAGTCTTGCGCCGGGCGATTGCCTTGCCTATGACGTGGCGCGGCCGCATGTGATCACCAGCCCGTCGCTGACCAGGTATCAGGTTGTGATCATTCCCAAGAATTTGCTGCAGCAACGCGGTGTTTCGCTTGAGGGGCGGCAGGCGCGATGGATTTCCGCCAGCACCGGCGCGGCACGTCTGGCGCATGCGTTCCTGGTTTCGACAAGGAAGCAGACCGGGTCGCTATCCCTGGACAGCGAATTTGCCGTTGGCGAGGCGCTGCTCGACATATTGCTGCTGCCGTTTCGCGCATCCGCGGGTCCGGCGGTCGATGTCTCTGCCGCGGCAGTACCTGAAGAAGCGGGTAATGCTCTATGTCCACCTCCATCTGCATGACCCGGACCTCAATATTGGCAAAATCTCGGCCGCATTGAAGTGTTCAAAGCGTTATGTGCACATGTCGTTCGAAGGAGAAGATGTCAGCATCAGCAAATATATCTGGCATGCAAGGTTGGAACGATGCCGAAAGGAACTGGAAACGGCGAGGGTTACCGGAAAATCCGTGACGGCGATCGCCTTTTCGTGGGGCTTCTGTAGTTCTTCCCATTTTTGCCGGCTGTTTAAGGAGAGGTATGGTGTGCCGCCGTCGGCAATTCAGCGAGGGTGATCGTTCATTCCGAGGTCATTTTCCTGGCTGGTCGACGCACGGGAAATGCCTTTGGCCAGCAGCCTGGCAGAGTTGAGTGGCGCGCGAATGGGTGCGGCCGGCCTGGACGCCGCCCGGGTCCGGGGGTGTTATTTGGCGCATTGATTCGGTCCGACGCCTCGAAGGCGACCTTGCGGCCGCCATCGTGCCGCCACGGTTTCGATATCGGCCGTAGCGTCCGGTCTTCGTCCTCAGGCGGCGCGTTCCAGAACGAACAGGCGCTTCATGTCGTTGGCCATCGTCACCGAGTTCCAGTCGCCACGGACTTGGTAGAGGCGGCATGGCTGTTCAACGCTAAGCCACGCCGAATAGATTGAGGAGGTTATCGAAGCCGGCGAGGCTGGCACGGTAGCGGTCCTGGCTGAGTGTGTTGGTCTGGTTTGCCTTGAGGATGTTGAAGGCGAAGCTGCGCGCGCGGGCGAATATGCTGGGATTGGATCGGATGCGCGAGCGATCCTCTCCCATGGTGACGTCCCGGCTATAGTGCGAGGTGGTTTCGACGCCCTCACTATCTTCCAGCAGATTCAGAACCGAATCGCCCTGTCGACCACCAGCACGGCATCCATGCCGCCGACCTGTCGGTCGGCCTGCTCGGCGAGCACGCGCCACAGCGGGGCGTCGTCCCAGGCCGGGCTGGTGATGAAGTGGTGCAACTGGTCGTGCCCGGGCAGTCCGAGCCGCTCCGCCATCGGCTGGATGCTCTTCGGCCCGTCCGGCCCCAACAGGCCACGCACATACAACGGCGCCATTCTGCGCCGCGTGCTGCGGCCGGTCACGTCGAGGAATGGCGCCAGCCAACGGTCAAGGTCGGCGTCGATGTCATGTGGCAGTGTAAAAGTGGTTCCCATCTGCATGACCGTCAGATGGGAACGCGGCCCACTTTTTAAAGTGCCAAAGTAGTGTTAGCCGGCCGGGTGTCTCAAAGTCGTTGACACGTTCCGCATCGATCCAGAAAACGGGATCGCGGTTGACAGACCGGAGGACACGACATGCGACAGCATCTCAATCTTGTCCCGGCGGCGCTGCCGCTGATCACCGGGTTCGCGGGCGCGAGCCCGCCGCCGGTGCGCGACTCCAGGCCCGCGCTCGAGGCCATCCTCGATGGCCGCAATCTGCAGTTTGTCCTCCGGTTCGACGGCCCGGTCGACCACGCGGCCGCGCGGATGGATATCACCCAAGATGGCAAAACCGTGCGGACGTTACATCCGCTGCTCGACGCCGCGCCGACCGTCCTGTTCGCGTCCGGCGAGGCGCTGCCACCCGGACGCTACACGCTGCACTGGCATATCGGCGCGCCGATCGGCAGCTTCCTTTCAGATGGGGACATCCCGTTCTCGCTGACGCCGTGAGTCGCGACGGCCGCACAAACCATGTTCCGGGCGGGGGCTTTGCGCCGCTGCATGGGCGCCCACCCCCGCCGGTATGCCATCCTCCTGGCGGCAGCGGGCTCAGAATCGCAGGCGGAGGCCAACTGCCGGGTCAACCGAAACGTGGTGGAGGTATCCACTTGCCAGCCCGCCATTGGCTTGGGAGAACATGGCGCCTCCGTAAATGCTCAACTTCTTCGTGACATTCCAAACCACGTCGAAAGACAAAGCATCCAATGTGCCGCCGCATTTCGGAGATGACGTGTGGGAGCATCTGGTTACATTATAGTTATCCTGTATGTAACCGTAATAGGCGACAGCCAGATCGACATTTTTTGTAATGGCGTATTTGGCGCCTGTCCATAGAACGTTCAAATTTCTGTTTTTTGTGTATGCCGTGTTGTTTATGTTGGCAGAAACTACGGTATATCCGCCAATGCCGTCAAAAGTCGACTGTGGCGTGGACGGATTTTGAAACAGGATATGTTCATAACCGGCAAAGAAGGTGACAGGGCCATAAGCGTATCTGGCCAGGAGCATTTCGCTCGTATTGTCAGAAATCGTCGCCGCCAGGGTGCCGGGGTATTTCAGGCTTTGTGCAGCATTCAGACCTGATAGGGAAACGGCGTTATCGACATGGCTGACGATCGCGTCGAGCGACAGTTTGCCAGAAGCTCCCCCAAGAAAATCCCCGCCTCCCTGGAACTGATAGGCGCCGGTCGAGGCGTTGCCGGCTCCGTAACCACCGAACTGATAAAGCGCCGCGGCCCTAAACTGGTCGATTTGTACGCGGTATTTCAAGGAAGTCGTGAACCTGGATACTTCGGTATCGCCCACTCCGGCCGTTACCCCCGAGTAGCCAATTACGGAGAAATTATACGAAGCCCCCATGGGATCGTAGGCAACAACGCCATCCCCGGTGAGGGAGGTTTGCCGGCCGACGGTCAGAGTGCCAAAGGTCGGCGAACTGATGCCGGCATACCCAAGCGAATTGTAGAACTGGCCGGCACGGCTCGAGTCGCCGTTTGAGGTTTGTTTGTCGAGCGTCACGCCGTTGTTCATGACAAGGGATTTGGGTCCATTGACCAATTGCAGCGAATAAGGATTGAACCCCGCCTGTAAATCGAATATAAAAGACCACCCAGGGATAAATTCTTCTAGTCCTTTGATCCCAAGATTTGACTGACTTATCCCATTTGGGGCAAGGGACCATTGAGAGTGATTGCTGTTCTTGGATATTACGCTTTCGATGGAAGGAAATGCCCCGTTGAATGGAGTGCCGTGGCTCTGCCACGCTACTCCCGTATCGACGGTGCCATAGAGCGTAATGCCGTGCCAACTGAGCGGACAATTCGTGCTGATGAACTCGGTGAGGTTGCCGCATGCCGGCGGGCTGGCCGGTGGCGGCGCCAGGGCGGACACGCTGCCGGGAAGGTCGGCAGCGTGCGCCACCCCCTGCGTGGCGAAAACGAACGCCGCAAGAATCGTGGCCTTTGTCCAGGCCGCGGCCTGGAGGTTGCGATCGATCAAAACGAATCTCCGATGCTGGCGTTGTTTTCGAAAGGGCTTGCGCCGTTCGGCGCTGTTCGCCCGCTCTCGCGGTTGTCCGCTCGTCCTGTCCGCCGATCGCGTATCGCGCCCGGCCGAAACTCTGCGTGGGTCATGTCGCGGCGGCTTGTTCTGGCGCGTGGCCCGATGCTGATCGCTTGGTGATTTGCCCCGTCCGGCTGACCAACGACCGGCAAGGCCGTGGCGTTTTCATGCCTGGACGCACTCACCCGCGTTCCGCTCCCGGTCATGCACGGGCGCGTTGGCGTGGGCAGGGGAAGTTGCGCTGCCGATGAGCCCCATTGCGTGCCGTATGGCGGCGCGGATGCAACGCACCGCAACGAACAGCAGTCGCGCGAAGCGGGCACCAAAAGGCGTCGTTATCATCAGGTTCATCGCTAGTTCCCATCGGCCATTTCGGCGAGCGGTGTTCGCTCGTCTCTGGCGGCCGGCGGGCCTGATTTTCCACGGGCGGCCGTCTGAAATATCGCTAAGCAGCGCTAACCTGAGTTATATCAATGGCTTGACATGCCAGCTTGTCGCCGGGGCAAAATCCCCGAACAGCGCAGATTTTCCGGCTCCCCGCTATTCGGTGCGGGTGGGAACCGCCTTATGCAGGCAGAAGGAGGTCGGGCTTTCCGGCGAGGAGATAGACCGTGGCAATGAGATTGCCGTTTGAGCGGTCGCCCTGTGCCGTGGCCTTGGCGGCCTGCGCGAGGCCGTTATGGCAATCACAGAAGCGATGGACCTGTGCCATCGTGCTCGGGCTTGTCCCTGGCATCCACGACGTTGACGCCGCGGTAAAGACGAGGAGGGCCTGCCATGGCGGGGCAACCCTTCCCGCGATTGCCATGATCGCACGCAACAGCAACTCAACGACCCGCCTGAAAGTCATCAAGCTGAAATCGACCCTTTATAGGACCGGAGGCGGCGCCATCCTTGGAGAACACCCAGGATGCGGCGGCCCGCGGCGCATGCAAGCGCCAGCGGTTCTTTCCGGACGAGTACCTGATTACCCCGCCGCAGAAGCCCATCCCAGCGTTTCCTGCCGGGCGCAGAACAGGCGGTAGGTGGTCGCGTCGTGGAGGGCGCTGAATGAGGCGTCGATGACATTGCCGGAGACGCCGACGGTCGACCAGCGCCCGAGCGCGGGGGCGTTGATATCATGGCTGTCGATCATCACGCGGGTCACGGCCTTGGTGCCTTCCTGCGGGGTGAGAATGCGCACCCGGTAATCGGCCAGACGCATGCCCAACAGCGCCGGAAACAGCGGCAACAGCACTTTGCGGAGCGCCGTATCCAGCGCATTGACTGGGCCGTTGCCCTCGGCCACCGTCATCTGCAACTCGCCTTGCACCTCCACCTTGACGGTGGCTTCCGACAGGGTGATCAGCTCGCCCTTCGCATTCCAGCGCCGCTCGTCGATGGCGCGAAACGAGGCGATGCGGAAGAATTCGGGTACTTCGCCCAGGGTGCGGCGGGCCAGCAGTTCGAAGCTGGCCTCGGCACCGTCATAGGTATAGCCCTCGAATTCGCGCCGCTTGACGATCTCCACCAGCATCGGAATGCGCGGATCATCGGCCGCCACAGCGATACCAGCTTCCGACAGCCGGCTCAGCAGATTAGCCCGGCCGGCCTGGTCGGACACGATGATATGGCGGCGATTGCCCACCCGCGCCGGCGCGACATGTTCGTAGGTGGTGCTGTCGCGGGCCATCGCCGCGGCATGCAGCCCGCCCTTATGGGCAAAGGCGTTTTCGCCGACATAGGCCGCGTGGCGATTGGGGGCGCGGTTCAGTCGCTCATCGAGCATATGGCTGACCTCGGTCAGGCGCCGCAGCCCCTCGTCGCTGACGCCGGTCTGATAGCCCAGTTTCAGCATCAGCGTCGGGATCAGTGCGGTGAGATTGGCATTGCCGCAGCGCTCGCCGAGGCCGTTGAGCGTGCCCTGGATCATCTGCGCCCCAGCGGCCACCGCGGCCAGGCTGCCGGCCACCGCGGTTTCAGTGTCGTTATGGGTGTGGATGCCGATCCGTGCCCCCGGCAACGCCGCCACCACCACGCCGACGATGGCCGAGATCTGCTCAGGCAGCGTGCCGCCATTGGTATCGCACAGCACCAGCCAGGCGGCGCCTGCCTGCTGCGCCCGGCGCAGGCAGGACAGCGCATAATCGGGGTTGCGCACATAGCCGTCGAAGAAGTGCTCGGCATCGAACAGCACCTCGCGGCCGCGGCGCACCGCCTCGGCCACGGTGTCGCCGATCAGATCGAGATTTTCCGCCGGCGTCACCCCCAACGCAAGTTCCGCGGCCAGATCTGAAGCCTTGCCCACCAGACAAACCGCCGGCGTGCCCGCCTGCAGCACCGCGGTGAGGCCCGGATCATTGGCGGCGCTGCGCCCCGGGCGCCGGGTCATGCCGAAGGCGGTGAAGGTGGCGTGGTGCAGGCGCGGCGGGCTGGCGAAAAACGCATCATCCGTGGGGTTGGCCCCCGGCCAGCCGCCCTCGACATAATCGACGCCGAGACGGTCAAGTTCGGTGGCAATCACCTGCTTGTCCACCACGGAGAAGTCGACCCCTTGCGTCTGGGCACCGTCGCGCAGGGTTGTATCGAACAGCACGATGCGGCGGCCCTGTGGCGTGGAAGCGGGCCGACTATCAGGGGAAAAGGCAGCAACGGGAGCAGCTTGCGACGGGGCCGTCATGGAGCGACAATCATGGTTTGAGGTCGTGGCAAAGGTCGCCTGTCGCCATAATGCGCCTGCCGAATTTCCGCCACAGCAATCACACTTCCTTGCCGCAGCCATACCCCCGGGCCCGCCGCCGTTCTCGGCGATGAACGCGACGCCGGCTGCCCTATCAGTCACAACCTGCCTCCCGGCATCACCCCGCCACCCGGGTGCGGTGCTGTCCGCCCGCTCCATCAGCGCCAATACACCGGCAGTGCCGGCACCACAGCCGTGCCACGGATTTCGCCCAGGATGCAGCACAAGCTGGCGCGGGGCGTTGCGTGAGACGCGGGCACCGGGGCCGCCGGGGTGACAAACACCGGCGAACGGTTGCGGCAGAAGGCGCCTTCTGCCGATCGACCTAAACATCGAGGGTGGCCGCATGGTTGCCCCGAATTTCGTCCCAACCCGTTGAAGTGACTTGGCGCCCCCTGCGCGGCACGAAGCCGTGTTGCCAGCGTAGAAGCTCGGCACGTCCGTGATGAATTGAATTTGTTGATTGTTTTTGCGGCCTGGTGGAAGATTTTTCACCACATTCCGAGGCTTTCCGCCGATTTCCCGATATGAAATGACAAGGCGACCGGAAATCATGTCCTTTTTATGTTCGCGCTTTCATGCCGTGGCCGCTTATGTGGCACGCTTCCGATGCAGAGCTGTCAGATGCGAATGATAGAGGGTTGTGGAGTGTGGGGGGAGCTGTCGGACGCTGACGGTCGGCTAACTCAGCCCGCTCTGGCGCTTTGCATCCGCTATCGCCGCTGTCATTTTCGAAGTGGCCTCGCTGAACGGTTTGACCGGATCGGCAGTGGCCTGACTTCCAAGACCATCGACATCTCCGGCGCATATCGCGAAGCGGACATCACCGCCAGGCACCCAGACAGGCCATGCCGCGGGAGGGATTCTTTGGTGGCGGCGATGCCGGTCTCGCAGACCGGCGTGGAATTGCTGTTCGAGGTGTTCAGCCAACGCTACGAGCGCGGCTTGACCATTGTCACCAGCAACCTGCCGTTCGACGAATGGACCAGCGTGTTCGTTCAGGAGTGGTTGACCGGCGTGCAGCCTGACCGGCCGACCTACCACGTCCGCATTCTGGAAATGAACGACGAGACCTGCCGGCTGAAGCAAAGCAAACGACGACAGCGCGCCGCAGGCGCGGGACCGGATAGCGAACACGGGGAGTGCCCCCAGCGACCCTGCCATCGGATCAGGGCGGCAGGATCTGGTCCTTCAGCCGATCCTCGTGACCACTCATCGAGCCGCCTCCGTCAGGAACAGCCCGGCGTCCCGGCCCGCCTCACTGATGCATTTTTCCACCGGCGTTGACACGGATGGCATGGGCGGGTGGTGGCTTCTGGCAGATTGCCTCCAAAGCCATCAGGCGCATCAGCGGGCGCGCCCATTTGCGCTTCATGGCCCAGCCGTCACGCCGCAGCATTGCCACAATACGGGCGATCCGTAGAACGGTGGCGCTAAGTACAGCTCGTCGATCCGCCGCATCATTGCCAGATCATCTGCGCTCACCCGCGCCGCAGGATAATACAGCATTGAGCGCGGTGCCATCCGCAGCCAGCACTGCTCCACGATCGACCGGTGCGGGTCCGCGCGATCGAGCAGTAACAGCAGCGCGGCGAGGCTCATGTTTCAGACATTTGCGAATAAAGTCCCAAACCGGCGTCCCCGGAGGTCAGCCCGGCGGTCGGCACGAAGGGAAAGCCTTGCTCGTGAGCAATTTTTCCGGAGCTTGTTAAGCCTTTTTTAGGATCGCCACGTACCTCTGATCGCGGCAAACGCGTGCCTTTCGATCCTCATGAACGAACCATGCAAGGTCAGGGTATAATTATGTTCACGCGTTCCGTCACCTTCGTCCTCCGCGTGGAAGCGCGTCGGGCGACGCATGCCCTCGCCATCGAAACGGCCGAGTCTCTGCTTTCGGGTTTGATCCGCGCGAAGAAGCAGGAGGACTTTGGAACGCCGCGGCTGATGGCTACTGAGCTCCTGAAGCTCCTGGCCCAGCTTCATAGCGAATCCGACGATGGCACCTCAGGGTGTCGCAACCATTCACATTCCCCACCTTCAGGCGGCGAGCTTGATGGGCATGGTGGGCGGGGATGAGCCTTTCCGTGCAGCGGCGATCAGGCCGCACCCATGCGCCCATGGTTCGACGCCTTGTTTGCAGCGGGTGTCGATGACGCTGAGGCCAGCGGTGTAGAATCGGCGGCGTGATCCATTTTGGTGCCAAAGCTGTTGAGGCGGGCGATGACGGCATGCGGTAGGGCGCGCCCGGCGTCGTTGTCGGATGGCGGCAGTGGCGGATTGGCGGCCAAGGCGATAACCGCCGCCCAGTCGTTGAGAATTTCGCGCGCAAGAGTTCGCACTCATTGTTGGACCGCGTCCTGGCTGCACCGGCGGTTCAACGTGATGCGGGCCGGCAGCCGATTGACGGCACACGCCGGACCCCGCTCTTTGATTCCGGTGCATGCTATCCCGGACAGACAGCGGGGTTCGCTGTGGCGGGACGCTTTCTGCTCTTCTTAAGGTCGACATACAGATTTTCCATTGCCTCGTCCGCCAGTTCGCGGGTAAAGCATGGCGGCAGCGCAAAGCAATTGCAGAGCTGTGAGACCTGCTCGCAAAGGAAGCGTGGCTGAAAATTGGCCAGCTCGTACCGCGCGTTCAGCAGCCGTTGCACGATATGGTCGAACACCTCCGGAGAGATCGTCAGGCCGCGGCTTTCGGCCGCCGCCAGAAAGATCATCCGGTATTCCTCCGTGTCCGGACCAAGCAATTCGATTTTGTAGGGAATGCGCCGCAGAAAGGCCGGGTCCATTAGGTCAGCCGGCTTGAGGTTGGTCGAGAAAAACACCAGTTCATCGAACGGAACCAGGAAGCTCACGCCGGTGTTCAGCGTGAGGTAGTCGATACGGCTGTCCAGCGGAATGATCCAGCGGTTGAGCAACTCGGTCGGGCTGACTTTCTGGCGGCCGAAATCGTCGATCAGGAACATGCCGTTCAACGCCTTCATGTGCAGCGGCGCTTCGTAGAACTTGTTGATCGGGTCGAAGCGCAGGTCGAGCATGTCTAACGTGAGTTCGCCGCCGGCCATGGCGACCGGCCGCCGGCAGGCGATCCATCGGGCATCGAAGCTGTCGATTTGCATGCCATTCGCACCCGCGAGCGCCGGGGTCACGTCTTCATCGTTGAAGCGCTTGTGGAGCCCGCTGTCGTACATCTTGATAATCTGGCCGCTCACTTCGATCGCGTACGGAATGTAGACGACGTCGCGGAACAGGGCCGCGAGGCGACAGCAGATGCTTGTCTTGCCGTTGCCCGGTGGGCCATACAGCAGGACGGTGCGGCCGGCCCGGACCGCGGGCAGCAGTTTGCGCACATACTCCGTCGGCACGATCAGGTCGGAGAAGCCTTCCCGCAACGTCTCCTCGCGCAGGTTCTCGTGGGTGATGACCTGCTTCTTGACCTGATTCTGGAACGCGGTGAGCGACACCGGGGCGGGGCCCAGATACTGCGACTGCGCCAGCGCTTCGGCCGCAGCCGCCAGTCCCCGGTCGGTCAGCGCGTAGCGCATGAAGCGAACAATGCCCTGCGTGATCGAGCCGAGCACCTGCACCAGGCGCTGTGCCGTCGCCTCGTCGATCAGATCTTGCAGGACCGGGACCGGCAGCCGCATGCGCCCGCTGAGCTCCGGCAACGTCTCGCAGGATTCCATCCGCATGAATTTCAGCAGCAGCGCCAGCAGGCGGCCGCGACTAATGCCGGTCTGCTCGACGGTCAGCGGCGTGCCCGGCGTTTCGTCGAGCACCGCCGTCAGTTTTTCGGGCGATATCAGGCCAAGCGCGACGATGCTCTCGCCCAGCCGGCCGCCTTTTTCGCGCTGGCGTTTAAGGGCGGCCTCCAGCCCCTCGGCAGCGACCAGCCCGCGCATCAACAGAATGTCGCCCAGCCGCGTCGGCTTAGGGTTTGACACGCCTACCCGCCCATTGAGCACTGCCTCCGCAGATAGCGTCGCTACGTGAAGAGCCGGTTGACGAAAACGCCATTGATGCGAGGCGGAGGTCCTGACGCAACCTCGGGGAGCTTAACCGGACGTTAAGCGGGCCGACGCAGGCTGCGCCCCGCCCGCGACGGGTGGGCGCTGTGGCGCGAGCGTCTGTCCCGCCGCTGCCCGCGCACGGTCCGCTCGACAGGTTTCGCCACGTCGGTGCGGTCGCGCGCGGGGGAGGGGGGCGTGCGCGCATAGCGCACGCGTCCGACTGAAGCAGGCGCCAGAGGATGCCGCAGTGGTCCGTACCAGGCTGCGCGATCCGGCCGGGGAATTGCCGACAACGGTCAATCCGGCGATTGACCGGAGCTGCTTCGCCGCGTCGCTGGCGCCCACACGGCGGCAGCCGGCTTGCCGGCGGTACGGTGCCCGTCGGCGCGACGCCAGCAGCCCGGATTGCCCTGGCCACCCGGCAGCCATCGGAAAACACCCCGTTCGCGATAGAGGGAAATGCCGATGAAACACCCTTGGCTTTTGCGATTAAGGGCTGACCGCAGCGGCGCGTCCGCCCTGATCTTTGCATTGTCCTGCCCGGCATTGATGGCCATCGTGGCCTTGGCAGTTGACCTGGCTGGCGTTGCCGCCGCGAAAACCCGGCTCGACTTGGCGGCCGATACGGCGGCGCTGACCGCGGGGATCGTGGCGGCGCAAGCCTACGAAGGCGGCGCCACCACCGCGTCCGCCGCCACGACGGGCGCGGCGGCGGGCTTGCAGAGGTTCGAAGCCCAGATCGGCAAGATCGTCAATGTCAGCGTGCAGCAGCCCAACGTCACCGTCCAGGCAGCCACAACGTCTGGCAATGTGACCTCGTTCCAGTCCACGCTGACATACGCCGCCACGTACGAAACCTATCTCGGTGGGTTGGCCGGCATCACGTCCATCCCGCTATCCGCCACGTCCGCGGTGAGCACACCGGTCGTGGCACCCTACCTGAACGTCGAAGTTCTGCTGGACAACTCCGGCTCAATGGAAATCGCGGCTGAGACGAGCGATATCGCGACGTTGCAGGAATTGACCGCCTGCGCGGTGACCGGTGCGTTTTACTGCACGGCCGGCTCAGGAACGTGCAGCAACTGGGTCCAGTCCGACGGGCTTCCGACCAATTCGGTTTACTACACGCCGTCTTCGTCCGGGCAGGACTACTCTGCCTATGGATGCAGTGGCGGCAGCTATTCCTATAACGGACCGCTGACCTGCCCGATCCCGTCCACCACGCTGGACGGTGCAAACTATCCGGCCTTTCCTGCAACCGGCAACACCCAGGGACCGAGCTGCGCATCGCTGTTGCCGCGCTACAGCTACAACGGAATTGCCCCGGCGGCCGGGTCGCCCTGCGCTTTTGCGTGCCATTTCGACACAGGCAGCACCGCCGGCGCCGGCAAGGATTTTTACGCGGTCGCACGCGGTACAATTGGATCGTCCAATCCGGTCACCCTCCGGTTCGACCTGGTCAAGGCAGCCGTGAGGCAGCTGATCACGACCATGCAGGCGGACAACCTCGCCATCAACAACCTCAATGTCGGTGTCTTCTGGTTCGCTGACATTCTTACCCAGGTCTATCCATCGACCGGCGAGGCCGGCGGTGGCTGGGTGGACGCACTCGCGACGGTCGGCGGTCCGCCCACCGTGGCGAACGGGCCCGACACCGGTATCCAGCCATATGTCGGCGCGAACGGCGGCAACACCGACTTCCCGACCATCATGAACGACCTCGCAGGCATGCTGACCCCGTCCGGCAACGGCGTGAATGCCTCCGTACCGCGCAAGGTGCTGTTCATCGTGACCGATGGTCTTCAGGACCCGGCCACCCGAGCTATCTCCGCCTTTGATCCGAGCGCGTGCACCACGTTCAAGACCATGGGGTATGCGATCTATGTGCTTTACACACCATACTACTCGTTGATGAACACTTGGTATATGGACGGCACAAATCCGTCTGTGGCGGCGATTGTTCAAGCCGACCCGACGGATCACACATCGATCCCGTACAACCTCCAGCTATGTGCTTCCGCTCCCTCCAACTACATCGAAGCCAACGACAGCGCCTCGATCGCAGCCGCGCTGCAGACGTTCCTGAAGCTGGCGATGGCCCCGCCGGCGCGTCTCACCGAGTAGCGCGCGCGAAAGTCGAGGTGGTCTTAAGCAGAGATCCGCGGTTTGGCCAACGGATCCGCCATGCGCTTGCGATGAAGATCCTGGATGGCCGCGCGGATGATTGGGTCGAGCGCAGCGATGTCGCTGTAGGTTTGATGAGCGAGGTGATGTGCCTCGAGGTCGTCGCTGGCGAGCTCGATGTCATCGAGTTCGTGCGCATACGTGGGTAATCACTCGACGATGCGCAGGTGCGCGCGAGCAGCGCGAGCCGCGAGCGAAAGCTTGCCGGACAGCTGGCGCGAATGATCCGGCGGGCGGTCCGTACCGCCAGGTCGTTGCCGCTGGCGGGGTTCAGCCGGCGTATGGCGTGATGGGCTGTTCGGCGACAATGGCCGCGGCACCGGGCCGCAGGTCATTGCCGCGACGCCTGCGAATCAGACCAGGTTGAATGGTACGGAAGACCTCGGTACTCAGCTTCCAGCCGTGCAAGGCGGTGGCCCAGCAGGTCGGCGAAGCGGCTGTGCACGCCGACCGGCACCAGGAACTGGGAATCCTTCGGCCAGCCAGAGGCCGGCTTGACGAGTCCTGCGTCAGGACACGCTCACGCTGCAGCCTGAGCCGCCGCTTCCCGCCGCCGTTTTTGAGGGCTACGGCAGGCTCCTTCGTCTTCCTGGCGAGCCACTCGGGGCCGGCGGCGAGCACCTTGCCCGACAGGTGCCGGCGGCAGCGTCAAAACGACGATGGAGGACCACGCCGCATCATGGCAACGAGCACAAGGCAGCCGACCGCGCCGAGGGCCGCGATCGAGAAGCCGTCCTGGTAGGCAAGCACGCTTGCCTGGCTTGCAACCGCGCTTGCCAGCAGCTTCGCCGCCTGCGCCGCCGCGACCGCCGTGTCCGAGCTGTGTGCGGCGAGACCGGCGGCATAGGCGGCGAGACGATCGAGCGTCTGGCCGGTGCCGGCCGTAACGTGCAGGCCGATCAGGTTGGAATGCGCCTGCTCGCGAACCCGGACAAAGGTCTGCATGAACGCCGTGCCGATCTCGCCGCCGAACAGGCGGCTGATTTGCAGGAGGCAGCCGATGGTCAGAGCTTCCGTGGGCACGATGTTGCGGACCAACAGGACGATCAGGGCGGTGAGCGCAAAGGACTGACCGATGGCCTGCAGGATCTGCGAGGGCAGGAAGTCGTCGGTTGCCCATTCGCTCGTCAGGCTGCCCGCCATCAGGCACGCGATGCCGATCAGCACCGCGCCAAACGCCAGCACCCACCGCCCATCCACCCGGCGGAGCAAAGCGGCGAGCGGGAGCGCGATGGCGAGTTGCGGCAAGGCGATCCAGAGCAGGACTTGCCCAACCTGGAGTTCGCGGAAATTCTGCACGGTCTGCAAATAGGTCGGAATGATGTAGGCGGTCGAAAGAATCATGAACCGGAACCCGGCAAGAAGCAGCAACAGGAGGAGCAGGTTGCCGCGGAGCAGCAACCGAAGGTTCAGGAACGGCCGCGGCGTCACCAGCTCGCGCAGGACGAAGGCGAGCGTCAGCAAGCCTCCGCCGAGCAGCAAACCGACGATCAGCCCGTTTCCGTTCCAGTCCAGCCGATTGCCCTGATCGAGCCCGGCGTAGAGCATCGCGAAACCGCACCCCGCGTAGACGAGACCGAACCAGTCGAGGTCGCGCAGCAGGGCGGTGTTGACCTTTTCGCGCGGAATACCGAACCAGACTGCCGCAAACATCAGCGGCAGGGCGGCGCAGTACCTGCCAATAAACCCAGTACCACGACCAATGGTCAGCGTACCAGCCTTCCAGCGACGCCGCCACGTTCTGCGATAGTTCGGAGTTCATGGCGTAGATCGCGACCCCAAAGATCACCATCTGCGCCGGCAGGCTGCGGACGACAAAGCTGATGGTCAGCGGAATGAACGTCCCGGATCCGATCCCAGCGAGCACTTCCAACGCAAGAAAGGCCGCCAGGTTGCCGGTCAGCGGCGCGATCAGCGATGTCGTGAAAAATAGGATGATGCCGAGAAGCAGCACCCGCCGCGCGCCGAACACGGCGCCCAGGTACGGTGACGCCACGCCCGCCATCATCTGTCCGATGCCGTAGGTCGTGGTAATCCAGGCCCCTTCGTCAAATCCCGCATGCAACCCGCCGCGCAGATCGGCCAGACCGAAGCTTGTCACCCTTGACCCGAGCGTGCCCATGATGGAGCCGAGCAAAACGCCGAACAGTCCCACGTAGCATCGCCAGTCGCGCATCGGCAAGCGAGGCGGATGCAGACGGGCGATCTCGTGCAGCGCCATACCGACGCCGCTCACCGGACGCAGATGAATACTCAACGCCAGGCGGCCTTCCCAGGCGAGCCCTGCCGGGGCGGCCGCGCCAGGCTCTGCACGGTATCGATTGTCGTTTCGACCGACATGCCAGGGCGCACGAGCGTGCCCAGAGACGGGTCCGGATCGAGCACAATTTTCACCGGCACGCGCTGCACCACCTTGGTGAAATTGCCGGTGGCATTGTCGGGCGGCAGCAGCGCGAAGGTGCTGCCGGTGCCGGGCGACCAGCTGTCCACGCGGCCGCGCAGGTCCAGGTCGGGAAAGGCATCCACCGACACGCGTGCCCGCTGACCGACGCGCACGTTGGTCATCTGCGTTTCCTTGTAGTTCGCAATGACCCAGAGGTTGGGCAGCGGGACGACCGCGATGACCTGCGTGCCGACATTGACGAACTGGCCGGGATGCACCTGGCGCTGGCCAACCATTCCGTCGGCCGGCGCGGTGATCCGCGTATAGCCGAGATTGTTGGCTGCAAGGTCGCGCTGCGCCGCGGCTGAACGGACCTGCGCTTGCAGCCCCTGCTCTTGCACGTCAAGGCCGGCCAGCGCCGCTTTCTGCTGGTCGAGCTGGGCGTTATTCAGGGCCAGCTGGGCGGCGGTCCGTCGCTCGTTTGCGTCGGCCTGTTCGACGGCTTGTGGCGTCCCGGCCAGACGGTCGCGGAGCAGGTCGCGCTGGCGCTGCGCCTCGAGATGGTAGCGCAGCATGTCAGCCGCAGTCGCTCGGATCGTTGCCTCGGCCTGCCGCAGGAGCGCCCGCTGGACGCCTTTCTGGTTGGCGATGTCGGCCAGGTTGGCGCGGGCTGCTGCGAGATTCGCGTCTGACTGCGCGAGCTGCGCCTGATAGTCGGACGGGTCGATTTCCACCAACAGTTCGCCGGCGCGCACCACCTGGTAATCTGTGACGGAAACCTTTGAAACGTAGCCTTGTACCTTGGCGGAAAGGGGTGTCAGGTCGCCGGCGACGTTGGCGTCGTCCGTCCGTACATAGCGCAGTGCGCCCGTCCAGCGATTCCAGTTTTCAGCCACGATCCATGCGACGAAGCCGGCGGCAAACACCACCCCCACCCGGAGCAGCGGCCAGATCCAACCGGTTCGTCGCGCCAGCTCGGAGAGTGGCGGCGGCGGCAGTGACCCGGCGTCGTCCATCCCGGTCTGTCTCCCCCTGCGCTGCTGCGGCCTCCGCGCGGTGCGCCACCGTCGCGGATATCGCACGACGCGTCGCAGCCCGGGAATGCAGTCGGGCGCCTCTCCCATTTCGACAATCGGCAACCGTAAATGCGTATTCAGTTCATCGCGACCAGCGTGTCGAATGTTCACGATCACGTTAAAGCGCACCCGAGCCGGTAGCGGCACCACCATCGTCGAGACGGCTATCCGCATCGGCCTGATCATCAAATAAGCGAGGCCAGGCCGCTCATTTGCGCTTCGCCGCGCCGTGTTCAACCGCGCGAATGCCATCTTCGCCGCGGACGGCAGCCGCCTCACCTCCTGGGTTCCACCTTTGTCCGCCTTGGCGAATAAGGTCGCGAACCCGAGCTGCGCAAGACGAGTGGCTGGGCAGGAAGATCGACGCCGGGCCGATCTTTTCCCAACGCATACTCGGAACCGGTGGCTGCCGCTCTCGGCGCGCCGCAATCGGGCTCCGGGGGCGGAGCCGCTGACGGCAAACGAGCGTCGTGCCGCCCGACCTGGGTGGCGTCCGTCGCCGGTCGCCAATCGCGAGGAGCGCGATATGGTCTACCCGGTGCAGATGAAAGCTACGGGCGGCCGGGCCAAACACGCGGGCGTGAAATGCCGAACTGGCCCGTTGTGAGCACAATCGGCAGTGTGAGGGTGACATGCGCCGCGGGTCATATTTGCGATGCAGGCGCGATTTACGATGCAGGCGTGGGGCGGCGCCCGCTCCAACGGCGGATATGCCGGATTTGGGCGCCGGGCGAGGCAACCAATGCGATGGCGGGCGTCAAATGCAGATCGCTCCCGCCGGGCTTGCGAGAGTGCATGATGGGAGCAGCGCGGTGATTGTGGTTGGCGATGTCGGTGGGACGAAGACGCTGCTCGCGCTGTTCGCGCGCGGGTCGGACCCACGCAGGCCTGTTGGCGAAAAAATGTACCCAAGTGCTAGCTACCCTGGCCTCGGTGCCATGGTGCATGCATTCCTGGCGGAAACCGGTCGGCAAGCGCAGTTCGGCTGCTTCGATGTCGCGGGCCCGGTCGTGCAGGGGCATGCGCATGCGACCAACCTTCCCTGGACCATGGACGAGCAAGGTCTGGAGCGCGAGCTTGGTCTGCGGCGGGTCTTGCTGCTCAATGACCTGAAGGCAATCGCCTACGCCATCCCCCATCTGCTGGCGACGGAATTGCACGCGCTGAATGCCGTTGCGGCGGTCCCGCAGGGACCGATCGCGGTGGTGGCGCCGGGCACCGGACTGGGCGAGGCGTTCCTGGTCTGGAGCGGCAGCGGCTACATCGCCTGCGCGTCGGAAGGCGGGCACGCCCGCTTCGCACCGACAACCGATCGACAGATCGAGCTGCTGCGCTATTTCCGCGAGCGTTTCAGCGAGGTTTCATGCGAGCGGGTCTGCTCCGGCATTGGTATCGCGAATCTCTACGACTTCCTGCGCGACACCGGAGCGTATGCGGAAACGCCTGGATTTGCGGCGCAACTGGCCCAGGCGACCGACCGCACACCGCTGATTTCGTGGGCTGGAACGCAGGACCCGGCCGGCAATCCGCTGGCGGCGGCAACGATAAATCTGTTTGCCGAAATCCTCGGCAGTGAAGCCGGCAATCTGGCACTCAAGGTGATGTCCACGGGCGGCGTCTATCTTGCCGGCGGCATTCCGGCGCGGATCCTTCCGCTGCTCGGCAGCGGCGGGTTCATGGAAGCCTTTGCCGGCGAGGGCCGCCTCGCCGGGGTCCTCCGGCGCATGCCGGTACACGTGGTCACCGCCCGCGCGGCGATCCTGGGGGCGGCCCGGTACGGGCAGGACGTTTTGTCAGGCGGGTAACCGCCTGACGAAGGCAGCACGGTAACACCCGCGCGAGGTGACCGATGACCGGACCGGCAGATCCCGACACCCAGGCTGCCATCACCTGCCGGCTGCATGTCAATTCGGTGCCGCGCTGCGATGACCCCGCAGCGCGGCACCGGATCAACCTCCCGTCGGCGATGCGGTCCGCGTTTGGCGGTCATCTGGAGAAGCAGGCAGGCCAGGGGGCTTAAATGGCTACGGCACCGTCCGATGCGATCGTGTTTTTCGGCGCCACCGGTGATCTGGCGTATAAGCAGATCTTTCCGGCATTGCAGGGGCTGGTGCGCGACGAGGGCATCAATGTGCCCATCATCGGCATGGCCAGGGCCGGCTGGAGCCTGGAGAAATTGCTGGCGCGGGCGAAGGACAGCCTGCACCAGCACGACCGGTTTGACGCGGCCGCGTTCGCAAAGTTTGCCGCGCTGTTGCGTTATGTCGACGGCGACTACAACGATGCGGCGACCTTCGCGCAACTCCGTCACGAGTTGGGTGATGCCAGGCGGCCGCTGCACTACCTGGCGATCCCGCCCGGGCTGTTTGGCGCTGTCGCGTCGGAGCTTGCGCAGAGCGGGCTTGCGGTCGGCGCGCGCCTGGTGATCGAGAAGCCTTTCGGCCACGATCGTGCGTCTGCCCAGGCGCTTGCCCGCTTGCTGGCGCAGTACTTTCCGGAACAGGCGATTTTTCGAATCGACCACTACATGGGCAAGGAGCCGGTTCAGAACATTCTTTACACCCGATTTGCCAATGCGATGTTCGAACCTTTGTGGAACCGCACGCACGTGCGCAGCATCCAGATCACCATGGCCGAAGCCTTCGGGGTGCAGGACCGCGGCGGCTTCTACGATGCCACCGGCGCTTTGCGTGACGTGGTGCAGAACCACATGCTGCAGGTGTTGGCCAACCTGATGATGGATGCTCCGACCGGGGAGGAGCACGAGGCAGTGCGGGACCAGAAGGCGGCCCTGCTGAAGGCCATACGTCCGCTGGACCCGGCGAGCATCGTTCGCGGCCAGTACCAGGGCTATCGCTCGGTTGCCGGCGTGCGGCCGGAATCGACGGTTGAAACTTTCGTCGCCGTGAAGCTGTTTGTCGAAAGCTGGCGCTGGGCGGGCGTGCCGATTTTCATCCGCGCCGGCAAATTCATGCCGGTGACGGCCGTCGAAGCGATGGTGCATTTCCACGCCCCGCCGCGGGACACGTTCGGCGAGGAGGCGGCGTCGCCAGGCGGCTATATGCGCATGCGTCTAAGCCCGGATGTCAGCATTGCGATGGGCGTGCGGGTCAAACTGCCAGGTGAGCGCATGCGCGGCGAACGGGTCGAAATGACGCTGACGGAGCAAGCGGCGTCGCAAAAGCCGCCGTACCAACGGCTGCTCGGCGATGCCATGCGTGGCATCGGCGAATTGTTCGGACGCCAGGAACATCGTCGATGCGCAGTGGCGGGTGGTCAACGCCGTCCTGGCCGACCCGCCGTCCTGCGCGGCGTATAAGCCGGGAACCTGGGGACCGGCCGCGGCCGATGCGCTGATCGGCGCGGACGGACCCTGGTCCAACCCGCGGCCTGGAGATCGGGAATGACGGTGAGGGACGAGCTCGTATTTCTGTTCGACATTGACAACACTCTGATCGACAACGATAGGGTGCAGTCCGATTTGAGCACCCACCTCGCCGGATGCTATGGCGCTGCGGCGCGTGACCGCTACTGGGCAATCTTCGAACAGCTGCGCAGCGAGATCGGCTATGCCGACTACCTGGGTGCGCTCGAACGCTATCGCATCGAGGCGATGCACGATCCGCGCGTGCTGCGGATGTCGAACTGGTTGGTGGACTACCCGTTCGCCGACCGCCTTTATCCGGACGCGCTCGACACTGTGCGGCACGTGCAGCAATGGGGGCGGGCGGTGGTGCTGTCCGACGGCGACGCGGTGTTCCAGCCGCGCAAGGTGCAGCGGTCCGGCCTATGGGATGCGTTCGACGGCAACGTGCTGATCTACGTCCACAAGGAGCAGGAGCTTGCCGACGTCGAACGGCTGTACCCGGCACGCCACTACGTTCTGATCGACGACAAGCTGCGCATTCTGCACGAGGTAAAGAAAGCCTGGGGCGAGCGGGTGACCACGGTGTTTCCGCGGCAGGGACACTACGCAACCGACTGGCGGAGTTCTGGTTGCCTATCCTCCTGGCGATCGGCAGGTGGACCGCATCGGCGACATCATGAAGCTCGAACGATCGGCGTTCACGACGATCTGACCCCGGGAGTTGGTTCATGAAGGTAACGCAGATGGGGCACATTCCCGGCCGGAGCCGGTCGTTGGGCAATATCACTCGGAAGCTGCCCGCCCGCGCCACACAGCGGCGCTACGGGAAGATGCGCGGCGCTGGGGGCTGACCGCACCCTGGGCCGTCGCGCGGCAACGAAGGAGAATGCTCGTGACCATTGGATATGACATGCCGCTCTATGTCTTGCCGTTCGACCATCGCGGCTCATTCGAAACAGGGCTCTTCGGATGGACCGGTGTGCTCACGACGGAGCAGACCGCCGAGATCGGAAACGCCAAGCGTGTTATTTATGACGCATTCAATCTGGCGGTTGACAAAGGCGTGCCGCGCGACCGCGCCGCCATTCTGGTTGATGCGCAGTTCGGCAGCGCCATTCTCAAGGACGCTCGGGCGAAAGGCACCATTACGTGCATGCCGGTGGAACGCAGCGGCGAGGCGGAGTTTCAGTTCGAATACGGCGACGATTGGCAGCACCAGATCGAAGCGTACCGCCCGAGCTTCGTGAAGGTGCTGGTGCGCTATAACCCGGAAGCCGACCCGGCGCTCAATCGCCGCCAGGCCGCGCGCCTGCGCACGTTGTCCGACTACCTGCACGGCCACGGCCACGCTTTCATGTTCGAGCTCCTGGTGCCGATGACAGTCGAGCAGTCGGACCGGTTAGAAGGCGACCATCAGCTCTATGACCATGATCTGCGACCGTCGCTGATGATCGGCGCGATCAAGGAGCTGCAAAACGGCGGTGTCGAGCCGGATGTCTGGAAGGTCGAGGGGCTCGACCGTGCGCAGGACTGCGCCAAGGTCGCCGAGGCGGCGCGGCGGGACGGCCGCGACAGGGTGGGCTGCATCATTCTCGGTCGCGGCTCGAACGCGGAAAAAGTCGGACAATGGCTGCGCGCCGCCGCGCCGGTTCCCGGCTTCATCGGCTTCGCCGTCGGGCGAACCTCGTTTTGGGATGCGCTGGTGGCGCTGCGGGCAGGAAAATTGTCTCGGTCACAGGCTGTCGATGCCATCGCGGACCGCTACATGGCATGGGTCAGGACGTTCAGTTCACTCCAGGTGAGCGGGCACTGAGTTTGCTCGCGACAACAGCGACAGGTGATGCCATCCATGTATAGTTTCGATGCCAGGCTCTCTAGCGCCGTACAGGCGGCGCAGCCCGTGGCGCAGGCGCCGCCGCCAGCCACGCCGTTGTCGGCGGAGGAGCTGCAACGCTTGCAGCGGTACTGGGATGCCGCGAACTACCTGACGGTGGGCCAGATTTATCTGCGCGACAATCCGCTGCTGCGCCGGCCGCTCGCGGCCGATGACATCAAGGTACGGCTGCTCGGCCATTGGGGCACCTCGCCGGGGCTCAATTTCATTTATGCCCACCTGAACCGTCTGATCAGGCAGCGCGACGCCGATATGATCGCGATTTTCGGCCCCGGCCATGGCGGACCGGCGGGCAATGCCAACGCCTATCTGGAAGGCAGCTATTCGGCGGTGCACCACGCGGTGAGCCAGGACGAGGAGGGCATGCTCACCCTGTTCCGCCAGTTCTCGACGCCCGGCGGGGTGCCGAGCCACATGGGCGCGCACCTGCCCGGTTCGATCCATGAGGGCGGCGAGCTCGGCTACGCGCTGCTACACGCCTTCGGTGCCGCGTTCGACAATCCCGATCTGATCGCCGCCTGCGTCATTGGCGACGGCGAGGCGGAAACCGCGCCGCTGGAGGGCAGTTGGAAAAGCAATAAATTTCTCAACCCGCAGCGCGACGGCGCCGTGCTGCCGATCCTTCATCTCAACGGCTACAAGATTTCCGGCCCGACCGTTTATGCGCGGATTGACGAGGAGGAGCTGCGAAGCCTGCTTGGTGGCCACGGCTACGCGCCGTATGTCGTGGCGGGCGACGATCCGGCGACGCTGCACCAGTGGTTCGCGCACACGCTGGACACGTGTTACGACGAAATCCGGGCCATCCAGCAGGACGCTCGCCAAAACGGAGTCACCCGGCGGCCGCGCTGGCCGATGATCGTCCTGCGCACGCCGAAGGGCTGGACCGGGCCCAAGGTGGTCGATGGCACGCCCATCGAAGGTACATTCAGGGCGCACCAGGTTCCGCTGGCGCGGGTGCGTGAAAACCCCGAACACCTGCAGGCGTTGGAAGCCTGGCTGCGCAGCTACCGACCGGAGACGCTGTTCGATGCGGCCGGACGGCTGCTGGCGGAGCTGGCCGCCCTGGCACCCGCAGGCGAGCGCCGGATGGGGGCCAACCCCCACAGCAATGGCGGGCGCCTGCTGGTCGATCTGCAACTGCCCGACATCGCCCAATATGGACTGAACCTGCCGCGGCCGGGATACCTGACGGCCGAGGCGCCGGTGGCCTTGGGCGAAATGCTGCGCGACATCTTTCGCCTCAACCCCACGAACTTCCGGCTGTTCTGCCCGGACGAGACCGCCTCCAACCGGCTCGGCGCAGTGTTCGAGGCCACCGACCGCTGCAGCGTCGCCGCGCGCGTGGACATCGACAACCACGTCTCACCTGACGGGCGCGTGCTCGAGGTGCTGAGCGAACATTGCTGCCAGGGCTGGCTGGAGGGCTACCTGCTGACCGGGCGGCATGGCGCGTGGTCATCATACGAAGCCTTCGCGCAGATTACCGATTCGATGCTTACACAGCACGCGAAATGGCTGAAGGAGAGCCGTGCGCAGCCATGGCGACGCCCGGTCGCGTCGTTGAACGTATTTCTCAGCAGTCATGTCTGGCGCCAGGACCACAACGGTTACAGCCACCAGGCGCCTGGCTATGTCGACAATGCGCTGGTGCAGAAAAATGAGCTGGTGCGCATCTTCTATCCGCCGGACGCCAATTGCCTGCTGCAGGTGTTCGACAAGGCGCTGCGCGCGCGTAACCTCATCAACGTCATCACCTGCGGCAAGCAGCCGCAGCTGCAATGGCTGACCGCGGACGAGGCGCGGGTGCACTGCTCCCGCGGCATCGGCGTCTGGGCGTTCGCCAGCAACGATGTGGGCAATCCTGATGTCGTGCTGGCCTGCGCAGGCGATGTGCCGACCATCGAAACAGTCGCGGCAGCCTGGCTGCTCCGCAAGCATGTGCCGGACATTCGCATCCGGCTGGTCAATGTGGTGGACATGTGCACGCTGATGCGCGCCGACGTGCACCCGGAGGGGATGGACGACCTGACCTTCACCGACCTGTTCCCGCTCGACGTGGCGGTGATTTTCGTCCACCACGGGTATCCCTTCGCAATTCGCAGCGTGATCCAGGGCCGCGAGCGGGACGACCGCTTCCATGTCCGCGGCTATATCAACGAAGGCAGCACGACAACACCGTTTAACATGGTCGTGGTGAACCAGATTAGTCGGTTCGACATCGCCATGGATGCGCTGCGGCGGGTCGGTCGCCTGCGCCATCTGACGGTGCCGGTGGTCGAGATGTTTAGCAACAAGTTGGCCGAACATCGTATCTATGCGCGCGCACACCTGGTCGACCTGCCGGAAATCCTCAACTGGCATTGGACCGACGATTTCAGCGATCCGCCGGGGCCACCGGCGCGCGCGCACCCAGCCCGCGCGCAGAGCTTCACCGATGCATAGCGGCAGGAACGGCGGCACCGCGGGCGCTGCGTGAAGGCCGAAGACGAGCAGGCCGGGCGGGCCGCTGCGCGCGGGAGGATCGACGATGACTGAGGCACCCGGAACTGAGGCACCCGGGACCGAGGCACCCGGGACTGAGGCACCGGGCTGGCCGGGTATGGTGCCGCGCTGGACGTCGAGTGCCAAGTCCGGCATTGGTATCGCGTTGTCGCCGACCAGCCGGGCGTGGTTCACCATCAGCCACGGCATCCTGAACGAGGTCTGTTTCCCCCGCGTCGACGCGGCCTGCGTCCGTGACTTCGGCCTGATGGTCAGCGATGGCGACGCGTTTTTCGCCGAGGAGAAGCGCGACCGCGGTTTCGTCGTCGAGACAGTGGAAGATGGCGTTCCTGCCTTCGCCCTGACCAATACGCATCGCGGCGGGCGGTTTCGCATCGTCAAGCGCATCATCTCGGACCCGCGCAATGACGTGGTCCTGCAGCACGTCAAGCTGCAGGACCTCAGCGGTCACGGACTGCAGCTGTTCGCCCTGGTGGCGCTGCACCTGGTCAATGGCGGCGCCCATAATCGCGGCTGACGCGGCGACTACAAGGGCCACCCGATGCTGTTCGCCGAGGGGCGCGGCACATATCTGGCGATCGCGTCTGGCGATCGCGGCCGACCACCCTTTCGCCAGCAGTTCGGTCGGCTTCGTTGGTGCCTCCGACGGGTGGCAGCAGCTGGCCCGCAAGCGGCGGTTGACCGACATGTGCGACACTGCCACCGACGGCAATATCGCGCTGACGGCCAGGTTGGAGTTGGGCGCGGACGGGGAGGCGGTGCTGGCCCTCGGCTTCGGCTACACGGCCGCGGGGGCGGGGTTTCGCGTCCATGCCAGCCTGCAGACCCCGTTCGAGACAATCCTGAACGACTACCCGCCTGGCTGGCGTGCCTGGCAGGCCAGGCTGCGGTCCATGGAGCGACGGACGGGCGGGCGCAATCTGTATCGCGTCAGCACCGCCGTGCTGCGAAGCCATGAAAGCCCCAATTTTCCGGGCGGCATCATTGCCAGCCTGTCGATCCCGTGGGGGTTCAGCAAGGGCGACGACGATCTGGATGGGTGCCACCTGGTCGGGCCGCGCGATCTGTCGGAGACCGCCGGCGCGCGGGCGCCACGATGCCTGCCTTGGCGTCCGGACTGGCCGGCCGCGCGCATTCGGGCAGGCAGGGTGCTGCGGCTTGATTTGCCGGAGGCATCGATGGTGGTGCACACGCGCGACGGATGGCGAACCTGGGCCGAGCAGATGACACGCGACAGCGGCCTGGGTCTGCATATCGGTGAAATTCCCACCGAGGCCATGCGACCGGGAGAGAGCGTCGAATTTACCTGGCGTGCACAGGCAACCGGCACCTGGCATGGCCGCAACCACGAGGTTGCCGTCGTGGCCACGTTGGAGTGACCGGCCCCGGCCGGGCGCAGGTCGGCCATCCGCCACTTCGCAGCGGCGCCGAGGTCGCTGGGCGTGGCGGGCGGCGGCAGGGACGCCGCCGGGGTCGGCGGCGATTACCCGCGTGGCCAGCGCCGGCAACAGACCGGTCTTCACCAAGCCGATGATGGCGCAGAACCGGCGGTCCGGCGCCGCCGCATCCTCGATCGGGCCCGGCGCGCCATCGGCGATTTGGTTGCCACCATCCGCAGCGAACGGCATCCGTGAAGCCATCCTGGCCGGTTACGCCGCCGCCGCACGGTCGGCAAATACGGTCACCGCGCCGGCAGGTCGCACGTGAGCGGCCGGCAGGGCGCTATCCCCCGCAAGAAGCCGGCGCAGGATGTCGCGCTTCGCCGCGCCGGTCACCAGGAAGGCCACGTCGCGGCTGCTGTTCAGCGCCGGATAGGTCAGCGTGATCCGCGGCTCCGGCCTGGCGCCAACAATGGCGGCAACCCAGAAATCCTGTTCCCCGAGCACATCGGTATCCGGGAACAGCGATGCGGTGTGGCCATCTTGCCCGAGGCCGAGCAACTGCACGTCGAACAATGGCGCACCCGGCCGCATGGCGGCGAATGCCCGCAGCACCGCCTCGTAGCGCCGTGCCGCGTCCCCGGGCGTGCCGTCCACCGGCACCGGGTGCACATGATCCTCGGGAATCGGGACACGCGCGATCATCGCCTCGCGGACCATGCGCTGGTTGTTGTCGGGGTGGTCGGACGGCACGAAGCGCTCGTCGCCCCAGAACAGGTGCACACGGTTCCAGGGCACAAGGTTTCGCCATGCTGGCGCTGCCAGCTGTCGATAGAGGCGCTCGGGCGTCGATCCGCCCGACAGCGCCAGCAGGAACGGTCGGGTCTGAGCGGTCGCCCGCGCGACGAGCCATGCGGCGACGTGCCGGGCCAGGGTGTCCGGGTCAACGAAGACCTCAAGCTGCACCGTCATGCCGATCTTCTCCTGCGGCGCAGGGCCAAATTCGCGCCAGGTTCCGCTCGCGTGCCGCCACAAGGGCCGGGAACGGTCCGCTGCGGAACTTTCACCGTCCATCGCCCGCGGACGGTCGTTCGCCATCGCTCAGGCCAGCGCCCGCATGATCGCCGCCTCGATGCGGCGCAGCCCGGCGCCGGCGTCCGCACCCAAATGCAGGTGCAGCACCCGCCGCCCGCGTTCGCGCATCACCGCAAGGTCACCACGCGCCTGGGCCGCTTCGACGATGCCGAAACTGTAGCGCTGCCCGGGCACCGGAAGGTCGTGCGCGGGGGTGGCGGTGATCTGCAGGAACACGCCGCTGTTCGGCCCGCCCTTGTATGCCTGGCCGGTGGAGTGCAGGAACCGGGGCCCGAACGCGGCGACGGTTGCCACCCGCAGGCGATCCCGCACCGCCATTCGCATCCGTTGCAGGGCGGCGCGATGATCGCCGTTCCGCTCGACATAGGCGAGCAGGGCGAAATAGTCGCCCGCGCCAAGCCGGCCGAGATGGGCGCGGATCGCGGCATCGAGCCCGTCCCCGGCGGCCTCGCCGAAGATCGCCACGCCATCCTCGGTTGCGTCCGCCACCTCCGCCGGCAGGGCGCCGGAGGTGGCGTAGGCATCGGTCAGGGCGCGCGTGCGCAGCTTGCTCGCCTCCACATCGGGCTGGTCGAACGGGTTGAGGCCGAGGATGCTGCCGGCGACCGCCGTCGCCATCTCCCATAGGAAAAACGCCTGGCCGAGCTGCCAGCGGTCGGCGAGGTCGAACCGCGCCACCGGCGCGCCGGCGCGGACGAGTGCGGCCATCGCGGCATCCTGTGCCGCGTTGGGCGCGGTGGCGAGGCAGAGATGCGCGAACCCGCGGTCCTCGCCATAGATCGCCGGCGCACCTGGGGCCTCGCCATCCACCGGCACGATGCCGCGGCCGAGCTTGCCCGTGCTCTCCGCGATGAGCTGTTCCAGCCAGGCGCCGAGGTCAGCGATCTCCGGCGCGGCGACGATGGTCAGTTTGTCGCGTCCGCGCCGGCCGAGCAGGCCAAGCACGATGCCCAGCCGCACGCCGGGATTCTGGGCGGGCGGCACGCCCGGGCCGCAGGCGCGCACCATCAGGGCCGCACTCTTGAGGAAACGGCGCAGGTCGAGCCCCATCGCGGCGGCCGGCACCAGACCGAAATGCGACAACACCGAATAGCGCCCGCCGATTGCGGGTTCGCCGGCAAATACCCGCCGGAACGCGTGGCGTTCGGCGAGCGCTTGCAGCGGCGAACCGGGGTCGGTGACCGCCACGAAATGCTGCCCGACCCGGACGGCGCCGACCACCGCCGTCATCCGCTCCCAGAAATAGGCCTGCAGGATATTCGGCTCGAGCGTGGTGCCGGACTTGCTGCACACGATGATCAGCGTGCGTGCCAGATCGAGGCGCGCCGCGAAGGCGGCGATCTGGGCGGGATCGGTGCTGTCCAGCACCAACAATGTGGGGAAGCCGTCCTGCCGGCCGAAGGTCTCGGCCAAGACTTCGGGCCCCAGGCTCGATCCACCCATGCCGAGCAGCAACGCATGGCTGAAACCCGCGTCGCGGATCTCGCGCTGGAACGCTTCCAGCGCCGCGTAGCGGGCGCGCTGTTCGTCAACGATACCGAGCCAGCCCAGCCAGCTTGCCTCGTCCGCACCGGTCCACAGCGCGGCGTCGCCGGCCCACAGGCGCCGGATATTGCCCGCCTCCCGCCATCGCTCCAGTTCCGCCGCGACCGCTTGCGCCAGCTCATCCGGCAGGGCGAACCCCACCCGCAGCAGCCGGTCGCCGAGCATACTGGCCCGCTTGGCGGCGACCGTGCCGAGCAACCGGTCGGCCGCGTCGGCGAACTGGCGCACCCCGTCGACGACGAGGCGATCGGTCACGCTGTCGAGGTCAAGGCCAAGCCGCTCGGCGGCGGCCAGAACCGCGCGCGCCGCCTCCAGCCCCTCGGTCAGGGCGGCGCGCGGGCGGCCGTGGTCGCGGAACGCATCCATCGTTGCCGGCGGCATCGTATCGACCGTGTCAGGACCGATCAGTTCCTCCGCATACATGACATCGCGGTAGGCCTTGTCCTTCACCCCGGTGCTGGCCCAGAGCAGACGCTGCGGCATGGCACCCGGCAGCGCCCGCCAGCGCGGGCTCGCCACCAGCTCCTGGTACTGGCGATAAGCCAGCCGGGCATTGGCGATCGCCACGCGGCCACGCAGCCCGCGCAGCGCCGCGGCGTCGGCACCGGCGGCGCCGGCGCGGCGATCGATCTCTCTGTCGATCACGGTGTCGATGCGGCTGACGAAAAAACTGGCGACACTTGCGACCCCGCTCACATCCAGGCCGGCGGCGGCGCGCGCCTCCAGACCGGCGATGAACACCTCGGCCACCGCCGCATAGGCGCGGCGCGAAAACAGCAGGGTGACGTTGACGTTGATCCCCTCGGCGATCAGCCGGCCAATGGCCGGCACGCCGGCCTCGGTTCCGGGCACCTTGACCATCAAATTGGGCCGCCCCACCGCGTCCCAGATCCGCCGCGCCTCGGCGATGCTGTCGCCGGTGCGCAGCGCGA
>CAVQNU010000007.1:0-5000 GCA_963714255.1 uncultured Alphaproteobacteria bacterium
CGCGATGACCGGCGCCTCCACCACCGCTTCCTCGGCCACCGCTTCCTCGGCAACGGGTGGCGCGAGCAGTTCGGCGAAACGGCTGAAGAACGCATCGGCCATGTGCCGGGCGCTGGCATCGACCAGCCTGGCGCCAAGCTGCGCCAGCTTGCCGCCGACCTGCGCCTTCACGTCATACGCCAGCACCGTGACATCGCCGTCCTCGGTCAGGCGCACATCCGCCCCCCCCTTGGCGAAACCCGCAACACCGCCCTGGCCCTCGCCGGCAATGCGGTACCCGTTCGGCGGGTCGATATCGGTCAGGGTCACCTTGCCGGTGAAGCGCGCCGCGACCGGGCCGATTTTCATCGCGGCGGTCAAATTCATCTCGGTGTCCGACAGCCTGTCGAGACGCTCGCATCCGGGGATCGACGCCTTCAGCACGAGCGGGTCATTTAACGCCTGCCACACCCGCACGCGGGACGCGGAGATGCGGCGCTCGCCAGACATTTCCATGATGCCAGCCGTTCTCCGTTGCGTGCCATGGAGGTAACTTATAGGGGGAGGCGCATGCAACCGACCTCCCTCGCCCCCCGACCGCTGCCAGCCGCTTGCAAATGACAATATCCTTGGTCACAGGGGCCGGTTTCGCCGCCATCTGGCCTGCCTCTGCCTGGGCGGCGGCGGCAGATGCGCCGGGTGCGGCGCCGGCGCCGCTCTGGGGGCTGCCTTTTGCCGGGCTGCTGCTCACGATCGCCTTCGCCCCGATGCTGGCGCCGCGTCTGTGGCACCGGCGCATGGGCGTAATCGCCGCGTCCTGGAGCCTGGCGTTGCTGCTGCCGCTGGTGGCGCTGCACGGAGCCTCGGTGGCATGGCACGACATTTGGCATGCCGCGCTGCTGGAATACCTCCCCTTCGTGGCCCTGCTGCTGGCCCTGTTCACCGCCGGCGGCGGTATCCTCATGGAAGGCGGCCCCTGGGGCACGCCCGCCGGCAACACCGCCCTGCTGGCGCTCGGCACCGCGCTGGCCGGCGTGATGGGCACCACCGGGGTCGCGATGGTGCTGATCCACCCGCTGCTGCGCGCCAACGCCCACCGCGCGCGCAAGGTCCACCTGGTGGTGTTCTTCATCGTCCTGGCGGCCAATGCCGGCGGCGCCACCACCCCGCTCGGCGACCCGCCGCTCTATCTTGGTTTTCTGCAGGGCGTGCCGTTCTTCTGGCCGCTGCGGCAACTGGCCGTGCCGCTGCTGATCGTGGCGATTCCCCTGCTCGCCGCCTTCTTTCTGCTCGACCGCCACCTCGTGCGCAGCGAGCCCCCGGCGCCCCCGCCGCGCCCGCTGCACGTGCGGGGCTGGCGCAATGCCGCTTTGGTCGCGCTGGTCGTGGCCGCGGTGCTTGCGCAAGGCGTCTGGCATCCGGGCGACGTGACGCTGCTCGGCCAGAATATTGGCCTGGAGCGGCTGCTCGGCATGCTGGTGTTCGCCGCCATCACTTTGGTTTCGATCGGTATCACCCCGCGCGCGGTGCGCCAGCGCAACCTGTTCAGCTGGGAGCCGATGCGCGAAGTGGCGGTGCTGTTCGCCGCCATTTTCGTCACCATCGGCCCGGTGCTGGCCATGCTGGCCGCCGGCATGAACGGGCCGCTGGCGCCGCTGCTGGCGCTGACCTCGGATGCGGCCGGACATCCCTCGCCGCTCGCCTATTTCTGGCTGGCCGGCACGTTGTCAGCCTTGCTCGACAACGCGCCAACCTACCTGGTGTTTTTCCAGCTGGCGGGCAGCGACCCGGCCGCGCTGACCGGGCATTTATCGCCGGTGCTGCGCGCATTGTCGGCCGGCGCGGTGTTCTTCGGGGCGCTGACCTATATCGGCAATGCGCCCAACATGATGGTGCGTGCCATCGCGGCACGGCGCGGCGTTCGTATGCCGGGATTCTTCGGCTACACGCTCTGGTCCGGCGCCCTGCTGCTGCTGCCGTTCGGCCTGCTGACCCTGCTCTATTTCCTCCCGTAACGGAGACGCCGCCATGACCTACCTGCTCGCCGACGATCTCCCGGCCGAACCCGCCGGCACCCGCTTCCGCGCCCTGCTGGACCGGCCGGACATCCTGCAAATCCCCGGCACCCATAACGGCATGGCCGCGCTGCAGGCCCGCGATGCCGGGTTCGAGGCGCTGTACTTGTCGGGCGCGGCAATGAGCGCGTCGATGGGCCTGCCGGATCTGGGCGTGATCACGGTGGAGGAGGTGTCGTTCTTCGTCCGCCAGGTCGCCCGTGCTTCCGCCCTGCCTGTGCTGGTCGACGGCGATACCGGCTACGGCGAGGCCCTGAACGTCATGCACATGGTGCGCTGCTTCGAAGACGCCGGCGCCGCCGCCGTGCACATCGAAGACCAGCTGCTGCCGAAGAAATGCGGCCACCTGAACGACAAGAAACTGGCCGACGCGCACGACATGGCCGCCAAGGTCGCCGCCGCCCGCAAGGCGCGGCGGCATCTGTTCATCATCGCCCGCACCGATGCCGCCGCCAGCGAAGGCATCGACGGCGCGGTGGCACGCGCGCAACTCTATATCGAGGCCGGCGCCGACGCGATTTTTCCGGAAGCGCTGAACAACCGCGACATGTTCACCGCGTTCGCCCGCCGCATGCCGGGGGTGAAACTCCTGGCGAACATGACCGAGTTCGGCCGCACGCCGTTCTTCACCGCCGCCGAGTTCCAGGACATGGGCTACCGCATGGTGATCTGGCCGGTGTCCTCGCTGCGCGTGGCCAACAAGGCACAGGCGGAACTGTTCGCCTCGATCCGCGAACACGGCGGCACGCACCGCCTGGTCGACCGCATGCAGACGCGGGCGGAACTTTACGCGACCATCGGATATCATGACTACGAGGCGCTGGATGCGTCGATCGTGACGACGGTGATTCCGACCGCGATGCCGCAGGATGTGACGTGAAGGAAGGCCAGGGCTCTGCCCTGGACCCGCAAGGGGCCGAAAGGCCCCTTGACCCCATTACTTAAGGAAAAGAAACCACTCTGATGAACCGTCGCGCGCTGATTTCCGGCCTGCTTGCCGGCCCGTTACTGATCGTCCCCGCCCGGGCGCAGACCGGCCCGCAGCCTGAACTGCCGAAGGAAAAACTGGTGATCGTCACCCATGACGGCAAACATCACGACTTCCAGGTCGAAATGGCGCTGAGCATGGACCAGCAAATCACCGGCCTGATGTTCCGGCCCAGCGTGCCCGCAGACGGCGGTATGCTGTTCGACTGGGGCGCCCCCCGCGACAGCCAGATGTGGATGCGCAACACCGTGTCCAGCCTGGACATGCTGTTCATCAACGCCGACGGCACGATCCGCAGCATCGCTGAAAATACAGTGCCGCAAAGCCTCGCCATCATCGACAGCCACGGCCCGGTGCGGGCAACCCTCGAACTCGCTTCCGGCACCGCCGAGCGCCTCGACATCCGAGTGGGCGACCACGTCCTGCAGCGGATCTTCGGCAACGCACGGTGATGTTTTGAACATGAAAGCGCCGCCGCGGAGGCCTCTCCGAGGCGGCGTGGTTTTATGATTTGGTTGCGGGGATAGGATTTGAACCTATGACCTTCAGGTTATGAGCCTGACGAGCTACCGGGCTGCTCCACCCCGCGTGGGTGATTGTGTGGGGTGTTTGGGAGGGGGGTGGGTTGGAAGACCTGGCGGCGACCTACTCTCCCGTGCCTTGAGACACAGTACCATGGGCGCTGGGGTATTTCACGGCCGAGTTCGGGATGGGATCGGGTGCAGGCACCCCGCCAGAGCCACCAGGTCGTCCAACCCACCCCCCGCGCGTGGCGTGGGGATGTGCTGCAGGTTCTGGTGGTGGGATAGGTGTGCCGTGTTGAAGGCGCTCATTGTGCAGCGGTGATGTGGATGACTGCTGTGCGTGATGGGTGATCACGAGCCTGTCGGGCGATTAGGACCGGTTAGCTGAGTGCGTTGCCGCACGTATACACCCGGCCTATCAACGTGCTGGTCTTGCACGGCCCTCAGGGAGACCTGGTTTTGAGGTAAGTTTCCCGCTTAGATGCTTTCAGCGGTTATCTCGTCCGCACGTAGCTACCCGGCCGTGCCGCTGGCGCGACAACCGGTTCACCAGAGGTGCGTCCATCCCGGTCCTCTCGTACTAGGGACAGATCCTCGCAAGTCTCCTTCACCCACGGCAGATAGGGACCGAACTGTCTCACGACGTTCTAAACCCAGCTCACGTACCACTTTAATCGGCGAACAGCCGAACCCTTGGGACCTGCTCCAGCCCCAGGATGTGATGAGCCGACATCGAGGTGCCAAACCTCCCCGTCGATGTGGACTCTTGGGGGAGATCAGCCTGTTATCCCTAGAGTACCTTTTATCCGTTGAGCGATGGCCCTTCCACGCGGGACCACCGGATCACTATGGCCGACTTTCGTCTCTGCTCGAACTGTCGCTCTCGCAGTCAGGCGGGCTTATGCCATTGCACTCAACGACCGATGTCCGACCGGCCTGAGCCCACCATCGCGCGCCTCCGTTACCATTTGGGAGGCGACCGCCCCAGTCAAACTGCCCGCCATGCAGGGTCCCGGACCGGGCTGACCGGTCGCGGTTAGACATCAGAAGCGCCCAGGGTGGTATTTCAAGGTTGGCTCCACACAAGCTAGCGCCCATGCTTCAAAGCCTCCCACCTATCCTACACAGTGCTCTCCTAATGCCACTGCAAAGCTGCAGTAAAGGTTCATAGGGTCTTTCCGTCTGACCGCGGGTACCCCGCATCTTCACGGGGAATTCAATTTCGCTGAGCCGATGCTGGAGACAGTGGGGAAGTCGTTACGCCATTCGTGCAGGTCGGAACTTACCCGACAAGGAATTTCGCTACCTTAGGACCGTTATAGTTACGGCCGCCGTTTACCGGGGCTTCAATTCAGTGCTTGCACACCTCCTCTTAACCTTCCGGCACCGGGCAGGCGTCAGACCCTATACGTCGTCTCTCGACTTCGCAGAGCC
>CAVQNU010000007.1:10000-37001 GCA_963714255.1 uncultured Alphaproteobacteria bacterium
GGGCCGAGAGGCCCCTGGACCCCGATACTTAAGTTTTGGGTTCCAAGGGCCTCCCGGCCCTTGGCGGGTCCAGGGCAGAGCCCTGGCCTTCCTTCACTGACTTGCCTTGCTCGCGCCCTGAATATCAGGCGTCCATCTTCAGTGCAGCCAGGAACGCGGTCTGCGGGATCTCCACCTTGCCGAACTGGCGCATGCGCTTCTTGCCCTCTTTCTGCTTTTCCAGCAGCTTGCGCTTGCGGCTGATATCGCCGCCGTAGCATTTCGCGGTGACGTCCTTGCTCAGCGCGCCGATGGTCTCGCGGGCGATCACCCTTCCGCCAATCGCGGCCTGAATCGCGATCTTGAACAGCTGCTTGGGGATCAGGTCCTTCAGCTTCTCGCAGATGGCGCGGCCGCGTTTCTCGGCCTGGCTGCGATGGGCGATGAAGGACAGCGCATCCACCGGGTCCTGGTTGACCAGGATAGAGATTTTTACCAGATCGCTGTCGGCATAACCATCCATCTGGTAATCGAAGCTGGCGTAGCCGCGCGAGACGCTTTTCAGCCGGTCGTAGAAGTCGAACACCACCTCGTTCAGCGGCAGGCGATACACCGCCATGGCGCGGTTGCCGACATAGGTCAGGTCCGCCTGCTGGCCGCGCCGCTCGTTGGTCAGCGTCAGCACCGCGCCCAGGTAGTCGTCGGGCACCATGATGGTGGCCTTGATCCAGGGCTCCTCGATGTGGTCGACCACACTGCCGTCGGGCATGTCGGCCGGGTTGTGCAGTTCCTCCATCTCGCCATTGGTGCGGTGGACGCGATAGACCACGCTGGGGGCGGTGGCGATCAGGTCCAGATCGAACTCGCGCGACAGCCGCTCCTGGATAATTTCCAGATGCAGCAGGCCGAGGAAGCCGCAGCGGAAGCCGAAGCCGAGTGCCGCCGAGGTTTCCGGGTCGTAGTGGAAGCTCGCATCGTTGAGCCGCAGCTTGCCGAGGCTTTCGCGCAGCTTCTCGAAATCGTCGGCATCGACCGGATACAGCCCGCACCACACCACCGGAATGCTGGGCTTGAAGCCCGGCAGCGGCTCGGCGGCGGGGGAGCGGTCGTCGGTAATGGTGTCGCCCACCTTGCAATCGGCGACGGTCTTGATGGCGGCGGTGATGAAGCCGATCTCGCCGGGGCCGAGATCGTCCACCGGCAGCATTTTCGGGGTGAATACGCCGACCTGCTCGACGGAATGCACCGCACCGGTAGACATCATGCGGACGCGCTGGGCGCGGCGCAGGCGGCCGTCCTTGACGCGGACGAGAATGACCACGCCGAGATACTGGTCGTACCAGCTATCCACCAGCAGGGCCTTCAGCGGGGCGGCAGCGTCACCTTTGGGGGCCGGCAGGCGGGTGACCAGGGCTTCGAGCACGCCCTCGATGTTCAGCCCGGTCTTGGCGCTGATCATCACCGCGTCGGAGGTGTCGAGGCCGATCACGTCCTCGATCTGCTGCTTCACCCGCTCGGGCTCGGCGGCGGGAAGGTCGATCTTGTTGAGAATGGGCACGATTTCGTGACCGGCGTCGATCGCCTGGTAGACATTGGCCAGCGTCTGCGCCTCCACGCCCTGGGAGGCGTCGACCACCAGCAGCGAGCCCTCGCAGGCGGCGAGGCTGCGGCTGACCTCGTAGGCGAAGTCCACATGGCCGGGCGTGTCCATGAGGTTGAGCTCATAGACCTCGCCATTGTTGGCCTTGTAGCTCAGGCGCACGGTCTGCGCCTTGATGGTGATGCCACGCTCTTTCTCCAGTTCCATGGAGTCGAGCACCTGCTCGGTCATCTCGCGCGCGGTCAGGCCGCCAGTGGCCTGGATCAGCCGGTCGGCCAGGGTGGATTTCCCGTGGTCGATATGGGCGATGATGGAGAAGTTACGGATGTGATCAAGCGGGGTGTCGGTCATGGGATTCACTCACTGGCCGGCACCGGCCGGGGGGAACCGGTAGATAGGGCAGGCGGGGGGCGATGTCAGCCTTTGGCGGAGCGGCCGAAATAGTAGCCCAGCACCAGGGTGACGACCGGCAGCACGGTGGATTTGATCAGATCGATGGATAAGCTAGCTGTCTCGGTCCACTTCCCTGTCAGCCCACCTTGCACTGCCAGACTGACAAGTTCCCCGCCAACCACCGCCGCGAAAACCCAGATTATCCACTTGGCAATCCAGGCGCGTTGCTCGTCATCACTGGGTACCGGGCGGCGCACTTCCTGGACCGCCTGCGGCGCGCTGCTGTCAAGCTCTTTAAGCCGCCGAAGAATTTCGGCCGCCCGGCTCGGAGGACCGGCGCCAGCCTGCTCAGACACCAGAGGACGGCTCAAGCACGCGCGTCGACGCTGCGACCCGTGCAGCGCTGACAACGGTCTCCGCGACATCCAGAAGACGGACGAGCTGAGTCTGTATACCCTCAGAGATGGCCGGATCGACCTTCTCGGCTTCGTTGGCCAACGTTTTGAGTTCCTTGGCAATACCGACGAGATCGACGCCGGCTTGGGCGACACTCTCGAGCTCGTGCTGTGGGATTCCCCGCAGGAGCACGGCCATGGTTGAACCCTCCATTATTATGATTACCGTAGCATGCCGCCGGTCGCCTTCGCCACGGCGGCCACCACCTTGTCGCAGGCAGCCTCGATCTCGGCGTCGGTCAGCGTGCGTTCGCGCGGCTGGAACACCACTTCGATGGCCAGCGACTTGGTGCCGCCCTCCAACTTGTCACCCTCATAGAGATCAAACAGCGTCACCCCGGCGACCAGCGTGCGCTCGGCGCCGCGGGCGGCCCGCAGCAGCGCCTCGGCGGCCACCGCAGCATCGACGACGAAGGCGAAGTCGCGCCGGACCGGCTGGAAGGCCGGCAGGTCGGGGGCGGATTTCTTCCGCCGCTTCGGGTCGGGAATGGCGTCGAGGAACACCTCGAACGCCACCGCCGGGCCGGCCAGATCAAGGGCCGCCAGCACCCGCGGATGCAGTTCGCCGAAGGTGGCGAGAACCGCTTTCGGCCCCTGACGCACCACGCCGCTGCGGCCGGGATGGTAGAAGCCGGGCGCATCGGCGGTGACGGTCAGCGCCTCCAGCGGCACGCCCAGTGCGCTCAGCACCGCCCAGGCATCGCCCTTGGCGTCCATGGCGTCCACCGCGCGGGCGGGCACGATCCAGCTGCGCGGGGTGGCGCAGGCACGCACGCCGCCGGCAATCCAGCGATGGCCTTCCGGGCTGGGGTCCTCGAACCCCGGACCGACTTCGAACAAACTCACATCGCCCCAGCCGCGCGCGGCGTTGCGCTGGGCCGCCAGGACAAGCGTGGCGACCGGGGTGGGGCGCATCTGGTCGAGGTCGCTGGCGATCGGATTCTCGACATGCAGCGCCTCGGGCGCCGGCCCGAAACAGGCGGCGGCCCGGCGTTCCATGAAACTGAAGGTGACGCATTCAGCCAGCCCCCGCGCCGCCAGCGTGCGCCGGGCCAGGGCTGAACGGGCCTGACGCGGCGACAGCGTGCGGCCGGGCACCGGGGCGGCGCGCGGCAGGCTGACCGGCGGCACCGCATCCAGGCCGCGCAGGCGCAGCACTTCCTCGATCAGGTCGCACTCGGCCTCGACCGCATCACGGCCTTCGGCGGCACGGGCGGCACGGTCGGGCGGCAGGTCGGCGGCCGGGTCGAGCGGCGTGCCGCCGGCCACGTCGTTGCGCCAGGACGGCACCTGCACGGTGACTTTTTCCGCATCGCGCGCCGCCACGGCGAAGCCGAGGCGCTGCAGCAAGTCCACCGCCGCATCGGCGGGCACATCAAGCCCGCCGAAGCCGGCCAGCCGCTCGAAGCGCAACGTGGCCTGACGCTGCCAGGCGGGTTCGGCGCCGGCGGAAACGACCTCGCTCGCCTCGCCGCCGCACAGCTCGATGATCAGGCGCGTCGCCGCCTCGATAGCATCGGGCATCAGCGCCGGGTCGATGCCGCGCTCGAAGCGCTGGCGGGCGTCGGAGGAAATGCCGTGGCGGCGGCCGGTCAGCGCCACCCGCACCGGATCGAACAAGGCGCATTCGACGAACACCGCGGTGGTGGCCGCGCTGCAGCCGGTGGCCTCGCCGCCGATCACGCCTGCCAGCGACTGCACGCCGCGCGCATCGGCGATGACGCAATCGTCCGGGCCGACGGTGTAGTCTTTTCCGTTGAGCGCGCGGAACGTCTCGCCGTCGCCGGGGCGGAACAACAGGCCGCCGCCGTGCACCAGATCGGCGTCGAAGACGTGCAACGGGCGGCCGAGGTCGATGGTGAAGAAATTGGTCACGTCCACCAGCGCGTTGATCGGGCGCAGGCCGATCGAGACCAGCCGGTCCTGCAGCCATTGCGGGCTGGGGCCGTTGCGCAGGCCGCGCACGGTGCGGCCGAGCACCCAGGGGCAGGCCTGCGGCATGTCGATGCACCAGACCAGCGGGCTGGCAAACACCGATGGCACCTTCTCCGGCGCGAAGGGCCGGAGCGTGCCCAGCCCGGCCGCCGCCAGATCGCGCGCCACCCCGCGCACTGCCAGCGCATCGCCGCGGTTGGGGGTGACGCCGATGTCGATCACCGGATCATCCAGCCCCGCCCAGCGCGCGTAGGGCATGCCGACCGGCGCGTCCTCCGGCAGTTCGACGATGCCGGCATGGTCCTCGCCCAGGCCCATTTCGCGAATGGACAAAAGCATGCCGGCACTTTGCACGCCGCGGATTTCGCCGACCTTCAGGGTAATGCCGGTCCCCGGAATAAAACTGCCCGCCGCAGCGAATACGCCCTTCAGCCCGGTGCGCGCGTTCGGCGCGCCGCACACCACCGACACCAGCGTGCCGTCGCCGGCGTCCACCTGACAGACGCGCAGACGGTCGGCGTTCGGGTGCGGCACCGCTTCCACCACACGGGCAATGCGGAACGGCGCCAACGCGGCGCCGCGATCCTGCACGCTCTCCAGCTCCAGGCCGATGCGGGTCAGGGTGTCGGTGATGTCGGTGAGCGCGGCGTCGGTGTCGAGATGCGTCTTCAGCCAGGACAGGGTGAACTTCATGACCTCACACCCCCTCGTGCAGCAACGCGGGCGACAACGGGTTGAAGCCGTAATGGCGCAACCAGCGGATGTCGCTTTCGTAGAACGGCCGCAGGTCGGGGATGCCGTGCTTGAGCATGGTCACCCGCTCGATGCCCATGCCGAAGGCGAAGCCCTGCCACTCCCGCGGGTCGATGCCGCAATTGGCCAGCACTTTCGCGTGCACCATGCCGCTGCCGAGAATTTCCAGCCAGTCGCCGCCGCCGCCGAGTTCGCCGGTTTTGCGGTTCCAGCCGATATCCACTTCCATGGATGGCTCGGTGAACGGGAAATACGACGACCGGAAGCGCACCGGCAGATCGGAAATGCCGAAGAAGGCGCGGAGAAAATCGATCAGGCAGCCCTTGAGATGGCCAAGGGTGATGTCGCGGTCGAGCACCAGCCCCTCGACCTGGTGAAACATCGGGCTGTGGGTGGCGTCGTGGTCGGCGCGGTAGGTGCGGCCGGGCACAATGACGCGGAACGGCAGCTCGCGCGTCAGCATGGAGCGCGCCTGCACCGGCGAGGTGTGGGTGCGCAGCACCGGGCGGCGCCCGCCCGGCGACGGCGCGGGCACGTAGAACGTGTCCATGTCCTCGCGCGCGGCGTGATGGGCGGGGATGTTGAGGGCGGAGAAATTCAGCCAGTCGCTTTCGATGTCCGGCCCTTCGGCGATCTCGAAGCCCATGGCGCCGAAGATCGCCGCCATTTCCTCCATGGTGCGGCTGATCGGATGGATCAGGCCGGACGGGCGCGGGGCGGGCCGGCAGCGTCACGTCGAGCCGCTCGGCGGCGAGCCGCGCGTCCAGCGCCGCGGCTTCGAGATCGGCGCGGCGGGCCTCGATGGCGGCGGCGAGTTCGTCCTTCAACGCGTTCAGCGCGGCGCCGCGGGTGCGGCGCTCCTCGGCCGAGGCGCGGCCGAGTTCCTTCAGCAGGGCGGTGAGGCGGCCGTTCTTGCCGAGCACGCCGACGCGCACGGCGTCCCAGGCGCGCAGGTCGGCGGCGGCGGCGAGGGCCGCGTCGGTTTCGGTTTTCAGCGCCAGCAGATCGTCGCTCATTGTCCTGTTCCGTGCAAAAAAGGCCGCCCGATGCGGGCGGCCCTTTGCGTGATCGATCGCCGGCGGCCCTTGCCGGGCGCGATCAGGCCCTTTGGTCTTTACGCAGTTGCCGTCGCCGGCGGAAGGGCGGCCTGCACCTTCTTCACGATCTCGGCGAACGAGGCCGGGTCGTCATAGGCGATGGCGGCCAGCACCTTGCGGTCCAGCTCGATCCCCGCGTTGTGCAGCCCGGCGATGAAGCGGGAATAGGTCAGGCCGTGCTCGCGGACGGCGGCATTGATGCGCTGGATCCACAGGCCGCGGAACTCGCGCTTCTTCACCCGCCGGTCGCGGTAGGCGTACTGGAGCGACTTCTCCAGCCGTTCCAGCGCGATGCGGTAACTGGTGGAGGAGCGCCCGACGAAGCCCTTGGAGGCGTCGAGGACCTTCTTGTGGCGGGCGTGGGTGGTAACGCCCCGCTTAACACGTGCCATGTGTGTGCCTCCTCAGCCCAGACCGTAGGGGGCCCACTGCTTGACGGTCAGGCCGTCGGCATGGGTAAGGGTCTGGCTGCCGCGGTTCTGGCGCTTCATCTTCTGGGGACGGTTAATCAGGCCATGGCGCTTGTTGCCGGGACCGGCGAGGACTTTGCCAGTGGCGGTGATCTTGAAGCGCTTCTTGACCGATGACTTGGTCTTCATCTTGGGCATTTGGGTCTCCTGAGCTGCGGGGCCTGCGGTGCGCAGGCGTCGCGGCCGGGCATGCCCACACAGGCCCGGCGCGCAAACGAGGGCGGGCTTATAGCGGCGGGTGGGTGGGGGTGCAAGGATGTCGAACTGGCCCGATCGCCCGGCGGGTCCGATAAGGTGACTCAAAGATTACAATTCACGCAGATAAATTGTATTTCATTGCGCCGAAATCGAGACGTTGGACTGCGTACCCCATTCTCCGACCCATCGGCGGGCGGTCTGCGCAGCGTCGCGGCCTCTCGTCTCCTCATACGGAGCCACCCCATGTCTCAGCACGACCCGCGCGCCTTCGCGCGCCGCTTCCGCACCGGCCTGGCCGCCGCCCTGCTCGCCGGCAGCGCCCTCGCCGGCTTCGCCGCCGGGCATTTCGCCCTTGCCGCGGCCGACCCCTCCGCGCAGATCGCACCCGCCGCCCCGGCCCGCGCCATTCCCGACTTCGCCAACCTGGTCAGCCGGGTGAAGCCCGCGGTGGTCTCCATCACCACCGAACTGCGCAGCCAGCCAGCCGACGACGAGGAAATCCCGACCCCGTTCGGCCCGCAGCGCCCGAACCGCCCGCACGCCGTCGAGGCCCGCGGCTCCGGTTTCATCATCAATGCCGACGGCACCGTGGTGACCAACAACCACGTGGTGAAGGATGCGCAATCGGTCAGCGTGACGCTCGCCGACGGCACCCAGTTGGCGGCGAAAATCATCGGCCGCGACTCGCGCACCGACCTTGCCGTGCTGAAGATCGATGCCGGCCACAGCCTGCCCTATATCGAGCTCGGCAACTCGGCCAAGGTGCGGCCGGGCGAATGGGTGGTCGCCATGGGCAATCCGTTCGGCCTGGGCGGCACCGTCACCGCCGGCATCGTCTCGGCCAGCGGCCGCGACATCGGCGCCGGCCCGTACGACGATTTCATCCAGATCGACGCCCCGATCAACCAGGGCAATTCCGGCGGCCCGCTGTTCACCCAGGACGGCCGCGTGGTCGGCGTGAACACCGCCATCCTTTCGCCCTCCGGCGGCAGTGTCGGCATCGGCTTCGCCATCCCCTCCGACATCGTGCGCAGCGTGGTGGCCGAGTTGCAGGCGCACGGGCAGGTCACCCGCGGCTATCTGGGGGTGGAAACCCAGAAGGTGACGACGGCAATGGCGGCCGCACTGCATCTGGCCGAGCCCGGAAAGACCGGCGGTGCTCTGGTGGCGGCGGTCGAATCCGACAGCCCGGCGGCCAAGGCGGGCCTGCAGCCAGGCGACGTGATCCGCGCCATCGACGGCAAGCCGGTCGCGACCCCGCGCGATCTGGCCCTCGACGTGGCCGCCATCCACCCCGGCGCGGAGGCCAGGCTCGACGTGCTGCGCGACGGCAAGCCGCAGGACATCGGCGTCACGGTCGCCAGCATGAAAAACGATGCCGTCGCCGCACGGGAGGGCGCTGCCGACCAGGACCAGCCGACCGTCGGCCTGGCGCTGGCGCCGCTGACGCCGGAACTCCGCGGCGAGCTTGATCTGCCGGCGCATACCAATGGCGTGGTGGTGCGCAACGTCCAGCCCGGTTCGCCGGCGGAAGAGGCCGGCATTCGCGAGGGTGACGTTATCATCGGCGTGGGCAGCAAGACGGTTGCCTCGCCCGGCGAGGCGGTGAGCGCCATTCACGCGGCGGTGCGGCACGACCATGCGGTGGCGCTGCGCATCCTGCGTGATGGGCAGACCGCTTTCGTCGCGGTTGATATGAGCAAGCAACCCGCCGCCGCCGACGAGGGCTGAGGATCAGGCGGACTCGACCGAAGGCCGGCGCCGTTCAGGCGGTGCCGGCCTCCATCTGTCCGAAGCCTCCGGCCTCGCGGACCACGGCCGCCAGCAGCCGCAAGGCATCCGGTCCGCCCCGATCGGCCAGGAAGCCCGCCTCCATCTCGCCGGCCAACATTTCTGCCTGCTCGGCAACGCGGCTGACGGCGCGCCGCAGCGCTTCGGATGACAGGGCGAGCTGAGCTTCGTCGGACAGAAGATCCCAGTCTCGGCGGGAGGTGTCGCAGAGCATAACGGTGACCCGAAGCGCCGTTCTGGCGGATGGCGCCGCGGGTTTCGCGCGCGGTCAGGAGGCGAGAGTGCGCCAGAGTGGTTAACGGCAGGTTGCTGCCGGATGGTAAAGGTTAAGCAAGGCCAGGGCTCTGCCGTGGCCTTGCTTAACCTTCAACCACTTGCCCCGGCGCGGCGCCCGAGTTCGTACAGTGCAACCGCGGCAGCCACAGAGACATTGAGGCTGTCCAGCCCGCCGCCCGACCCGGGCATGGCGATTCCCACCACCTCATCACAGGTCTCGCGGGTCAGACGCCGCAGCCCCTCGCCTTCGCTGCCCAGCACCAGCACCACCCGGCGTTCGGCCAGCGCCGGACCGGACAGCTTCACGCCGCCGGCATCCAGCCCCACCACCCAGCACCCGGCCGCCTTCAGCGCCACCAGCGTGCGGGCGAGATTGACCGCCCGCAGCAGCGGCACCGTCTCCAGCGCGCCGGACGCGGCCTTGGCGAGGGCGCCGGTTTCGTCCGGGGCATTGCGTTCCTGCACGATCACCGCCGCGGCGCCGAACGCCTGGGCCGAGCGCAGGATGGCACCGACATTGCGCGGGTCGGACACCTGATCGAGCACGATCACCGGGCCGGACCGTTCCAGCGCCTGGGCGAGTGAAGGCGTTGCCAGCAGATCGGCCAGCAGCGCGGCACCCTGGTGCACGGTATCGCGCCCGAGCAGATGGTCGAGCCGCCCACGCTCCACCCGCTCGGGGGCAAGCGACCAGAGATGGCGCGGGTGGCGGGTGGTGAGCGCCGCCTCGGCCTCCTCGGTCAGCAGCAGGCGGCGCAGCCGGCGGGCCGGATTGGCCAGCGCGGCGCTGACGGCGTGCAGACCGTACAGCCATACCGTGCCGCGCGGCGCATCGGGACCGGGGCGCGGCTCGGGGGCACGGTGTTCGGGCGCGCGCGGCGCGGCCGGGGTTTCCGAACGGCGCGGAACGGCGAGCGGGCGTTGCTTGCGCTGGTCGGCCGGTGCGTCAAACCGGCGCGCCCCAACCTGGTCCGGCGCCTGCGCCTGGCGCGCCCCGTGCGGGCGCTCCGGCTGGGCAGGCCGGTCGTCGCGCGGGCGCTGCGCGTCGAAGCGGGAGCCGCCGCGCGCCCCGCCCTTGGGGGCATCGCCCTGGGCATGGCGCGGGGCACCGTGATGCGCGCCGCCGGACGGGCGCGGGCCGCCCTGGTGGCCGCGTTCCGGTCCGTCACCCGGACCACCGGGCCTGCGCGGGCCGCCGCCGCGGGGGGTTCGGCTGCCGGAGCGGTTCTGCTGGGGAGGTTTCATGTTACCGTCAGCATACCCCGCGCCGACCCGGCCCACAAACCGCCATGCGCCAGCCCCCTACCCGACCAGCCGCCGCACCTCCGCCACCACGGCCTCGCTCGCCCAGTCCAACCCGCCCTCCACCCGTCCGCGCTCCCGCCCCTGGCGATCGACGATCAGCGTCGTCGGCAGCCCCCGCGCCCCCCAGGCCCGCGCCGCCGCCCCCTTGGGATCAAGCCACACCGGCAGGCCCTCGAGGCCATGATTGCGGTAGTATTTCTCCACCACCGGCGCCCCGCCCCGGTCGGACGACGCCGGCAGCACCAGGATGCCCGCCTCCCGCACCCGCCCCGCCAGCGCCGCCAGCGCCGGCAGTTCGGCCACGCAGGGCACGCACCAGGTGGCCCACAGGTTGATCACCAGACCTTTGCCCGCGAACCCCTCGATGCCGTGCGCCGCGCCGTCGGCATCGATCAGCATCGCCGGCGGCAGCTTCACCGGCGGATCGGTGGGCGTCAGCACCCCGATGCCCTGCGCCGCCGGTTTGCCTGGACGCCACACCGCCGCTAGGGTGCCGCCCGCCGCCGCAACCCGCAACAGTGCCCGGCGCCGCACCGCCCGACCCATGCCATGCATCTCCTGGGGAACGCCTGTTTTGAGCGACACGCCTGACCTCCGGACCGCCGAAGCCAACATGCAATGGGGCGGGCGGTTCGCGGCCGGCCCCTCGGTGGTGATGCAGCAGATCAACGCCTCGATCGGCTTCGACCGCAAGCTGTGGCGGCAGGACATCAGGGGTTCGCTGGCGCATGCCGCCATGCTGGCCAAGATGGGGATCATCCCGGCCGCCGACGAGGCCGCCATCGGCCAGGGACTCGCCGACATCGCAGCCGAGATCGAGGCCGGACGCTTCGCCTTCGACGAGGCGCTCGAAGACATCCACATGAACATCGAGGCGCGGCTGACCGAGCGGATCGGCGAGGCCGGCAAGCGCCTGCACACCGCGCGCAGCCGCAACGATCAGGTCGCCACCGATTTCCGCCTCTGGGTGCGCGACGCCATCGACGGGCTGGATGCGCAGATCGCCGACGTGATGCGCGCGCTCGCCGGGCGCGCCGCCGAGCATGCCGCCGACCCGATGCCGGGCTTCACCCATCTGCAGACCGCCCAGCCGGTCACCTTCGGCCACCATCTGCTCGCCTATGTGGAAATGCTGGCGCGCGACCGCGGCCGGCTGGGCGATTGCCGGCGACGGCTGAACGAATGCCCGCTCGGCGCGGCCGCACTCGCCGGCACCTCCTTCCCGATCGACCGCGACGCGACGGCCGCCGCGCTGGGCTTCGACCGGCCGGCGGCAAACTCGCTCGATGCGGTGTCGGACCGCGATTTCGCCCTGGAGTTCCTCGCCGCCGCGGCGATTTCGGCGGTGCATCTGTCACGGCTGGCGGAGGAAATCGTCATCTGGTGCAGCGGGCCGTTCGGCTTCATCCGGCTGTCGGATGCGTTCACCACCGGCAGTTCGATCATGCCGCAAAAGCGCAACCCGGACGCGGCCGAGCTGGTGCGGGCGAAAACCGGGCGGGTCAACGGCGCGCTGGTGAGCCTGCTGACGGTCATGAAGGGCCTGCCGCTGGCCTATGCCAAGGACATGCAGGAGGACAAGGAGCAGGTGTTCGACGCCGCCGAGGCCTGGGCGCTGTGTCTTGCCGCCACCGCCGGCATGGTGCGCGACCTGACCCCGGATGTCGCGCGCCTGCGCGCGTGTGCGGGCTCGGGTTTCGCCACCGCGACCGATCTGGCCGACTGGCTGGTGCGGGTGCTGCGCCTGCCGTTCCGCACCGCCCACCACGTGACGGGCCGGCTGGTGGCACGGGCGGAGGCGAAGGGCGTGGACCTGGCGAGCCTGACGCTGGCTGACATGCAGGAAGAGGAGCCACGGATTACCGACGACGTGTTTTCCGTGCTGACGGTGGACGCCTCGGTGGCCTCGCGCGTCTCCTATGGCGGCACCGCACCGGCCAATGTGGCACGCCAGGCGGCGGGCTGGCTGGCGGCGCTTGCATGAGGGCGGCGGTGCTGATGCTAGCGCTGGCGCTGTTGCTGGGCGGCTGCGGCCGCAAGGGCTGGCCGGTGCCCGAGGGACCGGCCGATCAGATCATCTGGCCACGAACCTATCCGGCGCGGTAACACCGCGCGCGCGAACCATCCGCCACCCCTGCCCTCCACGCTCCCGGCCAGAAGAAAATCAGAACCAAAAATGAAGTGGCCGGTCAGAAACACCAACTCCCGCAGCCTCGCCTCCGCCGGTCTTCCCTCCGCCATCGCCTTCAACCCGCGCGCGGTCAGCATCGGCGAGGGTCTGCGGGCCGCGCTCGCCGTGGCCGCCATCGTCGCGGTCAGCGAGTGGCTGCACTGGCCGCCGCTGATGGACTCCGCCCTGGCGGCCTGGCTGACCTGCATGTGCGATGCCGGCGGCCCGATCCGGCAGCGTGTGCCGTTCCTGCTGGGGTTCGGGATTGCCGGTGCCGCAATGACCGCCGCCTTCGGGCTGCTCGCCACGCTGGCGCCGCTGCCGGTCGTGGTCGCGGCCGCCACGGCGGGCGTGTTCTGCACCAGCCTTGTGCGCATCTACGGCCAGTCGATGACCCAGGTCGGCAACCTGCTGACCGTCACGCTGGTGCTGGCGCTGACCCGCAACTTGCCAGACCTGCGGCACGCCGCCCTGCAGGGCCTGGTGTTCCTGGGCGGCAGCCTGTGGGCGCTGCTGCTGACCATGGCGATCTGGCGCGTCCACCCCTATGCCCCGGCGCTGCGCGCTGTGGCCGAGTGCTGGCGGGCGCTGGCGCTGCTCGCCGCCGATCTGCGCGAAGTGCTGCGCCATCCCGCGGCCTCTGAGAGCGAGTGGGACCGGCATGCCCGCGAGCACCGCAACAATGTGCGCACCGCCCTGGAAGCGGCCCGCGTGGCGGTGCTGGCGACCGTGCGCACGCGCGGCCCGGTGAGCGGACGGGCGGCGCAGAGCTGGATTCGCCTGGAAGCCGCCGACCAGATCTTCAACGCCCTGATCGCCCTGTCGGCCCTGTTGCAAAGCGAGAAGCGGCCCGAGGTGCGCGCCGCCGCGGAGCACCTGCTGCGCCGGCTGGCCCCGCTTCTGCTGCGCCTCGGCACCTCGATGGTGACCGAGCGGGAAGACCGGCCGGCAAGGCTGGAGCGCGCCGCCACCGCGATCGCCGCGTGCGTCGCCAGCCTCCCGGACAGCCCGGTGCATGTGATCGGCGACACGATTGCCGAGCGCCTGCGCATCGCCATCACCCTGACCAAGCCGGACACGCTCGCACCGGTGCCCGAAGGACCAACCAAAACCGGGTGGCGAACGCGCGTGCTCGGACCGCTGCGCGCCAATCTCGACCCGGGCTCGGCGGCGCTGCGGCATGCGCTGCGGGCGGCCGCGGCCGCTTGCGTCGGGTTCACGGTCACGCTGGCGTGGCCGACCAGCTACGCCTATTGGCTGACCATCACGCTGGTGCTGACCATGCAGCCCTATTTCGCCGTCACGATCACCCGCGCCGCGGAGCGGATCGCCGGCACCGTGCTGGGCGGGGCCATCGGCGCCGTGATCGCCATTGCCTGTCCGACCCCGGTGGCGATGGCGGTGGCGCTGTTCCCGCTGGCGGTGCTCGCGCTCGCCGTGCGGGCGGTGAATTTCGGCCTGTTCATGGCGTGCGTGACGCCGGTGGTGGTGCTGCTGGTGGAACTGGCACGGCCCGGCCAGGACCAGGTGGAAATCGCGGTGATGCGCGGGCTGTATACCGTCGCCGGCGGCGTGCTGGCGCTGGTGTTCAGCGCCCTGCTCTGGCCGGTCTGGGAGCCGTCACGCCTGCGCAGCGAGTTGCGCGCCGCCATCGCCGCGCATGGAAACTATGCCTGCGCCGAAATCGCCGCCCTGCTGGGCGAAGGCAGCCCGGCCAAGGTGCAACAGGCGCGCCGCGCCGCCGGCATCGCCAGCAACAATGCCGAGGCGAGCCTGCAGCGGGCGCTGCTGGAGCCGGCGCGGGGCGACACGGCGCGGCTGCAAGCGGCGCTGACCATCGACGCAGCACTGCGCCGGATCGCCGGACGGGTCTCGGCGCTGCAGGTGGACGCGGCCATGCACGAGCACGACCGCGCGGCCTGGCTGGCCTGGGGCGACTGGATCAGCACCGCCAGCGCCCGGCTGGCCGAGGGCCGCGCCGATCTGCCGCCGCGGCCGCCGGTGCCGGCGGGCGATGCGGATGGCGAGTCGCTGGCGCGCATCGCCCGGCAGTTGGAACTCGCGGCGGGAGCGCTCGCCCGGCTCGATCACGCCGGCCTGGCGGCCTGATCGCGCCGGGCAATCAGGGAAGAACAGACCCCGGGCCTTCCTGCGCCCGCAGCAGAATCCGCGGCGGGTTCCGCAAAGTCTGAAGAATGACGCAGTAGCGTTCGGTGGTTTCGATCAGCCGCGCGAGCTTCGCCGGATCGGCGTCCGACTCGATGTCGAATCGCAGCGTGATGTCGGTCAATCCGACCGGCGCCGCCCGGTCGATGCCCAGCGTGCCGCGGGCGTCCCATGATCCTTCCGCAACGATGCGGCCATGCCGGATGGCGATGCCCATGGCCGTCGCGACGGCGCGCAAGGTCACCCCGGCGCAGGCCACCACGGCCTCCAGCAGCATGTCCGCCGAACACGCCAGCTCGCCATTGCCGCCGGTCGCCGGGTGCAGGCCGGCGACCGTCTCGCCATGCCACGATGGCACCGCGCAGGCGATGCTGTCGGGGTCCAGTCTGGCTTCCGCGCGCGCCGGCGTGATCGCGGCTTGCGGACTTTCGCGATACTGCTGCTTGAGCGGTGCCTGCAGGGCGCGCAGTTGCTCGGCGTTCATGAGACGTCATCTCCCTGTTGCGGAGAGGGTAGCCGAGCGTTGTGCTGGCTGCCAACGACCCGGTTCCGGTGAAGGTAAGGAAGGAAGGCCAGGGCTCTGCCCTGGACCCGCCAAGGGGCAGTGGCCCCTTGGAACCCATTACTTAAGGTGCGGGGTCCAGGGGCCTTTCGGCCCTTGGCGGGTCCAGGGCAGAGCCCTGGCCTTGCTTCCTTCACCCGCCTTATCCATTGGCACCGTAAGCCACGATTGCGTGAAGCACGCGGGATTTGGTCGCGCTGCGCCATCGCATCCGCTGCAACAGCATCGTGTCAGCCCACCACAAGGAGGGCCGCATGGGCGGAGCGGATATGTCAGGCAGCGGACCCGATCTCGCGCAGGGAATCGCCCTTGCCGACCTTACTGATGGCGTCGCATTTCCCGGCCATGTCGGCGAATATGCCGTCCTGCTGGTGCGCCGCGGCAACGACGTGCTGGCGGTCGCGGCCGTGTGCACGCATTACGGCGGCCCGCTGGCCGAGGGCATCGTCGTTGACGACACGATCCGCTGCCCCTGGCACCATGCGTGTTTCAGCCTGCGAACAGGTGCCGCATTGCGCGCGCCCGCGCTCAGCGGTCTGGCCCGCTGGCGGACCGAACAGCGCGACGGAACGGTTTACGTGCGCGAGAGGTTGCCGGCCGAAGCCACGCCGGCCCTGACCGCCGCCGGCCTGCCGGATTCGGTGCTGATCATCGGCGGCGGCGCGGCCGGGAATGCCGCCGCGGAAACCCTGCGCCATGAAGGCTACGCCGGCCCCGTGACCCTGCTGAGCGCCGATGCGGCGGCGCCCTACGACCGGCCCAACCTGTCGAAGGACTACCTCGCCGGCGCCGCCCCGGAAGACTGGATTCCGTTGCGCCCAATCACGTTCTACCCGCAGCAGCGGATCGGCCTGCGCCTCGCGACGCGGGTGAGCGCCATCGCGCCCGCCGCGAAAACCGTGCACCTGGCGGACGGCAGCGCGCTGCAATATGGCGCGCTGCTGATCGCCACCGGCGCCGAGCCGGTCCGGCTCGGCGTGCCCGGCGCGGGTCTGCCGCATGTCCACCTTTTGCGCACGCTGGCCGACAGCCGGGCGCTGATCGCCAATGCCGTCACGGCCCGGCATTGTGTGGTGATCGGGGCCAGCTTCATCGGGCTGGAAGTGGCCGCCGCCCTGCGCGCACGTGGGCTGAGCGTGCGGGTGGTCGCACCCGAGACGCGGCCGCTGGAACGCATTGTCGGTCCGGTGCTCGGCGACATGGTGCGGGCCATCCACGAAGCGCGCGGCGTGGTGTTCCACCTCGGCGCCACCGCTGTCGGGATCAGCCCGGACAGCGTGACGCTCTCCACCGGCGAGCGGCTGGCAGCCGACCTCGTGGCCGTGGGCATTGGCGTGCGGCCGTCGATCACGCTCGCCGAACAGGCCGGACTGGCGATCGACCGCGGCGTTGCCGTAAATGCTTTTCTGCAGACCAGCGCGCCGGATATTTTCGCCGCCGGCGACATCGCCCGCTGGCCCGACCCGCGCAGCGCCACGCCGATCCGCGTCGAGCATTGGGTGGTGGCGGAGCGCCAGGGCCAGGTCGCCGCGCGCAACATGCTCGGCCGGCAGGAGCGCTTCGACGCCGTGCCGTTCTTCTGGAGCCAGCACTACGACACCACGATCTCCTATGTCGGCCATGCCGAACGATGGGACCGGATCGACATCGACGGCGATCCGGCCGCGCATGACTGCACCGCCAGCTTCTGGCAGGACGGACAGAAACGCGCCGTCGTCACCGTCGGCCGCGACCAGGAAAGCCTGCGCGCCGAACTGGCCTTCGAGCGTGAGACGATGGCGTGAGCCGGCATGCGCCTCAGTCCGGCATGTCCTCCGCTTCGGGAGCGTGGGAGAAATCTTCGCTCTCGCCGTAGTTCATGCCGAGCGTGCCGGTGACGATATGCGCCACCGCCCCCTCCAGGCGCAGCAGATCCCAGTAGGTGATCCAGCCTTTGATGTATTGCCGCATCGTCGCTGCCGCGGTGCGGGTGGCCAGCGGCGCCGGCGGGGCGGACCAGTCGTAAGCGCGCGCGTATAAATCCCGCAACCGCTCGTGCGCGGCGGCGAGATCGGCATCGCGCGGCGCCACCAGCCGCCGGGGCGCAGCGGAAAGGTGACGGATGCCGGCCTGCGCCAGCGCCGCCTGCGCCTGGCGGCCCTTCAGGCGCAACCGCTCCGGCAGTTTCTCGGCGTCACCCCGCGCCTCGATGACGGCGGCGCGGAAATCCTCGGTGATGGCATAGACCGTCACCAGCCCGGGCACCCGCACCGTGGCGTCCAGCCCCAGCCAGCGCGCCAGCTCGGCATAGGCCTGCGCGCGCTGCAACGGCGTGTAGCGGCCGATCAGCTCCACCTCGTCCAGCAACAGGCACCAGCCGGCGAAACCGGCGAGGCGGAACAGCAGCGGCGCGAACCGGGCGCGCTGCCGGGCGAGCTCGGCCGCCGGCACGGCGCGCAGCTCGAACATCCGCGCAGCCCCAGCCTCCTTCAGCGCCTGCCGCAAATCGACCTGCGCCAGCCTTCCGCCGGCGAGGAATTTTTCGAACCGGCGCACCCGCTCCGGCGGCGTGGCGGGCCGGCCGAGCAGGAACAGCATGGCGGCGAACACCGCGGCGAAGCCGGACTCGGGGGCGCTCACCGCTTCCTGCAGCGCGGCCAGATCGGCGGGGTTGCGGCGCAGCTCGGCCAGCGCGGCGGTCATCGGGTCGTCGTTGCGTTCGGGCAGGGCGGCCTCGCGCAGGGCGGCCTGATACAGGCGGGCCGGGTCGGACAGCGGGGTTTCCTTGCTGACCACCACGCGGCTGACCACGAAACCCTGGGCCAGCGCCACCTCCGACAGATAGCTCAGCAGATGCGACTTGCCGGTGCCGAAATCGCCGGCGATGCCAAGCCCGGTGCCCGGCCGCGCGCCGTCGGCCCAGGCGCGCTGCAGCGCCGCCTCGAAGCCCTGCTCGATATCGGTCTGCTCGGTGCCGAGCTGGCGCACCGCCTCGCGGTTCGGCACGCCGGCCCGCAGGGCCTCGATGGCGATGCGCGCCGGCAGTGTCATGGCCCCACCCATACCAGCGGCGCGACCGGATTCTGCCGCGCGCCGGCATGCACGTCCGGCCAGATGCGCGCCTTGAGGGCGACATACTGGTCGAGCACCCGCTTGCCCTCGCCCGCGGTCAGCGCCGCATCGGCCAGCACCAGCAGGAAAAACCCCGGCAAGCGGTCGATGTCATCGACCAGTTCGCGCAGCACCTCGTAGGCATCCATCACCGCGGCAGTGGAGTACCGCACCTCGCCCTCGCCGACCGCGCCGGTGCGAAAAATCTGGCGCAGATCGAGCGTCACCACCAGGCCGGCGGCGCCGGCGTTGCGCACCCAGTGGCAGACCGAGGACAACAGGCCGCGCGCGTTGTGGCGGTTGATGCGGGAGAAAATCTGCACGTCGCGCAGCGCGCCGATGGTGGGAAGCTCGCCGCGCAGCCATTGCATGACCGGTTCGGCCGCGCCGGACTCCGCCCCCAGCCGGTCGAGGCACAGCCGCATCAGGGCGCTGCGGAAATCCTGCGCCAGCGCCGCGTCGTCCCAGATATCCTCGCTGAGCCACTGGTCGCGGCTGCGTTCCAGCAGCGACAGCGCGATGCCATGGGCGTTCGCCAGTTCCGCCATGGGCACGGGCTTGCCGGGGTGCGGCCAGGCATAGCCGTGGCGGGCGAACATGTCCTCGACCTGGCGCTGCAGCAGCCGGTCCCAGGGCAGTTGCCGGGCGATGGCGAAGAACACGTCGTGCAGCATGTGCACGCGCGTGCTGGCGGCGCTGAGCTGCAGCGGGATCAGGCCGTACCGCGCCGCCGCCTCGCCCACGTGCTGCACGATGATCGGGAAGCGCTCCGGCGCGGCGATGGCGAACTTTACCGCGCCGCCGCCGGCGGGGATGAAACCGGCCAGATATTCCTGTGCCAGAATGCCGAGCCACTCAGCGAGCGGCAGGTCCTTGCCGTTCGCCGGCTGCATTGTTCTGATCCCGGAGGAAGCGGATGGCGAAATACTCGTGCTGGCCGCCCTGTTCGTCGAACACGGTCACGCGCTTGCGGGTTTTCGTTCCGGTAGCGGCGGAAAAGCCGAAACGGTAGCCCTGCCCGGTGGTGGCGTCCGGCGTGCGGTCGAGCCGCAGCAGGTCGGCGGCGAATTCCTCGACCGGGTAGTCGCTGGCAGCGGCCGGCAACAGGGTCAGCAACTCGTGCAGGTCGAGCAGCGGCACCAGCGGGCCGGGCGCGGCGGCGTCCGGCCGCCACGCCGGTTCGATGGCGGCGGCGAGCGGGCGGTAGGCGGCGAACATCCGGTCGAGGAACGCACGCGCCTGAAACCGGTCCGGGCGAAGCTGAACCGCGCGCAGCAGCCGGGCCAGGAAGGACGGGCGCACCCGGCGCTCCAGCTTGCGGCCGAAGCGCACGGCCTGGGCGCGGGGATCGAGCCGCACGATGACCGGGAAGGCGCTGATGCGCCCTTCGCGTTCGACCAGGCGAACGCCATTCGCTTCCGCCTGCGCCTTCAGTTCGGCGAGAAAACTACCATCGCGGAAGGCGGCGGCGATATCGGGCAGCGTCAGGGCGGCGGCGTCGTCGAGTGTGGCAGCGACGTTGCCGGCCAGGCGGCGCGCCAGCGCGAGCGCGTCGGGGACGGCGCCCGCGCTGCCCTCGCGGGCGGCGCGCAGGCCCTTGCGGATGGCGGCGTGCAGCGTGGCGGCGCGCCGGTCGGCCTCGACCAGGCGCTGCTCCAGGGCGGCGAAGCCGGCATCGATGCCGGCGGGCGAATCGGCTGCATGAGACATGACAGAATGGCTAGCACGGCGGGATGGTGGCCGCCACATGGTGGTCCGGCAAGGAAGGCCAGGGCTCTGCCCAGGACCCCGCCCTTAAGGAATGGGTTCCAAGGGCCTCTCGGTCCTTGGCGGGTCCAGGGCAGAGCCCTGGCCTTCCTTGCCTGTCAGCGCACCACCAAGCGCGGCCAACTCCAGGCCCACGCGGTCGACAGAATCGAATCGAGATCGGAGCAGCGCGGCGTCCACCCGAGCGCCGCCCTGGCGCGTGTGGGGTCGGCGACCAGGATCGGCGGGTCGCCGACGCGCCTGGCGCACCTTGTCACCCGGATGGACTTGCCGGTCACCCGCTCGACGGCGGCGATGAGTTCGAAAACGGAAACGCCGCGTCCGGTTCCGAGATTGTAGATCGCGCTTTCGCGTCCGTTCAGTATGGCTTCCAGGGCGAGCACGTGCGCCGAGGCCACATCGCCGACGTGAATGTAGTCGCGCACGCAGCTTCCGTCCGGCGTGTCGTAATCCGTTCCCAGCACATTGAAATCCACCCCGCCCCTGGCCGCGGCGGCCAGAAGGTTCGGAATGACATGGGGTTCGGGATCGTGGTGCTCGCCGATTTCTCCGTCCGGGTCGGCACCCGCGGCATTAAAATACCGCAGGATGGTGAACCGGAGTTGGCCGCACCGATCGAGATCTCGCATGATGTCCTCGACCATGAGCTTGCTGCGGCCGTAGGCATTGATCGGACGCTGGATCTGGCTTTCGGGAATGGGAATGGCTTCGGCCAGGCCGTAGGTGGCGCAGGTGCTGGAAAACACCACATGGCCGATGCCGGTCCGCGCCACCGCACGGAACAGCGACAGCGATCCGGCAACATTATTTGAAAAATACGAAAGCGGGTCGTTCTCCGCTTCATGGATATAGGCATAGCCGGCCAGATGGATGGCACCGACCGTGCGATACCGGCGGATAACATCACACAGCGATTCTGTATCCGCGACATCGCCTCGTTCGAGCGGCCCCCATTTCACCGCCCATTCGTTCCCCCGGCACAAATTGTCAAAGCAAACAGGCAGATAACCGGCTGCATGCAGACTCTTGCAAACATGCGAGCCGATGTAGCCCGCCCCGCCCGTCACCAGAACGCTTTCCATCACGGGTCCTTCAGCCGGAATTATGCGGCGTGGTCGGCAAGCAACGAAGGCAGCGGCGGATCGCCTTGCTGACGCAAAACGACAAGCTCAACTTGCCGGATTGCGGCCTTTCCCCTGTCGCGCCTAGGCCTTGACGATCAAACGGCCGGTATAGTCGATGCGGTGCATAAAAAACTTCGTTCCATAATTTGCAAAAAACTCGTCTGCCGCCTGGCGGCAGCCTTTGTAGTGCCCATAGTCGTCGATGATCACCACGCCGCGCGGCTCGACACGGTCGAACAGGCATTCCAACTCATGGCGGGTCGATTCGTACCAATCGGTATCCAGGCGCAGCAGGGCGATGCGCTCGGGCGCCGCGGCCGGAATGGTCTCCAGGACATTGCCCTGAACCAGCTTGAAGGCATCGATGGGATAGGCGGTCTGCATGAGGTTGGCGCGCACCTCATCCATGGCGGCATAGGCCCAGGACAGATTGGCGTCGCGGTCGCCGCGGGCCAGCAGGTCGGAGGCCTTGGCGCCGCTGAAATCTTCGTCGGCGTCAGACGGGGCCGTCATGCCCGCGAACGTGTCGAACAGATATATATCGCGGTCGGTGACCCGCCGCGCCAGCAAGGTCTCGGCGATCATCATCACCGAGCCGCCTTTCCACACGCCGCATTCGACGAAGTTGCCTTGGATGCCGGCCTCGACGACATAGTCCACCGCCTTGCACAGGGAGTACAAGCGCTCGACGGAGGTCATGGTCGCCGATTTGCATTTGTGGAAGGCCGCAATGAAATCGGGCTCAACAATATCCGGATATGTCTGCGTCATGTTGTTTGCCAGAATGATCCGTACCCAAAACCTGTTGAGGACCAGGGCCGTCTTGCTGGCCTCAGGCCCGGTCAGCGAAGAAATGCGCCGGACAACGATGTTCGCCTGCATTCCGTCGAAGCTGAAATACGCCCGAAATGGTTAATATTCGGTTGCAACCCGGCAATTCAACGGAACGTTCGCACCGTTCAGATTGCATGTGCGGCGGGGCATCACTCCGCGTCAACCACGCCAAACGCGACCGTCCCGTCGCGCGCGATATCGCCCACCAGGCCGATCTCCCAGGACAGATAGGCTTGCATGGCCGCCGCGATGCCCGACGCGCGGTCGTACGGCCGCAGGGCGCAATCGATGCAGGCCTCGTCCGGCGGGTTGCCGGCGTCGTGGTGCAGCCGGTGGGCGGCGCGGACCCAGGCGGCGGTGCCACCTTCCAGCACCCGCACCGGCGCGCGGGCCAACGCCTTCGCCTCCGCCACCGCCAGCCGCGCCAGGGTTCCGTCGGGCGAGGTCAGCACCACCAGCCGGGCCACCGCCAGCCGGTCGCGCAGCGCCTCCAGCCTGGTCCGCACACCCCACAGCGCGCCGGGAATATGCCCCTCGCGGAACTCGATGCTGCGCGCCAGATCCACCACCGTGGCATCCGACGCCGCCGCGAGCGTGTCGGCGCAGATGGTCTCCACCTTGGCCGCAAGCTCCGGCACCACCACCGGCACGGGACCGGGAACGGTTCCGTCCTGCAACCCGCCTTCCACCACGAACACCTCGCGATGGCCCATGCGGCGCAGCCAGCCGGCGGTCATGCGCGCCCGCACGCCGTCATCATCCAGCAGCGCCAGACGGGCGTTGCGCACGCCGATCCAGGCATCGGTCGCCTGCACCAGTTGCCCGCCGGGGGCCGAGACACTGCCGAGCCGGTGGCCGGCGGCGAACTCCGCCGGATCGCGCACGTCCAGCACGTAGCATGTCCGCGCCGGGTCCTGCTCGAAACGGATCAGGTCGGACGGGCCGATCACCCGCACGCCGGAAGCCTCGGCAAACCCGCGCGCCCTTTGCAGCGCCAGCGGCGCGCTGTCCGGACGGCCGGGCGAGAACCGTTCGGTGCGGCCGTGCTCGACCTCCAGCCCGGCCAGTTCCCAGCCCATCGTGCCGTTGCGCAGTGCCACCACCCGGTTGGGCACGCCCGCCTGGCGCAGGCTCTCGGCGCCCAGGATGGACCGCGTGCGGCCGGCGCAGTTCACCACGATCAGCGTCTGCGGGTCGGGTGCGAGGTCGCCGATGCGGTAGACCAACTCGCCGCCCGGCACGCTGATGGCGGTCGGCACCGACATGCGGCGGAACTCGTCATAGGTGCGGCTGTCCAGTACCACCATGTCGCGCCCATCGGCGAGCCAGGATTGCAGCTCCGCCGCCTCGACGCTCGCGGTGCCGTACTGGTGTTCCACCCATTCCCCGAACGCCTTCGACGGCACGTTGACGCCGGAGAACAGAACATGGCCGGCCGCCGCCCAGGCCCGCGTGCCGCCGGCGAGGATGGACACGTCACTCGCCCCGATCCCCTCCAGCCACGCCGCCAGTTGCTCGGCCACGCCGCGCCCGTCATCGACGCAGACGATGCGGGTGGACAGGCGCGGCAGCAACGCGCGGGCGCGCATCTCCCGGCGCGAGAGCGGGCACGCCACCGCCCAGAACAGATGAGAGGCGCTGAATTCGCCTTCCTCGCGGGCGTCCAACAGGGCCAGTTCGCACCCGTCGGTGATCCAGCCGCGCAGAGTGGCGGGGTCGATGCGCCGCATGGCTCAGGCCGCCGGGGTCGCGCCCGGCTTCATGAAGGCCCGGTTGAATGGAATGGCGGCGCCGGTCGCCGCGTCATAGGCCTTGCGGTCGTCCAGCACCTCCAGCGCCAGCCCGTACATATGCAGGTGGCGAGTTGGTTCGCGTCCGGTCGTATGGATCGAATGGATGTCGTCCGGCAGCAGAGCGATGCCGCGTCCGGGTTCGACCATGATCTCGTGGTCGACCACCAGCCCGCCGTCGCGCCAGCGATACACTTTGTTCAGCTCCTGCCCCTCCACCGCCACCACCACCGCCCAGGTAGTGTGGTCGTGCGGCCGCGTCTCGTTGCCCGGGTTCAGCGCGTTCAGGTACAGGGCGAAACGGTGGTCCGGGTCCTGTTGCAGCAAATAACGGTTGGCCCCCCTTTCGCCGGCGGGCGGCGGCGGGAACACGGCCGAGGAGAACAAATGCTCCTGCGCCGCCAGCGCCAGCAGTTCCGCCTTGATGGCCTCGAGCGCGGCGCCGGTCACGCCCTGTTCGGCCTCGATGGCGCGCACCCGGTCGATGGTTGCACCGATGGCGGCCGCGCGGGCGGAATTCAGGTCGGGAGCGTTCATGGAGGGTCTCCGTTGCTGCCTGGACCGACTCTAGGCTCGGCGGCGCCTTGGCAGCAACGTTCACCGGAGGCACATGCAGGCGCATGAGCATGCACGTGTTCGACCGCGCCGCCGTGCGCCGCCACCGCGACCGCGCCGCGGCCACGCTGGACGGGGTGGCCGATATCCTGGACGATGCCGCGGGCCGCCTGCTCGACCGGCTGGATGACACCACCATCCGGTTCAGCCACGCGCTCGACCTGGGCGGGCGCGGGGCGGTGGCGCCGCTTCTGCGCGCGCGCGGCATCGCGACCGTAAGCTGCGACCTTTCGCCGCGCATGGCGGCGCGCGCACCACCCCCGGCGGTCGCCGCCGACGAGGAATTCCTGCCCTTCGCCCCGGCGAGCTTCGATCTGGTGGTCGCCAGCCTGTCGCTGCACTGGGTGAACGACCTGCCCGGCGCCTTGATCCAGTTGCGTCAGGCGCTGCGGCCGGACGGGCTGCTGCTGGCCAGCCTGCCGGCGCGGGGGTCGCTCGAGGAATTGCGCACGGCGCTGACCGAAGCCGAGCTGGCGCTGACCGGTGGGGCGGCGCCGCGGGTGTCTCCATTTCCCGACCTGCGCGACTGCGCGGTACTGCTGCAACGGGCGGGTTTCGTCCTGCCGGTCGCGGATGTCGAGGATATCCGTCTGCTCTATGCCGACCCGTTCGCGCTGCTGCGTGACCTGCGCCGCGCGGGGGAAGCGAATGCGATCGCCGAGCGCGACCGGCGCATCCCGCCGCGGGCCCTGTTCCCGGCGGCGCTGGCAGGGCTGCCGGAGGAGGAAGGGCGGGTGCGGGTGACGCTGCGGCTGGCGGTACTGACGGGGTGGAAAACCAAGTAATACCAACGCTTGGAGAGTTCTGACTCCCTTGTCAGCTTGCCCGACGCGATGCGGGTCTGATTCAAGATGGCGAACAGGGGAGGTTCGTCATGACCATTGCGCTTCGGTCCGATTTTGATGCGGCGAGGTTGCGAGCGGCGGCACCGATGCCGAACAGCCGCGCCGCCTGCTGGCGCTGGCGGCGACCTACGACGTTGCAAGCCGGCCGGAAGCGGCGAAGATCGGCGGGGTGACGTTGCAGATCGTCCACGACTGGGCCTTGCGGTGCAACGCGCAGGGGCCGGCGGGTCTGGTCGATCGGAAAGCACCCGGTCGCCCGCCGCTTCTTGATGCGGACCAGCGTGCGGCGCTGGCGGCTGGCCGATCTGTGCTAATGGGTGTGGGAGGAGTTCCGGATCAGCCTCTCGCGCCGGAGGCTGGGTCGGGTGCTGCGGAGCATGGACTTTTTTGCAAAGTGTCGGCCCGACCGCGCTACCATGCGCAAGCCGATGCTATTGACCCGGCCATGGAGCTCTTGGATCAAGAGGCGTAACGGAATGTCGGGGTCCGGAAGTAGCTACGGACGCGTCTGGGCAGCTTTGCGAGTTGACGCATGTGGCCGATGACGTTGCGTTTCAGCTCCTGACGGCTTCGGGCGGGCGCCCTGCGGGGAACCGCCTGCTTGATGTCGGCGTTGACACCTTCATTCGGATTGAGCTCCGGGCTGTAGGAGGGCAGGTAGAACACCTCGATCTGCGCACGTCGCTCCACCAGCCAGTCCTGTACGAGACGAGCGCGGTGGACGCGGAGATTGTCAAGGATGAGAAACACCTTGCCATCGGCATCGCGGATCAGGCGCGCCAGGAAGTCGATCAGCAGCGACGCGTTGATGGCGCCGTCGAGCACCATCCAGCGCAGCTCGCCCTTGTTGGTCACCGCCGAGATCACGCCGACATTCGCCCGCCTGTGGTTGGGGCGCACGACCGGCGTCTTGCCGCGCGGCGCATAGCTGCGGCCACGCACGTCATCGGAGCGCAGGCCCGTCTCGTCACCCCAGAAGATCTTGGCTTTCTCCTTGCGCGCGCGGGCGGCAATGGCCGGGTAGTCCCGCTGCAACCAGGTGCGCACCGCGTCCGCATCCTGTTCGTAGGCGCGCCGGAGCGGCTTCTGCGGCGTGAAGTTCCAGCGCGCCAGGTAGGTCCCCATCGAGCGCACCGCCAGGCGCACGCCGCAGCGTTGCTCGACCAGCGTCGCCACCGCCGCCCGGCTCCACAGCGCGAAGGGCAGGCCATAGTCGTCCGGCGTGCCAGCGCAGATCAGACGCTGAATGTCTGCCTCCTCGGCCGCGGTCAGGAACCGCCCGGTGCCCGGGGCCGGACCGCGTGGCCCGGTCTGCAGCCCCGCCATCCCCTTCTCACGGTAGCGCTTGCAGATGTCGAACACCCCGTTCTTCGTCAGCCCGACCTGGGCGCCGATCTCTTCGTAGGTCAGGCCGCGCTCACGCAAGCCGATCACTTGGCGCCGACGCTCCTCTTGCGCCGCCGGCGTCAAACTCCGCATGTCTATATGAACCATACCTCAAACATGGGCACATACCCGCCCCGGTCCAAGACCGTCCCGGCCGGGTCAATAAGCTGATCTGGTCCAGCCGGTGAAAGTCCGGTCCGGGTAAGGGGTAGCACCCGCCCGGCAGCGAGTGTTGCGTGAGCCCGTCGGCGACGGCGGCCACGAAGCGTACACAGCGATTGTGTGGGGTGGGAAAATGAGCCGCGAAAGTTTTAAATCCACAGAGGCCGAGGCTGTCCCCTCTGTCGAAGGCAACATGTGCGGCGCCGCTATGCGAGGCGCTGACGCTCCGTCGTGGTCT
>CAVQNU010000008.1:0-29029 GCA_963714255.1 uncultured Alphaproteobacteria bacterium
TTCTACGGCTCGCAGATGACGGCGATGGACAACGCGACCCGCAACGCCGGCGACATGATCAAGCGGCTGACGCTGAATTACAACCGCGCCCGCCAGGCGAATATCACCAGGGAACTGATCGAGATCATCTCCGGCGCCGAAGCCGTCTGAAGATCTTCGGCCCGAGACAGAAGTCGAGATGGCCAGCAACAATGTCGGGCGCGTCACGCAGGGTCTGGGCGCCGTGGTGGACGTGCAGTTCGACGGCGAGTTGCCGTTCATCCTGAACGCCCTGAACACCAAAATCGGCGAGCGCCCCCTGGTGCTGGAAGTGGCGCAGGAGTTGGGCGAGAAAACCGTCCGCACCGTCGCCATGGACAGCACCGACGGGCTGGTGCGCGGCCAGGAAGTCACCGACACCGGCGCGCCGATCAGCGTGCCGGTCGGTCCCGGCACGCTCGGGCGCATCATCAACGTCATCGGCGACCCGATCGACGAGCGCGGCGCGGTGCCCTATGCCAAGCGCTACCCGATCCACCGCTCCGCCCCGAGCTTCGAGGACCAGGCCGCCGCGGCGGAAATCCTGGTCACCGGCATCAAGGTGGTGGACCTGCTGGCCCCCTACCTGAAGGGCGGCAAGGTCGGCCTGTTCGGCGGCGCCGGGGTGGGCAAGACGGTGCTCATTCAGGAGCTGATCAACAACATCGCCAAGGCGCATGGCGGCGTGTCGGTGTTCGCTGGCGTGGGTGAGCGCACCCGCGAAGGCAACGACCTGTATCACGAAATGATCGACGCCGGCGTCATCAAGCTCGGCGAGGGCACCACCGAAGGCAGCAAGGTGGCGCTGGTCTATGGCCAGATGAACGAGCCGCCGGGCGCCCGCCAGCGCGTGGCGCTGTCCGGCCTGTCGGTCGCCGAATATTTCCGCGACGAGGAAGGCCAGGACGTTCTGTTCTTCGTCGATAACATCTTCCGCTTCACCCAGGCGGGCGCGGAAGTGTCCGCACTGCTCGGCCGCATCCCCTCGGCGGTGGGCTATCAGCCGACGCTGGCCACCGACATGGGCGAGCTGCAGGAGCGGATCACCTCGACCAAGAAGGGCTCGATCACCTCGGTGCAGGCCATCTACGTGCCCGCCGACGACCTGACCGACCCCGCCCCCGCCACCTCGTTCGCCCATCTTGACGCCACCACGGTGCTCAGCCGCCAGATCGCCGAGCTTGGCATCTACCCGGCGGTGGACCCGCTCGAACTCGACCTCGCGCTCACTCGACCCGCGCATCGTCGGCGAGGAGCACTACACGGTGGCCCGCGAAGTGCAGCGCATCCTGCAGACCTACAAGTCGCTGCAGGACATCATCGCCATTCTGGGCATGGACGAGCTGTCCGAGGACGACAAGCTGGTGGTGGCGCGCGCGCGCAAGCTGCAGCGCTTCCTGAGCCAGCCCTTCCATGTGGCCGAGGTGTTCACCGGCTTCCCCGGCGTGTTCGTGCCGATCGCCGACACCGTGCGCAGCTTCAAGGCGATCGTCGCCGGCGAATACGACCACCTGCCGGAGTCCGCCTTCTACATGGTCGGCACCATCGAGGACGCGGTGGCCAAGGCCGAAATCCCTCAAGACCGCGGCCTGAGCGGGGCGGCGCGCACCATGCCGATCCAACTGGAGATCGTGAGCCCGGAGAAGCTGCTGCTGTCGCGGCCGGTGGACATGGTGGTGATCCCCGCCGCCGAGGGCGACATGGGCGTGCTGCTCAACCACGCGCCCTTTGTCGTGCAGCTGCGCGGCGGCACGATCCGGCTGTATGAGGGCGAAACCGTCACCGACCGGCTGTTCGTCAGCGGCGGCTTCGCCGAGGTGACGCCGGAACGCATCACCGTGCTGGCCGACGAGGTGATCCCGGTGGCCGAGCTGTCGCGGGCGGTGGCGGAGCGGCGGCTGGCCGAAGCGAAGGCTGCTTACGAAGTCGCCGGCAAGGTCGATGTGCCGACGGAAGATGCGGCGCTGGACCGGATTCTGTCGGCCGAGGCGATGCTGGAGGCTGCTTCGGTTTAGGGGCCGTATAAATCCTATCGGGGCGTTGCCCCGAGCCCCACCAGGGGCTTTGCCCCTGGACCCCACCAAGGGCATAGCCCCTTGGAACCCCTTGAGTAATGGGGTCAAGGGGGCCACTGCCCCCTTGCGGGTCCAGGGCAGAGCCCTGGCCTTCCTTCTGTCATCATCAGGTGATCCCCTCCCCCCGGCTGGATTCTGGCCTTGAATCGGTGCATCTGGTTCAAACGTCTTGCACCGATGCCGCACTGCGGCACGAAGCGGCGGCAGCAGCACGGGCGACCACGATGAAACACTGGCGGATCGAGGATGTGGACTGGGACCGGTTCGCGGCCAACAAGGTCGACCCGGGGATCGTGCCGCTGGTCAAGGCCGCGGCCATGGTCGAGCGCAACGGCACCGACTATGCGATCTACCTGAACAACGTGTTCCGCGACGACCCGGAATTCGGCCAGGCCGCCGACAACTGGAGCCTGGAAGAAGTCCAGCACGGCGACGCGCTCGGCCGCTGGGCGACCCTCGCCGACCCGTCCTGGGATTACAAGGCCGCCTTCGCCCGCTTCCGCGCCGGCTACCGCATCAAGCTCAACGTCGAGGCCTCGGTGCGCGGCTCGCGCACCGGCGAGCTGATCGCCCGCTGCATGGTCGAGACCGGCACGTCCAGCTACTACACCGCCCTGGGCGAGGCCACCGAGGAGCCGGTACTGAAACAGGTCTGCCGGCTGATCGCCGCCGACGAGTTCCGTCATTTCAAGCTGTTCTACGACCACATGCGCCGCTGGCTGGCGCGTGAGCGTATCGGTCTGCCACGCCGCCTGGGCATCGCCGCCGGGCGAATCGGCGAGAGCGAGGACGACGAGCTCGCCTTCGCCTGGCACTGCGCCAACGACCCGTCCGGGGTGCCCTACGACCGCGCGCGTTGCGTGGCCGCCTACATGGGGCGCGCGATGGCATTCTATCGCTTCCGCCACATCGAGCGCGGCATGGGCATGATTTTCAAAGCCGTCGGCCTGCCGCCGCGCGGCCTTCTGTCCAGCGGGTCGGCACGGCTCACCTGGCAGCTCGTGCGGTACCGCCAGCGCCACTTCGCCCGGCGCGCCGCAGCCTAGCGACGCCGCGGCACCAGTGGCGATGGTCGCTTTCCCGACAGCCTGCGGTTGTGGCATGTGCGGCGTGCGGGCACGGCAGCCCGGGAGGGCGGAGGCATGGTGCTACTGGCGGTGGGGCTCGCGGCCGTTCTGATCTGGGGCGGATTCCTTTTCTTCAGCATGCGGCGCCTCGACAGCACCGCTAAGGAGGGGATCGAGAACGACCTTGGTTTCGAGTTGCAGGCTGCCCCCTGGTCCGACCGTCACGTCGAGTCGTTGCTCGCCCGCAATCCGCGCAGCCAGGTGCTGCTGCGCCGGTATGTCTCGATCGCCGTCGAACGCAGCGACTGGACGGAGGCGTTGCGCCGTGCCGAAACATTTGTCGCCCGGCTGCCGCGGTCGCCGCAAGCCTGGCTGTCCCGCATCGACGTGCTGCGCCGTGCCGGCCGGGATGAGGAGGCGCTGGCCCTGCTGCGCGCGGCGGTGCGGCGCCATTCGCGGGACGCCGAGGTGTTGCTCGCCTGGGCGCATGAGGCCTTGCGGCGGCGGGACTGGGCTGAATCGGCACGCCGTTTCGGCCGCCTGCGCCGGCGTTTTCCCGCCCGCGAAGAGGGCTACCGCGAGGGTGCCAATGCGCTGGCCAAGGACGGCAGGCTCGACGAGGCGGAGGCGGTGATCGCCGAAGGCATGCAGCGGACCGGCAACTGGCTCATGTGGTACACCGCCGCCGAGCTGGCCGAGCGCGCGGATGACCGCGAGGAAGCCGTCCGCCGCTGGGACGCGATGCGCGTCCGGTTCCCGTCCGTGGCGTCCGGCTTCCTGCGCGGGGCGGAGGCTCTGGCACGGGCCGGCCACGGCGAGGCGGCCGCAGCGCTGATCCGTCAGGCCCGCGATTTCTTCCCCGGTAACAAGGAGATCGCCGCGGCCGCGGACCTGGCCGCGCCCGCGGCGGAATCGCCGCCGCCGGGTCCTTGAGCCAACCTGCTGCGCGCGCGATCCTGACCAGGTTGCGGTGCGGTGCGCAGGACCGGGTTCAATGGGTCGAGCGCCTGGCGAGCACAGTCGGTATTTCGCCGAACTCAAGCAGGGCATGCCGCAGCCGGTCTGTTGCCGCCGGCGTTAATTCGACCCGAACAATGCCCGCCCGGTCAAACCCGTCCAGCACAAGGCAAGGACAATCAATCAGGATTTCGCCTTCCTTCCCGACGCGAATGTTCATTGGCAAATCGAACACATGCGACATCAGCGGTTCTTTGCTGGCCAGTCTCTGATTCCATCGTTCCTTTACGGCTTGCGGAAGTTCCTCATTTTGCGTCGGGTCGTCATTTGAATCGCTCATCTTTCCGTCCTGATTTCGGTCTGGATTTGCCGGCGAATTTGCGGTGGTGTACTTGATTTCACGCGTCGCCGCGAAATTGACGCGCCTGCCAGCAGCCGTCCTGGTCGACGCCCCATCCGCGTGCGCAGCGGAGATTGCCATCCCGCTCGAGGCCAGACTGCAATGATCACGACGGTATACCGATCACCATAGCGGAGCATTAACGCATGATTAACGCTACTCTCATCTCCGGCGCTTCCGCAAGAGCCGACAGCCGGCCATCACCGCGCCTGCACGCCGCGCTCGCCGCCGCCCCGGCCATCGCGCAAAAGCCGCCGCCGGGGGATCGATAAAACCGTTTCGAATTCGTATTACCGATTTTATGACGCTCGGTATTGCGCCGTATTAACGCTTGGTTTCGATCCGTCGTGCAGACTGCCCTCGTGACAAACGTCCCAACCTGAACGACGGCGTTTGCGGCGAGGCCGGGTGCACGCATGGCTGGCCCGGTCTCGCCGTTATCGCCGATCGGAAGACCGGTTTGTCGTCCGTTCGCGAGCAGTCGCCGACGGCCCAAATTCGTGGCCGGAAAATCCGGCGCGACCTGCCAAGCCAGCCAGCCCGGTCAGCCGCAGCCCACAGCTTCGCGAAAGAATGCCCGCCGGGGGACTCGAACCCCCACGCCTACTGGCCGCGGATTTTAAGTCCGCTGCGTCTACCGTTCCGCCAGGCGGGCGCCGGCACGTCTTCTATTCGTTCGCCAATCGCTTGGCGATGTCCAGCGCGCGGCGCAGCAGCGTCTCGCTCGCCTCCGGCGTGCGGAAAGCGCTGTGCGCCGACAGCGTTACGTTCGCCAGCGTCGTCAGCACATGCCCCGCCGGCAGCGGCTCCTCGGCAAACACATCCAGCCCCGCATGGCCGATCGCGCCCGACCGCAGCGCCGCCACCATCGCGTCGTCATCCACCAGCGCGCCACGCGCCGTGTTGATCAGAATCACCCCCGGCCGCAACCGCGCAATCCATTCGGCCGACAGAATGCCACGGGTTTCCTCGGTCAGCAGCAAATGCAGGCTCAGCACGTCGCTTTCCGCCAGCAGCGTCGCCAAATCCACGAACGTCACCCCGGACGCGTTGCGCGGCGTGCGGTTCCAGGCCAGCACCCGCATGCCCGACCCGCCGGCAATGCGCGCCACCTCGGCGGCGATGCCGCCATAGCCCAGCAGCCCGATCGTCTTGCCGGTCAGCTGCATCCCCTCGCTGCGCGGCCACGCCCCGGCGCGCACGCCCCGGTCCATCGCCGCGAGCCCCCGGGCCGCGGCCCACATCAGCGCAATCGCGTGCTCGGCCACCGCCGTGTCGCCATAGCCGCGGATAGTGTGCACCGTGATGCCGGCCTGCGCGAGTTCCTCCGGATGCATGTAGCTGCGCGCGCCAGTGCCCAGGAACACCACATGGCGCAACCCGCGGCAAAGCCGCATCTGCGGCGTCGGCATGACGCTGTGGTCGTTCAAGACCACCTCGAAGCCGTCGAGCAGCCCGGGCAGCTCATCCGGCGCGACATCGGGGGCGATGTGCACGTGCACCTCCGGGTCGCCGGGGCGGGCCACCTTGCGGAAAACCTGTGCCATTTCTTCGGTTGCGTCGACGAAAATGCCGCGCATGGGATGCCTCCCTGGGTGGGTTGAAGCAAGCAAGGCCAGGGCTCTGCCCTGGACCCGCCAAGGGCCGAGAGGCCCCTTGGACCCCGCCATTTAAGGAATGGGTTCCAAGGGGCCACTGCCCGTCGCGCCGAAGGCGCGCTGCGCGCGACGGCGGGGTCCAGGGGCAGAGCCCCTGGCCTTCCTTCCTTCCTTTGCCCTACATCCTCCCCCCATGCACCGTTTGCTTTTCCTCATCGCCGCGCTCGCCGCCGCCCCGGCCGCCGCGCAAAAGCCGCCGCCGCTCGGCGCGCCGGATCTGCCCTCGGCCAAGCCGCCGCCGCTCGGCACCCTCGCCCCAGCGCGGCCGCTGCCCCCCATCGGCGAACGCGCAAAGGCAAGTGGCACAGGCTTCATCGTCGCCGCCGGCCGCGTGCTCACCAACAACCACGTGGTCGAGGGCTGCGGCCGCATGACGGCGCGCAACGCCGCCGGCCAGCGCGTGCCCGCCCGCGTCGATGCCACCGACACGCAGCGCGACCTCGCCTTGCTCACCGTGCCGGCCGGGTTCGGGCCGGCCCTGGCGTTCCGCGACAAGCCGCCGGTGGAACGCGGCGAGACGGTGGTGACCTACGGGTTCCCGCTCTCCGGCCTGCTCTCCTCGGGCCCCACGCTGACCACCGGCGATGTCAGCGCGCTGGCCGGGCTGCGCGACAACCCGCTGCATTTCCAGATCAGCGCGCCGGTGCAGCCCGGCAATTCCGGCGGCCCGCTTTTGGATGCGCAGGCGCATGTGATCGGCGTGGTGGTGTCCAAGCTGAACGCCGCCCGCATCGCGCAGATGACCGGCGGCGACATTCCGCAGAACGTCAACTTCGCCGTCAAGGGCACCGAGGCGCTCGCCTTCCTCACCGCCAACGGCGTGCAGCCGCGGCTGGAGCCCAGCACCGGCGCCGAGCGGCGCGCCGCCGCCATCGGCGAGGTGGCCCACCCGGCGACCCTGTTCCTGCAGTGCTACCGCTGACCCGCGCGCGTCAGCCGGACGGCTCGGGCAGCCGGTCGGCCAGCAGCACGTTGCCGCCGTAGCTGCGCACCTGCTCGGCCTCGGCCGGCTGGCGCGTGCCGGCCAGGATGTCGGGCCGCAGCGCGCCGATCAATTCGGCACCGTCGTGCTCGCCGATCACCACGACCAGGTTGACGCAGTCCAGGCTGGCCAGCCGCGCCGCCCGCACCGCCACCGGCTGCACCGGCCGGTCCAGGCCCTTGCGGCGATGCACCGAGGCGTCGTCATAGACGCCCACCACCAGCCGGTCGCTGGCGGTGCGGGCCTGCTCCAGCAGATGCATATGGCCGGCCTGCAACGGGTCGAAACAGCCATGCACCAAACCCGCCCGCCAGCCGCGCCGCCGCCAGCGCTCCGCCCGCTCGGCCACCTGCTCGCGCGAGACGATCTTGGCCAGCGCCCCGTCCGGCGGCGACAGGGCGGCGATCAGGTCGTCCGGCCGCACCACCGCCGTGCCGATCCGCCCCAGCACGATGCCGGCGGCCAGCACCGCCAACTGCGCCGCCACCAGCAGGCTCAGGCCCGCCGCCAGGCTGGCCACCGCGGCCGCCGTCGCGCTGTCGCCGGCACCGGCCAGATCCATCACGTCCGGCGTGGCGACCGGGAAATGCTGCGGCGGCCCGTCATGTACCAGGGTAATGCCGGCCTCCGGGCTGGTGATCATCACCGCGCCGATGTCGTGCAGCCGGCGCACCTGCTCGGCCGCCGCCACGAACCCCTCATCGCCGTCGGGCGGCACGGTGCAGGCGCGCGCGAGGTCGCGCCGCGTGGTCAGCAGCACGTCGGCACCCGCGTAGCGTTCGTAGTCGACGCCGCGCAGATCGGCGACGATGCGCCGCCCCAGTTGCCGCGCCGCCCCGATCAGGCGGGCCGGGATGTCGCCGGCCAGCACGCCCTTGCGATAGTCGGACAGCACCGTCACCGAGGTCGCCGCCATCGCGTCGCGGGCGATGCGCACCACCCGGTCGGCGAGCTTCGGATGGATCGCCGCGGTTTCCTCGCGGTCGGCGCGCAGCATCGGGTAGCCGTGATGGCCGCCCTGGGCGATGAAGCGGGTTTTTTCCGTCGTGCGCCGCCCGCCCTGCACCAGCAGCCAGGGCTCCACCCCGGGCTGTCCGCCGATCAGCCCGGTCAGTTCCGAGCCCGCGGCATCGTCGCCGACCACCGACACGAACGCCACCGCGCTGCCCAGCGCGCCCAGGTTGCGCATCACGTTGCCCGCCCCGCCCGGCACCGCGATCTCGCGCCGCACCTTCAGGATCGGCACCGGCGCTTCCAGGCTGATCCGCTCGACGTCGCCGTAGACATACCGGTCGAGCATCGCGTCGCCGACCACCAGCACGCTGGTGCGCGACAGGCGCCGAACCGCGTCGGCGAGGTCGGTCCCGGGATGGGACATGTCCGCCCGCTCCGCGGGCGCGTCGCTGGCATTCATACCTCTGCCCTAGCGCCGACCGGGGGGTGGTGGCAAGTCGAACCGTCAACACAAGTAAACACATTTGTAACGGAGGATTGGCTCAACATTGCAGAAAGCCCAGAAGGTCGGCTTGCAGCACGGCGCAGGTCAGCACGCCGCCCCTGCAGGCGCCCGTATCGATCCCAATCCGGTTATGCCGGATAACCGGTTCGCTCTCCGGTGTGTGCCCATGCACCACCACGGCCGGGAAATCGCCCGCGAAGGACAGGAAAGGCTCCCGGATCCACAGCATGTCGAGGCGTGACTGGCGGGCGAGCGCCGTGTGCGGACGCAACCCGGCATGCACGAACAGGTAGCCGCCAGCGGCGTGCATCAGTTTCAGGCCGCGCAGGAACGCCAGATGACGGGGCGGCAGCGCGTCCGCCCAATCGCCGTCGCACATCTCCGGTGGCAGCCCCCAGCTGGCCAGCGCCCGGTCGCCCCCGTTGGCCAGCCAGTGCAGCGCCGCCGCGCGGTCGGTCAGCGCCGCCAGCATCATGTCTTCGTGGTTGCCCATCAGGTTCACCACCAGCGGCCGCGGACCCGCACCGGTGTGCGGGAAGGGTTGCAGCAGCGTCTCGATCACCCCGGCGCTGTCCGGACCGCGGTCGACATAATCGCCCAGGTGCACGACCTGTGCATCAGCCACCGGGCGGTCGGCCAGGTCGCGCGCGATCATGCGATGCAGCGCCTGCAGCCGTCCGGCGCAGCCATGCACGTCGCCGATGGCATAGACGCGAACACCTTCCGGCAGCGATGCCGGCGCTAACGTCGGGGTAATCATACGACTGCAATGTAGCGCGCGGTGCGCCACCTTTCGAGCCAAGATGGTCGAGGCAAGTTGGGGTGTTTACGGGCCGCCCTGGCCCGTGGAAGGAACGGGCAGATGCAGCTGCGTCAACTGGCTGGACGGGAATCGCCGGTCGGGCCTGGCGCGCTGACCCCAGGCACTGCCGTTCCGCCGGCGCGCCCCTATGGCGATGCCGGCCGCGGCGCGGAACAGGAATTGCGGGAAGCGATTCGCCGCGCCGCCCGCTCCCCGCAGGGGCGCATGGCGCTGGCGCTGCACCTCTCGCGGGTGCCCCCGCCGGGGCCGCGGCCGCACCACGTGCGCGTTGCCCGCGCCATCCTGGAAGACACCGCCCAACGCCACGAGGGCCAGGTTTTCCGGCTCGCCAGTGGCGACATGGTGCTGCTCTGTCGGGAGGTCCCGCCCGGCCGGCCGCCGCCGGCGCGGCCGGCGCCGGGCGTCGCCGTGTCCGATCCCGCCGCCCTGCCCGAAACCATGGCCCGGCTGCTGCGGGCCGACATCTCCGATCCGGCCGGTATCACCACGGTCTGGCGGCTGGAGGAAGCGCTTCCCGCCCTTACCGCTTACGCTGCCCGCCTGGCGGGCAACGGCCCGGCGCAGCCGGCGCCGGCCGGTCCCGGCGTCGCCGTGCCGCCCGGCGTGGTCGACGCCATCGCCGCGATCGCCGAGGGCTCGGCGATCACCGACCTGCTGCAGCGGCAGAGCGGTGTGCTGGTCGCCGTTTCGAATCGCCAGCATGCCGCCATCAATCCTTCCCTGCGGCCGCTGTACCGGGAAGTCACCTTCTCGATCGACGCGCTGGAGGCCCGCATCGCCGCCGCCGGACAGGCCGCCGCCGATCCATACTTGTTCCGCCACCTCGCCGGCCGGCTTGACCGGCGCATGCTGGCGGTGCTGACCGGGGCCGCCGGCACCGCCGGGCTGCTGGACATCGCCGCCGGCGGCCGCGGCGCGCCGCCGTTGCACGTCAACCTGAGCCTGCCCGCCATCCTGTCCGACCGCTTCGCCCGCTTCGCCCTGCTGTGCCGCAGCGCCGGGGTGAGCGTCGGCGTCGAAGTGTCGCTGGCCGAGGCGTGCAGCGACGCCGCCGCCTTCAGCCGCGCCCGCCGCGTCCTGGCCGAGTCCGGCCTGACGCTGGTGCTCGACGGCATGTCGTGCCTGGCGCTCATCCTCGCGCGCCCTTGTGCGTTGCGCGCCAACCTGGTCAAGCTCGACTGGTCGCCCCGCATGGCCGAGCTTGCCGCCGACGAGCGCCTGCAGGTCGCCGCCGCGCTGGAGCGGATCGGCCTGCATCATGTGGTGCTGAACCGGGCCGAGACCGAGGCGGCGCTGCGCTGGGGCCTGACGCACGGCATCCGCCGCTTTCAGGGCCGCTATGTCGATGCCATGCTCGCCGCCGGGCGCACCACGTCCTGTCCGCGGGCCGCCGGCTGCACCCTGCGCCAGTGCGTCGAGCGGGCCGCTGCCATCAGCCCGGCCGGCCGGGCCGGCTGCGGGACCCCCAGCCTGCTGGACAGCGAACCGCCCATCGCGGTCGACGCCACCCCGCGTGCGCGGAGCGGCCCTGTGAGCCGGAGCCGTCGCATGAGCGGTTTGGGCCTTCGCCGGCACGACCCGGACGATGACCCGCTCCGCGCCGAGGCGGAACACCTGCGCGCCCTGGTCAGCGAATGCGCCGGCGCGGGCATCGCCCGCCGGGCGCTGCTGCTGCGGCTGTCGCAGCTTCCCGAGGAACTGGCGCGCCCGCACCATCTTCGCCTGGCCCGCTCGGCGCTCGACCCGCTGGCCACCGCCGATCGGGCACGGCTGTTCGGCATGCCCAACGGCGACGTGGCCATCGTCTGGCGCGGCGAGGCGGAAGCAGCTTTGCGCGCCAGCCTTGATGGCGTGCTGCATTTGTTCGCCGACGAGGCCGACCGGCTGCCCGACCCGGCGGCACTCGTGCTCTCGTTCCGCCTGCCGGAAGACGCCGAACCGCTGCTGCGGGCCGTCGCGGACTCGCTGCTGCCGTCCCCGGCCACCGCCCCGTCGGGCGCCGGCCAGAGCGGGACGGCGCCGGCCAACCCGCTCGATCCGCCGGCACTGGCCGCACTGGAAACTGCGCTGGCGCGCGCCGATGTCGCGAGCTTCGTGCGCCGCCGCCAGATCTGCGAGAGGCTGCCGGAAGGCGGCTTTCGCCTGCGCTGGGAAAAACGCGCCCTGTCGGTGGCTGAAATCACTGCGGCATTGATGCCCGAGCGAGACATCCAGGCCGACCCCTGGCTGTTCCGCCGGCTGACCCGCACCTTCGACCGGCGCATGCTGGCCCTCCTGGCCGCGCCACAGGAACTGCGCGGCGCCGGCCCCTTCGGCCTGAACCTGAACATCACCTCCATCCTCTCGCCCGAGTTCCTCCGCTTCGACGCCATGCTGCCAGGGGCCCTTCGCGGCCACGTGGTGATCGACCTGCTGCCGGCCGATATCATCGCCGACCCGGCCGCTTTCCTGTTCGCCCGCGACTTCGCGCGCGACCGCGGCTATCGCCTGCTGCTGAACGCCATTACCGCCGACCTGCTGGAAGTATTCCCGCTGCGCCGCGTCGGGCTCGACCTGCTGCGGCTGCAATGGTCGCCCGCCCTCACCCGCCTCGACCCCGACCAGTCGCTGTCCGACGCCGCCCACACCGTGCTGAGCCGGGCCAATTCCGCCGAGGCGCTTGCCTGGGGGCGGGATCAGGGGATCCTGCTGTATCAGGGGCGGGCTGTGGTGCCGGGGGGAGCGCGGGCGGCCGGCTGATCCGTGCGGCTTGGCCGGGGCGTTGCCCCGGACCCCACCAGGGGCTCTGCCCCTGGACCCTGCCAGGGGCCTCAGGCCCCTGGACCCCGCTTGCTCTTGGCGGTGGCACGCCCTAATCGGCTTGCATGGACGTGATCGGGGCAACGGGGCTGACCAAGCGGTACGGTGAGACGCTGGCAGTCGATGATATCGGCTTCTCGATTGCCGCCGGCCAGACGGTGGGCCTGCTGGGCGGCAACGGCGCCGGCAAAACCACCACCATCGCCATGCTGCTCGGCCTGCTGATCCCCACCGCCGGCAGCATCCGCATCCTCGGCCACGATATGGCGCGCGACCGCTTCGCCGCCCTCGCGCGGATGAATTTCTCCTCGCCTTATGTGGCCTTGCCAATGCGGCTGAGCGTGGCCGAGAACCTGCGGGTCTATGCCCATCTCTACGACGTGCCGCAGGCCGGGCGACGGATCGCCGAACTGGCCGCGGAACTCGACCTGACCGCGCTGCTTGACCGGCCGGCCGGGCAGCTCTCGGCCGGGCAGAAAACCCGGGTGGCTTTGGCCAAGGCGCTGATCAACCGGCCGGACGTGCTGCTGCTCGACGAACCCACCGCCAGCCTCGACCCCGACACCGGCGACCTGGTGCGCGGCTGGCTGGAGCGCTACCGCGCCGCCAGCGGCTGTACCATCCTGCTGGCCTCGCACAACATGGCCGAGGTGGAGCGGCTGTGCGGCCACGTGCTGATGATGAAGCGCGGACGCATCGTCGATCGCGGCAGCCCGGCCGAGCTGCTGGCCCGCTACGGGCGGGACGATCTGGAGCAGGTGTTCCTCGACATCGCCCGCGACCGGGCGCGGGAGCCGGCGCTATGATCCGCCCGGCGGCACGGCGCATCTGGGGGCTGATGTACCGCCATCTGGTGCTGTACCGCCGCTCCTGGCCGCGGCTGGTCGATCTGGCCTATTGGCCGACGCTGACCGTGTGCGTCTGGGGCTTCACCGCCAACTTCTTCGCCAGCCGCCTGGGCAGCGCCGGGGCGGTGATCTCCGGCATGCTCATCGGCGGCGTGCTGCTGTGGGAAATCACCCTGCGCAGCCAGATGGGGGTGGCGATCTCCTTCCTCGAGGAGATCTGGTCGCGCAACCTGGGCCATGTGTTCGTCAGCCCGCTGCGGCCGTGGGAGTTGCTGGCGGCGCTGATCGGCATGTCGGTGGTGCGCATGGTCATCGGCCTGCTGCCGGCGGTGCTGCTCGCCTGGGCGCTGTATGCATTCAACCTGTTCACCCTCGGGCCGGTGCTGATCCTGTTCGCCCTCAACCTGATGGCCATGGGCTGGTGGGTCTCGCTCGGCGCCGTCAGCGTGATCCTGCGCCACGGCGCCGGCGCCGAGGCGCTGGCCTGGTCGGTGCTGTTCGCCCTCGCGCCCTTCTCGGCGGTCTATTACCCGGTCTCGGTGCTGCCCGCCTCGGTGCGTCCGCTGGCCTTCGTGCTGCCGGCCTCACATGTGTTCGAGGGGATGCGCACGCTGCTGCAGACCGGCACCATTGCCTGGGCGCAACTGGCCTGGGCGACCGGCCTGAACCTGCTGTGGCTGGGCGCCGCCGGGCTGCTGTTCATGGTTCAGTTCCGGGTGGCGCGCGAGCGGGGCGCGTTGCTGACCATCGGCGAATGAGCGTGGAGACCACGCGCTTCTGGCTGATCCGCCACGCTTTGGTGGAAGAAAACGCCCGCGCCACGCTGTACGGCGTGCTCGACGTGGAACTCTGCCCGCACAGCCTGCGGGCCCAGGCGCCGGCTTACCGCGCCCTGGCGCAGCGCCTGCCGGCGGCCGCACACTGGCTGGTCACCCCGTTGTCGCGCACCCGGCGCACCGCCGAAGCGATCTTCGCCGCCGGCTACGCCGCCGCGCCGCTGGCGGAGGAGCCCGGTCTGACCGAGCAGGCTCTCGGCGCCTGGCAGGGCTTGCCGCATGCCCGCCTGCCGCCACTGCTGACCTTGCCCGCGCATGCCTTCTGGCCGCTCGCCGGCGACGAGCGCCCGCCCGGAGGCGAGAGCATGGCCGATGTGGTGCTGCGCGTCGGCGCGACGCTGGAGCGGCTGGCGATCGCACATGCCGGCGCCGACATGGTGGTGGTGAGCCACGGCGGCGCCATCCGGGCGGCGGTGGCGCACGCGCTGCGCATTACCGCCGATAACGCGCTGCACCTGGCGATGCCGAATCTGTCGCTGACGCGGCTGGAACGGCACGCGGCTGGCTGGCTGGTGGGCAGCGTTGCTGAATTGCCGGGGGGTGGGTAAAGGAAGCAAGGCCAGGGCTCTGCCCTGGACCCGCCAAGGGGCAGTGGCCCCTTGGAACCCATTACTTAAGTAACGGGGTCCAGGGGCCTCTCGGCCCTTGGCGGGTACAGGGCGGAGCCCTGGCCTTCCTTCCCCCGCTCCGTCCCCTTTCACCGCCGCGCCGCGGCGTGCTACGCAACTCGTTGCTCGCAACGAGATGGCAGCGCCCATGCCGGAGCCGACCGCGATCCTGCCCGCCGACGGCTTCAACGAACTGGCGATCTGCCGGCATGGGCCTATGCTGTTCAACCGCCACGACCAGTATATCGGCGCCAGCCTGCGGAAATATGGCGAGTTCTCGCCCGGCGAATACGATCTGTTCCGCCAGATCGTTACGCCCGGCATGACCGTGCTGGAGATCGGCGCCAATATCGGGGCCCATACGGTCGAGTTGTCGCGGCTGGCCGGTCCGGCCGGCGTGGTGCATGCTTTCGAGCCGCAGCAAATCATGTTCCAGCTGCTCTGCGCCAACCTGGCGCTCAACAGCCGGACCAATGTCTTTGCCCATCCGCTGGCCGTGGGCGAGGCGCGGGCGACCGCCAGCATTCCGGCGCCGGATCCAAACCGGCCGGCCAATTTTGGCGGCGTCTCGATGCTGTCCGCGGCGCCGGGCGAGAAAGTGCAGGTTGTGCGCATCGACGATTTCGCGCTGCCGGCCTGCCACGTGATCAAGATCGATGTGGAAGGCATGGAAGCGCCTTCCCTGCGCGGCGCCGCCGAGACCATCCGGCGGCTGCGGCCGGTGCTGTATGTCGAGAACGACCGCCAGCAAAACTCGCCCGTGCTGATCGCGCTGCTACTGGAATTCCGCTACCGGCTGTACTGGCATATGCCGCCGCTGTTCAGCGCGCAGAACTTCCGCAGCGACCCCGAGAACATCTTTCCGGGAGTCGTATCGATCAACCTGTTCTGCCTGCCAGTCGAGCGTCAGCAGCAGGTTGCCGGGTTTTTCGAGGTCAACGGGCCGGATGACGACTGGCGGCGGCTGACGGCCTGAACGAGTCCGGCCTGGCGCCATGGCACCGTGCCGCCGCGCCCGGCGCCTGGCGATGGCGGCTCAGTCGTCGATCGCCAGCGCCACCACGAAGCGGCGAAATTCCACGTCGAGGCCGGCTGCCGCAGCTCGAACCTCGGTCGTGCGCCCTTGCCGCGCCAGCGAAAGCGCCTCGGCAAGCGCGGCGCGGTAATCACCCCAGGCCGCCGCCGCCCGGTGACGCGCCGGCAAGTCCGAGACGGTGGTCGCGGTCCGGTAGAACCAGCTTTCGATGCGCATGACCCGGTCGGCGAGTTGCGCGTCGATCACCGCCGTATCCTCTCGCGGACCCGCGGCCAGCCGCCGCGTGAGGGTTTGCTGCAGTTCGATGGCGTTTTCCAGCACCGCACCTTCCATCGTGCGGGCCCGCTCGGCGGCCACGGCTGGCAGCAGCCCGCCGGGTGCCAGCCAGGTGGCAACCGTGGCCAGCGGGCCGACACGCCCGGAACCCAAGGCCCCGATTTCGAGTCCGGCAAGCAGCACCATGGAGATGCCTGACAGGGTCGGTGCGCCGATGAACATCTGTTTCGTCCCGCTGCGGTGATGCGTCCGGGTGATGCTGCGCGGCGGGTCTTAAAAAAACGTGAAACGGAGCCTGCGCCCGGCAGAATCTGCCGGCGCATTGCCGCCGCCGGGCATGGTTTGCCCGGCATTTCCGGCCGCTTGCGGCGCAAACCCGCCGGTTCACCGCTGGCATGCGGGTTGCGTAGTCCCCGGCACCCGCTTCCAAGCAGGCCGGCACGACAAGGCGCGGCGAAGCACACCACGGCGGCACCCCAACCACAGGAGCCTGGTATCGTGTCCATCAGCAGTATCGCTTCCAATTCCTGGATGACGTCGTTCATGCAGTCATCCGGTGCCGCCGCTGCCTGGGGCGGGCTTTCCACCTCGTCCGCCGAGGCCGCCAACACCGCGCAGGCCAGTTCCGCCTCCGACTGGTCGAGCCTGACCTTCTCGGCAACCAACTCTTCGGCGGCCATTACGTCGGCAACCGGGGCCACCAATCCGTTCCAGCAACTTTCCGCCGATATCCAGGCCATGCTGGTCCAGGCCCAGGGCGGCAGTTCCACCACCGCGGCCACATCGACCACCGGCACCGGAACGAGCACCGGAACCAGCACCGGCACGAATTCCACCACGACCACGACCGCCCTCACACCCGAACAGCAACTGGCAACCGACCTGCAGTCGCTGATGAGCCAGTTGCAAGGCGCCCAAACCGGCAGCGGCCAGACCGGCACCGGCCAGACCGGCACCGGCCAGACCGGCACCGGCCAGGCCACCCAGGCCTCGGCCCAGGGGGCCACCACCGGCGCCGCGCAAGGGCATCATCACCATCACCACCATCACGAGGACGACGGCGGCAGCACCTCGGATACCAGCACAACGGCATCGAGCGGCGCGGGCACGAGTTCGTCGGCGACCACCACCAACACATCGACATCATCGACAACAACGACATCCTCGGGCACGACCGCGCAAGCCAGCAACCAGACAGTGGCGCAGGTCTTTGCCGCCGACATCATGCAGGCGCTGCAGGCCTATGGCAGCGCGGCCTCCGGCACGGCAGCCTCCGGGATGACCGTGTAGACAGGCCGCCACCGCGCCGCAGAACCCGCGCTCATGCCCGCGCGCGGTCGGCCGCCAGCATGAACGCACGCAGGCGGTCGGGATCGACCTCGTTCCACCACACGCCGTCCCGCTTCAGCCAGCTGGCCACAATGACCGCCGCGGCCACCGAGAAAATCGCGCCGACATTGTCCGGGGTGACCCCCGATCCCACCGCGACGGGCAGGGAACACCCCCCGGCGATGGCGGCGAGCTCCTCCAGCGTGGCGGCATCGCCGGTGCGCTGGCCGGTGGCGATCGCCACGTCGGCATCGAAGAACTCGGCATCGCGCGCCAGTTCGGGAATGGAGCGGTCGGCGACGATGGCATGGGCGCCGTGCTTGACATGCACGTCGGCGAAAATGCGCACCTCGCGCGCGTGCAGCCAGGCGCGGTAGCGGGCGGCCGCGCCGGCCGGGCCTTCCATAAACCCCTCGTTGGCGACGTAGGCGTTGGCCCATTGGTTGACGCGCACGAACGCCGCACCGGCCGCCTTGGCCACGGCGAGCGCCGGCACGGCCGCGTTGGCCAGCACGTTCACGCCCACCGGCAGGTCGCTCGCCAGACGCACCGCACGGGTCATCACCGCCATGCAGGCGGCGGTCTCCGGTCCCAGCGCCTCGGGCTTGGCGAACGGAATGTCGCCATGGTTCTCGACGATCAGACCATCGACGCCGCCATCGCGATAGCGCCCGGCCTCGGCCAGCGCGAAGCCGATGATGTCTTCCATCGGCTCGCCGTCATAAGCGGGCGACCCCGGCAGCGGGCGGGAATGGATGACGCCGATCACCGCGCGGGGACGGTTGAAAAGGGCCTGGATGGCGTTTGGCTTGGGGCGGAAAACGGGCATGGCGGCTCCTGGGCGACAAAGCTCGTGCTATGGGGCTGCTATGGCCCCTCCCCTGCTCCTCCTCCAGGACGTATCGCTGACCCTCGGCGCCGTCCCGCTGCTCCACTCTGCCGAGTTGTCGGTCGCCCCGGGCGAGCGGCTGTGCCTGGTCGGGCGCAACGGCTCCGGCAAGTCCACCCTGCTGCGCATCGCCGCCGGGCAGCAAGGGCTCAATTCGGGCAGCCGCTTCCTGCAGCCCGGCACCACGGTGCGCTATTTGCCGCAGGAGCCCGACCTGAGCGGCTTCGACAGCACCGAAGCCTATGTCGCGGCGGGGCTCGGCCCGGGCGACGACCCGTACCGCGCGCGCGCCCTGCTGGACTCGCTGGGCCTGACCGGCCGCGAGGAACCCGCCCGGCTGTCCGGCGGCGAGGCGCGGCGGGCAGCACTGGCGCGCGTGCTGGCGCCGGCACCGGACATCCTGCTGCTGGATGAGCCGACCAACCATCTCGACCTGCCCGCCATCGCCTGGCTCGAAGCGGAACTGGCCGCCCTGCGCGCCGCCCTGGTGCTGATCAGCCATGACCGCCGCCTGCTGGAACGGCTGGGCCGCGCGGTGGTGTGGCTCGACCGCGGCGCCACCCGCCGCATGGAGCGCGGCTTCGCCGAGTTCGAATCCTGGCGCGACGAGGTGCTGGAACAGGAGGAACGCGACCACCACAAGCTCGCCCGCAAGATCGCCGCCGAGGAACACTGGCTGCGTTATGGCGTGACGGCGCGGCGCAAACGCAATGTGCGCCGCCTGGGCAATTTGCACGCCCTGCGCGCCCAGCACCGCGCGGCGCAGGGACCGCTCGGCACCGCGAAGCTGGAGGCCAGCGACGGCGAAACCTCGGGGCGCATCGTCATCGAGGCGAAGGATCTCGCCAAGAGTTTCGGCGCGCGGGAGATCGTGCGTGGCCTGACCCTGAAGATTTTGCGCGGCGACCGGGTTGCGTTGGTGGGGCCGAACGGGGCGGGAAAAACCACGCTGCTGAACCTGCTCACCGGCAAACTTGCGCCCGACCAGGGCAGCGTGAAGCTGGGCGCCGCCTTGCAGATGGTGACGCTGGACCAGCGCCGGGAGAGCCTTGATCCGGCCGTCACTCTGGCCGACACGCTTACCGGCGGGCATGGCGAGACGGTGGTGGTGAACGGCCAGGCGCGCCACGTCATGGGCTACATGAAGGACTTCCTGTTCAGCCCCGCCCAGGCGCGCACGCCGGTGGGCACGCTGTCGGGCGGCGAGCGCGGCCGGCTGGCGCTGGCGGTGGCGCTGGCGCGGCCGTCCAACCTGCTGGTGCTGGATGAGCCGACCAACGATCTCGACCTGGAGACGTTGGATTTGCTGCAGGAATTGCTGACGGATTATCCGGGCACGGTGCTGCTGGTCAGCCACGACCGGGATTTTCTCGATCGGGTGGCGAGTTCGGTGGTGAATGCCGAGGGGGACGGGCGCTGGGTGGATTATGCGGGCGGGTTTTCCGACATGCTGGCGCAGGGCGGGCGGATCATGGGCGCTCCTGCCCCGGCCCCGCCGCCGGCGCGGCCGAAGGCGGCGGTGGTGAAGGAGGCAGCCGCGCCAAGAAAGCTATCGTTCAAGGACAAGCATGCGCTGGAGGCCCTGCCGGCAAAAATGGAAGCGCTGCATGGCGAAATCACGCGCTTGCAGGGTGTGCTGGCCGATCCCGATCTGTATGCGCGCGATGCATCCGGTTTCGCCCGTGCGACGGCGCAACTGGAGAAAGCCTCGGCGGAGCTTGCCGCGGCCGAGGAGCGGTGGCTGGAGCTGGAAATGCTGCGTGAAGAAGTGGAAGGCCGATAGTCCCGCCGTACGTTTTAAGTAATGGGTTCCAAGGGGCCACTGCCCCTTGGCGGGTCCAGGGCAGAGCCCTGGCCTTCCTTTCCTTGACAGTTTTGAGGAACGGCGCCCCGATACCGCATCATGGCGCAACTCAGCGACGACCGTTTCGCCTTCCGCGGCGCCCTTCTGCCGCTCGATGAGGCCCAGGCCCGCATCGCCACCGCGTATGCGGTGAAAGCGGGCACCGAGGGCGTGGCATTAGGCGCCGCGGTCGGCCGGATTCTGGCGCACGACGTGGTGGCGCCGGTCGACTTGCCGCCGGCCGACAACTCGGCGGTGGACGGTTTCGCCCTCTATTTCGACGACCTCGCAACCGATGCGCCGACCACGCTGCCCGTCCGAGGCCGCGCCGTCGCCGGGGCGGCCCCCGCCGGGAGGCTGCCGCGCGGCCAGGCGCTGCGCATCTTCACCGGCGCGGTCATGCCCGAGGGTCCGGACACGGTGATGATGCAGGAGGACTGCAGCGTCGAAGCCGGCCTGGTCACGGTGCAGCCCGGCATCCGGCGCGGCGCCAACCGCCGCGCCGCCGGCGAGGACATCGCGCGCGGCGCGCGCGCCCTGCACGCGGGGCGGCGGTTGATGCCGCCCGATATCGGCCTGCTCGCCGCACTCGGCTTCGCCGGCGTCGGCGTGCGCGCCAGGCTGCGCGTGGCGGTGTTTTCGACCGGCGACGAAATCACCGATCCGCCCGCGGCGTTGCGCCCCGGCCAGGTGTACGACGCCAACCGTCCGATGCTCGCGGCATTGCTGCACCGGTTGGGGGCCGAGGTGATTGACGGCGGCATCCTGCCCGACGCGCCGGCGGCGACCCGGCAGGCGTTGCGCGTGCAAGCGCGCCGCGCCGATCTGGTGATTACCTCCGGCGGCGTTTCGACCGGCGAGGAAGACCATGTGCGCGCCGCCATCGAGGCGGTGGGACGGCTGGAATTCTGGCGCGTCGCCATCAAGCCGGGCCGCCCGGTGGCGCTGGGCGTGCTGGACGGCACGCCGCTGCTGGGACTGCCCGGCAACCCGGTCGCGGCACTGGTGACGTTCATGGCGATCGGCCGCCCGTTGCTCGACCGGTTGGCGGGGGCCGTGTATGTCCCGCCGCCGCGGTTTCTCCTGCGCAGCGCGTTTGGGTACCGCAAGAAGGAAGGACGGCGCGAATACGTGCGCGTGCAGATCGGTGCCGACGGCACGGCGCAGCGTTATCCGAAGGAAGGCGCGGGCATCCTCACCTCGCTCACTGAAAGCGATGCGCTGATGGAACTGCCGGAGTCCATGACCGCTCTGGCGCCTGGCGATCCGGCGCCGTGCCTTCCGCTGGGGCTGCTGTATGCGTAAGGATCGGACCAGCGTCAGCGCGGCAACCAGCCCAGCAGAAACGTCAGCGTCACCACCGACAGCGCGGTGCTGACCACCACCGTGGTGGCCGACAACTCCATCATCGTCTCGAACCGCCGGGCGAGCAGAAACGCATTCGCCCCGGTGGGCAGCGCCGAAGCCACGACAACGACGGAAAATGCGACCCCGCGCACCCCAACGAGATGCGCCAGCAGCGCCACCAGCGCCGGCATGGCCACCAGCTTGAGCAACGCAGCCAGCGACACCTCGCCCAGGTCGGCCCAGCCGGACGGGCGCGGCAGCGTGGCGCCGAGGCAGAACAGCGCCAGCGGCGGACCCGCCCCGCCGATCAGCGCCAGGAAACGGTGCACCGCGTCGGGCAGCGCAAACCCGGTGAAACGCCAGGCGAACGCCAGCAGGATCGACACCACCACCGGATTGCGCAGCACGCCCCGCAGCGCCGCGCGCAACACCCTCAGCGAGCCGTGCCCGCTGTCGGCCTCGATGAACAGGATGGTGACCGGCAACAGCACCGCCGAGTGAAACGCGATCACCGTCAGCAACGTGGCGACGCCCTCCGCCCCGTAGGCCGCATCGACGATCGGGATGCCGAGCATCACGGTGTTGCCGAACACGCAGTTCAGGCCGAACAGCGCCGCGCCGCCCAGCCTTGCGCCGAACAGCGCACGCGCGAGCAGAAGTGCAACCGCGAACAGAACAAGCGCGGCGGCCAGGAAGGAACCGGCGATATCGAGCAGCCGCAACGGCGGCGCCTGCGCGACCGAGGCGAACAACAGGCCCGGCATGGCCGTGAAAAACACGAAATCCGTCATGCCGCGCACGGCCTCCGGCGTGATCAGGCGCAGCCTGATCGCCAGCGCGCCCATGACGATGAGGGTGAAAACCGGACAAACGATGTTGAATAATACGGTCATGGGGCGGCCAGTGCGCTGCCCCGGAGCCCGGCAGGGGCTTTGCCGCTGCACCCCACCAGGGGCCTTCGGCCCCTGGACCCCACGCTACCCCGCCGCCTTGGCTAGCGGGGAACCTCGGCGGAGCGCGACCAGTTCGGCAAGCACGGACAGCGCGATCTCCGGCGCCGTCACCGCCTCGATGTTCAGACCCACCGGCCCGCGAATGCGCGCCAGCACCGCATCGTCGTGGCCCAACGCGCGCAAACGGGCGAGGCGCGCCGCATGCGTGCGCCGGCTGCCCAGAGCGCCGATATAGAACGCCTCACTGCGCAACGCCCGGTCCAGCGCCGGATCGTCCAGCTTGGGGTCGTGCGTCAGCGTTACCACCGCCGTCCGCGCGTCCGGCGCCAGCGCATCCATCGCCTCGTCGGGCCAGTCGGTGCTGATGGTGACATTGGGAAACCGCTCCGCCGTCGCGAACGACCGGCGCGGATCAACCACCACCACCGCCAGCCCCAACTGCGCCGCCATCGGCACCAACGCCTGGGCGATGTGCACCGCCCCCACCACCACCAGCCGCAACGGCGGATGATAGGCCCGCAGGAACCAGTCGCCATCGGCAAGCGTCACCGTGCCGGTGCGGTCCTCGCGCAACGCGACAGCGGCCGCCTCGGCCAGCGCAGCCGGCACGCCGGCGCCGGGAAACAGGAATTGCTCGCCCGAAGGCAGCCTGGTCGCCAGCACCACCGGACGCTTCGCTTCCCGCGCCGCGGTCAGCGCCGCCAGCACCTCCGGCGTCACGCCAGCCGCTCCACGAACACCCGAACCCGCCCGCCGCAGGCAAGCCCCACCTCCCAGGCGCGCTCGTTGGTCACGCCGAACTCCAGCAGTTGCGGCGCGCCGTCGGCGATGGTGCGCAGGGCGGCATCGGCCACCGCCCCCTCGATACAGCCGCCGGACACCGAGCCGGCGAGCTTGCCGCTCGCCGTCACCACCAGATGGCTCCCCGCCGGGCGGGGAGAACTGCCCCAGGTCTCCGTCACCGTGGCCAGCGCCACCTGCTCCCCGGCCTTCAGCCAGGCGGCGGCGGTCGCGAACACGTCCTCGGTTTCACCCAGACTCATGCCAGCACCCTCATGACGCCATCCTCCAACGCGCCATCTCCCGCGGCGAGGCCGGGCGAGACAGGCTGCCGATCAGCGCCCGCAGACTGGCCAGATTGTGGACCGGACGGAAGGCGTCCACATGCGGCAGCATGGCGCGGATACCCTGGGATTTTGGCGCGAACCCGTCCCAGCGCAACAGCGGGTTCAGCCAGACCAGCCGGGCGCAGGATTTGTGCAGCCGCTCCATCGCCTCCGCCAGCCCCGCGGCCCCATCGCGATCCAGCCCGTCAGTGACCAGCAGCACCACCGCCCCCTGCCCCAGCACCCGCCTCGCCCAGCGCCGGTTGAAGCCGCCCAGCGCCTCGCCGATGCGCGTGCCGCCGGACCAGTCCGGCACCGCATGCGCCACCAGGTGAAATGCCACCTCGGGATCGCGATGGCGCAGCGCCCGCGTTACGTTCGACAGCCGCGTGCCGAACAGGAAAATATGCACGCGGTCGCGCTCGTTCGCCACCGCGTGCAGGAAATGCAGCAGGATCTGCACATAGCTTCCCATCGAGCCGCTGATGTCGCACAGCACCACCAGCGGCGGCGGACGCGTCAGCCGCCGACTGGTGGCGATGTCGAGGATTTCGCCGCCCAGGCGCAGGCTGGCGCGCATGGTGGCGCGCAGATCGATTTGCCGGCCGGATGGGTCAGCACGGCGGCGGCGCGTGCGGCGGCGGTCGAGCGGCAGGACAAGGCGCTTGATGTCGCTTTTCGCGGCCGCGATTTCGGCCGCGCTCATCGCTTCGAAATCCAGTGTCTGCAGCCGTTCCCGCGCGGAGGCGGTCATCGCCGCGCCCGGTGTCCGTTCGCGATCCTCGCGCGGCGCCGGGCTGTTGGCAGACGCCTGCGCCTCGGCCAGCCGCCTTCCGCCCGGCGGCGCGCGCTCCGGGTCCGCGCACGCCGGCTCGGGCGGCCCGAACGCCGCCGCCGGGTCGCGCCAGAACAGCGAAAATGCCTGGTCGAACAGCTCCTGGTGCTCGTGGCGGTGGACCAGCGTGCAGCGCAGCGCCGTACGCATCTGCGCGCGGCCGCCGATCTCCACCAGCCGCACCGCCGCCAGCGCTGCCAGCACGTCGGCCGGGCCCACAGGCAGGCCGGTGCGGCGCAACAGCCGGGCAAAGCCGAGAATATTGGCGGCGAGCATGCCCGCGTCGCCCGGCGCATCCGGCGGAGCCGCGTTCACCTCGTCGGCGCCGCCGCGGCGCGCGCCTCGGTCACCAGCCGGGCGGCCTCGGCCCCTTTCACCCGGGCGATGTCGTCCTGGTATTTCAGCAGCACGCCGAGTGTTTCATCCACCGCTGCGGGGTCGAGTTCCTGCCGATCGAGAAGCGAAAGCGCCGCCGCCCAGTCGATCGTCTCGGCGACGCCGGGCAGTTTGAACAAATCCTCGCCGCGCAGTTTTTGCACGAAGGCGACGATCTGCGCCGACAGCAGCGCCGGCACGTCGGGCGCCTTGCGCGCCAGGATCAGCCGCTCGCGCGCCGCGTCGGGATAATCGACCCAATGATACAGGCAGCGCCGCCGGATGGCGTCGTGCACCTCGCGCGTGCGGTTGGACGTGATCACCACCACCGGCGGCGTGGCCGCGTGCACCGTGCCGTATTCGGGAATGGTCAGCTGAAAGTCGGCGAGAAGCTCCAGCAGGAAGGCTTCGAACGGCTCGTCGGCGCGGTCCAGCTCGTCGATCAGCAGCACCGACGGCGGCAAATCGGGGTCGATGGCCGACAGCAGCGGGCGGGATTGCAGGAACGCGCGGCTGTAGATGTCGCTCGCCAGCGCCTGCCGCTCGGCCGTGCCGGTCGCCTCGGCGATGCGGATGGCCATGAGCTGGCGCGCATGGTCCCATTCATAGGCGGCGGCCGACAGGTCGAGCCCGTCATAGCATTGCAGCCGCACCAGCCTGCGGGTCAGGCCGCTGGCCAGCACCTTGGCGATTTCGGTCTTGCCGGTGCCCGGCTCGCCTTCCAGGAACAGCGGCCGGTGCATGGCCAAAGCGAGGTGCACGGTGGTCGCCAGCGCCAGGTCGGCCACATAGCCACCGGCTTCCAGCAGCGACGCGGTCTCGGCGACGCGCGCCGGCAGCACTAGAAATCGCCTCCGGACAGCACGACCAGGGTCAGCACGATCACGCAAAGCACGCCGATGACCCAGGCGGTGAGCGGATAGCCGAACGGCTCGCTCATGATGATGGCCCACAGGGTGATTTTCTTGCGCGGCGGCGGGGCGGTTTCTTCCGGCTCCGCGATGACCGGCGCCTCCACCACCGCTTCCTCGGCCACCGCTTCCTCGGCAACGGGTGGCGCGAGCAGTTCGGCGAAACGGCTGAAGAACGCATCGGCCATGTGCCGGGCGCTGGCATCGACCAGCCTGGCGCCAAGCTGCGCCAGCTTGCCGCCGACCTGCGCCTTCACGTCATACGCCAGCACCGTGACATCGCCGTCCTCGGTCAGGCGCACATCCGCCCCCCCCTTGGCGAAACCCGCAACACCGCCCTGGCCCTCGCCGGCAATGCGGTACCCGTTCGGCGGGTCGATATCGGTCAGGGTCACCTTGCCGGTGAAGCGCGCCGCGACCGGGCCGATTTTCATCGCGGCGGTCAAATTCATCTCGGTGTCCGACAGCCTGTCGAGACGCTCGCATCCGGGGATCGACGCCTTCAGCACGAGCGGGTCATTTAACGCCTGCCACACCCGCACGCGGGACGCGGAGATGCGGCGCTCGCCAGACATTTCCATGATGCCAGCCGTTCTCCGTTGCGTGCCATGGAGGTAACTTATAGGGGGAGGCGCATGCAACCGACCTCCCTCGCCCCCCGACCGCTGCCAGCCGCTTGCAAATGACAATATCCTTGGTCACAGGGGCCGGTTTCGCCGCCATCTGGCCTGCCTCTGCCTGGGCGGCGGCGGCAGATGCGCCGGGTGCGGCGCCGGCGCCGCTCTGGGGGCTGCCTTTTGCCGGGCTGCTGCTCACGATCGCCTTCGCCCCGATGCTGGCGCCGCGTCTGTGGCACCGGCGCATGGGCGTAATCGCCGCGTCCTGGAGCCTGGCGTTGCTGCTGCCGCTGGTGGCGCTGCACGGAGCCTCGGTGGCATGGCACGACATTTGGCATGCCGCGCTGCTGGAATACCTCCCCTTCGTGGCCCTGCTGCTGGCCCTGTTCACCGCCGGCGGCGGTATCCTCATGGAAGGCGGCCCCTGGGGCACGCCCGCCGGCAACACCGCCCTGCTGGCGCTCGGCACCGCGCTGGCCGGCGTGATGGGCACCACCGGGGTCGCGATGGTGCTGATCCACCCGCTGCTGCGCGCCAACGCCCACCGCGCGCGCAAGGTCCACCTGGTGGTGTTCTTCATCGTCCTGGCGGCCAATGCCGGCGGCGCCACCACCCCGCTCGGCGACCCGCCGCTCTATCTTGGTTTTCTGCAGGGCGTGCCGTTCTTCTGGCCGCTGCGGCAACTGGCCGTGCCGCTGCTGATCGTGGCGATTCCCCTGCTCGCCGCCTTCTTTCTGCTCGACCGCCACCTCGTGCGCAGCGAGCCCCCGGCGCCCCCGCAGCGCCCGCTGCACGTGCGGGGCTGGCGCAATGCCGCCCTGGTCGCGCTGGTCGTGGCCGCGGTGCTTGCGCAAGGCGTCTGGCATCCGGGCGACGTGACGCTGCTCGGCCAGAATATTGGCCTGGAGCGGCTGCTCGGCATGCTGGTGTTCGCCGCCATCACTTTGGTTTCGATCGGTATCACCCCGCGCGCGGTGCGCCAGCGCAACCTGTTCAGCTGGGAGCCGATGCGCGAAGTGGCGGTGCTGTTCGCCGCCATTTTCGTCACCATCGGCCCGGTGCTGGCCATGCTGGCCGCCGGCATGAACGGGCCGCTGGCGCCGCTGCTGGCGCTGACCTCGGATGCGGCCGGACATCCCTCGCCGCTCGCCTATTTCTGGCTGGCCGGCACGTTGTCAGCCTTGCTCGACAACGCGCCAACCTACCTGGTGTTTTTCCAGCTGGCGGGCAGCGACCCGGCCGCGCTGACCGGGCATTTATCGCCGGTGCTGCGCGCATTGTCGGCCGGCGCGGTGTTCTTCGGGGCGCTGACCTATATCGGCAATGCGCCCAACATGATGGTGCGTGCCATCGCGGCACGGCGCGGCGTTCGTATGCCGGGATTCTTCGGCTACACGCTCTGGTCCGGCGCCCTGCTGCTGCTGCCGTTCGGCCTGCTGACCCTGCTCTATTTCCTCCCGTAACGGAGACGCCGCCATGACCTACCTGCTCGCCGACGATCTCCCGGCCGAACCCGCCGGCACCCGCTTCCGCGCCCTGCTGGACCGGCCGGACATCCTGCAAATCCCCGGCACCCATAACGGCATGGCCGCGCTGCAGGCCCGCGATGCCGGGTTCGAGGCGCTGTACTTGTCGGGCGCGGCAATGAGCGCGTCGATGGGCCTGCCGGATCTGGGCGTGATCACGGTGGAGGAGGTGTCGTTCTTCGTCCGCCAGGTCGCCCGTGCTTCCGCCCTGCCTGTGCTGGTCGACGGCGATACCGGCTACGGCGAGGCCCTGAACGTCATGCACATGGTGCGCTGCTTCGAAGACGCCGGCGCCGCCGCCGTGCACATCGAAGACCAGCTGCTGCCGAAGAAATGCGGCCACCTGAACGACAAGAAACTGGCCGACGCGCACGACATGGCCGCCAAGGTCGCCGCCGCCCGCAAGGCGCGGCGGCATCTGTTCATCATCGCCCGCACCGATGCCGCCGCCAGCGAAGGCATCGACGGCGCGGTGGCACGCGCGCAACTCTATATCGAGGCCGGCGCCGACGCGATTTTTCCGGAAGCGCTGAACAACCGCGACATGTTCACCGCGTTCGCCCGCCGCATGCCGGGGGTGAAACTCCTGGCGAACATGACCGAGTTCGGCCGCACGCCGTTCTTCACCGCCGCCGAGTTCCAGGACATGGGCTACCGCATGGTGATCTGGCCGGTGTCCTCGCTGCGCGTGGCCAACAAGGCACAGGCGGAACTGTTCGCCTCGATCCGGGAACACGGCGGCACGCACCGCCTGGTCGACCGCATGCAGACGCGGGCGGAACTTTACGCGACCATCGGATATCATGACTACGAGGCGCTGGATGCGTCGATCGTGACGACGGTGATTCCGACCGCGATGCCGCAGGATGTGACGTGAAGGAAGGCCAGGGCTCTGCCCTGGACCCGCAAGGGGCCGAAAGGCCCCTTGACCCCATTACTTAAGGAAAAGAAACCACTCTGATGAACCGTCGCGCGCTGATTTCCGGCCTGCTTGCCGGCCCGTTACTGATCGTCCCGGCCCGGGCGCAGACCGGCCCGCAGCCTGAACTGCCGAAGGAAAAACTGGTGATCGTCACCCATGACGGCAAACATCACGACTTCCAGGTCGAAATGGCGCTGAGCATGGACCAGCAAATCACCGGCCTGATGTTCCGGCCCAGCGTGCCTGCGGACGGCGGCATGCTGTTCGACTGGGGCGCCCCCCGCGACAGCCAGATGTGGATGCGCAACACCGTGTCCAGCCTGGACATGCTGTTCATCAATGCCGACGGCACGATCCGCAGCATCGCTGAAAATACAGTGCCGCAAAGCCTCGCCATCATCGACAGCCACGGCCCGGTGCGGGCAACCCTCGAACTGGCCTCGGGCACCGCCGAGCGCCTCGACATCAGAGTGGGCGACCACGTCCTGCAGCGGATCTTCGGCAACGCACCGTGATGTTTTGAACATGAAAGCG
>CAVQNU010000009.1:0-98362 GCA_963714255.1 uncultured Alphaproteobacteria bacterium
AGACGCTGCTGCAACCCTTCCCGCACACCGGTGCGGGTCCGCGGCCGCTGGTGGTGAACCTGATGGGCAACCACGAAGACATGATGCTGGCGGCGCTGACCGACCGCGCGGCGGCGCTGCACTGGCTGGCCAACGGGGGCGACCGGGCGCTGGCCAGCTCGGGGCTGCCACCGGAGATGTGCGACGGCGATTGGGCAGACACGCTGCCGCCCCGTCATCTGGCGTTCCTGCGCGGCCTGAAACTGATGCACGCCGCTGGCGGCTACCTGTTCGTGCATGCCGGGGTTGCGTCCGCACACGGCGCTCGCCCGCCAGTCACGCCTCGACATGCTGTGGATCCGGGAGCCTTTCCTGTCCTTCGCGGGCGATTTCCCGGCCGTGGTGGTGCATGGGCACACACCGGAGAGCCAACCGGTTATCCGGCATAACCGGATTGGGATCGATACGGGCGCCTGCAGGGGCGGCGTGCTGACCTGAGCCGTGCTGCAAGCCGACCTTCTGGGCTTTCTGCAATGTTGAGCCAATCCTCCGTTACAAATGTGTTTACTTGTGTTGACGGTTCGACTTGCCACACCCCCGGTCGGCGCTAGGGCAGAGGTATGAATGCCAGCGACGCGCCCGCGGAGCGGGCGGACATGTCCATCCCGGGACCGACCTCGCCGACGCGGTTCGGCGCCTGTCGCGCACCAGCGTGCTGGTGGTCGGCGACGCGATGCTCGACCGGTATGTCTACGGCAACGTCGAGCGGATCAGCCTGGAAGCGCCGGTGCCGATCCTGAAGGTGCGGCGCGAGATCGCGGTGCCGGGCGGGGCGGGCAACGTGATGCGCAACCTGGGCGCGCTGGGCAGCGCGGTGGCGTTCGTGTCGGTGGTCGGCGACGATGCCGCGGGCTCGGAACTGACCGGGCTGATCGGCGGACAGCCCGGGGTGGAGCCCTGGCTGCTGGTGCAGGGCGGGCGGCGCACGACGGAAAAAACCCGCTTCATCGCCCAGGGCGGCCATCACGGCTACCCGATGCTGCGCGCCGACCGCGAGGAAACCGCGGCGATCCATCCGAAGCTCGCCGACCGGGTGGTGCGCATCGCCCGCGACGCGATGGCGGCGACCTCGGTGACGGTGCTGTCCGACTATCGCAAGGGCGTGCTGGCCGGCGACATCCCGGCCCGCCTGATCGGGGCGGCGCGGCAACTGGGGCGGCGCATCGTCGCCGATCTGCGCGGCGTCGACTACGAACGCTACGCGGGTGCCGACGTGCTGCTGACCACGCGGCGCGACCTCGCGCGCGCCTGCACCGTGCCGCCCGACGGCGATGAGGGGTTCGTGGCGGCGGCCGAGCAGGTGCGCCGGCTGCACGACATCGGCGCGGTGATGATCACCAGCCCGGAGGCCGGCATTACCCTGGTACATGACGGGCCGCCGCAGCATTTCCCGGTCGCCACGCCGGACGTGATGGATCTGGCCGGTGCCGGCGACAGCGCGACGGCGGCCGCGGTGGCCAGCCTGGCGGCGGGCCTGAGCCTGCTGGTGGCGGCGCAGTTGGCGGTGCTGGCCGCCGGCATCGTGCTGGGGCGGATCGGCACGGCGGTGGTGCGGCCGGACGACCTGATCGCCGCCCTGTCGCCGCCGGACGGGGCGCTGGCCAAGATCGTCTCGCGCGAGCAGGTGGCCGAGCGGGCGGAGCGCTGGCGGCGGCGCGGCTGGCGGGCGGGTTTGGTGCATGGCTGTTTCGACCCGTTGCAGGCCGGCCATATGCATCTGCTGGAGCAGGCCCGCACCGCCAGCGACCGGCTGGTGGTGGGCGTCTATGACGACGCCTCGGTGCATCGCCGCAAGGGCCTGGACCGGCCGGTGCAGCCGGTGGCGGTGCGGGCGGCGCGGCTGGCCAGCCTGGACTGCGTCAACCTGGTCGTGGTGATCGGCGAGCACGACGGTGCCGAATTGATCGGCGCGCTGCGGCCCGACATCCTGGCCGGCACGCGCCAGCCGGCCGAGGCCGAGCAGGTGCGCAGCTACGGCGGCAACGTGCTGCTGGCCGACCGGCTGCCCGAGCCGTCCGGCTGACGCGCGCGGGTCAGCGGTAGCACTGCAGGAACAGGGTCGCCGGGTGGGCCACCTCGCCGATGGCGGCGGCGCGCCGCTCGGCGCCGGTGCTGGGCTCCAGCCGCGGCTGCACGCCGTTGGCGGTGAGGAAGGCGAGCGCCTCGGTGCCCTTGACGGCGAAGTTGACGTTCTGCGGAATGTCGCCGCCGGTCATCTGCGCGATGCGGGCGGCGTTCAGCTTGGACACCACCACGCCGATCACATGCGCCTGCGCATCCAAAAGCGGGCCGCCGGAATTGCCGGGCTGCACCGGCGCGCTGATCTGGAAATGCAGCGGGTTGTCGCGCAGCCCGGCCAGCGCGCTGACATCGCCGGTGGTCAGCGTGGGGCCCGAGGAGAGCAGGCCGGAGAGCGGGAACCCGTAGGTCACCACCGTCTCGCCGCGTTCCACCGGCGGCTTGTCGCGGAACGCCAGGGCCGGCCCGAACCCGGCCGGCACGGTGAGCAAGGCGAGGTCGCGCTGCGTGTCGGTGGCATCGACGCGGGCGGGCACGCGCTGGCCGGCGGCGTTGCGCGCCGTCATGCGGCCGCAGCCCTCGACCACGTGGTTGTTGGTGAGCACGCGGCCGGCGGCGACGATGAAGCCTGTGCCACTTGCCTTTGCGCGTTCGCCGATGGGGGGCAGCGGCCGCGCTGGGGCGAGGGTGCCGAGCGGCGGCGGCTTGGCCGAGGGCAGATCCGGCGCGCCGAGCGGCGGCGGCTTTTGCGCGGCGGCCGGGGCGGCGGCGAGCGCGGCGATGAGGAAAAGCAAACGGTGCATGGGGGGAGGATGTAGGGCAAAGGAAGGAAGGAAGGCCAGGGGCTCTGCCCCTGGACCCCGCCGTCGCGCGCAGCGCGCCTTCGGCGCGACGGGCAGTGGCCCCTTGGAACCCATTCCTTAAATGGCGGGGTCCAAGGGGCCTCTCGGCCCTTGGCGGGTCCAGGGCAGAGCCCTGGCCTTGCTTGCTTCAACCCACCCAGGGAGGCATCCCATGCGCGGCATTTTCGTCGACGCAACCGAAGAAATGGCACAGGTTTTCCGCAAGGTGGCCCGCCCCGGCGACCCGGAGGTGCACGTGCACATCGCCCCCGATGTCGCGCCGGATGAGCTGCCCGGGCTGCTCGACGGCTTCGAGGTGGTCTTGAACGACCACAGCGTCATGCCGACGCCGCAGATGCGGCTTTGCCGCGGGTTGCGCCATGTGGTGTTCCTGGGCACTGGCGCGCGCAGCTACATGCATCCGGAGGAACTCGCGCAGGCCGGCATCACGGTGCACACTATCCGCGGCTATGGCGACACGGCGGTGGCCGAGCACGCGATTGCGCTGATGTGGGCCGCGGCCCGGGGGCTCGCGGCGATGGACCGGGGCGTGCGCGCCGGGGCGTGGCCGCGCAGCGAGGGGATGCAGCTGACCGGCAAGACGATCGGGCTGCTGGGCTATGGCGGCATCGCCGCCGAGGTGGCGCGCATTGCCGGCGGGTCGGGCATGCGGGTGCTGGCCTGGAACCGCACGCCGCGCAACGCGTCCGGGGTGACGTTCGTGGATTTGGCGACGCTGCTGGCGGAAAGCGACGTGCTGAGCCTGCATTTGCTGCTGACCGAGGAAACCCGTGGCATTCTGTCGGCCGAATGGATTGCGCGGTTGCGGCCGGGGGTGATTCTGATCAACACGGCGCGTGGCGCGCTGGTGGATGACGACGCGATGGTGGCGGCGCTGCGGTCGGGCGCGATCGGCCATGCGGGGCTGGATGTGTTTGCCGAGGAGCCGCTGCCGGCGGGGCATGTGCTGACGACGCTGGCGAACGTAACGCTGTCGGCGCACAGCGCTTTCCGTACGCCGGAGGCGAGCGAGACGCTGCTGCGCCGCGCGCTGGACATCGCCAAGCGATTGGCGAACGAATAGAAGACGTGCCGGCGCCCGCCTGGCGGAACGGTAGACGCAGCGGACTTAAAATCCGCGGCCAGTAGGCGTGGGGGTTCGAGTCCCCCGGCGGGCATTCTTTCGCGAAGCTGTGGGCTGCGGCTGACCGGGCTGGCTGGCTTGGCAGGTCGCGCCGGATTTTCCGGCCACGAATTTGGGCCGTCGGCGACTGCTCGCGAACGGACGACAAACCGGTCTTCCGATCGGCGATAACGGCGAGACCGGGCCAGCCATGCGTGCACCCGGCCTCGCCGCAAACGCCGTCGTTCAGGTTGGGACGTTTGTCACGAGGGCAGTCTGCACGACGGATCGAAACCAAGCGTTAATACGGCGCAATACCGAGCGTCATAAAATCGGTAATACGAATTCGAAACGGTTTTATCGATTCCCCGGCGGCGGCTTTTGCGCGATGGCCGGGGCGGCGGCGAGCGCGGCGTGCAGGCGCGGTGATGGCCGGCTGTCGGCTCTTGCGGAAGCGCCGGAGATGAGAGTAGCGTTAATCATGCGTTAATGCTCCGCTATGGTGATCGGTATACCGTCGTGATCATTGCAGTCTGGCCTCGAGCGGGATGGCAATCTCCGCTGCGCACGCGGATGGGGCGTCGACCAGGACGGCTGCTGGCAGGCGCGTCAATTTCGCGGCGACGCGTGAAATCAAGTACACCACCGCAAATTCGCCGGCAAATCCAGACCGAAATCAGGACGGAAAGATGAGCGATTCAAATGACGACCCGACGCAAAATGAGGAACTTCCGCAAGCCGTAAAGGAACGATGGAATCAGAGACTGGCCAGCAAAGAACCGCTGATGTCGCATGTGTTCGATTTGCCAATGAACATTCGCGTCGGGAAGGAAGGCGAAATCCTGATTGATTGTCCTTGCCTTGTGCTGGACGGGTTTGACCGGGCGGGCATTGTTCGGGTCGAATTAACGCCGGCGGCAACAGACCGGCTGCGGCATGCCCTGCTTGAGTCCGGCGAAATACCGACTGTGCTCGCCAGGCGCTCGACCCATTGAACCCGGTCCTGCGCACCGCACCGCAACCTGGTCAGGATCGCGCGCGCAGCAGGTTGGCTCAAGGACCCGGCGGCGGCGATTCCGCCGCGGGCGCGGCCAGGTCCGCGGCCGCGGCGATCTCCTTGTTACCGGGGAAGAAATCGCGGGCCTGACGGATCAGCGCTGCGGCCGCCTCGCCGTGGCCGGCCCGTGCCAGAGCCTCCGCCCCGCGCAGGAAGCCGGACGCCACGGACGGGAACCGGACGCGCATCGCGTCCCAGCGGCGGACGGCTTCCTCGCGGTCATCCGCGCGCTCGGCCAGCTCGGCGGCGGTGTACCACATGAGCCAGTTGCCGGTCCGCTGCATGCCTTCGGCGATCACCGCCTCCGCCTCGTCGAGCCTGCCGTCCTTGGCCAGCGCATTGGCACCCTCGCGGTAGCCCTCTTCGCGGGCGGGAAAACGCCGGCGCAGGCGGCCGAAACGGCGTGCCGATTCAGCCCAGTCCCGCCGCCGCAAGGCCTCATGCGCCCAGGCGAGCAACACCTCGGCGTCCCGCGAATGGCGCCGCACCGCCGCGCGCAGCAGGGCCAGCGCCTCCTCATCCCGGCCGGCACGGCGCAGCACGTCGATGCGGGACAGCCAGGCTTGCGGCGACCGCGGCAGCCGGGCGACAAATGTTTCGGCACGGCGCAACGCCTCCGCCCAGTCGCTGCGTTCGACGGCGATCGAGACATACCGGCGCAGCAGCACCTGGCTGCGCGGATTGCGGGCGAGCAACAACTCGACGTGACGGTCGGACCAGGGGGCAGCCTGCAACTCGAAACCAAGGTCGTTCTCGATCCCCTCCTTAGCGGTGCTGTCGAGGCGCCGCATGCTGAAGAAAAGGAATCCGCCCCAGATCAGAACGGCCGCAAGCCCCACCGCCAGTAGCACCATGCCTCCGCCCTCCCGGGCTGCCGTGCCCGCACGCCGCACATGCCACAACCGCAGGCTGTCGGGAAAGCGACCATCGCCACTGGTGCCGCGGCGTCGCTAGGCTGCGGCGCGCCGGGCGAAGTGGCGCTGGCGGTACCGCACGAGCTGCCAGGTGAGCCGTGCCGACCCGCTGGACAGAAGGCCGCGCGGCGGCAGGCCGACGGCTTTGAAAATCATGCCCATGCCGCGCTCGATGTGGCGGAAGCGATAGAACGCCATCGCGCGCCCCATGTAGGCGGCCACGCAGCGCGCACGGTCGTAGGGCACCCCGGGCGGGTCGTTGGCGCAGTGCCAGGCGAAGGCGAGTTCGTCATCCTCGCTCTCGCCGATCCGCCCGGCGGCGATGCCCAGGCGGCGTGGCAGGCCGATGCGCTCGCGCGCCAGCCACCGGCGCATATGGTCGTAGAACAGCTTGAAATGACGGAACTCGTCGGCGGCGATCAGCCGGCAGACCTGTTTCAGTACCGGCTCCTCGGTGGCCTCGCCCAGGGCGGTGTAGTAGCTGGACGTGCCGGTCTCGACCATGCAGCGGGCGATCAGCTCGCCGGTGCGCGAGCCGCGCACCGAGGCCTCGACGTCGAGCTTGATGCGGTAGCCGGCGCGGAAGCGGGCGAAGGCGGCCTTGTAATCCCAGGACGGGTCGGCGAGGGTCGCCCAGCGGCCGAGCGCGTCGCCGTGCTGGACTTCTTCCAGGCTCCAGTTGTCGGCGGCCTGGCCGAATTCCGGGTCGTCGCGGAACACATTGTTCAGGTAGATCGCATAGTCGGTGCCGTTGCGCTCGACCATGGCCGCGGCCTTGACCAGCGGCACGATCCCCGGGTCAACCTTGTCGGCCGCGAACCGGTCCCAGTCCACATCCTCGATCCGCCAGTGTTTCATCGTGGTCGCCCGTGCTGCTGCCGCCGCTTCGTGCCGCAGTGCGGCATCGGTGCAAGACGTTTGAACCAGATGCACCGATTCAAGGCCAGAATCCAGCCGGGGGGAGGGGATCACCTGATGATGACAGAAGGAAGGCCAGGGCTCTGCCCTGGACCCGCAAGGGGGCAGTGGCCCCCTTGACCCCATTACTCAAGGGGTTCCAAGGGGCTATGCCCTTGGTGGGGTCCAGGGGCAAAGCCCCTGGTGGGGCTCGGGGCAACGCCCCGATAGGATTTATACGGCCCCTAAACCGAAGCAGCCTCCAGCATCGCCTCGGCCGACAGAATCCGGTCCAGCGCCGCATCTTCCGTCGGCACATCGACCTTGCCGGCGACTTCGTAAGCAGCCTTCGCTTCGGCCAGCCGCCGCTCCGCCACCGCCCGCGACAGCTCGGCCACCGGGATCACCTCGTCGGCCAGCACGGTGATGCGTTCCGGCGTCACCTCGGCGAAGCCGCCGCTGACGAACAGCCGGTCGGTGACGGTTTCGCCCTCATACAGCCGGATCGTGCCGCCGCGCAGCTGCACGACAAAGGGCGCGTGGTTGAGCAGCACGCCCATGTCGCCCTCGGCGGCGGGGATCACCACCATGTCCACCGGCCGCGACAGCAGCAGCTTCTCCGGGCTCACGATCTCCAGTTGGATCGGCATGGTGCGCGCCGCCCCGCTCAGGCCGCGGTCTTGAGGGATTCGGCCTTGGCCACCGCGTCCTCGATGGTGCCGACCATGTAGAAGGCGGACTCCGGCAGGTGGTCGTATTCGCCGGCGACGATCGCCTTGAAGCTGCGCACGGTGTCGGCGATCGGCACGAACACGCCGGGGAAGCCGGTGAACACCTCGGCCACATGGAAGGGCTGGCTCAGGAAGCGCTGCAGCTTGCGCGCGCGCGCCACCACCAGCTTGTCGTCCTCGGACAGCTCGTCCATGCCCAGAATGGCGATGATGTCCTGCAGCGACTTGTAGGTCTGCAGGATGCGCTGCACTTCGCGGGCCACGGTGTAGTGCTCCTCGCCGACGATGCGCGGGTCGAGTGAGCGCGAGGTCGAGTTCGAGCGGGTCCACCGCCGGGTAGATGCCAAGCTCGGCGATCTGGCGGCTGAGCACCGTGGTGGCGTCAAGATGGGCGAACGAGGTGGCGGGGGCGGGGTCGGTCAGGTCGTCGGCGGGCACGTAGATGGCCTGCACCGAGGTGATCGAGCCCTTCTTGGTCGAGGTGATCCGCTCCTGCAGCTCGCCCATGTCGGTGGCCAGCGTCGGCTGGTAGCCCACCGCCGAGGGGATGCGGCCGAGCAGTGCGGACACTTCCGCGCCCGCCTGGGTGAAGCGGAAGATGTTATCGACGAAGAACAGAACGTCCTGGCCTTCCTCGTCGCGGAAATATTCGGCGACCGACAGGCCGGACAGCGCCACGCGCTGGCGGGCGCCCGGCGGCTCGTTCATCTGGCCATAGACCAGCGCCACCTTGCTGCCTTCGGTGGTGCCCTCGCCGAGCTTGATGACGCCGGCGTCGATCATTTCGTGATACAGGTCGTTGCCTTCGCGGGTGCGCTCACCCACGCCAGCGAACACCGACACGCCGCCATGCGCCTTGGCGATGTTGTTGATCAGCTCCTGAATGAGCACCGTCTTGCCCACCCCGGCGCCGCCGAACAGGCCGACCTTGCCGCCCTTCAGGTAAGGGGCCAGCAGGTCCACCACCTTGATGCCGGTGACCAGGATTTCCGCCGCGGCGGCCTGGTCCTCGAAGCTCGGGGCGGAGCGGTGGATCGGGTAGCGCTTGGCATAGGGCACCGCGCCGCGCTCGTCGATCGGGTCGCCGATGACGTTGATGATGCGCCCGAGCGTGCCGGGACCGACCGGCACGCTGATCGGCGCGCCGGTGTCGGTGACTTCCTGGCCGCGCACCAGCCCGTCGGTGCTGTCCATGGCGACGGTGCGGACGGTTTTCTCGCCCAACTCCTGCGCCACTTCCAGCACCAGGGGGCGCTCGCCGATTTTGGTGTTCAGGGCGTTCAGGATGAACGGCAACTCGCCGTCGAACTGCACGTCCACCACGGCGCCCAGAACCTGCGTGACGCGCCCGACATTGTTGCTGGCCATTCTCGACTCCTGTCTCGTGCCAAGATCTTCAGACGGCTTCGGCGCCGGAGATGATCTCGATCAGTTCCCTGGTGATATTCGCCTGGCGGGCGCGGTTGTAGTTCAGCGTCAGCCGCTTGATCATGTCGCCGGCGTTGCGGGTCGCGTTATCCATCGCCGTCATCTGCGAGCCGTAGAACCCCACGGCATTTTCCAGCTGGGCGCGGAAGATCTGCACCGCCAGGTTCTGCGGCAGCAGCCTGGCCAGGATGGCATCCTCGTCCGGCTCGAAATCGTAGATGGTGCGGTCTTCGGCTTTTGCATCGGCGGCCTCGGCGGCCACCGGCAGCGGGATCATCTGCATCTCGGTCGGCACCTGGGCGATGATCGACTGGAAGCGGTTGTAGATCACCGTGCAGACATCGAACTCGCCGGCCTCGAGCATGGCGACGACGCGGGTGGCGATCGCCTGCGCATCGGCGAACTCCAGCGTCTTGCGGCCGACATAGTTCACGTCGCCTACCATGCTGGCGGGGAACTCGCGGCGCAGATAGTCGCGCCCCTTGCGGCCGATGGCGAAGATCTTGACCGTCTTGCCTTCGCCTTCCAGCCGCCGGGCGATGTTGCGGGTCAGCCGCCCGACATTGGAGTTGAACGCCCCGGCCAGGCCACGGTCGCCGGTGACCGGAATGAGCAGGTGCACCTGGTCGCGTCCGGTGCCGGCCAGCAGTGGCGGCGCGGTGGTCCGGCCGGCCATGCCGGCGGCGAGCGTGGCCAGCATGCGCTCCATCCGCAGGGCATAAGGCCGCGCCGCCTCGGCCTGGGTCTGGGCGCGGCGCAATTTCGAGGCCGCGACCATTTTCATGGCCGAGGTGATCTTCTGCGTCGACTTCACGCTGGCGATACGGCCGCGCAGTGCCTTCAGGCTGGGCATGGGGGGATTACCTGACGGACGGGATCAGACGAAGCTCTTGACGAAGCCGTCCAGGAAGGCGACCAGCTTCTTGTCGGTCTCCGGCTTGATCTCGCGCTCGGTGCGGATCGCCTCCAGGATGCCCGGGGCGCGCGCCCGCAGATCGACCAGCAACTGGTGCTCGAAAGCACCGATCTTGGCCACCGGAATGGTATCGAGATAGCCGCGGGTGCCGGCGAAGATCGCCACCACCTGCTCCTCGACCGGCACCGGCTTGAACTGCGGCTGCTTCAGCAGTTCGGTCAGCCTTGCGCCGCGGGCGAGCAGCTTCTGGGTGGAGGCATCGAGGTCGGAGGCGAACTGCGCGAACGACGCCATTTCGCGGTACTGGGCGAGTTCCAGCTTGATGCGGCCGGCGACCTGCTTCATCGCCTTGATCTGCGCCGCCGAGCCGACGCGCGACACCGAAATGCCGACATTCACCGCCGGGCGGATGCCCTTGAAGAACAGCTCGGTCTCCAGAAAGATCTGGCCGTCGGTGATGGAAATCACGTTGGTGGGAATGTAGGCCGACACGTCGCCGGCCTGCGTCTCGATCACCGGCAGGGCGGTGAGGCTGCCGGCGCCATGCGCGTCGCTCATTTTCGCCGCCCGCTCCAGCAGGCGCGAGTGCAGATAGAACACGTCGCCCGGATAGGCCTCGCGGCCCGGCGGGCGGCGCAGCAGCAGCGACATCTGGCGATAGGCGACCGCCTGCTTGGACAGATCGTCGTAGAAGATCACCGCATGCTTGCCGCTGTCGCGGAAGAACTCGCCCATCGTGGCGCCCGTGTAGGGGGCCAGGAACTGCAGCGGGGCGGCCTCGGAGGCGGTGGCGGCGACGACGATGGAGTATTCCAGGGCGCCGTTTTCTTCCAGCGTGCGCACCAGCTGGGCGACGGTGGAGCGCTTCTGGCCGACCGCGACGTAGATGCAATAAAGCTTCTTGCTCTCGTCGTCGCCGGCGTTGATCGCCTTCTGGTTGAGGATGGTGTCGACGATCACCGCGGTCTTGCCGGTCTGGCGGTCGCCGATGATCAGCTCGCGCTGGCCGCGGCCGATCGGGATCAGGCTGTCGATCGCCTTGATGCCGGTCTGCACCGGCTCGTGCACGGACTTGCGCGGGATGATGCCGGGCGCCTTCACCTCGACCGGGCGGCGCTCGGTGCTGGCGATCGGGCCCTTGCCGTCGATCGGGTTGCCGAGCGCATCGACCACGCGGCCGAGCAGGCCGAGGCCCACCGGCACGTCGACGATGCGGCCGGTGCGGCTGACCGTGTCACCCTCGCGGATTTCCCGGTCTTCGCCGAAAATCACCACGCCAACATTGTCGGTTTCCAGGTTCAGCGCCATGCCGCGCAGCCCGGCCGAGGGGAACTCGACCAGCTCGCCGGACATCACGTTCTGCAGCCCGAAGATGCGGGCGATGCCGTCACCCACGCTCAGCACCTGGCCGGTCTCGGCAACATTCGCCTCGGTATCGAACGAAGCGATCTGCTTCTTGAGAATTTCCGAGATTTCGGCGGGGCGGATCTGCATCTCAGGCGGCTCCCTTCATGGCGTACTGCAGGCGCTGCAGCCGGGACTTCAACGAGGTGTCGTAGAGGCGGGCACCGACCTTGACGACCAGGCCACCCAGGAGCGAGGGATCAACCCTCTTGACGATATTGACGCGGCCATAGCCGGCCTCGATCAGGCGGGCCCGCAGTTGCTGTTCCTGCAGGTCGGTGAGCGGATGGGCGGTTTCGACCTCGGCCACCACCACGCCGCGCTTGTCGGCGACGAGGGCGGAAAAGGCGGCGATGATGCTGCGCAGCGCGCGGGCGCGCCGGTTGGCCACCACCACGCTGACGAAATCCTGCACGATCTTGCCGAAGCCCTGACGTTCCAGCACCTCGCGCACGGCGCGGCCGGAGGTGTTCACGTCGATCAGCGGCGAGTCGAGCACGGCGCGAAGATCATTGACGTCGTCGATCAGCCGCCCGAGCGCTTCCACCTCCGTGATGGTCGCGTCGAGTGCCTGTTGATCTTCGGCATGCGCATACAGCGCTGTTGCGTACCGGCCGGCGAGCGCGCCGCCGGTCTGTGTGGATTTGCCGCCAGACGCCAATGCTGCGGTTCCGTCTGCTGGGGCCGCGAGCGCGGCCGGGGACAGGGGCCGGTGCGTTTCCACACGCGGCGGTTGGCCTCTAGCATGGGGTTCGGGACAGGCGCAACACGTGGGCAGAAGGTTCGGGGGCGGGAAGGATAAATCCTATCGGGGCTTTGCCCCGAACCCCACCAGGGCTTTGCCCTGGACCCACCAAGGGGCATAGCCCCTTGGAACCCATGACTTTCTTAAGTAGCGGGGTCAAGGGGCCTTGCGGCCCCTTGCGGGTCCAGGGCAGAGCCCTGGCCTTACCTTTCTTTACCCAATTCCCACTAAAGGAAACTCACTGGATCAACGTCCACGTCCACCCGCACATTCCCCCGCACCGGCACCGCCTCCAGCCAGGCCCGCAGCAGCGGCTGCACCGCGATGTCCCGCCGCGTCTTCAGCAGCAGCCGCCGCCGGTGCCGCCCGCGCAGGATCGACAGCGGGGCCGGGGCGGGGCCAAGGACAACAATGCCCTCGCCATGCGGCGCCGCCCGGCCGAGGTCGCGCGCCGCGGTGTCGGCCGCCTCGGCGCTCTCGGCCGAGACGATCAGCGCCGCCAGACGCCCGAAAGGCGGCCAGTTGCCGGGCCGCCGCTGCGCCGCCTCGCGCGCCATGAATTCCTCCAGCCGGCCGGAGCGCAGTGCCTGCATCACCGGGTGCTCGGGCGAGAAGGTCTGCAGCAGCACAAGCCCCGGCGCCTCGGCGCGGCCGGCGCGGCCGGACACCTGATGCAGCAATTGCACCGTGCGCTCGGCCGCCCGCAGGTCGCCGCCGGCCAGGCCCAGATCGGCGTCGATCACGCCCACAAGCGTCAGATGCGGAAAATGCCAGCCCTTGGCGACGATCTGGGTGCCGATGATCAGGTCCACCTCGCGCGCCGAAATCGAGCGCGCCGCCGCGGCGCTGGCATGCGGGCCGGGCAGCGTGTCGGAGGCCATGACCAGCAGCCGCGCCGCGGGGAACAGCGCCCGCGCTTCCTCGGTGATGCGCTCCACGCCGGGGCCGACGGGCGTCAGGCTGTGCTCGGCGCCGCAGGACGGGCAGGCGGGCGGGATTGGCACCGCGTGGCCGCAATGGTGGCATTGCAGCGCCTGGCGGGCGCGGTGCTCGACCAGCCAGGCGGTGCAGTTCGGGCACTGCATGCGGTGGCCGCAGGCGCGGCACAGCGTCAGCGGCGCATAGCCGCGGCGGTTGAGGAACAGCATCGCCTGCTCGCCGCGGGCGAAGGCGGCGCGCACCGCTTCCACCAGCGCCGGGGCGAGGAAGCGGCCGCGCTCCGGCGGGGTGAGGCGCAGGTCGATCAGTTCGATGTCCGGCATCAGGGCGCCGCCGTGCCGGTCGGGCAAATGCAGGCGGCGGTAGCGGCCGGACTCCACGTTTGCCAGCGTCTCCAGGCTGGGCGTGGCCGAGACCAGCACCGCCGCCGCGCCGCACAGCCGGGCGCGCACCACCGCCATGTCGCGGGCGTGGTAGACCACGCCGTCTTCCTGCTTGAAGGCGGTTTCGTGCTCCTCGTCGATGATGACCAGGCCGAGATCGGGAAACGGCAAAAAAAGTGCGGAGCGGGCGCCCACCACCACCATTGCCGTGCCGGCGTCCACCGCCCGCCAGGTGGTGCGCCGCACCCGCGAGGAAAGGTCGGAATGCCAGACCGCCGGTGCCACGCCGAACCGGTGGGAAAACCGGTCCAGCCACTGGGCGGACAGGGCGATTTCAGGCAGCAGCACCAGCGCCTGCCGGCCGGCGCGCAGGGTTTCGGCCACGGCTTCCAGATAAACCTCTGTCTTGCCCGACCCGGTGACGCCGTCGAGCAACGTCACGGAAAACCCGCCCGCCCGGACGGATGCCCGCAGCGCCGCCGCGGCGGTTTCCTGATCGGGCGACAGGGTCGGGCCAGGGTGCTCGGGGTCGGGGCGCGCGAACGGCGGGCGGAGCGGCAGCGTCGTCGGCAGCAGCAGCCCCGAATCGGCCATGGCGCGCAGCACGCCGGGCGAAACCCCGGCCGTGCGTGCCAACTCGGCGCCGGCTCGCGGCTGCCCGTCGGCCAGCGCCGCCAGCACGTTCTTGCGGGCCTCGGTCAGGCGGGCCTCGGGCGGGTTATCGGCCAGACGCCAGCCGGTGGCGGGCGTCTCGGCGCGCAGGGCGTTCACCCGCAGCGCCATCGCCAGCACCTCGCCCGGCGGGGCGAGCGTGTAGGCGGCGATCCAGTCCACCAGCCGGCGCAGATCGGGGCGCATCCGCGCGCCGTCGGCGCGGGCCGAGATCAGCCTCAGGCGGTTGTCGCCCACCGCCGCATCGGGCGGGCCGTCCCAGACCACGCCGATCTCTTCGCGTCGGTTCAGCGGCACCAGCACCAGATCACCGGGAGCCACCTGCATGCCGGCCGGTACCCGATAGTCGAACGGGCCGGCGAACGGATAGGGCAGCAGAACCGGCACCCGCATGGGCGGCGCGGGCGGGTCCGCCGTGCGGTCGTCGAACAGCCGGTCCTGGCCGCGCTTTCGGTGAATGCCCGCCATCCGCTATGCTCCGCCCGAATGGGGCCCGTCGCGACCGACACTCAGCATGGGACGACACCGATGAAGTTCTTCGTCGACACCGCGGATATCTCTGAAATCAAGGCGCTGGCCGCCTCCGGCCTGCTGGACGGGGTGACCACCAACCCCACGCTCATCGCCAAGTCCGGCCGGCGCATTCTGGAGGTGGTCGCGGAAATTTGCGACGTCGTGCAAGGACCGGTGAGCGCCGAAGTGGCCGCCACCGAGTATGCGCAGATTCTGCGCGAAGCCGATGTGCTGCGCCGGATCGCCCCGAATGTGGCGGTGAAGGTGCCGTTGACGCCGGACGGGCTGCGCGCCTGCCGGGCATTGTCCGAGCAGGGGGTGATGACCAACGTGACCCTGTGTTTCTCGGCCGCCCAGGCGCTGCTGGCGGCCAAGGCGGGCGCCACCTTCGTCAGCCCCTTCGTCGGCCGGCTGGACGATGTCGGCCAGGACGGGATGCAGCTGATTGCCGATATCGTGCAGATCTATCGCAACTATCCGGCGCTGCAGACCGAGGTGCTGGTGGCCAGCGTGCGCCATCCGATCCATGTGATCGAGGCGGCCAAGCTCGGCGCCCATGTGGCGACCCTGCCGCCCGCGGTGCTGCGGGCGCTGTACAACCACCCGCTGACCGATAAAGGGCTGGCTTCGTTCCTTGCCGACTGGGCGAAGACCGGTCAGCAGATCATCGAGACGGTCGCGATCTGATGGCCACGGCGGCGCCGGCGGGCAAGCCGGTCGATCCCGATACGGTCGCCGCCTTTCTGCGCGCCCATCCGCGGTTCCTGGCCGACCGGCCGGAGCTGTATCGCGTGCTCGCCCCGCCGCTGCGGGTGCATGGCGAGGTGCTGGCCGACCACATGGCCGCCATGGTGCGGACCGAGCGGGCGCATGCCGCCGCCATGGCCGAGCGGGCCGACGGCGTGCTGGCGGCCGGGCGGGCCGCCGCGGGCATGACCGCGCGGGTGCACGAGGCGGTGCTGGCGCTGATCGGCGCCGGGGAGGTGGCCGAGTGCGTTGCCGTCGCCTTCCCGGCGCTGCTGGCGGTGGACGCCGTGGCGCTGTGCGCCGAGACCCCGCTGCCGGGCGCGCGCAAGCTGCCGCCGGGCACGGTCGCGCGGCTGCTCGGCGGGCGGGCGGTGGCGTACCGCAGCGACGCCGGCAAATCGGGCCTGCTGCACGGCGAAGCGGCGGCGCTGGCGCGGCACGACGCGCTGGTGCGCATCCCCGGTGACCCGCCGGCGCTGCTGGCCCTGTCGGCGCGCGAGCACTGGATGCTGGACCCGGCGCAAGGGGCGGGGGCGCTGGCCTTCCTCGGCCGGGCGGTGGCGGCCGCGCTGGGGCGATGACGCTTGCCGCGGCGGCGCGGGAGGAATTTCTCGCCTGGCTCGCCCATGAGCGCCGGGCCTCGAAGCTGACGGTCGAGGCCTATGGGCGCGATACCGCGGCGTTTCTCGGGTTTCTCACCGGCCATCTGGGCGGCGAGCCGGATTTCGCCGCGCTGGCCGGGCTGCGCCCGGCGGATTTTCGCGGCTGGCTGGCGCACGAGGCGGGCGAGGGGGCGGGGGCGGCGACCCGGGCGCGGCATTTGTCGGCGGTGCGCAGCTTCTTCCGGTTCCTGGCGCGGCGGCATGGGGTGGCCAATCCGCAACTGCGCCTGCTCGACACGCCGAAAGCGCGCCCGCCGTTGCCGCGGGCGCTGACGCCGGCGCAGGCGCGGGCGGTGGCCGAGGAGATCGACGCCGAGTCCGACAGCGCCGCGATCCAGGCGCGCGACGTGGCGCTGTTTTCGCTGCTCTACGGCTGCGGGCTGCGCATTTCCGAGGCGCTTGCGCTGGATGTGCGGGCGGCGCCGCTGCCGGGCGGGGAGGCGATGCTGCTGGTGATGGGCAAGGGGTCGAAGGAACGGATCGTGCCGGTGCTGCCGGTGGTGCGCGCGGCGATCGGCGCCTGGCTGCGCCTGCATCCCTCGCCGGTGCCGGAGGCGCCGCTGTTCACCGGGGCGCGCGGGGCGCGGCTGAACCCGGGGGTGGCGCAACGGACGATGCGCGCCTTCCGCCGCCACACCGGGCTGCCCGAGCACGCGACGCCGCATGCGCTGCGGCACTCGTTCGCCACCCATCTGCTGGCGGGCGGGGCCGATCTGCGGGCGATCCAGGACTTGCTGGGGCATGCCAGCCTGTCGACCACGCAACGCTATACCGCGGTGGATGAGGCGGGATTGGTGGAGGTTTGGCGGCGGACGCATCCGCGGGGGTAGGAAGGAAGGCCAGGGCAGAGCCCTGGCCTTACTTTACCGCAATAAAAATCTGACTGGTCGCATAGGAAATCCAAAGCCGCCGCGCGCTCCAGAAATCAACCCCCAGCAGCATGTCAAAAATCCGCGTCGGCACCGGCGCGGTCAGCAGCGTCGGTTCCTGCACCACCAGCGATCCGATCTGCAGTGCCGAGAAACGATGCAGCCTGCTCTCCATCCTGCCGCCGACCGCGGACGTGGCGACCCCCTTGTCGCCGCCCTGCATTGCCGGCGTCAGGCCGAGCTGGCGCATGCCGCGCAGGTTGAGGAACGAAACCGACGCGCCCGTATCGAGCACCGCAACAAGGTTGCGGTGATCGAGCTGAACCGGAACCAGCGGCATGCTCCGCGAGCGCATGCCAAGCACAACCGGAACCGCCTCGTAGGGCTGATCCCACGGAATGAACCGTCCCGAACAGCCCTGCACGGAAAACAGCGTCAGCGTTTGCGCCGGCAGATCGAGATCAAGGTCGAACAGCGACAGCAGATCTTCGCCGAGCAACCCGTCCAGCCGGCCACTGCCGATGCCGGCAATCACCGAGAGGCTCGGTTTTGCAACAACTCCGCGCCGGCGCAGGGCCGCGCCGCCGAGCTGCACCGAGGCCGGCAAAACGTTGCGGTATTCCTGCACCCGGCCGCCGGCCCCGCGCGACAGCGTTGACACCCACGCGTCGCGCGGAAGCTGCAGCCGTTCGACGGCAGCGACCGTCAGCGATGTCATGTCGGCGCCGGTGTCCAGGATCATCGGCACCGATGTCGCGTTGATGACGACATCGACCACGGCCACGCCCTCGGCCACCCGCACCGGCACGGCGGCGCGCTTTTCCACCTGGCAGGCGGCGTCGGCGCGGACCGCAACCAGGCAGGCGGTCAGCAGAGCAACAAGCAGCCGTCCCAGGCTCAGCCGCACTTGGACCAGCCGCAATGCACACAGCTCAGGCAGCCGGCTTCCCGGACCAGGCCGGGCTGGCTGCATTTCGGGCAGAGCGGCCCCAGTATGCCGTTCGTGGCGGCACCCTGCGCGTGCGGCGCATGGTGCCCGGCCAGCTTTTCCGCACCGCTGAGGAAACCGGTGTTGACCATGTGGCGTTCAATGACATCGCCGATTGCGGCAACCAGCGAGGGCACGTAGCGGCCGTTGCTCCACTGCCCGCCGCGCGGGTCGAACACCTGCTTGAGTTCCTCGGCGACGAAGGCCACCTCGCCGCCGCGGCGAAACACCGCGCTGATCATCCGGGTCAGCGCCACCACCCAGGCATAATGCTCAAGGTTCTTGGAATTGACGAACACCTCGAACGGCCGCCGCACGCCCTCCTGCTCGATGTCGTTGATGGTGACATACATCGCGTGTTCGGCATCCGGCCAGCGCAGCTTGTAGGTGGCGCCGGTGAGCTTTTCGGTCCGCCGCATCAGCTCGCTGGGCAGGGCAGGGGAGGCGGGCGGCGTCGCGTCCAGCACCGAGCCGGTGACGCTGTTCGGGCGGTAGGTGGTGCAGCCTTTGCAGCCGCTGCGATAGGCGTCGAGATAGACATCCTGGAACGCTTCGAAGCTGATCGTTTCAGGCACGTTGACGGTTTTCGAAATGGCGCTGTCGACATGGCGCTGCACGGCTGCCTGCATGCGCACGTGGTCGGACGGCGACAAATCCTGCACAGTAACGAAATACGCGGGCAAGGGCGCTGCCTCGCCGAACCGGGCGCGGAACAGCCGCAGCGTGTGGTCGGAAACCTCCTCCTCGCGCTTGGAACCATCCGGCTGCAGCACCTTGCGCGTGTAGGCCAGGGCGAACACCGGTTCGATGCCGCTGGAGACGTTGTCGGCGACCAGCGAAATCGTCCCGGTCGGCGCGACCGACGTGAGCAGCGCGTTGCGGATGCCATGCCGGGCGATCAGCGCGCGGACGTCCTCGTCCAGACCGCGCACGGTTTCGCCGGCGAGATAGGCGTCGCGGTCGAACAGCGGGAAGGCGCCTTTTTCGCGCGCGAGATGCGCCGATGTCATATAGGCCGTGCGCTCGATCTGGCGGGCCCAGTCGCCGGCCCGCTCGGCGGCCGCCTCGGAGCCGTAACGCAGGCCGCACATGATCAGCGCATCGGCGAGCCCCGTCATGCCGAGGCCGATCCGGCGCTTCGCCAGCGCTTCCTGCCGCTGCGCATCGAGCGGGAATCCGGATACGTCGATTGTGTTATCCATCATTCGCACGGCGAGGCCGACCAGGTCGGCAAGCTCGCCGGCATCGACATTAGCCTCCGGCGTGAACGCCTCACGCACCAGTTGGGCCAGGTTGATCGAGCCGAGCAGGCAAGCGCCATACGGCGGCAACGGCTGCTCGCCGCACGGATTGGTTGAGTGGATCGTTTCGCAATACGCCAAATTGTTGCGGGTATTGATGCGGTCGATGAAGATCACGCCCGGCTCGGCATAGTCGTACGTGGCGCGGGTGATGCGGTCCCACAGGGTGCGCGCCCGCACGGTGCGGTAGGTTTTTCCCGCGAACACGAGCGGCCAGTCGGCGTTGGCCTCGAGCGCCGTCATGAAAGCGTCGGTGACGAGGACGGACAGATTGAAATTGCGCAGCCGCCCGGGCGCGCGCTTGGCGTCGATGAACAACTCGATGTCGGGGTGGTCGCAGCGCATGGTCGCCATCATCGCGCCGCGGCGGGCGCCGGCCGACATGATGGTGCGGCACATCGCGTCCCACACATCCATGAACGACAGCGGCCCCGAGGCATCGGCGCCGACGCCGCGCACCGGCGCGCCGTTCGGCCGCAGCGAGGAGAAATCATAGCCGATGCCGCCGCCCTGCTGCATCGTCAGCGCCGCCTCGCGCAAATGCGCGAAGATGCTGCCGAGATCGTCCTCGATGTCGCCCATGACGAAACAGTTGAACAGCGTGACCCGCCGGTCCGCACCCGCGCCCGACAGGATGCGCCCGGCCGGCAGGAAGCGGAAATCCGCGAGCGCCTCATAGAAGGGCTGCTCCCAGTCGGCCGGATGCGCCTCGGGCGCGGCCAGTGCGCGGGCGACACGGCGCCAGGTGTCTTCGATGGTGATGTCGATGGGCACACCGTCCAGCGTTTTCAGCCGATACTTTGCATCCCAGATCTGCCACGAGATCGGGGCGATGTGGTCGGTCGCCGACCCGCCGATAGTCCCGCTGTGAACGTCCATCGCTGCTGTCCTTATCATGGCGCGACGAGCAGGTCCGTCAGGAACCCGTCATTTTGGCCTGCGGCACGGACAGGCGACGAACCTCCCTGGCTTTCGTTTCGCCGGTTGGCAACAGCGCCGATTCGCGATCACGGCTCATCACACCCTCCCGTGCGTCAGGACGCGATAGCAGTCAATTCCGCCGGTTGGCCACAGCCCACCCTGCGGCGTGGCGCGTCAGACACCATTATGCGCTTTATTGATCCGAATCGCTGCATTGACTTGTCAGCGCATGGCAGTGCGTCTAACAACGTCATCTGAGCAGACTTTCACCGCTCTGTGGCATCGATGCCCTGATTGGACTCGACCTGTGCGTCATCCCGCCGACCCTCTAGATAAAAATAATCCCGACCATCAGCACGAGACGCAGGCGCCGTCGGAGTCGCCGTCGCTCCGTGACGCCGAGTTATGGGCGCGCCGCGCCCTTGGCGCCGACCGCGCCATGGGACATGAGGACAGGGCGGCCCACCGCCAGCCGCCCGCGCAGAACGGGCCGGGTGACGGGCGCCATGCCCCGATGCGCCGCCGCTTCGCGCGCGATGGCGACGTGACCGTGGTGCTCGCCCAACCGGGTTCCGGGGTTGGGTCGGCGCACCGGCCGGCCGCAAATGCCGCGCCGCCGGTGAACCGCCTGGCGAACGCCGAAGCGGCGCTCGCGGCGGAGCAGGCGGCCCGGCAACGGGCCGATCGCGCCCTGGCGGAAGCGCACTCGGCGATCAAGCGGCTGCAGACGCAGTTGGCGCATGCCGAGATGACCGGACGGGAAGCGCTCGACGGCGCCCGCCAGGCAGAGGCCGACCGTATCGCCATGGCCGCCACGCTCGAGGCCGAGCGGGCCGCGCGGCTTGCCGCCGAACAGGCGCTCATCGAAGCGCCGGAGCGCTCGCCGGCACCCGCGGGCAGAACGCGCGGTGCGGCACGCACGCTGTTCGACTCGGGCGAGGCCATCCAGGTAAAGCGTCCGCGCGGTCGTCCACGCCGCGAAGGTGGTTCGGTCGCCGCCAAGCGTGAACCGAAGCCGGTCAAATGGTGGTGAGTTGCGGCGGCGCGAACTCTCAGCGCGGCGCCACCGGCACGGCCACCTCGTTGCGGCGCAGGAAGGGGATGGTCCAGGGCGGATCGTAGAACCAGGCGATCGGTTCGCCCACCGGCTTCCAGGCAGTCGGCTCCAGACGTTGCAGCAGTTCAGTTTTGCGGCTGGCAATGGTGGACTCGCCGCGCAGGCCGGTGAAGCGCAGCACCGCCATCGTCTCGCCCGGCACCCGCACCAGCGCGACGGCCGGATTCTCGGGCACCGGCAGGGTCTCCATCGTCCATTCCGCTGGCATAAAGAAACGCACCACCCATTTGCCGTCGGCATCGCGGGCCTGTCCGACCGGGGCGGTCATGGCGATGGTTTCGCTTTTCTGCTGCGCCACCGGCACTGTCATTTCGATTTTTGTCTTCGCCCGGTTGGCGCCGAAAATATAACCGGCGAGCCGGCGGAAACCCTCGTTGAGCGCCGCCGACTGGTCATCGCCGGCGATCGCCGTTTCGGCCGCAATGCGCGGACCGTACTGCCGGATCTCCAGGCTGTTCGGTGCGGCGAGCACCGTGTAGCGCGGTTCCTCGGTGCCCTCGCGGATGCCCACCGTCGAGCAGCCGAACAGCAATATTCCTGACATGAACGCGGCGACCCCTCCTTCCAGAATTCCAGCCATTGCCGTCTTGCCTTGCCGTTTGGCCCATTAGATGGGGCGCTGGAGCGGCCGGACAATTGGAGAAGGCAAGGAAGGCCAGGGCTCTGCCCTGGACCCGCCAAGGGGCAGTGGCCCCTTGGATCCCGTACCTTAAGCATTTGTCTTGAAACGGGGGGTGAGGCGTTGAACCGGTTCACCGCCGCACCCCCTCTCAAGACAAATGCCTAAAAGTAATGGGATCCAAGGGGCCACTGCCCCTTGGCGGGTCCAGGGCAGAGCCCTGGCCTTGCTTGCCTTCCCCCAAATGCCCAGTCGCGCTACAGACCCGCCATGCGCAATGACAAAATCGCCGTCGTTCTCCCGCCGCGAGAGTCCTTTTCCCCCGCCGCCGCGGGCGCCATCGGGCTGGTGGTGCAGCGGCTCGCCGTGCAGTCCTCGGTCTTCCGGCCCGTGGTGCTCGGCGCCCCGGTCGCGGCGCCGTTCCCCGGGGTGCCGTTCCGGCCGGTGCAGCCGCCCTGGATGCTCGCAGGTTCCATCAGCCGCTACGCCGCCGGGGTGGTGCGCGCGCTCGGCGGCGTCGTGCCGGCGGTGGTGGAAGTGCACAACCGCCCCGATCTGGCGCTCGCGCTCGCCGATCTGCTGCCCGCGCCGGTGCTGCTGGTGCTGCACAACAACCCGCAGGGCATGCGCCGCGCCGGCAGCCCGGCCGAGCGGCTGTTCCTGCTCGGCGCGCTGGCCCGCGTGGCCACGGTGTCCGGCACCGTGCGCGACTGGCTGCTGGACGGGCTGCACGAAATGCCGCGCGTGCCGGAAATCCTGCCCAACTGCATCGATATGTCCGCCGTGCCGCCGCCGGCCCCGCGCGAGCAGGTGCTGCTGTTCGCCGGCCGCGCGGTGGCCGACAAGGGGGCGGATGTCTTCGTGGAAGCCTGCGCCCGCGCGCTGCCCGAGCTGCCGGGCTGGCGGGCCGAGCTGATCGGCGCCGACCGCTTCGGCGCCGACAGCCCGGAGACGCCCTTCCTGCGCGCGCTGCGCCCGGCGGCCGCGGCGGCCGGGGTGACGCTGCGCGGCTGGCTGCCGCACGCGCAGGTGCTGGCGGCGTTGTCGCGCGCCGGCATCGCCGTGGTGCCCAGCCGCTGGCCCGAGCCGTTCGGCCTGGTGGCGCTGGAGGCGATGGCCTGCGGGGCGCCGCTGCTGGTCGCCGACCGTGGCGCCCTGACCGAAGTGACCGCCAACGCCGCCCAGGTCATCGACCCCGACGATCCCGCCGCCCTGGCGGCGGCGATGATAGCACTCGCCCGTGATCCGGCGCGGCGGGAGGCGCTGGCGCAGGCGGGGCGGGTGCGCGCGGCGGTGTTCGACGCGCCGGCGGCGGCGGCGCGGCTGGATGCGGTGCGGCGGGACGTGCAGGCCGCATGGTTGGCGGGCGAGGCGGTCCCTATATAACCGCCCTCAACTGCGCAGACGGAGCGAACACACATGGCGGACGCAACCGGGGAGAAAGTGCCCGTCACGGTGCTGACCGGCTATCTTGGCGCCGGCAAAACCACGCTGCTCAACCGCATCCTCAGCGAGCAGCACGGCCGCAAATACGCGGTGGTGATCAACGAGTTCGGTGAGCTCGGCGTGGACAACGACCTGGTCGTCGATACCGACGAGGAGGTCTTCGAGATGAACAACGGCTGCATTTGCTGCACCGTGCGCGGCGATCTGATCCGCATCGTCGGCGGCCTGATGAAGCGGCGCGACCGCTTCGACGGCATCATCATTGAAACCACCGGCCTGGCCAACCCCGCGCCGGTGGCGCAGACGTTTTTCGTCGACGAGACAGTGCGCGACCGGACCCGGCTGGACGCGATCGTGACGGTGGTCGATGCCAAGCATTTGCCGCAGCGGCTGGCCGACAGCCACGAGGCGGCCGATCAGATCGCGTTTGCCGATGTCATCGTGCTGAACAAAACCGATCTGGTGACGCAAGACGAACTGCAAGCCGTGGCAGCGGCGGTGCGGCAACGCAATCCGTTCGCGAAAATTCATCACGCCCAGCGCGGAAACGTGCCCATCGCCGAATTGCTCGACCAGGGCGCCTTCGACCTCAAGCGCGTGCTCGCCGGGCATCCCGATTTTCTCGACGACGAAAGTCACGAACACAACGAGGACGTGCGCTCGATCAGCTTCGAGGTCGAGGCGCCGATCGACCCCGAGCGCTTCAACGCCTGGATCGGCGCCCTGCTGGCCGAGCGGGGCGCCGACCTGCTGCGCACCAAGGGCATTCTTTCGTATGCGGGCGAGGACCGCCGCTTCGCCTTTCAGGCGGTGCACATGATCGCCGACGGCGATTTCATCGCCCCCTGGAAGCCGGGCGAGGCGCGCAGCAGCCGGATCGTGTTCATCGGCCGCAACCTCAACCGCCCGCAGCTGCGCCGCGGCTTCGAGAGCTGCCAGGCGGCATGAGCGCGACCATCAGCCCCGACCATATTCTGCAAACCCGCGGGGTGTCGCGCGAGCTCGGCGCCTATGTGGTCGGCGCCGCCTTTGCCCGCGGCGGCCGCAGCTGCGCATTCGCCACCGGCGACGGCGCGCTGCACGTGGCATCGCGGCTGGGCGACAGCGCATGGCGGAGCGTCACGGTGCATGACGGCGCCGTCCTCGCGCTGGCGCCGGGCGCCGGGTTGGCCGACTACATCTCCGGCGGCGATGACGGCAGGTTCCGCCGGGTGGACGAGGATGCGTCGGACATCGCCGCCTTTGGCATGAAATGGGTCGAACACGTCGCGAGTTTCGCCGACGCGAAAACCCGCCTGCTGGCTTGCGCGGTCGGCCGGCAAGTGCATCTGTTCGACGGCGAGGGGAAGAAACTGAAAACGCTCGACCACCCGTCCAGCGTCACCGGCCTGGTGTTCGATGCGAAAGGCAAACGCATTGGTGCGGCCCACTACAACGGCGCCAGCCTCTGGTTCGTCGCGGCGAAGACCGACTCTGCGCGCAAACTGGAGTGGAAGGGCAGCCACACCGGCATCGCCATCAGCCCGGACGGCGACAACGTGGTCACCGCCATGCAGGAAAACGCGCTGCATGGCTGGCGGCTGAGCGACGGGCAGCACATGCGCATGACCGGCTATCCGGCCAAGACGCGCGCGCTGAGTTTCACCCGCTCCGGCAAATGGCTGGCCACGTCCGGCGCGGACGTGATCGTGCTGTGGCCGTTCTTCGGCGGCGGGCCGATGAACAAGGCGCCGACCGAACTCGCCGGCGGCGACGGCGTTGTTTGCACCCAGGTGGCCGCCCATCCGGCGCAAGGCGATATGGTGGCGGCCGGATTTGCGAATGGAACGGTGGTGCTGGCCGACATCGCCAGCGCGCGCATCCTGCCGGTCTGCGGCCCCGGCCGCGGCCCGGTATCGGCGCTGGCCTGGAGTGGCGCCGACGGCGCGCATCTGGCGTTCGGCACCGAAACCGGCTTCGCCGCACTGGTGGATTTCTCGCAGAAATAGCAACGGGGACCGACGCCATGCAGAGCATTACTGCCGGCGGGATGCGGCTGCCGAAACTGGGCCTCGGCACCTGGCGCATGACCGGCGCGGCGTGCACCGACGCCGTGCTGCGCGCGCTGGATCACGGCTACCGCCACATCGACACCGCGCAGATGTACGGCAACGAGGACGCGGTGGGCGCGGCGCTGGCCAGCACTTCGGTCGCGCGCGGCGAGATCCATCTGACGACGAAAGTCTGGTGGGAAAACCTGCAGCCCGACGCCATGCGGCGCGCCATGGACGACAGCCTGCGCAAGCTGCGCACGCCCTACGTGGATCTGTATTTGATCCATTGGCCGGCGCCGGACATGGATTTGGGGGCGGCGCTCGGCCAGATGGTGCGCTTGCAGGAGCAGGGCCTCGCGCGGCATATCGGCGTTTCGAATTTCACCGTGGCGCTGCTGCGCCAGGCCATCGAAGACATCGGCGCGCCCATCGTCTGCAATCAGGTCGAGTACCACGTGAACCTGGAGCAAAGCCGCGTGCTGGCCTATCTGCGCGCGAAGGGGCTGGCACTCACGGCCTATTGTCCGCTCGGCCGCGGCGGGCTGGCGCGCGATGCGGTGCTGGAGCGGATCGCCCGCAAGCACGACGCGAGCGCGGCCCAGGTGGCGCTGGCCTGGCTGTTCGGCCAGGACGGCGTGGCGGCAATCCCCAAAGCGGCGCGCGACGCGAGCCAGCTCGCCAATCTTGCGGCGCTTGATCTGCGGCTTGATGCGGACGACCTTGCCGCCATTGGCGGGTTGCCGAAGAGCCGGCGGCTGGTTGATCCGGATGGTTTTGCGCCGGCCTGGGATGCGGCCGGGACAAAGTAAAGCAAGGCCAGGGCTCTGCCCTGAACCCCACGACTTAAGTATTGGGTTCCAAGGGCCTCTCGGCCCTTGGCGGGTCCAGGGCAGAGCCCTGGCCTTGCTTCCTTAACGACGAATCTGCCGCCGACCGCCGGAAGGAGACTGCACGATGATTGCCCGCGACAATACCCTTGTCCCCGCCGAACCGCTGATCCGGAGCGAGCGCGAAGGGGTCTATCGCGCGATCCTCACGCGGCGCGACGTCCGCGGGGAGTTCCGCTCCGATCCGGTGCCGGATGCGGTGCTGAGCCGTGTTCTGATTGCCGCGCATCACGCGCCGTCAGTGGGCTTCATGCAGCCCTGGAGTTTCCTGCTGCTGCGCGACGTGGGCGTGCGTCGGCGCGTGCACGACCTGTTCATCAAGGCGAACGCCGAAGCGGCGGCGATGTTTCCGGCCGAAAAGCAGGATCTTTACCGGTCGCTGAAGCTCGAAGGGATCCTGGAGGCGCCGGTCAATCTGTGCATCACCTGCGACCCGGACCGGGCCGGGCCGGTGGTCATCGGGCGCACCCATATTCAGGCGATGGACGGCTACAGCACGGTCTGTGCCGTGCAGAATTTATGGCTTGCGGCGCGTGCCGAGGGGTTGGGCGTGGGCTGGGTGAGTATTCTGGACCAGGAAGAGCTACGCCAGACGCTCGACATTCCCGAGCGCATCGTGCCGGTTGCTTATCTGTGTCTTGGCTGGGTCAAGGGCTACCATCGCCGGCCGGAACTCGAACTGGCTGGCTGGCGGCAGCGGTTGGCGGTCGAAGATGTGCTGTATGTCGATCGCTGGGGCGGCAGCGAAGGCGAGGAGTTGCTGCGCGATCGGCTCCGCGGCGACGCACAGGCCGTTGCGGAGGATCGCTTTCTGTCGGAGCGCCTGGAGAGGTAACCGCCCTGGTTTGTCCGTCGGCAGCGGTAACATGGATAGTACCATGAAAGCGGATGACGTTGCCCAACCCGGCCGGGAAAACGCAATAAACATGAGGGGATTCTTGCGCTGATGTCCCGCTCTCAGCACCCGGGGACAGTGACGCCTTCCCCAACCGCCCGGGCGCCGCACCGCGATGGCTGGTTTACCACCACGGCAGACGGCGCTAAAATGCATGCCATGTCGGCGCAGAACGCACGAGAGCGCGGCGGCAGGCGACAACAAGTTACGGGAGGATATCCATGCGACGCATGATCGCGGCTTCGGCCGTATGTTTTTCGCTGCTGTTCCTGTCTGTTCCGGCGCTGCACGCAGCCGACGGCACCCCCGCCGAAGCGCGGGCGATGCTGGATCGCGCCACCGCAGCGGTGAAGGCCGACAAGGCCACGGCGCTCAGCCAATTCACCAAGGGTGAGAACGGGTTCAAGGACCGCGACCTTTATGTCTTTTGCATCGGCTCCGACGGCAAATTTGCCGCCCACCCCAACCCGAAGTTGAACGGCTCGGACGCCACGGCGCTCAAGGATGGTAGCGGCAAGCCCTTTGCAGTTGAAATGATATCCGTTGCACAGGATGGCAAGGTCGCCCAGGTTGACTACATGTTTCCGCGCCCCGGCACCACCAACCCGGTGCCGAAATCATCCTTCGTGACCAAAGTGTCCGATCTGGTCTGCGGAGTTGGCTACTACAAATAGTTTGTGACAGTGGCCAGCGCGGCGATGCCGCGCTGGCCACTGCCGAATGTTTCCGTCTACGCCGGCTGTTGGTGTGCGGAGCGCCTTCCGCCTGGTTTCATCTCCACCGCTGGCCCAGCGCAAATCGAATACCATTGCGCTCTCATGCCGCTCAACGGCGGCAGGCCCGGCGCGAAGACGCTGCTGACCGCGCTTTGTCCGGCTCACGCTCTCAGGCGGCTCAGGCTCTCAGGCGGGACAGATCCAGGAGCACATTCGCCTCAAGCTCTTTTTCTTCCAACCGCTGCTTCACCAGGTCGCCGATACTGACGATACCGACCAGATTGCCATTCTCGACCACCGGCAAATGCCGGATGCGGGAGACCGTCATTTTCGCCAGCATGGCATCAACCCGGTCCGTGAGTGCGCAGCTGATCACGGCCGAAGACATCAACTCGGACACCTGGCGTGAAAGGGCCGCATCGCCGTCGCGGGCAACGGCATTGACGAGGTCGCGCTCGGAGAAGATTCCAACCATCTTCATCCATTGATCCTCCACGACCAGCACGCCGATCCGTCGCTCAGCCAGCTTGCGGACAGCGGTCGAAACCTTCTCGGTCGACCGGATACGCTCCACCATATTGCCCTTGCCGCGCAGGACATCCGAGATCAGCATCACGTGACTCCTTTTGTTTTGGATGGAACGGCCGTCAGCGCGCCGAACAACTTGGATCGGGTGCGTGCGAGCGAGCGGTCGCGAGGCTAATTCACGTAGTAGGGCAGAGGGTCAGGTTCAACGCAAGGGGCTGCCGGCGTCGTCGAGGTCGTGAACCGGCGCCTTCAAATCGGCGGGGAACCAGGGGAGGCCGGCCAAACTGCCAGCGTGTGTCCGGATTTGCGGCCTGCACCCCACACTCGGGCATGGCTCCGGTCAGGCCCCCCTGCGACCGCATAGGTTATCCGGGATCAGTGCCCCGCGGTGCGTCGGGCAGGCGCGCGGACTCCCGGTTTTGCATAACAGCCATTCCTATCAAAATCGCCGCGTCCCCGGTGCCGCAGAGGCTGGCGTCTGCGCGAATTCGGGCGGCGGGCTTCGCTCGCTGGCGATGAACCTTCAAACTGCAGGCTGCAACGCCACGTGGCATTGCACCCCACGCCGGCTGGCAACCGGGCGCAGGTTCTGCCCGCCGGTTTTCCGTCAGGCACGTGGCTGCGAATCGGCATCAGCCCGTATTCGCCGGATTGGTTACTTGAAGTAGTCGAACGCGGACAGGCATTGCATCAAATCAAACTGGTCGTCGGGTTTGACGGTCGGACAGTCACCGGCGGTCATGATCCCGAACCGTCCCGGATCGCGATTGGGAACCCCGCCGGCGCCGCCTGTGTCGACGTGAAATATCCAACCCCCCTTAAAGACTTTCACCGACGAGATTAAATCGTGAAACACCGGGCCGGCGGCCGCGGCGATAAAAGGGGGAGGGCCGCGCCCTGCGTGCGCCCGTGGGACCCTTCGAAATTGGCGTCAATCCAAACCTCGATGTCGCAAACGTCGGGCCGAGGGATCTCGGCTCGCGCGCCGCTCATACTCAGTAAAGCCAAGATAAAAACCCAGGCAGCACCAACCTGCGCAGGTGGATCATGGCATTGTTCCTCACTTCGCAAAAAAGCGCAGCAACGGCCGCTCACCCGACCTCCCACCCGATCGCTTTACGCAAGAAAGCGTACCCCAGCGCGGTGAAGAAGGCGCGCTGGCGGTTGTCCTTGCCGTAGCCATGGCCGCCGGAGGCAAGCTCGAAAAACGCCGCGTCGTAGCCCAAGGCTTGCAACTTTGCCGCCATCTTGCGGGCATGGCCCGGATGTACCCGGTCGTCACGCCGCGTGGTGGCGAGCAGGATGGGCGGCGCGGCCCGGCCGGGCACGACGGTGTGATAGGCCGAGATTTGACGAAGAAAATCCCAATCCGCCGGATCGTCCGGGTCGCCGTATTCGGCCACCCAGCTCGCGCCGGCCAGCAACTTCGTGTAGCGGCGCATGTCCACCAGAGGAATGGTGCAGAACAGCCCGCCGAACAGCTCCGGGTAACGGACGAACATATTGGTAATGAGAATGCCGCCGTTCGAGCCGCCCTCGGCGGCGATGCGGCCGGGGCGGGTGACGCCGCGGCGCACCAGATCGGCGGCGACCGCGGCGAAATCGTCGTGGCTGCGCGCCTTGCCTTCACGCCTCCCGGCCTCGTGCCAGGCCGGGCCGAACTCGCCGCCGCCGCGCAGGGTGGCGACCACGCCGGTGCCGCCGCGCTCCAGCCAGAGTTTCCCCACCCCGGCGCGGTAGGTGGGCAGTTCCGACACTTCGAAGCCGCCATAGCCATACAGATGCACCGGCGCCTCGCCGGTTTCGCCCGGCGGGCCGACCTGCACATAGGGAATGCGCGTGCCATCGGCGGACACCGCCTCGTGCCGACGAACCGCAAGCCCGGCCGGGTCGAATGCCGGCGGCGCGCGTTTCAGCACTCCAGGCGCCTCGGGTCCCGGCCGCGTCAGCAACAGCGTGGGCGGCGTCAGCGGGTCCTGGGTAAGGGCGAGCAGTGTGCCGTCCAATTCGGCTTCCTCGGCGTCCAGCAGCCAGACGCTGACAGTGCCGAGACGGGGCAGGCCGGCAAGCGGGGCCTGCGCCCAGTTCCCGGCGGGCGTCACGACGAACGGCGCCGGGGCGAGGTTGTCGAGCACCTGCACGACCAGGTGTTCCTGGACGAAGAAAAACCCCTGAATGCTGCGTCTGGCAGTCGGCGTGAACAGCACCTGGAAGCGGCGGTCGCCAGCCAGGAAATCGACCAAACCGATGCCGAGCAGCATGCCGGCCGCATAGGTGGCGCCGCCGACGGTCCAGTTCGAGCGTGGACGCACGGCCAGCCAGTCACGGCTCCAGACGTACCAGGCATCCTGCGGCACATCGATGTGGCGTCGCTTGCCGCCGGTGTCGCCGGTCCAGACCTCGGCGCGGATGAAGTCCAGCCGCTCGGTGAACACGAGCTGGCGGTCGGGATGCAGGCGGTCCACGCCGCCGCCCACCGCCATGCTGTCCGGACCCGCCGCGAAGATCACCGGGGCGGTTGCCGGGTCGGTGCCGCGCCGCCACAGGCGGACAGTGCGCGCATAGCCCGAGGCGGTCGCCATGCCCGGACCATAGGCGCTGGAAAGCAACAGCGTGTCGCGGTCGATCCACGCGATGCCGCCCTTGGCTTCGGGCAGAAAAAAACCATCATCGACGAAGCGGCGGTCGCCGAGGCAGAACTCGCGCAGCACCACCGCGTCGCCGCCGCCGCGGGAAAGCCGGATGATCGCGCGACCATGGGTTTCGGGCAGCACGGCGGCACCGCCCCAGACCCAGTCCTCGCCCTCCGCGGCGGCGAGCGCGTCGAGGTCGAGCACCCCCTCCCACGACGGCGCCGCGCTGCGATAGGAGTCGAGCGAGGTGCGGCGCCAGAGGCCGCGCGGGTTGGCGGCGTCTCGCCAGAAGTTGAACAGATGCGCCCCGCGCCGAGCGACGTAGGGGATGTTGTCCGGGCGGTCGAGGATGGCGGCGAGGGTGTCGGCGTCGGCCTCGGTGGCGGGGCCACCGAAACGGGCGATCGTGGCGGCGCTTTGGGCGTCGGCCCAGGCGATGGCCGAAGCGCCGTCGATTTCCTCAAGCCAGAGATAAGGATCGTTGTCTTGGGGCATGGGGGCACCGTGAAAAGGAAGGACGGCGAGGGCTCCGAGGCGGTGCAGGATTCACTGTTGAGGGCGTACTGAGCGGGATTTGTGGCTGGTCGGTGCGGGGTGTCAGGGGGGGAATTGCGACTATAAGCCAGCTGCCGGCATTTCCGCCTCGCCACCCTGCTGGCGAGGCCGGCGGCATCAGGCGATGCCGGCAGCCGGCTATTGTCGCGATACGCTCCCTGGCTCCCTGCACCGATCAGCCACAAATCCCGCCCCGGCCTTGCTTCCTATCCCCAATTGCCCGCCTTTGCATGGCAGGGCAATCGGGTGAAGGAAAACAGTCCTGACTTCTGTCGCGCGGGGCGTTGCCCCGCACCCCACCAGGGCTTCGCCCTGGACCCACCAAGGGGCATAGCCCCTTGCAACCCGCGGGATTTCTTAAAGAACGGGGTCAAGGGGTCCACTGACCCCTTGCGGGTCCAGGGCAGAGCCCTGGCCTTAATCTTCCTTCACCCGATTGCCCTGCCTTGCATGGCGCCGACCGTTGCGCCATCTGCGTCGAGGTGGAACCATTCCCGGGCGCCGGGTGGCTGAGCCGCCTTCAAGGCCACGGCCGACGCGTGCGGCGGTTGCCATCGCCCTTACCGCGCGAAATAATCTGCCTCCCCGCGCCGGCGACCGGTGCGGGGGCCATCCGGCCGCGCGGGGTGCCGGCCGGCAACCCGGGGAACCGACGATGTCGCTGCTGATGCTGCTGGTCCGGTCGCTGCTGGTGCGCGCCGGGCTGGGTTTTGTCGCGGCGGTCCTGGCCGTCCTGGTGTTCCACCAGGGGATGGTATGGATACTTTACAGCAACGGCCTGGTGCCGTTCCCCCCCTACGACCTGTCCCGATCCGGACCGTTGCACATTCCCCGGCTCGCCGATCTGTGCTTCTGGGGCGGGCTTTACGGCATCGTCTTCGGCATCGTGCTGCCATGGCTGCCGCCTGTGCCGAAATGGCTGATCGGCCTCGGTTTCGGCCTGCTGGCTGCGGCCATTGGCTGGTTCGTGGTGGCACCGCTCAAGGGCCTGCCGGTCGCCTCCGGCTGGGCGCTGGACGCCATGCTGCGTTCGGTTTTGATCAACGGCGCCTGGGGCATCGGTCTGGGCATCATTGCGCCGATGATCATCCCGCGCCGCCGGTTACGTCCCTGACCGCCACCCGGGCTTGGTGCTGACATCATGAGCGAAGCTGCTGCCCTGCTCGCCGGTTTCGGCGTCGACCCCGCCGCGTTGTCCGGCGGCACCCTGATTGCCCGCTCGCCCATCGACGGCGCCGAAACCGCCCGCCTGACGCAAGCCGGGCCCGCCCACGTGCAGGCCGCCATCGCCCACGCCGCCGCCGCTTTTCCGGCGTGGCGCGACACCCCCGCCCCTCGCCGCGGCGAACTCATCCGCCTGCTCGGCGAGGACCTGCGCGCGGCGAAAGACCAACTCGGCCGCCTGGTCACGCTTGAGACCGGCAAGATCCTGCAGGAAGGCCTGGGCGAAGTGCAGGAAATGATCGACATCTGCGACTTCGCCGTCGGTCTGTCCCGCCAGCTGCATGGCCTGACCATCGCCACCGAACGGCCGGGCCACGCCATGCGCGAAACCTGGCACCCGCTCGGCCCCATCGGCGTCATCACCGCCTTCAATTTCCCGGTCGCCGTGTGGGCCTGGAACGCCGCCCTGGCGCTGGTCTGCGGCGACCCGGTGGTTTGGAAGCCATCCGAGAAGACCCCGCTCACCGCCCTTGCCACCGTTTCCATCTTTCGCCGCGCCGCCGCCCGCTTCGGCGGCGTGCCGGACGGGCTGCTCGAACTCGTCATCGGCACGGCCGAGGCCGGCGCGGCGCTGGTCGACGATCCGAGCCTGAAACTGATTTCCGCCACCGGCTCCACCCGCATGGGCCGCGCCGTCGCCCCCCGCCTGGCCGCGCGCTTCGCCCGCGCCCTGCTGGAACTCGGCGGCAACAACGGCATGATCGTCTGCCCCTCGGCCGACCTCGACCTGGCGGTGCGTGCCATCCTGTTCGCCGCCGTCGGCACCGCCGGCCAGCGCTGCACCACGCTGCGCCGCCTGTTCGTCCATGCCGACATCTACGACCGCCTGCTGCCGCGCCTGCGGCGCGCCTTCGCCTCCGTTCCGGTCGGCGACCCGCGCGACCCCGCCACCCTGGTCGGCCCGCTGATCGACCGCGCCGCCTATGACGCCATGGCGGCGGCGCTGGCCGAGGCGCGTGCCCAGGGCGGTATCCTCCACGGCGGCGACCGCCTCCTCGCCGCCGCCTTTCCTGGCGCCTACTACGTCCGCCCCGCCATCGCCGAAATGCCCGCGCAATCCGCCGTGGTCTGCCGCGAAACCTTCGCGCCGATCCTGTTTGTTATGCGGCATGACAATCTCGGACAGGCACTATCCTGGCACAATGCGGTGCCGCAGGGCCTCGCCTCCGCCATCTTCACCACCGATTTGCGCGAGGCCGAAACGTTCCTCTCCTCGGCCGGCTCTGATTGCGGCATCGCCAACGTCAATATCGGCCCCAGCGGGGCGGAAATCGGCGGCGCCTTCGGGGGCGAGAAGGAAACCGGAGGGGGGCGGGAATCCGGGTCCGATTCCTGGCGGGCTTACATGCGGCGGGCGACCAATACGGTGAATTATTCCCGGGAGTTGCCTTTGGCACAGGGGATCAGGTTCGAACGTCACTGAATAAGAAAGACCAGGGCTCTGCCCTGGACCCGCCGTCGTGCGCAGCCCGCCTTCGGCGCGAGGGCCGGGGGGCCCTTGGAACCCATTCAATTTGCCTGTGGGGGCGGGGCGGCGAACACTTGCTGCAAGGCATCGATCAGGTCACGGCGCAGGAACGGCTTGCGCAACAGGCTGAACCGCCCGGCGCTGCCCGATGGATCGGCGGAAAACCCCGAGGTCAGCAATACCCGCAAGCCCGGCCGAACCGTCAGCGCAAGCCCGGCCAGCGCCGCCCCGTCCATACGGCCGGGCAACACCACGTCGCTGAACAGCAGATCGATCGGCTCGCCCCCTTGCAGCAGCGGCAAAGCCTGTTCGGCACTGCCCGCCGCCAGCACCCGCAAGCCCAGCGCGGCAAAATGGCGCGACACAACCCGCAGCACCGCCTCCTGGTCCTCGACCAGCAGCACCGTCATCCCGTCGGCGCGGAACGCCGCCGCTTCCGGCGCCGCGAACGGCGTGACCGCCGCGTCGACTTCCGGCAGCAGCAAGTCCACCCGCGTCCCCATGCCCGGCCGGCTGCGCAGATCCACATGGCCGCCGGACTGGCGGGCGAAGCCATACACCATGCTCAGGCCAAGCCCGCTGCCCTCGCCCACCGGCTTGGTGGTGAAGAACGGGTCGAACACGCGGCGCTGCTCCCGTTCAGGAATGCCGCGCCCGCAATCCTCGACGAACACCGCGGCATAGCGTCCCGGCGCGAGCAGGTCGGGCAGCGCCTGCAGAGGGCTGCCGACCGTGCGGCGCGCCACCCCAAGCATGATCCGCCCGCCCGCCGGCAAGGCGTCGCGGGCGTTCAGCACCAGGTTCATCACCGCAGTCTCAAGCTGGACGGGATCGACGTTCACGGTCGCCTCCGTGCCGTCGAACGCTGTTTCCAACTGGTGGCGGGTGGCGAGCGCACGCCGCAGCAGCGGCACCAGCCGGGACAACTGCGCATGCAGCCCCACCACCTGCGGACGCAAAGTCTGGCGCCGCGCATAAGACAGCAACTGGCTGGTCAGCTCCGCTCCCCGGCTGGCCGCGTACTGCGCTGCATCCAGCATGGCGTGCACCGGGCTGCCTTGGGGCATCTCTGCCAGCGCGTCGCCGAGGTTCAGCATCACCACGGTGAGCAGATTGTTGAAGTCGTGCGCCACCCCGCCGGTGATCTGGCCAATCGTGCTCAGCCGCTCCGACTGCAGCAGCGCCTCCTGGGCGGTGCGCAACTCGGTGATGTCGCTGACCACCGCGATGCGGGCGCGCCGCCCGTGCCACTGGATGGGCTGCGAGGCGGTCTGCACATGCAGCACCTCACCGGTCCGGGTGAGGTTGCACAGCGGGCCCATCCGCCTGAAGCCATCGCCGAACCGGGCCAGTTCGGCGGCGACAGCCGCGCGCTGCTCGGGCGGGCGCAGGTCCGAAACACGCAGCCCGAGGAATTCGTCCCGGCTCCACCCGTACATGCGCACCGCCGCGGCGTTCGCTTCCAGGAACCGCAGCGTCGTTTCGTCGTAAATGAAGATCGGCAGCGGGTTGTTCTCGAAGATCAGGCGGAAGGCGCGGTTGCGCTCGGCCAGCGCGCGTTCGTCGGCGCGGCGCTGGGTGATGTCGCGCTGGATGGCGATCCAATGGGTCGGCATGCCGGCGGCATCCGCCAGCGTGCTGATTTCGGTCTCCACCCACACGTGGCTGCCATCCTTGCGATGGCCGCGCAGCTCGGTTCGGATGCGCCGCCCGGCGCGAACCGCCGCACGGACGGCGGCAAGCTGCCGCCGGTCGGTTTCCGGCCCCATGAAAATCCCGGGCGAGGCCCCGACGATTTCGCTGCGCTCCCAGCCGGTCACCCGCGACACCGCGGCGCTGGCATACAGGATGCGCGCGTCCAGGATGCGGGGGTCGCCATGCGCGCCCGGCCCGGCCTGCACGATCAGCACCGAATCGGACGCCGCGTCCAGCGCCGCCCTGAGCAGGCGCTGCTGCTCCTCGGCGACGTGGCGGAACATGGCCGGCCGCAGCGTGTCGACGAGATCGAACAGGTGCTCGCCGAGCGTCTGCAGGTTGGGCGGGGGGCGGTCAAACTGCTGGACGATCACGAACTTGCGCTCGCCCAGGCTGACCGGCTGCACCAGCATGGCGCGCAGCCCGGCTTCCCAGCTGGCCTGAAGCAAGGGCAGTCTGGTGAGGTCGGCCTGCGAGAAGTCGATGGCGACGCGGTGCTCCCGCAGCATCGCCTTTCCCATCAGCGTCGCCTCCGCCGGTGGCCTTGTGGCGCGGCACCAGGCGAGGAACGCGTCGGGCAAAGGCGGTCCGCTGACGTGGTACTCGGCCAGGGAAACGTGGCCGTCGGGCAGCATCTGCCATACCGAGCCGACGCGCGCCCCGTTCGCGGCACCAATGCGCGCCAGCACCGCGCGGATCATGGTCGGCCAGTCCGGTGCTTCGAAGCTCATCCGCAGCAGGTCGGCGTGCAGCTGTGCAGTGCGGTTGGCCGCTGCCAGCTGCCGCTCGCGCAGCCTGGCATCGAGCAGGGCGACGATGGTAGCGGCCAGGTCCTCCAGCACCCGCACTGCATCGGGGTCCGGGGCCGGGCGCGGTGCGCGGTCGAGCACGCACAGCGTGCCGATCACCTGCCCGCTTTCGGTGCGCAGCGGCGTGCCGGCATAGAAGCGGACATGCGGGGGGCCGGTGACCATCGGATTGCCGGCATGGACGGGGTCGGCCAGCGTATCCGCAATGACCAGGGTGCGGGGGGACGTGATGGCCAAGCCGCAGAACCCGGCCTGCCGGGGCGCCCCGCTCAGCGCGATGCCGTGGCAGGATTTGAAAAACAGCCGCTCGGCGCCGACCAGGCACAGTACCGCCATCGGCACGTCCAGCAGCCGGGCGGCGAGCGCGGTGATACGGTCGAACCCCGGCTCCGGGGGCGTGTCCATGATCTGGTAGGAGTCCAGGGCATCGAGCCTGAGCTTCTCCTGCGCAGCGTCCACGCGGTGTCTTCCCTCCCGAGGTATGCTGGTACGTTATAGGGCTGGCAGGTTTCGTAACCAAGCCATGCGGCGTGAAGGAAGGCCAGGGCAGAGCCCTGGCCTTCCTTCCTTCAGTGCCTGGTCAGCAGCCAGTTCGCCAAAATCGCCAGGCCGCCGACCAAATAAACAACCAGAGCCGCGAGCCGCATCCGTCCGCCAAACCGGCTGAGCGGCGGCACCACCCCTGGCGCGATCAGCAGCGCCATGGCCAGCAGGCTGAGGGCCTGCAACTGGCGGAACGGGTCCATCGGGGTCATCCCAGCAAGGCCGCCCGCAAGCCGGCGGGCGGGGCGGCGCGCATCGCCTCGGCCACGCCCGGCGTGCGCAGCCGCCGCGACACCGCCGCCAGCGCGCGCAGATGCTCGGCATCCGCCGCCGGGCTGAGCAGCAGGAACACCAGGTCGACCGGCCGCCCGTCCACCGCATCGAATGCCACCGGCCGGTCGAGCCGGGCCAGGAAGCCCGAGGGCGCGGCCAGCGCCGCCATCCTCGCATGCGGCAGGGCGATGCCGCCGCCGGTGCCGGTCGAGCCGAGCGCCTCGCGCGCCGCCAGAGCGGCGGCGATCTCCGCCGGTGCCAGCCCAAGCTGCTCGCCGGAAGCCCGCGCGAGCTGGGCCAGCAGCGCGGTTTTGTCGGCCGCGCGCAGCCGGTCGAGCACGTGGCCGGGCGGGATCAGCACGTCGAGTGTCAGGGGCGGCAGCGTCATGGCGGGGTCTCTTGTTCGGCGAGGCGATACCCCACGCCGGTCTCGGTCAGGATGTGACGCGGCCGCTCGGGGTCAGCCTCGATCTTCTGGCGAATCTGCCGCACATACACGCGCAACTGCTGCACGTCGCCCCCCGCGCCCCAGAGGCGGGCGAGGATGAAGCGGTGGGTCAGCACCCGTCCGGCATGCGCGACCAGCAAGGTGAGGATATCCCACTCGCGCGGCGACAGTTTCGTCTCGACCCCGCGCACATGCACGTAGCGGCGGACCAGGTCCACCTCCAGGTCGCCGCTGCGGAAGGCGGGGGCCGCACCTTCCTGCTGCAGCCGGTGGCGCAGCGCGGTGCGCAGCCGCGCCATCAGCTCGTCCATGCCGAACGGCTTGGTCACGTAGTCGTCGGCGCCGAGGTCGAGCGCCTCCACCTTGGCGTGTTCGGCCTCGCGTGAGGTCAGCACCACGATCGGCACGGCGCTGCCGGCGCGGATGGCGCGGATGACATCGAGCCCGTCGCGGTCGGGCAGGCCGAGATCGAGAATGACCACGTCCGGCCGGTCGGCGGCGACGCGCGCCAGCGCGTCCGCGGCGGTGGCGGCCTCCAGCGTGCGGTAGCCCTGCGCGCCCAGGCTGGTGCGCAGCAGGCGCCGGATCGCCGGCTCGTCGTCGACGATCAGCACGCATTGCCCGGTCATGCCGCCGCCGGCAGGGTGATGGTGAACACCGCACCGGAGCGGTCGCGCCGGTTGGCGGCGGTGACGGTGCCGCCCATCGCCTCGACGAAGCCGCGGCAGATCGCCAGCCCCAGCCCGGTGCCGGCGCGCTGGCGGTCGCCGCCGGGAATGCGGCGGAACTTGTCGAACACAAGTTCCAGCGCGTCCTCGGGCAGGCCGGCCCCTTCGTCGATCACCTGCAGCCGCACCAGCCGCTCCACGCCGGCGCGGCCCACCCCCGGCAGCTTCTCCTGCCAGGCGCGCAACAGCACGGTGCTGCCTTCGGGGGCATATTTCGCCGCATTGTCGAGCAGGTTGAACAGCACCTGTTCGAACAGCACGGGATCGATCTTCAGCAGCGGCAGGTCGGGGGCGAGGTCCATTTCCACCCGGTGCTCGGCCAGCACCCGGCCGGCCCGGGCCAGGGCGGCGCCGGCCATTTCGCCGAGATCGGCCGCCTCCATGCGCGGCGCCAGCGCCCCCAATTCCAGCCGCGTCATGTCCAGCAGATTGCCGACGAAGCGGTTCAGCCGTTCGGCCTCCTCGCGGATGGTGACGAGCAGGTCGCGCCGCCCGGCCTCGTCCAGCAGCGCGTGGTAGCTTTCCAGTCCGCTCGCCGCCCCCAGGATGGCGGCGAGCGGGGTGCGCAGATCGTGCGAAATCGAGGTCAGCAGCGCCGAGCGCAGCCGCTCGGTCTCGGCCAGCAGCCTGGTGCGGTCCACGTCGGCGGCGAGGTTCACCCGTTCGATGGCCACCGCCGCCTGGTCGGCCAGCGCATCGAGCAGGCGGCGCTGGTCGGGCGGCAGCAGCGGGCGGGTGGTGTCCGCCGGGCCGTCGCGGTCGATGCCGAGCACGCCCACCGGGCCGCGCCCGGTGCGCAGCGGCAGGAACAGGCGGGGCGCGCCGGGCAGGGTGTCGGCGCCGCGTCCGGCCTCGCGGTTGTTCTTCCAGCACCACGAGGCGGCGGCCAGGTCGGCTTCATCCAGCGCGTCCTCGGGCGGATAGCCGGCGCGCACGGCGATGCCGTCGGTGCCATGTTCGCTGTCCGGCAGCAGCAGCACCACGCGCACTTTCAGCATGGTGGCGACCTGATAGGTGGTGGCCCAGAGCAGGTCGTCCATGTCGAGGATGCCGGCGAGTTTGCGGCTGAAGCGGTAAAGCTCCTCGGTGGTGCCCGCCCGGCCGCGCGCCGCCAGCGCCTGCGCGCGCATGCCGGCGGCGAGGTTGCCGGCGATCAGGGCGGCGACGAGGAAAAAGAACAGCGCCACCACGTTCTCGGGATCGGCGATGGTGAAGGTGTAGACCGGCGGCAGGAAGAAGAAATTATAGGCCAGCACGCTGACCAGGCAGGCATACAGGGACGGCCAGAGGCCGAAAGTGGCCGCCGCGACCAACACCGCGGTGAGGAATGCCAGCGAGATGTTGCTGACCGTCAGCACCAGTTGCAGTCCGAGCCCGACCAGCACCGCGGCCGCGACGATCAGGGTGCTGGCGACATAGGGCCAGGCGCGCAGGTCGCGCGCCGGCGCCGCTGGTGCCGGCGCGCGGGCGGTGCGGTTCTCGCCGCCGCCGACCACGTGCACCGGAATATCGCCCGCGCGCGCGATCAGATCGTTGGCGAAACTGCCGCGCAGCCATCCGAACGGACCGCGCGGGCGTGGCTGGCCCACCACGAGATGGGAGAAATTGCGTTCGCGCGCATAGGCCAGGATGTCGCCCGGCACGTCGTGGCCGGGGATGGTGACGGCCTCGCCGCCGAGCCGCTCGGCCAGGCGCAGCGCATCGGCGATGCTGGTGCGGGCGGCTTCCGACAGTTCCGCGCGGGAGGCGGTTTCGACATGCAGCGCCGTCCAGGGCGCGCGCAGGCGCTCGGCCAGGCGGCGGCCGTAGCGCACCAGCGCCGCGCCCTTGCCGGTGCCGGCAACGCACACCAGCACCCGCTCGCCGGCCGGCCAGGGGCCGCTGATGGCGTGCGCCTGCATATGATCGAGCAGCTGCGCATCGACCCGCTGGGCGGTGCGCCGCAGCGCCAGTTCGCGCAACGCGGTCAGGTTGCCGGGGGAGAAATAATGCCCGAGCGCGCGCGCGGCGGTCTGCGGCACATAGACCTTGCCTTCGCGCAGCCGCTGCATCAGGTCGTCGGGGGTAAGGTCGACCACCTCGATTTCGTCGGCGCGGTCGAGCACCCCGTCCGGCACCGTCTCGCGCACGCGGATGCGGGTGATGCTGGCGACCACGTCGTTGAGGCTTTCGACGTGCTGGATGTTCAGCGTGGTCCAGACGTCGATGCCGGCGGCGAGCAGTTCGTCGACATCCATGTAGCGCTTCGGATGGCGGCTGCCGGGCGCGTTGCTATGGGCGAGCTCATCGACCAGGGCGAGCGCGGGGCGGCGGGCCAGCAGGGCGTCGAGGTCCATTTCCTGCAGCGTATTGCCGCGATATTCCACTTGCCGGCGGGGCAGCACCTCCAGCCCTTCCAGCAGCGCCGCGGTTTCGGCCCGGCCGTGCGTCTCGGCGATGCCGACGACGATATCGGTGCCCTCCCGCCGGCGCGCCTGGGCGCTCGCCAGCATTTCGTAGGTCTTGCCCACGCCGGGGGCGGCGCCGAGGAAGATCTTCAGCCGCCCGCGGCCGGAGTCGCGGGCGGCTTGCTTCAGCAGGGCGTCCGGCGAGGGACGGACGTCGCGATCCGACATGAAACGGCTCAGTGCATCTTCAGCCCGTCCAGCACCAGGTTCAGCGCCAGAACGTTCACCCGCGGCTCGCCGAGCACGCCCAGCGTGCGGGCCTCGACCGCGTGCTCGACCACCGCCCGCAGCGCCGCCTCGGGGATGTGGCGCGCCGCCGCGACCCGCCTGACCTGCAGCAAGGCCGAAGCCGGGGAGATGTCGGGGTCGAGGCCGCTCGCCGAGGTGGTGACCAGATCGGCCGGGACCGGCGCGCCGGCGGCTTCGGCCTTCAGCTTGCCGACATCCTCGGCTACCCGGTCGACCAGCGCCTTGGCCGTCGGTGCGAGGTTGGAGCCGACCGAATTGGCCGCGTTGTAGGGGGCGGGGATGGTCTTCGTGGCGTCGTTCGGGTCGGTGTCGGTGGTCGCCGAGGGGCGGGGGTGGAAATAGCGGTCACCGGCAAAGCTCTGGCCGATCAGCGCCGAGCCGATCACATGCCCGTCGCGCTCGATCAGGCTGCCATTGGCCTGGCGGGGGAACACCGCCTGGGCGATGCCGGTGATGGCCAGCGGATAGGCAAGCCCGCAGATCACGGTCAGCACCAGCATCAGCGTGACGGCGGGACGGATTTCGCGAAGCATGTCCGGAACTCCTTGCGGCAGTTCTACGCCAGGCCGAGGGCGCTGACGATGAGATCGATGGTCTTGATGCCGGCGAACGGGGCGAGAATGCCGCCGAGCCCGTAGATCAGCAGGTTGCGCCGCAGCAGCGCCGCCGCGCCCACCGCCCGGTAGCGCACCCCGGTCAGCGACAGCGGGATCAGGGCGACGATGATCAGCGCATTGAAGATGATGGCCGACAGGATCGCACTCTGCGGGGTGGCCAGATGCATGACGTTGAGCGCCTGCAGCTGCGGGTAGAAAGCCAGGAACATCGCCGGGATGATGGCGAAATACTTGGCCACGTCATTGGCGATGCTGAAGGTGGTCAGCGCCCCGCGGGTCATCAGCAGCTGTTTGCCGATCTCGACGATTTCGATCAGCTTGGTGGGGTCGCTGTCCAGATCGACCATGTTGCCGGCCTCGCGGGCGGCCATGGTGCCGGTGTTCATCGCCACCCCCACATCGGCCTGGGCCAGCGCGGGGGCGTCGTTGGTGCCGTCGCCGCACATCGCCACCAGCTTGCCCTGCGCCTGCTCGCTGCGGATCAGGGCGAGCTTGGCTTCCGGCGTGGCCTGGGCGAGGAAGTCGTCCACCCCGGCTTCGGCGGCGATGGCGGCGGCGGTCAGCGGGTTGTCGCCGGTGATCATCACCGTGCGGATGCCCATGCGGCGCAGCTCGGAAAACCGCTCGCGGATGCCGCCCTTGACGATGTCCTTAAGGTGCACGATCCCGAGCAGCTGCCGCCCGTCGGCGACCGCAAGCGGCGTGCCGCCCTCGTTGCTGACCCGGTCGGCGAGGCCGCGCAGTTCGCGCAGCGTCGCCTCCGGCACCGGCAGCACGTCGGCCGAGGCGGCGGTGACATGGGCGATGATGGCATCGACCGCGCCCTTGCGGATGCTGCGGCCCTCCACGTCCACCCCGCTCATGCGCGTATGCGCGGTGAACGGCACGAAATGCGCGTGCAGCGGCGCCATGTCGCGCCCGCGCAGGCCGTATTTCTCCTTCGCCAGCACGACGATCGAGCGGCCTTCCGGGGTTTCGTCGGACAATGACGCGAGCTGGGCGGCATCGGCCAGCACGCGCGCCTCGATGCCGGTGAGCGGGGCGAATTCGGTCGCCTGGCGGTTGCCGAGCGTGATCGTGCCGGTCTTGTCGAGCAGCAGCGTGTCCACATCGCCCGCCGCCTCCACCGCGCGGCCGGACATGGCGAGCACGTTGAAGCGCACCAGCCGGTCCATCCCGGCGATGCCGATGGCCGACAGCAGCGCGCCGATGGTGGTGGGGATCAGGGTGACGAACAGCGCCACCAGCACCAGCACCGACAATGATCCGCCGGCATAGGCGGCGAAACTCGGAATGGTGGCGACGGCGAGCAGGAAAATCAGCGTCATGCCGGCAAGGAGGATATTGAGCGCAATCTCGTTCGGCGTCTTCTGCCGGCTCGCCCCCTCCACCAGCGCGATCATGCGGTCGAGGAACGTGTTGCCGGGGGCTGCGGTGATGCGCACGCGGATCCAGTCCGACAGCACCTGGGTGCCGCCGGTGACCGCCGAGCGGTCGCCGCCGCTCTCACGGATCACCGGCGCCGATTCGCCGGTGATCGCCGCCTCGTTCACGCTCGCCACCCCTTCGATCACCTCCCCGTCGGAGGGGATGAGGTCGCCGGCCTCGACCAGCACGATGTCGCCCGGCCGCAGCTCCGGCGCATGCACCAGCTCAAACAGGCCGGTGCGCTCATACAGGCCCGCCGCGCCCGGCAGCAGGCGTTTGGCCTGCGTCTCGGTGCGCGCCCGCCGCAACGTCGCCGCCTGGGCGCGCCCGCGCCCCTCGGCGACGGCTTCGGCGAAATTGGCGAACAGCACGGTGAACCACAGCCAGATGTTGATCTGCACCGCGAAGCCGAGGTCCGGCCGCCCGGCGAGCGCGTCGCGGACCAGCAGGATGGTGGTCAGGACAGAAACGATCTCGACGACGAACATCACCGGATTGCGCCAGAGCAGCGTCGGGTCGAGCTTGCGGAACGACTGGCCCAGCGCCGGCAGCAGGATGGCCGGGTCGAGCAGGCTGGCGGCACTGCGGGTGCCGCGGATGGCGGATGTCATGGCGGGACCTCAGTACGTCGTGCCGGCGAGCATGGCGAAATGCTCGACGATGGGGCCGAGGGCGAGGGCGGGGAAGAAGGTCAGGCCGCCGACGATCAGGATGACGCCGACGGCCAGGCCGACGAATAGCGGCCCGGTGGTGGGGAAGGTGCCGGCCGAGGGCGGCACGGTTTTCTTCGCTGCCAGCGATCCGGCGATGGCAAGCGCCGGGATGATGACGAAGAAGCGCCCGATCAGCATGCCGAAGGCGAGCGAGGTGTTCCACCACGGCGTGTTGGCCGACAGGCCGGCAAACGCGCTGCCGTTGTTCGCCGCCGCCTCGACATAGGCGTACAACGCCTCGGTGAAGCCATGCGGCCCGCTGGCGGAAATGCCGGCGACCGCGCCCGGCAGCACCACCGCGACGGCGGTGAAGCCGAGCATGGCGAGCGGCAGGCAGAGAATGGCCAGCATGGTCATTTTCACCTCCTTCGCCTCGATTTTCTTGCCGAGATATTCCGGCGTGCGCCCGACCATCAGCCCGGCCACGAACACGGCGATGATGGCGAACAGCAGGAACCCGTACAGGCCCGAGCCGACGCCGCCGTAAATGATCTCGCCCAGCATCATGTTGACCAGCGGCACCGCGCCGCCGAGGGGCAGAAAACTCTCGTGCATGGCGTTCACCGCGCCGCACGAGGTGTCGGTGGTGACGGTGGCGAACAGGGCGGAGAGCGGCGCGCCGAAGCGCACCTCCTTGCCCTCCATGTTGCCGAGTGCGGGATCGACGCCCAGCGCGGTCAGCAGCGGGTTGCCCTGTGCCTCCGACCAATAGGCCACGGCGATGCCGGCGAGGAACAGCAGGCCCATGGCGGCGAACACCGCCCAGCCCTGCCGCTTGTCGCCGACCATGCGGCCGAACATCGCCGTCAGCCCGGCGCCGATGGAGAAGATGGACAGGACCTGGATCAGGTTGGTGACGGCGGTGGGGTTCTCGAACGGGTGCGCCGAGTTGGCGTTGAAGAAGCCGCCCCCATTGGTGCCGAGGATCTTGATCGCCTCCTGCGAGGCGACCGGGCCGACGGCGATGGTCTGTGGCACCCCTTCCAGCGTGGTCGCCGCGACATAGGGGCCGAGGGTTTGCGGCACGCCCTGCCAGACATAGACCAGGGCGATGACGATGCAGGCCGGCAGCAGCACATACAATACGATGCGCACCAGGTCGGCCCAGTAATTGCCGATGGTTTTCGCCGAGCGGCGGGCGAAGCCGCGCACGAAGGCGAAGGCGATGGCGATGCCGGCGGCGGCGGAGACGAAATTCTGCACCGTGAGCCCGGCCATCTGCGAGAAATACGACATCGTCGTCTCGCCGCCGTAGCTCTGCCAGTTGGTGTTGGTCAGGAAGCTGACCGCGGTGTTGAAGGCGAGATCGGGGGGCACCGCGGACTGACCGGCCGGGTTCAGCGGCAGCACATCCTGCAGCCGCAGCAGCGCATACAGAAGGGTGAACCCGGCCGCCTTGAAGGCCAGCATGCTGACGGCATACGCGACCCAGCCCTGCTCGCGCGCCGGATCGACGCCGCCGAGCCAGGTACAGGCCGCGCTCCACCGGACCGAGCACCGGTGTCAGCAAGGTGCGGCGCCCCTCGGCGATGGCCGCCAGATAGGCGCCGACACTGGGGGTGATGGCGATGATGATCGCGGCGAACAGCGCGATCTGAACCCAGCCGTTGACGGTCATGGCGCGCCCCTCAGAACCGTTCCGGACGCAACAGCGCCCAGACGAGGTAGATGAGCAATCCGGCGGTCACCAGACCGCCGAGTGCGTAATCGAGAACCATGGCGTGCCCCTCAGAGCCGGTCGCAGAGCGTTGCGTAAGCCAGGCACAGGGCCAGGAAGGCCAGGCCGGCGGCCAGGAAGACGAGGTCAAGCATGTTTGTCCCATGCGGATGTGACACGGACCCGGAAGATCAGCGGTTCTGCATAGGAAAACGAGGGCGGCCTGCCGCCCCGGGCATAGGAAACCCATAGGGGCGGCGGGTCCGGCCGGCCGGTGCCGCACGGTCCGCCGGGCGCCGCCCGCCCCGCGCGTGCCGTGCGGTTGCCCAATGCGGTCACTTTTGTTCCAAGATCGCCCAATAAACAGGCACGCGTTCCAACGTCGCGCGCTGCACCGTGCGTTTTACGGTGGCATGAATTTTGATATGAGGCGACGTGTCCCCGCGAGGGAGCGAGGCGTGCTCACGTCCCGTCCGCGGCGGCCGACAGTATAGGAACAGGGCCCGACATGAAGCTGATATTGGCCATCATCAAGCCCTTCAAGCTCGACAACGTCCGCGAGGCGCTGACGCCGCTGGGTGTGCAAGGGCTGACCGTGTCCGAGGTGAAGGGCTTCGGCCGGCAGAAGGGACAGACCGAAATCTATCGCGGCGCCGAGTACCACGTGAACTTCATCCCGAAGGTGAAGATCGAGGTGGTGGTGCCCGCCAACCGGGTCGAGCAGGTCGTGGAGGCCATTACCAAGGCCGCCCGCACCGACAAGATCGGCGACGGCAAGATTTTCGTCCTGGATGTCGCGCGCGTGGTACGCATCCGCACCGGCGAAACGAACCTCGACGCTTTGTAATCAAGGATACGACCCTTATGAAAACGCTGCTGCGGCGCGCCTGTTGGGCGCTTCCTCTACTGCTGTGTACTTTTCCGGCCTTCGCGGATGACGCGCCGCTGAAGCCCGATTCGGGTGATACTGCCTGGATGCTCACCAGCACCGCGCTGGTGCTGCTGATGACCATTCCCGGTCTGGCCCTGTTCTATGCCGGCATGGTGCGCAAGAAGAACGTGCTGGCCACCATGATGCAGTCCTTCATCATCACCTGCCTGGTTACGGTGGTGTGGATGGTGCTGGGCTACAGCATCGCTTTTACCAACGGAAATCCGTATTTCGGCGATTTCTCCCGCTTCATGCTGAACGGCATCGCCGACAAGTGGGACCAGGCATTCATCCTGGGGGCCGGCAGCGACTCGCCCGCGCCGCAGACCATTCCCGAAACCGTCTACATGATGTTCCAGATGACGTTCGCGATCATCACCCCGGCGCTGATCGCCGGCGCCTTCGCGGACCGCATGAAGTTCTCCGCCTTGTGCGCCTTCATGGTGCTGTGGTCGCTGCTGGTCTATGCGCCGATCGCGCACTGGGTGTGGGCGCCGACCGGCTGGCTGAACGGCATCGGTGTCGCCGACTTCGCCGGCGGCACGGTGGTGCATATCAATGCCGGTGTGGCCGGCCTGGTGTGCGCCCTGGTGCTGGGCAAACGGCTCGGCTACGGCTCGGACAACATGGCGCCGTACAACCTCGCGTTCGCGGTGATCGGCGCCTCGTTGCTGTGGGTTGGCTGGTTCGGCTTTAACGCGGGCTCGGCGACGGCGGCCGGCGGGCGTGCCGGCATGGCGATGGCGGTCACGCAGATCGCCACCGCCGCGGCGGCGCTCGCCTGGGCGATCGCCGAATGGGTGACCAAGGGCAAGCCCTCGGTGCTCGGCGCGGCCTCTGGCGCGGTTGCCGGTCTGGTGGCCATCACCCCGGCCTCGGGCTTCGTGCTGCCCGGCGCGTCGCTGATCATCGGCGCCGCCGCCGGCGTGGGCTGCTACTGGGCGTCCACCTGGCTCAAGCACCTGCTGAACTACGACGACAGCCTGGACGCGTTCGGCGTGCACGGCATCGGCGGCATCATCGGCGCGCTGCTGACCGGCGTGTTCGCCTTCGGGCCGCTGACCGCCGACAAGGACCATCCGAACGGCATCTATATCGGCGGCTGGGAGCAGGTGCAGCACCAGGCGGTCGGGATCGGCGCCACCATCGGCTACACGGCGGTGGCGACCCTGGTGATCCTGCTGGTGGTGGGCCTGATCTTCGGCCTGCGGGTGACTCAGGAGGAGGAGCGCGAGGGCCTCGATATCGCACTCCACGGCGAGCGCCTCGGCTAGCGTTTGCTGCGCCGGGCGGCAACGCCCGGCGCAGTCGATCGCATTGCACATCGACTTCGCCGCCCGGCATGCGCTATATGCCGGGTACATCCGCAAGGACATTCCCATGACCACTTCACGATACCTGCTAACCGCCTCATCGGCCCTGCTGGCCGCGGGGCTGCTGGCGTCTCCCGCGCGCGCCGACGACACGACCCTTGCCCAGGCTGCCCCCGCGGCGCCGGCGCCTGCCGCCCCGGCGGCCGCCCCCGCCGCCCCGGCGGCACCGGCCGCCTGGTCGGACAACATCAAATTCGGCGTGCAGTTGGAAGGTGGCGTCAGCTTCAATACCGAGGGCCCGAAGACCAACTGGGGCCAGCTGTTCACCGACCACCCGAACCAGGCGCAGCTGAACCAGGTGCTGCTGACCTTCTCGCGCGACATCCCGAAAGACGTGAGCGACTGGGATGTCGGCTTCCACTTCTCCGGCCTGTATGGCTCGGATGCGCGCTATACCCACTTCCTCGGCATCGCCGATTACGCGCTCAACGACCGCTACCAGCTCAACGTGGTCGAGGCCAGCGTGTCGGTGCATGTGCCGGTGCTGGCCGGCGGCATCGACGTGAAGGCCGGCATGTACCCGACGCCGCTCGGCTTCGAGGTCATCGACCCGTCGCTCAATCCGTTCTACTCGCACTCCTATATCTTCAATTTCGGCATCCCGTTGAAGCACACCGGCGTGCTGGCGGTGGCGCATGCGACCGACTTCCTCGATGTCTATGGCGGCATCGACACCGGCGTGAACACCACCGTCGGCGACCAGCAGGGCGACAATAACGGCACCCTCGCCGGCCTGTTCGGCTTCGGCTTCACGGCGCTGGGCGGCAACCTGACCGGCACCGCACTGACGCATTTCGGGCCGGAAAACCCGGCGCTGGCCAACACCCAGCCGTTGGGCCTGTACAACGCCAACCACTACTTCCGCTATGAGAACGACGGCTACGTCACCTACAAGTGGAACGACAAGCTCACGACCACCACCGAGCTGAACTACATCAAGGACGAGAACCCGCTCACCAATGCCGCCGAGGGCTGGGGCATTGCGCAGTATGTTTCGTATGCGCTGACCAACACCGTCACGCTGAACGGCCGCGGCGAAGTCTTCCGCGACGGTAAGGGTTTCTACGTGGCCTATTACCCGGGCAACTACGACTTCGTGAACGTGGAGTACGGCAAGTACAACACGGCACAGTTCGGGCCGCACTCCACCTATGGCGAACTGACCTTCGGCGCCACCTGGAAGCCGGCCGATCTGCCCAAAATCATCAACGGCCTGATGATCCGCCCCGAGGTTCGCTACGATACCACCCTGGCCGGGCCGTGGGCGTTCAACGGCGGCAAGGATAGCGGCAGCTTCACCATCGCTACGGATTTCGTTGTCCCGCTCTCGTTCTGACGCGTGGCGCCCGCCTGGGTGACAGGCGGGCGTTCCGGGAAGCAAGCAAGGCCAGGGCAGGGCCCTGGCCTTGCTTTATGCCACCGGCAGCATCCCCGGCGCCGCAGACCGGCTCACCGGATGGCCAAGATACGCTTCCAGCACCGCCTCGGCGGGCCCGTCGGCGCGCACCCGCCCCTGGTCGAGCCAGATCACCCGCGTGCACCAGTTCAGCACCACGTCGGTCACATGGGTCGACAGCACCAGGATGTCGGCGCCGCGCACCATGTCTTCCAGCCGCACCCGCGCCTTCTCCATGAAGGTGGCATCGCCGGCCAGGAACCATTCGTCCATCAGCAGCACCTGCGGGCGGATGGCGGTGGCCAGCGCGAAGCCCAGCCGCACCACCATGCCGGAGCTGTACACCCGCACCGGCAGGTCGATAAACTCGCCGAGTTCGGCGAAGCCGGCCACGTCTTCTTCCAGCTGGCGGATGGCGGAGCGCGAGAGGCCGGTATACAGGCCGCGCAGCATGATATTCTCGCGGCCGGTGAGCTCGGGGTTCATGCCGAGATTGGGGTCGAGCAGGGCGCTCAGGCTGCCCCGCACGACCACCCGGCCGGCCTGCGGCTCATAAATGCCGGCGAGCGTGCGCAGCAATGTCGTTTTGCCCGCGCCATTGCCGCCGATCAGGCCCAGCCGGTCGCCGCGGCCGAGCCGGAAGCTCACGTCGCGCAGCGCCTGCACCACCACGCGCTGCTTGGCGTCCTCCGCCACGCGGCCGGAGACGGTGCGGAACACCGCCCGCTTCAGGCTGCGCGCATTGCTGTGATAAAGCGGGAAATCGACGCTGACGCCATCGGCCGTGATCGTGGCGTCGCGGCTGGCGTCGGGGGCGGCGTGCATCGGCCTAGACCCAGAACGCGATGCGGCCGCGCACACGCCCGAACAGCAGCCAGCTGGCGCCCCACAGAGCGGCCGAACAGATAAGCGCCGAGGCCCAGGTTGCCACGCTGGGCAGTTCGCCGAGCAGCGGCGCGCGCACCACTTCCAGCAGCGTGAAGAACGGGTTGAACGTCAGCAGCCACTCATGCGCGCCGAGCTGGTCGGGTTTCCAGATCACCGCGCTGATGAAGAACGCCATCTGCATGATGCTGCCGACGATCGGCGGGATGTCGCGGAAGCGGGCGCAGAGCGCGCCGAGCAGCAGGCAGACCGTCAGGCTGTCGAGCAGCCACAGCACCAGCCCGGGCAGGACCATCAGCGCCCGCGCGCCCGGCCAGGTGTGCAGCAGGGCATAGACACCCACGATCACCACCACATTGTGGCCCAGCACCAGCAGGTTGCGCAGCACGATTCGCGCCGCATACAGCGAGTACGGCATGCGCACCGAGCGGATCATGCCCTCGGCGCTGGTGAAGGCGATGCAGCCTTCGGCCACCAGGGTGCTGAGATACCCCCACAACACCAGCGAAAGCGCCAGGAAGGGCAGGTATTCGTGCAGGTTCATGTGGAACAGGATCGCGTAGACGACGCCCATCGAGCCGACCATGGCGGCGGTGGACAGGGTCAGCCAGAACGGGCCGAGCATGGAACCGCGGTAGCGCAGGGTGATGTCGAGCCACGCCAGGGTCCAGCAGAGCCGCCACAACCTTGCGGTTTCCGCCAGGTCGCGCAGGACCATCCGCTGGCGCGCGGCGAAGGTGAGGTCCGGCGTGAGGTCCAGGGTGTTGGCCCTGCTCACGGCGAGTTGAATGGCGACCGTCATGAGAGGCCGGGCGATACAATATCCGCCCTGCCGCCGCAACCCGCGGGGGCGGGTGGGGCGGGGCGAGGGTAAGGTCAGGAAGGCCAGGGCTCCGCCCTGGACCCGCCAAGGGGCAGTGGCCCCCTGGACCCCGCTACTTAAGCAGTTCTCTCGGGAGGGGGGTGAGACGGTGAACCGGTTCACCGTCTCACCCCCCTCCCAAGAGAACTGCCTAAAAGTAATGGGATCCAAGGGGCCACTGCCCCTTGGCGGGTCCAGGGCGGAGCCCTGGCCTTCCTGACCTTACCCTCGCCCCACCCCACACGGTCCCTCGGCCGCGCCGCCGCAGTTTTGTGCGATCGGACCGGAACATGTCGAATCGTGCGCGCCATGTCTTGCCTTTAACAGCGCATTGGATTAAGGGGTTGCATAAGATTGCTGACCCTCTCCCTTAAGGGTATCCGGCGCTTGTGCCGGCGCGCCTACGCGCCCTGGGAGCATTGCAAACCGACGGCCGCCCAGGCGGTCGTGCAAACCGGCCGGTCACTCCGGCCGCGTCACGACGGAGGCCTGCGCCGACATGCCGTCTTGCACCAGCCTGTTTACTGGCTATGTGTTTTTGCGTGCGCCTAAGCTTCGGCTCCTGGCCTGCGCCTCCATTCTGGCCCTGCTGTCGGCCTGCTCCTCCCATCCCGGTCCGCAGCTCAGTGCCTCCCAGGAGGCGCAGCAGTACCAGGCCCATGCCAAGCGCAGCTACGCCCCGCCCGGACCGCCGTCTGACCCGTGGGGTCCCTACATCACCGAGGCGTCGCAGCGTTTCGACGTGCCGGAGCGCTGGATTCGCGAAGTGATGCGGGTCGAATCGAGCGGCAAGGTGATGGACACGTCGCAGGCGGGCGCGATGGGTCTGATGCAGGTGATGCCGGTCACGTTCGATGAGTTGCGCGCCCGCTACGATCTCGGCGACGACCCGTACGACCCGCATGACAACGTCGTGGCCGGCACTGCCTATCTGCGGCAGATGTATGACGTTTACGGCTTTCCGGGATTCCTGGCGGCCTATAACGCCGGCCCGGGGCGGCTGGATGATTATCTCACCCGCAACCGCCCGCTGCCCGACGAAACGCGGAACTATGTCCGCAAGATCGCGCCGTATATCGTCGGGATCTCGCCGAACCAGGTGTCGGCGGCCGATAGCATCGCCATGAACCATCTGCCGATGGAAATCCCGCCGGGCCCGCGCTATCCGCGCCACCAGCCGGCGCCGGTGGCGCTGGCCGAGAACCGGCCTTCCCGCTCGGTCCCGCAGCGCCATGTGCAGGTGGCCGCGTTGGTCGAGCCGCCGCGGCCGGTGCCGCCTGCGCCGCCGCGGGTCGTGCCGGTTCCGCCGGTGCAGCCGGCCGCGCAGCATGCCGGTTTCCGCCTGATCGCCCCGGCGATGGCCGATACGTTGCCGGTGCAGCGCGTCAGCGGCGCATCGGCGGTCGGCAAATGGGCGATCCAGGTCGGCGCTTACGGCAACGAGACGCAGGCCCGCGTGGCCGCCGATACCGCCCGCAGCCAGGCGCACGACGTGCTGGGCAATGCCCACGCGGCGGTGGGCACCGTGCATGCCGCCAACGCAACGCTCTACCGGGCCCGGGTGCTGGGCCTGTCGCGGGATGCCGCGGTGCAGGCCTGCGAGAAGCTGGGCCATCGCGGCGGCTGCATCGTGCTGTCGCCGGAGACGCAGGGCTAACGGGCGTATAAACGGCCGTTCATGGTTGTCCTTGCCGTGCCGCGGGGCGAACATCTACGATCGTAACTGATCGTCGCCCTGCGGAGAGACGGCCCATGCCCGACCCGTTCACGCCGGCGGAGCTGGATTTGCTGTCCGCCGAAATCGACCTGCAGCTTCGCGCGCTGCACGGCCAGGGCGCGGCGCTGAAGCGCGGCGACTTACGCACCGAGGCGCTCGTCCATGCTGACTCGCCCGCCGCGGCGCCCGGCGAGGCGCAGCTTCGTGCCATCGCGCAGGCGACCGGCGAGGACGCCGCCAGTTTCCTCGCGCGGTTCCGGGCGGCGGCGCATGACGATATCTGCAAGCCCGGCGGCATCCTGCACACGCAATGGACGAAGTGGAAGGACCTGGCGAGCAAGGACGCGCTGAAGACGGTTGGCGGCGTGCTGGTCGCGATGGGCCTGGCGGGCAGCGCGCTGCAGATCGTTGCGGTCGCCATTACGGTTTACATTCTCATGCTCGGCCTGGACGCGTATTGCCGGAAGGCGTGAGATGGCGGCGGAACTGATCCTGCGCTTCACCGCGCCGGACATGGTAGCGGTGCGGCTCGATGAGGACGGCGGCACCGATGAGGCGGTGGCGCAAAAATTTGCCTCCCCGTTGGACGCGACGGCGCAGACCGATCTGCAATGGTATCTGGAACGCTACCCGGCGCAGTACGGCACCGACGTGGACGACGCGCGCGCCCGCGCCATCGCCGCAAGGCTGGAAGTCTGGGGCGCTTCCCTGTTCGGCGCGGTGTTCGCCGCCAATGACGCACGGCGGCTGGTCGACCGTTTCCTGAACCACGATGCGGACGGCCGGGTGGTCACCATCGGCAGTGACCATCCCGCCGTGCTCGGCCAGCCCTGGGAATTGCTGCGCGATCCGTCCGGCACCTATTTGTTCCTCGAACGCAAGCGCATTTCGGTGCGCCGGCGGCTGATCGGCGCCGGCGGTGGGCGCGCGGCATTCCGGCCCGCCGCGAAGAACACGCTGCATCTGCTGTTCGTGGTCAGCCGGCCGGAAAATGCGCTCTTCATCGATCCGCGCGCCGACGGCCAGGCGGTGCTCGACGCCATCGACGCCGCCGCACCCGGCCGGGTCACCGTCGAGTTCCTGCGCCCGGCCACGCTCGCCGCGCTGATCACGCGGCTGGAGAACGAGTCTCTGCCGGCGGTCGATCTGCTGCATTTCGATGGACACGGCATCTACGACGCAGACGGTTCGCAAGCCGCGGCGCGTGGCGAGGCCGCGCCGCCGGGCGGGGCCGGTGGGCAGATGCGCGCCGGCGAGCGCGGCGAGCCACACCAGGGATATCTGCTGTTCGAAAATGCGGACGGCAACTCGGACCTGGTTTCGGCGAAGAAGCTGGGGGAGTTGCTGCATCGGCAACAAGTGGCGCTGGTGGTGCTGTCGGCCTGCCAGTCGGCGAAGGTGGACGGCACCGACCCGATGGGCAGCGTCGCGGCGCGGCTGGTGCATGCCGGGCTGCCCTCGGTGCTGGCGATGACGCATTCCGTGCTGGTGGACACCACGCGCAAACTGTTCGGATATTTCTATGACGCGCTGGCCCGCGGCCACACCACCGGGCGGGCGCTGGATGAGGCGCGGCGGCTGCTTTACACCCAGCCGGAGCGCGGCGAGCGGCAGCGGACGGGCGGCCGGATCACGCTGGAACTGCAGGACTGGTTCGTGCCGGCGCTGTATCAGGCGGGCCACAGCGCGCCGCTGCTGACCGTCGCCCCGGCCGCGCCGCCGCCGGCCGCGTCGCAAGCGGACAATCTGGCGCCGGTGCAGGAATCGGGTTTCCACGGTCGGCGGCGGGAATTGTGGACCATCGAGCGCTGGTTCACCGGCGGCACCCGGCGGATCGTGCTCAGCGGCTTCGGCGGCCAGGGCAAGACCTATCTGGCCGAGGAAGCCGGGCGCTGGCTGCGGCGCACCGGCATGTTCGAGCGCGCGTGCTTCGTCGGTTACGCCAGCTTCCAGGGCAGCGACGCGGTGGCGGTTGCGGTCAGCACGCTGGCGACGGTGCTGGGGGAAAACCTGATCGACGCGGCGGCCGCGGGGGCGGCACTGGCGCGGGTGAGGACGCTGCTGATCCTCGACAATCTCGAGTCGCTCGAGGATGCGCCGCAGCAGGAATTGCTGGCGGCGGCGTCCGACTGGTCGGGGCAGGGCGGCAGCCGGGTGCTGATCACCACCCGCCCGGACTCGCTGGCGCACGCCGCCTATCCGCGCGAGGGCAGCAATCTCTGCCGCCATCTGGACCTGAAGGGTCTGGCCGAGGACGACGCGCTCGACTGGTTCCAGGCGCTCCTGCGGCTGCCGCCCGAGCCGACGGTGGCGTTGCCCGCGCGTGAGGCGCTGGCCGAACTGTTCCGCCGGGTGGACTTCCATCCGCTCTCCATCGGCCTGCTGGCGCAGCAATTGCGCACACGGCGCATCGCCGAACTGGGCGAGCGGCTGGAGGCGCTGCTGGGCAGCGAGGGCAACCCGTTGCTTGCCTCGTTGGCGCTGTCGCTGGACCGGCTGGCGCCGGAGGTGCGGGCGCATTTGCCGGGGCTCGGCGTGTTCCAGGGCGGTGCGTTCGAGAATGATCTGGTGGCGGTGACCGGTCTGGACGCGGCTTCGTGGCAGGGGCTGCGGCGCGGGCTGGAACAGGCCGGGCTGGTGCGGATCGAGACGGTGGCGGGATACGAGCCGCCGTTCCTCCGCTTCCACCCGACGCTGGCGCCGGCATTGCGGAATTGGCTGCCGGGCGCGCAGCGGGCGGAACTGGAGGCGCGTTACCGGGCGCAGTACCAGGAGGTTGCCCGGTTTCTCTACGTGAACGACACGCAGCATGCCGCGGTCGTGCGGGGCGTCGCCGCGCGGGATTTGCCTAACCTGCTTGCCGCTGTGGGGCAGGCGCTGGACTTACGCGAGGCGGGGGCGGTCGATTTTGCCGACAGCGTCTGCCGGTTTCTGGTCGTGTTCAGCCGCGTGCGGGACCGGGCCGAGCTGACACAGCGAATGCAAGAGGTGGGCGGCCTGGACTCCGCCGAGCAGTATCTAGCGCGCTTCAACCAGGCCGAACACCTTATGGACGAAGGCCGCTTCGCCGAGGCCGAGGCGTTGCTTCGCGAGCAGATTTTCGGTCTGGGTGAGGCGCCATCCTATGAGAAATGCGTGTCCCGCGCGCAACTGGCGCGGTGTGCCCGATATCAGGGGCAGTCCGGCGAGGTCGATATGATCCTGCGAAAGGCTTTGGACGAGTCCGGAAAGCTGGAGGTGTCGCCCAAGGTCCGAACACTGATTGGCAATCTGCACACGGACCTCGCCAACGTGTTGCTTGACCGTGGCGCTTATGACGCGGCCCAGGCCGAATACGAAACCGGCGCAGAGATTGCCCGGGAACAATCGGATGACCGAGGCCTAGCGGTGAGCCTAGGGCAGCTTGGCACGCTTGCTTTCCTGCAAGGTGATCTCACCAAAGCGGAGGCGCGGTATCGCGAGGCGCTGGGCAATTTCAAGCGGCTCGACGAGAAGCCGGGTCAGGCGACGGGGTGGCACCAACTAGGCATGGTTTACGCGGATTCGCGCCGCTTCGATCAGGCGGAGCAGGCCTATCGTGAGTCGGCGCGTATCAGTGAGACTCTTGGCGACCGGGCTGGTGCCGCCTCCACTTGGGTCGAGCTTGCCAGAATGCTGATAACGACCGGCCGGGCCGACCTTGCCGAGCCCTGGTACAAAAAGGCGTTAGAAGCTTACAGGGCCACCAACGACGCTCTCGGCGAAAGCATCACGCTCGTTAACCTTGCTAACCTTCTGGTGGATGAGCCTGGCCGGCTGGCGGAGGCCCGCGGTCTTGCGGAAGCGGCGCTTGCCATCATGTCCCGGCTGGACCACGCCAGAATGGAGATTTGGAAGAATTACGGCATCCTGGCCCGAATTGCCGACACTGAAGGCAACAAAGAGGCCGCGCGTCGCTATCGTGCGCAGGCACGGGAAGAGTATGCCGCCGCGCCAATTGCCCGCGAGCATTTGAAGAAGTTCGCGCCTCTGATCGACGCCGTCGTTGCCGCTGCCGGCGACGCGAGGCAGCGAGCAACGGTGGAAGCGGACCTGGAAAAAAGGATTGAGAAAGGCGATGGGGCGCCCTGGTGGCGGCGCTGCGTGCCATCATCGACGGCGCGCGCGGCGAAGCCGCTTTGTGCGAGCCGCTCGACGGCGGGGATGCGGTCGTCATTCAGGCCGTTCTGCAGAAACTCACCGGCGGGGCGCCCTGAGCGGAGCGCTCGCGCGAACAGATGCGCGCTCGCGCGACCAGATACGGCTGTGACGCGGCCGGCAACGACCGCACAATGGCGGGTGCGCCACGCTCCGCCAGCCCGCCGCCGCGCCGCACCAGCCTGACCGGCCTGTCGCCGAAAATCGTGCTGCCCGAGACCGGGAGGAACCACCCATCATGACCGAACCCCCCTTCCTGCTGCGCGAGGACCGCCAGGGCGCCACCGCGATCCTGACTCTCGACTACCCCGCCCGCCGCAACGCGCTCGCGCTGCCGATGCGCGCCGCCCTCATCGCCGCCATGGACCGCATCGAGGCCGACCGCGACATCCGCGCCGTGGTGCTCACCGGCAGCGGCGGCACGTTCAGCGCCGGCGGCGATATCAGCGGCATGGACGCGGCGGATTTCACCGCCGGGCGCGAACGCTTCCGCACCACAAACCGTCTGGTGCGCCTGCTGATCGAAAGCAGCAAACCCGTGATCGCCGCCGTCGAAGGCTGGGCGGCCGGCGCCGGGCTGGGGCTCGCGCTGTGCTGCGACACCATCGTGGCAGGCAGCGGCGCGCGCTTCATGGCCGGGTTCGGCCGGGTCGGGCTGGTCGGAGATTTCGCCCTGCTGCACACGCTGCCGCGCCGCGTCGGCGAGGGCCGCGCCCGGCAAATCCTGCTGTACAACGACCCAATCGAAGCCGAGGCAGCCGAACGCATCGGCCTGATCGACCGCGTCGTGCCCGCCGGCACCGCCCTGCAAGCCGCACTTCACTGCGCCGCGACCTTCGAACACGCCGCTCCCCTGCCGGTGGCAATGACCAAATCCTTCCTCGCACAAGGACTCGCCGAGGCGTTGGAATGGGAACGTAACGTGCAGTCGATGCTGTTCCTGACCGAAGACCACGCCGAGGGAAAAGCGGCGTTTCTGGAAAAACGCCCGCCGCGATTCGGCCGGCACTGAAACGACATCGCCCGCGCCGCGCCCGCCACGGCCGGGCGCGCGGAAGCACACGATTGAATAGCACTTGACGCGAATCGGAATATTTGTCGTGCTTATATTCCAATGGCGGCCGCGATGGGCGGCGGCCGATAGTAATGGTTGACCCACATGTCGGATCAGGCCGAGGCAGACAGGTTCCGCAGGCTGACAGCGCAAATCGTGGCCGCCCATGTGGCCCACAACAAGCTCGACATTGCCGAGGTGCCGTCCCTGATCGAGAGCGTGCACAAGAACTCTGACCGGACTCGGCAAGGCGCCGGAAGAACCGGTGCGGCAGGAGCCGGCGGTGCCGATCAAGAAGTCGGTATTTCCCGACTACATCGTCTGCCTGGAGGACGGCAAGAAGCTGAAGATGCTGAAGCGGCATCTGAAGACCGCCTATAACCTGACGCCCGACCAGTACCGGGAGAAATGGGGCCTGCCGCGCGACTATCCGATGGTGGCACCCAATTACGCGGAACACCGCTCGTCGCTGGCGAAGAAAATCGGGCTGGGACGGCGGCCGGAACCAGTCAAGCCGGCACCGGCGCCGCCGCCGGCACCGGCGAGACGGGGGCGGAAGCCGGCTGTGGCGAAGTGAAGGAAGGCCAGGGCTCTGCCCTGGACCCGCCAAGGGGCAGTGGCCCCTTGGAACCCATTACTTTTTAGACAGTTGTTATAAGAGGGGGGTAAGGAGATGTCACAAACATCTCCTCACCCCCCTCTTATAACAACTGTCTAAAGTAGCGGGGTCCAGGGGGCCACCGCCCCCTGGCGGGTCCAGGGCAGAGCCCTGGCCTTCCTTCTCTTCGTCCCAAGATGTGCCCCCATGACCGACACCATCCCCATCCTCACCCGCCGCCGCATCGAGGCCGAGTTCGCCCGCGCCATCTACGCCGAGATGACATCCGAACTCGGCGAAGAAACCGCCAAGCGCATCCTCACCGCCGCGGTCGTCCGCCTGGCCCGCGAAACAGCCGCGCGCATGGCGCAGGACGCCCCGGGCGGCGCCCCCGACCTCGACAGTTTCCGCGCCATCCAGCATCTCTGGACGGCCGAGGACGCGCTGCGCACCGAAGTGCTGGAGTCCACGCCCACCACGTTCCACTTCAACGTCGTCCGTTGCCGCTATGCCGAGATGTACCGCGACATGGGGCTGGCGGAACTCGGCGCGGTGCTGTCGTGCAACCGCGACGCCGCGTTCTGCGAAGGGTATGATCCGAAACTGAAACTAAAACGCACGCAGACCCTGATGGGCGGCGCGGCGCAGTGCGACTTCCGCTACACGCGGGAGTAACTTCGGCGTTCGCTCACCCGTCCAGCGCCGCGCGCACCTGCTTGGCCAGCGCCTGGCGGCGGTACGGCTTGCGCAGCAGCGGCGCGGGCTCCGGCGTCGAGGCGTCTTCGGCGATGCGGGCGAAGCCAGTGGTGAACAGCACTTTCAGGGACGGCTGCACTTGCCGTGCTGCTTGCAGCAACGCGGTGCCGGTCATGCCGCCGGGCATGGTGATGTCGGTGAACAGCAGGTCCACCCGCACGCCCGAGCGCACCACCGCCAGCGCCGCCGGGCCGCTGTCCGCCTCGTGCACCGCATAGCCGAGAGCCGCCAGATGGCGGGCGGCGACGGTGCGGATGGCGGCGTTGTCGTCCACCAGCAGCACGGTTTCACGCCCGCCCGGCAGGGCGGCCGGGTGATCTTCCTCGGGCGGCGCCTGCGGGCCTTGCGCGGCGCGCGGCAGCAGCAGATGCACGGTGGTGCCGGCGCCTGACGTGCTGTGTAGCAGCAGCGTGCCGCCGGACTGGCGGGCGAAGCCGTAGATCATGCTCAGGCCGAGCCCGCTGCCGGCGCCCGGCGGCTTGGTGGTGAAGAACGGTTCGACGGCGCGCTCCAGCACCTCCGGCGCCATGCCGGTGCCGGTATCGGTCACCTTCAGCCCGACATAATCGCCCGCCGGCAGGTCCGGCGTGGCGGCGGCGGCGTCGATCTGCGTGTTGGCGGTGGCGATGGTCAGCACGCCGCCGCATGGCATGGCGTCGCGCGCGTTCAGTGCCAGGTTCAGCAGCGCGTCGCCGATCTGCGAGGCGTCCGCGCTCAGCGGCCACAGCCCGGCCGCGAGGTCGAGTTCCACCCGGATCGCCTGGCCCAGCGTACGGCGCAGCAGGCCGGCCGCCCCGGCGACCGTGGCGTTCAGGTCCATCGCCCGCGGCTGCAGCGTCTGGCGGCGGGCGAAGGCGAGCAGCCGGCGGGTCAGTTCCGCGCCGCTGCCGGCGGTGGCCAGGATTTCGCTGGCCAGATGCGCCCGCTCGGGGTCGTCGGCCGAGGCTTCGGCCAGCATTTCGGCATCCAGCATGATGATGCCGAGCAGGTTGTTGAAGTCGTGCGCCACGCCGCCGGTCAGCTGGCCCACCGCTTCCAGCCGCTGCGCCTGGCGCAGGCGTGCCTCCATGTCGCGCTGCGGGGTGATGTCTTCGCCGATCGCCAGCAGCACCGGCGGCAGGCCGGGGGCGGCGGGCAGCCAACTGCGGGTAAGGCGCAGCCACGCGACCGGGCCCGCGCGTGTCAGCAGCCGCACTTCCAGCGTCACCCGTCCTTGCGGCGGCACCGGCCGCGCCTTGATTGTTTCATGGTCGTCCGGGAGGACGATGTCCGTCCAGGGCCGGCCCACAAGCTCGTCGGCGCTGCGGCCGGTGAGCTTGCAGAGGGCCGGGTTGACCTGCACGAAGCGCCGGTCCTCGCCGGAGGCCAGCGCGATCGCCAGCGGGCTGTCGTTGAAGATCTGGCGGAAGCGTTCCTCGCCCAGGGCGCGCTCGGTGGTGTCGGTGAAGGTGCGCACCACCCCGCCGCCTTCCAGCGGCACGCTGCGCACCTCGATCATCCGCCCGTTCGGCCGCCGCCGTTCGTAGGTGCTCGGCCGGTCCAGGTAGCCGCCGCGCTGGCGCATCGTTACCATCGACGGATCATTCCGGTCGAACTCGCCCACCCGCCATTGCCAGTCCAGCACCACCTCGAACAACGGCCGGTCCCGCACCAGCTCCCGCGGCAGGCCGAGCAGCTCGATCGCCCGGTCGTTGCAGATCGCCACCCGCTGGTCCGGGGTGACCATCATCAGCCCCTGGTCCATGGTGGCGAGCGTCGTTTCCAGCTCGCGCGACTTGCCCAGCAGTTCGGTGTTCGCCGCCTCCAGCGCCGCCTGCGCGCGCTCCAGCCGGCGGAACTGGCGCAGCAGCGCGCGCAGCAGCAACAGGATGCAGCCGGACGCCGCCAGCGCGCCGACGCTGCCGATGGCGGCATCGCGCCGCCAGCCGGCCAGCGCCGCGGTCTCGTCCACGCCCACCACCGTGACCAGATCGGAATCGTGCAAGGGCCGCACCGCCACCGTCCGGTTCTGATCGTCGAAGATGCCGGCCGAGCGGTAGCTGCCGCCGCCGCGCGCCACCGCGTCGTGCCAGGGGCTGTCCGGCGGCACCCGCATCCCGCCCGGCTCCAGCGGCGGCTGGCGCAGCAGCACGGTGCCGTCGCGGCGCAGCAGCGCGACCATGCCGTTGCCGCGCAGCCGCAGCCCGGTATAGAGCGAGCCGAACGTATCCAGCCGCAGCACCGCGACAATAACGCCGGCCAGCATTCCATCGGGCCGAGGCAGCGTCCGCGCCAGATAGGCCATCCAGGGCTTGCGGCCGGGGGTTGACGCGGGCTCGGGCGCGGGGGCGCCGATGAACAGCGCGTTCGCCGCCCCGGCCCCGGCCCCCGCGGCGGCGAAATGCCGGGCCGCTTCCGCCGCCGCTTCGGCCTGGCGCGGGGCGGCCAGCCGCCCGGCCGCGTTCAGCACGTTTCCGTCGGCGTCCGCCACCAGCAGCGCCTCGATTTGCGGCTGATGCATGGTGGCGGCGCGCAGCCACGCGGCGAAGCGCGGCCCCGCCAGCATGGCGCGTGCCGCCCCGGCCGAGCCGGGCTCGTCCTCGCTGGCCCGGTCCTGCAGGTCGAGCAGCACGACATCCACCGCCTGCAGCGAGCGCGCGGTCTGCTCGGCGATCGTTGCGGCGAGGTTTTCCGCGGTCACGCGCGCGGCTTCCAGCGCCGCGTGCCGCTGCCCCAGCACGAGGCCGCCGCTACCCAGCAAGGCCAGGCTCACCAGCACCATGCCGATGGTGATCAGCCGCGGGCGGATGGTGGTGACGCGTCCCCACCCGTCGCTGCGCGCGCCTGCCGGCTGGTCCGCCCCGGTGCCGTCGTCCGTGTTCGGATGCGCCATGCTGGTCTGCCTTGTCTTGCGCCGTCGTATGCCGCCCCCGGGCCGGGGCGCCCGTCATGCCGCCTTTACAGACAAAAGCGGCAGGCCGGTGGCCGCATCACGTCCTGCGCCCGGCGGACAGATCAGGGCGTGCCCGCCATGAAGGCGTTGAAGGTAATCAGGGTATAAGTGTCCTTCACCCCCGGAATGGTCTGCACCCGTTCGGTGACGAACAGGCCGGTATCGTGCTCGGGGCTGAGGTAGAATTTCGCCAGCAGGTCGTACTGGCCCGAGGTGGAGTAAAGCTCCGACAATTCCTCGATCGTATCGGCCGCGACACGGGCGACCTGATAGCTTTGACCCATCTCACACTTGATCAGAACGAAGATCGGACGCATGCGGGTTCTCCTGCCGGCGCGCCGACCATGCCATGCCGGGCGGCGCGGGCCAACCGGAGGTATTGCGCGGGCGGGGCCGCGCGCGGCGTGGCGGCCGGGCGGTCACGACGCCGCGCTCGCGCCGGACGGCGCGGGATCGTATCATGTCGGCGGTTCCCGGCTCCGATTCGAGGGCTTGCCATGCACCAGCGCCACGTCTGGCCGTGCCTGCCGATAATGGCGCTCGCCGTTCTGGCCAATGCGGGCACGGCGACGGCCCAGCAGGGCCAGGGCACCGCCGGCGCCGCGCCGGGCGCGCCGCCGGGCGGGGCCTGGCAGACGCCCGGCGAAATCCACGCTCCCTCCGGACCATGGCAGACGCCCGGCGAGATCCATGCGCCCACCGGGCCATGGCAGACACCGGGCGAAATCCAGGTGCCCAAGGGCATCCAGGCGCTCCGCGCGACCGACACGACATGCGAGCGGCGGGTGAGCGTTGTCGCCGACGCGCTGTTCGATTTCGACAAATCCGTCCTGCGGCCCGACGCGGTGGAGACGCTGGCAGCCCTGGGGCCGGAAATCGCCAAGGCGGGCCGGCATCCGGTGGTGGTGGAGGGCCATACCGACAACATCGGCACGGATGCGTATAATCTGCGCCTGTCCGAGCAGCGGGCGCGGACGGTGCGCGACTGGCTGGCGCGGCAGGGGGTTATTCCCGCCGATACGCCGATCAAGGGGTATGGCAAGACGCGGCCGGTGGCGCCGAACCAGATGCCCGATGCGCGGGATAATCCGGAGGGGCGGCAGAAGAACCGGCGGGTGGAGGTTGCGATTAATACGTGCGGGTAGGGGGCGGATCGTGCAAAATTAGAGATTTTGCGCTCGGGCGCGGCGCGCGTGAGGCTCTGCGTCGCTCCTTGGCATATCTGTTCCGGAAGCGGACAGGCCGTTTCAGAACGCGAGAGCTTCAAAGCCGACGCTGAATTCTGTAGGGTGGGCTTCAGCCCACCAACGCAAACCGATCAAGCGTGCCCCCAGAAAATGATGTATCTTCCGACCAACGTTTGGCGGCTCCGCTTGCGATGCCGGTGTCTCCGTATGGGAAAACGAGACTTTTAAGTCTATGCCCAATTATCGCCGCAACCGGGTGGAGGGTGGATCCTATTTCTTCACAGTCAACCTGCACGATCGCCGCTCCGATTTGTTGGTGGCCGGGATCGGCGCACTTCGCAACGCCGTTCGAGCCGCGCGGGCGCGTCATCCTTTTCACATCGATGCTTGGGTGGTGCTGCCGGACCACATGCATTGCTTATGGACATTGCCGCCCGGCGACCACGACTTCCCGGTCCGGTGGCGGACGATCAAGGCCCTGTTCTCACGATCCGTCCCACGGGCGGAAGACCGCTGCGCATCCTTGGTCCGCAAGCGCGAGGCCGGAATTTGGCAACGCCGGTATTGGGAGCACACGATCCGCAATGAGCAGGATTACGCCGTTCACATGGACTACATCCATTTCAATCCGGTCAAGCACAGGCTTGCCGCACATCCCGCCGACTGGCCGTTTTCGAGCTTCACCAAGTGTGTCACGCTCGGTATGTATCCGATCGATTGGGCGATCGAGGGAGCAGAACTGGTGGACGCTGGCGAGCGGTTGCAACATGCGACGGTGGGCTGAAGCCCACCCTACTTGCTACTTGCTACTTGCTTGCTGATCGCGCCGGTGGACATGGGGTCGGTGGCACATATTGTGGGCTGGCTTCATCTGTGAGTTGGGAGTAGACATGGACGCTTCGGCAGGAATACAGACGATTGCTGCAATAATACAGGCCGCGGCTAGCATTTTGTTTTTCTATACGGTTTACTCCGATAGGAAAGAAAAAAATAAAGAAAATGAGCGACTTAGAAGAGAGCATTTAGTTAGTTATATTCGGAATTTGTGGAGTTACAAGGTGGGTTTTAATATTGGCTTGACAGAAGAGGAGCGTTCCGGCCTAATAAGCCCGCGACAGATTGATTTCATAAACGAACAACTCGCCCAAATGAATGAACCGTGGAAATACCCATTCGACGCGGATTGATTCATCAAGCACGTAGGGTGGGCTTCAGCCCACCAACGCAAACCCGCCGGGTAACATGCGACGGTGGGCTGAAGCCCACCCTACTTGCTTGCTTGCTGTTTGCTACTTGCTGTTACACTGAGGTGGCGCCTAAAAGGTTAAGCCTTTGAGTAGCGATTTTTCCCAATTCTGCAGAATAATATGCCTGACTAAACTCGAATTCAGTCCTACCAAGTAGATTACATTTGGCAGATATCACATTGATAATTTCTATTTTTGCCTTCAAAGGGGTGTTAATTCCAAATATAATGCCATAAAGATCAGAAAAATCGTAAGTTGTCTTTCTGTCTTCCGGGTTTTCAAGATTACTTAAGGAAGAGTGAAGAAACAATCTATACTCGTTCTCGTGTCGCCAGTCTTCTAATTTTGTTGTTATCGTAGATTCAAATTTTTTCCAATATTTAGCTCTCCATTCTTTTTCGTTTGAAATCAAGTTTTCGGAGCATGAACTAACGGCCCCACTATCGTCAGAATACCAATCTTCGAGTAAAGCGGGAACAGGTATTCTTCCAATTGATCTAAAAAAGTCTATTTCGACAAACCTGTCTACGTACTCAATTTTATGAAATTTATCATCAACTTTGTTGTATATATTCTCTGTTTCTGACGCTCCTCCTCTCCATCCGACGACGCGGCGCAGCCTCAGGCAGGATTTCCCTCCGCGTTGGCAGTAGCACGAAATTTTAGGCAAGCGCCTTTATGGCAATCACCATAATTGCCCCACATTGCAGCATTATTGTATTCTTTTACAAAGCATGCAGTAAACCAGTCTGAATAAATAAGCCTATCTAGGCGCTGAACATATTGTTCCGGAAATGTATACATCATCATTTGCCATCCCTGATTCATTGGTTTGTTGGAACGTAACTCCATAAGAATTTCAGTTTGTTTCTGTATATGACCCGCAATAGTGAAGGCATGTGTCAGAAATTCGTGCCCTATTATCCCATTTGATTCTTTTCCCGGTTCCAGAAGCCGAAGTATATCCGTAACCGCCTGCGCTTTCGCAATTTGTTCAGGAAGTGGTGGGATAGTCGACGAGTGCGTCAGATTTTTGTTTTGCAATATACGCGTAATACATTCCAGAGCGCGGGGATGCAGCCCTCTTATATCGAATATAAGCTCGTCGCGTCGGATCGGACGTCGCCGTGCGGCCAACAAATCAGGGACGGATCCAACATCACTGTCAGAAAAGAAGGACCGGCATATTTCGCGATGCATATCCTTAAATTGCGGAGTGGGCAAATTTACCGCACTTGCAAAGACAGGAACTGCATATGTCTCAGGGTCGTAATCAGCGCCGGAAATGGCGGCCAACAGGATCTGTGTCCAAGCAAAGGAGATAATGTTTTACAAGAATAGCCAACGCAATTCTGTCGCCACTCCAAAATACATCATTGATCGCTTCCATGGGATCGTTTATTGATCTAGCGATGCAAAATAAATTTCCTGCTTTTCAAGCTCGCTCCACCCTTCGAGGAGGGCGTTGGTCGGCCGGAAACGGTAAAAAAATTCCATGTTTTATTCTCCAGGCACGGGAGGTTGAAACACAAAGCAAGCGTTGGGTGCAATGCCCTTGCATTGCACCGCTGTCTTCGATAGGGAGCGATGCCTACAATGCCAAGCGGCATTGGACCCTACGACGTTATCCACACACTGTCAAAGCACGCGTAGGGCGGATAAGCGAAGCGCCATCCGCCGACGCAAGCCTCAAACGGTTCGCGTTCATCGGATGACCCGGCCCTGCCGACGCTCCAAAACGGAGGCACAAGGCTCATTCGTGTCGGCGAACAAGGTGCGCCGTTTGGATGAGCCGCGTTGCAGGGGCTGGCGACGGCGGATGGCGCTACGCTTATCCGCCCTACGAGCTGACCGATATGGGCGCAACCCCGACACCGGCACCGCCAACCTCCAACGCCCCCATCCCTTCCGGCCCCTCGCAGCAAGGCACGCCCGGTTTCGCAATCTCCCTTGCGATCCACCCCAAGCTCGTGCTAGGAATATAATCCATGCACGCCCAGCCCCACCCCGGCACCCCCAACCTCGCCCCATCCTTCGGCGGGGCCAACTTCGGCGTCATCCTCCGCAACCTCGCCGCCCTCGTCGCCCGCCGCTTCCTTCACGATCCGCGGCTCGCCGCCCTCATCATCCCGCTCTGGCAGCAACTCACCCGCGCGGCAGCCCGCCTCGACCGCCTGCGCGCCCGCCTCGCCGCCGGCCCCATCCCGCCGCCGAGGCCCCGCGCCACCAATCACAGCGGCCCCCACCGCCGCTCACCCTTTCCCACCACAAACGCCTGGCTGATCCGCGCCCTCGGCGCCGAGGCCGCCGCCTGCGCCGCCCAACTCGAGGCGCTCCTGGCCGATCCCGCCGCCGCCGACCTGCTCGCCTGCACAGCGGCCCGCCGCACCCTCGCCCCGATCCGCCGCATGCTCGGCCTCCTGCCCGCGCACTCACCCCGCCCTATCGCTCCCGCGTCCACAGCAACGCCACGCCGCGCGCCGCCCCGGCCGGTCCCGATCCCACACCACCCCACAATCGACCCGCGTCCCACCAAAAGCCGCCGTCCCTGGTGGCTGCCACCGCCCCGCCTGCGTTCCGGCTGAACCAAAGCAAGGCCAGGGCTCTGCCCTGGACCCGGCAGGGGGCAGTGGCCCCCTGCACCCCATTCCTTAAGTAACGGGTCCAGGGGGCAAAGCCCCCTGGCGGGGTCCGGGGCAGAGCCCCGGGTCGACGCCACCCCAATGCGGCTCTATCCTTCCCCCCCACGAGTCGTCGAGGAGCAGCATCGATGGAACTGGGCAAGGCGCGCGCAACACGGCTGGCGCCCCGCACCGGCGGACGGGTGCTCGCCGACGCGCTGGTGGCGCAAGGCATCGCCCACGCCTTCGCCGTGCCGGGCGAAAGCTACCTCGACGTGCTCGACGGCCTCTACGCCGTGCGGGAAAAACTCCACCTCACCACCTGCCGCATCGAATCCGGCGCCGTCCACATGGCCGAGGCCATCGGCAAACTCACCGGCCGCCCCGCCGCCGCCTTCGTCACCCGCGGCCCCGGCGCCTGCCACGCCGCCATCGGCGTGCATGTCGCGTTCCAGGACTCCACCCCCCTGCTGCTGTTCGTCGGCCAGATCCCGTTCGAGGAAACCGACCGCGAGAGCTTCCAGGAAATCGACTACCGCCGCATGTTCCAGCCGCTGGCCAAATGGGTGACGCAAATCGACGACGCCGCGCGCATCCCCGAACTGGTGGCGCATGCCGTCGAACGTCGCCACCAGTGGCCGCCCCGGCCCGGTGGTGATCGCCCTGTCGGAGGAAATGCAGAAACGCAGCGTCGAAGTCCCCGATATCGGCCGCGCCCCGGTGTTCCGCCCGCATCCCGACCCGGCGGCGCTGGCACGCATGACCGCCCTGCTGGCCCGCGCGAGCAAGCCACTCGCCATCCTCGGCGGCAGTGGCTGGAGCGAGCAGGCGCGCGCCGATATCCGCGCCTTCCTGGTCGCCAACGACCTGCCCGTCGCCGTGAGCTTCCGCCGCCAGGCGCTGTACGACGGCACGCTCGACACCTATGTGGGCGATCTCGGCGTCGGCTCGGACCCGGCGCTGGTGGCGCATGTGCGCGAGGCCGACCTGATCCTGGCCATCGGCACCCGCCTGGGCGAGGCGGTCACCCAGGGCTACACCCTGTTCGACCCGGCCGGCCGCACGCCGATCGTGCATGTGCATCCCGACCCCGCCGAAATCGGCCGGGTGTTCCGCCCCGCGCTCGGCATCATCTCCGACCTCAACCTGTTCGCCGCCGCCGCGGCGAAACTGGCGCCGGTGAAGCCGGTCTGGGGCGAGTGGACACGCGAGCTGCGGGCGCTGCGCCTGGCCGGGCGGGAGGTGCCGCAGTACCGAAGGGCCGCTCAATCTCGGCCAGGTGCTGCGCGACCTGGAAGCACTGCTGGACGAGGATGCGGTGCTGACCACGGATGCCGGCAATTTCGGCACCTGGCCGATCCGCTTCATGCATTTCAGCGACCGCCAGCGCTTCATCGGGCCGACCAACGGGTCGATGGGCTATGCGGTGCCGGCCGCGATCGGCGCCAAGATCGCCCAGCCGGACCGGCAGGCGGTGGCCTTCGTGGGCGATGGCGGGTTCCTGATGACCGGGCAGGAACTGGCCACCGCCTTTCATCACGGTGTCGCGCCCATCGTGCTGGTGTTCAACAACCAGATGTACGGCACCATCCGCATGTATCAGGAGCGCGCCTATCCGGGCCGCGTCTCCGGCACGGCGCTGACCAATCCCGATTTCGTCAAATTCATCGAAGCCTTCGGCGGCCACGGCGAGCTGGTGACGGCGACCGCGGAGTTCGCCCCGGCCTTCCGCCGCGCGGTGGAAAGCGGCAGGCCGGCGGTAATCGAGCTGCGCCTGAACCCCGAGCAGATCACCAGCCGGGCCACGATCGCGCAGTTGCGCGCGGGCGCGGGGGCGAAGCCGGCGGTGAAGGCGAAGGCCAAGCGGGCGACGGCGGCGGTCAAACGCCCGGCCGTCGGCGGCCGGCTGCTGGCCAAGAAGCCGCCGCCGAAGCGCTGACCGAAGCCGCGGCGTCGCGGATATCCGCCATGTCCGGCGGCAAGCAACAGCGCGGCCGGAGCGGACCGCGCCAGGGAGGGGGATGCACACCATGACCATCTACACCGGTCCCGTGTTCGACATGGCACGGGAGCAGTTCAACACCGTCGCCGATTACCTCGCCATCCCCGTCTCCGAGCGCGAGCGGCTGCTGCTGCCCAAGCGCGCCATCGTGGTGTCGGTGCCGGTGCACATGGACGATGGGCACGAGAGCGTGTTCCAGGGCTACCGGGTGCAGCATCACCTGACGCTCGGCCCCACCAAGGGCGGCACCCGCTATTCGCCCAAGCTGGATGTGGGCGAGGTGGCGGCGCTGGCGGTGTGGATGAGCTGGAAATGCGCCCTGTGCGGCCTGCCCTATGGCGGCGCCAAGGGCGGCGTGGCCTGCGACCCGTATACGCTCAGCCGGCGCGAGCTGGAGGCGGTGTCGCGTCGCTACATGCAGGAGATGATCCCGTTCGTCGGCTCGCACACCGACGTGATGGCGCCCGACATGGGCACCAACGAGCAGGTGATGGCCTGGTTCATGGACACGTATTCCATGTACCAGGGCAAGACGGTCACCGAAATCGTCACCGGCAAGCCGGTGAGCGCGGGCGGCACCGAGGGGCGGCGCGAGGCGACCGGGCGGGGGGTGGCGCATCTGGTGGGCCGCGCCATGGAGCGGCTGCAGATGCACCCGACCGACACCACCGCCATCGTGCAAGGGTTCGGCAATGTCGGCGCGGTGAGCGCCATGGCGCTGGCCGAACGAGGGGTGCGCATTCTCGGCGTGTCCGACCACACCGCCTGTTATTACGACCCGAAGGGGCTCGACCTGCCGGCGCTGCGGCGCCACCAGGCGGCGCACGGCGTGCTGGCCGGCTGGTCGCGGGAGGCGATGTGCGATCCGGACGCATTTCTCACCCTGCCCTGCGACGTGCTGGTGCCGGCGGCGGTGGAGCAGGTGATCACCGGCGCCAATGCCGGGCGGCTGCAATGCCGCATCCTGGCCGAGGGTGCCAACGGGCCGACCACGCCGGAGGCCGACCGGGTGCTGCGCGCGCGGGGCGGCGAGGTGTTCGTCATTCCCGACATATTGTGCAATGCCGGCGGCGTGGTGGTGAGTTATTTCGAGTGGGTGCAGGATTTGCAGCAGTTCTTCTGGGACGAGGCGGAGGTGCTGAACCGGCTGAACCGGGTGCTGGACCGCGCCTTCAACCGGGTGATGGCGCGGGTGGACCAGGACCGTGTGCCGCACCGCGATGCGGCGACTGCCATCGGTGTGCAGAAGGTGCGCGATGCCAAGAAAGTGCGCGGGCTGTTCCCCTGAGCAAGGCGCGGGGGCCTTTGCGCAATGGTACCGAACGGCTAGGATCAGCGCTTCACTGAGTATCGGACGGATATCATGAGAAATCTGCTCCTGCTGATCGTGGTCGTTGCCGCGGTGGCGTTCGGCTATCCGCTGGTGGCCGAGGAAACGACCAGTCCGTGCGACGCGCTGGAGCGCGTGACGGTGCGGGTGGTGTCGGCGCATGACAAAGACGATCATGGCGGCAGCCTGGTGCTGGGCACTCTGCTGCAGGGACTGTCGCGCGGCCAGTTTGCCGCGGTCGCGGCGAACGACCATTACCCGCAGCTTCCGCCGACGGTGGCCTGCACGGCGCTGTACTGGCAGGCCGTGGTGGACAGCGACAACTTCGTCAAGGACGTTGTTAAGACGCACTGAGCGCCGGAGGTGCGACCGTCGTCATGCCCGGGCGTGTCCCGGGCATGAGGCGGTCTATCCGGCCGCGTAGACCGCACGCTCGAAGGCGCCGAGCACGTCCAGCGCCGCCGCGTCGGCAAACGGGAACATCTGCGTCAGCAGGCAGCCGGCGACGCCCTGTGTCGTGTCGGCCCAGAAATAGCAATTCGCCAGTCCTGCCCAGGCCAGGCTGAAGGCGCTGCGGCCGTTCGGCCCCGGCGCGGTGTTGAGCAGGAAACCGAGGCCCCATTTCTGATCCATGCCGGGGAACAGATTGGCGTCGTTGGTGAGCCTCGGCACGGCGCTCACCAGCGTGTGCACAAGCAGGTCGCCGATGTGGTTGCGTCCCATGTCGGCGATTGTTTCGGGGCGCAGCAGGCGCGTGCCGTCCAGCGCGCCGCCGTTCAGCAGCATACGCAGGAAGCGGGCATAGTCGGGCGCGGTGCCGCACAGGCCGCCGCCGCCGCCGGCGAAGCCTTGGCCCTCGCCCGCTTGCCAGTCCATCGGGCGCAGCGCGCCGTCGGCGGTGCGCCGGTGCATGCGGGCGAGGCGGGATTGTTGTGCCGGGGTCAGCAGGAAACCGGTGTCGTGCATGCCGAGCGGGCCGAGCACGTGGTCGCGCAGATAGGCGTCGAGTGTCTGGCCGCTCGCGGCCTCGACCGCGAGGCCCACGATGTCGGTGTTGATGCCATAGGTCCAGCGTGTGCCGGGGTCGAACAGCAGGGGGGTGCGTGCGGCTTCGTCCCAATTGGTGGGGATGCGCGGCAGGAGGGCGTGGTCGAGGGAGCGGCCGAGATCGGCGTTCCAGAAATTATAGCCGTAGCCGGCGGTATGGGTGAGCAGGTGCCGCAGGGTCATGGCAGTGCGGGCCGGGCGCAGAAGCGGCGTGCCGGCGGCGTCGAAGCCTTCGAGCACCTGCGGTGCCGCGAGAGCCGGCAGGATGGTGGCGATCGGTGCGTCGAGGTGCAGGCGGTTTCGTTCGACCAGTTGCATGGCGGCGACGGAGACGATTGCTTTGGTCATCGAGGCGAGCCAGAAGATGGCGTCGGTGGGGAGGGCGGCGGCGGCCTCGAAGATCGTGCCGTCGCGGTTGGCCACTATGGCAACCGCGCCCGGCAGCGTGCCGTTTGTTACTGCGCTGTTCAGCAGCGCCGCAATTCTGTTCGAACGTTCCACCGTTGAGTTCGCCCTAAACGAATGGGTTCCAAGGGGCCGCTGCCCCTTGGCGGGTCCAGGGCAGAGCCCTGGCCTTGCTTTCTTGCATTGCCCCACGTGTCGCGCCAGTGTCCCGTTGTCAAACCCTGAGGCAGGACGATGCTGGTTCTGGTTGTCGGCCCATCGGGTGTCGGCAAGGACACGTTGTTGATCGGTGCGCGCGCTGTGTTGGCCGACGATGCGCGGTTTCATTTCGTGCGCCGCGAGATCACCCGCCCCGCCGAGGCGGGTGGCGAGGTGCATGATCCGGTCGATACAGAAACGTTTGCGTGTCGGCGGGCGTCCGGCGCCTATGCGTTGTGGTGGGAGGCGCATGGGCTGCGGTATGGGGTGCCGTCGGACATTGCGGTTCCGTTGGATGCCGGGCGGGTGGTGGTGGCGAATGTATCGCGTGCCACGATTGCCGGTGCGGCCGAGCGGTTTGCGGTGCATGTGATTGAGGTGACGGCGCCGGCCGGGCTGGTGGCGCAGCGGCTGGCCGCGCGTGGCCGCGAGACGGCGGCGCAGATCGCGCAGCGTCTGGCGCGGCGGGTGGAGATTCCACCGGGCGTGCCGGTCGACCGGGTGGTGAACGATGCCGGTGCGGCGGCGGGGGTTGCGCGGCTGGTGCAGGTGCTGCGGCGGATCGCGGGCGGCTGAGGCGATTTCAGGCGGCCAGTGGTATCCGTTGGGCGAGCATGAAGGGTTCGCCGGGGCCGCGCTGGACGAACAGGCTGATATCGGTCGCACGCCGGCGCAGGCAGAGTGCCGGGGCGAACCACGTTTCCGCCGCCGGGCGCAGAACTTCGTGCTCCTCGCCGGAGAGCCGGCGGGTGAGCGTCATGTGGAACATCCAGGTGGCGAAGACGTAGGGATAGCCCCAACGCAGCAGGTTGCCGTCCTGCGCCGGTGACAGCCCGCCGCGGCGGCGCTTTTGCAGCTCGGCTTCCTCGGGCGGCGCGCGCAGATGGTCGGCGCCGGCGACGCAGGCATCGGCGAGCGCCTGCAATGCGGGGCTCGGCGTGGTTTCGCGCAAAGCGAGGAAGCCGTGCAGATCGATAACCGCGAGCGCGGGCAGGTCGAAGGCGGGGACGGTGGCGGCAATGGCGCGGGTGGCCAGCACCACCTCGTCCCAGCTGATGCCGTCGCGCAGCATCATCGGCGGTTTCAGCGTGGCGTGGAAGCCATAGAGCCGGGGCTCGGCGGTGAGGGCGGCGATGCCGGGCAGCTTCGGTTGCGGACGCGCAGCGCCGGTGTGCGGGTCGCGGCCCAGCCAGTCGGCGCCGCAGGTGGCGAGGGGATCGTCCGGCGCGGGCGCGTAGTACAGCGCCACCCGGGCGCCGCGCATCAGGCCACTCGCTCGCCGGCGCGCCAGACCTGGCGCACGACGGGCAATCCTTCATGCACGCGCACGCGCACCAGATCGGCCAGCAGGCCGGGCGCGAGGCGGCCGCGGTCGGCGAGGCCGGACATGCGGGCCGGCCGGTCGGTGACCAGGGCCACGGAGGCGGGCAGGGCGATGCCGGTGAAATCGCAAGCCAGGAATGCCGCTTCCACCAGGCTGGCGGGCACGTAGTCGCTGGCCAGCGCATCGACCACGCCGGCGCGCACCAGATCGGCGACCGAGACGTTGCCGGAATGGCTGCCGCCACGCACGATGTTCGGCGCGCCGGCGATGATCTCCATGCCGCGCGCACGCGCCGCGCGGGCGGCGTCGATGTTGACCGGGAACTCGCTGATGCGGATGCCGTCGCGGAGGTTTTCCTCGATTTCCTCTTCGGTGCGGTCGTCGTGGCTGGCCAGCGGCACGTTGTGGTCGGCCACCCGGGCGAGCAAAGCGCGGCGATTGGGGTCGCGCCATTGCGCGCGCTGGGCCATCAGTTCTTGCATGCGGCGCTCGATCATTTCCTCCGGCACGCCTTCGGTACGGCGCAGCGCGCGGTAGCGGTCGAGGTTGGCGTACTGGCCCACGCCGGGGCTGTGGTCCATCAGGCTGAGCAGACGCAGGCGCGCATTGTCGATCGCCGGCTCGACCAGTTCCATCAGGTCGGTGGCGGGAAGTTCGCAGCGCAAATGCAGGAAATGCTCGCTTTTCAGCAGGCCGGTGGGGGCCAGGGCGTCGAGGTCGGCGACCCCGTCCTGATAGGTTTGCTGGCGGTCGCGCTCGAAGCCGAGATCGCCCACGCACAGCGCGTCGAACACCGTGGTGACGCCGGCGGCGGCGCATTGGGCGTCATGCGCGAGCATTGCCGAGCGCGACGGCCAGCGCGCCAGCTGGCGCGGCTGCACCTGGCGTTCGAGATTGTCGGTGTGCAGGTCGATCACGCCGGGGATGAGAAAATCGCCGTCGCAGTCGATCGCGCCCGGCAGGGCACTGCGCCCTTCGGCGATGGACTCGATCAGGGTGCCCTGCAGCGAGATGGTGCCGCGCATCACCTGATCGGGCAGCACAAGGCGGGCGTTGGTCAGAAGGGTCATGCGGCATCCTGCAGCGGCAGCACATGGTGCGTGCGGTCGGCGACCGCGTCGCGGACGATGGTGTCATGGAAGATGCCGACGATGGCAATGCCTTGTGCCTTCGCCCGGGTGATCATGCCGATGACGATGTCGCGGTTCCCGGCGTCCAGGCTGGCGGTGGGCTCATCGAGCAGCAGCACCGGATGGGCGCCGATGAAGCCGCGGGCGAGGTTCACGCGCTGCTGCTCGCCGCCCGAGAAGGTGGCCGGCGGCAAGGCGTGCAGGCGGCGGGGGATATTGAGCAGCAGCAGCAGCGCCTCGGCGCGGGCGCGGGCCTCGGATTGGGGGAGGCCGCGGGCGGCTTCGGCGACGATGTCGAGGGCGGACACGCGCGGAACCACGCGCAGGAACTGGCTGACATAGCCGAGCGTGGTCGTGCGCACCTGCACGATGGTGCGGGGCGGGGCGGTGGCGATGTCGATCATCGCGCCGTCATGGCGCACCCAGATATGGCCGGCATCGGCGCGGTAGTTGCCGTACAGGCTGCGCAGCAGGGTGGATTTGCCGGCGCCGGAGGGGCCGGTGAGGGCGACGCATTCGGCTGCGTGCACGGTGAGGTCGATATGGTGCAACACCGGGATGCGCAGGCCGGCGCGGAGGTGGAGGGTGAAGGATTTCGTTAGTGCCTCCGTTCGTAGCATCACGGGGCGTGCCCCCTCCCCCCGGCCCCCTCCCTCAAGGGGAGGGGGAGCAGAACTCTTCTCCCCCTCCCCTTGAGGGAGGGGGCCGGGGGGAGGGGGCACGCCCCGAGAAACATCGCTCATGCCTGCAACACCGAACTCACCAGCAATTGCGTGTAGGCGTGGCGCGGGTCGTCGAGCACCTGGTCGGTCAGGCCCGCTTCCACCACCCGGCCGCGCTGCATCACCATGATGCGGTGCGCGAGCAGCCGCGCCACCGCGAGATCATGCGTGACCAGCACCGCCGCGATGCCCAGCCGCGCCACCAGGCTGCGGATCAGATCCAGCAGCCGCGCCTGCACCGAAACATCGAGCCCGCCGGTGGGCTCGTCCATGAACACCAGGCGCGGATGCGTGACCAGCGTGCGGGCGATCTGCAGGCGCTGCAGCATGCCGCCGGAGAAGGTGCGCGGCAGATCGTCCACCCGGGCGGCGTCGATTTCCACCTGCTGCAGCCAGGCGATCGCGTCTTCGCGGATGCGGCCGTAATGCCGCGCGCCCTGCGCCATCAGCCGCTCGCCCACATTGCCGCCGGCGGAGACGCCCATGCGCAAATTCTCGCGCGGGTTCTGATGCACGAACCCCCAGTCGGACCGGTGCAGCGCCCGCAGCGCCGGCAGGGGCATGGCATGCACGTCGTGCAGGCGGCCCTCGGGGTCGCGATACCACACCACGCCGGAGTGCGGGCGCAGCCGGCCGGACAGCACGTTCAGCAGCGTGGTCTTGCCGGAGCCCGATTCGCCCACCACGGCGAGCACTTCGCCGGGCCACAGCTCGGCATCGACGTCCACCAGCGCCGGCACCGCACCGAAATGCAATGTCAGGGCACGGGCGGAGAGCAGCGTGTCCTCGGTCATGGCGTTACTCCGCCGCCAGCGCGTCGGCGCCGATATGGCCGGCGGCGCGGCGGGTTTCGCAATGGTCGGTGTCGGAACAGACGAACAGGCGCCCGCCGCGGTCGTCCACCACCACCTCATCCAAATAGGAGTCGGTGGCGCCGCACAGGCCGCAGGGATGCGGCGCGCGGGCGGCGCGGAACGGGTGGTCGTCGAAATCCAGGCTGCGCACGTCGGTGTAGGGCGGCACGGCGTAGATGCGCTTTTCCCGCCCGGCGCCGAACAATTGCAAGGCCGGCATCATGTGCAGCTTCGGATTGTCGAAGGCGGGGATTGGGGAAGGCGCCATGAGGTAGCGGAAATTGACCATCACCGGGTAGTCGTAGCTGATCGCCACATGGCCGTAGCGGGTGATGTCCTCATACAATTTCACATGCATCAGCCCGTATTCGGACAGGGCGTGCATGCGCCGCGTCTCCGCCCGGCTTGGCTCCAGGCGCGACAATGGCTCGGGCTGCGGCACTTGATAGACGATGATCTGGTCTTCCCGCAGTTCCTTTTCGGGGATGCGGTGGCGGGTCTGGATGACCGTCGCGTCTTCGGTGCGGGTGGTGGGCGCCACGCCTGCGGTGCGGGCGAAGAAGCGGCGGATCGATACCGCGTTGGTGGTGTCGTCGGCGCCCTGGTCGATTACTTTCAACACGTCGGCGGGGCCGATGATGGACGCGGTGATCTGAATGCCGCCAGTGCCCCAGCCATAAGGCAGCGGCATTTCGCGGCTGCCGAACGGCACCTGATGGCCGGGGATCGCCACCGCCTTGAGAATGGCGCGGCGGACCATGCGTTTGGTCTGCTCGTCCAGATAGGCGAAATTATAGCCGGTGTTCATTCCGCGGCCTCCTGCAAGGCGGCCGCTTCGGCGCGCATGCGGCGGATGCTCTCCAGTTCGCTCTGGAAATCGACGTAGTGCGGCAGTTTCAGGTGCTCGACGAAGCCGGTCGCCTCGATGTTGTCGCAGTGCGACAGCACGAACTCGACGTTCTGCCCGGGCGCCGTTACGTCCTCGCCCAGTTCGTCGGCGCGCAGGGCGCGATCGACCAGGGCCATCGCCATGGATTTGCGCTCGGCATGGCCGAAGGCGAGGCCGTAGCCGCGGGTGAATTGCGGCGGCACCGTCTTGCTGCCCTTGAACTGGGTGACCATGACGCATTCGGTGAGGGTCACGTCGCCGATGTCGATGGGAAAGCCGAGTTCCGGCGGGGTGATTTCCACCGCGGTGTCGCCCATGCGGATTTCGCCCACAAAGGGATGCGTGCTGCCCCAGCCGCGCTGGGTGGAGTAGCCCAGCGCGAGCAGAAACCCCTCGTCGCCGCGCGCCAGCGATTGCAGGCGCAGGTCCCGGCCGGCGGGAAAGGCAAGCGGCTCGCGGGTGATGTCGCCGGGTTCGCCGTCGCGGTCGGCGTCCTGTTCGATCAGGCCCTCATGGCCGAGAATGTCGGCAACCCGCGGCATTGTTTCCGCCGCGTCCGGCGCTTCGCTTGCCGGCGGCGGGGTGCCATCGGCCAGCAGGGAAAAATCCAGCAGGCGATGGGTGTAGTCATAGGTCGGGCCGAGCACCTGGCCGCCGGGCAGGTCCTTGTAGATCGCCGAAATGCGCCGCCGCACCAGCATCGCATCGGTGTGAACCGGGGCCGCATGGGCGAGGCGGGGCAGGGTGGTGCGGTAGGCGCGCAGCAGGAAGGCGGCCTCGATCAGATCGCCCTGCGCCTGCTTGATCGCCAGCGCGGCCAGTTCGCGGTCGTAGAGCGAGCCCTCGGCCATCACCCGGTCGACCGCGCGGCCGAGCTGTTCGGCGATTTGCGCGGTGCCGATTTCGGCAACGCCGGCGCGCCGCGCCGGGCCTCGGCGAGCCAGGCATGGGCGTTGTCGATGGCGCGCTCGCCGCCCTTCACCGCGACATAAGGCATGGGTCAGCCCTCCACGCGCACGCTGCGCGGCAGGGCCGCGAGCGTGGTGCCGCAGCACAGCAGCAGATCGGCGCCGCGCGGGAACAGCGCGTGGTTCGCCGCCCAGAGCGCGGGGAAATCATCCGGCAGTCCGGTCACTTCCAGCGCCTGCTTCACGCGCAGGCCGGGACCCGAAAGGCGCAGCCGGCGGCCGCTTCCGATTGCGGCGACCTGCAGGATGATGGTGGCGGCGGCGTCCGGCGACTCGTCGGTGCCGGCATTCACGGCGGCGAGGTCGGGCAAGGTGTCCGCCAGCACGAAGCCGGCTTCGCCAACCGCGTCCACCGGCACGGCGCCGCAATGGAACCCGATCCAGTCCCGCGCGGGCGCGAAGCCCGGCGCGGCGAACAGCGGAGTCTCGCCATCGACCAGCGTCAGCAGCACGGCGGCGGCCGAAGGAACCAGCGGGGCAGGGGGGGCAAGCCCGGTGCCGGCGACGTGCAATGTGCCAGGCCGCGCCATCGCATCGAGCACGGCCCGGAAACAGGCCTGCGACTCCAGCACCGGGTCGGCGAAGCCAGGCAGGTCAATGCTCATTCTGTGGTCCGCATGGTGGCCATGGTGAAGAAATCCACCCGCGTCGCCGCCGCCCGCCGCGCGGTGGCGTCGCGCTGGGCCTGCTGGCGCGCGGCGAGCGGGGCGATCACGGCGGCATGCAGCGCGTCATGCCGGGCCGGCTCCTGCAGCGCCGCATCCACCAAAGCCGCGAGTTCGGCCTGGCGGGCGTCGCGTCCGGCCACATAGGCGTGGCCGACATGCCCGTCGGCGATGCGCACGCTGCAGCGGGTCACCGTCATTTCGCCCAGGTTGAAGGCCGCGCCGGCGCCGCCGGCACGGCCGCGCAGCATGACCAGCCCGGCCTCGGGCCCGCGCAGCCGCACATGCGTGGGCAGGGCGGGGGCGCGGGCCAGCAGGGCGGCGATGTCGGCCGCGGGCGCGCGGGCCAGCACGCGCATCCAGGCGCGGCGGGCGGCGTTGTGATCCTGGTCGGGCAGAGCGGGGTCCGGCATCCGGGGTAGCCGTTTGTTGTGTAGATGTCTAGACAAGTAGACCTGTCACTTGCTACACGTCAAGCGCCACTGCACGATGCGGGCTGAAAAATGGGTGAAGTTCACATGACAGAGCCACCGCCGGCCGGCCCGGCCGGACGGGTGGAGCGCAGCCAGACCGGGCGATGCGCGATCGAACGCAGCGGCGGAGTCGCCCTGTGGCGGCAGATCGCCCGCTCGATCGAGCAGGATATCGCCGACGGTACCCTGACCGCGGGCGCCCGCCTGCCAACCGAGGCGCAGATGGCCGTTCGCTTCGGCGTCAACCGCCACACCGTCCGCCGGGCGCTGGAGGAACTGTCGCGCGCCGGCCTGGTGCAGGTGGAGCAGGGCCGCGGCAGCTTCGTCGCCGAAGACGTGCTCGACTACGCCATCAGCGCCCGCACGCGGTTTTCCGAGTGGATCCGCGCGCACAACAAGGAACCGGGCGGGCTGGTGCTCGATTTGCGGGAACTGTCGGCCGAGCCCGCCATCGCCGCCGGGCTCGGCCTGCCCGCCGGCGCGCGCGTGGTGCTGATGACGCGGCTGGGCCTGGCCGATGGCCGCCCGGTCAGTCTCAGCCAGCACCATTTCTCCGCCGCCCGCCTCCCCGGCCTGCTCGAAGCGTTGCGCGACTGCCAGACGGTCACCGCCGCCCTTGCCCGCGTCGGCGTGGCGGATTACCGCCGCCAGCAGACCCGCGTCACCGCCCGCATGCCGCAGGGCAATGAGGCCGAGCTGCTGCGCATGCCGCGCAACCGGCCGCTGGTGGTGACCGAGAACATCAACGTCGATGCCGAAGGTGCGGTGGTCGAATTCGGCATCAGTTGCTATCCGACGCCGCGGGTGCAAATCGTCTTTGAGCCATAAGGGGAAAGCGATGCGACCATTGCGGATTGCCGGCGGCGAGGTGCTCGCCGGCGAGGGCGGGTTCGCGACCGGCGATGTTTTTGTCGCCGGCGGCCGCATCGCCGAGGGCACCGACTCCGGCGCGGCCGTGTTGGATGCGCGCGGGCTGAAAGTGCTGCCCGGCATTATCGACATCCATGGCGACGCGTTCGAGCGCCAGGTGCAGCCCCGCCCCGGCGTGGGGTTTTCTCCCGCCCTGGCGCTGGCCGAGACCGAGCGGCAGTTGCTCGCCAACGGCATCACCACCGCCTATCACGGGGTCACGCTGTCCTGGGAGCCGGGGCTGCGCGGGGCGGACTCCTGGCGCGCCCTGGTGGATGCGCTGCATGCGCGGCGCTGGGTGTGCGACATGCGCATCCACCTGCGCTGGGAAGCGTTCAACCTGGACGCCCTGCCCATGGCGCTGGCCGATATCGCCGCCGGGCGGGTGCATTTGCTGGCCTTCAACGACCACACGCCGGCGATTCTGCGCCGCCTGCACGACCCGGTGAAGGGCGCCAAATACAGCGACCGTGCCGGCATGGGGCTGGAGGAATTCCGCGCCCTCGCGGGCGAGGTCGGCGCAAGGGCGGCCGAGGTCGCGCCGGCGCTGGAGCGCATCGCCGCCGCCGCCCGCGCGGCCGGGCTGCCGATGGCCAGCCACGACGATGCCACCCTGGCCACGCGCGAGGCTTTCCGCCGCCGGGGCGCGCGGATTTGCGAGTTCCCGATCGCCGCCGAGGTGGCCGAAGCCGCCGCCGCTTCGGGCGATTTTGTCGCCATGGGCAGCCCCAACGTGGTGCGCGGCGGCTCGCACATGGGCTGGGCCTCGGCGGCGCGCATGGCCGAGGCCGGCATCTGCCGGGTGCTTACCAGCGATTATTTCTATCCCTGCCTGCTGCAGGCGCCGTTCGTGCTGGCGCAACGCGACGTGTTCGACCTGGCCTCCGCCTGGGCGTTGGTGTCGCGCAATGCCGCGGACGCGGTGGGGCTGGCCGATCGTGGCCGTCTGCTGGCGGGCCAGCGCGCCGATATCGTGCTGGTGGCCGACCACAATGGACCGCCGCGGCCGGTGGCAACGATTGCCGCGGGGAGGCTGGCCTGGCTGTCGGCCGAGGGGGCGGCGCGGTTGCAGTAAGGCGAGAGCTTTCCCCTGGCCCCAGCTACCGCACGTAAATCGCCGTAAAGTGATGGGTTCCAAGGGCCTCCCGGCCCTTGGCGGGGTCCAGGGGCAGAGCCCCTGGCCTTTCTTCCTTTCCCCGATTGCCCTGGAGCCGGCCGCGCGGTCAGCGCCCGGCGCAGCTATTTCGGGCTGCCGCCGGTGCTCCCGGAGCCGGGCGTCGTGCCACCTGGCGCGGGGATCACGGGACCGTACCTCCACCCTGATGGGGGGAGGCCTAACGGGGGGAACCGGACTGGGAACGGGGCGGGCGCCATAAAGGGGTTCGGGCCTGCTGCCCGGCCCGGGGGGCAATACGGGTGTGTGGCTCGTCTGGGCATGCGTCGCCATCGAGTCGCCCATCACGCCGACGGCGATCGCCGCCCAGCGCAGCAGGAATTGCCGTTTGGTTTCGGGTTCCATGTTTTACTCCCATTGCTCGCCGATTTTCCGCAGGCTGCAGGTCTCCACGTCAGTGTCGACCGGATCGAACAGATGGCAACCGCCCCCCTCGCACAGGTCCCAATGGGCGCAGGCCCGGCATTGCTGCGGGGCGATGGCGCCGCGCTGGCGGAAGGGGGCGAAGCTGTTGTTCCAGATGTCGAGGAACGGGGTCTCGCGCACGTTGCCCTGCACGAACCGGCGGGAAACACTGGGGCAGCCGGTCACCTGCCCGTCGTACAGGATCGAGCCGATGTTCACGCCGGAGCCGCAATAGTGGAAGCCCTCGCGAATGCGGCATTCCCAGTTCGGCCCCCAGTAGCCTTCTTCCGACATCGTCACCTCGATGTCGTTCCGGCTGGCCCGCTGCCCGGCGATGAACGCCAGCAGCTGCCGCGTCTGCTCGCCCGACAGCATCAGGCCCGACGCCGCGTCGGCACGGCCGCGCGAGAACACCGGCGTGAACCGCACACGCGGCACGCCGAGGTCGGCCAGGTAGTCGACGAAAGGCGGCAGGTGGTCGAAATTGAGCTGGCTGACGCAGCAGATCACGTCCATCGCGCGCCAGAACGGATCGGCGACCAGCCGCCGCAGGGCATCGCTCACCCGCTGGAACGACCCCGGACGGCGGCGCAGGGCGTCGTGCTGCGCCTCCATACCGTCGAGGCTGACGGCAATGGTCGCCAGGCCGGCCGCCTTGAGCGAGGCCAGGCGCTTCTCGTCCAGCAGCATGCCGTTGGTGGTGATGCCCCAGCTGTAGCCGAGCGCGGCGGCGTGCGCGCCCACCGCATCGATGTCCCGCCGCACCAGGGGCTCGCCGCCGATGATGGCGAAGGTGATGCCCTTGGGATCGCAGCGTCTGGCGATCGCATCGAGTTCGGCGCAGACGACCGCGGGCGGCAGCTCGCGGTCGGCGGTGGAATCGTCACGCAGGCAGTCGCTGCCGCAGTGCTGGCAAAACAGGTTGCAGCGCAGCGTCGATTCCCAGAACAGATAGCTCAGCGGATGCGCCTCCCGCTGGCGTTCCTTCCAGGCGACCATGCTCTCCAGGGCATCGGCCCAGGCATCGACAGTTCCTGACATTCTCACCTCGAACCGCAGCTGATTATTTCAGTGCCACAAGAGAGTGTCCGGCGATCCATCCGGCGACGGCCGCACCGACATGCACCCATCGTTTTGTTTCACATGATGCCGTATTTTGTAAAAACAGATTTTCGTCAGCAGACCGGCGGTGGCGCTTCTGCGCCGCGGTCGCGCTGCCCGTCGCGTGAACGGTGCCATTCAAGGCGGCGGAGCAGATGTGCGAGGGGGGTATGCTGACCGGGCGACCCACGACACATCGTTCGCCCCGGTGCAACCACACCCGGTGCAACCACACCCGGCACAACCACGCCCGGTACAACCACACCCGGTACAACCACGTGCATGTATTGGAAGGCGGGAAAGTTGCGGGACAAATCAAAATTTGTCCTCCGGACCCGCAGGCACCCCTCCGCGATGGCTCCCGGAGTAGGACTCGAACCTACGACAAAGCGGTTAACAGCCGCTTGCTCTACCAACTGAGCTATCCGGGATCAGCGCGGTGCGACCCTATAGCGAACGATCCGGCGGGACGCAAATGCTGATCCGTGCATGCCAGACAGGCCGCATTCTCTGGCGTCACGCCGCAGTTGCTGTATGATTTCCCCCGGCGCGAGAGTGGCGGAACGGTAGACGCAGCCGACTCAAAATCGGCCGGCGCAGGCCATGGGGGTTCGAATCCCCCCTCTCGCACCAACCAATTCCCACCACGCCTCCATGTGCCGCGCTGGCGGGTCAGCTCATCCCGTCTGGCGATACGCTGCGATCGCCTGCTGGGCGGTGACTGCGCTCGGCGTGTTGGCGCCGAGCGCCCCGAACACATCGCCCACCAGCGCCCGCGTGTCGTCGGCCAGGGTCCGCGCCGGTGCGGCCGTGGCCGCGCCTCCCGTCTGGGCGGCGCCTTCCGTCGCGCCCGCCTGCTGCGTGCGGGCGCCATGCGCGCCATGGCCCTTTCCCACCGCCACCGCCACCTGGGCGCCGAAGCCGGAGGAAGCGGTTGCGGACGCGGCGCGGCGCAAAGAAGCGGCGGCGGTCGTCAGGCTGCCCAGCGCGGATATCGACATGGCCGGATGCTCCACGAATGCCGCGACCGGCACCGCAAACCCCATGCCAGCCGTATTCGCCACCATCCGCCGCGCCGGCCCGATGTGCCGCCCGGCAGAACCTGCCGGGCGGCACGCCGATGCCAGGCGATCTTTGCCTGGCCCGCCCGCCTCAGCTTCCCGCCGCGTCGAGCGCCTGCGCCAGGTCGTCCAGGATGTCGTCGATGTGCTCGATGCCGATCGACAGCCGCACATAGCCCGGCGACACGCCGGTCGCCGCCTGCTCCTCGCCGGTCAGCTGCGAGTGCGTGGTGCTGGCGGGATGGATCGCCAGGCTGCGCGCATCGCCGATATTGGCCACATGATACAGCAGCTTGAGATTGTCGATGAAGCGCCGGCCGGACTCGGCCCCGCCGGCCAGCTCGAAGCCGACCAGCCCGCCCTGGCCGCGCGGCAGGTATTTGCGCGTCCACTCGGCATCCTGCCCGGTGGTGGTGGACGGGATGGATCACCCGCGTCACCTCCGGGCGTTCCTGCAGGAAGTTCGCCACCGCCAGCGCGTTGTCGCTGTGCGCCTTGATCCGCAGCGCGACCGTCTCGATGCCCTGCAGGAACAGGAAGGCGTTGAACGGGCTGAGCGCCGCGCCCAGGTCGCGCAGCAGCGTGGTGCGCGCCTTGATGATGTAGGCGACCGGACCGATCGGCTTCACCGCCTGGGTCCATACCGCGCCGTGATAGCTCGGGTCGGGCGTGTTCAGCGCCGGCTGGCGGGCGGCGTTGCCCTCCCAGTCGAAATTGCCGCCATCGACGATGATGCCGCCGATCGAGGTGCCGTGGCCGCCGAGATATTTGGTCAGCGAATACACCACCACTGCGGCGCCGTGCTCGATCGGCCTGACCAGGATCGGGGCGGCGGTGTTGTCCACGATCAGCGGGATGCCGAACCGCTTGCCGATCTCCGCGACCTCGGCGATCGGGAACACCCGCAGCTTCGGGTTGGGCAGGGTTTCGGCATAATAGGCGCGGGTGCGGTCGTCGGTGGCGCGGGCGAACGCTTCGGGATCGGAGGGATCGACGAAGCGGACCTCGATGCCCTGATCCTTCAGCGTGTTCTGGAACAGGTTCCAGGTGCCGCCGTACAGGTCGGTCGAGGAGACGATGTTGTCGCCGGCGCGGGCCAGGTTCTGCACCGCGAAGGCGCTCGCCGCCTGGCCGGACGCCACCGCCAGCGCCGCGACCCCGCCTTCCAGGGCCGCCACGCGCTTTTCCAGCACGTCGGTGGTGGGGTTGCCGATGCGGGTATAGATATTGCCCAGTTCGGCCAGCGCGAACAGGTTCGCGGCGTGCTCGGTGGAATTGAACTGGAACGATGTGGTTTGGTAGATCGGCACCGCCACGGCGGTGGTGGCGGGGTCGGCGCGCCAGCCGGCATGCAGGGCGAGCGTCTCGGGATGGGTGGTCATCTGGGCCTCCTTTTCATCGTGGGATGTTGAAGCTTATTGCACGGTGTGGGGCAAGCATCTGTTCTAATTCACGATCAGAGATCGTGCGTTTTCCGAGGCAAGCAAGGCCAGGGCTCTGCCCTGGACCCGCCAAGGGCCAGAGGCCCTTGGAACCCAATACTTAAGTAGCGGGGTCCAGGGGCCTCTCGGCCCTTGGCGGGTCCAGGGCAGAGCCCTGGCCTTGCTTGCTTACTACCCTCGCATGCAGTCTCCATCGCTGGTAGCGTCCCGCCCCCCAGGGAGTTCAACCGCATGCTGACACGTCGTTCCGCATTCAAGGCGGCTGCCGGGCTGGTCGTTGCTTCGGCCGTCGGTGCGGCTCCGGCGTTCGCCGCCGACAAGGTGGTGAAAGTCGGCCTGGACATGTCGTTCACCGGAGCCGACTCCACCGATGCCGTCCGCATGGCCAATGGCGGCATCCTCGCCTTCGAGGAAGCGAACAAATCCCACGAAGTCCCGGGCATCATCTTCCGCTTGGAAAAATACGACGACGGCACCGCCACCGCCGGCCAGTACGACCCCGCCCAGGCCGCCACCAACGCCCGCAAGATGGTGTCCGACCGTGCCGTGCTCGCGGCAATCGGCCCGCAAATGTCGGGTGCGGGCAAGGCGATGGCGCCGATCCTGAGCGCCGGCAACCTCGCCATCATCACCCCCGCCTCCACCAATCCCGACATCACCGACCCGAAATACGCCGCCCAGTACCGCCCCGCCGGAAAGCCGGTCTATTTCCGCACCGTCGCGACCGATGCCTACCAGGGGCCGAACATGGCCAACTACATGGCGCAAACGCTGCGTGTGAAATCGGTCTATGTGCTCGATGATTCCGGCGCCTACGGGGTGGGCCTGGCGGATGCGTTCCAGAAACAGGCGGAGAAGATCGGCCTGAAGCTGCTCGGCCGCGACCGGCTCGATCCGAAGGCGGCCGATTACGCCGCTGTTCTCACCAAGATCAAAAGCCTCGGCCCGGATGCACTGTATTTCGGCGGTGTCGGCCAGGCCGGGGTGAAGCTGGCCAAGCAGGCGTACGAAATCATCCCCAACGTGATCAAGGCCGGCGGCGACGGCATGCAGAGCACCGACCTGCTCGCCGCCGCCGGGTTTCCCGCCGTCGAGGGATGGTACGCCACGATCGCCGCACCCCACGTCACCGACGATCCGAAGCTCGGCGCGTTCATCAGGCACTACAACGAGCGTTTCGCCATGCAGCCGGACGATTTCGCGGTCACCTGCTATGTCGGCGCCCGCGTCATTATCGAGGCGGTGAAGGGGCTGGTGGCGAACAGCAAGGAGGTGACGCGTGCCGCGGTGCGCGACGCCATCCAGGCGATCAGCATCGAGGATTCGCTGCTCGGCCCGATCGCGTTCGACGAGAACGGCGATTTGAAGAACAAGATCATCAGCGTGTTTCAGGTCAGGCGGGACGATACCAAGCCGCTCGACAGCCCCGAGCAGTACAAGTACGTCGGCATCGCACCGGTGGCCTGACCGGCACGGACGCACGGACATGAAACCCGGCCAGGCGCCGGCGCGCCTTGCCGCGGGGTGAGCATATGACCGCATTCGATCTGTTCCTGCAGCAGGCCATCAACGGCCTGAGCCTGGGCGCCATGTACGCCCTGCTGGCCCTCGGCTTCACCCTGGTCTACGGCATTCTGGAGCTGATCAATTTCTCGCATTTCAACGTGTTCATGGTGGGCTCGTTCATCGCCCTGTGGACGCTGCAGCAATTCGGCCTGTCCGGGCAGGACACCGTTCTGGTGGGGCTGCCGCTGGCCGGCGTGCTGCTGGCGGCCTTCGCGGTGACCATGCTGGCCACCGGCATGATCGGTGTGGGCATCGAGCGTTTCTTGCTGCGCCCCTTGCGCGACGTGAAGGGGCCGGCGGCGATGATCACCACCATCGGCGTGTCGTATATCCTGTTCAACAGCGTCCTGCTGACCGTGGGCGCGGATTCGAAGAACTTCCCGAATCCGCTGCCGCCGCTGCAGTTTCCCATCGGCGGCGCGGTGCTGCGGCTGCGCGAAGTGCTCATCTGGATCATCGCCACGCTGCTGATGCTGGGCCTGACGTTCTTCGTGCAGCGCACCAGCCTGGGCCGCGCCATGCGCGCGACCGCGCAGGACCCGGAAGCGGCGCGCATGATGGGCGTGGAGGTCGACCGGGTGATCATGACGGCGTTTTTCCTCGGCTCGGCGCTGGCCGGCGCGAGCGGGCTGATCTTCGGCCTGTACTACAACTTCACCAGTTTCCTGATCGGCTTCAACGCCGGGCTGCGGGGGTTCACAGCGGCCGTGCTCGGCGGCATCGGCAACGTGCCGGGGGCGATGCTGGGCGGTGTGATCATCGGCCTGATCGAAGCGTTCGGCGGGCAGTGGATCGGTTCGGCCTGGGCCGACGTGATTATCTTTGCCATTCTCGTGCTCGTGCTGGTGTTCCGTCCGGCGGGCCTGCTCGGGCGGCTCGCGCCCAACAGATCGTGACGGAGGGCGCATGAACCCGATCGCCGCCCTGCGGCACCGAATCGCGGCAATCGCCGACGCGCGCCGCCGCCAGCTTGGCCTGTTGGCGCTGACCGTGTGCGTTCTTGTTTTTCCGTTCGTGCACGACAACGACGCCGACATCGACAGCATGGCGAACGCCGCCGCCTATGCCATGCTCGCGCTCGGGCTCAACATCGTGGTGGGGTTCGCTGGCCTGCTCGATCTCGGCTATGCGGCATTCTTCGCCATCGGCGCCTATTGCTACGGCGTATTGTCCAGCTTTCAGGTGATGCCGCTGTGGAATGAGGGCTGGGCGCCGCTCGCCGCCATCGGGCTGGTGGAGAAGATGAACCAGGGCGGGCCGGACCTGGTGCATTTCACCCTGTCGTTCTGGCTGGCGCTGCCGGTGGCGGCCCTGGTCGCTGCCGGCTTCGGCGTGCTGTTCGGCGCGCCGACGCTGCGGCTGCGCGGCGATTATCTGGCCATCGTCACGCTCGGCTTCGGCGAAATCGTGCCGATTGTGGCGCGCAACGCGGATAGCGTGACCAACGGCGCCGCCGGACTGAACGGCGTGCAGGCGCCGCGGTTGTTCGGCTGGAGTTTCGGCGTCGATGCCACGCCGTATTATTACGTCGGCGTGGCGCTGGTGGCCTTGCTGATCTTCATCTCCATCCGCCTGCGCGATTCCCGCATCGGGCGGGCCTGGATGGCGATCCGCGAGGACGAGATCGCCGCCGCCGCCATGGGCGTGAACCTGGTGCAATTCAAGCTGCTGGCTTTCGCCACCGGCGCCGCCTTCGCCGGGGCGACCGGCGTGTTCTACGTGGCGAAGTTGCAGACCGCGACGCCGGAGATGTTCGGCTTTCCGGTCTCCACCATGGTGCTGGTGATGGTGGTGCTGGGCGGCATGGGCAGCGTATGGGGCGTGGTGCTGGGCGCGGCGGTGCTGCAATTGCTGCAGTCCTGGTTCCTGCCCGACCTTACGTCCTGGACCCATGCGTTCGGCGCGTTGATCGGCAATGCCTGGCTGCAGCGCGTCGATTTCGTCGAATCCGTCGAGCTGATCTTCGGCGTCATCCTGGTGGTGATGATGCTGTTCCGCCGCGAGGGCCTGATCCCGGCCACGCGCAAAACCGCAGCCCTCAGTTTCGCGGCCCAGAATGTGGCCGGCGTGCAGCGCGGCGGCTTCACCGGGCTGGAGCGGATCGGCCGCTGGCAGAGCGGCGGCGGCACCGCGCTGGAGGTGCGCGGCGTGACCGTGCGGTTCGGCGGGCTGACGGCGCTCAACAAGGTATCCTTCACCGTTCCCGCCGGCGGGGTGGTGGCGGTCATCGGTCCGAACGGCTCCGGCAAATCAACCCTGTTCAACGTCATCACCGGGCTGGTGGCGGCGCAGGACGGCAGCATTCGCTTCGAAGGCGCGGACATCCTCGGCCTGCGCCCGCACGACATCCTGGCGCGCGGGGTGGCGCGCACCTTCCAGAACATCCGCCTGTTTCCCAACCTGACGGTACTGGAGAACGTGCTGATCGGCCAGCATGCGCGCCTGTCCACCGGCCCGCTCGGCGCGGTGCTGCGCCTGCCGCGCACACGGGCGGAGGAAGCCGCCGCGACACGCATTGCGCACGACATCATCGCGCTGTTCGGCAACCGCCTGGCCCCGCGCGCCGGCCAGACCGTGTCCGGCCTGTCCTATGCCAACCGCCGGCGGGTGGAAGTGGCGCGCGCGCTCGCCACGCGGCCGCGCCTATTGCTGCTCGACGAGCCGACCGCCGGCATGAATCCCGCGGAGACCTTGGAATTGGCCGAACAGATCAAAAGCCTGCACGGGCTCGGCCTGACCATCCTGCTGATCGAGCACAAGCTCGATGTGGTCACGCGCCTGGCCGACACCGTGGTGGTGCTCGACCACGGCGAGAAGATCACGCAAGGAACACCCGGCGAAGTGCGGCGCAATGAGGAGGTTCTGCAGGCCTATCTCGGCCGGGCGGCGCGCGAGGTGGCCGATGCCTGAAGCCGCCGACACGATCCTCGAGTTCGATGCGGTCAACACGTACTACGGCGACCTGCACGTCCTGAAAGACGTTTTTTATACGATTCGCCGCGGCGAGATCGTCAGCCTGCTCGGCGGCAATGCCAGCGGCAAATCCACCACGATGAAGACCATCATGGGCGTGGTGCGCCCGGTGAGCGGGCGCGTGACCTTCGACGGCGCCGAGATCACGGGCATATCCACCAGCGAACGGGTGCGCCGCGGCATCGCCCCGGTGCTGGAGGCGCGCCGGCTGTTCCCGCGCATGACCGTCTTCGAGAATCTGGAGATGGGCGCTTACACCCGTCCCAAAGGCGCCGGGTTCGCGCAGGATCTCGACCGGGTCTACACGCTGTTCCCCCGCGTGAAGGAACGGCGCGGCCAGATCGCCGGCACGCTTTCCGGCGGCGAGCAACAGATGGTGGCGATCGGGCGGGCGCTGATGGCACGGCCGCGGCTGATCTGCATGGACGAGCCATCGATGGGCCTGTCGCCGCTTTATGTCGAGCAGGTGTTCGACATCATCCGCCAGATCAACGCCCAGGGCACCACGATCTTCATGGTGGAGCAGAACGCCGGTATGGCGCTGTCGATCGCCCATCGCGCCTATGTGCTGCAGACCGGCCGGGTGGTGCTGTCCGGCACCGCGCAGGAACTGCGCGAGAACCCGGCGATCCGCGAGGCGTATCTCGGCGAGCTGCAGGTGCCGGCGGGGCCGGGCTAGAACCGCGGCAGCGCCGGTTGGTCGTTGGCGGTGACGGCGACGCCCTCGACCTCGATGAGCCATTCCGGCCGGCACACCGGCGCCTGCACCACCAGCGTCGGCATTCCGGCGCAGCGCTCGTGCAGGCAGTCGCGCACCCGGTCGAAATCGGAGGCGTCGCGCAGATAGACGGTCAGATGCATCATGTCGGCCAGCGTCGCGCCGCCCGAGCGCAGCAGCCCCTCGACGTTTTCCAGCGTGCGGTGCAGCTGGCGCAGCACGTCGCCCGGATGCACGACATTGCCGAACTTGTCGATGCTGGCGGTGCCGGAAATGAAATGATGGGCGCGGTCGGCATAGCGCACGCTGGTGCCGCGCTCGAACGTCACGTCGTAATCATGGGTGGCGCACAGCAGGTCGAAATCGTTCAGGTAGCCGATCTGCTCCGGCCTCAGGCCGAGCACGGAATAGGCGTCCATCGCCACCACCTCGTAGCGGTGCCCGCCGGCGCCCTCGATGCCGGTGCTGGCGATGTAATGGGTGTCGCGGGTCAGGCCGTGGCGGGCGAAGAAAGCCGTGCGGCTGTCCACCAGGCCCTGGTAGAACACGTCCACGCCTTTGACATACAGCCAGGTGCGCACGCACTCGGCTTCCAGCGTGCCGCCCAGCCCGGCCAGCGCCCCGGTGAGCTGCTCGAACAATTCGGTGGTCTCGTCGAAGCTCGACACATTATGATCCCGGCGGCCGCTGACCAGCCGGGTGCTCCAGAGATGCCGCAGCCCCGCCTTGTGCACCACCATGTGCCGCGGCGCCACAAGCTGCTTGGCGAGGCTGGCGTCGCCGTCCACATGGTAGGCCAGCAGGGCGATTTTACGCCCGGGCAGCGGCGGCTGCTGCACCAGCGACACCGCGACCGGGCCGGCGGCCGGGTCCTGCACCAGCGGGCTGGCGTTGACGGCGGCTTCCTGGTTCAGCACGTCGCTGACCAGGATACGGCGGAAAATGGCACTTTCCGGCGCCAGGCCGCGTACCCGCACCGCCTCCGCGTATTGCCGCGTCACGCTGTCGAGCTGGCTGGCGAAGTCCCCGTCGCCCGCCGGTTCGACCGTGATGTAGTGCTCGGACCCGCCGGTCCGGCCGGTGAAGCTTTTGGCAGTGATCGCGAATCCGGGGTCGACGCGCATGTCCAAGTCTCGTCTCCTTGCTGTGCACGGCTAGCAACGAACGATTCGTGGCCACGACCGCAGGGTTGGTCGGTCAAGCGGCTATGCTATGCGGCGGGTGGCGCGCTTTGATCCTGATCAATGACATGCACGGGGAGGGAAGGGGTGTGGTACATTAGGGAACGTCAGTGAAGAAAGGCCAGGGCTCCGCCCTGGACCCGCAAGGGGCCGGGAGGCCCCTTGACCCCATTCGTTAAGAAAACATCAGGCCTCAGGCGGCAACCGGCCTGCCCAGCGCCACGGCGCGCAGAATAATCTCGGCGGCACGCGCCGCCCCGCCGGCCTGCACCGCCTCGGCCTGCAGCAAGCCGGCCGCCGCCCGGTACGACGGGTCGTCCAGCACCGCCCGTAACGCCGTGCGCAGGCGGCGGGCGCGGAACACCCGGCCGGGCACCACGATCCCGGCTCCGGCGCGGACCACTCTGGCAGCGATAGCGGCTTGCTCGAAAGCCAGCGGTACCAGGACCGCAGGCACGCCGGCGGCCAGCGCATCCATCACCGTGTTCATGCCGCCATGGCCGATCAGCGCCGCCGCACCCGCCAACACCTCGGCCTGCGGCACGAAGTCGCGCACGATCGGCCTGCCCGGCAACGTGCTGGCCTCGTGCGGGGCCAGCCTGCCGCCATGGGCAATCAACAGATCCGCGTCGCATGCCTGCGCCGCGCGGGCAATATCGCGGAACAGGCCGGCCCGGTGCCCCTGCAACGTCCCAAGCGAGGCGAATACCGCCCGCCGCCGCCCGCCCCATGACCACGCCGGCGCCGCCGGCGGGGGCAGCCGGAGCGGGCCGACATAGGAGAACCCGACCGGCAGGGCCGCGCGCGGGAAGTCCAGCCGCGGCACCATCTGGCTAAGCTGGGCGATCGGCGAAAACGTGTCGTCCAGATCGCGCTGCGGCAGACCATGCGCCTGCGCCCAGCCGGCGATCACACATGACAGCGGACGCATGAAAAAGTCGTGCACCCGCCAGCCGGCACGGTTGCGGTTCAGCCCGGCCACGCCCGGACGCCAGCTCCAGCCGGTAAAAGGCGGCGGCACGCCGGGCTCGCGGTTGACCGCCAGCGCGTTGGCCACCGAAATCCACGGCAGGCCAAGCGACGCCGCCGCCAGCGCCCCGGCCGGTTCCAGCTGGTCGGTGACCAGCGCCGTCAGGTCGAGCCTGGCCAGCGCCGCCGGCAGCACCTGCAACAGCGAGGCGGTGCGCCGCGCGGTCAGCCGCACCGGCGCGAGCGGCGAGAACGGCACCGGACCGGGCGGCGGCAGATCGAGCTGGCGCGTTGCGACCCCGGCGGGGGCTGCTTGCGGCGCGCCGGTGTGCAGCAGCGTGGCCCGGTGGCCGCGCACGCTCAGGGCGGCGGCGATCGCCAGCATCGGGTTGATGTGCCCCGCATAGGGCGGCGCCAGGAAGGCGAAATGGGCCACTTGGTTAGTCACTCCGGCGGCGGCAAGGAAAGGAAGGCCAGGGCTCCGCCCTGGACCCGCCAGGGGCCGAGAGGCCCCTGGACCCCGCACCTTAAGTAATGGGGTCCAGGGCAGAGCCCTGGCCTTCCTTACTCCCTCCAGCCGAAATGCGGAAACATCCACCCAAGCTCCCGCAGCATCAGCGCATTCATTTCAGCACTGAAGGTCGACCGCCAGTCCCCGACCACGCCCGCCCGGAAGAACGACCCGTTCCGCACCGCCCCCGGCGAGCGCCCGCCCGACATCGCGGCGAAGGACGTGCGGGCGACGCAGTCCGCCACGAGGCTGGCCTCGTCCGACACGCCGAGGAAGCCGAACAACGCCGCCGCCACCGCTTCCGGCCCCGCCTGCATGCGCTCATAGGTCACCAGCAGGCAGTCGGCGGGGAATTCCTGCCTGACGGCCAGCATCGTGCGCGCGCCGTTATTCAGCGACGGCAGTGCCGAGCCGATGAAGGCCATCTTGGCCGCGGCTTCGTCTTCCCCTGGCGCTGGCCGGTGAAAGAAATGCCAGGCGGAGGTCAGCACGTCGCGCGGGTCGCGGGCGATGGCAATGAGCTTGGCGGCGGGGAACAGGCGTTTCAGCCGGGCGAACAGAAACACGTTCTCGGGGGTTTTTTCGCCGATGGCCCGGCAGGGTTTGCCGGCGGACTGGTGGGCCAGCGCCAGCAGCACGGCGGTGCCGAACAGGACCTCGGTATCCTCCGCCGGCGGCAGCTTATAGCCGTTCAGCTCACGAAACACGGCGCTGTTCTTGGCCGCGAGCGCCTGACCGCGTTCCGCCATCAGTTTTTCGAGCGGCGCTGCCAGATGTTTCCCGAACAATCCCTCGCCGCGGCAGGAGACATCGGGATGGCTGTCGAGCAGGTACTGCAGCCAGGTCGTGCCGGAACGCGGCGCGCCGCCGACGAAGAACAGTTGCCGCGCCGCCAGGCGGATGAGGTTTTCCTGCTGCTCGGTCCAGCCTGCCACCATCGGGGTCCTTCGTTGCCGCGGAATACCGGCTTCGGGCGACGCGATTCCGCCGACGCTCACATGCGATCCACTCCGGCCTGTGCCGGTGCCCCGCCGGTTGGCCAGGGTTGAACGCTGCCGGCGGGCCTTCTGTGCCTGCCCGCCGGCAGCGGTATTGCCGCAACGTCAGATGGTGTATGTCACGAGAGTGCCGGTGACGTGGGGTACGCCGCTGATGACCGATCCGGTGACAGGCGCCGCCTGGAAGGTACCGGTGTAGCTGCCCTGCAGGGTCAGCTTCACTTGCTTGGCTTGCGCGCCGGTTCCACTGGTGACCGTCAGCACGCCCCCGGCGAATGACACTTTGGTGCCGCTGCCGAAGCCGCCGATGATCAACTCATCGGTCGCGGCGAACCCGCTGATCGTCGCCGCGAAGGCGGACGGGGTGCCGAGTTCAAGAATATCGTTCTGGCCCGCGAGCGTCACCGTCTGCCCGGCCGACGTCGTTCCCGAAAGTACCGCATCGCCGCCACTGGTGAGAGTGAGGCCGTCCTTCACGTTGCCGCCCGAGAGGACAGCGAGCGTACCGCCGCTGATCAGGGTTCCGTTGCTGATGGTTCCACCGAAGGAAATGAACTCCAGCCCGCCGCTGCTGATCACCGAGTTGCGGTCGATCGCGCCCAACAGGATACGCTCCGTGCCGCCACTGCTCACCGTCGTGCCGGTGGTCGTGGCGCCGTTGGACACCACCTCGGTGCCGCCGGCGCTCAAAATGGTGCCGATGGCGGTGCCGCCCTGCAGGGCCAGGGTACCGCCGCTGGCCACCGTGGTGTCGATCGCCGAGCCGAAGCTGAAGCTCAAGGTGCCGCCGCTGGTCACCGTGGTGCTGACCGCCGAGCCGAAGGTGACGGCCTCGGTGCCGCCGTCCAGCGTGGTGCTGATGGTGGTGCCGAAGTTCACGGTCTCGGTGCCGCCGCTGTTCACAATGGTACGGCTGCTCACGCTGCCGGATGACACGGTCTCGGTGCCGCCGCTGCTGACGACGGTGCTTGTGGTCGTGCCGGCGGAAACGATTTCGAAGCCGCCGCTGCTCACCACGGTGCTCGTGGTCGTGCCGCCGGAAAGCACGGTCTCGCTGCCGCCGCCGAGCACAATGGTCCCTTGGGTGGCGCCGCCGGACGACACGGTCTCGGTGCCGCCGCTGAGCACGCTGGTCGATTCGGCGATGCCGCCGGACGTCACGCTTTCGGTGCCGCCGCTGAGCACGCTGGTGGTGAAGTCCGTGCCGCTGGACAGCACCACCTCGTTGCCGCCGCTGCTGACGACAGTATTGCTGGCGGTGCCGCCGGACAGGATACCCTGGGTGCCGCCACTGCGCAGCGTGGTCTTGTTGGCCGTGCCGCCGGTGAACACGATCTGTGTGCCGCCGCTGCTGACGGTGTCGCTAATGGCACGACCGCCGGAGAACACGTCCACGATGCCGCCGTTCTTGACCGTGGCCTTGCTCACGGTGCCGCCGCTCGCGACGTAAGCGGCGACGCCCGACCCGATGGTTCCCGACAGCGTGCTGGTGGAGGTGATGGACCCCCCTGGCACGTTCACCACCAGGATGCCGGTCGAGACGATTGTGCCGCCATCGAGGCTCGTGCTCGTCTGCGAGGCGCCGCCGGGCACAAAGAGAAACCCGCCGGTCTGCAGGCTCGTGCTGGTGGCGCTGCCGCCGGGGAACAGGATCTCGGCCGTGTTGGCGTTCACCTGGGTGCCGCTGGCAACGCCATGGGAGTACACATACTCAACGCCGACCGACGACAGAACGGTGCCGGTGGTCGTGCCGCCGGCCCACACGACTTCGGCGCCGCCGCTGGAGACATACGTTGCGGTTGTGGTGCCGCCGGCGGACACCACCTCGAAGCCGCCGTTGCTCACATTGGCGTCAAGGGTGCTGCCGCCTTTGGACACGAGCTCCTCACCGCCGCTGAGCACCGTGGTGCTGAAAGTGCTGCCGGCGGAGGATACCGTTTCGATGCCGCTATTGTTGATAATCGTGTCACTGGCAACGCCATTGGAGAAGACAAACTGCTCGCCGCCACTGTCCACCGTGGTGCTTTGCGCCGTGCCGCCGGAGAATACCGCCTGCAGGCCGCCGCTGCTGAGAACCGTGTTGCTGGCGACGCCGCCGGTGTACAGCAGCTGCTCGCCACCGCTGCTCACAACGGTGCCGGAGGCCACGCCGGCGGCGAACACATCCACTTCGCCACCGTTGGTGATCACGGCGTTGCTGGTGAAGCCGTTGGAGGCGACGAGGACGGCAACGCCCGCGCTGACGGTTCCCGAGACGCTGGCGGCGCTTGTGAACGCGTCGGTATTCGTGTCGACAATCAATACCCCGGCGGAGACGACGTTGGCGCCCGCCTGGTAGGACGAACTCGTTACGTTGGCGCCGCCGGGCACGAAAAACCAGCCGCCGCTCTTGACAGTCGTGGTCGCACTGGCTCCAGGGAACAAGATCTCGAGGCCGCCGCTGCTCACCGTGGTGTTGCTGGCGGTGGCGCCGGAGGCGACAAATGCGATGCCCCCGCTGCTCACCTTGGTGTTGACGGTCGTGCCGCCGGCGGACACGTTCTCGAAACCGCCGCCGCTGACCGTCGTCGTGCTGGCCGTGCCGCCGGCCGACACATTCTGGGTGCCGCCGGTCTTCACTGCGGCACCGACATCCTTGCCGCCAGACAGGTTGTCGACCCCGCCATTGCTCACCGTCGTCGCGCTGGCCGTGCCGCCGGAGAGAACATTTACGATCCCGCCGCCGACCACCGTGTTGCCGCTGGCCGTGCCGCCGGAGGAAACGATCAGTTCCGTGCCAGCCCCGATGGTATAGCCGTTGGCTGGATTGGCGGACGTAGCGGTGACGATGGTGGTCATGGCGGAACTCCCCTGTTAGCTCGTTTCGTGGATACTGCGGTCGTGCCCGGCATGGGCGCCGAAGCCCGGCAGGCGCTGGATCACCTGATTGACGTGCGCCGCTGTGATCAGCCGTGTGCATTCGAACTGCCGCGGCTCGCCCGCATGGCGCGGGCACCACAGGAAGTCCTTGTGGTCGAAACGTTGCCGTACGTCGTTCCAGCAGCCATTGCAGGCGTGCCAGTTGATCACCCGGTACGGCGTGGTGAACTCGTTGGTCGGATGGGTAAAGCCGCTGATCATCACCACCGGCACGCCGGCCGACCAGGCGAGCCAGGCAAGCCCGCTGGACAGGCCGACGAACGCCGCCGCATGGCGCAGCCAGCGCACCCGTTCGGCCAGCGTCCGGTCGCCGGTTTCATCCTCCGCGCCATGCGGAACATGGGTCCACACCATGCCCTGGCCGTGCACCGGTTGCTGGTCGATGCAGATCACCCGGTAGCCGCTGGCCTTGAGGAAGGCGATCACCTCGCGCCAGCCATGCGGGTTGTTCCATTTTTTGCACTGCGACGAGCTTTGCACCGCGATGCACACATAGGGCTCGTCGATCGGCCTTCCCTCGTCGGGCAGGCCCAGGCGGGCGGCCTCCTCGGCCGGATCGACGCCGAGGATGTAGCCGGCGGTGCGGTGCAGCCCGACATGGCGGAAATCGGTCGGCTGCCACACGTTCTGCGCATCGTCGAAGAACAGACCCAGGCAATAGGTCGCGTAGACGGTGTCCTGCAGTTTCTGCTCGACCAGTTCCTCATGGGTGACGAAGCGGATGTCCGGATAGGCGTCGCGCAGCAGGGCAATGATCAGGCCCGACATGGCACAGGTCAGCCGGCAGCCATGCACCTGGCCGAACCTTGCCGCGTAGGGGAACCACGCCAGGATGTCGCCCAGCGTGCCGATCGG
>CAVQNU010000010.1:0-3296 GCA_963714255.1 uncultured Alphaproteobacteria bacterium
GTGGCGTAGCGTTGAACAGCCATGACGCCGTGCCCCACACCGTGCCGGGCACGAATGCAGGACGAGTATCCTGCCGATGAAGGCGTTCGTCCACGTCTTGTCTGCGATCGAGGGCAGACCGAGGCCGCATCCGGCCGCCTGTTCCTGTGCGCGGGTTGCCGCGATCAGGTGATCATCTGCAACTGCTGCGACCGAGGCCAGGTCTACTGCAACCACGGCTGCGCTTCGCGAGCCCGACGACAGAACGTCATCGCGGCCGGCCAGCGCTACCAGAAGACCGCTCGCGGCGGCCGGAAGCACGCCGCGCGGCAAGGCCGCTACCGGGCGCGACAAGAAATAGTGACGCATCACGGTTCACCCCCGCCGGCGGCGGATGGTCTGCTGCCGCCGGACGCGATGACGCCCCCGCCCGCCGACGTTTCCTCTGCTGACGGCCTCCGGCCCCCGGTTCCGCACTGCCACTGGTGCGGCCGCCGCTGCCTGCCGCTGCTCCGCCAGAGGTTCCTGCGTCGCCGCCGGCATCGTCGCGTCCGGATTGGACACGACCGGACGGGACCCGCACGCCATGGTGACGCCGCCTGACATCGAAGCGCAGATTCTGCGCTACTACCACGCCGAGAAATGGACGGTCGGCACCATCGCCCGGCAGTTGCACGTGCACCACACCGTGGTGCGCCGGGTGCTGGCGCAAGCCGGACTGCCGGAGATCGGCGCCGCGCCGCGGCCGTCACAGATCGATGCCTATCTGCCGTTCATCCGCGAGACGCTGGCGAAGTTCCCGACCCTGACCGCCAGCCGGCTGTTCGCGATGGCGCGCGAGCGTGGCTATCCTGGCCGCTCCGATCACTTCCGCCACCTCATTGCTCTGCACCGGCCACGCCGCCCGGCGGAGGCGTATCTGCGGCTGCGCAGCCTGCCCGGCGAGCAGGCGCAGGTGGACTGGGGGCATTTCGGCCATCTGCAGATCGGTCGCGCCCGGCGCCCGCTGATGGCGTTCGTCATGGTGCTGAGCCACTCGCGGCAGATCTTCCTGCGCTTCTGCCTCGATGCCCGGATGGAGAGTTTTCTGCGCGGCCATGCCGCGGCGTTCACCGCATGGAACGGGGTTCCGCGTGTCCTGCTCTACGACAATCTCAAGAGCGCGGTGCTGGAACGGCGCGGCGATGCCATCCGCTTCCATCCGACCCTGCTGAACTTCGCCGGACACTACCGCTTCGAGCCACGTCCTGTGGCAGTCGCCCGCGGCAACGAAAAGGGCCGTGTCGAGCGTGCCATCGGATATATCCGCGCGGCCTTCTTCGCAGCGCGCAGCTTCACCGATCTGGACGACCTCAATGCCCAGGCCGAGCACTGGTGCAGCGGTCTCGCCGCCGACCGGCGTTGTCCTGGCGAGCCGGACCGCACGGTGCGCGAGGTATTCATCGCGGAAGTCGCCCACCTGATGAAGCCACCCGACAATCCCGTGCCACTGCTCGAGCGCGTCGCCGTCAAAGTCGGCAAGACGCCCTACGTGCGCTTCGACCTGAACGACTATTCCGTCCCGCACACCCATGTCCGCCGGGTGCTGACCGTGCTCGCCGATACGCACGAGGTGCGGGTCGTCGACGGCACGCAGGTGGTCGCGTGCCATCGCCGCAGCTACGACAAGGGCGCGCAGATCGAGCAGGACGAGCACATCCAGGCACTGGTCGCGAACAAGCGCGCCGCGCGCCAGCATCGTGCCACCGACCGCCTCGCCCAGGCGGTCCCGGCCAGCAAGGACCTGCTGCTGCGCGCCGCCGAGCGCGGCGCCAATCTGGGCGCCATCACCGTGGGCCTGACCCGGCTGCTCGATCGCTACGGCGCCGCCGAACTGCAGGTCGCCGTCCGCGAAGCGCTCGACCGCGGCGTGCCGCACCCGAATGCGGTTCGCCTCGCGCTGGAGCGCCGGCGAGAGGCAGCGCGGAGAAGCGCCGCCGGTTGCCGTCGAACTGCCGGCCGGCGTGCAGGCGCGCGATGCGCCGGTGCGGCCGCATGCGCTCGAAACCTATGACCAGCTCAAGGACGCTGCCGATGAGTGATTCAGATGCGCTGCGCGCCCGCGCCAAGGCGCTCAACCTGCACGGCCTGCTCGAACACTGGCCGGAAGTCACCGGCGCCGACTGGGTTGCGAAACTGCTCGACTGGGAGGAGCAGGAACGCCGCCGGCGCAGCCTGGAACGGCGGCTGAAGGACGCGCATATCGGCCGCTTCAAGCCCCTCTGCGACTTCGACTGGGCCTGGCCGAAGCGCTGCGACCGCGCCGCCATCGAGGCGCTCATGGCACTCGACTTCCTGCAGGATGCTGCCAACATCGTCCTGGTCGGCCCCAACGGCGTCGGCAAGTCGATGGTGGCGCAGAACATCGCCTATCAGGCGCTGATCGCCGGACACACCGTGCTGTTCGCCAGCGCCGGCCAACTGCTCGGCGATCTCTGTGCGCTCGACAGCGATTCCGCCCTGCGCCGCCGGCTGCGCCACTACGCCAGGCCCCAGCTGCTCGTGATCGACGAAGTTGGCTACCTCTCCTATTCCAACCGCCATGCCGACGTCATGTTCGAGCTGGTGTCGCGACGCTACCAGGCCCGCAGCACGCTGATCACCACCAACCTCTCGTTCGCCGAATGGCGCCAGGTCTTCCCCAACGCCACCTGCGTCGTCTCGCTGATCGACCGCCTGGTGCACAACGCCGAGATCATCGCCATCGATGGCGAATCCTACCGCCTCAAGGAGGCCCGCGAACGCACCGAGCAGCGCGCCCGCAAGCGCCGCGGTGCAAAAACATGACCGGGCCAGCCGAACCACCGCCGCTTCTGCGGCCAAGCGCCCCTGGGCGACCCACGTCCTCATCCCCACCCTGTGGACGCCCGAACAGGCGCGCGCCGTCGTCGAACTGCTCGACGACCTGCGCGAGGCGGTCGAAAGCCTCTACGCCCAACAGATCCAGGACCTGGTTCGCGAGGAACAGGGCCACGATGAGGCCGCTGACCTCGCCGCCGGCGGCAACGATCCCATCGACGATCGCACGTTCTGACCCGCGCGCTCGCCGCCGGCGGCCACAGGCTGGCCACGTTACTCGATGAGCCCGTCCAGCCCGCCGCCGGCGGCGACCAACCGGGCCGCTCACGTGCCCGCACGGGGCAAAACCCACCCGAAGAACGCGCATGGTTGTCCGCCAGCGCCCCGGTCCTGCCCACGTCGGCACCGCGCGGCCTCTAACCATCACATCCGCAACAAAAACGCGCCAACTTTGCGCGCGTTCACGCCGCCAGCGACAG
>CAVQNU010000011.1:0-14211 GCA_963714255.1 uncultured Alphaproteobacteria bacterium
TGTTGGTTGTCGCGCCGCCAGAGCGGCAACAGCACCACCGAGCTGTAGTCGACGCGGAACAGCTTGATGCCACAGCGCGTCAGCGCCCGCGTCTCGAAGGGAAGAAAATCGAGCAGCAGGCGATCGGCGGAAAGCCGGGGCGGAATGCGCTCGCGGTCCGGCAGGTCGGGGCGCCGATAGTACGCAAGATAGCGATCGAGCGGACGGTCGCCGATGCCCGCATGGGCTGCGTGGTTGTAGCTGTCGATGACAAGCGCCAGGATGCGCTCGAGTTCCGGCAGGCTGAGACAGGCCTGCTTGTCAGGTTCGCTCTCGCCGCGTTCGTTCACGTTGCTCCAGGTCGTGCCAGGCAACCCGTGGACGATGCGCATCATCGTGCCGATCAGGCGCTCGATGGTGCCGTGTTGCTCGGGATGGCCGGTGGCCCGCACCTTGGAGTGGATACCGTACCGCCGCAGGCCGCGCTGAATGCCGCGCGCCTCGTTCTCGGTCCCCCGGTCGTATTCGAGCGTGCCGGGCCGGCCCCAGACCGGCCAATGAACGTTCGGCAGATCCCGCTTTGCCAGCCAGTCGTCCTTGGGAAGGCAGGCGTGGGCGAGACAGGTCGCGACCGTCAGCGTCGAGGCCACCTCAAGCGAAATCGAGAAGCCAAGGACCACGCGGCTGAAGATGTCGATCGCGAAGGTCGCGTTCGGGCGGCCGATCACGGTCCTGTCGTCCTCCCGGACGAGACGGATGTCGCAGGGCGTGCTGTCGATTTGTACATGCTGCCACGGCGCCGCTGCGCCGGGGTGCGCGCCGGTCAGCAGGCGTAATGACCGTGCTGCGATCGGGCCTTGTCGCCGCCCGGTCAGCCATGCCTGATCGGTGGCGCGAACGCGCGCCTGCACAGCGCGCCAGGATGGTGGCAGCAGCCCGGCGACACGGCATCGCTTGCCAATCTCGTCGCAGAGGGAGCTGAGGCTCGGACGGTTTGCCCTGGCGTAGTGCTGCTCGATTTCGTGCGTGATGATCGCCTCAACGGCAGCGTCCAGGCGCCTGGCGCGCGGCTTGCGGCTGGGCAGGAATGCCGTGATCCCGGCACCGGCCTGCACCTGGCGAAGCAGCGAAAAGACATGCCGCCGGCCCACGCCGAGTTCCTTCCCAACCCGATCGACATCCGCGCGGCCGCGGCGCGGCAAACAGGCCAACGCCGTCAGCAGATCAAGCCGCCTTGCGGCTTCGGACCACTCGGCATCGGTGTAGCGAAGCTCGTTCCTGGGGCTGCCCGGCGCAGTGAGCGCGATGTCGTCTGGAAAGCCGATCCTTGCCGGGTCAGCCGAGACAACTTCTCCGGCCTCGTTGCGCAGAACCACAGCATCGGCCCCAAGCAGGCGCTCGACACGCCAGCGGCCGCCGGCATGGTCCACCACAGCCCCGGCGACAATGTGCCGCTCCATTGCGGGTCTTTGCGCTGTTCCCGGGCCACACCCTACCACCTCCCACATCAGCGGGACGAAGCACGGCTTCGAGCGCCAACCGGTTGGGACACCGCCCGTGGGAACTGAACGTCAGGCGTTCACGCTGACCTGGCTGCCCGCATCCTGCTCTGCCGACATCTCGCCGGCTGCGTGGACTGTGACCGCCCCCCAGGTTTCCGCCTGCTGCAACCGGATTTCGGCCCCGCGGGCCAGCTCCAGGCCCGCCACCAGCGTGCTGCACACGGCCACCCGCGTGCGCAGGGAAAGCGCCGGCAGGTCGGGCGCCAGCTGCGGCACGAACAGCAACAGGTCGCTGCCATCCGGCAACCCGGCGACAAATTGCCGCATCCGCGCCAACGCCTGGTATGGCGTCCAGAACCTCGGCCGCGGAGGGTGGGAAGCTTCGGGCGGCTCCGGCGGCAGGGTGGTTTGCAGGACAGCGACAGCCGCCTCGAGCAGCCCAACGTAGCCTGCCGACTCCAGCCTGACCGGCGCAAGGTCGTCGTGGCGCCCCCGTCCGAAGATGTCGTGTCCAAGCTGCGGTCGCTGCTCGAGCCAAGCGCTGGCAGTGCGAATACGTTCCAGCGCGGCCAGCCGGTCGGTGAGGGTCTTCGCCGCCGTTTCGGCCTGCCGTGCTTCCTCCACGTCCTTCGGCAGCAGCAACCGCGACTTGAGCCAGACCAGCCACGCCGCCATCACCAGCCAATCGGCCGCGCGCGCGAGGTCAACGCGCCCGATGTCCGAGGTGGCTGACAGGTACTGATCGACGAGGGCAGTCACCGAGATCTGGCCGAGGTCAACTTCCTGCCGGCGCGCGAGTTCCAGCAGCAGATCGAGCGGGCCCGCAAACCCGTCGAGCCGCAGCTGGACATCAACGGGCGGGGGCGGGTCTCCTTCGTCCATGCCGACAGCCTACCCGCCATGGCGTCGCTCTCGCACGCGATGCTTTCAGCGCCACACAGTGCAGTCGCAAAGGGTGAATTTGCCGCACAGTGCAGTCGTAAAGGCCAAGCCAGAGTGCAATGCGCAAAGGCTAACTAATTGATATTCAATATATCCGAGTGCAATGCTCAAAGCAAAGCGACACCGAAGGCGACGGACGAGGGGCACACGGAGACGCAGGCGGATGGACGGCGAGGCGGGCAGGGGGCTCAGCGGGGAGGCGGCAAGCGCCGCGACGGCGGCGCCCGGCATGTCCGTGGCGGCGGGGAGTTCGGACCGGAAGCTCGCGCCGGCGACCAGCCGGGCCTATGCCGCCGACTGGCGCCACTTCTCGGAGTGGTGCCGCAGTCAAGGGCACGCCAGTCTGCCGGCCACGGCCGCGACACTCGCATCTTATCTGGCCGCGCTCGTCCCGACGCTCAGCCGCAGTGCGCTCGACCGCCGGGTCGCCGCCATCGCCCATGCCCATCGGGCCCGTTCTCTGCCGCCGCCCGATGCCGATCCGGCGGCGCGCCGCGCCTTGCGCGCCGTCAAGCGCCAGGCGGCACCGGGACCGCACCGTCCGCTGCCGCCGTCCGGCCCGCGTCTCGCCCGGATGGCCGGCGCCTGCCCCGGCAACCTCGCCGGCTTGCGCGACCGCGCCCTGCTGCAGCTTGCCGCCGCGACCGGTCTCGGCCGGGCCGCCCTGGTTGCCATCGACGCCGAGGATTTGCGGTTCACCGCGGACGGTTGTGACCTGCTGATCCGGCGCGCGCCGGACGCCGCGCCGGCGATGGTCACCATCGCCCGGGCCGAGGCTTCCTGCCCGGTGCGGGCGCTGCAGGACTGGATGCGGGCCTCGGAGTGCGGCTTCGGGCCGGTGTTCCGCAAGGTCGACCGCTGGGGCAATGTCGAGCACCGCCGGCTCGGTGCCGACGCCATCCGCCGCATCCTGCGGCGCCGCGACAAGCGGCCGGGCCGGGCGCGTCGCGCCGTTTCGACGAAGGCGACCTGAGCAGATGGCGCGCTCGGCCGCGGACCAGGCGAGCGACGCAGCGGAGGCGCTGTCAGCCTGGCTGGGACAGCGACAAGGCGCCGCCGCGCCCGACGCGGCAATTCCTGCGCCGGCATGGGAAGCAGAGGTCGCTGCGCCGCCTGAGGCGGCGGTGCCGGATGGCATTGCTGCCGGTACGGCGGCGGCGCTCACCGACCGGGAGGAAACGGTAGCGCCGTCCGGCGCCGTCGGAGCACCGGCATGATGGCGGTGCCAGTGCCGCACCGTTGCGCCTGCCGCATACCGACTGGCTGCAGCATCGCCTGACGATCAGCGGACCTGAAGGAAAGGTCGCTGTCCTTCCGCGCAGCGGCGGCCGGCGCCGGGATCATCCCCTGGCAGCTCGATTTGGACGCGCTGGCCGAGGATTGGTTCCTGCTGCTGGCGGCCCCGCCGGCGCCGCAGCAACGGACCCTGAGCCTCGCCGGCGCGCGGGTGCTGGCCGGCCAGTTGCGCGAGGCGGTCGCCGCGCGCCAGGCGGCAGCCTGCGCGCGCGTCGGGCGCAGCCGCGCCTGTCCGTTCGATCTGCACGCGCTGCTGCCGGTGCCCGACGCCATCCTGCGTCTCGGCCCCGATCACCCGGAGGCGCTTTCCTGGCTCGGGCAGCACTGGGGCACCACCGAGGCGCTGCGCCATGTCGCCGAAGATCGACACGCCGCCGGCAATCCGCTTCACGCGGCGGCGGGGGAGGCGGTCTTCCGGGTGGATTTCTGGTCGGCGGACTGGACGCCGTGGCGGGCGTTGCTGCGTCTGCGCGCGGCCTGGCCGCCGCTGCGCTTCGACATCCGTCCGAGCTACGACGCCGCCGGCGCCGAAGACAGGTGATGGACATCGCCGCCCCGGCGGAGGGCGCGCCGGCGTGCTGGCGCCGAGGAGGCCGGCTGGGAGGACACGCCGCGGCGCGAGTCCGCAACCGATGCGCCGGTGCTGCGGGCAAAGGGCTTCGAATGGCCGCTCGACTGGCTGCTGGAAATGGCGCGGGACGAGCGGATCGACCTCGCCCGCCTGCCGATCGCCGACCTGATCGGGGCGTTCGCCGCGGCGCTGGAGGCCGCACTCGCCCGCGGGAAGGCGCCGTCGCCGGCGGCATCGGCGATGTCGCTCGGCTGCTGGGGCGAGTGGCTGGTGATGGCGGCGACGCTGGCCTGGCTGCGCTCGCGGCTGCTGTTGCCGGCGACCGCGCCGGAAGCCCGCGCCGCGCACCACGCAGGCCGAGGCCCTGCGGCAGCTTCTGCTCGAACGCGCCCGCATGCTGGCGGCGGCCGACTGGCTTGAACGGCGGCTCCAGCTCGGGCGGGACGTGTTCCCGCGTGGTGCCGCGAAGAGCGCGCCGGCCGGGCGGGAAGGCGACCTCACGGAGCTGTTGCGCGCCTGCCTGGTGGCGTTGCGCCTGCCGGCGTGGGTGGAATTCTATCGGCCCCGGTGGCCCGAAATCTGGCGGGTCAACGATGCGATCGCGCGCATCTGGCACCTGCTGAACGACGGCGCCGAGGGGGACGAATTCGCGCGCTTCCTGCCGGCGATCGCCGCCGACATGCCCGCCCGCGATCTGCAGTGCCGCGCCGCCGTCGCCAGCACGCTCGTCGCCGGGCTGGAACTGGCGCGCGGGGGAACGGTCACGCTCGACCAGATCGAGCCCTGGGCCAGCATCCGGCTGCGATCAGCGCCCGACAAGCGGCGCGGGAGGTTCCGCGGCATGACCGGCGTGCTGGCGGTTGATCTCGGCAAGACCGGATGCCGTGCCGCGCTCTGGACCGGGGCGGGGCGTTTCGACGCGGAGGGACCGGGGGCGGCCGGGCTTGCCGCACTGAACGGCACCGCCACGGCGGAACGCGCGATCCTGGCGGTCGTCCGGAAGCTGCTGCAACGAGCGGGGCTGGCCTGCGCTGCCACCGTTGCGATCGGCGCCGCGGGGGCGCTGAGCGCGCCGGCTGCCGCGCAGGAGCTGGCGGAGCGTCTGCTGGTCGCGCTGCTGGCGAGGCGGCTGGCCCTGACGAGCGACGCGGTCACGTCGCATGCCGGCGCCCTCGCGGGAGAGCCCGGCGTGGTGCTCGCGGTCGGCACCGGTGCCGTTGCGATCGGCGTCGGTGGCGACGGCGCCTTTACGCGGGTTGACGGGTGCGGGCCGTGGCTGGGCGACGACGGCAGTGGCGCCTGGCTCGGCCTCGCGGGCCTGCGTTCTGTCCTGCGGGCCGAAGACGGGCGCGGCCTGCCGACCTCCCTGTGCGCAGCGGCTTTGGCGCGCTTCGGTGCCATCGCTGACCTGCCGGCGGCGATCGGCAGCGACGCGAACCCGGCCCGGCAGGCCGCGCGCTTCGCCGGCAACGTCATACGCGCGGCCGCTTCGGGCGATGCGGTTGCCGGCGACCTGCTTGCTCAGGCGGTGCGCGCCCTCGTGACGACGACTCGGGCGGCGGTCGCGCGCTGCGGCCTCCCCGAACCGGTTCCGGTGGCTCTGATCGGCGGATTGCTCGACGCGGAGCAGGTGCTGCGTGCGCAATTGCGGGCCGCGCTGGTGGAGGGTCCGGTGCGAGTCCGGATACAGGCGGCCGCCGGGACTGCGCTTGACGGTGCCCGGTTGCTGGCGGAGCGCACCGATACCATTCACGAGGCACGGGTGCTGCGCGGTGTCGCCGCGTAGGGACGCTGCCGATCCCGATCCATGTCGTTCATTCGGCCGGGAGTGCGGCCGATAATCAAAAAGGAGCGCGCGATCGATAGCTTGTTCGCCAGCTTTCCGCGATCCTGGCTGTGGTGGCGCGCCGTTGTCTGAGATTTCGCGGGGGAGCCAGTGGGGGATGCGGTGGGCGCTATCGAGCAGGCGTTGATGCGGGTATTCGGTTTGAACACGATCGCGCCATTCCGGCGGTTTCTGGCCAGCCTGCCGCGCAATCTGTCGGGGGATACGCGATGAGCGAAAGTCCGATCATAGGTCGGGTTGTTTCGCTGCATGTAGGCCGCGTGGCACCGCTGGGACCGGAGGCGGAGCCCAGCGGGTTCGTCAAGCACGCCGTGGCGGGACCGGTGGCGGTGGGCCGACTGGGGCTGGCGGGTGACGAGCAGGCCGATCTGCGCGTGCATGGCGGGCCGGACAAGGCCGTGTACGCCTACGCCATTTCACATTACGCGGCCTGGGCGACGGAATTTCCGCAGCACGCGGCGCTGTTCGTGCCGGGCGGGGTGGGGGAGAACCTGGCGATCGCGGGCATGGTCGAGGCGGACATCTACGTTGGTGATGTGCATGCGGTTGGCAGCGCGCTGCTGCAGGTATGCCAGCCGCGGCAGCCCTGCTTCAAATTCGCGTTGCGGTTCGAGAACAACAGACTCCCCAAGGCGATGGTGCGCAGCGGGCGCAGCGGCTGGTATTATCGTGTGCTGCAGACCGGAATGGTTGCGGCCGGGGACACGGTTATGTTGCACGCGCGGCCCAATCCGGATTTTCCGTTCGTGCGCCTGCTTGCGGTGATCAACCACGGCGACACCTCGATTGAGGAACTGGCGCGGATGGCCGACATGCCCGGGCTGGCGGGCCAGTGGCAGGCGCACGCCCGAAAGGAGTTGCAACAGGGCCGAAGTGTCCCGTGACAAGGCGAGCCGGAGATCAGCGGTACCCTGCCGCCGCTCTCACCGACCCGGGGTGTTCTTCACCCCCGGCACGATCAATTCGACCAGTCGGAGCATGTCCTCCGCTCTGGCAGGCAGCCTGTCGGCGGGCATGTTCATGCTGCCGACGAAACGGCCGCTCGGCGTGTAGAGCGAAAGTTCCAGCCCGACCCCGAGCACCTCCGGGCGGTAGACGACCTTCTCGTCCGCAGCTTCACGCCGCGCTCCGGCGACAAACGCGCGAATTTCCTCGATGCCGCCGAACTGCTGCCCCAGCTTCGGCCAGGTAGTCGGCGATCTCGTCCTCGATCTCCAATAGGGGCACCAGTGCCAGCGGCACGCAGCCCATTGCGTAGAAGGCCGCTGCCCTCCAGCAGTCGAAGGCGGCAGCCCGGGCGGCGTCCTCCGGCGTCTCCTCGCCTTCCGGTGGTTCCGGCGGCGGGCCATTGGCGGCAACGTCATCCCAAAGCGGGACCGACCAGTCGACCTCCAGCCCGAGCAGGACGCCGAAGCCCTTCGCTGCCAGATCGTCCGTGGCGGCTGGGGGCATGTCACGCGGCTCGATACCTGCAACCATGTCGACCAGGACGCGGCGGACAGCGATTGGGTCGAGCCCGGCGAGCGCATCCGGCGAGCGCCACCCGGGAGAAAGCGTGTGTCAGCGGTGGGAGGCAGAACGTCTGCCGCGAGAAGGCTCTCGCGAAGTTCAGTTGCGTCCGGCACATCGTGCGGCGGCAGGGCAACGGGAAGGGCCACCAGCCCCGCCCAGCCGGAAGGACCAATCTCGGCCCCCTCGGCCATCAGCAGGAGCTCCCAGGTTAGATCGTCGGCCGCCTCCTCGCCGATGCGGTCTCTTGCCTTCCGTACCGCGAGGTCGAGGACGTCGTTCCGTCCGGTCGCCAGAAGCTCGTGCGCGAGTTCCTCGAATTCCGAGCCTTCCTCATCCTCATCCTCCGTGAAGGCTGCGACGAGGCGATCCGCGAGCGGACCTGGCGCATTGCCGAGCTTTTCAGGCGGGCTTGCCAAGGTGGGGTCGACACCAAGCGCCTTGAGGGCGGCGGTGCCACGAAGCAGGCTGCGGTCGCGCCACGCCCATCGGGTGTCCTGCGTATCGGCCCGCCCGGTCATCCACCGCCTGAAGGAGGCGCGGTCCGCCCGCTGGACGAACACCCGCACCCCGGACGCGGCCAATTCGGCTGCAACGGCCATGTTCACTGCTGCAACCGTGTCGAAGTCGGTCTCTTCCGGCCGGAAGGTGTCCAGCGTATCGGCGTCGGGGTAGTGGGTCATGAGGACCAAATCCAGGGCGGGGGCGACCTCCTGTGCCCTGGCAACGGCCAACTCAACAACTTGGTCCTGGCGACCTGGTGGCGGCAACATGGCAAATCTCCGATAGGTCGCGGACCGTGGCGGGTCGGCCTGGCCGAAGCTTTACCTTGTCAGGGCACCCGCCGTCCCTGGCCGTCTGCCGCGAGAGACGGTAGCTGGACGTTCAGGTGGCCTTTGCCAGATCACGTTCGTCCCCATACTCGCCGCAGACGGTTTCCCGCAGCGCCGCCGCGCTTGAGGATGGCGCACGAGTACATGGCGAAAGGCCAAGTATGCCGAACATCGGCTTGACGGGCACTGACCCTGCCGGCGACGACACGGACCCGCGCGCCGGGGAGGTGCTCGCGGCGGTGCCGGTCTGGGACATGTGCCTCAAGAAGAACCGCCCGCCGAAGCGCTGGAACCCGCGAAGCCATTTCTGCCGAGGGAGTCCGGTCAAGCGGATCCTCGCCGCAAGCCGCATGCTGTCAGCCAGGGGCTTGCCGGCCAACCCCGATTGCTGTTGAACCCCGCGCCTTCGGGCGGCAACGGGACCCCATGCTCCAGGTCGGCATCGATTTCGGCACCACCAACAGCGTCGTCGCGTTGCTCGACGCCGACGGAAGCACCCGCACCGGCGTGTTCGGCACCGATGCCGTGTTCCGCTCTGTGCTGTGCTTCTGGGCCGAGGAGGCCCGCGCCGGCCAGTGCCTGCGCCACGCCGCCGGGCCGGCCGCCATTGCCGCTTACCTCGATGATCCGCTCCACAGCCGCCTGATCATGTCGATGAAGACCTACCTGGCGCAGCGCAGCTTCACGGAGACCCGCATCTTCGGCCGTCGGTGGTCCCTCACCGACCTGGTGGCGCAGTTTCTGAGGGCGCTCACCGCCGCCGCCGGCCTCGACCCGGCGGCGCTGCGGGTGGTGGCAGGCCGGCCGGTGCGCTTTGCCGGCGAGGTCGCCGACGACGCTTTCGGTGAAGCACGGCTGCATCAGTCCTTCGCCGCCGCCGGCTTCCGTAACGTCCTGATCGCGCTGGAGCCGGAGGGCGCCGGTTGGCGCTTCGCCCGTTCGCTCGCCGGCCCCGCCACCGTGCTGGTGGGCGATTTCGGCGGCGGCACCAGCGATTTTTCTCTCCTGCGTTTCACCCCCGGGGCACCGGTGCAGCCGCTCGGCCATGCCGGCATCGGCATTGCCGGCGACGCCTTCGACTTCCGCATCATCGACCACGTGATCAGCCCGCGCTTGGGCAAGGGCGACCGCTACACGATCATGGGCACCGACCTGCCGGTGCCGCCCGAATACTTCGCCTCGTTCGCCCGCTGGCACCGCGTCTCGCTGATGCGCACCCCCCGGACATTGCGCGAGATCGACGAGGTGGCGCGCACCGCCCACCACCCGGAGCGCCTGCGCGGGCTGACTGCGTTGATCGAGGACGAGCAGGGGTTCCCGCTCTATCAGGCGGTGTCCGCAGTGAAAGCCGCCTTGTCGCAGGCCGACAGCGCCGTGCTGCGGTTCGCCCATGCGGGCTTTGCCATCGACGAGGTGGTGACGCGCCGTGATTTCGAATCCTGGATTGCCGGCGACCTCGCCCGCATCGGCGCTGCGGTGGACGAGGCGCTGTCGCGCGCCGCCGTGCCGGCGGAGGCGGTGGACCATGTCTTCCTCACCGGCGGCACATCGTTCGTGCCGTCGGTGCGGCGCCTGTTCGAGGCGCGCTTCGGCGCCGGGCGGCTGACCGCCGGGGGCGAATTCGTCTCCGTCGCCGAGGGTCTGGCGCTGATCGGGGCAGACGCGGGATAGCGAGATGGGTCCTGGGGCACCAGGATAAGCAAGTCAGTAAGGCCAGGGCTCCGCCCTGGACCCGCAAGGGCCGAGAGGCCCCTTGACCCCATTCGTTAAGAAAGTCATTGGCCCCAAGGGCTTTGCCCTCGGTGGGGGCGGGGCAAGTCCCTGCAAGGAATCGGCCCACGATGACCGGCGCGGCGATCGGCATTGATGTCGGCACCTAGGGCGTGCGGGCTGCCCTGGTGGATGCAGCCGGCGCCCCGCTCGCCGTCGGATCCGCGCTGCTTGCGCCCGCGGAGCGCCGCGATCCCGCGGCCTGGTGGCGTGCGGTGGAGGCGGCGCTCGGCGCGTTGCGGGCGGCCGCCGGTCTTTCCGCCGTGCGCGGCATCGCCGTGGACGGCACCTCCGGCACCATCCTGATGCTGGACGATGCGGGGCGGCCGGTCGGCGAGGCCAGCCTGTACAATGATCCCGCGCCCGAAACCGCGGTGCGCGCTGTCGTCGCGGCGGCCCCCGCCGGCAGCGCCGCCCGCGGGGTTGCATCGCCTCTCGCCAAGCTGCTCGCGATGCAGGACATGCCCGGCACAGCGCGGCTTGCCCATCAGGCCGACTGGATTGCCGCTCTGCTCGGCGCATCGCCGGGCATCAGCGACGAGAACAACGCGCTGAAGACCGGCTACGATCCGGTGCTGCGAAGCTGGCCCGGCTGGCTGCGCGATCTCGGCATCCGCGTCGCCCTGCTGCCCGAGGTGGTGGAGCCCGGCACGCCGGTTGGGACCATCGATCCGGCGCTCGTCGCCCGTTTTGGCCTGCCCGCTGACGCGGTCGTCGCCGCCGGCACGACGGACGGCTGCGCGGCCTTCCTGGCGACGGGCGCCGATGCCGTGGGCGAGGCGGTGACTTCCCTCGGCTCCACGCTCACACTTAAGCAGCTTTGCGACCGGCCGATCTTCTCGCCGGAGCATGGCGTCTACAGCCATCGGCTGGGTACGCGGTGGCTGGCCGGTGGCGCATCAAACAGCGGCGGGGCGGCGCTGGCACGGCATTTCAGCCCCGACGCGCTTGCGGTGCTCAGCGCCCGCATCGATCCGCTGACGGAGAGTGGGCTCGACTACTACCCGCTGCCCGTCCCTGGCGAGCGCTTCCCCTTTGCTGATCCGAATTTGGCGCCGCGGGAGACGCCGCGCCCGGCCGATGACGCCCGCTTCCTGCAAGGGCTGCTGGAAGGCATCGCCCGCATTGAGGCGCTGGGCTACCGGCGGCTGGCCGAGCTTGGGGGGCCAGCACTCGTCTCAATCCGGACGGTGGGCGGCGGGGCGCGCAACGCCGCTTGGACCGCGATCCGTCGCCGCGCGCTCGGGGTCGAACTGCTTCCGGCTAGGTCCGAGGAGGCAGCGGTGGGCGCGGCCACGCTGGCGCTCGCGGCGGCGCGCCAAGCGGTGTCGGCGGCGGCGGGAAGGCGCACGTAGATGGCGCCGAGCGCTGGGAATTGGCCGGAAGCGGAATGGCAGGTGATCGGCGGTCAGCGAAATGAAGCGGACATTGAGCACGGAGCCGCCTGCGACAGCACACGACCCTTCCCGGCTGTCAGGGCAATGCGACCGAACGTCGGCTTGCTGGGGCGAAGCGGCCATACGCTCCGCGGCGACATGAGCGGCTACTCCGCGCCCAGTGCGGTCATTCACGCGCATCAGCCATCGCCCGGTGAACGGACACGTCCCAACCAAGCGTGGCTGGAACGGGCGGGAGTGGCGCTGACGAGATTCCAGCCGAACGTTTGGTCCTTGCCCAAACTGGGGGCTTCAAGATCAGTCACGGGTTCGTGCGGCCACGAATTCTTGCTACTGCGTTCAAAGCGTCCTACGCCGAGGGCGGCGAGTTGGAGAGGCAGAAGATGCTCAAGACGCGCGTGGCCGCGGCAATGATCGGTCTTGTAGCGGGCATCGCCCTCTCGTCACCGGCCCCGGCGCAACAGGACCAGCCGGTAGGGCCCTACAAGGATTTCAAGGGCAAGATTGAACTCAACGTCCGGGACTCGACGCCGGACTGGGGCCCTTTCACGCCAAAGAAGGCGCCGGAGGGGGCGCCAAACGTCCTGTTCATCCTATACGACGATACCGGGCTAGCCTCGTGGTCGCCGTATGGTGGCCGCATCAACATGCCGACGCTGGACCGGCTTGCGGCCGAGGGTTTGACCTACACGCAATTCCACACCGTCGCATTGTGCTCGCCGACGCGCTCGACGATTCTCACCGGGCGCAATCATACGCTCAACGCCAGTGCCGCCATTACCGAAGGCGCTGAAGGCTTTCCAGGTGCGAGCGGCCGCATTCCGCCGCAGTCCGCCACGATCGCACAGATCCTGGCAGAGAACGGCTACAGCACATTCTGGATCGGCAAGGACCACAATGTTCCTGAGCCGGATCTCGGCATGGGGGCCAGCCGTAGCCATTGGCCCCTTAGCCGCTCTTATTCACGGCATAGCAGGGATTCGCTGGCGGACGTGGCGTAAGGCGCTGAAAGCGTTCAAGGATTGGGTGTCGAAGCCATCCTTTGCACCCGCACGCACCGAGCCACACCCGCCATGCCCGACGATACGCCCCTGCCGTTCGGTTTTCCATCTGTCGGCCGCAAGAAGCTGACCGCTGCCTTCGATGGTGGACGCATCACCTCGGATGGTGGCGTCCTGCTGCTCGGCGTGGTGGAGCAGCGCCTGGGGATTGCGGAGAAGTTGGCACGGCTGATCGCCGACCCGCGCAACCAGGCATTCGTGACGCATGGCATCGACGACATCCTGCGCGCCCGCATCCTCGCCATCGCCTGTGGCTACGAAGACGCCGACGATCTTGACCACCTGCGCACCGATCCCGCCTTCAAGCTGGCCTGCGGCCGTCTGCCCGACAGTGGCGATGATCTGTGCTCGCAGCCGACGGTGTCGCGCTGGGAGAACGCACCGACCCTGCGCGAAGTCGTGCGCATGACCTATGCCATGGTCGACCTCTACTGCGCCAGCTATGCCCGTCCGCCTGCCGCCGTCACGTTCGACATCGACGACACCTGCGATGTCGTGCACGGCCACCAGCAGCTTGCCCTGTTCAACGCGCACTATGACGAGCGCTGCTTTCTGCCGATCCACGTCTACGACACCGCGACCGCGCGCCCGGTGGCGATTCTGCTGCGACCGGGCAAGACGCCGACCGGCGCGGAAATCCGCGGCCATCTCCGCCGTCTGGTGCGCCGCATCCGCACACATTGGCCCGACACGCGCCTGACCATCCGCGGCGACAGCCATTACGGCCGCCATGAGGTGATGACATGGTGCGAGGCCAACGGCCTGGATTACATCTTCGGCCTGTCCGGCAACGATGTGCTCGATCGGCTGGTCGACCCGATTGCCGACGATGTGCGGGTGCGACGCGCCGAGGCACAGGCACCAGTGGTGCGTCGCTATACCGAGACCCGCTACGGCGCCAAGTCCTGGAAATGTGAGCGCCGCGTCGCCGCTCGCATCGAGGCCACGCCCAAAGGGCTCGACATCCGCTACGTGGTCACCAACCTGGCCGGCGGTTCCGCCGAATGGCTGTACGACACCATGTACTGTGCCCGCGGCCAGGCCGAGAACCTCATCAAGCTGCACAAGACCCAGCTTGCCTCCGACCGTACCAGTTGCCGCGAGCCGCTTGCCAATCAGGTACGGCTGATCCTGCACACCGCCGCCTACTGGCTGCTGCTGACCATGCGTGATGCAATCCCCAACCCGCAGCCTCTCGCCATCGTCGAGTTCACGACCCTGCAGATGCGTCTGATCAAAATCGGCGCGCGCATCACCGAAGGCGTCAGGCGAGTGCGCATCGCCTTCGCGGCCGCCTGCCCCGAGACCGCTCTGTTCAGCGGTCTGGTGCGCAGTTTCCTGCCGGCTGGGCCGTGACCGAGGGGGCTTTCGCCCCCGATCCCGCCACGTCTCAGCAACCCTCAACGCCTGCACTGTCCGTTCTATAGTCGCGATGAAAAATCGCCACCCATTGCCGCGTCCTCGGCTCAGATGGCCTCAGTCGCGATAAAGCGGCGAATAAGACG
>CAVQNU010000012.1:0-88513 GCA_963714255.1 uncultured Alphaproteobacteria bacterium
CTCGTTTCGCCATCGATGACCATCCGCCCTGGCTCCACAAGCAGGGTCACTTGGTGCCCGTCGCGGCGCCACGCTTCGCCATTGGGGAGCGCTTTGTGGGGAAGCGATGCGAGGCAAAATCCGGAGTAGCTGATGCCGAGCCGTCCGCGCTCGTCGGCCAGGACATCGGCAGAAATCTTGACAAGCTTGGCGTCTCGATGCCGCCCCTGCGCCTTCAGGGTCGCGACAGCGTTCTCCCGGCCTTGCTCGAGGACGAGGCGGGGAACCTCTGATGTGTCTCCGTCATCCATGATCCGGAATGGTGCCTGATCCCTGTCTGTCGCGTCAAGTTGTGGTTAAGCGGCCAAGCTATTAGAAAGCTATTTGATTCTATCTAGTTGTACAGGCCGCTTAACCACAGGTGATAACTGGAGTCGCGGCCGCTTAACCACAAAGCCGGGCCGCTTCTCCACCGAGGACGTTGCAGGCGCGGTGTGGATATCCTTGTTGCGCCATCTTCTCATAAGACCGGGGTCCGGAGCTGGGCGGAACGCGAACTCGGGCGGCTGGTCACCACCCTGAGTCGGCCGCTGGGTTTGTGGTTAAGCGGCCGTCCGGCGCGGCAGATCAGTCCGGCCTCGTGAGCAGCAGCCGTGCCGGATCGGCCGCCGTTGTCGTCATGTGGCAGCTGCGTAGGGCAGGGGAGGGGGCCGCTTAACCACAGGAAGACCGTTCGAATTCTGCAGAGGGGCAGGCCGCTCGACGGAATGGGCGCCGTGCCCAGCGTTCAGCGGCAGTCCTGATCGAAGGCACCATTCGCCACGACAGTTCGTATCTTCAATATCATATATGCCCCTCGTGAGGACCAACGCATCTGCTGGCACGTACCCATCCGGCGATGAAGCAGCCATTGCACAGCGCTCGCGCTGACTATGCCACCCCGAAGGCGTGCCAGGCTGCGCATTCAGTGGCTTCCTGCAGCACCCCAGCTTTAACCAACTGACGCAGCAGGCCGAGCGCCGCCTGGGGACTGATGCGCAGCCGGGTGGCCAAGCCGGCGGCGGTCAGCACCGGCTCGCGCAATGCATGCGCTGCCGCCTCGGGCAGATGCGAGCGAGCCATGCGGCGCAGGGCCGCAGCCCGCGCCGCTGCGGTCTGCAGCCGAGTGAGATCCTGGCCGGTGCGCTGGGCGGCCTTCGCCACCGCGGTGAGAAACCCCGCAAGCCAGGCCGGCGGCGAAGGCCAACGCCTCGAGGCAGTTCGGGGCGCCGACCGCAGCGGCAGAGCTAGCGTTGGGGTCGAGCCATGGCGGCGCCAGAGGCGTTGTCGTCATCCCGTGTAGACGTTAATGTCTTTACGTCTACACAGGTCCGTCCATGCCACTCAACATCCGCAGCGAAGAGGTCAACCAGCTTGCCGAAAAGCTCGCGGCACGCAAGGGCATCAACAAGACCGAGGCGGTGAAGCTCGCCCTGGAAAACGAACTGCGTCGCATTGAAGAGGCCCAGCCGCTGCGCGAACGCTTGCGTCCGCTGCAGGATCGGGTGCTGGCCCGCCCGGCGACCGGGCTTGCGGCCGACAAGGCATTCTTCGACGCGCTCAGCGGCGAGGCGTGATGTTCGTCGACGCCTCCGCCATCGTCGCCATCCTGACGCGCGAGGCGGACGCCGACGCCCTGGCGGATGTGCTCGAACGGGCGCGGGCGCCGATCACCTCACCGGTTACGATCTTCGAGGCGGCGCTCGGCCTCTGCCGAAAGCGGCATGCCAGCGTCGAGGAAGCCGAGGCGGATGTCCGCGCGTTCCTCGAGGCCGCGCGCATCCGCGTCGTCGCGATCACCGACAAGGAGACCGAAACCGCGCTCGGTGCGTTTTCCCGCTTCGGCAAGGGGAGGGGGCATCCTGCCCAGCTCAATCTCGCCGATTGCTTCGCCTATGCGGCCGCGAAAAGTTACCGGACCCCGTTGCTGTTCACGGGCGAGGATTTCGACAAGACCGATATCCGCTCTGCATACGCACGTCCCTGACGTGCGTGGCCGATGCCCGCGTCACAGCCGGTGGATGGACCCCGCCTAGCTGGTCTTGCCGGGACGTAGCCGCGTTACCGAACACGGCGTGGCCGGCAGCGGCGTCCACCCGGCGATGGACCGGGCGCATGCCCGTGCCTTCGCGTTATCGGTGATCCCTGGAAACCGCCGGCGCAGTTCGATGGCGGCCGACAACTCGCCCTCCTGATGGAAGGCGGTGCGGATCGCGGCGGCATCAGCTTCGGTGACGACGAACATCCCTGAAGCATGGGGATGCCGACCGAGGCAGGCAAGCACGACGAGCGAGAGCTTCGCGGCGGCACATCCGCTGCGGCCGTCACCGTGGTGCCGGAGAGGGCAGGGGAGGGGGCTCGCCGGCGCGCGGGGGACGATTCTGTCTCTGGATCGCGCGAATCTGCTTGCAGGATCGGCGGCCAACGCAAGGCGACGAGAGCAACGAAAGAACTTTTGCCTTTCCCCGATCAATGCGCATATCATGCGCATTGATGCAGGAGCCATGCCCTTGGGTCACGATAGAGCCGCCTCCAAACGCCCAGTGAACATGACCCTGAACGAGGATCTCGTGCGCCGGGCGCGGGGCATCACCCCCAATCTGTCCGAGACGGTCGAACGCCTGTTGGCGGCCTTTGTCGACGACGCCGAGGCGCAGGCTGCCCGGCACGAGCAGCAGATTGCCGCCCACATCGCCGCCAGCGATGCCTTCGTCGCGAAACACGGCACGCTCGCGGACGAATTCGACAGCCTCTGATGTCCGACCAGTTCGACGTCCATCGCAACCCCGGCCGGAGTCAGCGGGTCATCCCGTTTGTCCTCATGGTCCAGTCCAACCGCTTTCGCCGCTCGAAGCGGCGGGTCGTCGTACCCCTTGTCGCCGCCGAGGAGTTCGGCGTCGCCGACAGCGACGTTGGGCCGCACTTTGTGATCGATGACCGGCCGGTCGTCCTTGATCCGCTCCAGATCACGAATGTCCCACGCGACGCTCTCGGCCCCGCCATTGCCTCGCTTGCGCCCGAGGATCACCGGATTATCAACGCCATGGACGCGCTGCTGAGCCGGGCCTGGCGATAGGGCGACGACACAGCCCGCCGGACATCGCGCGGCATCTGCCGCGCCATCCGACCGCGCCGGCGGCACGAATTGGCTGCCTGGCAGTGGATCAGCATTTCTGTGGATGTCGAAACGACACCGGCGTTCGGTTTCAGATCGGCTCCAGCCCGACGGATGGCGGATTTCTGCGGGTGTCGCCCTCCCTTGGGAGCTGCACTCGGATGTCTGCAACTTCAATGGGTTGATCTCTGGCAATTGCACTCCGGCTTGGCCTTTACGACTGCACTGTGCGGCGGATTCGCCCTTTGCGGCTGCACTGTGAGCCGCTGAAAGCCTCGCGTGCGAGAACAGCGCCATACCCCGCTTGAATGTCGGGGCGGCGGTCAGAATTGCGCCTCGGCGGCGGAGAGTTCACTGTTCAATCAATAGCTTGCGGTCAATAATGGTAACCGGGGCAAAACCCCGGGCGGCGTCGCTTGTCAGGCGGGCTGGCCGCGGCATCGGATGAGTTCGGCGAGACGCGGCACCACCGGGGTGCCGGCGACGCCGAGCCGGGCGCCGAGGTAGTTCCAGAACGAGACGCCGAGTTTGCGGCAGGTCTTTCCGAGGCCGAGGAAGGCGTTGCGGCAATCGCGTCCGGTGTCGGTTTTGGTGCCGCCGCTGACCTGTCGCTTGGTCACCTGGCAGCTTATGTCGTTCTCCGAGCCGTTGGTGTGCAGCGGAATTTCGGGATGGTCGAGCACCATCAGCAACTCGGCCTTGTTGGCGTGGAGCCGCGCCAGCAGACGGTCGAGGGTGACGAAGCCGGTGGTGCGCAGGAAGATACGGTCGAAGCGTGCCCGCATCTCGCTTCGCCGGCGTGCCGTCGGCGCCGCCTGGTAGGCCTTGAGATCGGCGTAGAACCACCAGATCAGGCCGCGAACGAGCTGCTGGGCGGCGCGCTGCGGATCGGTGAACGTCTCCAGCTTATGCACCAACCGCTCCGCATGGATCCAACACAGGGCATGCGTGCCGATGTTGAACTGTCCGGCGTCGTCGCTGACGATCACCGCCTCGTTCAGGAACCCGTGCGCGGCGATGGCGCCCCACAACGCGCCCTCGGTGGCGACGCGCACCGGGTCGGGGGTCACCTGCAGCGCGGTGATGCCAGTCTGTTCAAGATGGCGCTTCCAGGCGGCCGGATCGGCAAACTGCCGCTGCGGATGCCCGGCCAGTTGCTGGATCACCGGCCCGGCAAGGTCGTGCTCGCGCATGTAGTCCAGCGCCGCCTCGTTGACGACGTAGTCGGTGTGGCCGGCGCGCAGCAACTCCAGGAAGTTCAGCCGGCTCTTGCTGCCGGTGGTGCCGAACCAGGCGAAGTTGTCGTTGCCGATCTGCGTGCAGACGGCGTTAGCGCCGCGATGACGCGCACCGGTGTCGTCCACGCTGATCCAGGACGCGGTTTCCAGCCCGGCGCGCAGCACGTCGCGGTTTCTTCCCAACGTCGAGGAAGTCGTCCTGCCGATCGATCAGCAGCCGCATGACCTCGCGCTTGGAGATGCTGATGCCGACCGCCTGCAACTGGGCGAGCAACCGCTCCACCGTGACCTGACCCTGGTGGTACTGCATCAGCACGTCGTGCCGAAGGCGCGCTCCTCGCGCGACGCGCCGCAGCTCCGCCCCGAAATGGCCGCGCGTGCCGTCGGGTAGCGGCGCCACGATGGTCTCTCCCGTTGGCGTCAGCCAGCGCTCGCGGCGGTAGCGCACCACCCGCGCGGTGATCACCAGATCCTGCACCTGATAGGGCTCGTAGCCCTTGAACTGCGAGCCCGGCGGCACCGCCACCCGGATCACCTGGGTCTCGACCGCGACCCGCGGCGTCACCTTGCCGCGGCCGCGCCGGTTGCCCCGCTTGCCGGGGCGTTTCGCCTCGGTGGCGTTCTCCATACCGCTCGGCTTGATCACCGGCCGCGCCTTCAGGCCCTTCAGCCGGGCGATCTCGTCGCGTAACCCCAGCACGAGCTGCTTCAGCTCGGCCACCGCGCCCCGTAGCGACACGACCTCGGCTTCCAGTTCGGCACGCGACAGCTCGGAGGGGTCTTTGGGCGGCGGCATGGCCACACCGAATCATACCCGGCCGCGTCGGAGCAATCGAAAAACGCCCGCTCCCCCGGGGTTTTGCCCCGGTTACCACATGCCCTTGGAACCCGTTGATTTCTTAACGAATGGGGTCAAGGGGGCCACTGCCCCCTTGCAGGTCCAGGGCAGAGCCCTGGCCTTTCTTTCTAAGCCCGCTTCTTCGGCGGCTGCCACATTCGCGCCGGTGAGCGACGCGCCGGCGATGTCGCGGTAGCGCGGGTGGGTGCCGATGAAGTCGGAATCATTGATCGAGATACATAGATCGGCTTGCCAAATTGGATCTCGACCTTGATTTTATCGACCAGCAGACCTCCGTCCATGAGTTCATGGCTGACCTGAATCCCGGTGATTTCAGCGAAAGACTTGGTGAGGGCTTGCGATTCGTAATCGTGGATACTGAGAATTTCCGAAACGGTGCTGAGCTTCATGCCAGAGGTGGCCCTTCTGGTCATGCGGCTTGCGTGTGGTGCGCGAAGATGCGGCGCATCGCCGCATCGACCGCTTCGATCTGCTCGGGCGACAGGTGCAGCCCGAGCTTGCTGCGGCGCCAGACCACATCCTCGGCGGTGCGCGCCCATTCGGCGCGGGCGAGATAGCGCAGTTCGGCTTCCGTCAGGTCGGCGCCGAACACGCGGCCGAGATCCTCGCGCGCGGCCACGTCGCCCAGCACGTCGGCGATGCGGGTGCCATAGGCGCGCAACAGCCGCCGCAGCGTGGGCTGAGGCAGGAAGGGGTACCGGGCAGCGGCCGCCGCCAGTTGCGCCGCAAACCCGTCCACCGGGAAATCCCCGCCCGGCAGGCTCGCCTGCCCCGTCCATCCCGCCTTCCGGCCAGACACCGGCGGAAGATACGGCAGCAACATAGCCAGCGCGGATTCGGCCAGCCGGCGATAGGTGGTGATCTTGCCGCCATACACCGACAGCAGCGCCGGCGCGTGCGGCGGGGCGTCGAGCTTCAGCACGTAATCGCGCGTCGCCGCCTCGGGGGCGGCGGAGCCGTCATCGAACAGCGGGCGCACGCCGGCAAACGACCAGACGACTTTCTCCGGTGTTACCGGCATGCGCAGATAGGCGGCGGTCGCGCGACACAGATAGTCGATTTCCGAAGCACTCGCCTGCACGCCGGTCGGATCGCCGGTGAAATCCTCATCGGTGGTGCCGATCAGGGTGAAATCGTGCTCGTAAGGAATAACGAACAGGATGCGGCCATCGGCGTTCTGGAAAATATAGCAGCCGGCATGGTCGTACAGCCGGGGCACGACGATGTGGCTGCCCTTCACCAGCCGGACGGCCGCCGGCACGTGATCGCGGATGACCGAACCGGCCACCTCGGCGACCCAGGGCCCTGCCGCATTCACCAGCGCCCGCGCGCGAATCGTCTGCCGCAGGCCGGTCGGTTCGTCGCGCAGATCGATGCCCCACAACCCGCCCGCGCGCTGCGCCGAGACGCAGGCGGTGCGGGGCGCGATGGTGGCGCCGCGCGCGGCGGCGTCGCTGGCGTTGAGTACCGACCAGCCGCGAATCATCCACCCAGCAATCGGAGTATTCGAAGCCGCGCACGCACGCGGGTTTCAGCGGAGCACCAGAGGGATCGGCCCGCAGATCGAGCGTGCGCGTCGGCGGCAGGCGCCGCCTGCCGCCCAGATGGTCGTAGAGGAACAGGCCGAGCCGCAGCAGCCAGGCGGGGCGCAAGGCGCGGTGATGCGGCAGCACGAAACGCAGCGGCCAGATGATGTGCGGCGCGATGCCCCACAGCACCTCGCGCTCGCGCAGCGCCTCGCGGACCAGACGGAATTCGTGGTGTTCGAGGTAACGCAAGCCGCCATGGATCAGCTTGGTCGAAGCGCTGGAGGTGCCGGCGCCGAGATCGGCACGGTCGCACAGATGCACGCGCCAGCCGCGCCCGGCCGCATCGCGGGCAATGCCGGTTCCGTTGATGCCGCCACCGATGATGGCGAGATCGTAGTCGGTCCTGTTGGCCGCCGCGGCGCTCAACCCCGTTTGCTCCCCCCGGCGTGGGTTTTTTGCTCGGATTGAGCGTATTTGATGATGAAGAGAAAGGGCAAGTGTGGAAAACAAAAAGGCCAGGGCTCTGCCCTGGACCCGCCAAGGGGCAGTGGCCCCTTGGAACCCATTACTTAAGTATCGGGGTCCAGGTCAGAGCCCTGGCCTTTCTTAACCGGTCATAAGCACCATCCGAAACCGCGCCGCATTGCGCATCATCTTGTCATACGCCTCCGCCGCGCATTCGAGCGGCATCGTCTCGATCGTCGGCCGCACGCCGCTAAGGGCGCTGAAGGCCAGCGTGTCCTGCGAGTCGATCGAGGCCCCCGAGGCATGGCCGGTGACCGTGCGGCTGCCGCTGATCAGGTCCAGCGCCGAGACATCGATCGGGTCCATGCCGACACCCACGACAACCAGCCTGCCGCGCACGGCAAGACCGGGAATCACCGCGCTCATCGCCCGCCCGCTGGTCACCGTCGCCAGGATCGTTTTCGCCCCGCCGAGCTTCGTCAGCTCCGCCGCCACATCCTGCACCTCGCTGTCGAGATAGACATGTGCCCCGAGTTGGCGCGAGAGCAGTTCCTTTTCGGCACCGCGGGCGATGGCGACGGTGCGGAACCCCATCCTGGCGGCGAACTGCACACCCAGGTGGCCCAGCCCGCCGATGCCGAGGATGGCGACGAGGTCACCGGGCCGCGCGCCGCTTTTGCGCAGCGCGTCAAATGTGGTGACGCCGGCGCACAGCAGCGGCGCCGCATCGGCCGATGACAGCTCGTCCGGGATCAGCGCCAGCGCGTCGGCGGGCGCGACCATCGCCTCGGCATAGCCGCCATCATAGGTGATGCCGGGGATGCGCAGGTTGCGGCAATCCACCAGATCGCCGCGGCGGCATGGCTCGCAGCGGCCGCAATGGCCGCCGAACCAGCCGACGCCGACGCGGGTGCCGGGGCTCCAGCCGATCACGCCATCGCCGATTGCGTCGATGACTCCGGCGATTTCGTGCCCGGGCACGATCGGGTAGACAATCGAGGGAAACAGACCGTCCCGGGCGATCGAATTGCTGTGACAGACGCCGCAGGCCTCCACCTTGATGCGCACTTCGCCCGGTCGGGGCTCGGGCAAGTCGCGCTCGACGAGTTCGAAAGGGCCGCCTTTGAAGGGTATTTGAACGGCGCGCATCTTTGCCATCATCGGTCTCCCTGCTGCCTTCCCGCGGGGAATCTTGGTATGCCGCCTCCGCCCGCAACCGGGCGGCGGTGGCGGACGCGCGATGGTGAAAACGTCTTGGTAACAGGTGGCGTGTGATGTTATCGCTGCTGCACTGCAGCATTGATGCGCGCGCATCCTGCGTGGCGCCCAACCGGCTTCGCCAAACGCCGCAATCCGGCGGCGCGTGCACTGCGAAGGCAAGGCCCCAATGACCCATGTCAGCCAAAGCTTCGCCGACCTGACCATCGGCCAGTCCGCCGCGATCACAAGGGTTGTGACCGCCGAGGATCTGTATGTGTTCGCCCATGTCAGCGGCAACCTCAACCCGCTGCATTTGCCCGGCAGCCCCGGCCACAACGGACGCGATGACCCACCGGCGCCGTCGATGTGGGTCGGCTCGCTGTTCTCCGCCGTGCTGGGCAACCTGCTGCCCGGGCCGGGCACGCTCTATGAAGCGCAAACCCTGCGTTTCAAAGGCCGCGCCCATGTCGGCGACACGTTGACCGTGCGCGTCGAAGTAACCGAGAAACGCCCGCCGCAAACCGTGGTGCTGGCCACGGTGGTGCGCCGCGGCGACGAGGTGATCGCCGAGGGCACCGCCGAGGTGCGCCCCCCGGCGATCAGCGCGGTGGTCGAAGACACCGAATTGCCCGGCATCACGGTGGCGCGGCACCGCCATGTCGAGCGCCTGCTGGCGGCCTGCCGCACCCTGCCGCCGATGCGCACCGCCGTGGTGGCGCCGGAGGAGGAGAACGCCCTGCTCGGCGCCGTCGCCGGCGGGCGGGCGGGGCTGATCGTGCCGGTGCTGATCGGCAATGCGGCGCGCATCCGCGCCACCGCCGCCGCCTGCGGCGCGGACTTGAGCGGATGCGAAATCGAGGACGCGCCGAGCGATGACGCCGCGGCGGCACGCGCGGTGGAGATGGTGCTCGCCGGCAGCGCGGCCACACTGATGAAGGGCCACCTGCACACCGACACGCTGCTGCGGCACGTGGTGAAGTCGAGCGGCGGGCTGCGCACCGCGCGGCGCATCAGCCATGTGTATGTGCTGGACGCGCCCTCGATGCCGGAGTTGCTGTTGGTGACCGATGCGGCGATCAACATCGCGCCGACGCTCGATGACAAGGTGGACATCGTGCAGAACGCCATCGACCTGGCGCTGGCACTGGGCATCGCGCTTCCGAAAGTCGGGATTCTGGCGGCGGTGGAAACGGTGAACCCGAAAATGCCGTCCACGCTGGACGCGGCGTCGCTGTCGAAGATGGCCGACCGCGGGCAGATCCGCGGCGGCATCGTCGACGGGCCGCTGGCGATGGACAATGCCATCAGCCTGCTGGCGGCGCGCGCCAAAGGGCTTACGTCGAAAGTGGCGGGGCGGGCCGATATCCTGGTGGCGCCGAACCTGGAAGCCGGCAATATCCTGGCCAAGGAATTCACCTTCGCCGCCCAGGCCGAGGGGGCCGGGCTGGTGATGGGCGCGAAAGTGCCGATCCTGCTGACGAGCCGGTCGGACGGCGAGGTTTCGCGGCTGTTCTCCTGCGCGGTCGCGGTGCTGTTCATGCACTGGCAGACCACCGGCGCCAGCGCGCTGGCATCCACGCTCGCGGAGGCGGCGGAATGACTCGCCACCTCGTCACGCTCAATTCCGGATCGTCGTCGATCAAGTTTTCGCTGTACGAGGCCGATGGCGGACTGACCGAACTCGCCGTCGGGCTGATCGAAATGGTGGGGCCCGGCGGGCGGCTGGTGGTGCGCGACGGCGCCGGCACGGTGACGCATGAGGAGCACTGGGACGAGCCGCTGGGTCCGTCGTTTCACACCTGCGCCTTCGCCCGCGTGCTGGCGTGGCGGCAGGCCGCGTTCCCCGACATCAACGTGGTCGCGGCCGGGCACCGGGTGGTGCATGGGGGGGCGAAGTTCCGCGAGTCCGTGATTATCTCCGACGCGGTGGTGGAGGAGCTGAAGGCGTTCATTCCGCTCGCGCCGCTGCACCAGCCGCACAATCTGGCCGGCATCCGCGGCGCGCGGGAGGCTTGGCCGCATGTGACGCAAGTAGCCTGCTTCGACACCGCCTTTCATTTCGGCCACGCCTTTGTGCACCAGACCTACGCCCTGCCCCGCACCTTGTTCGACGAGGGCGTGCGGCGCTACGGGTTCCACGGCCTGTCGTATGAATACGTCGTGCACCGGCTGCGCGAAATCGCGCCGCTGCACGCCGAGGGGCGGGTGATTGCCGCGCATCTGGGCAACGGCGCCTCGCTGTGCGCCATCCGCGGCGGGCGCTCGATTTCCAGCACGATGGGGTTCTCGGCGGTCGACGGGCTGCCGATGGGCACGCGCACGGGGCAGCTCGATCCGGCGGTGGTGCTGTACCTGATCCAGCAGAAGGGGCTGGAGCCGCAGGCGGTGGCCGACATTCTGTATAAGCAATCCGGGCTGCGGGGCATTTCGGGGTTCTCGCAGGATATGCGCGAGCTGCTGGCCTCGCCCCGGCCGGAGGCGATGCAGGCGATCGAGTATTTCGTCGCCCGCATCCGCCACGAGACCGGGGCGCTGGCGGCCGACCTGAAAGGCGTGGACGCACTGACCTTCTCGGGCGGCATCGGCGAACACGCCTGGCAGGTGCGGGAACGGGTGCTGGACGGGATGGAATGGCTGGGCGTGTCGCTGGACCGGGTGGCGAACCGGGAGGGCGCCACGGTGATTTCCTCGGAGCAGTCGCGGGTGAAGGTGTTTGTTGTGCCGACGGACGAAGAGGGGATGATTGCGCGGCATACGTTGGACTTGTTGGATCGGATGCGCGTGTTGCACGATTAAGCAAGGCCAGGGCTCTGCCCTGGACCCGCAAGGGGGCAGTGGCCCCCTTGACCCCGCCACTTAAGGAATGGGTTCCAAGGGGCCACTGCCCCTTGGCGGGTCCAGGGCAGAGCCCTGGCCTTCCTTACCTTTCCGGAGCGCCAGCATGCCCACCCCCGAAGACGTAGGCCTCTGCCCCCAACGCCTGGCGCGAATCGAGCACTGGGCACAGCGCCAGGTCGACGCAGGCAAGCTGCCGGGCGTGATCACGCTGGTGGCACGGCGCGACCAGGTAGCGCATTTGCATGTCTGCGGCCATGCCGACATCGCCCGCGGCGTGAAGCTTTCGGAAGACACGATTTTCCGCATCTATTCGATGACCAAGCCGCTGACCACCGTGGCGGCCATGATGCTGTACGAGGAAGGGCGGTTCCAGCTCGACGACCCGGTTGCGCGCTTTCTGCCCTGCTTTGCCAACATGCGCGTGTATTCCGGCGGCAGCCGCGGCAAGTTCGAGACGGTGCCAGCCGAGCGCGACATCACCTTCCGCGACCTGATGACGCATACGTCCGGCCTGACTTACGGGTTCATGGAGGCACACCCGGTCGATGCGGCGTACCGGGCCAATGGCATCGATTTCCAGACCTCGGAGGCGCCGCTTGGCGAGGTGGTGGAGCGTCTCGCCGCCCTGCCGCTGATCGCGCAGCCGGGTCGGGCGTGGAACTATTCGGTGGCGAGCGACGTGCTCGGCCATCTGGTGGCGGTGATTTCGGGGCAGGAATTCGGGCATTTCCTGCAGGAACGGGTGCTGGACCCGTTGGGCATGAGCGATACCGGGTTTCACGTGCCGTCCGGCAAGATCGCGCGGTTCGCGGCCAACTACGCGCCAAGGGCAAGCGGCGGGCTGGCGCTGATCGACGATCCGCAAAGCAGCATTTTCGCAGCCCCGCGGCAGATCGCCTCGGGCGGCGGCGGGTTGTGCTCGACCGTGTTCGATTACCTGCGGTTCTGCCGGATGATGCTGAACAAGGGCGCGCTGGAGGGCGTGCGGCTGCTCGGCCGCAAGACGGTGGAGTTGATGACCAGCAACCATCTGGGCGGCGACATGGCCGATATGGGCTCGCCGCGTTTTTCGGAGTCGAGCTACACCGGCATCGGCTTCGGGCTGGGGTTTTCGGTGATGCTCGATCCGGCGAAGGCGCAGATTGTCGGCACCAAAGGGGAATATGCCTGGGGCGGGGCGGCGAGCACGGCGTTCTGGGTCGATCCGGGCGAGGAGATGATCGTTATTTTGCTGACGCAGTTGACTCCCTCGTCGACGTACCCGATCCGGCGGGAGTTGCGGGTGCTGAGCTATGCGGCGGTGGTGGTGTGAGCGCGGGGCCGGCGGGATGCTCGGTTTGGGTGGGGCGCATTTCCCGCCCTGCGCTTGCTGTCCCGTTCGGTCTAAGGCGTGGAGGCGCCGGCACCCGGCGCGACAATCGCCAAGCAACATCCGTATATCGGGGAATCTAGCGACTATGCCAATCGTTTGGCGTGAAGCAATGTCCGTTGATGGCGGCATTATCGATCGGGATCATCAATATTTAATCGAAATCATCAACCAGTTCGAAATGGTCGCGCCGGATTTCGGCGCGGTAGATCAGTTAACGAGCATACTTTTCAAGCTAGAAACTTATACAAAAAGACATTTTAGGCGCGAGGAGGAACTACAAAGATCGATAAATTACCCCGGATGCGACGCTCAACGCCAGGAACACCTTAGGCTCATTGGAGAGCTTTCACAGATTCAATCAGAATTGTCCACAACAAAAGAGGATGAAATTTCTTATTTACACGAGAAAATCGCGAATCTCCTTCGTGATTGGCTAATACAGCACATAATAAAATCGGATTTACAAATGAAACCGTTTGCGCGCAATTTTAATACTATTGGTATGACCAATCTGATGGATATGAAAGATCTACAAAACCTGAAAATTTTGCTGATTGACGACGAACCGTTGATGCGAACCACAATACCGATGGCCCTCCGGGCCATTGAGCGCAGTTTCGTTATCAGTGTGGCGGAGGATGGGGAAACGGCGCTACGTCTCATTGAAGAGATAAAGCCTGAGTTAGTCGTGTGTGACATTAACATGGAACCGATGAACGGGCTGCAGGTCGTTGATCGCCTGCGCAACCATGCCAATCCCGCGCTGCGCGATATTTCGGTGATAATGCTGACGGGGCGGGCAGACGAGGAAGCCATCCAAAGCGCCGACCGCCTTAAAGTCCAGGGCTATTTGGTCAAACCGGTATCGGCCCAGCAGTTCGCGCACGTGCTGTACGCGATCGCGCCGGGACGGGACCCGAAAGCTGCTGGCGGCTCGTCCTTCTGAGTTCGGTGGGGTCATCGCGAGGCAATGCGGTGACCCCGGACCCTGGACAGGTGGCTAACAATGAATCCCGCCGGTCGGTCAGGCCGACCGGCCAGGGGCGGGAGTTGCGGCTGCTGACCTATGCGGCGGTGATGGACTGAGGCGTGCCGGGGCGGAACGCGGGGTAGGCCCCCGCGTCCCGTTGCAGCGACCTACGCGACGAAGTGGAAATTCGCCCCCGCCAGGCTGTTGGCATTGACGCCGACCAGTTCGGCCAGATCCGAAGCGTGCTCGGTCAGCGAAGCCGTATTGGCTGCACTGCCTGCATTGGCCAGGAAGTCCACGTCGGCCAGATGGGCATTGTTGCTGCCATCGTTGTAGAGGAACAGAATATGCACGTCGTTCCCGGCACTGAGTGCCGAAAGAAGATTGATGGGGCCTGTACCGTGCAACACCTGTGCAAGCTGGTTCGCATTGGTAAACGTGCCCTGCATCAATACGATATTTGTCGGGTTCAAGCCGCCGCCGCTGTCGGTCACCGTTCCGCCTGATCCCACCGGCGCCGAGATGTTGGCATTGCCGGCGGCCGGCGGCGTCGTAAAGTTCGTGTCGAAGATGCCAAAGAACGGCGGGCTGTTGCTCCAGGCGCTGACCGAGATGTCGATGACATCGGCCCCCGCCGCGGCCCCGGCGACGAACCCGGTGATCTGCACCTGTGACGCGCTGGTGCCGGTGTTGGCGGCCAACCCGCCATCCAGGGCGGGAGTCCCGCCCGCGCTGACGCCCCAGAATCCCGGTTGCGCGAGATCGCCGGCAGCGGTGATCGAGTTGGGGAGTGCTCCGTAGAAATTGGTCGCGGTGCCGAATGCACCAGTGCCTGGACTACCGAACCCGTAGATTTCAACATGGTCCGCGGTATGCCCCGCGCCCAGCGTGACCGAATCGCCGAAGGTCGCGCCCGCGGTCGGGTTGGTGCCGCCATCGGTGAGAATGATATCGGTGCCGCCGCTGCCTTTAATCGTGTCGGCGCCGACAGTACCGATGAGGTGGTTTACCGTCCCGGCGCCGGACAGAACGGTGATGCTGATCCCCGTGTTGCCGCTGTTGCCGGTTTCGGCTGCGAATTGCGCGAGGCCGCCGGCGCTGGCGCCTTCGCTGATGACGGCGGCGTTTGTGGTGCCGAACCAAAGCTGGTTGCCGGTGATGTCGTCGGTGATGCTGCCGCCGCCCAGACCCAGGGCGATGGACGAGACCGACAGGAAGCCCTTTCCATCGAAGGTGATCGCCGAGCCGCCGCCCGCGCTCGGGGTGAGCGAGATGCCGCCGACAAAGTCGGATGTGGCGCCGTTGCCCACGTTGTTGGTGATGTCGACCGCCTCATATCCCGTGATGGTCAGCGTCGCGAATAAATCGGCAAGACTTTGCAAGCCGCCGCCGCCGCCCACGAGATTGGTCGTGGACCCGAGGATGAGATGAAATTGGTCCGTGGTGCCGGTGGGCCCATTCACCACGAACACGCCTGACGCCGCCGGGCCGACATCGCCGCTCAGATCGAGCACGAAGGACGTTGGCCCGCCGTCGATCGTGACCGTGCCGGCCCCCACGGTTGACGGACCGAACAGCTTCAGCTCAACGGCGCCGGCGAAGTTCGCCATGTTGATGGTGCCCGCGGCCAGGTCCGAATCGCCGATGACCTGAAACCCGCTTTCGCCGGACAGGGCCGCGGTCTGTTCGACCACGGCGTTGGTCAGGATCAGCGTGTTGGTAATGCCGGTCGCGGTGTTGCCGGTAACGGCGGTCATCGCGTCGGTGTTGGCGAGCGTCAGGCCGGACAGATCGACGAAATTGGCCGCCGTCGTGCTGCCCTTGATGGAGGTGGGGGCAATGATGCTGGCGCCCGAGGTCAGCAGCCCGGCGAACACAGTTCCCGCCGCCGACCCATAGGCTCCCGCCGCGTTGGCGGCCGCACCGGTCAGCGTCACCGAACCGGTCTCGGCGGTGGCATCGATGGTCTTGAGATTGGCCCAATCGCCTGCGGTGCCGGCATTCAGCTCCACGCTGCCAGCGCCGTTCAGAACGATATGGGCCCCCGAGCCGAGGCCCGAGCCGATCAATCCACCGGCGCCCTGGCTCTGTCCCAGATACAGGAATTCCGCGTTGTTCGACGTGATGGTCCAGGTCTCATAGCCGTTCGCACCGGCATCGGGGGCGAAAACCAGCACGGAAACGCTGGACGCGCCGGTGCCTGTGGTATTGGCGGCGCCGAGATTGCCGGTGAGACTGATGGTGATCGCGTCCGAATTCCCGGAAAGGGCAGCGGCGGCGATGAACGCGGCAAAGCCCGAGCCTGGGGTACTGGCGACATTGTTGCTATTGTAAGTTGTTAGCGCCGTCTTCAGGCCATTTGCCGTCGCACCGAGAATGACGGGCTCTGTCGAGCTGTTGTTGTTCACCACCTGCAGCCCGGTGATGGTGCCGGAGAACCCGTCCCCCGTGCCGGCGGCGTTGTTCGCGGTCACGTTCAGCGTCTTCACGCCCGACATCGTAAAGCCGGTGACCAGAACGCCGGCGTTGAGGGTGGCCGTCAAGGTGCCGTCATTCGCCGTGTCGGCGACCGAGTTGCCCGATTGCAGCGTTTGGATCTGCGTGCCGGTGCCGCCGTTGAACGCCAGCGGCGCGGTAAACACGGCCCCTGTCGTCGAGGTCGTGAGGTTGTCGGTGCCGAGCATGAGCGTCAGCGGCGAGGGCGGCTGCACGGTCAGGCTCGCGATGAATGTTGTCGTGGCCGTGATGCCGGCGGTAACCGACGCGTCGTTCAGCGAGGTTCCGTCAACACCGGTCAGCACGCTGTGGGCGGCGGCGAGGAAGGACGCCGAGCTTGTGCCCAGTCCCGCCGCCTGGGTTCTGGTGGTGAAGTCGACCGCGACGGTGATCTTATTCTGCAACTCAATCGCATCGGCGCCCGTGGCGCCGTTGGCAATGGCCAGAATTGCCGCACCCAGCCCGACCGCGCCGCTGGTGATCTGACCGAGCCAGTAGGTCAGGCCGCCCGGATCGGCCGTGTGGCCGAACAGGTTGCTGAAGACGTTGTTGATCAGCGTGGTGAGACTGGCCTGGCCGGCGGGAGACGCCAAATTCGAGGCGCTGCCCAGAAACGGGTACAGCGCGAGCGTTTCCGGCTGCGGGGTGAACGAGTTGGCGATGTTGGTGAGCGACGTTGCCGCGCTCTGGCCGCTGGCCTGCGCCTGAACGTTTTGCCCTGCCCAGAATGCAAAACCGGCGCCATCGGCGGCGCGGTTGAAATACCCAATATAAATCAGTTCAAGTTGTTGGCTGGTGGTGAGACCATCGATCAATCCGGCCATTGTGGCGCTCCTTGAAGGGTTTGAATCCAGTAATCGAGACGCCACCGGTCGGTGGGTCCTGGAGAAGACTGCGGCGTCAACAGACAGAATATCGCAACGACCGCTCCGTCGTGCCCGGTGCGATTTTGGACTGCTTGTTCATGCCGGGCGCGCAGTCAGGCCACGCACCGCCGGCACCGTGGGACCGATCAGGCGCGAGTTCGGGCTCACGGCAATCCGGCAGTCGGCATAGGCCGCAGGATCGCCGTGATGTCGCGCCGGCGCGGATGGCCGCAAAGGTCAGGCGTGCGGCGGCGCGTATCCGGTTTTGGTGTCGTGCGCGCGCCGCATCGCCGCCTCGGCTTCCTTGGCGGTCAGCAGCGCTGTGGTCTCGAAGCGGGTGAACCCGCCCGTCGCCGCCGCAGCCATCGCGCAGGCAGCGGCGGCCGTGTTGTCCGGGAACTCGACGATCGCGACCCCGTCGTATTCGCCGAATGTCAGATAGTACCCATGCAGCTTGCCGCCGAAGCCCTCGACGAGGGAGGTTGCCGCGCCAGTCCGATCATGCGGCTTGCCGACCAGCGCCCTGGCCGAGGCATCAGTAAACTGCCAGCGAAGCATGAAGTGAGACATTGTGTCCCCCGTTTTCTGTTTGTTACGCACGTTCGCGAACGGCGACCCGTTCGCGGAGTATTAACGTTAGGCGCAAGGCCAGCCGCTTGCAACCGGGGCCGGAAGGTTAGCCGCTTAAAAGCACACGAAATTGCCAGTCAAATCTCCGCGGACAACCTGAGGTTCCATAGGCAATTCATTGTGCAACCGGAAATCATCGGTGGATATATGGTTTACTCAGACAACTATATTGCAAAGACACGGAGACGGCTCCAACCGATCAGATTTATTGTCATGCCGCTCGCGTAAGATTTGCGAATGTAACCATGCCTGGATCGGATGATGGGTTGGCATGGGAAGAAGCGACGGATTGCGGCGGCAAGCAGGCGGCACCGGCGCGCCACCGGCTGATCCGGTTTCCCTCGCTGTCAGGCCGGGCTGTACTGAGCGGTCTTTGCGCGCGGCGCACTTGTGCTGCCGGCGCGATGATCCGCCAGCCGGTGCCACGGCCTCCGAAAGGCCGCAAAGTGGGCGAGCGGCTACGCCGGGCAAACACCCGCCCTTGAGGGACCGCCAGGAACCGCGGCATTCCCTCACGGAGTCTTGACCCGGGTGAGAAACCGGGGTCGCCGGCGCCGTCAGTGCTTCGTGACGGCGTCGATCGCGTCGGTGACCGTCTTGCGGTCCGTGCTGTCGGGCGGCAGCAGGTCGAGCACGCGGCGCCAATCGGCCAGCGCCGCGTCGGCATGGCCAGCCTGCGCCTCGGCGACGCCGAGATACCACAGCACATCCGGCCGCTTCGGGTCGGCCCGCTCGGCGCGGCGCAGCAGATCGACGGCGCGCACGGGAATCGGCGCATCGGGCTTCTGCGCTTCCATCAGGGCCTTCACGCCCTGCATCAGCACCGTGGCGTCGTTCGGGCGCAAGGCGGCGGCATGCTCATAGGCATCGGCCGATTTGTCGTGCTCGGCCAGCACCGCATAGGCGCGGCCAAGACGCATCCAGCCATCGGCGTCGTCCGGGTTGGCCTGCAGTTTGGCCGCGAGCTGCGTGACCATGCCGTTGATCATGGTGGTGCGCTCGGCCTCCGACATGGTGGCGGCGGCGGCCACTTGGTCGTTGTCCGGCCCGGGCGCCTGGCCGCCTGCCGGCGCCGGGGGCGGCAGGGCGGGGGCGGCGAGGCCGCTCAGCTTCGCCGCCTCGTTGATGCGGCGGGCGATTTCGCCGCGCAGATCCGGGTCGGAAATCTCGCCGGCGAGCTTCACCCAGGCGTCGATCGCCTGCCGGCCGCGGCCGGACTGGGAATCGGCGGTGGCCATGTAGAAGCGCGCGAGCGGGTTCGTCGGGTCGGCCTTCAGCGCATTGCCGAACGCCTCGCGCGCGGCCGGCGTCACCATGCCCTGGCTGGCCAGCACCAGCATCTCGCCATAACCGGAATAGGCATCGGCGCTGGTGTCGCCGAGCGCGATCACGTTGCGGAACGCATCGGCAGCCCCCTGCCAGTTGCTCATGGTGGCCAGGGTGCGGGCGTACATCTCCCAGCCCTCGCGGCTGTTCGGATCGTGGCGCAGCTTCTCGGCGAGGGAGGCGGCCATCTTCACCAGGTCGGGGTGGTTGGCGGCATCGCCGCCGGCGGCGCCGGGGCCGGCCACGCGCAGGGCAAACGGCGCGTCCGGCACGCCCGGGGCGCCGAGCAGGGCGTACACGCCGGCCGCACCACCCGCCACCAGCAGCACCACCGCCACCGCCAGCGCCGGGCTGCGGCGCGAGGCCACCGCGCCATCCGGCGCCGAGGTGGCGGCGGCGAGCAGGCGGCGCTCGATTTCCAGCCGCGCCGACTGCGCCTCGGTTTCGCCGATCAGGCCGCGCGCCACGTCCCGGTCCAGTTCCTTCAACTGGTCGCGATAGACTTCGGTGTCGTAGCGGGCACGGTCGGGCAAGGCGCGGCCGGCGCGCAGCACCGGCAGCACCAGCAGCAGCCCCGCAACCACCGTCATGGCGGCGAGCAGGACAACGAACGCAATCACGACTTCGGCTCCCTGAGAATCTGCGCCACGCGCAGCCGCTCGGCCTCGCTCAGCGGAGGCGGCGGCGCGGCGCCCGGCCGGCGGCGCAGATACAGCACCACGCCAAGGCCGCCGAGGACGAACACACAGACCGGGCCGAACCACAGCAGCAGCGTGGCGGTGTTCAGCGGCGGCTTCAGCAGCACGAAATCGCCGTAGCGATCCACCAGGAACTGCCGCGCCGCCGCATCGCTGTCCCCGGCCAGCAAGCGCTCGCGCAACAGCACGCGGATATCCTTAGCCAGATCGGCATTCGAACTCATCGATCAACTCGTTCTGGCAGACCAGGCAGCGCAGGGTGCGGCTGATGTCGCGCGCGCGTGCCTCCAGCGCCGGATCGGCGAGGCGCTCGCCGGGCTCCACCGCGCGGGCGAGGCCGGGCGCGAGCAGCAGAAGCACCAACAGCAGAACGCGGATCATGACTGCGACAGGCTGCGCAGCAGCGGCAGCAATTCCTCGTCCACCTTTGCCGGGCTCAGCGGGCCGACGAATTTCTTGCGAATCCGGCCGGTCTTGTCGATCACATAGGTCTCCGGAACGCCATAGACGCCGAAATCAATGCCGGTGCGGCCGGTGAGATCGAGGCCGACCTGACGATACGGATTGCCGCCGTCATCCAGCAGCTTCTTTGCGGCCTCGGGCTTGTCCTTGTAGGCGATGCCGGTGATTGCGACCTTTTCCTGATTGGCCAGGCGCATCAGCACGGGATGCTCGATGCGGCAGGGCACGCACCACGAGGCGAAGAAATTCACCACCACGACCTGCCCCAGCAAGCCCGAGGAGGCGACGTTCTCACCGCCCAGAAGCGAGGCAAGGTCGAAACCCGGCGCGGGCTTGTCGATCAGGGCCGAGGGCAACTCATGCGGGTCGCGGTCGGACCGCAAGGCGACGGCGAAATAGCCGGCCAGGGCGATGAAAGCCGCCAAAGGGAGCAGGTAAAGCAGTTTGCGCATGGGGGGTTATACCGGGGGGTGGGGCGTGAGAAAGAAAGGAAGGAAGGCCAGGGCTCTGCCCTGGACCCGCCAAGGGGCAGTGGCCCCTTGGAACCCATTCCTTAAGTAGCGGGTTCCAAGGGGCCACTGCCCCTTGGCGGGTCCAGGGCAGAGCCCTGGCCTTCCTTCCTTCACCCAAGCCCCACCCACCCGTATCACTCCCCAGCCGCAACCTGCACTGCCGCCCCCCGCGCGCGGGCGGCGACGCCAATTCGCCAGCGCCGGTCGCTCAGGCTGACCAGGCCGCCGAGCGCCATGATCACCGCGCCGAGCCAGATCCAGGGCACCAGCGGCTTGTAATAGGCGCGAATGGTCCAGCCGCCCTTCGGGTCGGGTTCGCCGATCGCGACGTAAAGATCGGCGAGCAGGTTGGTGCGGATGGCGGTTTCCGCCGTGGTCTGCTGCTGCAGCGGGAAGAAGCGGCGTTGCGGGTGCACGCGGGCGATCTCGCGGCCGTCGCTAGTGATGGTGATGGTGGCGTTGTCATAGATGTAGTTGGGACCGTCGAGCCGTTCGACGCCGTCCAGCCGCAGCGTGTAGCCCGCCACCGTCATGGCGCCGCCGGGCTTGATGAATGTCGATGTTCTCGCTCTCGAAGGCCGAGGCGGCGATGCCGGCGACGGTAATGGCCAGGCCCATATGGGCAAACGTCATGCCCCAGGAGGCGCGCGGCAGGTTGACGGCGCGGCGCAGCGTGTCGGCCAGCGGAATGCGGAACAGGCGCAGCCGCTCGGCGAGTTCCACCGCGGCGCCGCCGAAGGCCCAGGCGGCCAGGCCCAGACCGAGCACGGCCAGCACCGGTCCGCCATGGGTGATATAGAACGCGCCCAGAATGACCAGAATGGCGAAGCCGAAAGCGGCCCACAAACGTTGCAGCGCGCCCGGCAGATCGCCGCGCTTCCAGGCCAGCATGGAGCCGGGGCCGACGGCAAGCAGCAGCGGCACCATCAGCGGCACAAAAGTCTGGTTGAAGAACGGAAACCCCACCGAGATTTTCGGCCCGCCCACCGCATCGAGAAACAGCGGATAGAGCGTGCCGATGAACACCGTGGCGGCGCCGCAGGTCAGCAGCAGGTTGTTCAGCACCAGCGCGCCCTCGCGCGAGATCGGCGCGAACAGCCCGCCGCCTTTCAGCACCGGCGCGCGGACGGCGTACAACGTCAGTGAGCCGCCGATGGCAAGCACGAGCAGCAGCAGAATGAAGGCGCCCCGCGCCGGGTCGGTGGCGAAGGCATGCACCGACGTGAGTACGCCCGAGCGCACCAGGAACGTGCCGACGAGGGACAGCGAGAAAGTGATGATGGCGAGCAGGATGGTCCAGCTTTTCAGCGTGTCGCGCTTTTCCACCACGATGGAGGAGTGGATCAGCGCGGTGCCGACGATCCACGGCATCAGCGAGGCGTTCTCGACCGGGTCCCAGAACCACCAGCCGCCCCAGCCCAGCGTGTAATAGGCCCACCAGCTTCCCATGGCGATGCCGATGGTGAGCGTGCACCACGAGGCGAGCGACCAGGGGCGCACCCAGCGCGCCCAGGCGGCATCGACACGGCCCTCGATCAGGGCCGCGACGGCGAAGGAGAACGCCACCGAGAAGCCGACATAGCCGAGGTAGAGGAAGGGCGGATGGAACGCCAGGCCGGGGTCTTGCAGCACCGGGTTCAGCCCGCGCCCGTCCGGCGGCGGCTGCAAAGCGCGCAGGAACGGGTTGGAGGTGAGCAGGATGAACAGCAAAAAGCCCACCCCGATCATGCCCTGCACCGACAGCACCCGCGCCCGCAGCGCCGGCGGCAAATTGCCGCCGAACGCCGCCACCGCGGCGCCGCACAGGCCCAGCATGAACACCCACAGGAGCATCGAGCCCTCGTGGTTGCCCCACACGCCGGAGATTTTGTACAGCAGCGGCTTGGCGGAGTGGCTGTTCTCGATGACGTTGATCACCGAGAAGTCGGAGACGATGTAGGCGTGCATCAGCACGCCCATCGCCACGGCGATGAGCAGGAACTGCGTCAGCGCGGCCGAGCGGCCCACATCCATCCAGCCCGGATTGCGCCGCGCCGCGCCGAGGATCGGCACGGTGGCCTGCACCAGGGCGACGAACAAAGCGAGGATCAGGGCGAAGTGCCCGGTCTCGACAATCATATTGCACCAACCATGAGAGGTTTGGCCATCCGAGGTCTGGCGATCAGCGTGGCGGCGATCCGGGCTTTGAATAAAGGTCCATACCCCGGCTTGGCCGGTCGGGGCAGGTGCAGGCGGGACCCTGCCGAGGCTTCCTAGCGTGATCGCAGGGCCCGGTCCAGCATGGGCCGGTGCGCCGGCAACCGGCAAACCTGCGACATATCCGCATCGTTATGGCCGGCGGAGAGTGCCGATCCAGGACTCTGCTGCACTGCAAAAAGAGACGACGGCATGGAGGTGCTGTGCACGTCCATAACGGGAAGCATCCACACGTCCGTAGCCTTGCGTCGCGGCGTTTCGGATGACCCAAACGCCCGCAACACTGCGACAAAGTGTCACTGCTCGCGGAATCTTCACACAGCGGTGACTTTTCGCTGGCGCTCTTGTTCCCATTAACGTATCGTTTCATCGCCTACAAAACGGGCGGACTGCGGTCGCAACCTTTTTGGAATCCCCGTCGTTCCAGAGGAAGCGGTGCGCAAGTTTGCCCATCGCAGGAGGAAAATGTTCCAACACCGGCCTTCCCGGTGCATTTTAGTGTGCGCCCTGAGTTCCGTGCATGCGGGTCGCCAGAACGGGCGTCGCCGCAGGAAGCAGGCTGACTGCCCTCCCTCCAACGGCTCAGGCCGCACACACGTCGCGGACCATCGCGGCTAAATCGGCCGCGTGGCCACACTTTCCTAAGGAATCAATCATGAAACCTGTGCCCAAGCCGCTCGCCTTGCTCGCCGGACCCACCGGCCCGCTCGCCGCCAGTCCGGCCTCCACCGCGATCGACTGGGCACGCCCCGTGACGCTGGTGCTCGGCGGCATGGCGGCCGCGTTGCTCGCCTCGCCGCGCCCGGCACAGGCCGTGCCGGCCTTCGCCGGGCAGACCGGGCAGCCGTGCACTTTCTGCCATATCGGCGCTTTCGGCCCGCAGCTCACCCCGGCCGGCCGCGCCTTTAAGATTGGCGGCTACACGCAGACTGGCGGCGAGGGACTGGCGTCGCAAATTCCACTGGCCGTGTATTTCCAGGAATCACTGACCTCCCTCGGCAAGGGTTTTCCTGCCGGTCAAATCCCGAACCGCTACGCTTCCAACAACAACTTCAACGTCGACCAGGCCAGTATCTTCCTGGCCACCAACATCGGCGAGCACTCCGGCATCTTTTCGCAGTGGACCGCCACCGACAATTTCAGCGCCTTCGCCATGGACAACACGGATATCCGTCCATACACGACGGAATTCGAGATCAACGACACGACCTTGCGGGTCGGCATGTCGCTCAACAACAACCCGACCGTGCAGGACCCGTATAACAGCTCGTTCGCCTGGGGCTATCCGTTCATCAGCCCGTCGCCAACCCTGCAGCCCGGGCCCGGCGCCGACGTGATGCTGAACAGCGGCTTCAACCAGAACTCCATGGGCGCCACCGTCTATCTTTGGTACGATAAAAGCCTTTATTTGGACGCCGGAGTTTACACCTCACAGAGCAACTGGCTGCAAACCCGGCTCGGCAAATCCTTCGGCGTCGGCGGCATCCAGGGCGTGGCCCCGTACGCGCGGGTCGCCTATGAGTGGAACTGGAACGAGGGGTCCGATACGCAGCAATCGGCCCATATCGGCGCCATCTTCATGAACGCCAACGTCAATCCGGTCGACCCGAACAGCGCCAATGACAACCCGGGCGTCACCGGCGCGTTCGGGCGCGACCATTACACCGACCTGACGATCGACGGCGGCTACCAGTTCCTCGGCGACGGCACCCATATCGGCACGTTCCTGGCCAACTATACGCATGAATGGCAGGGTCTTACCGGGTCGGCGAATATGGCGAACTTCGCCAATGCGGCGGCCGGCACACCGACGAACTATGGCAACAGCTATGAACTCGATAAGGTGCAGCTGGCGGCTTCGTACTGGTTCCGCAACACCTACGGGCTGACGCTGGCGTGGCAGGGCATCTGGGGCAAGAAAAATCCGGTGCTCTATGAACCCGATCCGGTGACGGGCAGCAACAACAACAGCCCCAACAGCAGCACCTTCATCGTCGAGGCCGACTGGGTGCCGTTCGGCAAGGAGGATTCCTGGCTGCGGCCGTTCGCCAACGTGAAAGTGGGCCTGCAGTACTGGGCCAACACGCAGTTCAACGGCGGCAACACGAACTACGACGGCTATGGCCGCAGCGCCCCGAACAACAATACGATCTATCTGTTCGCCTGGGAGGTGTTCTGATCCGCGCCGGAACACGCACGACACGCCGTCTTCAGTTGCATTTGACACTGCTGCAGGCGACCATGGCGTCGCCTGCAACCGAGGGAGGATACACCATGCATGCCAGAATGGCCGCGCTCGCCGCGGTCTCGCTTGCCTGCGCCGCCTGCTGGACCGGCCCGGCAAGCATGGCGCGCGCCGAGACCGGCCGCGAAATACCGTCATCCGTGCGCGCCGAGCACGAGGGCGTGCTGCGCTACCTGCGCAATATCGCCAAGCGTAGCGGGCCGGAGGGCGCGGCGGCGCAAAAGGTGCTCAACCTCCTGGAGCCCCATATGGCCATCGAGGAGGAGATCATCCTGCCGCCGCTGATCCTGCTGCCGGAGCTGGCGGCCGGCAAGGTCACGCCGGAGATGAGCTGGGCGATCGGCCTGGCGGACCAGCTCAGGGCCAAGCAGCACGACATCCTGAAGATCCACGAAGGGCTGAGCGACGCCTTCATCGGCCTGCTCGGCGCCGCCGACGACGCGGGCGACGAAAACACCGTCGCCTTCACCAAGGACCTGGCCGCCGACGACCTGGGCGACCGGGAAATCACCGAGCCGACCACGCTGCTGATCGGCAAGTTCCTGCGCGCCCGTCTGCCGGCGAAATAAGCCGCATGCGCATCACCGGTCCGCGGCGTTTCCTTCACCGTCAGCCGGGGCGGCCGGCCCCGGCCGCGCCTGATTTCAACGGAGTATCCTCCATGTTTGTCAGAATGGCCGCGCTTGCCGCGGTATCGCTTGCCTGCGCCGTCTGCTGGCCCGGCCCGGGCGGCGTGGCCCGCGCCCAGCCGGGGATAGACATCCCGCAATCCGAACGGGTGGAGCATGAAGGCGTGCTGGAGCGCCTGGGCGAAATCGGCAAGCGCAGCACCCCGAGTGGTCTGGCGGCCCAGAAAGTGCTGATCGTCATGGGCCCGGCTCTGGCCCACCAGGCGGAAACGGTGCTGCCGCCGCTGGTGCTGCTGCCGACGCTGGCCGACGAAGACGCCACGCCGGACATGCACTGGGCGATCGCGCTCGCCGATCGCGTCAAGGCCGAGCACGACAGCTTGCAGCGCACCCACGAAGAACTGAACAAGCTGCTCATCGCCCTGCGCAACGCCGCGGCGGCGGAGGACGACCACAGCACGGTCGGATTCACCAACGATCTGATCGCCGACAATCAGGGCGACCAGGAGATCACCGAGCCGACGACCATTCTGATCGGCGAGTTCCTGCGCAGCCAGTTGCCGGCGAAATAAAACGCCAGCGGCGCCGGCCGGATGCGGCCGGCGCCGCTGGCGTCAATGGTGAAGCGTGTTGAGGAACGCGATCACGTCATGCCGCTTCTTGTCGTCCTTCAGCCCGGCATAGGTCATCCTTGTGCCGGGCACGGTAGATTGCGGCGAGGCGATCCATTTATCGAGCATCTCGTTGGTCCAGGTAAAGCCCGCTCCTTTCACCACGTCGGAGTAGTTAAAGCCCGGCATGGTTCCGGCTTTCCGGCCGACCACGCCATAGAGTGACGGACCGACCCGGTTCTTGCCCTCGTTTGCCTCGTGGCAGAGGTTGCAGATGTTTTTGAACACGGCCTTGCCGGCCTCGGCGTCTTGTGCGTGCGCCTGCAGCATCGAACCGCAGAAGAAGACACCGGCGCCGAGAAGAACTCTTTTCATCCTGGTCTCCTGAAATTGTGGCGGCGTGAGATTGTATCTTATGCAAAGTATATGTACAAAGTAGCATTGTCGCGAGACGGGTTTTTGTAAAGAAATTCGTAGCAGCATGACTGTCCTATGCTGCCGAAGCGATTTCCGGATTTTCCACCGTTTATTTCGTCGTTTGTGAACATATATCAGGACAGCGGCGCCGGACGAACGTGTCCGGCGCCGCTTGCATCAGTCGTTGCCTGGATCAGTCGTGGAGTGTCTTCAGGTAGGCGATCAGATCGCGGCGCTTCTGGGGGTCTTTGAGTCCGGTGTAGGTCATCTTGGTGCCGGGCACCATTTTCTGGGGATCTTCGTCGTAATTGAACAGCACGTCCTCGGTCCAGACAATGCCGGAATTTTTGTTGGCATCGGAGTAGGCGAAGCCCGGGACTATACCGGAATGCCGTCCAATGACGCCGTAGAGTGACGGCCCGACCCGGTTTTTGTTCTTGATGTTTTCGTGACACAGGTTACAGATTGACTTAAAAACTTTCTTGCCTGCCTCGACATCCTGTGCTTGAGCGAGCGGCGCCGCAAAGGGGAGGGAAAGGAGAAAACCGGCAACGAGAAGGGCTCGCTTCATGCAAGGCTCCAGCAGTGGTGATGGAAGGTATCGGCTCTTACGAAACAGTATACACAATCGTTCGGATTAATGCGAGAAGCCATTTGAAGCTTTGCAAGACTTATCTCGCACTGCAGCAAAAACCGCCAGACGATGCTGGACCGGTTGTGGGTTTCTTTGCGTTTTTGCATGGCGGTTGCAACATAGCCGCCCGTTGCCGGAGCGGCACGAATACGCCGGGCCATGAAAATCCAATACTTAAGTAACGGGGTCAAGGGGGCCACTGCCCCCTTGCGGGTCCAGGGCAGAGCGCTGGCCTTGCCTTTTTTTCGCCCCGTTCGCACAATTGTCCGAAATACAGCGTGTGCAGCGGATCGTCCGTCGCCCCGCGCGCCGGCACATCAATACGCCGCCAGTCCAGTCCGCATGCGCTGAGTCGTGCCTCGAAGCCGGGCGAGCGGTCTGCCGACCAAACGGATAAAATCCCGCCCGGCACCAGTGCGCTGCACAAACGATATAATCCGTTACTGGAATAGAGCGAAGTGTTGCGCCCCAGCATGGCGGCATCCGGCCCGTTATCGACATCGAGCAGGATCGCGTCGTACGCCACCCGGCGCATCGGCGCAGTCTCCAGCAGCGTGGCCACGTCGGCGCAGCGCAACGCGACGCGCGGATCGTCGAGCGGCCGGCCGGCGAGGGCTGCGAGCGGGCCGCGGTTCCATTCCACCACCTCCGCGAATATTTCCGCCACCGTCACCCGCGCCCCGGCGGGGAGCGCATCCAGCGCGGCGCGCAGCGTGTAACCCATGCCCAGGCCGCCGATCAGCACGTGCGGCGCCCCGCCCCGTTCCGTGCCGGGCAGCCCCGCGCAGGCCAGCCGCCCCAGCATCTGTTCGGAATGGTGGGCGCGGTTGGACATCAGGTCCGAGCCGTCGCAGCGAATTTCGAACATGCCACCGCGCCTGCGCAGCACCAGGTTCTCCCCGCCCGGCCCGCGTGCGTGCGCCAGTTCGGTCCAGGGTTCCATGTCCGCTCCTTTCGCCCCGGTAACCCGGTGCCGCGGCGACGGCGTTGACCGGGCCGGCCCTCCATCCAATGTAAGCTCGACAGGCAATCCTGCCGGCGCGGCTGCGCAGCGGCCCGGGACGGCCGGCCGCGGAGCGGGCGCTGTTCGGACCTCTCGATCGATTAGTGTAATCCTTTTGGATGGGTCGATTAAGTTGGATTTCTCCCGCGTAGCGTGCGAGCATCACTGTTCCGTGGCGCCCAGTGGGCGCCGGGACGCACGGAACTCCGACGCATAAGAAGTCGAAGCAGGGGATGACCAATCAGGTCCGGCACGTTCGCGCCCGTGTGGGTTGTGACGAAGCAGGTCCAGCACGCGAAGGTAAATGCGACGCACCAAAGGGACGTGTTGTGTGGTCCGGCGAGGCAGGTCCTCAACCCGCCGCTCTCAATGTGGGAGGACGGCAGGCGCGGCCTGGAAATGGCTCGGCTCGACATATGCGCAACCGGCAGGTGGGTCTTCAGCGCAACATGATCGGACCGAATCACCACACACCCTGTTTTTTCACCTTTCGCGACGTAAGTTTTGGAGGAGGGTAATTCCGGCGCCTCTCCTTAAACAATCGGGGGACCTCGGCAGTGCCGGGCCGGGTCGTCCGTATCACAGACTGAAGGGGCGCGATGAGGCCGGGTACCGCCCCGATGCGTGAGGAGTTTGCGAATGGGCGTTGATGTTCTTCGGTCGCGGTTCTCGAGCCATTTCGAGCAGCGGCGCGATTCCGAGATGACGCTGGAGGCCTATCTCCAGCAATCCCGCAGCGACCCGCGGATGTACAGCAGCGCCGCCGAGCGGCTGCTGGCGGCGATCGGGGAAGCCGAAATCGTCGATACCTCGCGCGACCCGCGGCTGGGCCGCATCTTCGCCAACCGGACCATCCGCCGTTATCCGGCCTTCTCGGAATTCCACGGCATGGAGGAGACGATCGAGCGCATCGTCGGCTACCTCCGCCACGCCGCCCAGGGGCTGGAAGAACGCAAGCAGATTCTTTACCTGCTCGGCCCGGTCGGCGGCGGCAAATCCTCGCTCGCCGAGCGGCTCAAGGAACTTATGGAGCACGAGCCCATCTACGTGCTCAAGGCAGGCGACGAAATCAGCCCGGTGTTCGAAAGCCCGCTGGCTTTGTTCTCCGACCCGCAGATGGCCGAGGCGCTGGAAAGCGAGTTCGCCATCCCGCGCCGCGCCATCCGCGGCCCGATCAGCCCCTGGGCGCTGAAGCGGCTGGGCGAGTTCGGCGGCGACGCGTTCCGCTTTTCCGTCATGCGCATGATGCCGAGCCGGCTGCGCCAGATCGCGGTGGCCAAGACCGAACCGGGCGACGAGAACAACCAGGACATCTCCACCCTTGTCGGCAAGGTGGACATCCGCAAGCTGGAAGCCTTCGCGCAGAACGACCCGGACGCCTACAGCTTCTCCGGCGGCCTGAACCGGGCCAACCAGGGCATGCTCGAATTCGTCGAGATGTTCAAAGCGCCGATCAAGATGCTGCATCCGCTGCTGACCGCGACGCAGGAGGGCAATTACGTCGGCACCGAGAACATCGGCGCCCTGCCCTACCAGGGCCTGATCCTGGCGCACTCGAACGAGGCGGAGTGGCAGACGTTTAAGAACAACCGCAACAATGAGGCCTTCATCGACCGCATTTACGTCGTCAAGGTGCCATACTGCCTGCGGGTGACCGAGGAGCAGAAAATCTACCGCAAGATGCTCGAATCCTCCGAGCTGGCCGAAGCCGCCTGCGCCCCCGGCACGATCGAGATGCTGGCCCGCTTCGCCGTGCTCAGCCGGCTGAAGGACCATCCCAACTCCAACCTGTTCAGCAAGATGCGCGTCTATGACGGCGAGGCCATCAAGGAACAGGACCCGCAGGCGCGCGCGGTGCAGGAATACCGCGATGCCGCCGGCGTCGATGAAGGCATGGCCGGCATCTCCACCCGCTTCGCCTTCAAGGTGCTGTCGCAGACCTTCAACTACGACAGCACGGAAATCTCCGCCGACCCGGTACACCTGATGTTCGTGCTGGAGCGGCTGCTGCGCCAGGAGCAGTTCCCCGAGGAGGTCGAGAAGAAGCTGCTGAATTTCATCAAGTCGATGCTGGCGCCGCGTTACGCCGAGTTCATTGGCAATGAGATCCAGAAAGCCTATTTGGAATCCTACAGCGACTACGGCCAGAACCTGTTCGAGCGCTACATCTCGCTGGCCGATGCCTGGATCGAGGACGCCGACTTCAAGGACCCCGATACCGGCACGCTGATGAGCCGCGACGAGCTGAACGCCGAACTGACCAAGATCGAAAAGCCGGCGGGCATCGCCAACCCCAAGGATTTCCGCAACGAGGTGGTGAAGTTCGCGCTGCGGGCCAAGGCGCGCGACGGCGGGCGGATGCCGCGCTGGACCGCCTATGAGAAGATTCGCGAAGTGATCGAGCGGCGGATGTTCAGCCAGGTCGAGGATTTGCTGCCCATCATCTCCTTTGGCGCGAAAAAGGACGTCGACACCGAGCGCAAGCATGGTGACTTCATCGCCCGCATGAAGGAGCGTGGCTACACCGAGCGGCAGGTGCGCCGGTCGGTGGAATGGTTCATGCGGGTGCAGAAATCGGGGTAGCATCCCTCCACGCGGCCACCGGCCGCATTGAAGTGCAAGGTTCGGACACCGCCATGATGATCGTCGACCGCCGCCCCAATCCCCAGGGCAAAAGCCTGCCCAACCGGCAGCGGTTCCTGGCACGGGTGAAGGCGCAGGTTCGCCGCGCGGTCGCCGACAGCATCGACCGCAGGCGGGTCTCCGATGTCAGCTCCGACGAGGAAGTGAAGGTCCGCGTCGCCGGCACCGGCGAACCCTCGTTCCGCCAGGCCGGCGGCGCGGACGGCGACTATGTGCTGCCCGGCACCGGCACGCTGAACCGCGGCGACCGCATTCCCAAGCCGCAGGGCGGCGGCGGCGGACGCGGCCGGGAGGCCGCCGATTTCGGGCGGCGGCGAGGACGCCTTCGAGTTCACCCTGACGCGCGAGGAGTTCCTCGACTGCTTCTTCGAGGAACTGGAACTGCCGCGCCTGGCCCGCACCGAACTCGGTGAGGCCATGCTGAGCAAGCCGCGCCGGGCCGGCTATTCCATCGCCGGCCAGCCGACCGCGCTCGATGTGCGGCGCACCATGCGCAACAGCCTGGCCCGCCGGGTGGCGCTGCGCCGCCCGGACCGCGAGGAACTGGCGGCGGCCGAGCAGGAAGTGGCCGACGCGGTGGCGGAGGGCAACACCGCCCGCCTCGCCGCCGCCCGCACCGCGCTGGACCAGGTGGTCCGCCGCACCGCGCGCATTCCCTTCATCGACCCGATCGATGTCCGCTACGCCCGCCATGAGCGCGTCCGCCTGCCGGCCCAGGACGCGGTGATGTTCTGCCTGATGGACGTGTCCGGCTCGATGACCGAGCACATGAAGGGGCTGGCCAAGCGCTTCTTCATGCTGCTGCACTTGTTCCTCGAACGCAAATACGAGCGAGTGCATGTGGTGTTCATCCGCCACACCGAGCGCGCCCAGGAAGTGGACGAGGACACGTTCTTCCGCTCGCGCGAAACCGGCGGCACCGTGGTGTCGTCCGCGCTGACCGAAATGCTGCGGGTGCAGGCCGAGCGCTTCCCGCCGAGTGCCTTCAACATCTATGTCGCCCAGGCCTCGGACGGCGACAATCTGCACGCCGACGCCGCCGCCGTGGTGGCGCTGATGGGGCGCATCCTGCCGCTGGTGCGTTACTTCGCCTATGTGGAAACCGGCCAGGGCGAGGAGGAGCGGTTCGGCATCGCCCGCGGGCTGGAAACCAGCCTGTGGGGCACCTATCGCAGCATCGCCGGCGAGGGCGCGCCGCAGCTTGCCATGCGCCGCCTGTCCGACCTGCGCAACGTCTGGGGCGTGTTCGCCGACCTGTTCCGCAAGGACCCGGCAGGGGCCGTCTCGTGAGCCTGCTGTTCGACGGCGCCGAGTGGGACTTCGCCAGTCTGGATGCCACCTACCGCGCGTGCGAGGAAATCGCCTGCGGCGAGCTTGGCCTCACCCCCTATCCCAGCCAGGTCGAGGTGATCACCTCCGAGCAGATGCTCGACGCCTACTCCAGCGTCGGCCTGCCGCTGATGTACCGGCACTGGAGCTTCGGCAAGCGCTTCGCCCGCGACGAGCTGCTGTATCGCGCCGGCATGCAGAGCCTCGCCTATGAGATCGTCATCAACTCGAACCCCTGCATCGCCTATCTGATGGAGGAGAACTCGATGACGATGCAGGCGCTGGTGATCGCGCATGCCTGTTTCGGCCACAACCACTTCTTCCGCACCAACCATTTGTTCCGCCAGTGGACGGACGCCGACGGCATTCTCGACTACCTCGCCTTCGCCCGCCGCTTCGTCGCCGAATGCGAGGAGCGGCACGGGCTGGCCGCGGTGGAACGCATCCTCGATGCGGCCCACGCGCTGCAGGGCCAGGGGGTGCACCGCTATCTGCGCCGCAAATGGCGCCTGGGCGACGAGGAAACCCGCGCCCGCGAGCGGCAGAAATACGAGGAGGAAACCTACAACCCGCTGTGGAGCACCGTGCCCGGCGCCGACCGCCCCGCCGTATCCCCGACCTCAGTGAACGAGGCGAAGGCCGCGCTCAATCTGCCGGAGGAAAACCTTCTTTATCTGTGCGAGAAGCACTCGCCCAAGCTGCGCCGCTGGGAGCGCGAGCTGGTGCGCATCGTCCGCGTGGCGGCGCAGTATTTCTACCCGCAGATGCAGACCAAGCTGGCCAATGAGGGCTGCGCCACCGCGGTGCACTACGCCATCATGACCCGGCTGCACGACCGCGGCCGGATCAGCGACGGGTCCTATCTGGAGTTCCTCGCCTCCCACACCGCGGTCACCCGCCAGCCGACGCTGGCCGATCCCGGCTTCAACGGCTGGAACCCCTACGCGCTCGGCTTCGCCATCATGCGCGACATCGAGCGCATCTGCACCGAACCGGATGCGGAGGACGCCCGCTGGTTCCCTGCCTTCGCCGGCAATGGCGACCCCTGGGGCACGCTGCGCGAGGCCTGGGCCGAATACCGCGACGAAAGCCTGGTGCGCCAGTTCCTCGGCCCCAAGGTCATGCGCGCCTATCGCATGGTGAACCTGAACGACAAGGCCGCCGACCCGGCGCTGGTGGTGACCGAAATCCACGACGACAGCGGCTTCCGCCACATCCGCTCCCTGCTCGCCGACCAGTACGATCCGGCCCGCGCGGCCCCGCTGATCGAGGCCACCGACATCGACCTGGCCGGCGACCGCAGCCTGAAGCTGACCTATGTCTCCCGCCGCAAGCAGCGGCTGCACGACGCCTCGGCGCGGCAGACGCTGACGCATCTGCAGGTGCTGTGGGGGTATAAGGTCACGCTGCAGGAAGTGGATGCGGAGACCAGCCGGGTGCTGGGGGAGTTGCGGGCGGAGGGATGATTAAGGAAGGCCAGGGCTCTGCCCTGGACCCGCCAAGGGGCAGTGGCCCCTTGGAACCCATTCCTTAAGGTGCGGGGTCCAGGGCAGAACCCTGGACTTCCTTATCAATCATCCCGATGCACCCGCTCCATCCGCTCATGCCGCTCCTGCGCCTCGATCAACAGCGTCGCAATCGGCCGCGCCTCCAGCCGTTTCAGGCCAATCGGCTCGCCGGTTTCCTCGCAGAACCCGTAGCTCCCGGTCTCCACCCGCGCCAACGCCTGGTCGATTTTGGCGATCAGCTTGCGGGCGCGGTCGCGGGTGCGCAGTTCCAGCGCCCGGTCGGTTTCCACGCTGGCGCGGTCGGTGATGTCGGCCTCATGAATACCGCCCTGCGACAGGCTGGCAAGCGTGCCGTCCGCCTCGCGCAACAAGTCCATGCGCCAACGCAATAATTTCTGGCGAAAATATTCGAGCTGGAGAGGATTCATGAACTCCTCGTCCTCCGACGGGCGATAATCGGGGGGCAGAGTCATCATCATCGGGACAAATCCTGCGGAATTTTCGGCGCCCCACCGCCGCGGCATGCTGGCATGTCAGCAAACCCGAGATGAGTCCGGCGGCTTATAGCCACGCAAGTCTGGCGCGCCAAGGGGACATAGCTGCCTGATGGTGATAACGCATTCAGCCGCTTGTGATTGTCTCGTGACGCGCCAGTTCGACCCGTGCCCGCAGCGTCACCTCGGCCACCGCCTGGCGCAGCGACAGGTCGGCCGCCTCCGGGATGGCGGTTGCCAGCGCCGCCAGGCGACGCAATGCCCCCAGGTCCGGCGGTCCCGCCAGCAGCGCCCGTTGCAGTCGCAGCAATTCCGCCAACATCTCCTGCCCGCGGCGGCGCGCCTCCCGGTCGAGCGCCGATCCGCTCTCGGCTTCCTGCAACGCCAGCATGCCGCCGAGGGTCACCTCGGTTGCCTCCGCCGCCGCTGCCGGACCTGCAGCCAATTCGCCCCGGCCGGACGCCACCATGAACCCGCCGGCACGCCCCGCGGCGCGTGCCGGGCCGCGCGCCACCGGCAGCAGCGGTCCGATCCCGTCCACTCCACTCATCCGCATCCTCCTTGCCGGGCCCTTCCTGCCGCCCGGCAGGTGCTGCCGGGGGCCGGATGGGCCGGGGCGGCACGAACCAGCCATTCCGCTTGCTGGCACGCGCCTTGCCTCTTCGCCGTCCAGCATGACAGCCAGTCCTTAACGTCTCCCTCGTAGACCGCCCGTGCCGGCCCAAAGGAAAACGCTGTGCCGCGACCCCCCGCCCTCCTGCTCGCCACCCTTCTGGTGCTTGTGCCACCGCTGCTCGCCGCCCCCGCCGCGGCGCAGGTGCGCATCAAGGACATCGCCGATGTCGAGGGCGTTCGCGACAACCAGCTGGTCGGCTACGGGCTGGTGGTCGGGCTCAACGGCACCGGCGACCAGCTCAATTCGGCCGTGTTCACCCGCGAATCGCTGATCGGCATGCTGGAGCGGCTGGGCGTGAACACCCGCGACCAGCAGGCCAAGCTGCAGACCAAGAACGTCGCGGCGGTGATGGTCACCGCCAACCTGCCCCCCTTCGCCCGCACCGGCAGCCGGATCGATGTCGCCGTCTCCGCCCTGGGCAACGCCAAGGACCTGACCGGCGGCACCCTGCTGGTCAGCTCGCTGCTGGCCGCCGATGGCGAGGTCTACGCGGTCGCCCAGGGGGCTGTCGCCACCGGCGCCATCGCCGCCCGCGGCGCCGCCTCCTCGGTCACCCGCGGCGTGCCCACCGCCGGGGCGATCGCCAACGGCGCCACGGTGGAGCGCGAAATCGGCTACCAGCTCGGCACCCATGCCGCGCTCCGCCTCGGCCTGCGCAACCCCGACCTGACCACGGCGCTGCGCATGGCCGAGGCGATCAACCGCGCCCTCGGCGCCGACACCGCCCACGCCACCGACCCGCGCACCGTCGCCATCGACCTCGGCAGCCGCGACGTGATCGAGTCGCTCGCCCGCATCGAAGACCTGCGCGTCGAGCCCGACAACGCCGCCGTGGTGGTGATCGACGAGTCGAGCGGCACCATCGTCATGGGCTCCAACGTCCGCGTCAGCACCGTCGCCATCGCCCAGGGCAACCTGACCATCCGGGTCACCGAGACGCCGCAGGTCAGCCAGCCCGGCCCGCTCTCCAACGGCACCACCACCACCGTGCCACGCACCAACATCCAGGTGGACGACCAGCACGACCGGCGCCTGGGCATCCTCAGCGGCAACATCACCCTGCGCGACCTGGTGGCCGGGCTGAACTCCCTCGGCGTCGGCCCGCGCGACATGATCACCATCCTGCAGACCATCAAGGCCGCCGGCGCCCTGCAGGCCGACCTGCAGGTGCGCTGATGACCCCGCTGCAACCCAGCCCGGCCGAGCTCGCCAGCCCCGGCGCCGCCCGCGCCTGGCACGCCGCCCAGGATTTCGAGGCGATGGCGCTGTCGAAACTGCTCGCCCCGATGTTCAACACGGTCGACACCTCCGCCGGCCTGTTCGGCGGCGGCGAGGGCGAGCAGGCGTTCAAACCGTTCCTGACCGATGCCATCGCAAAGCAGATGGAAGCGCGCGGCGGCCTCGGCCTCGCCGTGCCGGTCTGGCATCAGATGCTGCGTCTGCAGGAAGCGGAGACCCACCGATGACCCCTCCCCCGGCCGATGACCTTCCCAGTGCCGCCGCGGCCCTCGCCGCCTTGCTGGAGCAGGAAAACCGCCTGCTCGACGCGCTTGATCTCGCGGCCGCGGCCGCCATGCTGCCGGCCAAGCAACACGCCGCCGCCGCCTTTGTGCGGGCACAGGCCCACACGAAAGAGTCCGGCGGCCTTGCGCCGGACTTCCGCGCGGCGGTGGCAAGCCTGGGTGCGCGCCTGCGTGCGCTCGCGGCGGAGAACCGGCGATTGCTGGAACGCGCCCTGGCCGCCCAGGGAAGGGTGATCGCGGTGATCGCGCGGGCGGCAGGCAAGCACCCGGCCACGGCCCCGCGTTACGGCGCGTCCGGTGCGCTGGCGGGTCCGCGCACGCCCGCGCCGCTCGCCATTTCGGCGCGCATCTGACCGCCGGGCGCGAAGCCCCTACCTTGCGCGGCGTGCGCGTGATACGCGCGCCGCCATGCAGGGGATGACAATGGAACCGGTCAGTCACATGCCGCGCCAAGCGGGGCTGACGCGCGGGCTGTCCCATGTGAGCAGATTTGGAACCAAGCCATGCTGATGCGCGTCTCGCTGCTGGTCCCCGCCCCGCTGCACGGCATCTCCGGCGGATATGTCTATGACTGCGCCATCCTGGACGGGCTGCGCGAAGCCGGCCACGACGCGCATTCGATCGAACTCGCCGGCCGCCACCCGCTGGCCGATGACGCGGCGTGTGCGGCCGCCAGCGCCGCCTTCAACTCGCTGCCGGCCGATATGGTGCCGGTGATCGATGGCCTGGCCCTGCCGGCGTTTCGCGAGCGTGCAGCCGCGCTCGCCGCGCGCCGCACGGTCGGCCTGATCCATCATCCCACCGCGCTGGAGGCCGGCTACACCGAAGCCGCCCGTACCGCGCTGTGCGCGGCCGAACGCACGCTGATGAAGCTGCTGGCGCGCGTGATCGTGACCAGCCCCGCGACCGCCCAGCGCCTCACCACCGATCTCGATGTCGAGCCGCAGCGTATCGCCGTCGTGCCGCCCGGCACCGCCGATGCGCCGCGCAGCCCCGGTTCGGGCGGACCCACCTGTGCCATTCTCTCGGTCGGCGCGCTGGTGCCGCGCAAGGGCCACGACGTGCTGCTGCGCGCGCTGGCCAAACTGTTCGATCTCGACTGGCATCTGACCATCGTCGGCAGTGCCGGCCGCGACCCGGTGCATGCCGGCGCGTTGCGTGCGCTTGCCGAACAGCTCGGCATTGCCAGGCGGGTGACCTTCGCCGGCGAGGCCGACACCGCAACGTTGGATGCGCATTGGCAGGGCGCCGATATTTTCGCCCTGGCGACGCACTGGGAAGGCTATGGGATGGCCATCGCCGAGGCGCTGAAGCGCGGCATTCCCGTCGCCATTACCGCCGGCGGTGCGGCCGGCGCGCTGGTGACGCCGCTGAGCGGCGTGGTGTGCGCGCCGGGCGACGAGGTCATGCTGTCGAAATCGCTGCGGCGGCTGATCTTTGATCGCGGGCTGCGGCGGGCAACCGCGGGTGCGGCCTGGGCGGAGGGGCGGAAACTGCCGGACTGGCGGACGCAGGCGGGTTTGTTTGCGGAGGGGATTGCAAAGTGAGGAAGCAAGGAAGGCCAGCGCTCTGCCCTGGACCCCGCACCGTAGGTAATGGGTTCCAAGGGGCCGCTGCCCCTTGGCGGGTCCAGGGCAGAGCCCTGGCCTTCCTTACTTTCTTATGACCCCCCCAATCCTGGGCTGCATCGCCGACGACATCACCGACGCCACCTGCATGGCCTCCATGCTCGTGCAAAACGGCATGCGCACGGTGCAAACCATCGGCGTACCGCAGGCGCAGCCGGAAGCCGATGCCGTGGTGGTCGCACTGACCTCGCGCACCCTGCCGGTGCAGCAGGCCGTCGGCGAAAGCCTTGCCGCTCTGGCCTGGCTGCAGCGCGCCGGCTGCCGGCAGTTCTTATTCACCTACGGCTCGGCCTTCGACAGCACCGAAGAAGGCAATATCGGCCCGGTCGGCGACGCACTGATGGATGCGCTGGGCTGCGGCTTTGCGCTCGCTTGTCCGGCGTTTCCCGCCAATGGCCGCACCGTCTACCTGGGCCATCTGTTCTTCGGCGCGGCACTGCTGCACGAGAGCGGCCCGACACCGGTGCGCGATGCCAATCTGGTGCGCGTGCTCGGGCGGCAGACGCGCGCGCCGGTGGGGCTGGTGCCGTTCGCTGTTGTCGAGCAGGGCGCCGCGGCGATCCGCCGCGCCATGACGGCGCTGAAAGAACAAGGCCGGCGCTGGGCGATCGTCGATGCGTTGACGGAGACCCATCTGCGCGCCATCGGCGAGGCGGCGGCGCCGCACGCGCTGATCACCGGCGGAGCGGGCGTGGCGATCGGCCTGCCGGAAAATTTCCGCCGCAGCGGATTGCTGCCGGCGCGCGCTGATGCGGGCGTACTACCCGATATGCGAGGCCCCGGCGCCGTGATCGCCGGCGCATGCGCGCGCGCCACGCTGGCGCAGATCGGCCGGGCGCGCGCGTATCTGCCGGTGCTGGAACTCGATCCGCTCGCCACGCCGGATGCCGCGGCGCTGACGCAGCAGGCCACGCAATGGGCGGCGGCGCATGTGGGGGAATTGCCGGTCGTCATTGCGGCCTCCGCCCCGCCCGAGCGTGTGGCGGCGCTGCAGGCGCAGTTGGGTCGGGATGCCGCGGATGCGCTGCTGGAGCAAGCGCTGGCCGGCATTGCCGAAGCACTGCTGCGGCTTGGCGTTCGTCGCCTGATCGCCGCCGGCAGCGATACCGCGGCGGCGGTGGCGAGGCGCCTGCAGCTGCGCAGTCTGCGCGTCGGCGCCGCAATCGATCCTGGCGTGCCGTGGACCTACGCCGAGGGCGGCGGTGCCCCGCTGCTGCTGGCCCTGAAAAGCGGCACGTCCGGCGCGCCTGATTGCTTCCTCAAAGCATTCGCCATGCTGGAGGGCGACGAATCCGCCTGACGCTGTCGCCAGCGTACAAGCATCAGTCGTCGTGCGGCGGCAACGCGGGCTGTGCCGGCAGGCAGACAGAGGCGCCTTAGCTGTCGCCCCCGCCCGGCCTGCGTGGTCCGCTGCGTCCTGTCAGCTCGCGGTTTCGCCGTCGTTCGGGGTTTCAGTCGGGGCCGGAGCCTGGCTCTCGACTTTCTTGCGCCGCGTGATGGTGCGCTTCACCAGCGCCTTTGCGGCGGCCTTCGCCGGGGCGGCCTTCCGGGCACTCGCCTTCACCGTCGCGGCCCGCTTGGCCGCTGCCTTTTTCGGTGCAGCGGCGGCGGCGCGCGCCGCCTTTTTCGGTGCAGCGACCTTCTTCGGCGCGGCGGTCTTTTTCGCCGCGCCGGTCTTTTTCCCTGCTCCGGTCTTTTTCGCCTCGACGGTCTTCTTCGCCACCGCGCGGGTCGCGATCTTTTTCGCCGCCGCTGTTTTCGAAGCGGCCTTCTTCGCCGCCGGCTTCTCCGCGGCCTTGGTGGTCGCCTTCTTTGGCGCGGCCTTCCTGGCGGCCGGCTTGGCAGCCGCCTTCTTGGTGGTGGCCCGTACCGCAAGCGCCATGGCACTCGGTCGGGTCTTCGTTGCCTCGGTGGTCACCTGGAGGAACTCCTTGTTTGCCGTGGTGGAGAACGCCGGCACGCCGGACCGCCCCAATGCGGCCGGCTCCGCAACATGCAGTCGGCACGCGGCGGGATGGCGACAGACCGGCGCACCTGCCTGCGGTCACGAAGCATCAGGCGGCGTGCCCGCATCCGCGTCATGCCGATCGCGCGGGCGGTCCGGTGTACCGCCCTCATCGATGCGCATGCCTCTCCCGCGAATGCCGTTCCCACGTATGCGGGCGTCGCGCGCATCGATGTCTTCGGCACGCAGAGGGCACGTTTCCTGTCGGCGCTGCTGCGCGGTCGGCTGCGCTCTGTCCGGACAAAACTGCGGCCCATCGACCGTACCTTCCCAGTTGCGCGCACCAGCCGGTTCTTCTGCACAAGTCCGCCGTACCGAGGGAGCTGTACAAGTCGGCTGTACGAGTTCCGCAAATCGGTCAAGCGCACGCTGACTCCGCTATCCGCGTTCTCGCCCGCCCGTGTCAATAAAAATGCCGCCATTACTTGCTCCGCCCACGACGAAAAAAAGCGCCGCGGCATCACTGCCGCGGCGCGCGTGCGATCAGGCTCGACGGCGGGCGCGACCTGAGTCGCGCACGCCGCTTCGTCAGCGCTTGGACAACGGCACGAAAGTCGCGGTTTCCGGCCCCGTGTAGTTCGCGGTCGGGCGGATGATCTTGCCGTCGATGCGCTGCTCGATCACGTGCGCGGACCAGCCGGCGGTGCGCGCGATGACAAACAGCGGCGTAAACATCTCGGTCGGCACGCCGAGCGTGTGGTACGAAACGGCGCTGTACCAGTCGAGGTTCGGGAACATCCGCTTGGTCTGCATCATCACCTGCTCGATGCGCTCGGCGATATCGAACATGCGCAGCGAGCCGGCGTGCTCGGAGATGTGCTTGGCCACGCCCTTGATCACCTGGTTGCGCGGATCGGCGATGGTGTAGACCGGATGGCCGAAGCCGATGATGACCTCCTTGTGCTCCATGCGCCGGCGGATGTCGGCCTCCGCTTCGTCGGCCGTCGCGTAGCGCTTCTGGATCTCGAAGGCCGCCTCGTTGGCGCCGCCGTGCTTGGGGCCGCGCAGCGCCCCGATGCCGCCGCAGATCGCCGAGTACATGTCGCTGCCGGTGCCGGCCACCACCCGGCAGGCGAAGGTCGAGGCGTTGAACTCATGCTCGGCATAGAGGTTCAACGAGGTGTGCATCGCCCGCACCCATTCCGCCGACGGCGGCTTGCCGTGCAGCAGGTGCAGGAAGTGACCGCCGATGCTGTCGTCGTTGGTCTCGATCCTGGTCTCGCGGCCGTGGTGCGACCAATGGAACCAATACAGCAGCATCGGGCCCAGGCAGGCCAGCAGCCGGTCGGCGATGTCGCGCGCGCCGGAGGTGGTGTGCCCCTCCTTCTCCGGCAGCACGCAGCCGAGCGCTGAGACGCCGGTGCGCATCACGTCCATCGGATGCGCGGCGGCCGGAATCGACTTCAGCACCTCCTGCACCGCCTTCGGCAGGCCGCGCAGCTCGCGCAGCTTGGTTTTGTAGGCGATCAGCTCGTGCATGTTCGGCAGCGTGCCATGCACCAGCAGATGGGCGATCTCCTCGAACTCGCAGACTTCGGCGATGTCGAGGATGTCGTAGCCGCGGTATTTCAGGTCGTTGCCCGTGCGGCCGACGGTGCACAGCGCCGTATTGCCCGCGGCCACGCCGGACAGGGCAACCGACTTCTTCGGCTTCAGGGTGGCGGGCGGGGCGGTTTCGTTCATTGCTTTCCCTCCTGTTGTTCAACTTATGCCCGGTCTGGCACGCGTCCCGGCCTCAAAAAATGCCGGGCTTGCCGGTCTCAAGCTCGCCCTTCCGCAAGGTCACGTTCAGCAGGTGCAGTTCGCCCGCCGCCAGCCGCGGCAGATCCTGCACCACCTCGATGAAGCGGTTCGCCTCGCGGGCGGAGACAATGGCTTCGGTCAGGATGCGGAACTTACGGATGTAATCCTCGCGGCCGAACGGCCTGGCGCCCAGCGGATGCGCGTTGGCCACTGCCAGTTCGTCCACCAGCGTGGAGCCATCCTTCATCAGCACCTCGACGCGTCCGCCGAAGGCCAGCTCGTCCGGGTCCTTCGAATGGTAGCGGCGCGTCCATTCCGGGTCTTCGCGCGTTTCGATCCTGTGCCACAGCTCGACCGTATCCTTCCGGGCGGCCCGCTTCGGATCGTAGCTGTCCACATGGTGCCAGCGGCCGTCCTGCAGGGCGACCGCGAAGATGTACATGATCGAGTGATCCAGCGTCTCGCGGCTCGCCTTCGGGTCCATCTTCTGCGGATCGTTGGCACCGGTGCCGATCACATAATGGGTGTGATGGCTGGTGTGCAGGATGATCTTCTCGATTTTCGTCAGATCGGGGATCTGCTCACGCATCCGGAACGCCAGGTCGATCAGCGCCTGGCTCTGGTACTCGGCGCTGTGCTCCTTGGTGTAGCTGTCCAGAATGGCGCGCTTGGCCTCGCCGGGCTCGGGCAGCGGCACATGGTAGACCGCCTCGGGCAGGCCCTGGTCGCGCGCGGTGCGGCCGGAAAGAATCCACGCGATCACCGAATCCTCGCCTTCATAGATCGGGCTCGGCGCCCCCTCGCCGCGCATCACCCGGTCCACCGCCTCCACCGCCAGCTTGCCGGCATGCGCCGGGGCATAGGCTTTCCAGCTGCTGATCTCGCCCTTGCGCGACTGGCGGGTGGTGACGCTGACATGCAGCGCCTGCTGCACCGCCTGGTAGATCACCTCCTGCTTGAGGCCGAGCAGCGTGCCGATGCCGGCCGCCTGCGCCGGGCACAGATGGGCGATGTGGTCGATCTTGTGCTCGTGCAGACAGATCGCGCGCACCAGGTCGATATGGATTTCATAGCCGGTGGCGATGCCGCGGATCAGGTCCTTGCCCGACTTCTCCAGCGTCTGCGCCACCGCCAGGATCGGCGGAATGTTATCGCCCGGATGCGAATAGTCCGCGGCGAGGAACGTGTCGTGCATATCAAGCTCGCGCACCGCGGTGCCGTTCGCCCAGGCGGCCCATTCCGGGCTGACCCGCTTGGAGCCGGGCACGCCGAACACGGTCGCCCCGCCCTTGCGCGGATGGCCGAGCGCCATGTCGCGCGCGGAGACCACCGGGCGGCGGTTGATCGCCGCCAGCGCCACCGCGGCATTGTCGATGATGCGGTTGATGATCATCTCGGCCACGTCGCGCTGAACCGCGACGCGATCGACGGCCACGCCGGCGATCTTCCAGGCAAGCTGCTGCTCGCGCGCGAGCTTGGCCTTGGAGGGGTACACTTTCACGTCGTGCAGCTTCATGCGTCACTCCTGGGGCGGGGGCGGCGGTCAACGCTGGAACATGCGTTGTGGCGCGCGCGGTCTGTCGGTGGCCCAGGCGTTGCCCGGGCGCGGGGCGGCCCTTCCTAGTGTCCCGCCCAGGCAACGGCAAGCCGCACACCGGACGCCGCCGCATGAAGCGCGTTATTGCGCCATCGCCTCCACGCCCGCGGAATCGGGAACCAGCCAACAGAAAAGCGGTCCATTCGCCCGCACGCCCGGTCCGCCGCGCGGGCACGACCGGATCGGCATCTTCGGCGTTTGCCTGGCGGGAAAACGCCCGGCTTTTCCGCCGCTTCCTGCTGCGCGGCCTGCGCATGGCACGGTTGCGATGCCGCCCCGTTACGTCCTAGATTTGCCCAGGTCGGAGGAACACGCTGGGGAGGAGATTGATGCCGGAGATCTGGAAAGCGGCCCTGCCCGGCCTGGTCGCGTTGCCGTTGCTGGCAAGCAATGTGAAGGCCGACGTGACGACATTCGCGCATGTCGGCGCCTGGGAGGCGTTCGGGGGCCTGACGAACGATGGCACCCCGGTCTGCGGCGTCTCGGCCGAGGGCGGCGGACGCTGGTTCGGGCTGAAATACTTCAAGGGTGACGACAGCCTGACCATCCAGCTCAGCAAAGACAGCTGGAAAGTCAAGAACGGCACCAAAATCACCGTGACGATGCAGATCGACGACGAAGATCCCTGGCGCGCCTCGGCAACCGCGTTCCATATGAACGACGGCGACGCGGCCTTGCAGTTCAGCATCGGCTCCGGTCAGCTTGCCCAGTGGATGCAGGAATTCCGCGGGGGCAATACCCTGTTCATCCGCTTCCCCAACGACAACGTCGAAGACTGGCGTGCCGATCTGACCGGATCGGATGCCATCGGTGACGCGATGACACGCTGCCTGCGCGCGATGGGGGAATGACCGGGCCGGCCGGCTGCGCGGGCGCGCGCCGGTCGTTGCCTTGAACCGCCCGCCTGCGGGGGCCGCCAGAGGTGCGGCTTGATCCGCCAGCCCCGGGCCCTCAAGATGGGTGCACCGCAGCAGGTCGAGGTGCCCCCCTGTTTGTCACAAGCCCCATGCGCCGGCAGCCCGACTGCGTCCGGGAAACGGGGTGGTGCGCCTGCCAGGCGCCAACCCTCGCGCCGTGTGCCTGAGCGTGGACGACACCGCCCCCCCCGACCCCGCCACCACGCGCCTGATGCGCGTGTCGCTGGACGGCGAGGCGCTCACCCGCCTCTCCCCCATCCTGGAAGCCGACCGCGCCCAGGCGGTGGCCGACCTGCAGGCGGAAAACCGCTTTGCCCCGGTGTCCCATGCGGCCGCCCGCGACGCCGGCCCCTATGCGCTGCGCCTGTCCATTCACGAAGGCCGGCTGGTGTTCGACATCCGCCGCGCCGACGACACCCCGCTGGTGGCCGTGGTGCTGGCGCTCGGCCCGTTCCGCAGCCTGATCAAAGACTACCAGATGCTGGTCGACAGCCACTTCAAGGCAGTCGAGGAAGGCCGCGAGGCGCGCATCCAGGCAATCGACATGGGAAGGCGGGGCCTGCATAACGAAGGCGCGCAGCTCATGATCACCCGGCTGGACGGCAAGGTGGAGATCGACTTTGCCACCGCCCGCCGCCTGTTCACCCTGCTGTGCGTGCTGCACCACCGCATCTGAGGACCCGGCCCGCATGAAGATCGACGGCACCCCGTACCGCAGCGTCTGGGTGGACCCCGATGACGGCTGGTCGGTGCGCATCTTCGACCAGACGAAGCTGCCCTGGGCATTGGAAATCCTCCGCCTGACCACGGTTGAGCAGGCCGCGCACGCCATCCGCTCCATGCAGGTGCGCGGCGCCCCGCTGATCGGGGCGGTCGCCGCCTATGGCGTCTGCCTGGCGCTGCGGGAAGACGCCTCGGCCGCGGCGCTGGCGCGCGACGCCGCCATGCTGGCCGCCACCCGCCCGACCGCGGTGAATCTGCGCTGGGCGATCGAGCGCATGCGCGCTTCCCTGGCCGGCGTGGCGCCCGGCGCGCTGGTTGCCGCCGCCTACGCCGAGGCCGGCCGCATCGCCGATGAAGACGCCGCCCAGTGCGAGGCCATCGGCCGCCACGGCGTCGAGCTGATCGCCGGCATCGCCGCGCGCACCGGACGGCGGGTGAACGTGCTCACCCATTGCAACGCCGGCTGGCTCGCCACCGTCGACTGGGGCACCGCGCTCGCGCCCATCTACATGGCGTTCGAACGCGGCATCGACCTGCATGTCTGGGTGGACGAAACCCGCCCGCGCAACCAGGGCGCGGCCCTGACCGCATGGGAACTGGGCCGCCACGGCGTGGCGCACACCGTGATTGCCGACAATGCCGGCGGCCACCTGATGCAGCATGGCCAGGTCGATCTGGTGATCGTCGGCACCGATCGCGTGACGCGCACGGGCGATGTGGCCAACAAGATCGGCACCTATCTGAAAGCGCTGGCGGCGCACGACAACGGCGTGCCGTTCTTTGTGGGGCTGCCCTCTACCACCATCGACTGGACGGTAGCCGACGGCGTGCGCGAAATTCCCATCGAGGAACGCAGCGGCGCCGAGGTGACGGAGATCACCGGCCGCACGGCCGACGGGCGGACCGAGACGGTGCGGGTGACCCCGTCGGAGGCCGCCAACCCGGCGTTCGACGTAACGCCGGCGCGGCTGGTGACCGAGCTGATCACCGAACGCGGACGCTGCGCGGCGAGCGCGGAGGGGCTGCTGTCGCTGTTTCCGGAGCGGTCGCTGACGGAAGTGGGGTGAAGGAAGGCCAGGGCTCTGCCCTGGACCCGCCAAGAGCCGAGAGGCCCCTGGCCCCCGCACCTTAAGCATTTTTCTCTTGCGAGAGGGGGAGGCGGTGAACCGGTTCGCCGCTTCATCCCCCTCGCAAGAGAAATGCCTAAAAGTAATGGGTTCCAAGGGCCTCTCGGCCCTTGGCGGGTCCAGGGCAGAGCCCTGGCCTTCCTTCACCGCACTTCCCTCAGCGACCGCCCCAGAAACAAGGTCCCCGCCAGAGGCGTGTCGTAATAGGGCGCAATCGGCGTGAACCCCGCCTTTCGGTAGAGCGCGATCGCCGCGCTCATGGCAGGCAATGTGTCCAGTCGCATCTCATGATATCCGATCCGCACCGCCTGCGTGATGACGGCATGAACCAGCGCCTTGCCAAGACCAAGGCCCCTTCCCCGAGGCGACACATAGAGCCGCTTCATTTCGCAGCAACCGGCAGGATTGATCGGCCGAAGCCCGACGCATCCCAACGGTTCCTGCTGGCTGTCACGCGCGAGGAGGAGTTCACCGGCCGGTGCGGCGTATTTGCCCGGCATGGTTGCCAGCTCCGCGGCGAAATCCTGGAAGGCAAGATCGATCCCGAGGGAAGATGCGTAGCTGCGGAACAAGCCCAGTGTGGCTTCGAGATCGGCGGTCGATCTGACTTGGGTGATCTGGAAGGCGCGCTCAGGCATGACGGCACTATGTCTCTGGGCGGCTCTTGCGGCAACGGCGAGACGCTGGCGGGTGGCGCTTCGTATGCCGCATACAGATGTTGCAAGTCAGTCCGAAAGACACGAACCTGCGACTTCCTCGGGGAGCGCCATCCGGCAAGTCCCGGTTCCGGAGTTTGACCATGGGTTACGCCCCCTCCCGCTGGCAGGTTCTTCCCGCGCAATCACCGATGTTCGGTGGCAGAAAGATAACGCGTCGCAATGCATGCATGATGCTGGCGGGGGCAGCCGTTTTCTCGCCGGCAGGCAATCCGGGCGCGCAGCCGCTCGCGCCGGGCTTCCCGCCGCAAACGGTCTATGTGATCCGGCATGGGGAGAAACCGGCGGACAAGGGCGACCGCAACCTGATCGCGCAAGGCTGGGCACGGGCTGCCATGCTCGCGCGCGAGGCCGGACGTATTTTCCCTGATCTTGCCTATGTGTTCGCCACCGCACCGGCGCATGGCAGCCCGAGCTGCCGGGAGATCGAGACGGTCCAGCCGCTTTCGGACCTCGGCAAGATCCCGGCCAATTTCGGCTTCGGCGAGGGCCAGGAAACAGATCTGGCGCACGAGATTTACACCGCGCCGATCTACAAGGACCGCGTGATCCTCATCTGCTGGCACCATTCGCGGATACCGACGCTGCTGCATGCGTTCGGCTTGCGTTCCAAGGTTGAAAAGCCAGACGAGGAGGAATTCGGCCTCGTTTGGCGCCTGACCTATGGTGGCGAGCATTCGCCGGCGTTGAGCATGTATAGCCAACCGGATGTTACGGCTGCCGACCACGCTGCTGCCGATGGCCTTCGCCGCCGCGCGACCGACAGGCTTCGGGCGGACTGGCCACGTTGCTTCAAATAGGCAGCGACCGTAGGGTGCGATGCCACGCGGCATTGCACCACCCTTTGGCGCGCGCATCCATCATGCCGGATTTCCGCCGCAACCGGGTCGCTGGCGGAACCGCATCGGCTTCCGCCGCGGTCCGACCCTCAGTCGCCCTGCTGACCCTGCCCGGTGCCACAATGGTCTCGCCCGTCGGCGTCAGCCGGCGTTGGCGGCGGTAGCGCGCCACCCGCGCGATGATCACCAGATCCTGCACCTGGTCGGGCTGGCAGCCCTTGAATTGCGATCATTCCGAAATCGTTACATGGATCACCTGGGTCGATGGCGACCCGTGGCGCCGTTTCACCCCAACCGCGGCGGTTGCCCGTATGCCCTGGCGCTTCGGCCTGGTCGCGTCCTCCATGCCGCTGGGCTTGATCACCGGCGGGCCCTTCAGCCGGACATTTTCATCGCGCAGCGCCGCGACCAACCGCTTCAGCTCGACGACTTCGCCGCGCAGTTCCGTCACCCGGGCTTGCAGCGCTGCACGAGATAGCGCGGAGGGGTCGGCCCGCGGCGACATAACCCGAGCGAATTGGTACTCGCCCGCGTCGGACCAAACGAAAAACCGGGGCCCACCCCGGGTTATGCCCTGGTTACCGATCCATCCCGTAACTGCTTGGAGCACCGGCCGAATGCGGCCAAATCGCAGCCCCACATCAGGCAACGAAAATGGGGAGATTCCCTGAGGGCGCACCCACATTTCGGACCGTCTCTTGGCTGGTTACCTGCCGATAACGCCGGTTGGGTATTGGGTGCGAATTCGACCGCAGAACGCCAATGCCATAGAGCGTCCAGCATGATTGCCGCGGAGCAAACGACAGCCCCTCTTCGCATTGTTATGGCCGAACCTGCAGCCGCCCTCCTGCGAAGCACGCGCCGGGCTTGCTTTGCCGCGCTCGGCATGATCCCGCTCGCCGTCACGATGCAAGCGGCTGCGCACACAGCCGAAGAAGCGCAGGCACTCGCTGAGCGGGCCGTCGCGCATATCCGCGAAGTTGGACGGGAACGCGCCTTCGCCGATTTCAGCCGCACCGACGGCGGCTTCGTCGATGGCGAACTCTACATTTTCTGCCAGGACGTGAGCGGGGTTGTCGTTGCGCACGGTGGCAACCCGAAGATCGTCGGCCGGAACATGGCCGACGTACGAGGGCCGGACGGCCGGCTGCCAAACGTCGAAATCAACCAACTCGGCCTCGCCCAGGGCAGTTGGCTGGCTCGAATTCCGCTGGCCCAATCCGGCGACAAAGCGCATCGAGTTGAAAGCCGCCTATGTCCTGAAGGTCGACGACCATACAGTCTGCGGCTCGGGCTACTACAAGGGCGGTTCGCCGTGACCGGCGGCTCCTGGCATCGGCGACCAGGCCCGCTTCTCGGCGGCCTGCTTGTGGTCGCACTCTCCGCCGCGTCGGACCCGCCGGCGACGGACGACACCGCGGCCGCGGTCCAGGCGCTTGCCGAACGGGCTGCCACGCATGTCCGGGCCGTTGGTCCGGCACAGGCTTTCGCCGACTTCACCCGCGCGGATGGCGGCTTCGTGGATCGCGAACTCTACGTGTTCTGCAATAGCGCCGATGGCACCGTGCTCGCCCATGGCGGCAATCCGAAGCTCGTCGGCAAGACCCTCGCGGCGCTGCGTGACGGCGAGGATCGATTGCCCATCGCCGAAGTCACCCGGCTCGGCCTGACGGAAGGACAAGGCTAGCTCGAATACCTTTGGCCAAACCCGCTGACGCGCCGCATTCAGCACAAGGTCTCCTTCGTCATTCGCATCGACGAACAGACGGTTTGCGGCAGCGGCTACTACAGGCCAGGCCCGCCATGATCCCGTCCGGCCGCCACAAACTCCACGCCGCCCTAAACGACCTTTCATTGTCCCGCAAAGTGGCGCTCATACCGGCGCTGACGTTGCTGCTGATGGGCTTCGGGCTTGCCGTCGCGGTGCAAATGGCCGAGCGGAACACCGCTGCGTTGCGCTCCCTCGATCGCGATGTGTTCGAGCCGCTCAACCGCGCCCAGACGCTGAAGGACAGTGTAACGCTGCTGCATACAAGGCTGTTTGCCCTGCTCTCGATCGCCGGCAACGAAACGAACCCGGCCGCTCAGAAGGCAAATGCAGAGGCTCTGGTTGCAGGACTTACGACCGAGGCGGCGCAATTCGACAGCTTCCTGGCGGCCGGCGGCGCGGTCCCGCCGCCCATCGCCGCAAGCCTGCACGCGGCGTTCGCCGCCTATGCGGCCCGCGCCCGCGAAACCGCCGAGTTCGCCGCCTATGACGCGAGCTACGGCGCGCTGCTCGCCGGCATCACCGATGACCGCTTCGGCCATCTCCGCGCCGACCTCGACGCTCTGGTGCAGGTGCTCGCCCGCCGCCGCGAGGCGCTCGCCAGCGAGGCCATCAGCGACAGCCTGGCGGCCCGGCACCTGCTGCTTGGCTTTGGCCTCGGCACCGCGGTGCTTGCCCTGCTGGGATCGGTCGTGGTGGGGCGCAGCATCGCCCGTCCGACACTCGAACTGGCGCGAATGATGAAACGGCTGGCCGGCGGTGACACGGGACTTGTCGTGCCGGACACCGAACGGCGCGACGAGGTCGGCGCGATGGCGCGCGCAGTTGAAGTCTTCCGCGCCAACGCCATCGCCCGGCGGCAAAGCGAGGCGGCCCTGCGCCGCACCAACCTGTTGTTCGACGCCGCGCTGAACAGCATGCTGCAGGGCATGGTGGTGCTGGGCCCGGACCATCGGGTGCAACTGGTCAACGGGCGCTTCTTCGCGATCAGCGGCATGACCCCGGGGAGCATCAAGCCGGGAACGACGTTACGCGAAGCGATCGAGGCCATCATGCATCGCGGTCTTTGCAGCGACCAGACTCCCGACGAGGTCTGCGCCAAGGCCGAAGCGGCGCTGGCCGCGCGACGCTCGATGCAAGTCGAGATGTCGGTTTCTCCCGGCCTCCTCGTGCGGATTGCATGCGAGCCGATGACCAACGGCGGTGCGGTGTTCACGTTTGAGGATGTCACCGAGAAGCGGCGGAACGAAGAGCAGATTGCCTTCATGGCCCGCCACGATGCCCTGACCGGCCTGCCCAACCGGTCCCTGTTCCAGGAGCATTTGCAAGCCGCGGTTGCCGCCGTCGGCGACGGCAGACAGTTCGCGGTGCTCTGCCTCGACCTCGACCATTTCAAGGGCGTGAACGATACGCTTGGCCACTCCGTGGGAGACGAACTGCTGCGGTTGGTTGCTGGCCGCCTGCGCAACTGCGTGCGTGACCACGACATCATCGCCCGCCTCGGCGGCGACGAGTTCGCAATCCTGCTCACCAGTCCCGTCCGCGGCACGGCGCCGGCGGCGTCGCTGGCAGCGCGCCTTGTGGAGGCGGTTGGCGCCCCCTATGAGGTGCTGGGCCACAGCATCGTGATCGGTACCAGCATCGGCGTCGCGCTGCTCGAGGCGGATATGCCGCCGGCGGAGTTCTTGAAGCGGGCCGATGTCGCTCTGTATCAGGCGAAAGAAGAGCGCGGCACCTTTACCTTCTTCGAGTCCGGCATGGACGAGCACCTGCGTAGCCGGCGCGGGTTGGAGGCGGATCTCCGGCTTGCCATCCAGCGCCGCGAATTCGAGGTCTACTGCCAACCGCTCTACAACCTCCTGGAAGACCGGGTCACCGGCTTCGAGGCGTTGATCCGGTGGAACTGTCCGACCCGCGGCCACGTGCCGCCTGCCGACTTCATCCCGCTGGCCGAGCAGACCGGACTGATTGCGCCGATCGGCGCGTGGGTACTCGAGACCGCCTGCGCAGAAGCGGCGCGCTGGCCGGACCATGTGCGCGTGGCAGTGAACCTCTCGCCGGTGCAATTCAAAAGCAAGCGACTGGCGACGCTGGTGCATGAGGTGCTGCAGCAAACCGGCCTGCCGGCACGGCGGTTGGAATTGGAGATCACCGAAACGGTGCTGCTGCAGGATACCGAGGCGGTGATGGCCGTGCTGCACAATCTGCACAACCTCGGCGTTCGGGTATCGATGGACGATTTCGGCACCGGCTATTCATCGCTGAGCTATCTGCGCCGGTTTCCGTTCGACAAAATCAAAATCGACCGCTCCTTCGTCAGCGATCTTCGGGCTGCCCCAGCCGATGCCGGCGACGGGGCCGGCGTGGCCGATCCGCTCTCGGCCGCCAGTACCAGCGCGGCCATGATCGTGCGCGCCATCACCGGACTTGGAGAAAACCTCGGCATTTCGACCACCGCCGAGGGCGTCGAGACGGCCGAACTGCTCGCGCAGATCGGCGAGCAGGGCTGTACCGAGGTGCAGGGCTTTTTCCTCAGCCCGCCGCGGCCGGCTGCGGAGGTCGATGCTTTGAGGAAGCGGCTGGACACCACCCTGCCCGCGATAACGCGCAATCATCGAGCCTTGCCTCTGCGGGTGGCATAAAAACATATGGCTGAATAACCGGAATAGAGCCGAAAGAAGCTATGGGGCGACCGGCTTTTGGGTTCCCATCATTTGGATTTTAAGACGAATGAAGAAAAGCGACCTGGTAAGCAATGTCTGTTTGTGAGTAAAATCGAGGCAAATCTCCAGGCGTATAAATGTTGATTGCGCAGTTTGTTATTTCTAAGCGCACAAAAGGGCGACTCGAGCCGCTCGGGAATCCTCTCATTTTTGTTGCCTGGGCTGCAGGCGCGATTCGGCCGCATTCGGTAAGCCCCGGTCTCCCGCGTGTAGCGATTTGCGGTTTGGTACCCCAAACTGACTGCCTCGGGAGCTCCTTCTGTAGCTCTAGAAGGAGAGTAAGCGCCGGTCATCATTAAACGCGGCCGCGCACGCGTGCCCTCGGGGTCATCGGACCGCAACGAAGAAACGACCGCTTGCAGGCGAACCGAGAAACGACAGGACGTTGGTAGCCTTCGTCGGTCAAGCAAAGGGCCGTCGTGACTGGCCGCACCGACGGCGAGGAGGCGGAAATTCGCCCGCGATGGCAACAAGACCGGTCGCGGTGGTTGCGCCCCCCGATATCCTGCATCATCTGAACTGCCAGGCTTGAAGCCGCGCGCTTTTGCCGGCGCACGCAACCATAAGGAGCAGGGGATGAACAATCTGGCGCAGCTTGGGCTGCTGATCGGTTTCACCTGGGGCGCGGCGGGGATCGTCGGCTATCCTGGGGTGCAGTGGAAGCAAGGCGCGGTCCTGGCGGGGGTATCTCTGGCGTGGCTGATCGGTCATAACGCCCTGCCTCCCAATGAGCTTGTCGAGGGGCTGGCGTTCTTGATTTTTATTGCGCTTTCTATTGCGCGGGACCGGCTTTATCCGACGAAAGAGAAGCAAGGCCAGGGCTCTGCCCTGGACCCGCAAGGGGGCAGTGGCCCCCTTGACCCCACTACTTAAGTAAGGGGTCCAGGGACAAAGCCCCTGGTGGGGGTCCAGGGGGCAACGCCCCCTGGCGGGGTCCGGGGCAGCGCCCCGGCTGCTTCGTTAACTGCTTGGAGGGCCGAGTCCCAGTCGCCGTAATCGCGTTGCCTGAACAATCGCGCTGAAGGATACCAGGGACTATCGGTCCGCCCCCGCAGCCACCGGAAATCCGCGCCATACTGCACCAGCACCCACACCGGCGCGCCCAGCGCCCCGGCAAGGTGTGCCGTCGCGGTATCGACCGTCACCACCAGATCCATCAGCGCCACCAGCGCAGCGGTATCGCGGAAATCCTCGATTTGCTTGTCGTGCACGTGCAGTGCGGCCAGCACCGGCGCGTCGGCGGCGCGGATGGTCTTCTGCAGCACATGCAACTCGGCATCGATGCCGGCGAAGGCGCCCAGGAACGCCGCTGCCGGGATGGAGCGCTGCGCGTCCTCCGGGTGATCGGGGTCGCCCGACACGGTAATGCCGATGCGCGGGCCTCGCCGCTCGCCCAACCGTGCCGCCCAGAGGGCGAGATGCGCGGGCGGGGCACGCAGATAGGGAACCGTGGCCGGGATGCTGTCCAACTCGGTTGCGAAGGCGCGCGGCAGGCTGAGCAGTGGGCAGTGCAGCTGAAAGGGTGGTGGCTCGGCATCGCGGGCGATCACTGAGTCGGCAAGCCCGGCCAGCAGCGCCATCAGCGGCGGCTGCACCTGCAACACCACCCGCGCGCCGCGTTCGCGCAGCAATGGCGCGTAGCGGACGAACTGCAGCGTGTCGCCCAGCCCCTGTTCGGCGTGCAGGAGGATCGTGCGGCCGGCCACCGGTTCGTCGCCGCCCCAAGACGGCTGGGCGAATACGCGCTCGTCGGCGGTAAAGCCGGGGTCGAGCCAGCGCGCGTCGTATGCCTGCCAGCCCTCGCGAAACGCGCCCTGGGCCAACAGCGCCAGCGCCAGGCCGAGGCGGGCCTGGATGTGCTGCTCGTCGAGCCTGACCGCGCGGCGGAACCAGCCGGCGGCTTCCGGCGCCTGGTCGAGTGCCAGCAGGACGCCGCCGAGCATGTTGCAGGCTTCTGCGTCATCGGGGCGCAGGCGGGCGGCGGCGCGCAGAGGTGCCAGCGCCGCGTCGGCGCGGCCGAGGGCGAGCAACGCCGAGCCGAAATTGCCCAGCACGCCCGGCAGGTCCGGGCGCAGCTCTGCCGCGCGGCGGTAAAACGCCAGCGCTTCGGTCAGCCGGTTTTGCTGGCGCAGCGCGCTGCCGAGATTGGTCAGCGCCGCGGCGTTCTCGGGCCCCAGAACCAGGGCGGCGCGGAAGCTGGCTTCGGCCGCGCCCGGGTCGCCGGCGGCGAGCCAGGCGCAGCCGAGGTTGAAATGCGGCGCGGGATCGCCGGGCTTTGCGGCGATTTCCTCGCGCAACCTGGCGATCCGGGAGTCGGTCAAGCTGGGCTCCGTCATGGGCGGGCCAGGTCGCGCAGCGCCCGGGCCACGTCGGTGATCACGCCGGACCAGTCGCGCGGCCGTGCCTGGCGGAACAATCGGGCGGAGGGGTACCAGGGCGTGTCGGCGCGGTCCAGCATCCAGCGGAAATCGGGTGCGTGGGCGAGCAGAATCCAAACGTCGCGCCCCAGCGCGCCGGCCAGATGGGCCGCGGCGGTGTCGACCGACACCACGACATCCATCAGCGCCGTCAGCGCCGCCGTGTCGGCGAAATCGGCGATTTCCGGGTGCGGGCGTATGCGCGCATCCTCGGGCCGTGCCTCCGGCTGCAGAGCGTGTGCCTCGATGGCGTGCAGATCGAGCAGCGGCGCCAGTGCGGCCTGCGGCAGGGAGCGGAGCGCGTCGGCCGGGTGGTCGGGGTTGCCGGCCCAGGCCACCCCCACCCGCAGCCCGCGCTTCGGGCCGAGGCGGCGGCGCCACGCGTGCAGGCGCTGCGGATCGGCGTGGAGGTACGGGGCGGGGGGCACGGTCTGCGGCGTGGTGGCGCATTCGCGCGGCAGGCTCATCAGCGGGCACCAGGCGTCGAACGTCGGCATCGGCTCGCCCGGTGCGACGACGATGTCGGCCAGGCCGTGCAGCAACGGCACGAGCGGCTTCTGCACCTGCAGCGACACGCGCGCGCCGCGCGCCCGCAGCAGCGGGGCGTAGCGGCAGAACTGCAGCGTGTCGCCCAGCCCCTGCTCGGCGAACAGCAGCAAGGTGCGTCCCGCCAACGAATCGCTCGCGTGCCAGCGGCGGCCCGGCAAATCGTGAAGGGTAAAGGCGAAACGCGGGTGGCTCAGGCGCGCCTCATAGGCCTCCCACCCCGCCTGCCAGTTGCCCAGTGTAAGCAACGCGAGCGCCTCGCCCAGGGCGGCGTCGGGCAGGAAGGGGGCGAGAAGGCGGGCCTGGCGGTATTCGGCGAGCGCGGCCTGCGGGTGGGCGGCTTGCATCAGCGCCCCGCCCAGGTTCACCCGTGCCTGCGCGTCGGCCGGGTCGGCGGCGACCGCCTGGGCGAGCCACACCGCGGCCTCCTGCGGCCGGTGCAGATCCAGCAGGGCCGTGCCCAGGTTGCCGCGCACCTGGCCGAGCTGCGGGGCGATGAACAGGGCGCGGCGATACGCCTCCAGTGCCTCCGCCGGGCGCTGGGTGGCGCGCAGCAGGTTGCCGAGGTTGTTGTACGCGGCCGGGTGGTCGGGCCGTAGCGCAATGGCGCGGCGCAGCGCCGCCTCGGCGCCGTCGAGGTCGCCGGCGGCCAGGGCGGCGTTGCCGTCTTCGACCAGCAGCGCCGGGTCCACGGCTCAACAATCCGCGTTGGCGTCGCCCAGGGCGGGGCTGTCGTGCAGGCCGGGCGCGGCGCGGAACTGCGGATCGATCGGCACCGGCAGGGCGGGCATTTCGCGCTCGCCCGTGCGCACCCGGTGCGCGAACAGCCCGCGGGCGGCGAAATGCGGGTCCGCGGCGGCTTCTTCGGGGGTAGCGACGATGCTGCAGCACACGTCCCGGCCGGCGAGGCGGCGGCTCCATTCGGCGCTGTCATGGGCTGCGATGCGGGCCGCCACCTCGGCGGTGCCGGCGGCCTCAGGCAGGCCGGCGGCGTCGCAGAACTGGCCCCAGAACTTGTCCTCCAGCGGGGCGGCGGCGAGGCAGCGCCCATCCGCCATGCGGTAGATCTGATAGCGCGGCGTGCCGCCATGGGTCAGCAGCGTGTTGGCCGCGGGAAAGCCGCCGCCGGCGACCCCCTCGGCGAGGGCCGCAAACGCGAATGGCATCAGGTTGTCGTGCATCGATATGTCGAGATGGCAGCCGCGTCGGTTGCGCGCGCGCGCCTGCAGGGCGAGCAGGATGTTGATCACCGCCGGATAGGCGCCGCCGCCGATATCGGCCAGCAGCGCCGGCGGCAGCGCCGGCGCACCGTCGGCCCCGGCGACCAGGCCGAGCAGCCCCGATGCGGCCATGTAGTTCAGGTCGTGCCCCGCCTGCTGCGCGCGCGGGCCGTGCTGGCCGTAGCCGGTGATCGAGCAATAGACCAGCCCGGGATTGAGCCCGGCCAGCGCCGCATAGCCCAGGCCCAAACGGTCCATGACGCCGGGGCGGAACTGCTCCACCAGCACATCGGCACGGGTCAGCAACGGGCGCAGCCGGTCGATCGCCCCCGCCGCCTTGAGGTCGATGGCGAGGCTGCGCTTGCCGCGGTTGAGCAGCGCGAACACGGCGCTGCCGGCCTCGGTTTGCGGCGGAAACCGCCGCATGTCGTCGCCCTCGCCGGGACGCTCGATCTTGGTCACCTCGGCGCCGGCCTCGGCGAGCATGAGGGTGGCGAGCGGGCCGGGCAGCAAGGTTGAGAAATCGAGGACGAAAAGCCCGGCGAGCGGGCGTGGATGGGTCATTGGTGCGCGAGTCCGGTGGTGTCGTGGCGCATCTGACACCAGAGCGGGGGCGGAGGGAACATGCAGGCTGGGTTAAGGAAGGCCAGGGCTCTGCCCTGGACCCGCCAAGGGGCAGTGGCCCCTTGGAACCCATTACTTAAGGTGCGGGGTCCAGGGGCCTCTCGGCCCTTGGCGGGTCCGGGGCAGAGCCCTGGCCGCCCTTAACCCAGCCCCCAGACGCGAACACTCTTCACGTTTGCCTCCCGGAATGCGAGGTTGGCGCCCTCCTGGGAGTCACCTCATGGATGACGTGATCCGTGGCCTGTGGGTCGCCGTCGCCACGCCGCTCGACGCTGCCGGCGCGGTCGATCACGAGGCGCTGGTGCGGCATTGCCAGGGGCTGCTCGGCGCCGGGTGTGACGGGATCGTGCCGTTCGGCAGCACCGGCGAGGGCCCGTCCTTCGCCATCCGCGAGCGCCTGGCGGCGGTGGAGGCGCTGCTGCAAGCCGGCATCCCGTCGGCGTGCATCGCCCTGGGCAGCGGCGGCCCGGCCATTCCCGAGACGGTGCTGCTGATCCGCGGCGCGCTGGCGCTGGGGCTGATGCATGTGCTCATTCTGCCGCCGTATTTTTTTCGCGACGTTGCGGAGCAGGGCATCGAAGACGCCTTCGCCGCCATCATCGACGGCGTCGCCTCCGACCGGTTGCGCGCGACGCTGCACCATATCCCTGCGGTTTCGGGCGTCGGCGTGCCGGCTGCCGTGCTCGGGCACCTGCGGGCGCGCTTCGGGCGGCTGGTGGCGGGGGCGCAAGACAGTAGCGGCGACATCGCGGGGTTCCGCGCGTTCCGGGAGGCGGCACCCGCCTGTGGCTGCGTGGTGGGCGCTGAGGTGGATATCGCCCGCGCGCTGGCTCTGGGCGGCACCGGCACGATCTGCGCGATGGCCAATGTGGTGCCGGGGCTGGTGCGGGCGATGTTCGACCATCAAGCCGGCGAGCCCGCCATGCGCCAGGCCCGCGCCCTGCTGGACGGGCAGAGCTTTATCCCGGCGCTGAAATCGGTGCTGGCGGCGCGCAGCGGCGACGGCGCCTGGCGGGCAGTGCGCCCGCCGCTGTGCCCGGCGGACGCCGCCGCCGGCGCGCGCATCGCCGCGGCGCTGACCGCGCTTGAGGCGCGCCGCGCAGCCTGAGCCGGAAGGAACCATGCGGCGATGAACGCGCCCCTGGCGCTGGCCTGCGCGGCGGCTGGAGCGGCCTACACGCTGACCCCCGGGCCGGCGTTCCTCGCCCTCCTGGGCATCGGCGCCGGGCAGGGGCGACGGGAAGCGGCCGGGTTCCTCCTCGGCCATTTCGCCGGAGACGTGCTGTGGTCGACGCTGGCGCTGCTGGCCATCGTGGGCGCGCACTGGGTGGGCAGCACGGTGTTCAGCGTGCTCGGCCTGGTATGCGGGGTGTATCTGGGCTGGCTGGGGGTGGGTGTGCTGCGGGCGCGGCCGGCGGGTGACGGCGGCTCGGCCGCGGCGGTGCGCCGGCCGGTGTTGCGCGGGCTGGCGTTCGGGCTGACCAATCCGAAATCCTATCCGGTTGCGCTGGCCACCTTCACCGCGCTGCTGGGCCACGAGGCGGCATCGCTCGGCTGGGAGTCGCTGCCGTTTCTGCTGGGTGCCGCATGCGCGGGATTCCTGGCGGCCGACGCATTACTGGTGATGCTGGCCGGGGCGGCCGGCATGCGCCGCTTATACCGGCGCCACGAAGTGCCCATATTGCGCCTGTCCGGCCTGGTGTTTCTGGCCTTCGCCCTGGCCGCGCTGCGCAATGCGGCGATCGGGCTCGGGGCGGTTTGAGCCGGCACGGGGAAGCGGATTGAGTTCTCCGCGGGGACATGTACAATCTTGTTACTACGGTATCAAGACGTAAATTTCTGCCAGGAGCCGAGCCCATGAGCGAGCCCGCCCACAAGCCTCTGATCTTCGACCGCCCGCTGCGCGGGCGCATCTACGACAGCATCGCCGAGACCATCGGCAACACTCCGCTGGTGCGCATTCCGCGCATCGCCGCGGAGGAGGGGCTGGTGGCGGATGTCGCGCTGAAGCTGGAGTTCTTCAACCCGATCGCCAGCGTGAAGGACCGTATCGGCGTCAATTTGATCCTCTCTCTGGAGCGCGAGGGCAAGATCGGCCCGGGTTCGGTGCTGATCGAGCCCACCTCGGGCAACACCGGCATCGGCCTGGCCTTCTTTGCCGCCTCGCGCGGCTACCGGCTGATCGTAACGCTGCCCGAGTTGGTTTCGGTCGAGCGGCGCAAGCTGCTGGCCTATCTGGGCGCCGAGCTGGAACTGACGCCGAAGGAAAAGGGCATGAAGGGCGCGGTCGCGCGCGCCCAGGAGTTGCTGGAGTCCACGCCGGGGGCGGTGATCGTCGGCCAGTTCACCAATCCGGCGAACCCGGAGATTTACCGCATCACCACCGCCGAGGAAATCTGGTTCGACACCGAGGGCAAGGTAGATATCGTGGTATCGGGCATCGGCACCGGCGGCACCCTGACCGGCATCGGCCAGGCGCTGAAGCCGCGCAAGCCGGAGCTGAAGCTGATCGCCGTGGAGCCCACCGCGAGCCCGGTGCTATCGGGCGGCTCGCCCTCGCCGCATCCGATTCAGGGCATCGGCGCCGGGTTCGTGCCGGCGGTGCTGGATACCTCCCTGATCGATGAAATCGTGCAGGTAACCAACGAGGAGACATTTGCGCAGGCAAAACGTCTGGCCAAAAGCGAGGGCATTCCGGGCGGCATTTCCTCGGGCGCGGCATTGGCGGCGACGCTGAAAGTGGCGAAGCGGCCGGAGAACGCGGGCAAGCTGATCGTGGCGATTATTCCCAGCTTTGCCGAGCGGTATTACACGACGGCGCTGTTTGATGGGTTGTGAGGAAGCAAGGTAAGGCCAGGGCTCTGCCCTGGACCCGGCAGGGGGCAGTGGCCCCCTGCACCCCGTTACGTTAAGGGGTCCAGGTGCCTTGGGCCCCTGGTGGGTGCAGGGCGAAGCCCTGCCCGGGTCCGGGGCAGAGCACCGACTGGCGTGAGGGTCGTGACCGCCGCCGCCTTGCGGCGCTTAAGACGGGCTCAGACTGAAGTTCCCGGCCGACGAGTCTGGCGGCGGCGGCACGGGGCAGGCGCGTAAGCAATCCGGCCGGGCCCTAACATCAGCGGCGTCCGCTGGCGCAATTGCCGTTCCTGCGGACTCATGGCCAACCAATCCTGCAGACATGCGATGACGTGGCGCGTCACGCAGGCCAACGCCAGCGACAGCGCCTCCGCCGGTGCATACCAGCGCAGCCCCTCCAGCTCGCCCGACCCGGCGATGGTGCCGGACACGCGCTCCGCGGCAACCACCAGAAAGCGCGCGTTGAACCGCACCGGACTGGGCTGCGGCGTCACCGCGCGACAGAGATAGTCGAACCCGTCCAGGTGCGGCGGCGCGCCGAGCGAAAGCCCGGTCTCCTCCTCCAGTTCACGGGCGGCGGCGATCGCCAGCCCCCGCGCGAGCGCAGGGTCGGCCGCTCCAAGCAGATGCCGCATCACCTCGGGGCGCAGTTCCGAGGCGGCCGGGGCGGTGCTGTCCGTGGCGTCGACCGCGCCGCCGGGGAACACCAGATGAAGCGGCAGGAAGCGATGGGTGGCGCAGCGCCTGCCCATCAGCGCCTCCGGCCCGAACGGACCCTGGCGCAGCACGATCAGGCTGGCGGCGTGGCGCGGCTCCACCCGGGGGCGGGCCGGACCGGCGGACGAAGGCTCGGGCATCTTGCGTGGTCCTCTTGCCGCGCGCTTGCCGCCACCTGCGATAGGTGCAAGCGGCGACTGGCTGCGGCTGCGGAAAAAATTTCAGACCGGGTCCCAGGAAAACACATCCCCCGACCGGTCCAGCGGCGTGAACCCGCCCCGCAACGCCGGCAGCGCGTGCTCGGCGATCAGCGCCGGTGTCCAGCCCTCGCTGCGGTGCACGCTGCGCACCGGCCGGCTCTGGCTGAACAGGAAAATCTCGTGCATGCGTGGCGCAAACACCTGCCCGGTCACCTCCTTGGCCGCGTCGGAGGCAAGAAACACCGCCAGCGGCGCGTTCTTGTCCGGCGTCATCGCCTGCAGGCGCGCGAGTCGCCGCTGCTGGGCCGCGGTATCCGCCGGGATCGCCTGCGTCATCCGGCTCCAGGCGAAGGGGGCGATGCAGTTGCTGCGCACGTTGTACCGCGCCATGTCGAGAGCGATCGCCTTGGAGAGCGCGACGATGCCGAGCTTGGCGGCCGAATAATTCGCCTGGCCAAAATTGCCGATCAGCCCGGAGGTGCTGGTCATGTGCACGAAGGCGCCGCTTTCCTGCCGGCGGAAGTGCTCGGCGGCGGCGCGGCTGACGAAGAAGGTTCCGTTCAGGTGCACGCCGATCACCGCCAGCCAGTCCTCGGGCGCCATCTTGTGAAAAATCACGTCGCGCAGGATGCCGGCATTGTTCACCACCGCGTCCACCTGCCCGAAATGGTCGAGCGCGCATTGCACAATCTTCCGGGCGCTGTTCCAGTCCGCCACGCTGTCGGTGCTGATGGCCGCCTGCCCACCGCGCTGTTCGATGATCTGCTTGGTCTGCTCAGCGGGCGAGGCCGACCCGCCCTCGCCGGTCAGCGAGGCGCCGACATCGTTGATGACCACCCGCGCGCCCTCCAGCGCCATGGCGACGGCGATCTCGCGCCCGATGCCCCCGCCGGCGCCGGTGACCACGGCGACTTTTCCATCCATCATATTCATGGCGCTTCCATCCTTCCCTTTGTTTCGCCGAGCATAAGCGCTCGGGCTGGGGGGTGTGAACCCGGGGGCGGGAAAGTGGGGTGAAGCAAGCGGAAGGCCAGGGCTCGGCCCTGGAGCCGCCAAGGCAGAGCCCTGGCTCTGATTTGCTTGCTTGCCCCGCACCCCACGCGTTTGCGCCGCGGCGTCCGAACGGGCATGGTGCTGTGCAAACCTCTCCACCCGGAGCCTTTCCTCATGAGCTACCGCCCGTACCAGCAAATCGAGCGCCGCCGGTCGCGCCAGATCCATGTGGGCCCCGTGGCCGTCGGCGGCGACGCGCCGATCACCGTGCAGACCATGACCAACACGTTGACCTCCGACGCCGCCGCCACCATCGCCCAGATCAAGCGCGCCGAGGCCGCGGGCGTGGACATCGTCCGCGTGTCCTGTCCCGACCAGGAGAGCACCGCCGCCCTGCATGAGATTGTTCGCGGCGTGAATGTGCCGATCGTCGCCGACATCCATTTCCACTATCGCCGCGCCATCGAGGCGGCCGAGGCCGGGGCCGCCTGCCTGCGCATCAACCCGGGCAATATCGGCAGCGCCGAGCGGGTGCGCGACGTGGTGAAGGCGGCGCGCGACCATGGCTGCTCCATGCGCATCGGCGTCAATGCCGGCAGCCTGGAGAAGCATTTGCTGGAGAAATACGGCGAGCCCAATCCCGAGGCCATGGTGGAAAGCGCGCTCGAACACGCCAAGATCTTGCAGGACCACGACTTCCACGAATTCAAGATCAGCGTGAAGGCATCCGACGTGTTCCTGGCGGTGGCCGCCTATAAGCAACTCGCCGAGGCCTGCGACCACCCGCTCCATATCGGCATCACCGAGGCTGGCGGGCGGCGTACCGGCACGGTGAAGAGCGCGGTCGGCCTGGGCAACCTGCTGTGGTCCGGCGTCGGCGACACGGTGCGCGTGTCACTCTCGGCCGAGCCCGAGGAAGAGGTGCATGTCGGCTGGGAGATTTTGAAGTCGCTCGGTCTGCGCCATCGCGGGGTGAAGATCATCTCGTGCCCGTCCTGCGCGCGGCAGGGCTATAACGTGATCGACACGGTGGCGCAGCTGGAGGCGCGGCTGGCGCATATCGACACGCCGCTCACGCTGTCCATCATCGGCTGCGTGGTGAACGGGCCGGGCGAGGCGCTGATGACCGATATCGGCATCACCGGCGGCGGCGGCGGGCGGCACATGGTGTATGCGGCCGGCAAGACCGACCACCAGATCGACACCGAACGCATGATCGACCACGTGGTGGACCTGGTCGAGCGCAGGGCGGCGGCGATCCGGGCGGAGCAGACGGCGGCGAAGGTGGCGGCGGAGTAACGTGAGCGAACTGCAGCCTGTCCGCGGTACCCGCGACCTCATCGGCGACGACCACCGCCGCCATCAACACGTTATCGACACCGCACGGCGGGTGACCGCCCTGTACGGACTCGAGGAATGGGCGACCCCGATCTTCGAGGACACCCGCGTGTTCGCCCGCACGCTCGGCGAGACGTCCGACGTGGTGACGAAGGAGATGTATTCCTTCGAAGACCGCGGCGGCGACAGCCTCACTTTGCGCCCGGAGGGCACCGCCGGGGTGTGCCGCGCGCTGGTCACCAACGGCCTCACCCAGTCCTTGCCGCAGAAAGTGTTCTACGCCGGCCCGATGTTCCGCTACGAGCGGCCGCAGAAGGGCCGCTACCGACAGTTCCACCAGATCGGCGCCGAGGTGATCGGCCCGGCCGAGCCGCTGGCCGACGCCGAAATCATCGCCTGCGGCTGGGACATCCTGAATGCGCTCGGCATCGCCGATGATGTGGTGTTGGAAATCAACACGCTGGGCGACCGGGAAAGCCGCGACGCCTACCGCGCCGCCCTGGTGGCCTATTTCACCGACCACCAGGCCGGCCTGTCCGAAGACAGCCTGATGCGGCTCGCGCGCAATCCGCTGCGCATCCTCGATTCCAAGGACGCGGCCGACCGCCGCATCATCGACGGCGCGCCGGACATCCACGCCCATCTGACCGCGGAGGCCGCCGCGTTCTATGACCGGCTGAAATCGTGCCTGGCCATCTTCGGCGTGCCCTTCGTGGACAATCCCCGCATCGTGCGGGGGCTCGACTATTACGGCCACACCGCCTTCGAGTTCGTCACCACCCGCCTGGGCGCGCAGGGCACGGTGATGGCGGGCGGGCGCTATGACGGGCTGGTGGCGGAGATGGGCGGGCCGCCGACGCCCGCGGTGGGCTGGGCCGCCGGCATCGAGCGCCTGTCCATGCTGCTGACCGAGGTGCCGGCGCCGCCGCGCCCGGTCGCCGTCGTGCCGGTGGGCGAGGCGGCCGAGGCGGCGGCGCTATCCGTGCTGCAGGAATTGCGCCGCGCCGGCATCCGCGCCGAGATTTCCTATCGCGGCAACCTCAAGCGCCGCCTGGAACGCGCCAACCGCATCGGCGCCCGCGCCGCCGTGATCCTCGGCGAGGCCGAGGCGGCGCGCGGCGTCGCCCAGGTGAAGGATTTCGCCTCCGGCACGCAGCAGGAGGTGCCGCTCGTGGATCTGCTGACGACACTGCGATGAGCTTCTCCCTCAAACTGGACCGCATCGGCGACCGCGCGGCGGAGCTGAGCGCGCAACTGTCGTCGGAAGGGCTGACCGGCGAGGCCTTCGTCAAGGCCAGCCGGGAGCTGTCAGAACTCGAGCCCGTCGTGGCGCGGGTGGAGGAACTGCGCGCCGCCGAACGCGCCGCCGCCGAGGCCGAATTGCTGCTGACCGACCCGGAAATGCGCGAGCTGGCCGAGGCCGAGCTGTTCGAGCTGAAAAGCCGCATCCCGGAATTGCAACAGGCGCTGCGCATCGCCCTGCTGCCCAAGGATGAGGCGGACGCGCGCTCGGCCATTCTGGAGGTTCGCCCGGCCGCCGGTGGTGATGAGGCAGGACTGTTCGGCGCCGAATTGTTCGACATGTACCGGAAATACGCCGCCCTGCACGGCTGGCGCTTCGAGGTGCTGGAATACGACGAATCCGAACTCGGCGGGCTGAAGGGTGCCTCGGCCGAGATCAACGGCACCAACGTGTTCGCCCGGCTGAAATACGAATCCGGCGTGCACCGGGTGCAGCGCGTGCCGGCGACGGAAAACCAGGGCCGTATCCATACCTCGACGGTGACCGTGGCGGTGCTGCCCGAAGCCGAGGAGGTGGATGTGCAGATCGACGAGGGCGACCTGCGCATCGATGTCTACCGCGCCTCCGGCGCCGGCGGCCAGCACGTCAACAAGACCGAAAGCGCCGTCCGCATCACCCATTTGCCGACCGGCATCGTGGTGGCGATGCAGGAGGAGAAAAGCCAGCACAAGAACCGTGCCAAGGCGATGAAGATCCTCCGCGCGCGCATTTACGAGCAGCAACGGGCGCAGCTGCATGCCACGCGGGCGGCCGACCGCCGGTCGCAGGTGGGCACCGGCGACCGCAGCGAGCGGATTCGCACCTATAATTTCCCGCAAGGGCGGGTGTCGGACCACCGGATCAACCTGACGCTCTACAAGATCGACCGCGTCATGGCCGGCGAGCTGGACGAGTTCGTCGACGCCCTCACCGCCGAGGACCAGGCGGCCCGCCTGGCGGCGGAGGAGTGATTGGCGGCTTCACGGGGGCCTGACCCCTCCCCCCAGCCCCCTCCCTCAAGGGGAGGGGGAGAAGAACCTGCTCCCCCTCCCCTTGCGGGAGGGGGTTGGGGGGAGGGGTCAAGCCCCCGTGAAGCCGCCCTCCGCGACGCCACCGCCACCCTCCGCGCCGCCGGCATCGACTCCCCTCGCCGGGAAGCCCGTTGGCTGCACGAGCACGCCGCCGGCGACCCCGACGCCTTCCGCGCCCTGGTCGCCCGCCGCGCCGCCCGCGAGCCGCTGGCCTTTCTCATCGGCCGCCAGGACTTCTGGACCCTCGAGCTGGAAGTGTCGCCCGCCACCCTGATCCCCCGCGCCGACAGCGAAACCCTGATCACCGCCGCCATCGCCGCCCGCCCCGACCGCGGCGCGGTGCGGCGCATCCTCGACCTCGGCACCGGCACCGGCTGCCTGCTGCTGGCCGCCCTGCGCGAATTCCCCGCCGCCTTCGGCATCGGCGTGGACCGGGTGCCCGCCGCCACGGCGCTGGCGGCGCGCAACGCGCGCGCGAACGGACTGGCGGCGCGCTGCGCCATGCTCTGCGCCGACTGGGCGGCACCGCTGGCCGGAACATTCGACCTGGTCTTGTCCAACCCGCCTTATATCGAGTCGGAAACCATTGCCGGCCTGATGCCCGAGGTCGCCCGCCACGAACCGCGCAGCGCCCTGGACGGCGGAGCGGACGGGCTCGACGCCTACCGCGCCTTGCTGGCTTGCCTGCCCGCCCTGCTCGCCCCGTCCGGCGCGGCGGTGCTGGAGCTGGGCGCCTTGCAGGCCGGTCCGGTGGCGGAGCTGGCCCGCGCGGCCGGGTTCGCCGCCCCTGCCCTGCACCACGATCTGGCCGGGATTGCGCGTGCCGCGGTACTCACTTTCCCATCGGGATGAAAAATAGTTTGGCAGGCCGCGGCGACGTCGCTAGCGTGTGACCGCGCGGCAGGGACCGCCCGGGATATCGGCTCCGGGGGTTTGTCCGTTTGCTCAGGCACTGGCCCGCCGCTGGCGCGTGTGCCGGATCTGGGTGCCGCGCGAAACCAATGGTAAGAAGCGACCCGGGGACGGGTTGTGGCACCGGATCACGGCGGCGATACGCTGCCTGAGGCCGGCGACGGGAGCCGGCAGTGCGTCGCCCGCAGCGGCGATGACGGCGCCCGGCATACGAACAGGAAAACGCTTTGGCAAACGCATGAACATGAAACGTATGCGCGGACGCAACCATCGCGGTGGGAGCGGCGGCGGGGGTGGCGGCGGCGGTGGCGGCATGCGCCAGCCGGGTGGTGGCGGAGGTGGGGCGGCGGCGGCATTCCGCTCAACCGCAATCACGTCTTCGACAGCAACGGCCCGGAGGTGCGCATCCGCGGCACCGCCCAGCAATTGTTCGAGAAATACCTGCAGCTCGGCCGCGACGCCACCGGCAGCGGCGACCGGGTGATGGCGGAGAGCTATTTCCAGCACGCGGAGCATTATTTCCGCATCCTGAACGCCATCAATCAGGCCTCCCAGCAGGGCCAGCCGCAGCAGAACGTCAACGGCCAGCCGAACCGCCGCCCGTCCATGCAAGACACCGGCAGCGACTGCGACTCCGATGACGGCGAAGGCCAGCCCCCCGGCGTGGGCGACCAGCCGAGCCCGGGCGAGGGGCGTGAAATCCCGATCGCGGCGGCGCCGCCGGAAGGCTGAAACAAGCAAGGCCAGGGCTCTGCCCTGGACCCGCCAAGGGCCGGGAGGCCCTTGGAACCCATTCTTTTAGGTCCGTCCTCCCTGGGTTGCCTGGTGCCGCTGGCGCGATAATGTCGCCGCAGTGACGGTGCGGCACGGGCGCGAGGCGCGGACCTATGAACTGGACGCAGTTTTCCCAGCTGGCCCTGGGCTCGGAGTACTGGACCATCGGTACTGACCCTTGCCGGAATCGGCGGGGCCATCGCGTTCTACCTGTACAATGCGGTCGTGGGCGACACGACAGACCGCGCCGCGCTGCGCTCCGTCTTGCTGCGCGGCGGTGAACTACGGGAGCTTTACGTCCGCACGCTCACCTGGCTGCTGAACCGCCTCGACCGGCTTCTCGGCGATAAAGGACGGCCACAGGCGCCGCTGAAGCTGCCCTTCCTCAACCGCGAGCCGGCGCATTGCTGGACGGCAAACTCCTTCGACACCTGCGCCCTGCTCGCAACGGTCTATCCGTTGCTCGGCATGCTGGCCATCTGGGTCGGCGCCGGTGATGCCGGAACCGTCGGCGAAGCGTTGGGGTTGCGTCCGGATGCGCCGGTCGGAACGCGACCCATTGCGGCGATCGGACTGGCGGTAGCCTTGTTTTCTTACCATCTATGTACGCTGGCGCTCTCGCTCTCGCTCTCGCTTACATTGTCGAAATGTCTGCCAACGCCGGCCGCCTCGGCTTTGTCTGGCTGTGCTTCTGGCCGATCGGCGTGGCCGCCGTATGCGGCGGCCTGTTCGGGACCGCGGCGAGCGGCGCGCCGGCCATGTTGCTGACTCTCCAGGCGATGTGGCCACTGGTCGCGCTGGTCAATATGCCCTTCGACTGGGCCTCGCTCGGCCTGACGCGCGCCCTGCTGCGGCGCGGCTGCGAGGCGGATGCAATGCCATTCTCGCCGCTCTGGCTCGGCCTGCTCGATTTCGTCCTGGCGCTGGTTCTGCTGGGCTTGCTGGCCTTCACGCTGGTCGGCGCGCTGCTGGTGGCCGATGCGCTGACCTGGCGGGGCGGCCACATTGTCGCGGTCGACGTCCTGTCCGTGCTGTCCCGCATCCGTGACAACCCAGGCGATCCGGCGAACTGGTGGGTTTATTTCACCCTGTTCTCGACGCTGGTGCCGAGCGTGGTGAACATGGTGGTGGGCTCGATCAGCGTCACGACCTTCCTTCTGCCAACGGTGCGCGATTGGATGATCGCGCGGATCGACGAACTGGATGCAAAAACCGGCGGCGAAGGCACGCGCGCCCGGCTGGTGCTGGCCTTCTTCGCCCAGGTCGTCTTCGGCGTGCTGGCGACCGGCCTGGTGTTGCGGGTGCTCTGGGGCCTGCTGTGGGTGGCGGAGCCGGGTGTGCTGGACTGGTTTCAATCGGCCCTGATGTGGTGGGCCGTTACGTTGGCCCGCGCATTGGGTGTCGGACCGTCATAACAAAGGCAATGCCGTCTCCCCCTCCCCTTGAGGGAGGGGGCCGGGGGGGAGGGGTGCCCGCCGCACCGGCGTTGGTGCCGGCCCGCCCCCTCCCCCCGGCCCCCTCCCTCAAGGGGAGGGGGGAGAAGATAAGGCGCTTCACACCATCCCCAACCGCCGGAACAAATCGATCAGCACCAAATTCACATTGAACTTGAAATCATCGCTGTCCCGCACCCGTTCCAGCACCCGCGCCACCGGCCAGAGTTCAAAACTCTGGACTTCCCCGTCAGCGGCATGCGGCAAGAAATCCTCTGGAAGAAACAGGTCGTAACAGACCAGCCAGTCGCGCCGCAGCCCTTCCGGCCGTTCCATCGTGTAGCTGACCAGCCCGGTCTCCACCGCCGTCGCGGCCAGCGCCGCCGGCACCCCGGCTTCCTCGGCGGCTTCCTTCACCACCGTCTCGCGCGGCGTCATGCCGGCGGGGATGCCGCCGGCCACCAGATGGTCGAGCTTGCCCGGGTCGAGCGCCCTGTCGGCCGCCCGGCGGGCCACCCACAAATGCAGCCCGTCCGCCCGCCGCACCAGCCCGTTCACGTGCACCCCGCAGCCGAGCACACCGAACACCGGCAGGGCGCCGCGGTCCAGGGTGGCCAGCACCGGGCTGTCGCCGCGCGCGCGCACGTCGAACGCCTCGCCGCGCCAGCGGCAGAAGCCCTGCGCGGATAACGCGCGCCCAATCGCATGCAGGTCGCCCGCGGCATCGGCCGCCAGCGTCACCCGCCGCGGCGCCACCGTGATCGCCGGAAAACCGGCCAGCGCCCGCGCCAGCTCCGGCCGCACCCAGCCGACCTGGGCGGCGCCGATGGCGAAGGCGAGGCGCTCGCCGGGCAGGGTTGCATTGTTGCAGGCATCGAAATGCCGGGCGAGGCGCGGGTCCATGCGCCGCCGCATAGCCGAAACGCCCGCGCGCCGCCACCGGAGGCTTTCAAACCCGGGGTCCGCGTGCCACATGGCGAGCCATGAGAAGAAGTCTTTCGGCCCAGCCGGCCATGCCGGATTTCGCCGGCACCCGCGTGCCCGAGCGCTCAACGCTGGAAACGATCCGCTCCCTGCTGCCCTATCTGTGGCCGAAGGACAGCCCCGCCGCCCGGCTGCGCGTGACGGTGGCTTTCGCCTTCCTGCTCGCCGCCAAGGGCGCGACCGTCCTGGTGCCGCTGGTCTACAGCCGCGCCGTCGATGCGCTGGCGCCGCAAATGGGCGGCGTGCTGGCGGTGCCGATGGCGCTGATCCTCGGCTACGGGCTGCTGCGCGTCGCCGCCTCGGGCTTCGGCGAACTGCGCGACGCGATTTTCGCCGCCGTCCAGCAGCGCACCGTGCGCCGCGTCGCCCTGCAAACCTTCCGCCATCTGCACCGGCTGTCCTTGCGCTTTCACCTCGACCGGCAAACCGGCGGCCTGTCGCGCGCCATCGACCGCGGCACCGGCGGCATCGAGGCAGTGCTGCGGCTGGCGGTGTTCAACGTGGTGCCCACGCTGGTGGAAGTGGCGCTGGTGTCCGCCATCCTGTGGAACCTGTTCGACTGGCGCTACGCCACCCTCACTTTGGTCGCGGTCGCCGGCTATCTGGCGTTCACCTTCATCGTCACCGGCTGGCGGGTGCGCATCCGCCGCACGATGAACGAGAACGACAGCGACGCGAAATCGAAGGCGGTCGACAGCCTGCTGAACTACGAGACGGTGAAGTATTTCGGCAACGAGGCGCACGAGGCCGCCCGCTTCGACTCGGCGCTGGCGCGTTACGAAACCGCCGCGGTGCGCAGCCAGGTGACGCTGAACATGCTCAACCTGGGCCAGGCCACCATCATCTCCATCGCGCTTGCCGTCATCATGCTGATGGCGGCCAACGAGGTGGCCGCCGGCACGCTCACGGTCGGCCGCTTCGTGCTGGTCAACACCTACCTGATGCAGCTTTACGTGCCGCTGAACATGCTCGGTTTCGTCTACCGCGAGATCAAGCAGGGGCTGGTGGACATGGAGCAGATGTTCCGCCTGATGCGGGTCAACGCCGAGGTGGATGACAGCCCCGGCGCGCGGCCGCTGGTCGCCCCCGCCGGTGAGGTGGTGTTCGAGGACGTGCAGTTCGGCTACCGGCCGGACCGGACCATTCTGCGCGGCGTGTCGTTCCGCGTGCCCCCCGGCGGGTCGCTGGCGATCGTCGGGCCGACCGGGGCGGGCAAGTCCACCATCAGCCGCCTGCTGTTCCGCTTTTACGACGTGACCGGCGGGCGCGTGCTGGTGGACGGGCACGACATCCGCGACCTCACCCAGGACAGCCTGCGCGCCTGCATGGGCGTGGTGCCGCAAGACACCGTGCTGTTCAACGATACCATCCGCTACAACATCGCCTATGGCCGCCCTGGCGCCAGCCAGGCCGAGATCGAACAGGCGGCCAAGCTCGCCCAGGTGCATGATTTCGTTCTGCGCCTGCCCGATGGCTACGACACGCGGGTGGGCGAGCGCGGGCTGAAACTGTCGGGCGGGGAAAAGCAGCGTGTGGCGATCGCGCGCACCATCCTGAAGGACCCGCGCATTCTCATTCTCGATGAGGCCACCAGCGCGCTGGACAGCCGCACAGAACAGGACATCCAGGGCGCGCTGCGGACAGTCGCGCGCCACCGCACCACGCTGAGCATCGCCCACCGGCTGTCCACCGTGGTGGATGCCGACCAGATTCTGGTGCTGGTGGACGGCCGCGTGGTGGAGCGCGGCACGCATGGGGAACTGCTGGCGCTCGGCGGCACCTATGCGCGGATGTGGGCGCTGCAGGCCGAACAGCAGGTGGAGGCGGAGGCGGCGTAAGCAAGGAAGGCCAGGGCTCTGCCCTGGACCCGCCAAGGGGCAGCGGCCCCTTGGATCCCGCTACTAATGCCTAAAAGTAATGGGATCCAAGGGGCCACTGCCCCTTGGCGGGTCCAGGGCAGAGCCCTGGCCTTCCTTGCTTTAAGCAGCCGCCTCCGCCTCCACCCGCCGCTCGAACCGCTTGCGCTCATGCGGATCAAGATACCGCTTGCGCAGCCGGATCGCGCTAGGCGTCACTTCCACCAGCTCGTCGTCCTCGATGTAGGCGATCGCCTGCTCCAGCGACATGCGCCGCGGCGGCACCAGCAGCAGCGCCTCGTCCTTGCCGGCGGCGCGGATGTTGGTGAGCTTCTTTTCCTTGATCGGGTTCACGTCCAGGTCGTTGTCACGGGAATGCTCGCCGAGGATCATGCCCACGTAGAACTTTGTCGCCCGGATTGACGAACAACGCGCCGCGTTCCTGGATGTAGAAAAGTGCGTACTGCACCGCCTCGCCATTCTCGGTGCTGATCAGCCCGCCGTTGCGGCGGCCCTCGATGACGCCCTTCCACGGGCCGTAGCCGGCGAACAGCCGGTTCATCACCCCGGTGCCGCGCGTGTCGGTCAGGAACTCGCCGTGGTAGCCGATCAGGCCGCGGCTCGGCATGAGGAAGGTCAGCCGCACCTTGCCGCCGCCGGACGGGCGCATATCCTGCAATTCGCCTTTCCGCAGGCTCATCTTCTCGACGACGATGCCGGTATAAGGCTCGTCCACGTCGGCGAGCACTTCCTCCATCGGCTCCTCGCGCTCGCCGGTTTCCGGGTTCTGGCGGGTCAGCACGCGCGGCCGGCCGATGGTCAGTTCGAAGCCTTCGCGCCGCATCTGCTCGATCAGCACGCCGAGCTGCAACTCGCCGCGGCCGGCCACCTCGAACGCCTCGCTCTCGCTGCTTTCGGTGATCTTGATGGCCACGTTGCCCTCGGATTCGCGCAGCAGCCGGTCGCGGATCTGGCGCGAGGTGACTTTCTTGCCCTCGCGCCCGCCCAGCGGGCCGTCATTGATGCGGAACGTCATGGCCAGCGTGGGCGGGTCGACCGGAATGGCGAACAGGGGTGCGGCAAGCTCGGGGGCACCGATCGTGTCCGGCACGGTGGCGTCGGTCAGGCCGGCGACGGCGATGATGTCGCCGGCCACCGCCTCCTCCACCGTCACCCGGTCCAGGCCGCGGAACGACATCAGCTTGGTCAGCCTGCCGGTTTCCACCACCGTGCCGTCCGAACGCAGCACCCGCACCGGCATGTTCAGCCGCGCCCGCCCCTGCTCGACCCGCCCGGTCAGCACCCGGCCGAGATAGTTGTCGTAATCGAGGATCGAGGCGGTCATGCCGAACGGCGCGTCGCGGTCGAGCACCGGGGCGTGCACATGGCGCAGCACCAGGTCGAACAGCGGGGCGAGGTCGCGCCGCTCGTCATCGAGCGACACCACCGCCCAGCCCTGCCGGCCGGAGGCATACAGCATCGGAAAATCGAGCTGCTCGTCGGTCGCGCCGAGGGCTGCGAACAGATCGAAAATTTCTTCGTGGACTTCGTGCGGGCGGCCGTCCTGGCGGTCGATCTTGTTGACCACCACGATCGGCTTCAGGCCGCGGGCGAGCGCCTTGCCGACCACGAACTTGGTCTGCGGCAGCACGCCCTCGGCGGCGTCCACCAGCACGATGGCGCCGTCCACCATGCCGAGGATGCGCTCCACCTCGCCGCCGAAATCGGCATGGCCGGGGGTGTCGACGATGTTGATGCGGGTGTCGTGCCAGACCACGCTGGTGCATTTGGCCAGGATGGTGATGCCGCGTTCGCGCTCGAGGTCGTTGCGGTCGAGCGCGCGTTCGGCGACCACCTGGTGGTCTCGGAAAGTGCCCGATTGCCGCAACAGCTGATCCACCAGAGTGGTCTTGCCGTGGTCGACATGGGCGATGATCGCGATGTTGCGGATGTCCATGGGACGCCTTCGGGGCCAGTGTGTCAGTGAGCAGGTGTCGGGGGCGCGACAAAGGGCCGCCCCGGGGGGATCCCGGAGCGGCCCGCCAATCTTCAGGAAAGCATATAGTCTATTTGCGCCGCGATTTCGACTCTTCTGATCGGGCAGGCGGGTCGCATGGCCGGCATGCGCGCGGCATCACGAGCCCATTCTGTTCCCACCCGCTGCAAGCGCCTGCCCCACCAGCCGCTGCGCCGTTGCCAGGTCGCCGTTGCCGAGCGCCTGGCGCGCCTGGGTGATCATGGCGATGCGCGGGGCGTCGTCGGGCTGGTTGGCGGCGGATGGGGCGGTCGCGCGGTCGAGCAGGCGCGTTTCGGCGCGCTCCAGCGCTTCTTGGGCGAGGCCGGTGTGGCGCATGTTCAGCGCCTCCTGGGCGGCGCGCAGAAGCTGCTCGGGGTTGGCGTTTTCCCCGACGGGCGGGATGGGCAGGCGCGGCGCGATGTCCGACCTTGTGTCGGCCGGGGTGATATTGCTGGCATTGGGGGAGTACGGCTCGGCGCCGGTGCGCCAGATCCCGCCATGCGGCGTCATGGCCGCGACGTGGTGGGTGGCGGCATGCGGAGCGGCAGCATGTGCGGCAGGGGTTGGTGGGGTGGCAACCTGTGGCGCCGGCGAGGCGGCGGCGCCGGTGGCAGGACCGACGGCAGGCGCGCCTGCCGAGGCGGCGGCTGGTGGCATCTGAGCGTAGGCACCGCCAGTGGCCAGGCCCAGCAGGGCGGCCGAGGCAAGAAGTGCTTTTTGCATCTGGCGTTCTCCCTTGTTTGTTTGGGTCGGCCGCAGCGACTGCACATACAGGCGGGCCGCCCGGCCACTACCGATATAGGCGGCGCGTTTTGCTTGGGTGAGTGCAAGGCTGCGTGAGGCCGGGGCGAGCAAGGCCAGGGCTCTGCGCTGGCCTTGCTTCCCAATCGCCCAGCTCAGTCGCCGAGCGCCGCCAGCTCCCCACCAAGGTCGCGCAGCGGCCGGGCGCCAAGATGGGAAATCACCTCGGCCGCGGCGATACTGCCCAGCCGGCCGCAAGCCGCCAGCGACCGCCCGGCGGTGTAGGCGGCCAGGAACCCGGCCGCGTAGGCGTCGCCCGCGCCGGTGGTATCGACCACCTGCGTCGGCACCGCCGGCACCTCCACCACCTCGGCGCTGCGGAAAATCAGACTTCCCGCCTCGCTGCGGGTCAGCGCCGCCAGCGCCACGTCCTGGCGCGCATGCGCCGCCGCGGCCTCGAACGTATCGCGCTCATACAGCGCGCAGATCTCGGCCTCGTTGGCGAACAGGATGTCCACGTGGCCGGCCACCAGCGCGCGGAAGGCGGCGCGGTGGCGGTCGACGCAGAACGCGTCCGACAGCGACAGCGCCACCTCGCGCCCGGCCGCATGCGCCGCTGCCGCTGCGCGCCGGAAGGCCGCCTGCGCCGCCGGCGGGTCGAACAGATAGCCCTCCAGGTAGGTCACCGCGGCCGAGGCCACCAGCGCCTCATCCACCTCGTCCGGGCCGAAGGCCACGCAGGCGCCGAGATAGGTGTTCATGGTGCGTTGCCCGTCCGGCGTCACCGCGATCAGGCAGCGCGCGGTGGGGGCGCCGCCGACCAGCGGCGGCGTGGGGAAATGCACCCCGGCGGCGGCGATATCGTGGCGGAACACGCCGCCGAGCTGGTCGTCGGCCACCCGGCCCAGGAACGCCACCCGCGCGCCCAACGCCGCCGCAACCGCGCAGGTGTTGGCGACCGACCCGCCGCTGCTCTCCTGCCCCGCCGGCAGGTCGGCGTACAGGCGCTCGGCGGTGGCGGCGTCGATCAGCGCCATGCCGCCCTTGCGCATGTCGTGCCGGCTGAGGAACGCCTCGTGCACCGGCGCCACCACGTCGACGATCGCGTTGCCGATGCCCAGGACATCGAAAGAAGGTATGTCGGCGCGGGGCTTTCCGGCGGGGGCGGTCATGTGCTGCATCTCCTGCGAAGGAAGCCCGCCTATCACCCCGGTCATGCCCAGGCAACCGCGCCGGGTGCCAGGCCGCCGAGGAGCCGCCATGCTGCTGACGCCGCTGATCCGCGCCATCTCCCAACTCGACGAGCCGGTGTTCCTCGGCGTGATCCTGCGCAGCGTGGGCTGGACCGTGCTGGCTTTCATCGTGCTGGCCGAGCTGCTGTCCGGCGGCGCACATGAGGCGGCGGTGGATTTCGGGCCGGACCCGGCGGTTCCGCACTGGATCGACGCCACCTGGCTGGGCTGGCTCGGCTATGCCGCCGGCCCGGTCGGCGCGGCGCTGCTGGCGCTGGTGCTGTTCCTGCCGTTGGCCTGCGTGATCGCCACGCTCTACATCGACCGGGTGGCGGAAGTGGTGGAGCGGCGCTGGTACCCGGCCGTTCCCCCGGCCGCGCCGGCACCGCTGGAGCAGCAGATCTGGGACGGGCTGGCGCTGGGGGCGAAGGTGCTGGGCCTGCAGGCGCTGGCCTTGCTGCTGTCGCTGCTGCTGCCAGGCATCGGTCTGCTGCTGGGGTGGCTGATCGCCGCCTGGGCGGTCGGGCGTGGCCTGTTCGTGGCGGTGGCGATGCGGCGCATGGGCCGGCGCGAGGCGCGCCTGCTGTGCCGGCACCGCATGGACGCGGTGCTGGTGCAAGGCGGCTGGATGACGGCGCTCGCGGTGCTGCCGGTGCTGAACCTGCTGGCGCCGGTGCTGGGCGCGGCGGCCATGGTGCATGTGCTGCACGCCCCGAGCCCGCACGACGCCGCCGGACCTGACAAGCGCGGGGGACGGGCAATCGTTCTCTGATCAATTCTCTTTCCCCGGCCCTGTTGTTCGCCCGCGCATCCCTGTGTTACGGCTCACAGCGACGTTACCATCGAATGAAACGGAGCCTCCGTGTTCAAGCGCCGCAAACCCGAAGAGCCGCCGGCCAGCGAACCGACCCTGCCTCCCCCGTCGGGTGGTCAGGGCGAGGTTCTGCCGGCCGGAGTTGCTGCGCATGGCGACGCGGGTTCGGCGACCCGCCCGACCGATTCCGGTCTTGGCGTGCCCCCCTTCCGTCCTGCCCCCCCGAAAGAGGCCCCCTCCATGAGCCGTCCGCCGTTTTCCACGCCGCCCGCTTCCCCCCGACCGGGCCCAACCAGTCGGGTCCGCGTCCAGGCGGAGCACCGGGGCGCCCGCCCGGCCGTGAGGCCACCGAACGCCGTACCCTGGTGGTTGGCCGCGGCATTTCCGTGCAGGGCACGGTGCAGGATGCCGAACGCCTGGTGGTCGAGGGCACCGTCGAGTTGGAAATGATCCATGCCACCGAACTGTCGGTTTCGCTGGGCGGCACCTTCAAGGGCGGGGTCGAGGTGGAGGATGCCGAGGTTGCCGGCACCATCGACGGCACGCTGACGGCGCGGGGCAACCTGATCGTGCGCGCCACCGGCAAGCTGCTCGGCAAAGCCCGCTACCGGCGGCTGCAGGTCGAGGATGGCGGCCAGATCGCCGGCAGCATCGAAATGATCACCGAGCCCGCCCGCCCCGGCGGCCCGTCCAGCACTCCCCTCGTCTCCTCGCCGGTTTCGTCGTCGGACGGACCGTAACCTTCCGCGCGGCGCCCGGGCGTTTCCGGGCGCTCGCCGCGCCGGCGGCCGCCGTGCGGCGGGGCCACCCGGCTTATTGCAACACCGCCTCGATCTCGGCCAGCAGGGCGCGCAGTTCCTGCGTGGCGGTGGAGCGCGGTGCGGTTTCAGTGACACCGAGCCCCTGGGCGAACGCCCCGGCGAAGTCGGTGCGGTTGCCGAGCGTGGCGGCCAGCACCGGATAGCCGCGCTGGGCGATTTCCGCCTCGACGCCGGTGCGCAGCCTGCCGCTGGCGGGCACGCGGTTCAGTATCAGACGGGCCTTGCGCTTTTCGTCGGCGGCAAGTTTCAGGGTGCCCTCGGCGGCCCACAGGTCGGGCGGGCTGGGCTGCACCGGCACCAGCACCAGATCGGCGCCGCGCACCGCCACCCGTGCATCGGTTTCGATGTGCGGCGGGCTGTCGATGATCAGCACGTCGTAGCGGCGGCGGATGCGGTCCAGCTCGTTGCCGAGCCGCCAGCCCGACACGTCGGAAAAGCCGATTTCCACCGGCGTGCCGGGACGCGCCACGCGCAAAGCATGCCAATGCGTGAGGCTGCGCTGCGGATCGATGTCCAGCAGGGCCACTTGTTTCGTCTCGGCCAGCGCGACAGCGAGGTTCGCGGCCAGAGTGGTTTTGCCGGCGCCCCCCTTTTGCTGGGCGACCGTGATCACCACTGCCATGGGGTGCGACTCCGCTTCATTGTTACAGCATAGACCTGCGGGGGGCTGGGGTGAAGGAAGGCCAGGGCTCTGCCCTGGACCCGCAAGGGGGCGGTGGCCCCCTTGACCCCATAACTTAAGTAGCGGGGTCAAGGGGGCCACCGCCCCCTTGCGGGTCCAGGGCGGAGCCCTGGCCTTCCTTTTTCGGAGCCCATCCCATGCTGGAGCTGCTAACCCCGACCGAAACCGCCGCCGCCGACCGCGCCGCAGTCGCGCTCGGCCGCCCGGTCGCCTGGCTGATGGAGAATGCCGGCCGGGCGGTCGCGCGGGCGGTGCGGGCGCGTCTGCGTCCCTGCCGCGTCCTGGTGTTATGCGGCCCCGGCAACAACGGCGGCGACGGCTATGTGGCTGCGCGCCATCTGCAAGCCGCGGGCTGGCCGGTGCGGATTGCCGCGTTGGCGCCGCCACGCGGCGAGGCGGCGGTGGCGGCGGCGCGCTGGCGCGGCCTGCGTGCGCCCTTCACCGCCGAGGCCGCCACCGGCGCGGATCTCGTGGTGGATGCGGTGTTCGGCGCCGGGCTGACGCGTGACCTCGATGCCGAGGTGGCCACGGTGCTCCGTGCGGCGCGCCGGCTGGTGGCGGTGGATGTGCCGAGCGGGCTGGACGGTGCCACCGGCACGGTGCGCTTCTATGCGCCGCGGGCAGAGCTGACCGTCACGTTCTTCCGCCTGAAACCCGGCCATCTGCTGCTGCCCGGCCGCACCTTGTGCGGGCCGACGGTGCTCGCCGATATCGGCTTGCCGGACGCGGCGCTGCCGGATGGCGTGCGGACCTGGCGCAACCACCCGCTGCTCTGGACGCTGCCGGCGCCGCAGCCGGCCGGGCACAAATACAGCCGCGGCCATGTGACCGTATTGGGCGGTGCGGCGATGACCGGGGCGGCGCGGCTGGCGGCTGCGGCGGCGCGGCGGGCCGGCGCCGGAATGGTCACCATCGCCGCTGCCGGGTCGGCCGATGTCTACCGGGCCGGCGAGCCGGGCGTGATCGTCGACGAACGGAAGTTGCAATCCCTGCTCGCCGATCCACGGCGCAATGCCTGGGTGTGCGGCCCGGGGCTCGGCGCCGCCGCGGCCGGCGCGGCCTTGCCGGTGCTGCTGGCCGCCGGCCGGCAGGTGGTGGTCGATGCCGACGCGCTGACCGTCTGCGCAGGGAGCCCGGAGCGGCTGCGCGGGGCTGCCGTGCTGACACCGCACGCCGGCGAGTTTGCCCGCGTGTTCGGCCCGCCGGGCGAGGACCGGCTGACGGCGGTGCGGGCGGCGGCGGCGCGCACCGGTGCGGCGGTGCTGCTGAAGGGGGCCGACACCATCGTTGCCGCCGCGGACGGGCGCGCCGTGGTGAACGACAATGCCCCGCCCTGGCTCGCCACCGCCGGCGCCGGCGACGTGCTGGCCGGGGTGATCGCCGCCCTGCTGGCCCAGGGCATGCAAGCCTGGGAGGCCGCCTGCGCGGGCGCCTGGCTGCATGGCCATGCCGCTTCCCTGGCCGGGCCCGGCCTGATCGCCGAGGATCTACCACAGCTGCTGCCGCGCGCCTTCGCCGCCGCCGATGGACGCTGACGGGAAATTCCGGCCCGTCCGCGGTGTCATTCCTTCGGCGTGCCGACCCGGCTAGATTTGCGCCGGCACAGCAAGCCTGCGACCGCATGGAGGGTGGCTTGATCCGCCTGCACGTCTTCCCCGACCCATGGGGCCTCAACCCCAGCCCGTTCTGCCTCAAAGCCGAAACCTATTGCCGGCTGGCGGGCGTACCCTACCGCCGCGTTGTTACGCTGCCGGTGCGCGCCCCGCGCGGCAAACTGCCGTTCATTGAGGACGTGGGGATGCGCGTCGCCGACAGCGGCGTGATCATCGAGCACCTCAAGCGCCGGTTTGGCGACCCGCTCGATGGCGCGCTCGACGATGGCCAGCGCGCCATCGGCCACCTGATCCGCCGCACCTGCGAGGAGAGCCTGTATTTCGTTCTGCTGCATGCCCGCTGGATCGACGCGGCCGGCTGGCAGGCAATCCGGCCGGCCTTCTTCGGCTCGCTGCCGCCGCTGCTGCGCGACGCTGTGGCCTGGTCGGCGCGACGCGGGGTGCGGCAGGCCCTGTACGGTCAGGGCTATGGCAGGCATGGCGCGGCGGGACTCCGCGTCCTCGGCGCCGCGGACCTTACCGCCCTGGCCACGGTGCTTGCGGACCGGCCGTTCGCCCTCGGCGCCCGGCCGACCTCGACGGATGCGACGCTGTATGGGCTGCTCGCCAATATTCTTGATGCGCCGGTGCCAACGTCGCTGGCCGAGGAAGCTCGCCGTCACCCCGTGCTTGCGGCCTACACGGCGCGCATGCGCTCGGTGATCCCGCCCCCGGTCAATGGCGAGGCTCCGGCGAAGGAGGCCACCCGGCCGGGGTGACCGAGACGCCGTGACACACGGCCCGGCGGCAGCGAAGCCCGATAGAAAACCGCTGTCCCGCTGCCCGACTGCCTGTAAAGTTGCTCTCCCCGTCGCGGGCGCGGCCGGCACAACGCCGCTGCCCGGCGCAACAGGGAAGCGGTTGAGGGGTGGAGGAGATGAACGCACCGGTTTCAACCATCGTGCCGACCGCCGACGAGTCCCGCAAATTTGCGCTGCTGCGCCAGATCGAGCGCAAGCTGCTCTGGCTGTCGGCCTGGATGATCCACAACGCCAACCATGTCCGGGCGAACCGGGACGGGCTGAAGGTGGGCGGCCACCAGGCCTCCTGCGCCTCCTGCGTTTCCATCATGACGGCGCTGTATTTCGAAATCCTGCGCCCGCAGGACCGGGTAGCGGTGAAACCGCATGCCGGGCCGGTGTTCCACGCCATCAACGCCCTGTTCGGCCGGCAGGTGCGCGAGAAGATGGAGGGGCTGCGGCAGTTCGGCGGCGCACAATCCTATCCGAGCCGCACCAAGGACGGGCCGGAAGTCGATTTCTCCACCGGGTCGGTGGGGCTCGGCGTGGCGATGACCAGTTTTTCGTCGCTAATTTCCGACTATGTGCGGCTGCACGGCTTGGCCCCCGAGCCGCTGCCGCCGGGCCGGCACATCGCCATCGCGGGCGACGCCGAACTGGACGAGGGCAATATCTACGAGGCGCTGCTGGAAGGCTGGAAGCACGACATCCGCAACGTCTGGTGGATCATCGACTACAACCGCCAGAGCCTGGATTCGGTGGTGCCCGACCGGCTGTTCGGCCGCATCGAGGGCCTGTTCCGCGACATGGGCTGGAACGTGGTGACGATGAAATACGGCCGTCACCTGCAGGCCGCCTTCGCCCGCGAGGACGGCGAGGAATTGCGCCGCTGGATCGACGACTGCCCCAACAGCCTGTACTCGGCCCTGACCTTCCAGGGCGGGGCGGCGTGGCGGCAGGCGGTGCTGGCCGATCTTGGCCGGGTGCGCGGCGTGCGCGCCATCATCGACCCGCTGTCGGACGACGAGCTGGCTGCGCTGATGACCAATCTCGGCGGCCACGACATCGCGTTCCTGATCGAGACCCTGCGCGCCGCCGATGCCGCCGGCGACCAGCCGACCTGCTTCATCGCCTACACCATCAAGGGCATGGGCCTGCCCTTCGCCGGGCACAAAGACAACCATGCCGGGCTGATGACCAAGGAGCAGATGCAAGGGTTCCGCACGTCCATGGGCATCCGGCCCGGCCATGAATGGGACGATTTTGAAGGGACTCGAGGCGGGCGAAGCCGAACTGCGCGCCTTTCTGGCCGCGGTTCCGTTCGCAGCCCCCCTCACCCCGGCCGGACGCTGCCTTACCGCACCGGTCGTCGATGTGCCCCGGGCGCTGCCGCTGCCCAAGGTCGCGGGGCGGAAAACCTCCACCCAGAACGGGTTCGGCGACATCCTGGCCGAAATCGGCCGCGGCCAGGGGGAGCTGAAGGATCTGGCGGCGCATATCCTTACCACCAGCCCGGACGTGACGGTTTCCACCAATCTTGGCCCCTGGGTGAACCGGCGCGGGGTGTTCGACCGGCACACCCGCAACGACGTGTTCCGCGACGCCAAGCTGGCCAGCGCCCAGCGCTGGGGCATGACGCCAGAGGGGCAGCATATCGAACTGGGCATCGCGGAACAAAACCTGTTTCTGTTGCTCGGCGCCGCCGGGCTGGCGCCGGGGCTGCACGGGGCGCGGCTGCTGCCGATCGGGACGGTGTATGATCCGTTCGTCAATCGCGGGCTCGATGCGCTGATTTACGCCTGCTACCAGGATGCGCGTTTTTTGCTCGTCTCCACCCCTTCCGGCCTGTCGCTGGCGCCGGAAGGCGGGCAGCACCAGAGCATCAATACGCCGCTGCTGGGCATGAGCACCGACCGGTTGGCCAGCTACGAGCCGGCGCATGTCGACGAGCTGGCGATCCTGCTGCGCCACGCGTTCGTGCATATGCAGAAGCCGGAGGGCTCGGCGGTGTGGCTGCGCCTGTCCACCCGCGCCATCGCCCAGCCGGTCCGCACGCTCGACGCCGGGGCGGTGATCGCCGGCGCCCATTGGGCGGTGCCGCCGGCACCGGGGGCGCGCATCGCGCTGGCCTACCAGGGGCCGATCGCGCCCGAGGCGGAATCGGCGTTCGCCGTGCTGCGCGCGGAAGTGCCGGAGGCGGGACTGCTGGCCGTCACCAGCCCCGACCGGCTGCACGCCGGCTGGCTCGCGGCCGCGCGGGCGCGGCGGGGGGGGGAGCCTGGAACGATTGCGCATATCGAGCGCATCCTGGCGCCGCTGGCGCCCGGGGCGGCACTGGTGACGGTGCTGGACGGCCACCCGGCGAGCCATTCCTGGCTCGGCGCGGTGCGGGGAAACCGCGTGGTGCCGCTGGGTCCCGACCACTTCGGGCAGAGCGGCGATATTCCGGACCTGTACCGCGAATACGGCCTGGACGAGGATGCTATTCTGGACGCCTGCGCGCAGGCACTGCTGGGGTAAGGAAGCAAGGCCAGGGCTCCGCCCTGGACCCGCCAAGGGCCGAGAGGCCCCTGTGGACCCCGTTCCTTAAGTAATGGGTGCCCGTGCGGGCAGCGTGGGCGCTGCGCTGGCCATCGGACAGGCAACGTCATCGCGCCAAGGCGCCCCGCCGTTGTCAGGGCTCCGGCCCTCACTTCGGTCGTGCGGCCAGGTAACCCAGATAGGCGATGACCGCATCGATCTCGGGCTCCGGGATGGCGGCGGCGTCGAAGGCCGGCATCCGCTGGTCGGGCCAGGTGCGCACGGCGGCCGGGTTGCGAATCAGCGCACGCAGACCGGCTTCGGTAAAATACGCCACCGCCGGCATCGGCCGCAGCAGATCGGGTCCAACCGTCCCCTCACCGCTACCGCCAAGGCGATGGCAGGGCAGGCAGTTGGCGATAAAGACCGCCTGGCCGCGGCGGGCCGGCGCATCTGCCGGAACCGACGGATCGATCGCGATCGCCGGCCACCGCTGCACCGGAGAGGCGACCGCCGTCAGCGCGGCCAATGCATAGGTCCATTGCTCAGATGATATCCGTGCGTGCTCGGGAGCCAGCCAGATCAGATAAAACGGGCCGGCCGAAACGGTCGTGCCGGGCAGAGGCGGCCAAGGATGGGAAGGGTCCTCGACCGCCACCCATGCCACCGCCGCCCCCTCGATCAGTGCGCGCGGAAGATGCGCGACGAACCCGTCACTGGCGCGCGCCTCGATCGTGTCCGCCGCGTCTGGCGGCAACGCCGAGAGCAAAGCGCGCAGCGGCACGGCCCGGTAGGTCATGGCCGCACGATAGGAGGGGTCGTGCGGGACCACGACCGTCGCGGCGTCAGGCGAGGCCAGCAATGCGCTATCGGTGAACTGCCGGGTTGCACCGCCGGCTGTGACCACAAGCGCCGCGGCGACGGCCACTGCCGGCGCAGCGGCAAGGCCGGTCAGCATCAGGATCAACAGGCGGATCAGCCTCACGCGATTTCTTTCACCCAATGTTGGTCCGCGTTCTGCGGCCGAGCTTACGGCCGGATGTTCCCTTCGGCCAATGCCTGCGCCCGATCGAGCGGCCGTCTGCCGGCACTTGACCGCCCGGTGTCGTTCGGCGTGCCTCTTGTAGAACCCTGCTCGCCCAAACACTCTGTCATAGCGGCTCATCGCAGCGACGGGATTTCTTCCCGGAGGCGGGCTGACCGCAATGGAGGAGACGATGATCAGGGCGATCCTGAAAGTGGCGTTCCTGGCCCCTGTGGTGATCGCTGGCCTCTTTATCCTCGCGCCGGCGCAATTTGCGGCGGCGCGAGGCTGGCTCGCCGGCGTCACCACGTTCACGCCGGCCATTTGCGCCATCGCGCCGGGGCCGTGCTTTGACGCGCGCAGGCGCAACCTGCAGGCCGCACTGGTGAAACTGCACGACGGCCGGACGCAGGCCGAGGCGGGGCTGCATGCCATCGACACTGAGGACGCCAAGCAGAACGCATTGCTTGATGCCAACACCGCTCTGCAGACCGCCCTGCGCACCCGCGCCAGTGAGATGATCCGCGCCGGCGCGACCAGCCTGACCTTCCAGGGCAAGACCTACAGCCGCCCGGAAGCCGAGCAACAGGCGCAGCTCCTGATCCGGGAGGAGGCCGATTTCCGGGCAACGATCGCCCGGTTCGCCAGCCGCCGGACACAGCTGACCGAGGCGCTGACGGCCGTGGTGGTTGAGGACAACCGCATCTCGGTCATGCTGGCGACGCTGGCGGCCGAGAAGGCCATCGTGGTGGCGACCGGCAGCCTGGAGGGTGCGCAAACACTCCTGGACGATGCCAAATTGACCGAGCGCCGCGCCAACGAGGTGACCGAGGCAGTTGTCCGCAGCACCCGTGAGATGGCCAGCTTGCCCGCTATCGCAGCGGCGCCCGGGCCGGTATTCGACTTCAGCGGCTGGGCCGAAGGCCAGGCCGGCGCACTCGCTCCGGCCAAATAGGCGGCAAGTCGCCGTTGCAAGCCGCGTTTCAGGGCCTTCCGGGGTCCCGGTCCACGCCGATCAGGCCCCCGGCGGGCCCCTGTTTATCGTCTGACTTCAATGCTTTGTTCTGCATCGGCGCCGGGGGGGGACGGCGCGCCGCCGCACAGCACGCCGATCTTGCGCATCGGCCGCATCCTCAAATCGCGCCCTTCACTCTGGCGTTTGGCGCCGGTGCCGACCGAAATTGCCACACCAAATCATTGCTGCGCGCGTTGCGCTGAAGCCAGCCTAGCACTACTTTGGCACTTCAAAAATCGGGCCGCGTTCCCATCTGACGGTCATGCAGATGGGAACCACTTTTACACTGCCGCATGACATCGACGCCGACCTTGACCGTTGGCTGGCGCCATTCCTCGACGTGATCGGCCGCAGCACGCGGCGCAGAATGGCGCCGCTGTATGTGCGTGGCCTGTTGGGGCCGGACGGGCCGAAGAGCATCCAGCCGATGGCGGAGCGGCTCGGACTGCCCGGGCACGACCAGTTGCACCACTTCATCACCAGCCCGGCCTGGGACGACGCCCCGCTGTGGCGCGTGCTCGCCGAGCAGGCCGACCGACAGGTCGGCGGCATGGATGCCGTGCTGGTGGTCGACGACAGCGGCATGCCCAAGAAGGGCACGGCGTCGGTCGGCGTGGCGCCGCAATACTGTGGCGAACTGGGCAAGACGGCGAACTGCCAGGTGCTGGTCTCGCTGACGCTGGCGCGCGGGGGGGGCGCGGTGCCGGTTGGGCTGCGGCTGTTCCTGCCCGCCGCCTGGACCGACGATCCGGATCGCTGTGCGGCCGCGGGCGTGCCGACGACAGCGCAAGCGGCGCAGACCAAGCCCGGGATTGCGCTGGCTGAGATCGACCGGGTGATCGCCGCCGGGCTGCGCTTTGGCTGCGTGCTCGGCGACGCCGGGTATGGCAGCAGCCCGATGGTCCGGCAGGGACTGGACGAGCGCGGGCTGTCCTGGGCGGTCGGGATTGCCTGCACCCAGCTTGTCTACCCAACGACAGTCAGGCTGCGCCCGGCGCGCACGCCGACCGGGCGCCCGAGCAAGCACCCGGTGGCGAACCGGCCGCCGCGCACCGCGTCCGAGACGCTGGACAAGCAGCGCTGGCGTCGCATCACCTGGCGCGGTGGCACCAAAGGCCCGCTCGGCGCCCGCTTCGCCGCTGTGCGGGTGCGCGTGGCGGACGGACCAACCAACGCGGACAAGGCGCGCCTGCCCGGCGAGGAGGTCTGGCTGATCGGCGAATGGCGCGACAGCGGCGAGAAGAAATACCACCTCAGCAACCTGCCGGAACGGACCTCGCTGCGGCGGCTGGCCGCCACCGTCAAGGCGCGCTGGTCCTGCGAGCAGGTCCATCAGCAACTCAAACAGGAACTTGGCCTGGGTGACTTCGAGGGCCGATCCTGGAGCGGCCTGCATCGGCACGCGCTGATGACCTGCATTGCATTTGGCTATCTGCAACACCGGCGCCTGAAGGCTGCGGGTCGGGGAAAAAAAGCTGGCCCCCAACGGGCCACCTCCACAGCCCTCGCTGCCTGAGATCCGCCGCGCCATCATCGCCAAGCTGTTCGCTCCGCCAGCAATTCCTTATCGTTGCCCCCACTGTAATCGGCGGTTTTCTCAACACGCTTCTAAAGTGCTAAAGTAGTGCTAGGTTCCAGAACTCAATTGGCCCACCAGAGGACGATAGCCGCCAAGGCGATGGCTGAGGCGAAATTGCGGGCGAGCTTGTCGTAGCGGGTGGCGATGCGGCGGAAATCCTTCAGTCGATTGAACATCCGCTCGACGAGATTGCGCCGTTTGTAGGTCTCCCGATTGATCGGCCACTGATGCTTGCGAGTCGGGTTGGTAGGGATGACGGTGGCGGTGCCGCGGAAGGCGAGGTCCTGGCGCAGTTGCTGGGCGTCATAGCCGGCATCGCCGATCAGGCAGCCCTGCGAGGGCAGCGGCGGAACAAGCTCGTAGGCGGCGGTGATGTCGGCGACGTTACCCGGCGTCAGCAAGAAGCGGAACAGCCGGCCCTCGCCGTCGCAGATGGCGTGGATTTTGGTAGTCCGCCCGCCACGGGAGCGGCCGATTGCCTGCGCCTCGGCCCCCCTTTTCCGCCGGCCGCCGCGCGCTGGACCTTGATCGAGGTGCTGTCGATCGACCGCACGTCCTTCGGGACCGTTTCCAGCAGAGCTTCGAAGATCGCCAGCCACCGACCGCTACGGCTCCATCGGTTGAACCGGTTATAGACCGTCGTGCTGGGACCATAGACCGCCGGACAATCCTGCCAGCGGCAGCCGCTGCGCAAAACATGGATGATACCGCTGATGATCCGCCGGCCATCCTTGCGCCGCGCACCCGGATAGACCGTCGGAAGCAGCGGCTCAATCGCCGCCCAAGCCACATCACTCAGCCAGTACTCGCCAGCCATCGCTCATCTCCCTCCGCTCATCCAATTGACTGAGCAAATCACAAAGCAACGCCCGATTCCTAGAGTCTGATTGAGTTTGGAGCCTGGTCCACCTTTGTCGGAAAAGCGGCCCCCATTCCGGCGGCCCTCACGCAGCGAGCGGCTTGCCGGTCATGGTCCATTTGAACGGCTTGGCCAGGGTGCGGTTGAAGTAGGTGATGAACGCCTCTATCCGAGCCTTCAGATCCTGCTTCGACACAAAGCTGACGCGGCGCAGCAGCTTGCGCACGAGGATGGAGAACCAGATCTCGATCTGGTTGAGCCACGACGCATGCTTGGGCGTGAAGTGAAACTGGATGCGGTGGGTGGCATCACGCAGGAACGCCTCGCGCGTCGCCATCGAGGCGAGCACACCGGACTTGCCCTTCTCGCCGAGGTCGTCCTTGATGCCGCACAGGTCGGCGACCAATCTCACCACGCTTTCGGAGACATGCGTGTTGAGGTTGTCGGCGACCACGCGCCAGCCGGTGGTCGAGGTGCCGGTGGCGAACAGGCGCTCCAGGAAGCTGGCGTAGTCCTGCTCGGTGCGGGTGTCGCCGACGGTGCCGATCACCTGGCCGGTGGCAACGTCGAAGGCCGCGATCAGGGTCTGGGTGCCGTGGCGGATGTATTCGAACTCGCGGCGGGCGACCTTGCCCGGCAGCATCGGCAGGTCCGGAGCGGCACGCTCCAGCGCCTGCACGCCGGTCATCTCGTCGATCGAGACCGTGCGGATGTCCTGCTGCGCCGCCGCCGGTGCCGCATGATAGACGGTGCAAACGTCGGCGCACTTGGTCTCGAACTCGGGATCTGGCTTGGGGGTCAGCCAGCCGCGCACGAGATGCGGTTTGAGTTCGGCCTCTTTTTTAAAAAACGCCCGACAGAGCCGTGCGAGATGCTGTCCACGATGCCACGCCTGACCGCCTCTCGGGCCAGTTCGCTTTGGCTCCAGTGACTGAGGGGCAGGTTGCTTTGCTCGTCCGGCTTCTCGCAGGCCAGCGCCACGATCGCGCAGACCTGCTCGGGGGAAAACGTCGCCGGCGCGCCCGGCCGCGGCGCGTCGGTCAGCCGCGCCACCACCGGCAAGTCCGCCGCACTGGCCAGCCACTGGGCGCGCCAGTGCCGCACTGTCTTCGGCCAGACGCCGAGTTCGCGGGCGATCTCGCGCACCGGCGTTCCTGCCGCCGAGCGCAGGATCATCTCGGCGCGTTCGGCCAGCTTACGCGGCGTCTTGTGCGCCCGGGCGAGCCGTTGCAGCTCTTCCTCCTGCGCAGGCGTCAGGGCGATCGGGGCAGCGGACAGGCGGGGCATGCACGGGCTCCGGCAAATCAGGACGAGGGGCCGAGACTCGTCCCTGCCATATCCGCAAGGCG
>CAVQNU010000013.1:0-137907 GCA_963714255.1 uncultured Alphaproteobacteria bacterium
TTGGATCAAGAGGCGTAACGGAATGTCGGGGTCCGGAAGTAGCTACGGACGCGTCTGGGCAGCTTTGCGAGTTGACGCATGTGGCCGATGACGTTGCGTTTCAGCTCCTGACGGCTTCGGGCGGGCGCCCTGCGGGGAACCGCCTGCTTGATGTCGGCGTTGACACCTTCATTCGGTTTGAGCTCCGGGCTGTAGGAGGGCAGGTAGAACACCTCGATCTGCGCACGTCGCTCCACCAGCCAGTCCTGTACCAGACGAGCGCGGTGGACGCGGAGATTGTCAAGGATGAGAAACACCTTGCCATCGGCATCGCGGATCAGGCGCGCCAGGAAGTCGATCAGCCGCGGCGCGTTGATGGCGCCGTCGAGCACCATCCAGCGCAGCTCGCCCTTGTTGGTCACCGCCGAGATCACGCCGACATTCGCCCGCCTGTGGTTGGGGCGCACGACCGGCGTCTTGCCGCGCGGCGCATAGCTGCGGCCACGCACGTCATCGGAGCGCAGGCCCGTCTCGTCACCCCAGAAGATCTTGGCTTTCTCCTTGCGCGCGCGGGCGGCAATGGCCGGGTAGTCCCGCTGCAACCAGGTGCGCACCGCGTCCGCATCCTGTTCGTAGGCGCGCCGGAGCAGCTTCTGCGGCGTGAAGTTCCAGCGCGCCAGGTAGGTCCCCATCGAGCGCACCGCCAGGCGCACGCCGCAGCGTTGCTCGACCAGCGTCGCCACCGCCGCCCGGCTCCACAGCGCGAAGGGCAGGCCATAGTCGTCCGGCGTGCCAGCGCAGATCAGACGCTGAATGTCTGCCTCCTCGGCCGCGGTCAGGAACCGCCCGGTGCCCGGGGCCGGACCGCGTGGCCCGGTCTGCAGCCCCGCCATCCCCTTCTCACGGTAGCGCTTGCAGATGTCGAACACCCCGTTCTTCGTCAGCCCGACCTGGGCGCCGATCTCTTCGTAGGTCAGGCCGCGCTCACGCAAGCCGATCACTTGGCGCCGACGCTCCTCTTGCGCCGCCGGCGTCAAACTCCGCATGTCTATATGAACCATACCTCAAACATGGGCACATACCCGCCCCGGTCCAAGACCGTCCCGGCCGGGTCAATAGCAACTCATGGAAGTCATGCAGCCCGGCGTTCCCGGTTCGCGGGTCTTCCAGACCCTCCCAGCAGCCGGCAAACTGATCCAAGGCGTCCTCCCTCCGCAGGTTTCCCGCGCCCTCCGGTAGAATCCATCGCCCCGCCCCGCGCAAGCCGCCGTCGCGCTGTCAAGGAAATTCCAAGTGCGATTCCCCTGCTGGCCAGCCACTGGGCGCGCCAGTGCCGCACTGTCTTCGGCCAGACGCCGAGTTCGCGGGCGATCTCGCGCACCGGCGTTCCTGCCGCCGAGCGCAGGATCATCTCGGCGCGTTCGCCAGCTTACGCGGCGTCTTGTGCGCCCGGGCGAGCCGTTGCAGCTCTTCCTCCTGCGCAGGCGTCGGGGCGATCGGGGCAGCGGACAGGCGGGACATGCACAGGCTCCGGCGAATCAGGACGAGGGGTCGAGACTCGTCCCTGCCATATCCGCAAGGCGGCTGACTCGCGGAAAACCGCCGAGTTTGCGGCCTCCCCTGACGATTGGTGCCGCCCTGTGGCAGACCAGACTCACCCCCTCCGACCGGCCGCCGGAAGGGAGTCGCCACTTCCGGCGAGGTGTACCAGCGCCTATGGGTCAGCGCCCCGGCTTCAACAACACCGCAACCCCCCACCGTTCCCACCATACCGCCGCGCCTGCCGCTCCCGAAAAAACGCCTCCCGTGTCATCACCGGCAGCTCGGGATGGGTCGCCAACCGGTGCGCCACATAAGTGTCGTAGTCCGGCAGCCCCACCATCAGGTTCGCCGCCTGTACCAGACGGCGGCCGAACAGCCGCACGTCAGGCGCCAGATCGCACAGCGCGCAGATCACCGCCCACCTCCTTTGCCGTCGCCGCCGGGTTGCCCAGCGCGCGCCCGGCGGCGATCGCCCCATAGACCAGCATCGACACCACCACCGCCATGAACAGGGCGCACAGCGTGGCGTCCATATAGTCGTTGATCACCACCCGCTGCATCTCCGCCAGCGACTTCGCCGGCGCCAGCACGCGCCCCTCGGCCAGCGCGCCGCCGAAGCGCTGCGCGTGGGTCAGGAAGCCGATCGCCGGCGCCGGATCGAACAGCTTTTGCCAGCCCGCCGTCAGCGTGCACACCGCAAGCCAGGTGGTCGGCACGATAGTCACCCAGGCGTAGGCCTGCCGCTTCATGCGGAACAGCACCACGGTGCACAGCGTCAGCGCGATCGCCGCCAGCATCTGGTTGGCGATGCCAAACAAGGGCCATAGCGAGTTGATGCCGCCGAACGGGTCGATCACGCCCTGATAGAGAATGTACCCCCAGGCCGACACCGCCAACCCGCTCGCCACCAGGTTCGCCCCCCAGGATTCAGTGTGCTTCAGTGCCGGCACGAACGCCCCCAGCAGGTCCTGGATCATGAACCGGGCAACCCGCGTGCCCGCGTCCACGGTGGTGAGGATGAACAAGGCCTCGAACAGGATGGCGAAATGGTACCAGAAGCCCATCAGCGCCTGCCCGCCGAGCACGCCCGACAGGATCTGCGCCATGCCGACCGCGAGCGTCGGCGCGCCGCCGGCACGCGAGAGAATGCTGGTCTCGCCGACGTCATGGGCAAGCTGGGTCAGCGCGTCGGGGGTAATGACAAACCCCCAGCCCGAGATGGTCTGCGCAGCCTGGGCTGCGGTGGTGCCGATCAACCCGGCCGGGCTGTTCATGGCGAAATAGGCGCCCGGCTCGATCACGCAGGCGGCGGTCAGCGCCATGATGGCGACGAAGCTTTCCATCAGCATCGCACCATAGCCGATCATGCGGATCTGCTGCTCGTTCTCGATGAGCTTGGGCGTGGTGCCCGACGAAATCAGCGCGTGGAAGCCTGACACCGCGCCGCAGGCGATGGTGATGAACAGGAAGGGGAACAGCTTGCCGGCGAACACCGGCCCGGTGCCGTCGACGAACCGGCTCACCGCCGGCATGTGCAGCGTCGGCGCCACCACCATGATGCCGATCGCGAGGGCAAAAATCGTGCCGAGCTTGAGGAAGGTGGACAAATAGTCGCGCGGCGCCAGCAGCAGCCAGACCGGCAACACCGAGGCGACGAAGCCGTAGCCAATCAGGATCAGCGCCATCGTCTCGCCGGAATAGCTGAACAGCGCGGCCAGTTCAGGCGTGAGGGAAACGGTCTCGCCATAGATGATGGCCGACATCAGCAGCACGAATCCGATCGCCGACATCTCCAAGATGCGGCCCGGCCGGATGAAGCGGACGTAGAGGCCCATCAGGACGGCGATGGGCATGGTGGCGAACACGGTGAACGTGCCCCACGGGCTGCCGGCGAGCGCCTTCACCACGATCAGCGACAGCACCGCCAGGATGATGATCATGATCATCAGCACGCCGAGCAGGGCGATCACCCCGGGCACGTTGCCCAACTCCGAGCGGATCATGTCGCCGAGCGAACGGGCGTCACGCCGGACGGAGACGAACAGCACGATGCAGTCCTGCACCGCGCCTGCGAACACCGCGCCGGCCAGAATCCACAACGTGCCTGGCAGGTATCCCATCTGGGCGGCGAGCACCGGCCCGACCAGCGGCCCGGCGCCGGCGATGGCGGCGAAATGGTGGCCGAACACGACCCACTTGTTGGTCGGCACATAGTCCAGCCCGTCATTGTGCCGCACCGCCGGGGTCGGGCGCGCGGGATCGAGGCGCAGCACCGAACGGGCGATGAACAGGCTGTAGAACCGGTAAGCGATCAGGTAGGTGCAGACCGCGGCGGTGACCAGCCAGACAGCGCTGATCGGCTCCCCCCGGCTCAGCGCCACAATACCCAGGGCGACCGCGCCGAGCACGGCCACCGCGAGCCAGAGCAACCAGGTAAGGGCGCCGTTGCCGGGCGCCCGGGCTGTGGACGTCATCGTACCTCCCCGCCGCAGATTATCTTGTGATGCAGTTCACACCCGATCACCCGGCGACGGCAAGACGCGGCGTGCGGTTGCGCTGCGGGGCAATTAGGAAAGAAAGCAAGGCCAGGGCTCTGCCCTGGACCCGCCAAGGGGCAGTGGCCCCTTGGAACCCTTATACTTTAAGGTGCTGGGTCCAGGGGCCTCTCGGCCGTCGTGCCGAAGGCGCACTGCGCCCCCTGGCCTTGCTTCCCTTGCATGCTGCGCTGCAGCACACCATCCTGCATCCATGGACACGCATACCACCGACGCAATCATTATCGGCGCAGGGATCGCCGGAGCGACCGCCGCTGCGCAAATTGCCGCCGACCGCCGCGCCGCTCTCATCGAGGCCGAGGACCAGCCCGGCTACCACACCACCGGCCGTTCCGCGGCCATGTGGATATTGAACTACGGCCCCGCCGATGTGCGGGTGCTGACCGGCCTGTCGCGGCCCTTCTTCGAGGCGCCGCCGGAGGGTTTCACCGAAACGACGCTAATGGCCAGGCGGCCGCTGTGCTTCCTCGCACCCCCCGAGCAGATGCCCGGCCTGCGGACACTCCTCGCCGAAGGAATCGGGGTGCGGGAGATTTCGGTCAACGCGGCGCGCGCGATGGTGCCGGCACTGCGGCCGGACTACGCGGTCGGCGCCGCCATCGAGGACGACGCCTTCGACATCGACGTGGCCGCGCTGCACCAGGGTTTCCTGCGCCTGCTGCGCCGCCGCGGTGGCATTCTCGCGCTGCGCAGCCGCACCGGGCGCATCGCGCGGCGCGCCGGGCTGTGGGACGTCGAGGTTACCGGCGGGGCGGTGTTCCGCGCGCCCGTGCTGGTGAACGCCGCCGGCGCCTGGGGCGACGAGGTGGCGGCCCAGGCCGGGGTGGCGCCGCTCGGCCTGCAGCCCAAGCGCCGCACCGGCGTGATCATCGATCCCGCGCCCTGGGACGTGAGCGCCTGGCCGCTGGTGTACGATGTCGCCCATACGTGGTATGTGCGCACCGAAGCGCGCACCCGTCTGATGGTCACCCCCTGCGACGAGACCGACATGAAGCCGCACGACGTGCAGCCGGACGAACTCGACGTGGCGATCGGTATCGACCGCATGCAGCAGGCGCTGGATATCGCGGTGCGCCGGGTCGAGCGGTCCTGGGCGGGCCTGCGCACCTTCACCCCCGACCGCAGCCTGGCGATCGGCTGGGACCCTGCGGCGGAGGGATTTCTGTGGAGCGTCGGGCAGGGCGGCTACGGTATCCAGACCTCGCCGGCGGCGGGGCGGCTGGTGGCGGACCTGGTGGCCGGTCGTGATCCCGGACCGGCGGCACGGGTGCTTCCCATGGTGAACCCGGCGCGGTTCACTGCCATATAGGTGTTAAGGGATAATCGTTCGGTTATGTCGCCAGGAGAGTCATGTCGATCCATGTTGCGCTGACGCATCGCACTGCCTACCGGTACGATAGGGCCGTCACTGCGGGGCCGCAGACCATTCGCCTGCGGCCGGCGCCGCATGCGCGCACGCCCATCCTGTCCTACGCGCTGGCGATCGCGCCGGAGCCGCATTTCCTCAATTGGCAGCAGGACCCGCAGGGCAATTTCCTCGCCCGCGTCGTGTTCCCCGAGAAAATCACCCATTTCGACGTGACCGTCGATCTGGTCGCCGATCTGGCGACGGTCAATCCGTTCGACTTCTTCCTGGAGCCCGAGGCGGAAGACTGGCCGTTCGTCTACGATCCGATCCTCGACAACGAGCTGGCGCCGTTCCGCCGGGTCGATCCGCCGGGGAAACTGCTGGGCGCGCTGCTGGCCGAGGTGCCGCGCGAGACGCGGCGCACGGTGGACATGCTGGTCGATGTCAACCGCCGGGTGCAGGAGCGGATATCCTATATCGTGCGCCTGGAGCCGGGCGTGTGGACGCCCGAGCAGACACTGACGGCGGGGAAGGGGAGCTGCCGGGATTCGGCCTGGTTGCTGGTGCAGTTGCTGCGCCATCTGGGCTACGCGGCGCGCTTCGTGTCCGGCTACCTGATCCAGCTGGTGGGCGACATCAAGCCGCTGGAGGGGCCGGAGGGGCCAAGCGCGGATTTCACCGACCTGCACGCCTGGACCGAGGTGTATCTGCCCGGCGCCGGCTGGATCGGGCTGGACCCGACCTCCGGCCTGATGGCCGGCGAGGGCCATATTCCGCTGGCGGCGAGCCCCGACCCGCAATCGGCCGCCCCGGTCACCGGGGCGACCGACCCCTGCGAGGTCGAATTCGACTTCGCCATGTCGATTTCCCGCCTCCGCGAGACCCCGCGGGTGACCAAGCCGTACACCGACCGGCAGTGGCAGGACATCCTGGCGGCTGGCGCGCGGGTGGATCGCGCACTCGCTGCCGGCGAGGTGCGGCTGACCTTCGGCGGCGAGCCGACCTTTGTTTGCGCCACTGACCAGGAGGCGCCGGAATGGAACACCGCCGCCCTGGGGCCGACCAAGCGGCGCTATGCCAGCCGGCTGCTGCGCCGGCTGGTTGCCCTCTGGTCGCCGGGGGCGGTGCTGCATCACGGTCAGGGCAAGCTGTACCCGGGCGAGCAACTGCCGCGCTGGGCCCTGTCGGCGCATTGGCGGGCGGATGGCGAGAAAGTCTGGCTGGACCCTGGTCTGCTGGCCGACCCCGAGCGCACGCGCGACACCGCCACCGCCGAAACGGCGTCCCGCTTCGCCGCGTTGCTGGCCGAGCGGCTGCAGGTCGATCCGGCCATGGTGATCCCGGCGCACGAAGACGTGCAGTACTACCTGTGGAAGGAGGGTCGTCTGCCGGCCAATGTGGTGGCCGAGGACAGCCGGCTGCGCGAGCCGCTGGAGCGGGCGCGCATGGCGCAGGTGTTCGGCCAGGGCCTGGCCTCGCCGGTCGGCAGCGTGCTGCCGCTGCGCCGCGCGCCGGATGGCACGCGCTGGCAGACCGGGCGCTGGTTCCTGCGCGGCGGCACGCTGTTCCTGATCCCCGGCGACAGCCCGATCGGCTACCGGCTGCCGTTGGACAGCCTGCCCTGGGCCGACCCCAACAGCATCGAGCCGACCTACGAGCCCGATCCGTTCGCCCCCGTGGGCAAGCTGCCGGCGCAGCCCATCCTGCGCGCGCGCCGTGCGGTCGGCAGCGGGCTCGGGGGCGCGGTGGCCTTCGAGCCGGTGCCGCAAGACCCACCGGTGCCCGGCCGCCCGGAGCCCGGCGTGGTGCGCACCGCGCTCACGGTGGAGCCGCGCGGCGGGCTGCTGCACGTGTTCTTCCCGCCGCTCGTGCAGGCCGAGGACTGGCTCGACCTGATCGCCGCCGTCGAGGCCACGTCGGTGGAACTGGGGCATCCGGTGGTGCTGGAAGGCTACACCCCGCCCTCCGACCCGCGGCTGCTGGATTTCTCGGTCACGCCCGATCCGGGGGTGATCGAGGTGAACGTGCATCCGGCGCGCAGCTGGGCCGAGCATGTCGAGCGCACGGTGCAGCTGTATGAGGAGGCGCGGCAGGCCGGGCTGGCGGCCGAGAAGTTCATGATCGACGGCCGCCATGTCGGCACCGGCGGCGGCAATCACGTGGTGATGGGCGGGGCGACGGTGGCGGAAAGCCCATTCCTGCGCCGGCCGGACCTGCTGAAAAGCCTGCTCGGCTTCTGGCACAACCACCCCAGCCTGTCGTTCCTGTTCAGCGGGCTGTTCATCGGCCCGACCAGCCAGCATCCGCGGGTGGACGAGGCGCGCGACAATTCGATCAATGAGCTGGAAATCGCCTTCGCCCAGATCGCCCCATTCCGCGCCACCCCGCCCTGGCTGACCGACCGGCTGTTCCGCAACATCCTGGCGGACATGACCGGCAACACCCACCGCACCGAGTTCTGCATCGACAAGATGTACGATCCGAACGGAACCGGAGGGCGGCGGGGCCTGGTGGAGTTCCGCGCCTTCGAAATGCCGCCGCATGCCCGCATGTCGGCCGCCCAGATGCTGCTGATGCGCGCGGCGGTGGCGGCGTTCTGGCAGCATCCGTATGAACGCCGCATGGTGCGCTGGGGCACGCGGCTGCACGACGATTTTCTGCTGCCGCATTTCTGCCTGCAGGATTTCCGCGAAGTGCTGGACGAACTCGCCGCCCTCGGCTTCCCGCTCGATCGCTCCTGGTTCGACCCGCATGCGGAATTCCGCTTCCCGCAAATCGGCGTGACCACGCTGCGCGGGGTGGAGCTGGAACTACGGCATGCGCTGGAACCCTGGCATGTGCTGGGCGAGGATGCGGCGCCGGGAGGCACGGCGCGTTATGTCAATTCCTCGGCCGAACGGGTGCAGGCACGGGTGACGGGCTGGGTGCCGGAGCGGTATGTTCTCGCCTGCAACGGGGTGGCGGTGCCGCTCAGTCCGACAGAAACGGTGGGGGAATACGTGGCCGGGGTTCGGTTCAAGGCCTGGCAGCCGCCGAATGCGCTGCATCCGACCATATCGGCGCAGGTGCCGCTGGTATTCGATGTCTATGACCGCTGGTCCGGCCGCAGCCTGGGCGGGGTTGCCCACCACGTGGCCCATCCGGGCGGGCGCAGCTACGACACGTTTCCGGTCAATGCCAACGAGGCGGAAGCCCGGCGGCGCTCGCGTTTCTTCGCCTTCGGGCATACGCCGGGGTCGATGCCCGAGCCGCGCGCAGCGGCCGGCGCCGAGCATCCGCGTACGCTGGACCTGCGCCGTTTCGCCTGAGACCGATGGCATGGTAATGCCCCGGCCCGGCCCACCCCGGTACCCTGGCGGCGGCGTTTCGCCGCCGCGCCGCGGGAGGCCGACATGAGCGCGCCTGCCCCGCCCGTGCCGGGCCTGGACGAGATGGTCGACGGCACCGGCCGGCTGCGGTCGCATTGGCGCGGCGTGCTGGAGGCGTTCATGGCGCTCGGCGATGGCGGCCTCGCCGAGCGGGGCCGCCGGCTGGAGCGCGCCTTCCTGGAGGAAGGCATTGCCAGCGTCCTGCCGGGCTCGGCGGGACGGCCCTGGCGCTGCGACCCGGTGCCGCTGCCGCTGCCGGCAGCCGAATTCCGGGCGTTGGAAGCTGGGCTGGCGCAGCGCGCCCGTCTGCTCGCCCTGCTGCTGTCCGACATTTACGGTCCGCAGGACCTGGCCGACGAAGGGGCGCTGCCGCCGGCGCTGGTGTTCGCCAACCCCGGGTTTCTGCGCCCGTGCCGGTTCGCGGTGAACGCCCCGCTGCTGCACAGCTATGCGGCCGACCTGATCCGCGGGCCGGACGGTGCCTGGCGGGTGCTGGCCGACCGCACCGCCGCCACCGGCGGGGCCGGCTATGCGCGCGAGAACCGGCGCCTGCTGTCGCGCGTGCTGCCCGAGGCGTTTCGCCCGCTGCAGCTGCGCCAGTTGCGGCCGTTCTTCGACATCTGGCAGGATTCGCTGCGCCGGCTGGCGCCGCCCGGCCGGCCCAATCCGACCGTGGCGTTGCTCACCCCGGGCACCACCTCGCCGCAATGGTTCGAGCACATGTTCCTGGCGCGCGAATTGTCCTGCGCGCTGGTCGAAGGCGGCGACCTGACCGTGCGTGGCGGGGCGGTATTCCTCAAGACGCTGAAGGGGCTGCAGCAGGTGGACGTGCTGCTGCGCCGGCTCGACGGGCGCATGATCGATCCGCTGGAAATGGAGGCGGGCAGCCTGCTGGGCGTGACCGGGCTGATCGACGCATTGCGCCAGGGCAGCGTGCGCATTGCCAACGATCCCGGCTCCGGCCTGGTGGAGGCGCCGGCCTTCTCCGCCTTTCTGCCGGCGCTGTGCCGCCGCCTGCTCGGCGAGGACCTGGCGCTGCCCGGCGTGGAGACGGTCTGGCTGGGCGACGCGGCGGTCCGTGCCTCGGTGCTGCGCGAGCCCTCCGCCTGGCGGGTGATGCCGGCGATGGACAGCACCGCGGCCCCGGTGCTGCCGTCGGCCCTGCCCGCAGCGGCGCGCGCGGAGCTGATGAGCCGCATCGAGGCGCGGCCCTGGGAGTGGGCGGCCAGCCGGCTGATGGCACCTTCGGTCGCACCGTGCGTGGACGGCAAGCATCTCACCCCGCGGCCGGTGGTGCTGCGGCTGTTCATGGTGCATGACGGGCTTGCCTGGCGGGCGATGCCGGGCGGCCTCGCCCAAATCATCGACGAGTCTGAGTGGCTCTCCGGCCGGCCGCCGCCGGTGGGGGTTTCCAAGGACGTTCTGGGTGCTCAGCGAGGACACCGGCGACCTGGTTGGTCCGCCGGCGCTGCCGGTGCCCGCCCTGAAGCTGCGGCGCACCGCCGGCGACCTGCCGAGCCGGGTGGCCGACAATCTGTTCTGGCTGGGGCGCTACGTCGAGCGGCTCGACCGCGTCGCGCGCCTGGGACGGGCGGCCCTGCAACGTCTGGTGCGCACCACCACCCTGCTGCCGCATGAGCTGATGGAGTTGCAGGTGCTGACCGCCTGCCTCGCCGAAGCCGGTCTGGTGCCGGCCAAGGAGGAGGAGGGGGCGACGGCGGTGCCGGGCGGGGCGGCGAACAGCCTGAGCGACGTGCTGCTGCGCACGGTGCGCGAGGGCGGCAAGGTCGCGCGGATGTTCGCCGACGTGGCGCGCCTGACCGAGGGCGTGCGCGACCGGTTGACCGGGGAGATGTACGCGACCTTCACCACCACCCTGCGCGCGGCGCGGACGGATGCCAGCGCGGCCGGGCGCAGCCTGGACGGGCTGGCGCATGGCATGGTGGGGATCAACCGGTTCGCGACCGCGGTCGCGGGCGTTGCCGCCGAAAACATGGTGCGCGGCGGCGGCTGGCTGTTCCTGGATCTCGGTCGGCGCCTGGAGCGGGGCTGGGCGGTGGCCGGCGAGGTGGCGATCGCGCTCGACCAGCCGCCGGCGCGCGTCGAGGCCGGGTTGCGCCTGGTGCTGGAGCTGTGCAACTCGGCGATCACCTATCGCAGCCGCTATTTCGACGTGCTGCAACCGGCGCCGGTGCTCGATCTGGTGCTCGCCGACCAGGGCAACCCGCGCGGCCTCGGCTTTCAGTTGGCGCAGATGCACACGCTGCTGGACGAGCTGGGCGGCGAGGGCGGGCCGCGCGAGCTGTTGGCCGGCACGGCGGCCGGGCTGCTGGCCGAAGCCGAGATGATCGTCGATCAGGTGCTGGCCGCGCCCGACCAGTCGGTGGCCGCGGCAGCGCTGCCGCCGCGGCTGGAGGCGATGGCGGACGGTGTCGCGGCGCTATCGGACCGCATCACGCGGCGTTATTTCGCCCTGCTGCCGGCCGTGCAGACGCTCGGTTGGTCGGCCGAGGCGGCGCCGGCGCTGCGGGGGGCCGCGTGAGATACCGGGTGCGCCACGTCACCGGCTACGCCTATGCCAAGCCCGTCGATCTGGCCAGCCACATGCTGCATCTGACGCCGCGCAGCCTGCCCGGTCAGACGGTGCTGTCGGCCTCGCTGCGCGCGACGCCTTCTCCCTCGCGGGTGACCGTGGCGGAGGACCATTTCGGCAACCACGCGACCTGGATGTTCCTCGACCTGGCGCACAAGCGGTTCGAGGTGGTGGTGGAGGCCGAGGTCGAGGTGGGGTTTGCCGCGCCGCCGCCGGCGCGGCTGACCCCGGCGTGGGAAGACGTGGTGGCGGGGGTGCGCAACAGCGCGCGCGGCGCCGCCTGGGAGGCGGCCGAGTTCACCTTCGACAGTCCGCTGGCGCCGGCCGACCGCGCGGCGGGGTTGTACGCGCGGCCCAGCTTCCCGCCCGGACGGCCGGTGCTTGAGGGGCTGCTGGACCTGAACGCACGCATCCGCAGCGACTTCGCCTTTCGCACCGACGTGACCACCATCGTCACCCCGGTTGCGCGGGTGCTGGCCCAGCGCGCCGGCGTTTGCCAGGACTTCACCCATGTCATGGTCGCCGGGCTGCGGGCGCTCGGGCTGCCGGCGCGCTACGTGTCCGGCTATTTGCGGACGCGCCCGCCGCCGGGCCAGGCGGCGCGGCGCGGGGCGGACGCGTCGCATGCCTGGGTGGGTGCCTGGCTCGGCCCCGAACATGGCTGGGTGGACCTTGACCCGACCAACAACCTGGTGGTGCGCGACGAGCATGTCGTGCTGGCCTGGGGCCGCGACTATGGGGATATCAGCCCGGTGCGCGGGGTTATCCTTGGCGGCGGGGAGCATACGGTGACGGTGGGGGTCGATCTGGAGCCGGGCAATTGGGTGAAGGAAGGCCAGGGCTCGGCCCTGGACCCGCCAAGGGCCGAGAACGTCCCTGGAACTCCGCACCTTAAGGAATGGGTTCCAAGGGGCCACTGCCCCTTGGCGGGTCCAGGGCAGAGCCCTGGCCTTCCTTCACCCAACTGCCCCGCTCCCGCAGTTGGGCAAGGCGCCGCATTCCTGTATTGTTGCGCGCGTGACCCAGGAGGGCGCCTTCAAATGAGCTATGTCGAACGAGTTCTGCAACCAGGCGAGCGCGTGAAGGCGCGTGGGACCATCCACTGGGTGATCTACCTGAGCGGCCTGATCGTCCTGGGAGGCGCGGTGGTCGTTTACATCACGGCACTGGCGGCGCCGTCCTTCGCACCGGCGCTGCATATCGTTGCCGCGCTGCTGCTGGCACTGTGTGCGCTGCTGCTTCTGAGTGCCTGGCTGCACAAATACGGGACGGAGATTGCCGTCACCAATCACCGGGCGATCTACAAATCCGGCATCTTCAGCCGCCGCACGGTGGAGATGAACCTCGACCAGATCGAATCGGTGGAAGTGCACCAGTCCATTATGGGCCGGTTGCTGGGGTACGGCGACATCGCCGTTCACGGTACCGGCGAAGGCATCGAGAATATCAGCATGGTGGCCGACCCTCTGACGGTGCGCAGCGCCATCACCGCGCGCTGACCAACGTGTTCGCCCCCTCCCGTGCGCGGGAGCGCGGCGCGACGAGCGCCGGCACGCCCTGCGCCGCCGGCGTCGCTCCACCGCGGACTTTTTGATGTCGATGCACGAAGAGGGGGAAAACGATAGCGGAAATCGAAGTAATCAGCAGTCCTGCGACCCTGGCTTCCGGACAGCTCGATCCGAGGCGTCAGAGGAGTGATGCGCGGACAGAGCTGTCTGACTCCGCTTGTTCTTCCTGCTACCGTCATAAATTCCGAATTGTTCCAGACTGGCGTAGGTAAATCGCATTTCCGTCGCCGGGCACAAGTGTGACGGTTCGATGCGCTGCAGCTCCTTTGCCAAATGGGTTACCGCGGTTTGCGCACGCAAAAGGCTGTCGTGATCCACGATCAATTCAACGATGTTTTGGATCGCATCCGCCTGCCGCATCGCTTCACGAAGGGCGGTGTGCGTTCGATCGTTGTCAGGATTCGTCATGCTGACGGTTCCATTCGGCTGGAGGGCATATAGTTGCAGGGTTTATAGTTTGGCGGTGTATCCCGCTCCACAGGACGCTTCCAAGTCACAGACCCGCGATCACACACGTGCCCCGGGCGCTGGCACGGCGGGTATTGAAAATCCCTGGCGGATGGTTCCGGTTCGACGCCGTGATGGTCGGCAAGCCTACGGGTGCCACGGTGGATGCTGTCGCTCCAAAAGCCCGCGGGGCTCCGAACATCGTTTGCCGGACCCGATCGACGTTTCCCTGTTGTGCGCGGCGGGGTTCCGTTCCGAAACCGTTACGGATCGCCAAGATCCGGAACCGGCACGCCAAGCGATGTGGCGGCATGGCACAGATTGGCCCAGGTATCGGCCTGCAGCGGGACGCCGTGGGCCTGTCGGTGCGCGCGGGTGCGCGCCTCCGGCTCGCCCGGCACCAGCACCTCGGTGATCCCTTCGGCCGGCGGCGAGGACTTCACGTACTCGGCATAGGCCATCGCCTCGTGCGCGAAGTCGCGGGCGCCGAAATGTGCCGGGTCGAGATAGACCGACAGCATGGCGTTGCTGATCCGCCGGTGCTCGCCATGCGGCGGACCCGCCGGGCCGCCGCCGCACAGCACGCCGGCCAGGATTTCGCACATGAAAGCAAGGCCCGAGCCTTTGTGCTCGCCGAAGGCGCGGATGGCGCCGGTGCCGCCGCGCGGGTCGCGCGGACCGTTTGGCGTCAGCGGCCCGTACAATGTCTCGGGGTCGGTGGACGTGCTGCCGTCGGCGCCGATCAGGGCACCGTCGGGCAAGGGCTTGCCGCCATTGGAGGCGACCAGCACCTTGCCCTCGGCGACGATGGAGGTCGCCATGTCGAGCAGCAGCATCGGCCGGCCCGGCATGGCGGGCGCGCCGATGCAGATCGGGTTGGTGGCGAAGCGCCGGCCGGTGCCGCCGAACGGGGCCACCAGCTCGGCATTCTCGACGTTGACGACATGGATGGAAACCAACCCGGCCGCGGCCGCCCGCTCGGCCCAGTCGCCGATGCGGCCGAGATGGCCGGAGCGGCGCAGCGCCACCACTGCCAGCCCCGCCTCCCTGGCTTTCGCGATCCCGAGATCGACCGCCTGCGGGCCGATTGTCTGGCCAAAGCCGTAATTGCCGTCGAGCACGGCATGGGTGGCGCTTTCCGCCGCGATGGTGACCGACTGGCCGATCAGGGTGTGGCCGGCCTCGATGTTGGCCACATAGCGCGGCACCCGGATCACGCCGTGGCTGTCGTGGCCGGTGAGGTTGGCGGAGACCAGGAAATACCCGATGCGCCCGGCTTCGGCCGCATCGCAGCCGGCGCGGCGGAACATGGCGGCGACGAAATCGCGCAGCCTGTCGGCGGCGATCATGCGGGTCGGCAGTCCGGCCATGCGGGTGCTCAGACCACCCGGCCGGTTGCGCTGTCGATCAGGTGCATCTGATTGAGGTCGGCGGCGAGCGGCAAGGTCTGGCCGTGATGCGCGTCGGTCGCCGGGTTGACGCGGGCGCAGACCGGCTGGCCGGCGATGAAGAAATGCAGCAGCGTCTCCATGCCCATCGGCTCGACCACGTCGATCTGCGCGTCCAGCCGCACCACGCCCGGCTTTTCCTCGGCGCGGGTTTCGGTGAGGTGTTCGGGGCGCAGGCCGAGGGTCATGGCGCGGCCTTTATAGGGGCCGTAGCGATCGGCGCGCGGCAGCGGCACCGGCAGCGTCACGCCATTGGCCAGACGCAGTGCCAGCCCGCCGTCGTCGAACAGTTGCACCGGCAGAAAATTCATCGCCGGGCTGCCGATGAACCCGGCGACGAAGCGGGTCGCGGGATTGTGATACAGCATTTGCGGCGGGCCGACCTGCTCGATGGCGCCATTGTGCATCACCACCACGCGGTCGGCCAGGGTCATCGCCTCAACCTGGTCGTGGGTGACATAAACGGTGGTCGTGGGGATGGTCTGGTGCACCTTCTTGATTTCGGTGCGCATCTGCACGCGCAGCATGGCGTCGAGATTGGACAGCGGCTCGTCGAACAGGAACACGCGCGGGTTGCGCACGATGGCGCGGCCCATGGCGACGCGCTGCCGCTGGCCGCCCGACAGCGCCTTCGGCTTGCGGTCCAGCAATGGCTGGATGTCGAGCACGCGGGCGGCCAGATCGACCCGGCGCTTGATTTCCTCGCGCGGGAATTTCCGCAGCTTCAGGCCGAACGCCATGTTTTCGAACACCGACATGTGCGGATACAGCGCATAGTTCTGAAACACCATGGCGATGTCGCGGTCGCGCGGCGGCACGTCGTTGACCACGTCGCCGCCGATGCGGATTTCGCCGGAGGTGATTTCCTCTAAGCCGGCGATCATGCGCAGCGTGGTCGACTTGCCGCAGCCCGACGGGCCGACCAGCACGACGAACTCCTCGTCGGCGATTTCCAGATCGATCCCTTTGACGGCGTGGAGATTGCCTTCGTAGGCTTTGACGACGTTGCGGATCGACACCCCGGCCATACGATGTCCCCCTAGCCCTTGGTGGCGCCGGCGGTGAGCCCGGCGATGTAGTAGTCCATCAGGAACGCATAGATGACAACCGGCGGCGCGGCCGCCAGCACGCAGCCCGCCATGATGCGGCCCCACTGGAACACGTCGCCGCGGATCAGGTCGCTGACGATGCCGACCGTCAGCACCATCTGATCGGACGAGTAAAGATAGGCCAGCGGATACAGGAACTCGCCCCAGGACACGGTGAAGGCGAAGATCGTGGCGGCGATGATGCCGGGCATGGCCACCGGAATGAACACCCGCCACAGCAACTGCAGATAGGTGGCGCCGTCGATCAGCGCCGCCTCGTCCAGCTCGCGCGGGATCGAGCTGAAATAGCCGATCATGATCCAGGTGCAGAACGGCACCGCCAGCGTCGGGTAGATCAGCGCCAGCGACCAGACGTTGTTGATCAGCCCGAGCGCGCCGATGATCTGGAACAGCGGGATGAACAGCAGCGAATTGGGAATCAGATAGGTCAGGAACACGCCGGTGGCCAGCGCGGCGCTGCCCCTGAACCCCATGCGCGCCAGGCCGAACGCCGCGAAGATGGAAATGACCATGGAGACCGCGACGGTGACGGTGGTGACCATGACCGAGTTCACGAAGAATCCGCGGAAGTTCGGCATCAGCAGCAGATCGACGAAATTGTCGAGCGTCGGGTGGCGTACCAGCCACGGGTTGCCTGACTGGGCGGAAATCTCGGCCGAGGATTTCAGGCTGGTCATGACCATGTAGAACGGCGGCACCAGGAACATGACCACGAACGCCCCGAGCGCCGCGTAGCTGCCCCACAGCGCCCAGGTCCGCTGGCGGTGCAGGCTGCCCTGCCGCCGCGCCGGCACAAAAGTGCCGGCGGTGGCGACCCCGCCGCTCACGCCGCCACCTCCCGCGTGCGCCGGGTCACGCTGCGCAGCACGAAGAACGAGAACACCGCCAGCAGCGGGAACATGAACAGGCTCACCGAAGCGCCGAGCGGGATGTCGCCCGACTGGATGCCGACCTGGAAAGCGTAGGTGGCGAACACATGCGTCATGTTCTCCGGTCCGCCATTGGTGAGGATGCGCACGATGTCGAAGTTGGCGAAGGTGACGATCAGGCTGAACAGCACGGTGATGGAGATGATGTTGCGCATCATCGGCAGGGTCACGAACACCAGTTTCTGCACCGTGCTGGCGCCGTCGATCGCAGCGGCTTCGTACAGCTCCTCGGGCACCGATTTCAGCGCCGCCAGGTACATGATCATGAAAAACGGTGTGCCGTACCAGACATTCACCGCGATCATGCAGAACCGCGCCGTCCAGCCGACGCCGAGCCAGGCCACGGTGGGAAAGCCGAACGCGTTCAGCACATAGTTGAACGCCGAGTACGACGGGTCGAACAGCCACCACCAGCCCAGGGTGGACAAAGCGAGCGGGATCACCCAAGGCACCAGCAGCAGGCCGCGCCAGATGCGCTGGCGGCCGGGCGGAATGTTGTGCATCAAATGCGCGAGCACGAAACCTAGCAACGCTTTCAGCACCACCGCGGTGACGGCGAACAGGCAGCTTTGGAAAATGACCAGCCGGAAGGTGTCGCGCCCGAGCAGGAATTCGAAGTTGGACAGGCCGACGAAATGCGTCATCCGCTTGTTCAGCATCGCCAGGTAGATCGCGTAGCAGGCCGGGTACACCACCAGCCCGGCGATCAGCAGGATCAACGGTGCGCACATCAGCAACGCGATCGTCGATCGCTGCCGCACGAAGCGGCGCAGCCTGCCGCCGCTGACCGCGGGGCGCGGTTGCGTGAAGGGAACTGCGATCAATGAACCGTCGGCCATCGTTTCCTCCCGCTTTTTTGTTTTCGTGGGCGTGACGCTGCGGGCCGCACCCGGACAGCGTCACGCCGGCCTCAGCAATGAAATGTCAGCGGACGAACCCCTCGAGTTCGCCCTGGCTCCACGCCATCACGTCATTGATGGACTGGCCGCTTTTGAGCTTGGCCAGCATCGTCGGCATGATGCCCTGGTTGTAGATCTGCACGGCGATCTCCGGCGGCGCCGGCAGGGCCGCGATATGCGCCGTGCCCTTGTGCGTGGCGCGGATCGGATAGTTGTAGACCGTGCCGCGCGGCGGCTCGACGGTCTCCCAGATCTTGAAGTCGAGCATGCTTGCGAACGGGGGCATATCGTAGCCGGACACGGCGGTGCAGCGCGCCTCGACCTTGTCGCGCTGCATCAGGAATTCGATCAGGTCCTGGGCGGCGGGCTTGTTCTGGCTGAACTTCCAGATGCCCCAGAAATACGGCAGGTAGGGAACGAACCGTCCCTTCGGGCCGGACGGCGCGGTGAAGGTCCAGCTGTCGGCGGCGACCGAGGGGTTGTCCCGCTTGGCCACCGCCCAGGCCGAGGGCGGATTCCAGATCATGGCGCTCTGGCCGGAGATCAGGGCGCGGTTGTTCGACGCGTCGTCGTAGCTGACGGCATCTTTCGGCAGCACGCGGACCAGGCGCTGGCCGTATTCCAGCACCTGGCGCATCGCATCGGATTTCACCGTGATCTCGCCTTCAGAGCTGACCAGCTCGGCGCCGAAGGCGGCGAACAGGGCGCCGGCGGTGTCGACCGAATCGGTCGTGGTGCCGAGACCAATGCCGAAGGGTTTGCCGATCTTGTCGCAGGCCTCGGCGGCTTTGAGCATCGCATCATAGGTCCAGGACTCCGCACCGGGCGCGGGGCCGTCGGCGGCGGGGAACATCGCCTGCACATCCAGCCCGGCCGCCTGCTTGAGCAGGCTGATGCGCGCGCAAGGCGGCTTCATCTGCGTGCCCGACGAGGACGGGATGGCAATCCAGTGGCCTTTGGACTTGCCGAGATATTCCACCACCTTGTTGGTCGGACCGTATTTCGCGCTCAGCGTTCCCATCAGCCCATCGACCGGCTCCAGCACGTCAGCATGATTCAGCACTTCCCAGGTCGGGAAGGTCTGGATGTCATGGCCGGTCCTGGCCTGCGCTTCGGCGGCGATGGTGAGCAGGTTCTTGTTGTTGGCCGAGGTGATGAAGTCGGCCTGCACCTCGACCTTGCTTTTGTCCGACCAGGCGGCGACCTGCTGGCGCATCACGGCGTTGCCGTCCGGCACCCAGTGGTCCCAGAACCCCACCGAGAGCCTACCCGCCGCTCCGGCGGTGCGGATATGCACCAGCGGCAGCGCCGATGCCGCAGCGCCGAGCTTGAGCGCCTTGCGGCGCGTGACATTGCCTGTTGGCACTTTTGGACTCCCTTCCCCTGCTGCCGGCTGCTTTGTCCGGTCCGTTTGCCGGGGGAAGCGTGCTTGTTTTGGCGGTTTGGTGCAACTGGATATAAACAAAGAAGGCCAGGGCTCTGCCCTGGACCCGCCAAGGGGCGGTGGCCCCTTGGATCCCATTACTTAAGGAACGGGGTCCAGGGCAGAGCCCTGGCCTTGCGTCACCCCAGCCGCCCGCCAAACTCCTGCGCCGCAATCCGCCGCAGCGTATCCACCGACCGGAACAGCCGTACCAGCAGCTTGCGTTCCCGCTCGCCCAAACCCGCCAGCTTCAAATGGTTCCCCACCGGCCGCCCGGCATCCAGATCGGCGATCTGCTGGCGCACCCGCAACGCGGTGAGGACGGCGAAATCCTCCGCCAGCATCGCGCCGAATTCCTCGCTGATCCGGCCGGCCGCGATCAGCGTTCGCAGACGGTCCAGCGTGCCGGTCTCGGCGATGCCGTTGCGCAGCGCCAGCATGCGGATCAGCCCGACCAACGGCAGCGTCGCCCGCAGCTTGAGGTCGATTTCGTCGTGATGTTCGGCGCCGGGTTCGCCCAGCAACTGGCCGAACAGGCCGAGCGGCACGTCCTGCCGCACATGCTCCCAGGATAATTGCTTGAGATACAGCGGCTGCTCGGCACAGATCTGCAGCACCGCCGCGCGCAGTTCGTCGCCCATCCCGGCCGCCCGGCCGACGGTGCGGAAGTCGAGGAAGATATCCGCCCACATGACCGATTGCAGGCTGCGCCGGTACGCCCAGCCGGCGATCTGGGCGCGCCATTGGCTGATCGACTTTCGCCACACCGGATTGGTGGCCATCACATTGCCGCGACAGAGCGGAAATCCGGCCCCATCGAGCGCCCGGGTGAACCGTTCGGCCAGCTCGATGAACCAGCGGTCGACCTGGTCGTGGTGGGCATCGGGGTAGTCGGCGAGAATGAAGCCGTTGTCCTGGTCGGGATGCAGGAAGCTCTCGTGGCGTCCGCCGGAGCCCATCAGCAACACCGTGAACGCGACCGGCGGCTGCCCCCAGCCGTCCTCGGCCATGGCCTGCACGCAGGCCTCGATGGTGCGGGTGAACAGGGCATCGTTCAGCCCGGCCATGACCGATTGCACCGAGGTGGGGTCCTGGCCGTCGCACAGCAGGGCCGACCACAGGGCGGCCCGCTCGGTCCAGTCGGACAGCCCGTCATGGCCGAGATAGGAGCGCAGCGGATCGAGCAGCGGCGCCAGCACGGTCTCGGTGGTGAGCAGGCCCAGCGGACGTTGGTCGCGGTCGACCACCCCGAAGGCGCGCCGTCGCTCCCGCAACAGGCGCGCCGCCGCTTCGTGCAGGAACTCCGCGGCGCCGACCAGGGCGGCCGGTCCCTCCATGATCCGTTCGACCGGGGTCGCCGGATCGGTCTGGAAGATAGCTTCGCGCAGCAGCAGGTCGGCATCGAGCAGGCCGATCGCGCGCCCCTGCGCATCGGTGATCAGACAGGCCGCGGCCTCGGAGCGGCGCAGCACGCCCACCGCCGCAACCAGGGGCGTGCCGGCCGGTACGACCGACGGGTCGGGCCGCATCACATCGGCAATCCGCCGCGTCAGCCAGCCGAGGAGGGCGCTGGTACGGGGCGACGGCATCATCTCCGGCGTGCCCGGCTGAATGACGGCGCCATCCGCCATTGGTCAGGCGGCGAACGAACCCGGAAACAGCGGATAGGGCTCCTCGGAGAGCACGATCATGTGATTGGTCACCGCCTTCACCCCGGGAATCGCCTGCGCCGCCAGTTCAAGGGCGCGCAGTTCCTCGGGCGTGGCCACCAGGCCCCAGAGATGCACGACTCCGTCGCTGACGACGACCGTGTTCTCGGCCCGCCGACTCCAGGTATGCCGCCCGAGTTCGTCCTGCAGCGCCACCCGGATCGTCGCATCGTTGCCGGGGGCGCCGTTGGCCGAGTCCGGGGCCTGGGAGGCGAAGGCGCGCAGCAGATTCGACCGGCTGACGATGCCGACGAGTTTGCCGTTTTCCAGCACCGGCACCCGCTTGATGCGCTTCTGTTCCATCAATTCGGCGATGTCGGCAAGCGGGGTGATCCGGGTGACCGAAATGACCTCGCGCGTCATGATGTCGCGCGCGACGGCGCCGTGCGAGCGGACATATTCCTCGGCCAGCGTCGCGGTGCCGGTGAAGAACGCCCGCCAGCCGCCGCGGCGCTTCTCGGTGCCGATCTCGGCGCGGCGCAGCAGGTCGGCCTCGCTGACCAGCCCGACTACGGCGCCGTTGTCGTCGACCACGGGAACGCCGGAAATGCCGCGGGAGAGGAGCAGCTTGACGATCTGCTGGACCGGTGTGTCCGGGCGGACAGTCGCGACTTCGAGGGTCATCACGTCGCCTGCGTTCATGGCAACCTCCTCAATCCAACGCCTGTATACCATGATCCCATGCCGAGCCGCGGCATTGATTTGGATCAGGCGGGGGAGTGGGGCAAAGGAAGCAAGGCCAGGGCTCTGCCCTGGACCCGCCAGGGGCCGGGAGGCCCCTGGACCCCGCGACTTTAAGCATTTGTCTTGAGAGGGGGGTGAGGCGGTGAACCGGTTCACCGCCTCACCCCCCTCTCAAGACAAATGCCTAAAAGTCATGGGTTCCAAGGGGCCACTGCCCCTTGGCGGGGTCCAGGGGCAGAGCCCCTGGCCTTGCTTCCTTTGCCTCCCTTCCCCGCCCGATCACGCGCGACATCCGGTGTGTTTCGTGCTTGACTTCACTTGCCCGCAAGGCCGAGCCGGCTGCCCGGTCCGCGGTGCGGAGGAGGGCTCTTCCGATGTACCGATATGTCCTGGTTCCGGCCACTGGCGCCGCATCCGATCCGGCGGTCTTCGAGACGGCGTTGCTGGCTGCAAGGCCCTTCTCGGCGCATCTGGAATTCCTGCATGTGCGGGTGGACGTCACCGAAATCGTGATCTCGATGTCCACCGGCGGGCTGGGCGGCGGCGGCGGTGCGGTGCAGGGCGTGGTCGACAAGCTTGAGGAAGAGTCCAAGCAGGTCGAGGCGCGCGCCCGGCTTCTGGTGGAGAATTTCTGCGACCGTAACGCCATCCCCCGCGGGGTGCCGCGGCCCGGCGAGGGGCTGTCGGCCGAGTTCAGCGTCGAAAGCGGCAGCGACGCGCAGTGGATTTCCGAATACGGACGGTTTGCCGATCTGGTGGTGGTCGGGCGCGCGCAGCCTGGCCGTGAGACGGCGATGGACGTGCTGGAGGCGGCGCTGATGGATACCGGCCGGCCGCTGCTGGTGGCCCCCGCGACGGCCCCGGAGACACTGCTGCGCACCGTCGTCATCGCCTGGAAAGACACGCCGGAAGCCGCCCGGGCGGTTGCCGCCGCGATGCCCCTGCTGCAGCGCGCCGAGCTTGTGGTGATCGTGTCGGTCGTCGAGGAGGACGAGCCGCGCGAGCACAGCTCCGACCGCCTGCTGCGCAGCCTGCGCTGGCACAACCCCAACACCAGCGTCCGCCAGCTCGGCCGCGAGGGTCGCAAGCCGGTGGATGTGCTGCTGCAGGAGGCCCAACGTCTGCAGGCCAGCCTGATCGTCATGGGCGGCTACAGCCACAGCCGCCTGCGGGAAGTCGTGTTCGGCGGCTTCACCAACCGGATATTGTCCGGCGTCGACGTGCCGGTGCTGATGGCGCACTGAGGCGGCACCGGCGACCGCGTTCCATGCGCAAGCTGCCATACCTCCAGCTGCTCTGGTTCGGGGCGATCCTGACCATGCTGCTGCTGTCGTTCGGACCGCTCGCCACGCTGCCGTCCGAGCAATTGCCGTACAGCCGGTTCCAGCAATTGCTGGACGAAGGCAAGATCGCGCGTGCGACCGTGTTCGGGCGACACCATCCGCGGTGAGCTGAAGGAAAAACTGCCCGACGGTGCCACCAGCTTCACCACCCAGCGTGTGCCGGCCGACATCGCCGCCGAATTGTCCAAGCAGGGCGTGGAGTATTCCGGCACGCCCGGCCTGGGCGCGTTCGGCCAGGTGCTGTCCTGGATCATGCCGCCGCTGCTGTTCGTTGGCATCTGGTTCGCCGCCAGCCGGCTGATGTCGGGCGGCCGCGGCGGCGGCGGCATGCTGGGCGGGGGTTTGCTGTCGGTCGGCCGCAGCCGCGCCAAGCTGGTGGCCGAGACCGATGTGCGCACGACCTTCGACGATGTCGCCGGCGTGGACGAGGCCAAGGAGGAACTGCACGAAATCGTCGACTTCCTGCGCCGGCCGGAGGAATTCACCCGGCTCGGCGCGCACATGCCGCGCGGGGTGCTGCTGGTGGGCCCGCCCGGCACCGGCAAGACGCTGCTGGCCCGCGCCGTGGCGGGCGAGGCGGGGGTGCCGTTCTTTGCCACCAACGGCGCCGAGTTCGTCGAAATGTTCGTGGGCGTGGGCGCGGCACGGGTGCGCGACCTGTTCGTCCAGGCGCGCGAGGCGGCACCGTGCATCATCTTCATCGATGAACTGGACGCGCTCGGCCGGGCGCGGCACGCCTCGGCCATCACCGGTCAGGACGAGAAGGAGCAGACGCTCAACCAGTTGCTTGCCGAAATGGACGGGTTCGACCGGTCGGTCGCGGTGGTTATCCTGGCCGCGACCAACCGGCCGGAGATCCTTGATCCGGCCTTGCTGCGGGCCGGCCGCTTCGACCGCCAAGTGCTGGTGGACCGGCCGGAGAAAAAGGGCCGCATCGACATTCTCAAGGTGCATCTGGCCCACCTGACCCTGGCGCCGGACGTGGACCTGACGGAAATCGCCGCAATGACACCCGGCTTCACCGGCGCCGACCTGGCCAACCTGGCCAACGAGGCAGCCGTGGTCGCCACCCGGCGCCGGGCCAAGGCGATCGCCATGCAGGATTTCACCGCGGCGGTGGAGCGCATCATCGCCGGGCTGGAAAAACGCTCGCGCGTGCTGATTCCGCGCGAGCGGCGGACCGTGGCATACCACGAAATGGGGCATGCGCTGGTGGCGATGGCAACGCCCGGCGCCGACCCGGTGACGAAAGTGTCGATCATTCCGCGCGGCATCGGCGCGCTCGGCTATACCATGTCGCGGCCGGCCGAAGACCGGTTCCTGATGGGGCGCAGCGAACTGGAGGCGAAACTCGCGGTGCTGATGGGCGGGCGGGCGGCCGAGATGCTGATCGGGCCGGACGTGTCCACCGGGGCGGCCGATGATCTGGCGCGGGCGACCGACATCGCGCGCGGCATGATCCTGCGCTACGGCATGGACGACACGCTGGGGCCGGTGGCGTGGGATACCGAGGAAGGGCATTTCCTCGACCAGCCCGGTGCGTTCTGGCGGCCGCGGCGGTTTTCCGAACAGACGGCGCGCGAAATCGATCAGGCGGTGCAAACGACGCTGCTGGCGGCGCTGGAACGGGCGCTTGCCGTGCTGCGGGCGAACCGGGGGGCGCTGGATGAGGGAGCGGCCAACCTGCTGGCGTTGGAAACTTTGACGGTGGATCAGATTCCTAAGCCGGTGGGGGCTGAAGGGGGAGACAAAAGTAAGGAAGGCCAGGGCTCTGCCCTGGACCCGCCAAGGGCCGGGAGGCCCTTGGAACCCACTGCTTAAGGGTTTGCGCGCCCTCGAATCTGTGATTCCGCAACGAAATGCAGGCGATCGTTAATCATTGAATGCTTCCATCCGGCGGAACCGCCTGGCGACGCAAGGGAATTCGAAATGTCTGGCATTGTCAGCATAGGACTGTCCGGGTTGAACGATGCGTCGCTCCGCGCCGCCAATGCGGCGAGCAACATTGCCAATGCATTCTCTAGCTCGCCACTGCCGGCGCCCGGCGGAACCTACAATGGCTTTCAGCCGCAGGACGTGGTTTCGCTCTCAGCTGCCGGCGGCGGGGCGGGGCCTGGCGTCGCCTCGACACCGCAGCCGCGCACGCCGTCCGACCTCGTGGCCGCCAGTCCCACATCATCGAACAGTTCCGCGAACGGCCTTGTCGCCATGCCGAATGTCGATCCTGGTACCGAAATGAACGCATTGGCGACCGCGCAGTTTTCCTACGCCGCCAATGCTACACTGGTCAAAACCGGTGACAGGATGCAAAAGAACCTGCTCGATACCCTGAGTTAGCAACCGGACGGGCAAGCGATCCGAAAAAGACCATCGGTCCGCCCCTCACCCCGCTGCATCAATCCAACCGACCCGCCTGGCCCATTCCAGCCGCTCCCGTCTTGCTTCAGCGAAGTCGCGCGGCGGTTTGCCCCCCTCGTCTTCGACCCGCCTCCGGTGCCCGGCAAGGTCGTCCTCGGCAACCGGCGGCAGTCCCATTTTCACCCGCCGTGCATCCAGACCGGCCGGATCTTCGATATCGCATGTCAGCGCGCCGCTTTCATTCCAGTCGAGCACTGTTCCGTAAAGCTGCGGCCGTTGTTCGTTGGCGCGAATACGATCGGTCAAAAAAGCGACCTGCGGCCTGGGAACCTCGCCCGCCTCCGCGGCTTCGGTCAGAAGGCGGAGAAATTTTCGCTGCAGGTCGGGGGTACAATTGGCGTGCTGCGCGATCCGCCAGGCCGCGCGGCACCCGTCAAGCCCGACCAGCTTCACCGTGGGCCAGCCATGCTGCGCGACCAGCTGATCCAGCCTGCTTGCGTTATCACGATGAACCACCTGCATCTCGTCGGCATAGGTGTCATAGGCACGCCCTTCGTTCAACAATCGCGCCCGCACGCTCTCATCGCGTCCAGACATCGAGATGATCTCGGTGAGCAGGTGCGCATTCATTGCTGCCCCTTACGCCACGAACCGGTTCGTATAGGTCTGCGCCAAATCCACATTTGCCTTCGCCACCTCGGGCGAAAAACTCGCCAGCATCCCGCGCACGGTTTGCGCCATCTCGGGCGTGATCCTGTTGTCGTGCGCGAAGGCCTCCTTGTTGCCGGTGAAGGCGGCCCCGCAGACATTCATCCCCACGAAGCACATGCCCTTCTCCAGCGCGCCGATCGCCTGTTCTGGCGTTGCGGACTTGAGAAACGTCACGGCGTCCACGATGGCGGCGGCGGCGGCGCGGCAGGCGTCCGGGTTCTTCGCCAGCCAGCCCGCCTCGGCATACAGCGAGCCGGACGCGTACGGACCGCCGAAAATCGCGCGCGTGCCCTCGGTGGTGCGGGCATCGGCCATGATCTTCACCAGGCCGCGCTGCTCCAGGTCCATCATGATCGGGTCGAACAGGCTCAGCGCGTCGATGTCGCCGCGTTCGAAGGCGCTGAGCGCGGTCTGCGTGGTGCCGACGCCGATCGCCGGCATGTCGGTGGGCTTCAGCCCGTTCTTCGCCAGCAACTGCATGGCGAACATATGCGTGGCCGACCCGGGCGAGGACACGCCGAGCTTGTGGCCCTTGAGGTCGGCGATCGATTTGATCTCGTCGGCGATCGCCTGCCGCACGCCGAGAACGAGGCCGGAGTTCTGTGCCTGCAGCACGAAGGCGGTGAGCTTGGCGCCTTTCGCGGCCATCTGGATCGTGTGCTCGTAAAATCCGCAGGCGACGTTAGACGAGCCGCCCAGCACCGCGCTCATGGCATTGGCGCCGCCGGGGAACATGGCGATTTCGGGGTCGATGCCGTGCTTCTGCCAAAGTTGCTGCAACGTCGCGATGAAAAACGGCATGTAACCATACAGCGCGATGCCGCCGCCGGCGAATTTCACCCGGATGCGGCTCTGTGCGATGGCTGGGGCGGGAAGCGAACTGGCGGCGGCCAGTTTGAGTGCGGTGCGTCGGGTGATCATTCTGTTTCCTCCGTTTCAGTTCTCCCGCGGCGCTTCCGCCCGCGGCTGCCAGACCAGAAACCGCCTCTCGGCGAGCGTGACCAGCGCATCGAGCGCCAGCGCGCAGCCGGTCAGCACCACGATGCCGGCGAACACCGTGTCCACGTCGAACACGCCCTGCGCCTGCAAGATCAGATAGCCGACGCCGGCGGCACTGCCGAGATACTCGGCAATGACGGCGCCGACGAAGGCCATGCCCACCGACACATGCAACGAGCTGAACACCCAGGACAGCGCCGCCGGCAAATACACGAACCGCAGCAATTGCCCGCGCGAGGCGCCCAGCATGCGCGCGCCGTTCAGAACGGAAGGGGGTACCTCGCGCACGCCCTGCAGCACGTTGAAGAACACGACGAAGAACACCAGCGTCACGCCGAGGGCGACCTTGCTCGCCATGCCCAGGCCGAACCACATCATGAAGATCGGCGCCAGGATCACGCGCGGCATGGCGTTGGCCGCCTTGATGAACGGGTCCAGCACCGCCATGGCGCGCCGCGCGAGCCCCAGCCAGAGCCCGGCGGCGATGCCCGCGATGGTGCCGAGGGCGAAGGCCATCAGCGTCTCAGCGATGGTGACGGCCAGATGCGGCCAGATGTCGCCGGTGACGAACCAGTCGCGGATGACAGCAAAGATGGCGAGCGGGCGGCCGAAGAACAGCGGCGGCAGCACGCCGGTTTCGGTACCCACCTGCCAGCCCGCCAGCAGTGCCGCGGCGATCAGCAGCCGGCCGAGAAGAATCATGCGGCCGCTTCCGAACGGTAGGCGCGCAGCACTTCGTCGCGCAGCACGGCCCAGATCTGGCGTTCCAGTTCCTGGAAATGCCGGGTCAGGCGGATTTCGGCAACGTCGCGCGGGCGCGGCAGATCGATGGCGAATTCGGCGATCGGGCGCGCGGCGGGGCCGGCGGACAGCACCACCACGCGGTCGGACAGGCTGATCGCCTCCTCCAGGTCATGGGTGATGAACAGCACCGATTTGCGCCCGCCGCTTGCCGTCTCACCCTGCCAGAGGGTGAGCAATTCGGTCTCCATCATCTGCCGGGTCTGCACGTCGAGCGCGCTGAACGGCTCGTCCATCAGCAGGATCGGCGGGTCCATGACCAGCATCTGGGCAAGCTGGGCGCGCTTGCGCATGCCGCCGGACATCTGATGCGGGTATTTGTGGCCGTGGCCGGCCAGCCCGACGCGGGCGAGCCACTGGCCGGCCAACTCGCGCGCGGCCCGGCGGGGGCGGCCGGCGAACTCGGGGCCGGCGGCAACGTTGTCGGTTGCGTTGCGCCAGGGCATGAGGCTGTCGGTCTGGAACAAATAGCCGGCCCGGCGGTTGATGCCGGAAAGCGGCGCGCCGAACACGCGCACGCAGCCGGAGCTGGGGGCGAGCAGGCCGGCGGCGAGGTTGAGCAGGGTGGACTTGCCGCAGCCGGTGGGGCCGACAACGGACAAAAACTCACCGGCGCGGACCGATAGGGTTACGTCGTGCACCGCCGTGAAGGGCCCGCCGCTTGCGCCGTGGAACTGCACCCCGACTTGTTCGAATGCCAGCGCTTGCGTCACCTGGGCCTCCCTGGGGCGTTTATACGGTCCGGGACGTGAGCAAGGCCAGGGCTCTGCCCTGGACCCGCCAGGGGGCAGTGGCCCCCTGGACCCCGCTACTTAAGACAGTTGCTAAACGAGGGGGGTGAGGCGGCGAACCGGTTCAGCTCCTCACCCCCCTCGTTTAGCAACCGTCTAAAAGTAATGGGTTCCAAGGGGCCACTGCCCCTTGGCGGGTCCAGGGCAGAGCCCTGGCCTTGCTTGCTCCCCCCGCCCGCTTGACGCGCTCCCCCCAGGCGGCCACAAGCGCAGCGAAAGGCGGGCACGCCCAGGAGGAAACACATGGATTTCAGCCTGACCGAGGAGCAGCTTGCCTTCCAGGACACCGCCCGCAGCTTCGCGCGCGAGCGCCTGCTCCCGAACGCCTCGCGTTGGGACGAGGAGCGGCATTTCCCCGCCGAGGAACTGCGCGCCGCCGCCCTGCTCGGCTTCGCCGGTATCTACGTGGACGAAGATAACGGCGGCACCGGTCTGACCCGGCTGGATGCGGCGCTGATTTTCGAGGAACTGGCGGCGGCCGATCCGTCGACCGCGGCCTTCCTCAGCATTCACAATATGGTGGCCTGGATGCTGGCGCGTTTCGGCGACGAGGAACTGCGCGCGCGCTTCCTGCCGAAAGTGCTGACCTGCGAGCATTTCGTCAGCTACTGCCTGACCGAACCGGGCGCCGGCAGCGACGCCGCGGCGCTGAAGACGCGGGCGGAGCGGCACGGCAATGCGCAGTACCGGCTGAACGGGGCGAAGGCGTTCATCTCCGGCGGCGGTGTTTCCGACCTCTATGCGACCATGGTGCGCACCGGCGAGGACGGGCCGGGCGGCATTTCCTGCGTGGTGGTGGAGAAAACCGCGCGCGGCGTTTCCTTCGGCAAGCCGGAGCGCAAGATGGGCTGGAACAGCCAGCCCACCACGTCGGTGTCGTTTCAGGACTGCCTGGTGCCGGTGGAGAACCGGGTGGGCGCGGAGGGCAGCGGGTTCCGCATCGCCATGATGGGGCTGGATGGCGGGCGCATCAATATCGCCGCCTGCAGCCTGGGCGGCGCGCGCGCCTGCCTGGAAGCGGCGACCGCGTATGTGCGCGAACGCCGGGCCTTCGGGCGCACGCTCGCGGACTTCCAGTCGCTGCAGTTCAAGCTGGCCGACATGGCGACGGAACTGGAAGCTGCCCGCCTGATGGTGCACCGCGCCGCGCTGGCGCTGGACACCCGCGCGCCGGACGCCACGCTGCACTGCGCCATGGCCAAGCGCTTCGCCACCGATGTGTGCTTCCGCATCTGCGACGAGGCGCTGCAACTGCACGGCGGCTATGGCTACATCAAAGAATACCAGATCGAGCGCTACCTGCGCGACTTGCGCGTGCACCGCATTCTGGAAGGCACCAACGAAATCATGCGCGTGATCATCGCGCGCAAGCTGTTGGAGGCGGCATGAAAATCGCATTTATCGGCCTGGGCAATATGGGTTTGCCCATGGCGGCCAATCTGCTCAAGGCCGGGCACAAGGTGGTCGGGTTCGACCTTGCCGCCGCCTCGCTGGAAAAACATGTTGCCAACGGCGGCCAGGCGGCGGGTTCGGTCGCCGAGGCGGTGGCAGGCGCGGTGGTGGTGATCACCATGCTGCCGGCCGGCAAGCATGTCGCGGCGGTGCTGCCAGAGATCCTGGCCGCGGTGAGCGGCACGCCGTTGCTGATCGACAGCTCGACGATCGATGTCGAAACCGCGCGGCGCGTGGCGGCCGAGGCGGCGGCGCACGGCATCGCCATGCTGGACGCGCCGGTGTCGGGCGGGGTAGGCGGCGCCACCGCCGGTACGCTGACCTTCATGGTGGGCGGCACCGAGTCGGCGTTTGCGTGCGGATTGTCGGTGCTGCAGGCGATGGGCAAGAACATCGTGCACGCCGGCGAACCCGGCGCCGGGCAGGCGGCGAAGATCTGCAACAACATGATCCTCGGCATTTCCATGATCGGCGTGTCCGAGGCGTTCGTGCTGGCCGACCGCCTCGGTCTCGACCGGCAGAAGCTGTTCGACATCGCCTCGACCTCGTCGGGCCAGTGCTGGTCGCTGACCAGCTATTGTCCGGTGCCGGGGCCGGTGCCGAATTCGCCGGCCAATCGCGGCTACCAGCCCGGCTTCGCCGCGACGCTGATGCTGAAGGATCTGCTGCTGGCGCAGCAGGCGGCGGAGGCGGGCGGGGCACCTACGCCGCTGGGCGCACATGCGGCGCGGGTGTATCAGGCGCTGGTGGAATCCGGCGATGGCGACCGTGATTTTTCCGTCGCCTACGAGTATCTGTCCGACCTGTACCGCGACGAGGCGCCGTGATGTCCGGCGCGGCGTTCAAGGCGGCGCGCTCGTTCCTGCTGGCGCATCGCACCGATTACGCGACGGCTTATGCCGGTTTCCGCTGGCCGGCGCTGGAGAGTTTCAACTGGGCGCTGGACTGGTTCGATGCCGAGCTGGCCGCAGGCGCGCTCGCCGATACGCCGGCGCTGCGCATTGTCGGGCCGGGTGCTGCGGTGCTGAGTTTCCGGGAGCTTTCGGAGCGGTCGAACCGGGTGGCTAACGGGCTGCGTGCGTTGGGCGTGCGGCGCGGCGATCGTGTGCTGGTGATGCTGGGCAATGTCGCGCCGCTCTGGGAAGTGATGCTGGCGGCGATGAAGCTCGGCGCCGTGGTGGTGCCGGCGACCACGCTGCTGACCGCCGAGGATCTGGCCGAGCGGGTGGCGCGGGCGCGGGTGCGCTTCGTGGTCACAGCGGCGGCCGACGCCGGCAAGCTTTCCATGTTGGCGGCCGAGGTGCCGCGCATCGCCGTGGGCGAGGCCGCGGCGGGATGCGTCGCTTACGAAAGCCTGCTGGCTGCATCTGCCGAATTCGTACCCGACGGGGTGACGGCGGCGGATGATCCGCTGCTGCTGTATTTCACCTCCGGCACCACCGCGAAGCCGAAGCTGGTGCTGCACAGCCACGCCTCCTACCCGGTCGGGCATCTGTCGACGATGTACTGGCTCGGACTGCAGCCGGGCGATGTGCATCTGAACATCTCCTCGCCGGGCTGGGCCAAGCATGCCTGGTCGTGCTTCTTCGCGCCCTGGAACGCCGGTGCCTGCGTGTTCATCGCCAACCAGCCGCGGTTTCATGCGCGCAGCCTGCTCGATGCGATTCGCGACAATGGCGTCACCACGTTGTGCGCGCCGCCGACGGTGTGGCGCATGTTCATCCAGGAAGACCTGCCGGCGTGGAAGATGGCGCTGCGCGAAGTCTGCGGCGCCGGCGAGCCGTTGAACCCCGAAGTGATCGAGCAGGTGCAGAATGCCTGGGGGCTGACCATCCGCGACGGCTACGGGCAGACCGAGACCACTGCGCAGATCGGCAATTCGCCCGGCCAGGCGGTGAAGCCGGGCTCGATGGGACGGCCACTGCCGGGATATACTATTCGCCTGCTCGATGCCGACGACCATGATGCCGAGGAAGGGGCGGTGTGCATCGCCCTGTCGCCGCGGCCGCTGCCGGTGATGCGCGGCTACCAGAACGACTATGGCGGCATCGATCCGGTGGAGGGCGAAGTGTACCGCACCGGCGACGTCGCCAGCCGCGATGCCGATGGCTATCTGACCTATGTCGGCCGTGCCGACGATATTTTCAAAGCCTCGGACTATCGCATCAGCCCGTTCGAACTGGAGAGCGTGCTGATCGAGCACGCCGCCGTGGCCGAGGCGGCAGTGGTGCCCGCGCCCGATCCGCTGCGCCTCGCGGTGCCGAAAGCCTATGTGGCGCTGGTGGCCGGGCATGAGCCCGACCGCGACACGGCACTGTCGATCTTCCGCCATTTGCGCGCGCGTCTCGCGCCCTACAAGCGGGTGCGCCGCATCGAATTCGCCGATCTGCCCAAGACCATCAGCGGCAAGATCCGCCGCGTCGAGCTTCGCCGCGGCGAGGCCGCGCGCAGCGTCCGGTCCGGGGCGGAATGGCGCGAGGATGATTTCCCCGAGCTGCAGGGCTGATCGGTCATGGTTGCCAACACCGCCTACGGGCTCGATTTCGAGCTCGGTGACGACATCGATATGCTGCGCGACACAGTGCGCCGCTTCACCGAGGCCGAGATTGCGCCGCGCGCCGCGGCGATCGACCGCGAAAACACGTTCCCCGCCGATCTGTGGCGCAAGATGGGCGACCTCGGCATTCTCGGCATTACCGCCGACGAGGAATTCGGCGGTGCGGCCATGGGGTATGTCGCCCATTGCGTGGCGATGGAGGAAGTCAGCCGCGGGTCGGCCTCGGTCGGTTTGTCGTATGGCGCGCATTCCAACCTGTGCGTGAACCAGATAAGGCGCAACGGCACGCCGGCGCAGAAGCGGCAGTATTTGCCGAAGCTGATCAGCGGCGAGCATGTCGGGGCGCTGGCGATGAGCGAGCCGGGGGCGGGCTCGGACGTGGTGGGCATGAAACTGCGCGCCGAGAAACGTGGCGACCGCTATGTGCTGAACGGCACGAAGTTCTGGATCACCAACGGGCCGGCCGCCGACGTCGTGGTGGTGTACGGCAAGACCACGCCGGATGCCGGGCCGCGCGGCATCACCGCGTTTCTGGTCGAGAAGGCGTTCCCCGGATTTTCCTGCGCGCAGAAGCTCGACAAGCTCGGCATGCGCGGCTCGGACACCGGCGAGCTTGTGTTCATCGATTGCGAAGTGCCGGCGGAGAACGTGCTCGGCGCGGTGGATGGCGGGGTTGCCGTGCTGATGAGCGGGCTTGATTACGAGCGGGCGGTGCTGGCGGCGGGGCCGCTCGGCATCATGCAGGCGTGCCTGGACATCGTGCTGCCCTATGTGCACGAGCGGCGCCAGTTCGGCCAGCCGATCGGCGAGTTCCAGATCATGCAGGGCAAGCTTGCGGATATTTACACCACGCTGAACGTGGCGAAATCCTATGTCTACACCGTGGCCCGCGCCTGCGACCGCGGCCGCGCCACCCGCAAGGATGCCGCCGGCGCCATTCTGTATGCCGCCGAGCGGGCGACCTGGATGGCGCTGGAGGCGATTCAGATTCTCGGCGGCAACGGTTATATCAACGACTATCCGACCGGGCGGCTGCTGCGCGATGCCAAACTGTATGAAATCGGCGCCGGCACCAGCGAGATCCGGCGCATGCTGATCGGGCGGGAATTGTTCAAGGAAACCGCCTGATGATCCTGCCGACGGACGCCGATCCGCGCAGCGCGGCGTTCCGCGCCAATGCGGCGGCGATGGCGGAACTGGTGGCCGATCTGCGGGCCCAGGTCGCGCGTGCCGCGCTGGGTGGCGGGGCGCAGGCGCGCGAGCGGCACCAGGGCCGCGGCAAGCTGCTGCCGCGCGACCGCATCGACGCTTTGCTCGATCCCGGCACGCCGTTCCTGGAGTTCTCCCAGCTCGCCGCGCATGGCATGTACGGCAACGAGGTGCCGTGTGCGGGCGTGATCACCGGCATCGGCCGGGTGGCCGGGCGGGAATGCGTGGTCGTGTGTAACGACGCCACCGTGAAGGGCGGCAGCTATTATCCGCTCACCGTCAAGAAACACCTGCGGGCGCAGGAGATCGCGGCGCGCAACCATCTGCCCTGTATCTACCTGGTGGATTCGGGCGGCGCCAATCTGCCCACGCAGGACGAAGTGTTTCCCGACCGCGAGCATTTCGGCCGGATTTTCTTCAACCAGGCCAATCTGTCCGCCGCCGGCATTCCGCAAATCGCCGTGGTGATGGGGTCGTGCACCGCCGGCGGCGCCTATGTGCCCGCCATGGCGGAGGAAACCATCATCGTGCGCGGCCAGGGCACAATTTTCCTCGGCGGCCCGCCACTGGTGAAGGCCGCGACGGGCGAGATCGTCACTGCCGAGGATCTGGGCGGGGCGGAGGTGCACACGCGTGTTTCGGGCGTCGCCGACCATTACGCCGAGAACGACGCCCACGCGCTGGGAATCGCGCGCCGCGTGGTGGGATCGCTGAATGCACAGAAGCGCCCGGACGTGGCGCTGCAGGCGCCGCTGCCGCCGCGCTACGATCCCGCCGAGCTCGGCGGCATCGTGCCGGTGGACCGCCGCCGCCCCTATGACGTGCGCGAGGTGATCGCGCGCATCGTCGATGACAGCCGGCTCGATGAGTTCAAGCGCCTGTATGGCACCACCATCGTCACCGGCTTCGCGCATGTCTGGGGCTATCCGGTCGGCATCGTCGCCAACAACGGCATCCTGTTCAGCGAGAGCGCGCTGAAGGCGGCGCATTTCATCGAGTTGTGCGCCCAGCGGCGGATTCCGCTGGTGTTCCTGCAGAACATCACCGGCTTCATGGTCGGGCGCAAATACGAATTGGGCGGCATCGCCAAGGACGGCGCCAAGATGGTCACCGCGGTGGCGACCGCGCAGGTGCCGAAATTCACCGTCATCATCGGCGGCAGTTTCGGCGCCGGCAATTACGGCATGTGCGGCCGCGCCTATGAGCCGAACTTCCTGTGGATGTGGCCGAACGCGCGCATTTCGGTCATGGGCGGCGAGCAGGCGGCGAGCGTGCTGGCGACGATCCGCCGCGATGCCATGGAGGCGCGCGGCGAGGCCTGGCCGGCGGAGGAAGAGGAAGCCTTCAAACGGCCGGTGCGCGCGCAGTACGAAACCCAGGGCCACCCTTATTATGCCACCGCGCGGCTGTGGGACGACGGCATCATCGACCCCGCCGATACGCGGCGCGTGCTCGCGCTCGGGCTGTCGGCGGCGCTGAACGCGCCGGTGCCGGAGACGCGCTTCGGCCTGTTCCGGATGTAAGCCCGATGTTTTCCACGTTGCTGATCGCCAATCGCGGCGAGATCGCCTGCCGGATCATCCGCACCGCGCGGCGGATGGGTATTGCCTCGGTTGCCGTCTATTCCGATGCGGACGCGCAGGCGCTGCATGTGGCGCAGGCGGATGTTGCCTATCGCATCGGCCCGGCGGCGGCGCGTCATTCCTATCTTTGCATCGAGGCGATCCTGGAGGCCGCCCGGCGCAGCGGCGCGCAGGCGGTGCATCCCGGCTATGGATTCCTGTCCGAGAACGCGAATTTCGCCGAGGCCTGCGCCGCGACCGGCCTGGTGTTCGTCGGGCCGCCGGCGGCCGCCATCCGCGCCATGGGCGGCAAGAGCGAGGCCAAGGCGCTGATGCAGCGCGCCGGTGTGCCGCTGGTGCCCGGCTATCACGGGGAAGATCAGGACCCGGACCTGCTGGCAGGCGAGGCGGCGCGCATCGGCTTTCCGGTGCTGATCAAGGCCAGCGCCGGCGGCGGCGGCAAGGGCATGCGCATCGTCCGCGAGCCGGCGGAATTTCCCGCAGCCCTGGCCGGGGCGAAGCGCGAGGCGGCGTCGTCGTTCGGCGATGACCGCGTGCTGGTGGAGCGCTATCTGCAACGGCCGCGGCATATCGAAATCCAGGTGTTTGCCGACACGCACGACACCTGCATCAGCCTGTTCGAGCGCGACTGCTCGGTGCAGCGGCGCCATCAGAAAGTCATGGAGGAAGCGCCCGCGCCCGGCATCACGGAGGCCATGCGGGAAGCCATGGGCGAGGCCGCGGTCACGGCGGCGCGCTCGGTCGGGTATGTCGGCGCCGGGACGGTCGAGTTCATCGCCGAGGATGCGCGGTTCTACTTCATGGAGATGAACACGCGCCTGCAGGTCGAGCATCCGGTGACCGAGGCGATCACCGGTTTCGACCTCGTCGAGTGGCAGTTGCGCGTGGCCGCCGGCGAACGTTTGCCGGCGACCAGGGTGGAAAAGTCCGGCCACGCCATCGAGGTGCGGCTGTATGCGGAGGACCCGTCACGGGATTTCCTTCCCTCGGTCGGGCGGCTCGCGCATCTGGTGCTGCCCGGCGCCGTGCGGGTCGATACCGGCGTGCGGGCGGGCGACCGGATCACGCCCTGACTACGACCCGATGATTGCGAAAATCATCGCCCACGGGCCGGATCGCGGTGCTGCCTTGCGGCGCCTGGCCGCCGCTTTGGCCGGGACCGAACTGGCCGGGGTGCAGACCAATCTCGGCCTGCTGCGCGCGGTGCTGGCGCATCCCGACTTCGTGGCCGGCGGCGTGGACACCGGCTTCATCGGCCGCCACGCCGGGACGCTGCTGGCCCCCCCGGCCGCGCCACCGGCGGAGGCGCTGGTGGCCGCGTCGCTCGGCGTGCTGCGGGACCGGGCGGCTTCGTCGGTGGTGCCGGGCGATCCGCACGCGCCGTGGGCCGCCTCGGATTCGTGGCGGATGAATCTGGAGGGCGCGCAGGCGGTGCATTTGCGCGCGTCCGGCACCACCCATGTCCTGCGGGCGAGCCAAAGCGGCGAGGTCTGGACGATCGCGCTCAACGGCACGCTCCGCCAGGCCGCGCTGCGCGAGGATGGCGGGAAAACCCTGCTGCGCTGTGGGGATGTGATGTCTCCGGTTGCGGTGTGGACCGAGCCCGGGCTGGTCACCGTCGTGCTCCATGGCGCGACGTATTCCTTTGAACTGGTCGACCCGCTCGCCCCGCCGCATGCGGAAAGCGCCGGGGCGGGGCGGGTCATGGCGCCGATCCCGGGGCGCGTCGTCAGCGTGCAGGTGCAGCCGGGCAACACGGTCGCGCGCGGGCAGGTGCTGATCGTGCTCGAGGCGATGAAGATGGAACTGACGCTGACGGCGCCGGAGGCCGGCATGGTGGCCGCCGTGCATTGCGCCGCCGGCGACATGGTCGAGGAAGGCCGCGACTTGGTGGATTTCGCCGACGATCCGCCAGCGTGACGTGTTGCCGCACTGCAAGAGACCGAAAATTGCCCCCAGCCGCGCCGCAACTGCGCCGATCTTGCCGCCGGACGGCGCCGCGCGCAGTGTTGCTGCCTTCCTGCCGGCTCGCGTGAGCGTGCTTGGATAGGGCGTAGTTGCTGTCCTATTCTGCGCCGCCAGGGGGACCCAGCTAAGCGGTCGCAGACGGGACGAACGAAATGAAACACGCTTCGGTCACGCTCGACGACAAATACCGCACCGGCATCGACCGGGTGTATCTGACCGGCACCCAGGCGCTGGTGCGCCTGCCTCTGCTGCAGCGCCAGCGCGACCTGGCGGCGGGGCTGAATACCGCCGGCTACGTGTCGGGCTATCGCGGCTCGCCGCTCGGCCAGGTCGACATTCAGATGTGGGCGGCCGGCGCGCATATCGAGGCGAACCACATCTTCTTCCGCCCCGGCGTGAACGAGGAACTGGCCGCGACAGCGATCTGGGGCACCCAGCAAGTGCCGCTGCTGCGCGGGGCGAAATACGATGGCGTGTTCGCCTATTGGTACGGCAAGGGGCCGGGCGTCGACCGCTCGGGCGATGTGTTCAAGCACGCCAATTACGCCGGCGCCGCACGACACGGCGGCGTGTTGCTGATGGCGGGCGATGACCACGCCTGCAAATCCTCCACCATTCCGCATCAGAGCGAGCTGGCTTTCGTCGCCGCCGCATGCCCGGTGCTGGTTCCGGCCGATGTGCGCGACCTGCTGGAACTCGGCCTGCACGGCTGGGCGATGTCGCGCTGGTCGGGCCGCTATGTGGGCTTCAAGACCGTTGCCGATGTGATGGACAGTTCGGCCAGCGTGGCGTTCGGGCTTGAGGGCTTCGTTGCGCGCGACCCGGACGGCGCGCATCCGGACGGCAATATCCGCCTGCCCGACCTGCCGCTGGAGCAGGAGGCGCGGGTGTTCCAGGTCGGCTTGCCGGCAGCCCAGGCCTATGCGCGCGCCAACCGGCTGGACCGCATCACCGTCGATCCGCCCGGTGCCAGGCTCGGCATCGTTGCGGTAGGAAAATCCTATCACGACACGCGCCAGGCGCTCGCCGAACTGGGCCTGGGCGACGGCGCGCGGTCGGGCATCCGGATGCTGAAACTCGCCCTCGCCTGGCCGGTCGATCCGGAGATCGTGCGGCATTTCGCCACCGGGCTACAGGAAATCATCGTCGTCGAAGAGAAGGCGCCATTGGTTGAGCAGCAATTGCGCGACATTCTGTATGCGCAGGCCACCCGGCCGCGCATTCTCGGCAAGACCGACGAGACGGGCGCGCCGTTGCTCAAGCGGCATGGCGATCTGTCTTCGGCCGAAATCGCGCTGGCGTTGTCCCGCCGGATCGAACGTTTCGCCAACGGCGAATCTCTTCGCGCCCGCGTCGCTTTCCTGACCGAGCAGGCGGCGGGGCTCGACCGCGCGGGCGTTGCCGCGCAGCGCAAGCCGTTCTTCTGCTCGGGCTGTCCGCACAACACGTCCACGCGCGTCATTGACGGCAGCCGCGCCCTCGGCGGCATCGGCTGCCATACGCTGGCGGTGTGGATGGACCGCAGCACCGACACGTTCAGCCAGATGGGTGGCGAGGGCATGGCCTGGCTCGGCCAGGCGCCGTTCACCGAAGAAGCGCATGTCTTCGCCAACATGGGCGACGGCACGTATTTCCATTCCGGCCTGATGGCGATTCGCGCTGCTGTCGCCTCCGGCGAGAACATCACCTACAAGCTGCTGTTCAACGATGCCGTGGCGATGACCGGCGGCCAGCGGCTGGACGGTCATCTGACCGTGCCGCAGATCACAAGGCAGCTCGCCGCCGAGGGCGTCGAGCGCATCGTCGTGGTCACCGACGAACCCGAAAAACATGACGCAGAAGCCGGCTTCGCGCCGGACGTGAGCGTGCATCATCGCCACGAAATGCAGGACATCGAGCGCGAGTTGCGCGCCACACCGGGCTGCACGGTGCTGATCTACGATCAGACTTGCGCCAGCGAGAAGCGGCGCCGGCGCAAGCGCGGCACCTATCCCGACCCGGCGGTGCGGGCGTTCATCAACGCCGCCGTGTGCGAAGGTTGCGGCGATTGCTCGCGCACCTCGAACTGCCTGTCCGTGGTGCCGCTGGAGACGGAATTCGGCACCAAGCGGCGCATCGACCAATCCTCATGCAACAAGGATTTTTCCTGCGTCGATGGGTTCTGCCCGAGTTTCGTCACCGTGCACGGCGCCGCTCCGGTCAAGCGCGCCCGCGTGGTGCCGGATGCGGGCGCATTGCCGGTACCGCAAATCCCCGCGCTCGACCGGCCCTGGAACATTCTGGTCACCGGCATCGGCGGCACCGGCATCGTCACCATCGGTGCGCTGCTGGGCATGGCCGCGCACAGCGAGGGCAAGCAGGTGACGGTGCTGGACCAGATGGGCATGGCGCAGAAAGGCGGCGCGGTGACCAGCCATATCCGCATCGCCGCCGGCACCGTCGCGCCGGAAGCGGCGCTGCACGGTGCGCGCGTGGGGCGGGGGACGGCCGATTTGCTGCTGGGCTGCGACCTGGTGGTGTCCGCCGGGCGTGAGGCCAAGGCGGCCTTGCGCCGGGGCGTGACCCGGGTGGTGCTCAACACGCATGAAGCGTCCACCGCCGATTTTGTGCTCGACACCGACACGCGCCTGCCGGGGGCGCAGTTGCGGCGCAGCATTCTGGACCTGGTGGGCGAGGGCGCGGTCGATCAGGTCAATGCCACGGCGCTGGCGGAAGCCCTGCTCGGCGATTCGATTGCGGCCAATTTGTTCCTGCTGGGCTTTGCCTGGCAGAAGGGCTGCATCCCGCTTTCGCTCGATTCGCTGATGGATGCGATCGCGCTGAACGGCACCGCGGTGGAAGCGAATAAGGCGGGATTCACCTGGGGGCGCTGTGCGGCGGTCGATCCGGCGCGGGTGTCGACGGCTGCCGGCGTGGCGGTGGAAAAGCCAGTGCCGAAAACCCTCGATGAAATCATTGCTGTTCGCGAGGCGTTGCTAACCGCTTACCAGTCGCGCCGGCTGGCGCTGCGCTACCGCGGTCTGGTCGAGCGCGTGCGGGAGGCGGAAGGGCGGCGCTTTTCCGGCGGCACGGCGCTGACCGAAGCGGTGGCGCGCTCCTATGCGAAGCTGCTGGCGATAAAAGATGAGTGGGAGGTGGCGCGGCTGTTCGCGGCGCCGGAATTCCGCGCGGCGCTGCGGGCCGAGTTCGGCGCGATGGAGGGGCTGGCGTTCCATCTGGCGGTGCCGCTGTTCGGCAGGCGCGATCCGGCGACCGGGCAATTGCTGAAGCGCGCCTATGGCGGCTGGATGATGACGGTCTTCCGCGCCCTCGCGGGCTTGCGGTTTCTGCGCGGCACGCTGCTCGACCCGTTCGCCCGCACCGCCGAGCGGGCCCGCGAACGGGCTTTGATTGCCGAGTACGAAGCGACCATCGAAGAAGTTCTCGAGCGTCTGGCGCCCGAGACCCTGCCGGTTGCGGTAGCGCTGGCGTCGTTGCCCGAGCGCATTCGCGGCTTCGGGGACGTGAAGGAGCGCAGCATCAGGTTGGCCGAGGTGGAGCGATCCCGATTGCTCGAACGGCTGCGCACGCCGGTGCGGGCGATGGCCGCCTGAGGAAGGGGGGTGAAGGAAGGAAGGCCAGGGCTCTGCCCTGGACCCGCCAAGGGGCAGTGGCCCCTTGGATCCCATCACTTAAGGAACGGGGTCCAGGGCAGAGCCCTGGCCTTCCTTCCTTTCACCTTCCGCCATCCCATCACCGTCTTGTCACGTCGACCCGTTGCGATCCATCATGGATTTCCTTGCACACGGGAGATCCTTTCACGTCCGGATGGTCGAGCGGTGAGGCCGCCCCGGTGCGGCACACCTACCCGCCGGCGGTGCGCGATGCATCGCTCGGCACGGCGTTCGCGCTGCTGATCCAAAGCCTGCCCTATGCGCTGGCGCGGTTCGGCATGCTGCTCGGCGCCTCTTTCGCGGCCATCGTCTGGCTGGCGATTACCGTCGGCGGCGCGGCGTTCCTCGGCACGCACGTCGCCCATATGTTCGGCTGGGTCTGGGCGATCACCTGCATTCTGGCCGCAAGCTTCGTCTGGGGCACGGTTCTGCGCTACGTGCTGCACCTGATCCACTGCGGCCATGTGGCGGTGCTGACCGAGCTTGTGACAAGGGGCGCGGTCGGCAATGCGCCGGAGGGATGTTCGCGTATGGCCGCCGCATCGTGACCGAACGTTTCGCTCAGGCCAATGTGCTGTTCGGCCTGAACGCGGTGGTGCGCGGTGTGGTCGCGACCATCCATGGCACGCTGAACTGGATGGCCGATCTAAGTCCGATTCCCGGTTTCGAATCGATCTCCGGCCTGGTCAACATCCTGCTGAAGGGGGCGACGCGGTACATCGACAAGGTGATTTTCTCCCACAACCTGGCGCGCTCGGACGCCGACACGTGGCGCAGTTCGCGCGAAGGTCTTGTGTACTATGCGCAGAACGCCAGGCCGGTACTGCAGACCGCGATCTGGTCGGTGATCCTGGAGCGGGTGCTGAGCGTGCTGCTCTGGCTGGTGCTGCTGGTGCCGGCCGGCCTGGTCACGCTGATGCTGCCGCACAGCCTGCGCGAGGCCAGCGGTGTGATGACCGTGCTGGTCGCAGTTCTGCTGCTGGGACCGCTGCGGGCGGCGTTCGTCAAGCCGCTGTTTCTGATCATGATGATGGTGCGTTTTCACGCTGCCGCCGAGGGCCAGCCGATCAACGCCGCATGGGACGCACGACTGACATCGGTGTCCGAGGGTTTCTGTACGCTCGGCCAGGATGCCGCCGCCGCCATGGGCCGTTCACGCTGGGGGCGGGGCTTGGCATAACCGCAGGGCCTGCCAGCAAGCGATGCTCAGTTCTCGGTGATTGCGTGCATGGCGTGCAGCAATGGCTCGCTGGAGACGGTGATAACGCCGGCGAACGGGTTGTCGAACTCGGTGAGCAGGAACACCGCGCCGGACAGTGCCGCGGCACAGAGCAACAGCACCGCCACCACCAGCTTATTGCGCGGTGCGAACAGCCCGAGGCCCGCGAAGATCAACATCAGCCAGAACACCAGCACGCCGAGTTGCCACCCCGACACGCTCGGTCCAGTTAGTTCCTCCATGTTCCATCGCGTCTGGACGATGTCGTGCAGCGCCGCCTGTGCCTGGACGACAACGCGCGGCACCGCGGGGCCGGCGCCGAGACGTTCCAGCGACGCGTCGAGCTCGTCCTGCAGATCATTGCTGATCCGCGGTTTGCCGCCGGCCGATGCATCCAGTTCGGGAAATGTGTCGGCTACGACCGCGGCGGTGAGACGCGCCAGCAACTGTCGGGCTTCGGCCGCTGCCGGCCCGAGACGGTGCAGCGTGTGGTCCAGCTTCTCGATTTCCGATGCGAGCCGGCGAACGTCGCGGTCGGCACTGTCGAATGTCGATTTCAGCGAGGCGATGCCCATGCCGAGCATCAACGCCGCCAGCACCGCAATCAGGGTGAACACGCGCCGGATCACGTCGCGCGCTGCGCCCGAAGCCAGCGTGCCCGGTGCGCGGGCGCGCACAGCAGCGCCGCACTTGGCCGATGCGACGAGGGCGGCGAACACGAGCAGGCTGGTCGCGGCGTAGGTCAGCGACACCGGGTGCAAACCCGCGCTGGCCGCGCCGGCGAGCCGCGTAACATCATGGAAGACCGTCTCTTGCGGTTGCGTTGCATAGCGTAACACAGGCCATCGTGCCGGCAAGCGGCGGTCTGATCGTGAGCAAGGCCAGGGCCTCTGCCCCTGGCTTCGCTTAGCTCCCCAGCGCGTCCTCGCCATCGAGCGTCGCCGCCACCGCATGGACCACGGCGGCGATTCGCACCGCCGCCTGCACCTGCTCGCGCCCGAGCCCGGCCTGCACCACCACGCGTTCATGCGCCTCCATGCACATGCCGCACCCGTTGATGGCCGAGACCGCGAGCGACCAGAGCTCGAAATCCGCCTTCTCCACCCCCGGCTTGGCCATGACGTTCATGCGCAGCTTGGCAGGCAGGCGGGGATATTCGCCGCCGACCAGATGGGTGAAGCGGTAATACACATTGTTCATGCCCATGATGGCCGCCGCCGCCTTGGCCGCGGTCAGCGCTTCCGGGCTGAGCAGCGGGCCGAACTCGGCCACCAGGGCGCGGGTGACCTCGGCGTTGCGCGCGGCGAGCGCGCTGGCGATGAAGGTTCCGGCGCGCTGCTGCACGGTCAGCCCCGGCTCGGTCGCCAGCGAGCCGAGGTTGAGTTTGAGATCCTTGGCGTACTCCGGCAGCCGGGCACGCAGGGCTTCGAGCGACATCGTTTGTCCTTTGATGCAAAAGGGGAGGGGCCTGACCCCTCCCCATTCCTGGTCCGCCGGGCAGGCCCGGATCAGGCCGCGCGCTCGAAGATCAGCTGCGGCTTCAGGGTTTCGGTGCCTTTTTCCCAGTTGCACGGGCACAGCTCGTCGGTCTGCAGGGCGTCGAGCACGCGCAGCACTTCCTGCGGGTTGCGCCCGACATTCAGCCCGTTCACCGCCGCCCACTGGATGGTGCCCTGGGGATCGACGATGAAGGTGGCCCGCAGCGCCACGCCGGCCGCCTTGTCGAGAATGCCGAGCGCTTCGGACAGCTCGCGCTTCACGTCGGCCAGCATCGGGATCGGCAGGTCGTGGATGTCGGCGTTGTGCAGGCGCCAGTTCAGGTGCACGAACTCGCTGTCGGTGGAAACGCCGTAGAGCACCGCGTCACGGTCGGCGAATTCGATGGCCAGCTTGCCGAAGGCGGCGATTTCGGTCGGGCAGATGAAGGTGAAGTCCTTCGGCCAGAAGAACACGACCTTCCACTTGCCCGCGTCCGACTCGCTGGTGATGTCGATGAACGACTTGCCGGGACCGCCGAGGCCCTCGGCACCGCCCTTGACGGCGGCGAGATTGAAGGCGGGGAACTTGTCGCCAACGGTGAGCATAAGGATGGTCCTTCCTTTGAGACATGCGGCACGGGGGGAGCGGCCGCGTCGGTATGCAGGGGCGGTATGGCGTGCCGCAGTTGAACGTGCCAATGAATTGTTTTGGTCGCTTTGATCGGTCGTATCGATGACGCCCCTGCCATCGCCGCAGCAACTCCGTTATCTTCTCGCGCTGGCCGAACACCAGCATTTCGGCCGCGCCGCCGAGTCTTGCGCCGTTACCCAGTCCACCCTTTCGGCCGGCATTCTCGCTCTGGAGCGGCAACTGGACGCGCGGCTGCTGGAGCGCGATGCCGGCAAGCGGGTGGTGTTCACCGCGTTGGGCCGCGAGATCGCCAGCCGTGCCCGGGCGGCGCTGCGCAGCCTGGAAGCGGTGGCCGAGGCGGCGGCGGCGGCGCGCGCGCCGATGAGCGGGGCGCTGCGGCTGGGCGTGATTCCCACCGTCGGCCCGTTCCTGCTGCCGCGCCTGATGCCGGCGCTGCGCCGGTCCTATCCGCTGCTGCGGCTGTATCTGCGCGAGGACACCACCGACCGGCTGCTGGCGCAGCTCAATGACGGGCGCCTCGACCTGCTGCTGCTGGCGCTGCCTTGCGCCAGCGCCGGGGCGGAGACGGTCAATCTGGCCCGCGACGCATTCTTCGCCGCGTTGCCGCCCGGCCATGTGCTGGCGGCGCGCGATGCGGTGCCTGCGGCGGCGTTGCAGACCGAGCGGCTGCTGCTGCTGGAAGACGGGCACTGCCTGCGCGACCACGCGCTGGAGGTCTGCGGCTTCGCGCGCGGGGAGGGGCCGGTGCGTGACCCGGCGGAGCCGGACGGATTCGCCGCCACCAGCCTGCACACGCTGGTGCAGATGGTGGCGGGGGGGCTTGGCGTCACGCTGCTGCCGCGGATTGCGGTGCAGGCCGGCATCGTGGCGGGGACCGATCTGGTGCTGCGCCCGCTCGCCGGGGCGGGCGGCTGGCGGACGCTCGGGCTGGTCTGGCGCCCGGCCTCGCCGCGCGCGGGCGAGTACCGGGCGCTGGTTCCGTTGATGGCGCAGGTTGCCGGGCCGCATGCGGCGTAAGGGGAAGGCCAGGGCAGAGCCCTGGCCTTCCTATTGCCACCAGCGCCTCAGCAATGCGTATGGCCCGCCGGGCAGGCGTGGCGCTGGCTGCCCTCGTTGTGCTGTGGCGGTGGCGGCTGCGGCGGGGGCGCCGAGCGTTGTGGCGGCGGTTGGAAATTCGGGGTCACGCGCCGCTCGGGCTGGAAGGTCTGGGTTGGCGTGTGGACGGTCGGCAGTGCGGTCCTTGGCGGCGCGACATAAGGTTGCGGGGGCGGCGTGCTCGGCCGCGGCGGCGGCTGGCCAGTGCCCGCCGGGGCGGTGGCGCGCTGCCGCGAATGCTCATTGGTGCCGGCTCCTTGTGCCGGCCGGGTGATGCTCGGACCCGGTGCGGTCGAGACGGAAGCGGGAGCGCCCGGCGTCACGCTGAAGGGCCGTGCCGACAGGTTGCCTGGCGTCGGCCCGGGTGGGTGGGTGGCGGACAGATCAGTCCCCGCTGGCGGCGCGGCAGTGGTTGGCGGCGGTCGCCCGGCTCCTGGCGTCGCCAGCGCCGGCAGAGTCTGGTGCAACGTTGCCCCAGCAGCCGGCTGGCCGGTCTGCGGTGCGACAGGTCCCGGACGATCCGCCGCCCGGCGCGCGCAACAGCAGCGGGGTTGCGGCCCCGGCGCTGTGCGCGAGCACGGCGGGACCGGGCGCAACCGGCGGTGCGGCGTTGCCGGGAGGAACCGGCGCAAGCGACAACTGGCGCGCCACGACGGGGGTGACCCCGGGGGTCGCCAGGGTCGGCCGGACCGGCACCTGGGTTACCGGTCGGGCGGCGGCCAGCATCTGCGGCGTCATGCCCGCCCATTGGCCGCCGGGGCGCGGACCACCGGCGACCCCGGACGGCGTGCCATAGCTGCCGGCGCCGCGATTGACGAAATTGTTGACGTTCGTGACATTGGTGATGTTGGTGATATTCGTGACGTTGCCGCGGTTGACCCGGGCGAAATAATCGCGGCTGGCGTGATACCAGGGACGGTACGGTTCGCGCGGCCCCAGCGGAATCCACCCGACGGCCGCCCCGATCGCCAACCCCGCGGCCAGGCCGACAGCGGCACCGGCGGCCACGCCCACCCAGTTCACCAGCGCCGGCGCATAGACCGGCCGTCCGTATTCGCCGCCGCCCGCGCCCGCCGGAATCCAGCCCCAGCGGCCACCGGCCTCGACCCAGCGGCCGTAATGGAACGGCGCGAACCCCCAGGGCGCCGCGTCCACCCAGGTCCAGCCCCAGGGCGACGCCCAGGCCCAGTGCCCGCTGCGATAGGGAACCCAACCCGCCGCGACCGGCGGATACCAAACCTGGCCGTAGTCGGGCACCTGCGCCCACTCGCCGGTCTCCAGCAGCGGCTCCACGCCGGTCATGGCCATGACCAGTTCGGGGGGCGCCGCTCCCTGGCTGGCGGCGGCGGGAAACGCCCGGGCGAGCTGTGCCGCCAGGAAAACATCCGGCTCCTGCGGGCCGACACTGCCCGCGAAATGGTCGCTGCCGGTGATCGTGGCGGTCTGGCCGGGACCGACGGCGAGCGCCAATCCGTCGGCGCCGATCTGCGCCGCGCCGTCCACCACCGTAATCCGGGTCGGTGTCGATACGTCACCGGCGGCAACCAGATAGCGCCCGGTCTGGGCGATCGTGACGGTGCCGCGCGGCGTGCGCAGCGTGACGGCGCTGCCCGGCCCGCCGTCGCGCAGGTCCAGGTACACGCGGCCCTGCGCGACGGAAGCGGCCAGCGACTGGTCGTCGAGCCGGTCGATGTCGCATTCGGTGGCGCCGTCCAGCGTCAGCCGGCTCGGGCCGATTTCGATGTCGGCAGCCGCCTGCGGCTCGGTCCAGATGAAATTGCCGGAGGTGACCGGATAGTTCGGCGTGGCCGGGTTCCAATGGGTTTCGTCGGCCGTGCGGAACGAGACGGTACCCGACAGGCGCGCGAGGCGGCCGACCCGCGCGGGCGGGTCGCCGAGCGCCGCGGCAGTGGTGACCTGCGGCGGGGGGGCGGGCTGGCCGGCGGCCTGCGGCGTGGCCAATGGCCCGAGGAGCAGCCCGGTGACGGCCAGGCCGGCGGAGAGGCGGAACAGGGGGGTGGCGGGACGCATCGCTCCAGCTCCTCGGAGAACAAGTTTTCAGGGTGCAAGGGGAACATGGCCAAAGCGCGGCTTCATCGGCGACGGCAAAGGAAGGCCAGGGCTCTGCCCTGGACCCCGCTACTTAAGAAATGGGGTCAAGGGGGCCACTGCCCCCTTGCGGGTCCAGGGCAGAGCCCTGGCCTTCCTTCCTTTGCCCCACGATCCCCATATAGCCTCCTTGAAAGCGCCCCATTCCCGGCGCCCGATGCCGGCCAGGATCGCAGGAGGACCGCCATGTCTTTTTGTCCGCATGTCCGCAGCTTGCTCGCGCCGCTCGCCGCTCTGGCCTTGCTGGCGCTGGGAGGCTGCGTGGTTGCCCCGGCGTATGGGCCGGGCGGCTATTATGCCCCGGCTCCCGTCGTCGTTGGCGGCTGGTATGGCGGCGGTGGCGGCGGCTGGTATCGCGGACGCGGCTGGTAGCCGGGTCGGCATCCGGGCATAAAAAACCCCAGGGAGCGCCGCTCCCTGGGGGTTTGAAGTGCCCGCAGATCAATGCCCGAGTGACTTGACGACTTCCTCGGTCATTTTCTTAGCGTCGCCGAACAGCATCATCGTGTTCGGCCGGAAGAACAGCTCGTTCTCCACCCCCGCATAGCCCGAGGCCATCGAGCGCTTGATGAACAGCACCGTGCCGGCCTTTTCGACATCCAGGATCGGCATGCCGTAGATCGCCGAGGATTTGTCGGTCTTGGCCGCCGGGTTGGTCACGTCGTTGGCGCCGATCACATAGGCCACGTCGGCGGTGCTGAACTCGTTATTGATGTCTTCCAGTTCGAACACCTCGTCGTACGGCACGTTGGCTTCGGCCAGCAGCACGTTCATGTGCCCCGGCATGCGCCCCGCCACCGGATGGATGGCGTATTTCACGTCCACCCCGTCCTTCTTGAGCAGATCGGCCATTTCCCGCACGGCGTGCTGCGCCTGCGCCACCGCCATGCCGTAACCGGGCACGATGATGACCTTGGAGGCGTTCTTCATGATGAACGCAGCGTCGTCGGCAGCACCCGACCGGACGCTGCGTTGCTCCGTCCCATGGGCCGCCGCCACCACGCCGCCGTCATTGCCGAAGCCGCCCAGCAGCACGTTGATGATGCTGCGGTTCATGCCCTTGCACATGATGTAGGACAGGATCGCGCCCGACGCGCCGACCAGCGCGCCGGTGATGATCAGGGCGAGGTTGCCGATGGTGAAGCCGATGCCCGCCGCCGCCCAGCCCGAGTAGCTGTTCAGCATCGACACGACCACCGGCATATCCGCGCCGCCGATCGGAATGATCAGCAGGAAACCGATGGCGATCGACAGGATGGCGAGCAGCCAGAACACGATGTGGCTGCCGCCGGTGACGATGAACAGCAGGATCAGGAAGCCGATCGCCCCGCCGATGCCGGCATTGATGCGGTGCTGGTTGGCGAAGGTGATCGGCGCCCCGCTCATCAGCGCCTGCAGCTTGGCGAACGCGATCACCGAGCCCGAGAAGGTGACGGCGCCGATGGCAAGCCCCAGCGACATCTCGACCAGGCTCTGGGCATGGATATGGCCCGGCGTGCCGATGCCGAACGCTTCCGGTGCGTTCAGCGCCGCGGCGGCGACGAACACCGCGGCCAGACCGACCAGCGAGTGGAATGCCGCCACCAGCTGCGGCAGCGCCGTCATCTGAATGCGCGAGGCGATGAAGTAGCCGATGCTGCCGCCGATGGCGATGCCGAGCGGGATCAGCAGCGCCGTCGAGGAGAACATGCCGTGATGGGCGAAGGTCACCAGCACGGCCACCGCCATGCCGGTCACGCCCAGCAGATTGCCGCGGCGCGAGGTTTCCGGGTGCGACAGGCCGCGCAGGGCGAGGATGAACAGCACCGCGGCGACGAGATAGAGGAACGAGGTGAGGGAAGCGGACATGGTGGGACCCTCACGCCTTCTTCTTGGACTTGAACATGGACAGCATCCGGTAGGTCACGAAGAACCCGCCGAAGATGTTCACGCTGGCCAGCGTCACGGCCAGGAAGCCGAAGCCGTTTGCCCAGGCCGAGGTGGCCAGCCCGGTCGCCAGCATGGCGCCGACGATGATCACCGAGGAGATGCCGTTGGTCACCGCCATCAGCGGCGAATGCAGCGCCGGGGTGACGTTCCAGACCACGTAGTAGCCGACGAAAACCGCCATCAGGAAGACGGCGAACAGGAACACGAAGGGGGCGACGGTATCGGCCGCCGCCTCGACGCCGGCAGCCTCGGCGGCGTGCGCAACCGTGCCCGCCGCGAAGCCCATGGCCTGCACGGCCAGATCGATCAGGGTCATCCTTGCCTTTCCTCCGGGATCAGGCGGCTTGCTGGGGCAGGAAGGCCGGGTGCACCACGGCGCCGCCGCGGGTGAGCAGCACACCTTTGACGATGTCGTCCTCGGCCGGCAGCTTCGGCGCTTTTTCCGCCTTGTCCCAGAAATTGGTCAGGAACGTCAGCAGGTTGCGCGCATACAGGCTGCTTGCGGCAACCGCGATGCGGCCGGGCCAGTTGTACCAGCCCAGGATGCGCACGCCGTTCGGGGTGGTAGTGGCCTCGCCCGGCCTGGTCAGCGCGCAGTTGCCGCCGGCATCCGCGGCGATGTCCACCACCACGCTGCCGGCCTTCATCGCCTCCACCGCCGCGGCGGTGACGATCACCGGGGCTTTGCGGCCCTGCACCAAAGCGGTGGTGATGACCAGATCGTTCTTGGCCACCGTGGCGGCGATCAGCTCGGCCTGCTTGCGGCGGAACTCGTCGCTCATTTCCTTCGCATAGGCGCCGGTCTGCTGGGCGGTTTCCGCGTCTTCCACGCCGATGAAGGTGGCGCCGAGCGAGCGGATTTCGTCCTTCGCGGCCGGGCGCACGTCGGTGGCCGAGACGATGGCGCCGAGCCTGCGGGCGGTGGCGATGGCCTGCAACCCGGCCACACCGGCGCCGACCACGAACACCCGCGCCGGCGGCACGGTGCCGGCGGCGGTCATCATCATCGGGAAGCCGCGCTCGAACGCCGCCGCCCCTTCGATCACCGCGCGGTAGCCGGCCAGGTTGGCCTGGCTGGACAGCACGTCCATGCTCTGCGCACGGGTGATGCGCGGCAGCAGTTCCAGCGCTGCCACGTCGATGCCGGCTTCGGCGAGCGACTTGACCAAAGCGGGGTCGCCCTGGGCGCCGATGGTGGCCACCAGCAGGGCGCCGCGCGGGATCAGGCTCCGTTGTTCGGGGGCGGGCAGGCGGACGGCGAAGACGATGCCGGCGCCGGCGAGGGCGGCGGCGGCATCGGCGGCGATTTCCGCACCGGCGGCCTGATAATCGGCGTCCGCGATGGCCGCTCCGGCGCCGGCACCGCTTTCGACGGCGACGGTCAGGCCGAGGCCGACCAGTTTCTTCACCGTGTCCGGTGTCGCGGCGACGCGCGTTTCAGAGTCGGCGCGTTCCTTTAGCACCGCAAGGCGCATCGGAATTCCTTTCGTACAGGGGAGGGGGAGGCGGGGTCAGGGCCACCCCGTCGGTGAGGGCCGCACCATGCCTGCGTGGGCAGGGGCTCGCAAGGGGGGTGTTGCCGGCGGGTGGAATGCCTGAACGACCAAAGACGCGGGTGCGCGCGCAACATTGTTGCGTGTTCCGGGGTGGAGATGGAGGGCCTGGGAGCTTGTGACGTGGATGGGTGGGGCGGGCTTTGATCCAGGTCAAAGATGGTTATGGATGGTACGTATCAGCAGGCGGGGCGGGTTGATGCGGGGTGTGACGGCGCGGGGTGGCGTTCTGGCTCCGATGAACGGCCGGGGGTGGAGCCCGTTACGTAAGGAATGGGGTGCAGGGGGCCACTGCCCCCTGCCGGGTCCAGGGCGGAGCCCTGGCCTTCCTTCGCTTCGGTTGCGCATGTGGCGTGTCCGGTCGAATGTCGGAAATGGGTGGGGCGCGGCCGTAGATGGCTCGCCGCTCCGGCGTCCGTTACGCGCCCATGGCGGTCGTTCGGGCGAACCACGGCGCTCCTCGAAAACGGACATCCCGCCACCCCGAGCCAAAGGGCTCCAATGGGTGGATTGCTGACTTTCGTACCCGGCCCGGTGCGGCATCAGCGCCGCATCGGGTCAGAGGGAAGCGCCTTGTTGTGGTAACCCAGACCCGCGCGGCTTAGCCGTGCAACGAAGCCTATTGTGTCGGCAAGAGCGTCGGCTGGGCTGCCTTCGTCACCGGCGGCGGATTCCACTTCCCGGTCAGGGCATCGCTCTTCGGCGCATAGAGCCGCATCGTGAGGTTGAACGGTCCCTTCGGTGCCGGCAGCCAGTTCGCCTCCTTGTCGGCACCTGGGTTAGCGTTCTGGAAGTAGAGATCGAGAGAGCCGTCTGGGTTGTGTTTGAGCGGCATCCAACTACTGACCGCAAACCGGTTGAAGCTGTTCGGAACCTGGAAGCCTTCACTGTCATAGAGCGTGACAGACCAGAAGGCATTCACCGGTGGCGCGGCGTCCCTCTCGAAATGCAGAACATAGGCAGCCGCGCCATCCAGCGGCTTGCCTGTATCGTCTGCAAGGTTGAGCGGATAGATCGCGTCCTCTGGCAGGTTCGCGCCCAGGCCATACTGCGTGACGAGCGCGCGTTTCAGGTAGTAGTTGCCGTAGACGCCCATCGTGTCGGTGTTCATTGACCAGCCGTTTACGACGCGGGCCAGGGTAGCCACTTTCCACGCCATCAACTTCAAGGCGTCCTCGGGGGCGGTTTCCAGTCCGGCCTTGATTGCCGGATCAACCTTGTCGATGTCGAAGCTCCTGCCCCTCTCGATTCCGATCCGCTTCATCTGAGCAAGGATCGGTTGATCGGTGGCGTGTGGTGGTTGCAACTTGAGAATTTCGGCGGCGTAGGCGAAGAACTTGCCGGCTGGCATCGTATCGACCGTCGTTTTCGGCGGCGTCTTCATGTCAACGCCGGGATCGACGGTGCCGATCACCGGCTCGGCGGCTTTGCCCCAGCCCGACAGCGGCGTGATTTTTAGGCCTGCCTGAATCGCGTGAACGGCGTCGTAGTCAGGCGGACCGTCAGTCTTGGTCCGGCCGATAATCCAGACATACGGCGTGGGCGCGTCGATGCGACCAACGCCGTCAGGTAGCGAGCCGCGCCAATCCGGCGGCACCACGGCGTAATCGCCGGCGTGGGTTCCGGTGGTGCGCCAGCCCGGGGAGGCGAACACGTCGGTCCACATATCAAGCATCGGCAGCAGGTAGTAGCGCCCATGCGTATCCGGCACCGAGACGATCATCGGCTCCTTGGTCAGATCGAGCCATGCACTGGAATACAGAGTGTCGAAGTTTGGTCGGACCACGACCTTCATGTCGGCCGGCGGGAATGCGCCGAGGCTGGCGAACGCATTCATCGGCGTGTGGATACCCTCGGGCTTGGCGACGTTGGTCAACTGCTTGCGCGTCACGTCCATCGTCACCAGGGAGTAGAAAAAGACGTAGGCCGTCACACCGATGAAATGCGCATCCTGCTCGCTGATCGGGTCGGCCGCGCGCGCCACGGGAGACGGGCTGGCCGTGAGTGCGGTGCCCAGCAGGACGGGAAGGGCGACGCGAGCAATCAGGGTCGGTATCCTGGTCATGGTGCATTCTCCCTGGTGCGGCCGACGCGGGTCGGTTGCCCCGCCCCGACAGGCGGTCCGGCAGGAACGTTAGCTCATGGCGGCGCGTGGCACCACGACGCAACCGTGACGCCCCGTCGCCGTCGTCATCACGGGACGGGTCACAACGCCTGCCATCGGCGTGTTGCAGCGCTGGGCCGCCAAGCGGCTCATCGGGGGAGTCCGCTTAGCGTCGACAGCGGACGTTCTCCTGCGCCAAAGCAATGTCCGGTTTCGTGCCAATTCGCTCGTGAGCAGACGGACAGCTTCCGGCCAAGATCGGTGTTTCGGCCGCCGACGGTAAAATTCCTAGGAGGGGCGAAAGCCGACATTCAGCAAGCGTAGGGCGGATAAGCGTAGCGTCATCCGCCAACGCAAGCCCCCGTTTGCAGGCGTTTCTGGATCAGGCGCGATGCCGCAATGTGTCATCGCCGTTCTATTGCTTCCCATAGCTCGTTGCCGACACCGAGGAAATCGCTGGTTGCGACGGCGGATGGCGCTCCGCTTATCCGCCCCACGCGGGCTACGCAGGCTCCTCGTCGCCTACGCCATGCTGGCCGCGAACACGCGTGCGTAATTGCCGCCGAGCAGCTTGCGGAACGTCATCCGGTCCGAAGCCGGCGGCCAGCAGGGCCGTCGTCAGGCCGGGAAGCTGGGCATAGCTGTCGAAGGTCGCCGGTCCGACCAGCCCCAGCGAATCCGTGCCGAGACCGACATGGTCTACCCCCGCCACGGCCGCCATGCGCGCCATGCCGCCCGCCAACGCGGCCATATCGGGGAAGATCTCCGCCACCGGCCAGATCCCGATCATTCCGCCGGTTCCGGCGACCAGCCGCGCATGTTCCGGCGTGATCAGGCGGGTGTAGGGGCGCGGGCGGGTGGTGAGCGAGGTGTGCGACAGCACCAGCGGCTTCGTCGTGACCTCGGCGGCACGACGCACCAGATCAAGCGTTCCATGCGCCACGTCCACGACAATGCCGCGGGCATTGCAGCGCCGGATCACCTCTGCGCCGACATCGGTCAGGCCGCCATGCACGGGATTCTCGGTCTGAATGTCGCCGAGTTCGTTGATCCGGTAGTGGGTCAGCTGGAGGTGGCGAAGCTGCCAGCGTTCATAGGCTTCGTCCACGCGATCGGGATTGCCCTCGAGGAAATCGCCGCCCTCGGCCGCCACGACCACGCAGGGCCGGGCGGCCCGGGCCGCATGCAGCCCCGCGGCGTCGGTCACGATTGTCAGGGACTGCGCGCGCGCAAGGGCATGCAGGCGCGCGAACGCCAGCTGCGCGTAAGCATAAAGTTCACCTGGCGCAGGGGTCCTGAACGGGTGGATGCGGCGATCCGCCATGACCCGATGCGTCGGCGAATCGGAAACGATGGCAAGGCAAACAACCGCCAGTCCGCCTTGCCGCATCGGATCGGCAACCGGCGTGAACGGCGCGTTCGACCTCACATGGAGCAGCTTGCCCGCATGCGAATGCACGTCGACCGTGGCCACGTCGGCGGTCACGTTCTGCGCATCGACCGCCGGCGCCGCGGCGGCCAGGCAGAGCAACGCAGGCGTTGCCAGCAATCCCCTGCGTTGCAACCCGCGCCACACCGGCCGTGCGTCACACAGGTGCCAGATGCCATCGATTTGTTGGAGTGTCCCCTCCAGCATCACCGGGCCACTGCCGGGGTGGGTTGCCGCAGCCACCTGCACGCGCGCGATGGCCGGGCCGGGCAGGCAGCCCGCACAGCAGGGCGGCTCCGCGACCATCACCCGGCGGCCGGCAAAGTCGGGAGCGCAAAGCCATCCCTCCAACCGCACTTTCTGGCCGGCGAACGCCAAGGCGTGACCGGTTGCGAGAGCCTCCCAACTGAGTTTCATCGCATTGACCCTTGCCTCGGCATGGCGCCGGCTCCCCTGTCATTGGAGACGCAGCTTTTTGAAGGTCGCCTTCAGGTTGAAAGCCGATATTCAGCCGGATGCATCACCGCCCCCCAGGGTTGCCCCCAGCCGGCCCGTGCTCTAAAGCGCCGCGCCACGCCCCCACGCACCCAAAGGAGCCTTCCATGGCGACCGAGCGCACCCTGTCCATCATCAAGCCGGACGCCACACGGCGCAACCTGACCGGGAAAATCAACGCCAAGTTCGAGGAAGCCGGCCTGCGCATCGTCGCGCAGAAGCGCCTGCAACTCTCGCTCGTCCAGGCGGAGGCGTTCTACGGCGTGCACCGCGAGCGCGGCTTCTTCCGCGACCTGGTGACCTTCATGGTCTCCGGCCCGGTGGTGGTGCAGGTGCTGGAAGGCGAGGGCGCCGTCGCGCGCAACCGCGAAATCATGGGCGCGACCAACCCGGCCAACGCGGCCCCCGGCACGATCCGCCGCGAGTTCGCCGAGAATATCGAAGCCAATTCGGTGCACGGCTCAGACAGCACCGAGAACGCGGCGACTGAAATCGCGTTTTTCTTCGCCGGGATCGAGATCGTCGGGTAACGGGAACGTTGCCGTAGCGGAGGGTCCTTCTCCCCCTCCCCTTGAGGGAGGGGGAGAAGGAAGGCCGGGCCACCGCCCGCCCCGATCGGGCCGGGTTCGCCCGTGAACATACATTGACAACGGTCTGCCGGGGCGGTGGTGGCATGCGCAAGGAAAGACGCTGGCTGGTGGTGGCCGAAGACGGTCATCATTCGACAATCGGGATCCGCACCGACCCGTCGCCGGAGGAAATCCGCTCGCTCGGAGACTCCCTGGACTCCGCCGGCATGGCGGCGTGGCTGGTGGTGTCCGAGGGCGGCTATGACGACGCGGGCGTCGTGACCCTGCTCATGGTGCGCCGCATCACGAGCCGCGACGGCAACTGGGCCGATGCCGAGCGGCGATGGCATGAACGCCGCGCCAAAAAGCTGGAGACATCGGGCTGACGGTCGTGTCGCCCCATCGAAAGGCGCTCAGAAACCGCACTCCAGCGGCGGCAAGGGGTTGACCAGCGCCGCCCCAGGGGCGGGCAGCGCGGCCGTGCCGTCGATGAAACCCCGCAGGGCGAGCGGATATAAACGATGCTCCTGTGTCAGCACCCGCGCCGCCAGCGCCGCCTCGTTATCGCCCGGCAGCACCGGCACGGCGGCCTGGGCGAGGATCGGCCCCTCATCCATCGCCTCGGTGACCAGATGCACCGTGCAGCCGTGCAGCTTCACCCCGGCGGCAAGCGCCCGCGCATGCGTGTCCAGGCCCGGAAACGCCGGCAGCAGGCTGGGGTGGATGTTCAGCATCCGGTCCGCGTAGCGACCCACCAGGAACGGCGTCAGCAGCCGCATGTAGCCGGCCAGGCAAACGATCTCGACCCCGGCCGCGTCCAGCGCCTCGGCCAGCGCCGCCTCATGCGCGGCGCGGTCGCGCCGGAATTTGCGGTGGTCGACGCTGGCGGCGGCGATGCCGGACGCGCGCGCGATCTCCAGCCCCGGCGCGTCCGGATTGTTCGACAGCACCAGCGCCACCTCGGCGGGATAGCCCGGCCCGGCCGCGGCGCGCAGCAGGGCTTCCATGTTGGAGCCGCGGCCGGAGATCAGGATCCCGACGCGGCGCCTCACGCCAGCCAGTCCGCCGGCAGGGCGATGCTGGTCTGCGGTTCGGCATCCGCCGCGGCGGCCTCGATGCGGCCGATGGCGAACACGGTCTCGCCCGCGGCTTCCAGCACGGCGCGGGCGGCGCCGGGCTCGGCGGTCACCACCGCCATGCCGATGCCGCAGTTGAACACCCGCAGCATCTCCTCGGGCGCAACGGCGCCGGTGCGGGCGAGCCAGCCGAACACCGGCGGCAGCGGCCAGGTGGCGGCATCGAGCACGGCGCGCGTGCCCGCCGGCAGCACCCGGGGCAGGTTGCCGGGCAGGCCGCCGCCGGTGACGTGGGCGGCCGCCTTCATCAGCCCGGCGCGGTGCAGCGCCAGCAGCGAGCGCACATAAATCCGCGTCGGCGCCAGCAGCGCGTCCCCAAGCGTAACACCCTCGGCGAAGGGTGCGGGCGTCGCCCAGCCGGCATCGGTGGCATCGACGATGCGGCGCACCAGCGAAAACCCGTTGGAATGCACGCCGCTGCTGGCCAGGCCGAGCACCGTGTCGCCCGGCGCCACCCCGTGCGGCAGCAGCGTGCCGCGCTCGGCGGCGCCGACGGCGAAGCCGGCGAGGTCATAGTCGCCGGCGCCGTACATGCCGGGCATTTCCGCGGTTTCGCCGCCGGCGAGCGCGCAGCCGGCGAGGCGGCAGCCCTGGGCGATGCCGGCGATGACCCGCGCGGCCTGCTCCACCGAAAGCCGGCCGGTGGCAAAATAATCCAGGAAAAACAGCGGCTCGGCCCCTTGCACCACCAGGTCGTTGACGCACATGGCAACCAGGTCGATGCCGACGCTGTCGTGCCGGCCGGTGTCGATGGCGATGCGCAGCTTGGTGCCTACACCGTCGGTGGACGAAACCAGCACCGGGTCGCGGAAGCCGGCGGCGCGCGGGTCGAACAGCGCGCCGAAGCCGCCGATGCCGCCGAGCACGCCGGGGCGGGCGGTGGCGCGGGCAAGGGGCTTGATGCGCTCGACCAGCGAGTCGCCCGCGTCGATGTCCACGCCGGAAGCGCGATAGGTCATGCTTGCCATGCCGGACCTCGATATGATGCAGCCATGACCATGCGAATCATGACAAGGTGGGGACGCGCAAGGAACCATAGCGCCTACCGCGGCGCAACCGCCGGTGGGGGCGGCGATGCCTGAAGGCGCGCCGTTGCCGGCTCCGGCGGGACATCCGGTGATCAACCTGCCCAACGTGATCACCTTCGCGCGGCTCTGTGCCGTGCCGGCTTCGGTATGGCTGGTGCTGCGCGACCAGTTCGCCGCGTCGTTCTGGCTGTTCGTGGCGGCGAGCGCGTCGGACGCGCTGGACGGGTGGCTGGCGCGTCGCCGGGGCCCGACCGTGGTGGGCACGGTGCTCGACCCGGTCGCGGACAAGCTTTTGCTGGTGTCGATGTACGTCACCCTGGCGGCGGTGCACCATCTGGCGGACTGGCTGGCGATCCTGGTGGTGTTTCGCGACCTGGTGATCGTCGGCGGCGTGCTGGTGCTCGGGGTGAGCGGCCAGAAGGTGGCGATCCGGCCGCTGCTGGTTTCCAAGCTGAACACATTGCTGCAGCTTCTGCTGGTCGGGCTGGTCCTGGCGATGGTGGCGATGGGATGGCAATGGCCGCTGCTGACGCTGGCGCTGAGCTGGGTGGTGGCGGCAAGCACGCTGGCTTCGGGGGGCGCTTATGTGTGGATGGCGGCGCGGGCACGATGAGTGCACCGTTCGCGTCCCCACCGCGCCTGCCCGAACACGCACGCGGCGAGCGCAACGGGGCCGAACGGAATGGGGCGGAGACTGGGCGCGCCACCACCCGCATGCAACGGCTGGCGATCCTGGCCGCCCTGCTGGTGGGCGGCTGGGTGTCGCTGCAACTGTTCGCCTCGGTGCTGCTGCCGTTCGTGGCGGCGGCGGGGACGGCCTATTTTCTCGACCCCCCGGCCCGGCGGCTGACCCGTGCGGGGGTGCCGCGCGGGGTGGCGGCGCTGCTCATGATCGTGGCGCTGCTGGCGGTCGCGCTGGTGTTCGCGCTGCTGCTCTATCCGCTCATTCTGGCGCAGATCGGCATCCTGATCACCCGGCTGCCCAACTATGTCGGCGCCATCCGCGGCTTCGCCACCGAGGTGATCGCGCATCTGCAGGAACGTCTGGGGCCGGAATTCGTCGACGCGAAGCTGCGCGACCTGGTGGCCGGGCAGGCGGGCACGATGCTGTCGGTGCTGGTCACCGCGATCAGCCGGCTGATCGGCGGCAGCTTCGCGCTGTTCAACGTGGCGACGCTGCTGCTGGTCACGCCGGTGGTGGCGTTCTACCTGCTGCGCGACTGGCCGGATCTGGTGGCGCGCATCGACGGCTGGCTGCCGCGCCGCTACGCGGGCGTGCTGCGCGCGCAGGCGCGGGAAGTGGACCGCATTCTGTCGGCCTGGCTGCGCGGGCAGGCGTTCTGCTGCATTGTGCTGGCGCTGTTCTATGCCGTCGCGCTGTCGCTGGCGGGGCTCGATCTCGGCCTGATCGTCGGGCTGTCGGCGGGGGTGCTGTCGTTCATCCCGTATGTGGGCAGCATCACCGGGGCGGTGACCTCGATCGGCCTGGCGCTGGCGCAGTTTCCCACCTGGACCGAGGTGCTGATCGTGGTGGGGGTGTTCGTCGCCGGCCAGACGCTGGAGGGGTATGTCATCTATCCGCGCTTTCTGGGCGACCGGGTGGAACTGCACGCGGTGTGGGTGATTTTCGCGCTGTTCGCCGGCGGGGCGGCGTTTGGCTTCCTCGGCGTGCTGCTGGCGGTGCCGATGGCGGCGGTCATCGGCGTGCTGTGCCGGTTCTGGCTGCACCGCTATCTGCAGAGCCCGCTCTACCTCGAATTGCCGTCGCACCAGGAGGGCGAGCCCTGAGCGGCGCCGGGCCGGCCAACTCCGTTTTGGCGCCGCGCCAGCTGGCGCTGCCGTTCCCGCACGCGCCGCATTACCGGGCGTACGAGTTCCTCGCCGCCGCCTCGAATGCCGAAGCGCTGGAATGGCTGCACAATACGGCAACCTGGCCGAGTGGCCGGCTGGCGCTGTGGGGGCCGGAAGGGTGCGGCAAGACCCATTTGCTGCATCTCTGGGCCGAGCAGCAGCGGGCGGAACTGCTGGCGGGTCCGCTGCTGGCGATGCGTCCGCCCGCGGGGCCGGTTGCGGTCGATGACGCCGATGCCGCCCCCGAGCGGCCGCTGCTGCATTTGCTGAACGCCGCCGGCGAGGCCGGGCTGCCGGTGCTGCTGGCCGGGCGGGCGGCGCCGGCACGATGGCGAGCCGAACTGCCCGACCTGGCCAGCCGGCTGCGCGCCACCACCGCCGTGCGCATCGGCCCGGCCGAGGATGAGCTGCTGCGCCGCCTGCTGATGCGGCTGCTGGCCGAGCGGCAACTGGCGGTGGCCGAGCCGTTGCAGGACTGGCTGCGGCTGCGCCTGCCGCGCTCGCAAGGGGCGATCCGCGAGGCGGTGGCGCGACTGGACCGCGCCGCGCTGGCGGGCGGCGGACCGGTCACCCGGGCGATCGCCCAGGCCGTGGTCGCCGGGCTGCAAGGGGAGCAGCCGGGTGCATTGCCGGCCGATGACGTTTTGCTCCAAGGTGGCATAACCGCCTCCCGCGAGGCTGACAGGCTCCTGTAGGATCACGCCATGAACCAGTTCGATTCCATGCATGTTCCCGGGGGCGGCGCTGCTGTGGTGACGCCCGATGTGCCACAGGACGCCACGATGGAAGCGCCGCTAGCACCGGCGCCCCTTGCCCCGGCAATCGGGCCGGCCGATCCGGACCGCTTCATCAACCGCGAGCTGTCCTGGCTCGACTTTAACCAGCGCGTGCTGGAGGAGGCGGAAAACCAGCGCCACCCACTGCTGGAACGGCTGCGCTTCGTGTCCATCAGTGCCTCCAATCTCGACGAGTTCTGGTCGGTGCGGGTGGCCGGGCTGATCGGCCAGGCCAAGGCGGGGGTGACGGCGCATTCGCCCGACGGGCGCACCCCGGCGCAGCAACTGGTGGAAGTGGAAGCGCGGGCGGAACGGCTGATGGCCGATCAGCACCGCGTGTGGCTGGAACTGCGCGGCCTGCTGGCTGGGGCCGGGATCGAGCTTTGCGAGCCGGCGACGCTGACCGGCACCGACAGCCAGTGGCTCGAAACCTGGTTCATGGAGCGGGTGTTCCCGGTGCTGACGCCGCTGGCCGTCGACCCGGCGCACCCGTTCCCGTTCATTCCCAATATGGGACTGGTGATGGCGCTGGCGCTGTTGCGGGTGGAGGACGCGCATAACATGCGCGCGCTGATCCCGCTGCCCAGCCAGATCGAGCGCTTCGTGCGCCTGCCCGCCGTCGGCGGACCGATCCGCTTCGTCATGCTGGAGCACATCGTGGTGCTGTTCCTGCACCGGCTGTTTCCGGGCTACAAGCTGCAGGGTCACGGCATGTTCCGCCTCATCCGCGACACCGACGTGGAATACGAGGAGGAGGCGGAGGACCTGGTGCGGTCCTACGAGACCGCGCTGAAGCGCCGTCGCCGCGGGGTGGCGATCCATCTGTCGGTCGAGGCGGCGATGCCGCTGCATCTGCGCGAGCTGGTGATCGACGAGCTGGAAGCGTCGAGCCAGAACGTGTTCGTCCACGACGGCATCCTCGGCATCGCCGACCTCAAGCAGCTGATCGTCGATGACCGGCCGGACCTGCTGTTCGCGCCGTACACGCCGCGCTTCCCCGAACGCATCCGCGATTTCGCCGGCGACTGTTTCGCCGCCATCCGCGCCAAGGACATCATTGTCCACCACCCGTTCGAGAGCTTCGACGTGGTGGTGCAGTTCCTGCGCCAGGCCGCCCAGGACCCGAGCGTGGTGGCGGTGAAACAAACCCTCTACCGCACCAGCCGCGACAGCCCGATCGTCAAGGCGCTGATCGAGGCGGCGGAGGCCGGCAAGTCGGTCACCGCGCTGGTGGAGCTGCGGGCGCGCTTCGACGAGGAAGCCAATATCCGGCTGGCGCGCTCGATGGAATCGGCCGGCGTGCAGGTGGTCTACGGCTTCACCCAATTGAAGACACACGCCAAGCTCAGCCTGGTGGTGCGCCGCGAGGGCGGGACCATGCGCTCGTACGCGCATTTCGGCACCGGCAACTACCATCCGATCACCGCGCGCATTTACACCGACCTGTCGTTCTTCACCTGCGACCCCGAGCTGACCCGCGATTCGGCGCGGCTGTTCAACTACATGACCGGCTATGCAAAGCCCGAGCGGATGGATGCGGTGGCGTTCAGCCCGCTGACCATCCGGCCCACACTGGTGGAAATGATCGACCGTGAAATCGGTTTCGCCCAGGAGGGGCGGCCGGCGACCATCTGGCTGAAGCTGAACAGCCTGGTGGACGACGAATTGATCGACCGGCTGTATGTGGCATCGCAGGCAGGGGTGAAGGTGCTGGCGGTGGTGCGCGGCATCTGCTGCCTGCGGCCGGGCGTTCCGGGCTTGTCGGAGAACATCCGGGTCAAGTCGATCGTCGGGCGGTTCCTGGAGCACAGCCGGATTTGCGTGTTTGGCAACGGCCGCCGGCTGCCGAGCCGGGAGGCCCTCGTTTATATCAGTTCGGCGGACTGGATGACCCGCAACATGGACTGGCGGGTGGAGACGCTGGTGCCCATTCACACCGAAACCGTGCACCGGCAGGTGCTCGACCAGATCATGGTGGTGAACCTGCGCGACACCGAGCAATCCTGGGAACTGGGGGCCGACGCGGTGTGGCGCCGGATCGGGCCGGTGCTGCCGGCCAGGCGCGTGTCGGCGCATGAATATTTCATGACCAACCCGTCGCTGTCGGGCCGCGGCTCGGCCTTGCATGGCACGGCGGTGCCGGGGCCTGGGGAGCCGGTGCGGCGGCAGGACCGGATTCTTGAGGACTGAGGCTGGAGGAAGCCAGGAAGGCCAGGGCAGAGCCCTGGCCTTCCTTATCTGCTCGCCCTGAGCTTTGCCTCCGCGAAAGATGTGGTTGACGCGCAAGCGCCGGCCGGTCACGCGTTATACCCGTCATGCCCTACACGCCTCCTGCCGACCTGCCACGCTGCGCCGTGGTCGATCTCGGCTCAAATTCCGTGCGCCTCGTGGTATTCGAGGGGCGCGGTCGCAATCCGGTTGCAATATTTAACGAAAAGGCGGTGCTCCGGCTCGGCCGTGGGCTGCAGTCGACCGGCCGGCTGAACGCCGACGCGGTGGCGCAGGCGCTGACGGTGATGAACCGCTATCTGGCCATCGGGCGCGCCATGGGGGCGGAGCCCTTCGAGGTGCTTGGCACGGCCGCCGTGCGCGACGCCGAGAACGGCCCGGACTTCGTGGCGACCTTGCAGGAACGTATGCCGGGCGTTCCCATCCGCATCCTCGCCGGCGAGGAGGAGGCGGCACTGGCCGCCGACGGCGTGCTGTGCGGCATTCCGAGCGCCGACGGTATTCTGGCCGACATTGGCGGCGGCTCGCTGGAACTGGTGCGGCTCGATCGCGGCCAGCGCGGGGCGGCGGCAACGCTGCGCCTGGGGGTCATCCGCCTGGCCGAGCGGTCGGGCGGCGACCTGTTGCAGGCGCGCGCCCTGGTCGAGGCTGAGCTGGCCGGTGTGCCGTTCCTGGCCGAGGCGGCCGGGCGCGACCTGTACCTGGTCGGCGGCGCATGGCGGGCGCTGGCCCGCATTCATATCGCCCAGACCAGCTATCCGCTGAACATGGTGCACCACTACACGATCGGCCGCGAGGAGGCGCGCGACCTGACCGGGGTGATCGCCGGCGCGTCGCGGCGGTCGCTGGAGCGCATGGCCGGGATTCCGCGCCGGCGGGTGGAAGACCTGCCCTTCGCTGCGGTGGTGCTGCGCCGGGTGCTGCGCAGCACCGGGGCGCGGCGGGTGGTGTTCAGCGCCAACGGGCTGAACGAAGGATGGTACATGCAACTGGTGCCGCCGGCCGAACGGGCGCGCGACCCGTTGCTGGCGGCGGGGCAGGGCTATGCCTGCCGGTTCGGCCGCGACCCGGCGCTGCCGCCGGCATTGTTCGCATGGACCGACCCGCTGTTCCCCGGCGAAATCGGCGAGGCGCGCAGGCTACGTGACGCGGCGTGCTGGATGTCGGATATCGGCAGCCACGAGCATCCGGAATACCGCGCCGAGCAGGCCTTCCTGCGCATCCTCCGCCAGCCCGGCATCGGGCTCGATCACCATGCGCGGGCGTTCCTGGGTCTGGCCCTGGCCATGCGCTACGAGGCCGAGCCGGACGCGCCGTTCCTGGCCACCGCGAACCTGCTGCTGAGCGAGGAGGCAACGCGGCGGGCGGTCATTCTCGGGGTGGCGATGCGGCTGGCCTATACGCTGTCGGCCGGCACGCCGGACCTGCTGGCGGGCACGTCGCTGCGGGTCAACCATGTGCTGACGCTGCGCCTGGCGGAGGGCAGCGGTGTGTTCGCTGGCGAAAGCGTGACCAGGCGGCTGGAACGGCTGGGACAGGCGATGGGGCTGGCGACGGTGACGGAAGTTGATATCGGGGCTTCGCCCCGATCCCCACCAGGGGCTTTGCCCCTGGACCCCACCAAGGGCCAAAGGCCCTTGGAACCCGATACTTAAGTCGAGCCTTTATGATCCCGGCGCCTCGATCAGCCGGATCCGCTTGCCCTCGACGCCCAGCGCGATGCGCCCCTGCTTGAGCGCCTGCGCGTCGGCGCCGAACACCTCGTAACGCCAACCGTGCAGCACCGGCACGTCGGGCGCATCCTCGCCGGCCAGGCGGTCGATGTCCTCGCTGGAAGCGACCAGCTTGGGGGCGACATGGTGCTGCTCGCATTTGGCCGCGAGCAGGACTTTCAGCAGCGACACCAGGGCCGGCGAGGGGCGCAGCCCGTCGCGGTTGTTGAGCGCCGCGGGCAGGGCTTCTTCGGGCAGGGCGCGGGCCTCGGCGATCGCGGCCAGCAGGCTGGCACCGATTCGCCCCTCGGCGAAGCCACGGGTGACGCCGCGAGCACGCGCCAGCTGTTCGGGGGCTTCCGGGGCGGTGGCGGCAAGCTCCAGCAGGGTCTCGTCCTTGAGCATGCGGCTGCGCGGGATGTTGGAGCGCTGCGCCTCGCGTTCGCGCCAGGCGGTGATGGCGCGCAGCACGCCGAGCATGCGGCGGTTGCTGGTGCGCGGGCGCAGCCGCTCCCACATCAATTCCGGGTCGGGGCGGTAGGTGGCGGGGTCGGTGAGCACCGCCATTTCCTCGGCCACCCAGTCGAGCCGCCCTTCCTTTTCCAGCCGTGCCCGCAGCCGCTCGTAGACGCCGCGCAAATGCGTCACATCGGCGGCGGCGTAGGTGATCTGGGCCGGGGAAAGCGGGCGCGCGGACCAGTCGCTGAATCGGTGCGCCTTGTCGATATGCCCGCCGGTCAGCGCTGAGACCAGCGAATCGTAGCCCACCTGGTCGCCGAACCCGGCCACCATGGCGGCGACCTGGGTGTCGAACAGCGGCCGCGGGACATCGCCGAACCGGAGGACAAAAATCTCGATGTCCTGGCGGGCGGCGTGAAACACCTTCTCGACCGCGGTGTCGGCCAGCAAGGCGCCCAGCGGGGCGAGATCGAGTCCCGGCGCGAGCGCGTCGACCACCGCGACCTCGGCCTCGCCGGCGAGCTGCACGGCGCAGAGTTCGGGCCAGTAGGTGCGCTCTCGCATGAATTCGGTATCGACCGTAACGAAGCGCAACGTGCGCAGGCGCGCGCAGAGCTCGGCCAGGTCGGCGGTCTCGGTGATGAGGGCGGGGGGGGGAATTCCGGGCGTGCACTGCGAGGCATGCCGCCGTTCTACACGCCCGGACCGTATCAAGGAAAGCCGACGTGGCGTCGGGACGTCGCTGGACTCGCCAGTGCGGCCGTTGTAGCCCCGGCGCATGGCGGCGGCACAGTCAAACAGAGGGGGCGATGGAAACGGCGCTTGAACACGCTCCGGCGGCGCATAGCGATGTCTGGATCGATCTGCACGCGCCCGACGAGGCGCGGCTGCTGGAGGTCGAGTCGGCGACCGGCCTGAGCCTGCCGCGACTCGAGGATTTGCAGGAAATCGAAAGCTCCAGCCGGCTCTATGTGGAAGGCGGCGCCCTGTTCATGAGCTTTCCGGTGCTGACACCCTACCGGCACGGCGAGCCGACGCGCTCGGTGCCGGTGGGCTTCGTGCTGCAGCCGCATCTGGTCGTCACGCTGCACTACGGTGACGCACCGATTTTCGATCAGGCGATCGAGCGGGCCAAGTCGGTCGTTCAGGGCGCGCAGAGCAGCGAGATTTTCGTCACCGTGCTCGAGGACGTAATCGAGCGCGTCGCCGACGTGCTGGAACGGGCCAACGAGGAAATGGACCGGGTCAGCCAACTGATCTTCCGTGACGCGCCTGAAACGGGCAGCGTCACCGCGCAAATGCGGCGCACGCTGCGCGGCATCGGCCGGCTTGGCGAACTGGTGACCAAGCTGCGCGAGACCCTGCTGGGCGTCAGCCGGATGTTGCCGTTCCTGGCCAGCCATGCTGTCTGGATGCACGATGACCTGAAGCCGCGCCTCGAGACAGTGGGGCTCGACGTGCGCAGCCTGCTCGATCACGACAGCCACCTGAGCCAGCGCGTGCAGTTCCTGCAGGAGGCGACGCTGGGCTTCATCAATATAGAGCAGAGCAACATCATCAAGATCATGACGGTGGTTTCGGTCGTGGCCATGCCGCCGACCCTGATCGCCAGCATCTACGGCATGAATTTCGAATATATGCCCGAGTTGAAATGGGTTTATGGCTATCCGATTGCGCTGGGAATGATCGTGGTGAGTGTCGTGTTGCCGCTGCTCTGGTTCCGCGCCCGACGCTGGCTGTAACCGCTTGACACCGGGGGGGACGGGGGGTTGTCTGCCGCCCTCCAAAGCCCCCGGGACGAGACATGCACGCCTATCGGACCCATACATGCGGCGCGCTGCGCGCCAGCGACGCCGGCCAGACCGCCCGCCTGTCGGGCTGGGTGCACAGCAAGCGGGACCATGGCGGGCTGTTGTTCATCGATCTGCGCGACCATTACGGGCTGACCCAGATCGTCTTCGCCGCCGGCTCGGCCGCCTTCGAGACGGTGGACCGGCTGCGCCCCGAAAGCGTGATCACCGTGACCGGCACGGTGGTGCTGCGCGAGCCCGGCACGGTCAACCCGAAGCTGCCGACCGGCGCGGTGGAACTGCGGGCGGAAGCAGTGGATGTGCAGTCGGCGGCGGAAGTACTGCCCATGCAGGTCGCCGGCGAGGAAAAATACCCCGACGAGATCCGCCTGAAATACCGCTTCATCGACCTGCGCCGCGACCGCGTTCACCGCAACATGATCCTGCGCGCAAAAGTGATCGCCAGCATCCGCCGTCGCATGATCGAGGCCGGGTTCACCGAGTTCCAGACGCCGATCCTGACCGCCTCCTCACCCGAAGGCGCGCGCGACTTCCTGGTGCCGGCGCGCCTGCATCCGGGCAAGTTCTATGCCCTGCCGCAGGCGCCGCAGCAGTTCAAGCAGCTGATCATGGTGGCCGGGTTCGACCGCTACTTCCAGATCTCGCCCTGTTTTCGCGACGAAGCCAGCCGGGCGGACCGTTCGCCCGGCGAATTCTATCAGCTCGACTTCGAAATGAGCTACGTTACCCAGGACGACGTGTTCGCCACCATCGAGCCGGTGATCGCCGGGGTGTTCGCGGAGTTCGCCGAGGGGCGCGGGGTGACGCCCCCGCCGTTCCCGCGCATTCCTTATGACGAGGCAATGCTGCTCTACGGCAGCGACAAGCCGGACCTGCGCAATCCGCTGCGCATTACCGACGTGACGGCGCAGTTCGCCGGCTCCGGGTTCGGGCTGTTCGCCAAGATCGCCGCGTCCGGCGGGGTGGTGCGGGCGATCCCGGCACCGGGCACGGCTTCCAACCCGCGCAGTTTCTTCGACAAGCTGAACGAATGGGCGCGCGAACAGGGCGCGGGCGGGCTCGGCTATATCGTGTATGACGCCGACGGGCCGAAAGGGCCGATCGCGCGCAACCTGGAGCCCGAGCGAGCGGAGGCGATTCGCGCCGCGTGCGGTCTGCAAGCCGGCGACTCGGTCTTCTTCGCCGCCGGCAAGCGCGACGAGGCGGCGAAATTCGCGGGTGCGGTGCGCACCCGGCTCGGCCATGACCTCGGCCTGATCGCCGGCGGCGAATTCCGCTTCTGCTGGATCACCGATTTCCCGATGTACGAACTGAACGAGGAAACCGGGCAGATCGACTTCAGCCACAACCCGTTCAGCATGCCGCAAGGCGGGATGGAGGCGCTGACCACCCAGGACCCGCTGACCATCAAGGCGTTCCAGTACGATATTATCTGTAACGGAGTGGAACTGTCGTCCGGCGCCATCCGCAACCACCGGCCGGACATCATGATCCGCGCCTTCGAAATCGCCGGCTACGCGGCCGCCGAGGTGGAGGCGCGGTTCGGCGGCATGCTGAACGCCTTCCGCTATGGCGCGCCGCCGCATGGCGGCTCGGCGCCGGGGATCGACCGTATCGTCATGCTGCTGGCCGACGAGCCGAACATCCGCGAAGTGATCCTGTTCCCACTGAACCAACAGGGCGAGGACCTGATGATGGGGGCGCCGGCCGAGGTGGCGCCGGCGCGGCTGAAGGAATTGTCGTTGAAGCTCGACCTGCCGCCCAAAGCGAAGGGGTAGGACGGTGGCGGCGGCCCGGGTCGCGCGTCTGGCGCACGGGCCGGGGTAACGCCTGCGGTGGCGCGGCGCCTGCGCGCTGGCGCTGTCGAACGCCCGTACTTATTCTCGGCACGACTTGTACCCCGGAGTGTCCGCATGCGCTGTTCCGCCCTGATCATCCTGGCCGTGCTGCTGGCCGGCGCCATGCCGGCCACCGCTGCGGACCAGGCCGCCGCGCCGCTGGCCGCGCACCGCGCGCTGTACCAGCTCACGCTGGAACAGGCGCGCGGCGCCGAGGTGGCAGCCGCGACCGGGACCATGGCGTACGAGGTGCTGGATGCGTGCGACGGCTGGGCGACCCGCCAGCGGCTGGATATGACCGTGACCAACCGCGACGGCCAGGACATCCAGATGCTGTCGGACTACACCACCTGGGAGAGCAAGGACGGGCTGAGCATGCGCTTCCGCATGCGCCAGACCACCGATTCCGCGGTGACCAGCGAAGTGGCCGGCGATGCCTCGCTGCAGCGGCCCGGCGGGCCCGGCGAAGTGCGGTTCACCGAGCCGGAAGCCAGCACCAAGGAATTGCCCGCGGGCACGCTGTTCCCGATGGCCCATACCGAGGCGATCCTGGCGGCGGCCCACGCCGGCAAGAAGTTCCTTGCCTTGCCGCTGTTCGACGGCACCAGCGACAAGGGCGTGCAGGACAGCACGGTGGCGATCGTCCAATGGGGCGGGGCCAGGCCAGGCAAATGGCCGGGACTGGCGGCGATGCCCAGTGGGCGGGTGCACGTGGCCTTCTTCGATCGCGAGGCGGGGACCCAACAGCCTGACTACGAAGTGGGCATGCGCTACTGGGATAATGGGGTCGCTGATGATCTGAGTATGGATTTCGGCGATTTTGTTATGAAGGGGACGCTAAGCCGGCTTGATCTGCTGCCGCCGGGGTGCTGAGAAAAAGAAACAAGTCAAGGCCGGGGCTCTGCCCTGGACCCGGCCCAGCGCGCAGCGCGCCTTCGCGCGACGGGCAGTGGCCCCCTTGACCCCATTCTTTACTACCTTTCGACCAACTGCTTCGCTGCGTCGCGTAGGGCAGCCCGGCTGGCATCGCGCAGGTACAACATGTGCCCGCCGGGCGTGACCAGCAGACGAACCCGGCCGGGCGCGCCGATTTCGGGCAACTGCGCCAGCAACAGCTTGGTGGCGAAATAGGGGGTGACCAGATCGTCGCGCCCATGTGCCACCAGAACGCGCAACGCCGGGTCCAATGCCAGCGCGGTGCGCAATTGCGGCACTGAATTCGGACGGCGCAAGCCGTGCCCCCAGTCCCAGGCGTTTGAGACCTCATCGTTCAGCACCTGGTACTGGCCGTCGGGCTGCCAGGCCAGGGTCCGGTACAGCGTCAACATGCCGCCGGTCAGCGGCGCCCGCAGCGCGTCCAGTACCGGCGTCCGGCTGGTCGTCGTTCCATGGCGAGGTGGGGGTTGCGTCCGGCGAGGCAATCGTGGCGTCATAAAGGCTCGCCATTTCGCCACGCACGCGCTCGCGCTGGAACGTGTGCAGGTCAATCCGGCCGGCGTGGCGGCGCACCAGTGCGGGGTCGAGCCCGGTCAGCGCCGCCACATGTTCGCTCAGGCGCTCGACCGCCTCCGCATCGCGCGGCCCGCGCAGCAGATCGGCGATGAATCCGGTGGCGGCGTATTGCTCGACGGCCGCGAGGTCGGGGTCATGTCCGCTGGTCTCGGCCGTGACCGCCGCCATCGAGGGCAGCCGTCCGGCCAGCGACATCGGGTCGGTGCCGAAACCCGTCCAGCCGAAATCCAGCACCGGCGAGACCATCACCAGCCCGGTCACGCCCAGCCCCGCGTCGGTCTGCAGCGCGCGCACCAGGCGGGGGCCGCGGAACCCGCCATAGCTTTCGCCCACGATCAGCCGCGGCGAGGCGATGCGGGCCTGCTGGACGGTCCAGCGCCGGATCACTTCGGCGAGCGGCGGGATGTCGCCCTCGACGGCGTAGAACTTCCGCCTGAGTTCGTCGGCGGTGGTGGCGAGCCGGCTGAATCCGGTGCCAGGCGGGTCGATGAAGACGAGGTCGGTGAAGTCGAGCCAGGTTTCGGCGTTCGGCACCGGCACGGGGGAGGAGGAGGGGAAGGGCGGGCCTTCCAGCGCCAGCCGCCATGGCCCCAGCGCGCCGAGTTGCAGCCAGGCCGAGGACGCGCCCGGGCCGCCGTTCACCGCGAAGGCGACCGGGCGGGTGGATGGGTCGGCGCCGTCCAGCGTGTAGGCGATGGTGGCGATGTCGGCCTGTGGTTTGCCCTGGGCATCGGTGATGCGGAACGCCCCGGCGGTGGCGGTGAAGTGCAGCGTGCGGCCGGGGAGGCTGAGGGTGTGGTGGGTCACGCTGTCTGCCGGCAGCGGCGGGCGTGCCTCGGCGTCCGCGTGCGCGGCTTCCGGGTGGGCGGCGGTCTGGGCGAAGGTGGGAGCCGCCAGCAGCAGGGCGGCGAGGAGGAAAAAAGCGCGCATATGCGTCTCCATCGCCAGCCGCCCGGCCAGGAGCGGCCGCTGCGTGTGGCATCCAACGACTGGGTTCCAAGGGGCCACTGCCCCTTGGCGGGTCCAGGGCAGAGCCCTGGCCTTCCTTCCTTTATGCCACCACCCGAACCCGCCGCACCGCAAGAGCCGCAAGCGCCGCGACAAAGCACGCAATCCCGGCGGCAAAAAACGCCGGCAGGTAGCTCGCCAGCGCGTCGCGCGAGGCGCCGGCCCCCCAGGCCGCCGTCGCGCCGCCAAGCTGGTGGGCGGCGAAGATCCAGCCGAACACCATGGCGGCGCGCTCGCGCCCGAACGCCTGGGCAGTAAGGCGGACGGTGGGCGGGACGGTGGCGATGAAGTCGAGCCCGAAGAACACGGCGAACACGCTCAGGCCGTAGAAGGTGAAGGTCGAGAAGGGCAGCACCACCAGGCTGACGCCGCGCCCGGCATAGTACCAAAACAGCAGCCAGCGATTGTCATAGCGGTCCGACAGCCAGCCCGAGGCGATGGTGCCGAAGAAATCGAACACGCCCATGAGCGCGAGCACCGAGGCCGCTTCGACGTCCGGCATGCCGAAATCGTGGCAGAGCGGGATGAAATGGGTTTGCACCAGACCGTTGGTGGACAGGCCGCAGACGAAGAAGGTGCCGAACAGCAGCCAGAAGATGCGCGTGCGTGCGGCGTCGGCCAGGGCGGCCACCGACATGCGGGCCACATTTCCCGCTTCGGCGCGCCGCGGCGGCGCGATGACGGCGGTTTCGCCGTACGGGGCAATGCCAAGCTCACCGGGGTGGTCGCGCACGATCAGCAGCACCAGCACGAGGCAGGCACCGCAGGCGGCGACGGCGGGAATGACCGCCATTCGCCAGCCGGCATGTTGGGCAAGCCAGGCGGCGGCGGGCAGAAACAGCAATTGCCCCGTCGCGGTACTGGCGGCGAGCAGCCCGAGCACCAGGCCGCGCCGTCGCGGTGAACCAGCGGTTGGCGATGGTGGCGCCGAGCACCATGGCGGTCATGCCGGTGGCGAAACCGACGATCAGGCCCCAGGTGAGCCAGAGTTGCCAAATTTCGGTCATGAACGTGGCCAGCCCGAGCCCGGCGATGATGAGCGCGAGCGCGGTGCAGACCACGGCCCGCACCCCGTAGCGCAACATCAGGGCCGCGGCGAACGGGCCGACCAGGCCGTACAGTGCAATGCGCAAGGCCAGCGGGCCGGAGATCGCGCCGGTGTCCCAGCCGAATTCGCCGCGCAGCGGCACGATCAGCACGCCGGGCAGGCCGACGCAGGCCGAAGTGGCCAGCATGGTGAGGAAAGTAACGGCGGCAATCGCCCAGCCGTAATGGATGCCGCGGCGTGCGAGCCAGGGGGCGAGCACGGTCGCGAGCATCACGGCGTCTCCTGCGGCGGGCCGGCGGCCTGGCGGGCGAGTTGGGCCGCACCGTCGAGGGCGGCACGCGACCGGAGCGGATCGGCGCGGCAGGCGCGCGCCAGAACGATGCCGCCGGTGAGGGCGGCGAGGATGGCGAGGGATTGGCGGACGCGATCGGCATCCGCCGGTCCGGGGGCGCGGCGGGCGATTTCCTGCTCGAGCACGGCGGCAAGCGCGGCGGCGCCGGCGCACAGCGCATCGGCGAGTGGCGGCCCGGCGCGGGCGATTTCGGGTCCGAGGGCGGCCAGGGCACAGCCGTCCTCGGGCGAGTCGCGGTGGCGCTCGGTGAGATAGGCGTCGATGAGGGCGGCGATTGGGTCGTGGCCGTCGGCGCGGGCGCGCTCGGCGCGTGCGGCCCAGCGTCTGGCCGCGTCTTCGAGGCTGCTGCGGCAGGATTCGGCGGCGAGCGCGTCCTTGCTCTCGAAATGGCCGTAGAAGGCGCCGTGGGTGAGGCCGGCGGCGTGGGTGATTTCGGCGAGCGGCACGGCGGCGATGCCGCGGCCACGGAACAGGCGTCCGGCGGCCTGCAGGATGGCGGCGCGGTGGGAGGCGAAGGTGGGGCGGTCGACGCGCATGGGTTACATGATGGCGATCATAAATAACTGGCGCAAGGGGGCGAAGGAAGGAAGGCCAGGGCTCTGCCCTGGACCCGCAAGGGGGCGGTGGCCCCCTTGACCCCGCTACTTTAGACAGTTGTCTTGAGAGGGCCCTCTCAAGACAACTGTCTAAAAGTAATGGGTTCCAAGGGCCTCCGGGCCCTTGGCGGGGTCCAAGGGCAGAGCCCCTGGCCGTTCTCTCTTCCTGCCCGTGCGCGGCCGACGCATGCCTGTGGCGTGCGCCGGCCTTGCCATCATGTTACGAGCGACGCGATGCGGGGTTGATGGAGGCGGCGATGGAAATTGACGGCAGCGCATTCATGGTCGATGCCGTGACCAAGTTCTACAATACGGTGCGCGTCTCCGGATGGTTTTACCGGCCGGGCGACGTGTTGAGCAAAGTCGAACTTATCGACGAGGGCGTGCTGGCCAGCATTTCGCAGGTTGAACTGGCACATGATGGGGTAAGCTCGCTCGGGCCCAACAAGGGCTTTTCGCTACAGGCGTTGCGGCGCCGCGCCGATGGCGGACCTGACGGGAGGCTGCGGTTTGAGACCAAGGGCGGCTGGTACGGCGAGGCGCCGCTGGCGGTGCTGGGCAAAGAGAGCGATGACGGGGCGCCGACCGGCGGCATGCTGCACCGTTTTATCGCCGCGGTAGAGGCGATTCCAAATGCGCGGGTGCTGGATATCGGCGGACGGGCGCGCAGCGGTCTGGATCGGCGGAGGCAGTTCCGCGTAGGCAACTACGTCGTGCTCGACATTCTGTCCGGCAGCAACGTGGATGTGGTGGGCGACGCACACGCCTTGGCAGAATTGTTTCCGCCGGGTTCGTTTGACGCAATCCTTTCGGTGAGCGTTTTCGAACATTTGCTGATGCCCTGGACCGTCGCGACGCAAATGAACGCGGTACTGAAGCCCGGCGGCATCGCGCTGGTGTTCACTCACCAGACGCTGGGCATGCACGACCTGCCCTGGGATTTCTGGCGTTTTTCCGATACGTCCTGGGACGCACTGTTCAACACGCACACCGGCTTCGAGATTGTCGAGCGGGCGATGGACCGTGCCCAGCACATCATTCCCCTGGTGTGGCGGCCGGAGAAGGAAGGTGCGGAACTCGCGGCCGGGTTCGAGGGATCGGCGGTGCTGGTGCGCAAGACCGGGCCATGCCGGATGTCCTGGCCGCTCCGGCCCGCCGACCTTACCGCGACGATGTACCCCGCGGGCGAGACGCGGCCGGCATAAAAGCAAAACGCCCGCCGCGATGCGGCGGGCGTCTGGTCGAAGGCCGGGGAGGTGGCCTTAGGTGAAGTTGGCCTTCGTGACGTTGGCGTTGACGAAGTTGATCGTGCTGCCGTCGGAGAGCGTGGCCTGGGTGCCGGCCTGGCCGAACGGGCTGCCGGAGGCAGCCGAGTAATATGTCAGGCCGGTCACGGAAACAGCGGCGCCCTCGGCGATGGTGCTGCGGGTCAGCGAGAACACATCGTAGCCGGGCAGGAAGTCGCCGATGTTGTCGACCCCGCCGGCGGCGGCCTGATAATAGACGTTGCCGGTGAGCGCACCGCCACCCAGGCCGTGCTGGCCATAGGCGTAGGTCGTGTCCGACCCGAAGCCGATCGTGTTGTTGCCGGTGCCCGAGCCCCATATCGTGTCGGTGCCGCTGCCGTTGCCGCTGATGAAGTCGTTGCCGGTGCCGACGGTGTTCGCGCCGACCAGGACCTCGTTGCCCGAGCCGCCGATCAGGGTGTTGTCGGAGGCGTAGGATCCCAGCAGGTCGTTATTGCCGCCGCCGATCAGCGTGGTCGAACCGGAGAGGGTGCTGGACAGCAGAATGTTGTCGCCCGCCGTGCCGCCCTGGTAGTAGCCGGTGCCGCCGAACACGGTGGCCGAGCCGGTGAAGGGCGCGGCGTTGAATGTCTGGCCGCCGAAGGTCGCGGTGCCGCCGAACAGCGTCGCACTGCCGGTGCTGCCGGGGATGATGAGGATGTTGCCTGCGCCCGGCTCGATAAAGGCGTTGGCCTGATTGAGGAGCCAGAGATCGGAGTTCGCAGTGCCGGTAATGGTGACCGGCACGGTGGACGCGCCGCTCAGTTGCAGCACTTCCGTTCCGGTTTGCGCGGTGACCAGGATGGTGCCGCCGACTTCGATGTTGCTGGCCGAATTGTTATAGAGATTGACCGTCGTCGATCCGAGATGGGCGTCGATGACGGCGCCGCCGATACCGAAGGTGTCGCTGCCCGCGATATCGAACAGGCCCGATGCGGTTGCGTTCCCTTCTGCCAGGTAGCCGTCGCCGCCTTCGATGAGGATTTTCGCGAACGAGTTGTTGTAGAAAACCAGATCAGCGCCGTCGAGCGCCGCGATCGTCGGGTCGGCTTGTCCGACCGCTGTAAGGGTTACGTCGCCTTCGACAACCGCGGCCGCGAAATCCGCGGGCAATATCACTTGAAGCAGTTCCGGTGTGCCGCTGGAATTCGTTACGATGATACCGACTTCGACGTTACCATTTCCCGCGGGGACCGTGACCACGCCGCCGCCGGCCGGAACAGTGGGAAGCGCTACAAGGCTGATTGCGCCGGAGGTGATATCTGCGGAGATGGCAGAAAGAACGTCTCCTGCAAGTGCCTGGTTTTGCGTTGAGGAAACGGAGAGTGAGATCGGAGTGCCGCCGGGCCCAGTCACGGTTACATCAGACATACCTGGAGTCTCCGGAGCAAGAAGGTTCTAAACGTATTTGCAACAAATCATTACGAAGACCGACCCGGTCGTAGCGCAACGATCGCAGCGGATTTTGGTGGGCGTGTTTCCGAACTACTCTCTGCCACACAGAGTCGAATGACGGTGAGGCGATGAAGCGGCAATCCTGTCACCCACGAAACGGGCGATCATTACAGTTTGCATCACGCAACCATCCGGGGCAGTTGGATCAGCCATGCGTGAACCTATAGTGCAGCGCGGAAAGCCGGTGCAAGCGTAAAGTTGCGCCCGCAAGCGAGAAAAATTTGTGTATCGCCAATATCAAAGGGCAGCGTCAGACGACTGTCCGCCGGCGTGGATTGGCGTCGGAGGACGGGCATGCGCGCAACGAAAAATCAGCAACTATGCATGCAGCGTAACGTGTCGATAATTTGCGACGTGCGCGCTTTTATTTTGGGTGTCTGGTGTTCGGTCTTGTTGGAGGCGGATCGATCCGGGCGCTTGGTTGCGCCGGGATGGCGGAAACGCCGAGTCGGTGATTGGCCGCCGTCACGTCGCGCAAACCGGGGCGGCGCGGACCGGTCTTTCTGCGTTCGTGCCCGCGAGACGAAGCCGAAGGCGGCGGTTGCGTTGACGAAGACCGTGACGGGGACAACAGGAAGCGTCAAGACTATTTGGGAAAGTCAGAAATTGTTCGTGCCGTCCGATTGCCCGGCCGGCGTCGTGCCGCATCCATTCCGGATTACGGTGTTCCGTATCCGGTTCGACTTTCCGGCCCGTTTTATCATCCGCAGTACGGCCGGTTGCATTACGGCTCTGCGGGCCGCATGACCGCCGAAACCGATGCGCCATCTCGCCGGCTCCGGCCTGGTGCGGGCCTGACACAGATGGGCCGAGGCGCTGACGCCGATCCGTGTTGCGCCGAGAAAGTTCCGATTTAGGTCCGGTCTACGGCGGCGACGGCGCGCAGATCTTCTGGCGTTAATTGTGCGTCAACTTGGTGGGAAGCGATTTGTTGTGCGTCCGGCCCCTCGGCGATGTGCCGGCGAAATCGGAATTGCGAGGCTGCAGGTCGTCCTGATTGCAACCAGGACGCGGCCTGACGCGCGGTTACGATGAGACCGGATCGCTGCCGGCCGGCACCCGGGGACCCAGGTCCCCGCCGAGCCGGGCCAGCCGTACGGCAGTGCGGAGCAGCAGAGCGCGGTCATCCGGCGCGCAGTCGCGGTAGGCCCGCAACAGAGCCATCTCGTCGCCGCGCAGCGGCACCGGAGCGGCGCCAGCCTCCTGCTCGCCGCTCAGCAGATGTGCCGCACTGGTGCCGAGGACGCGCGCGATTCGCGCAAGGTTGCTGCCGACCTGGCCGGCGCGACCGGTTTCCCACTGCGCCACCGCACTCCGCGTGACGCCAACGGCGCGCGCCAATTCATCCTGGGTGAGGCTTTGGGCCAGGCGGGCGGCGCGGATGCGCGCGCCGAGCTCGGCGGCTGGGAGGGCGGACATGCGGTGCCTATAGGTGAAAAATTCTAACGACACAACGGGAGAACCATTGACGCAGGACAGTTAGTAAGACTAACCTGTTGATGTCAGAAGGTGAGGGTTCCCATGCCGGCATGCATCGACACCTGGACATCTCCGCGCGATTTCCAACTGCGCCGGATGCTGCTGGAAGGCGCGTCATGGGAGGCGATCGGGGAAGCACTCGCCGTCACTCCGCAGGCCGCATGCATACGCGCGCACCGGATCGGCGCGCGCCTGCCGCCGCCATGCGCGACCCCGCGACCCGATCCGGCGCGCGAACCGCTGGCGGCGGGGCATCCGCTGGCCTGGGGCGTACTCACCGCGGGAACATCGCTGGCCGGCACGCGCTATCCGGCGCCGGCGGGCCTGGGGAGCGGTCTATGAGCGGCGCCGGCCGGGGGGGAGCCGCGATCCGTCCCGCAACCGCGGGCGGACGGGCCGCGCCATGTCGTTCCGGTGCCGCTTTGTATGATGTGCGGTTAGTAACGGCACGCCTGGAAGAGGCGGGGCGAACCTTGCTCGCGCTGCCGCCGGGCGGATATTCGCCAGGCCTGCGGACGAACACGGCAACCCTGGTGCGGCGCATGATCGAGGCCGGCGAAGGGGACCCGATGCCGGCGCAGCTGCATCCGCCGGTACCCGCAGCGGCGAACATCACCCGCATGGACGAGGCCCTCGGGTGGATTACCCTGATCCCCCAGGACCGCAGCGTGATCCGCCGCATCGTCGGCGCGCGGGCGCTGGTCAATCCGATGACCGACCGGTACCTCTATACGTGGCGGCGACTGGGGGCGATGCTCGGCGCCGACCATAAGGCGGTGCAGCGGTGGCACGCCCAGGGGATGGAGATGATCGTGGCGGCGTTGAACGCGGGAATCGGGTGAAGGAAGCAAGGCCAGGGCTCTGCCCTGGACCCGCCAGGGGGCAGTGGCCCCCTGGACCCCGCTGCTTAAGGGCCTGAGCCAGCATAACCGCTTCATCCATCCGGCTTCCTTGGAGCGATGGTATAGTTCCACTCGCCGTGGAAGGAATCTGGTTTGAGGTTCAGGGATGCCATCTCGGCGTCTGAGACCTTGATGCCCTTCTCGTAAGCGTTGGCATCAAGCTGGCAGGCGACGGTGAGGCCGGTATCGGTGGTGGTGCTGGCGATCAGTTGGATGATGACCAGGTAGCTGACCAGCGGCTTGGCGCGCCAGTTCATGGTGATGAAGGCGAACAGCCGGTGTTCTATGCGATTCCATTTGCTGGTGCCAGGTGGCAGATGGTTCACGGTGATCGCGATCCCGAGTTCATCGGCCAGGACTTGCAGTTCTCGCTTCCACAGGCGCACTCGGTTGCCATTGCTGCCGCCGCAGTCGGCGTTGATCAGAAGCCGCTTGGCGGTGGGGTAGCGAGCGGCGCCGAGCGCGTACCACCAGCGCCGGATGCTCTCGACGGCGAAGGCGGCGGTGTCGTGGCTGATGCCGAGATTGACCCATCCATCATTGGCAGCGACATCGTAGATGCCGTAGGGCGCGACCTTGCCGAGTTCGGGGATGACGAAGTCGTGCACCCGAACCGGCTCTGGCTGCCCCTTCGGGCGTAGCTCTCGGCCGCCATTCTTGAAGTCGCCGACGGGCTCCTTCTTTTTGGTGTCGACCGAGATGACCGGCTCTCCGGCCGCCTGGAACGCCTTCACCTCGGCGTTGATGTGCTCGAACTGGGCGTTGCGGTCGGGATGGTTGGTGCCTTCGCGCGTCTTGGCATTGGCCTGCAGGCTGAAGCCCAGGCGCTTCAGCAGGCGGCCAACCAGCTTCTGACCGGCGGTGAAGCCGCGTTCCGCCAGCGCGGCGGACAGACGACGCTGGCTCTTGCTCACCCACCGCAGGGCGGCCTCGGGATCGCCGCGGATCGATGGTTCGACCAACTCGTTCAAGGCCGCCAGAATCCCAGGTTGGGCCTTGGTCGCTGGCTTGCCGCCGCCGCCCGGTCGCCGAACCCGCGGGCTGAACATCACGGCGCCAGTACGCAAGTCTGCCAGGCCGCGACCAATCGTGCTGCGCGCAATCCCGGTTGCCAGCGAAACCGCAACCACCCCGCCGCGGCCAGCAGCACGCGCCTCACTGGCCGCGAACAACCGGCGCCCTCTCTCGTCCAGAACCGGCTCCAGCGCCTCGAAGCGAGCCTTGATGGCAGCGATGTCGATCACCCGGTCAGGATAGGCGCTCCAGCCGACACATCACGCCCAATTTCGGATTCGTTCGTTGCGTTCTTGCCGCCCGCCAGATTCTTTTCTTCCGATTCGGTTGCCCTGGCTCAGGCCCTAAGCATTTATCTTGAGAGGGGGGTGAGGCGGTGAACCGGTTCATCGCCTCGCCCCCCTCTCAAGATAAATGCCTAAAAGTAATGGGTTCCAAGGGGCCACTGCCCCTTGGCGGGTCCAGGGCAGAGCCCTGGCCTTGCTTCCTTTACCCGCCCCCCATCGCCTATCCTGCCCGCGCCACGGAGGGTATCATGCACCCCATATCGCAAATCGGCCGGCGCAATGGCCTGACGGAGCGTCGTCGCATGCGTGCCGGCGCCTTCACCGGTCCCACTGCCGGCCTCGCGCCAGGCAACGTGCAGGCCAATCTGGCCATATTACCCGCGGCCCTGGCGCATGACTTCCTCCGGTTCGCCCAGGCCAATCCGAAATCCTGCCCGGTGCTCGCCGTCTCCGAGCCAGGTGCGGTGGTCTTGCCTGCCGTGGGCGACGATCTCGACATCCGCACCGACGTGCCGCGCTACCGCGTCTGGCGGCATGGCGATCTGGTGGACGAACCCACCGACATCAGCGCCGTCTGGCGCGACGATCTTGTCACTTTCGCCATTGGCTGTTCGTTCTCGTTCGAAGAGGCGCTGCTCGAGGACGGGATCGAACTGCGCCACATCACCCGCGGCTGCAACGTGCCAATGTACCGCACCAGCATCCCCACCGTGCCGGCGGGCGTGTTCCACGGCCCGCTCGTGGTGTCGATGCGCCCGCTGACACCGGCTGACGCCATCCGCGCGATCCAGATCACCGCGCGCTATCCCTCGGTGCACGGTGCGCCCGTGCATATTGGCCTGCCCGAGGCGATCGGCATAAGCGACCTCGGCCTCCCCGATTACGGCGATGCGGTGCCCGTGGGGCCGGACGAACTGCCGGTGTTTTGGGCCTGCGGGGTGACGCCGCAATCGGTGATCGCGCAGGTGAAACCGGAATTCTGCATCACCCATGCGCCGGGGTGCATGCTGGTGACCGATTTGCGAAACAGCAATCTGGCAGTTTGAAGCAATATGAGGTGATTGTCCTGGTCGGGCGGGGCGTTGTTCGGGCCAACCGGAGTTTTGCGATCCGGTGCGCGGGATCGCTGATCAGCACGACGTTGGCACTTCAAAAGTCGGGCTGCGTTCCCATCCGGCAGGCCTGCGGAGGGGCACCGGCACGGGGAAACCCCATCTCGCAGTGGCGATTGTGCACTGCTCTATCGGCGCCGGCCCGCGCGCCCGCTTCACCACCGTCGTCGAGCTTTTCAACCGTCTCGAGGCGGAGGCCCGGGCCGGACAACGGGGCCGTATCGCCGATCACGTCACGCGTCTTGATCTCGTGCTGCTCGGCGCTTGATCGCGAAGGCGATCAAGGGCTGCCTGCCCTTTGCCCAATCCGCCGCCCAACTGCTGTCCCGCCGGATCAGCCGCCTCTGCGCGCGCAGCTCTGTCATCGTCACCACCAACCTGCCATTCGCCGAGCGCCCTCGGTGTTCGGCGGCGATGCCAACCAGCCCCGGGCCAAACGGCGAGCCTGGTGCGAACCCCTCCGGTACCCGGGCAGTCACGTGCGTGTGGCAGCCCCCGTCGCATCGATGGCGCGGTCGGGCTGCTTGGCCAGCAAGTGGCTGACGCCGTGGCGGCCCCGGCGAGATTTCTTGCGGTGATCCGGATGGTTGGGCTTCTGGTCCGCCGATGGCGGTGTGGCGGTGTGCCGGAGGTCTCCGGCGCCTTCAGCGGAGCGTTGTGTTTCGCATCCAACTCGGCGATGCGGGCGGGCAAGGCAGCAATTGCCTTGAAGGCCGGGTTGCGGGTCCGGCGGGTCGTTTTGTCGTTCTCTCGCCTGATCCGCGACATCTTCGCAGCTGTCGGCAGATTTTCCACCTATCGCCTTGTCCGAATTCTCCCGGCCGCGTCTTGCCTCACGGCTGGACCGAGAGTGTGGGGTTGAACGGGAGCAAATTGCGGATGTATTGCTCAACGAAAAGATCGACATTGGCGATCGGCGAGCGCGGCACAAACACAAAGTCGAAAGCCTGCAGTTCCACGTCCTGCTCCGGCATTTCGCCGCGCAGCACCTTGCCGAGATCGATAATGCGCACCTGGCGGGTGCCATCCGGCCCCACGCGTACCAACAGCGTCTGCGACGTGTAGGCGGTCGCTTTCAGCCCGGCCGCTGCAGCGACCGCGTGGGCAACCGTGGTGCCGCCGACAAGCGGCTGTGCGCCTTGCTGATTGACCTCGCCGGCGATGAAAACCCGGTTGGACGGCTGCGCGCGCACCAGCACCGCCAGGTCGGGAGCCTTCAGATAGGGAGCATAGGCATGCAACAGCCTGGCCCGCAATTCCGGCACCGACAGCCCGGCCGCTGCCACGTCGCCGATCAGCGCCAGAGCGATCATGCCGTCCGGGCGAATGATTTCGCGCTCGCTGAGTTCCGGCGTGTAGAAGAACTTGACTTCAAGCTCGTCGCCTGCGTGCAGCACGGTTGCCGGGGTGGAGCGCATGGCGGCGGCATCGGCAAAGGGCACCGACGTTCCTCCTCCGCCATCGCTGCAGCCGAGAAGGGCAAGTGAGATCAGAGGTGCCAGCCAGGCAGGGCGGGAGCGCATCAGCGTTATCACAGTGGCCCGGCCGCTTTTGCCAGCCGGGCAACATGCCGGGCCAGGGCTTCCTTTACGCCCACCAGAGCTGCCACCCGGTTACCGCCGTCAGGTGCCAACAGCAGCAGCACCATGCCCCCGCGGCAGTGAGCACAGCGTTGTGGGGTTTCCAGTGCGGCCATCCGCCCCGGTCGTGCAGCGCATCGAGTGCCTCGCGCACATGCGCCGCCGCGACTTTCCGGGCGTTGGCGCCAAAGGCGGTGATCAGAGCATTATCCGCGATCGTGTTGATCCGCCGGGGAATGCCGCGAGCGTGGAAGAGAATCAGCCGGAGCGCCTGCGGCGTCAACACGTCCTGTGGGTGCCGTCCGGCCCGGCGGAGCTGGAAGTCGACGTAAGCGGCAGCATCGCGCTGGCCAAGCGAACGCAACACCGCCTGAATGGCGATGCGTTGGCTCAGGCTCCGCTGGTCAGACGCCTGCAGAGTGTGCAAGAGCTCGGGCTGGCCGACCAGGATGGTTTGCTGCCGCCCGTCCAGACCCGTCTCGAAGTTCGACAGCAACCGCAGGATCTCTAAAGATCCGCGGGGCAGCGCCTGCGCCTCGTCGACCGCAATGACAATCCGTCGTCCGTCTGCGCTGCAGCGCTGGAGGGCGTCATGAATGCGCCAAAGATCGCCCGGTAAGAGATCACCCGCCCCCCACACCCCGAGCTGCGCACCCAGCCAGCGTATCAGCTGTGCCGGCTCCATCAACGGGTCTGGCAGACGCAGCACGTGAAGCCGCCGTTCCCCGAGCAGGGACAGCGCGATGCCCAGCAGCGTGGTCTTGCCAGTGCCGGTCTCGCCGGTAAGTGCGATGAACGGTTTGCGCGTCAGCACCCCATAAAGCAGAGTCGCCAGAGCTTCGCGGTGGCCTGATGCGGGAAACACCTCGGCCGGGATGCGGGCGGTGGCGAAAGGGTGGCTGGAAAAGCCAAAGAACGTCAGATACATTGCACGTTCCGTTCAGGTCCTGGAGATCACACGGCCTGGAGATCACACGGCCTGGAGATCACACGGCTGGAGATCACAAAGATCGTGCCAGCCACGCCGGAAGGTGATCGCGCTGGCGATTGAACACGAGGCCCAGAACGCAGCCACCCAGCCGGCCTATTTCCTCGGTCGTGCGCATAATCGCCGCTCGGCTTGTCGTCTCCGCCCGCACCACCAGAAGGGTGCCGTCGCAGAACCGCGACAAGGCGGCTGAGTCAGGCACGTGCGTCGCGGCCGGACAGTCGAGCACGACAAACGAGTAACGTGCGCGGGCGAGGTCCAGCACACGCTGCATCTCGGACGTCCCGATGTCCAGCAAAGGGTGGCACGACTCGGCGAAATGCGCCATGTGTAAACGATCCTTCCCGATCGCCGGCGGCAGCGCTGCGTCGATCGTGCCCCATTGGCGGAAGGACCCGATGAGGGTCGGCCGGTCGGTGCCGGTCGGTGCGCAATCGACCAGTAGCACTGGCTGGCCATGTTCCGCGGCCGCGGCCCTGGCCAACCCCGTTGCCACCGTGCTGGTTCCGTCTTGCGGCATGCATGCCAGAATTTGCACGACGCAAGCGCGGTCGCCGATCTTCAAGGCGCGGACCGCGTAAAGCAAGCGGATGAACTCGGATGCCCCTTGGCCGGGCGAAACGGCATGAACAACCGGCGCTGCGCTGTCGGCCGGCGTCAGGGGCGGCTGGCTCGCGCGCTCAAGTGCCTGGAAGACCTTGCTCATGCCATCCTGTTCCGTCTCCGTCATGCGCGCTGCCCTGGTGCATCGGCCAATTCGTCACCCAGGCAGGGTGTCGGACTTAAGCCCGTCGCGCAACTTACGATCAAGAATTCAGCGCGCCTGGGGCAATCGGATGAAGGTAAGATAAGGGGCTCTGCGCCTTGACCCCGCCAAGGGTCGCGGAGCCCTTGGAAACCATTACTTAAATAGCGAGGGCAGCGAGCCACCGACCCCTGGCCTTTTCCCCGCGAAAATGTTTGAGTGAGACAAGGGTCCGACACGCTCGCGAGTCGCCGATACCCTGGGTTGCGGCGAGTTCGGACAGGCTGCTGGAAAGGCTTTCGACATCCACGACTCCCTACCACGCGCGCATGACCGCCGAGGCGATTCGTTTGCTGTCATGACAGTGGGTTGTCACCCGCGGTCACGGCACTCGCTGCACGCGCGGCGGTGGTGTTTATATCCGCCTGACACCGGAAACACCTGATGCAGCAACGTGTCGGCAGGGATGCGCGAAGCGACGGTTCGCAGCCTTGGTCTGCCCCGCCACCGTCAGTGCGCGAAATCGCTGCCGGGGTGTGGCGGTCGCGGCGCGCGATTGCATGTGCGATTACGGCAACGCTGCTTTGCACCGCCGTGGCGGTCGTCGCCCTCACGCCGCAATACACTGCGCAAGCAAAGCTGCTGGTGCTTCTTTCGTCCGAATACGCCGTCCGCCGCGACGCGGGCGAAGGCGGCACGGTGAATGCCATCCTGGACCGCGATGCGTTCCTGAAGGCGGAAACCGAAATCCTAGCGAGTCCCGCGGTCGGTCGCAGCGTGATCAGCAGCGTCGGCGGGCAGCGTCTCTATCCGGATGTCTACAAGCCGCCAGGTTTTCTCGCACGCGTCATCGCCTTGCTTCGCCACGGCTTCGGCGATCAGGCGAATCTGAGCACCGGGTCCGTTGCCCCCTATCGGGCGTCCCCCGAGCAACGTGTGCTCGAGCAGCTTGAGGCCCATCTTTCGACGGTCGCCGACAAGGCAGGCAATGTCATCACGGTGGCGTTCACCCATCCCGACGCGGTGGTGACCGCCGACGTGGTCAATGCCACCGTGCGTTCCTATCTACAACTCCGCAGCGAGATCTATGCCGATGTTCAGTCGGACGCCGTCGCCGAACAGGCGCGCGCAATGCGAACCCGGCTCGACGAAGCAGTCACGGCCTATGCCGTGTTCAAGGCGAATAACGGAATTGCGAACTACGACACTCAGCGTGAATTGTTGCTGCGGCAGCGCAGCGATATCAGCCGCGAGGCGCAAATCGCCGACAGTGCTCTCCAACAGGCCGCACAGCGCCTGGAGGCTATCGACCGCGACCTGACCCGCACGGCGAGCGATGTCGTGCTTTACCGCGACACCGATCTGCAGGCGCGGATCGACAAGCTGAAGACCGCGATCGATGAGCTGCGGCTGCGTGAATCGATGGCCCAGCAGCATTATCAGGAGGATTCGCGCCCGCTCGTCGAACTGCGTGCGCAGATTGCCGACGCCATGGCCGAACTCAACCGCGTCCAGGCGGACCGGCGGCCGACGGTGACCCGCCAGGGTCGCAATCCGGTCTATGATGGACTGTTGCTCGACCAGACGCGAACCCGGCAAGAACAGAGCGCTCTGCAGGCGCGGCTGGCTGCAGCGCAGCAACAGCTCGCAGAAACGGACTCGGCGGTCGCCCGGCTCGAGAGCAACGAAGTAGAATTGCAACGGCTTGAGCGCGAACGCGCCGTCATCGAGCAGAACTACCGGTCCATCCTGAGGACTCTGGAAGAGCGGCAAATGCTGGAGGGCATCGCGGCCCATCGCTTGGCGAATATCCGCACGATCGAAAATGCCGCCATTCCGTTCAGCAGAAGCAGGGTGCGCCTGACCGTGCTTATCGGCGGCATGATAATGAGCCTGGCCATCGGCGTGCTCGCGGCCATTCTCAGTCATCTGCTGCGGCGTGGTTTCCTCTCGGCCGAAGCGGTCGAGCGCTCGACCGGCCTTCCGGTGCTTGGGGTGGTGCCGCAGATGTCTGGCCGGACCGGGGCGGTGTTGGCCACGAAGGCTCCCCATCTGTCCTGAACCGCCCATCTGCCGCGCGCGGATGGGGGTATGGGACAAGCGGCCGCCAGCGGGTGATCGAGGCCGCCTCGGCGGGTCGTGGGTGCCTGCCGCACCGCGACGGGCGCGACAGCGATCCAACGTCTCAGGCCGCATCGCCGGACGTCGGTGGTATCATCATACGTCCAGGACCGCCCCCCGGACTTCCACGGGGAGCACAACAAGCGACCGATTGGTACACCAAAGCCCCAGGGGGAAAGAGGGCTGCTTGCGGATCTTCTCGCTCGCAGGATCTTCATGATGGTCTGAATTGATCTAACGTGTTGATAACAAACAAGTAAGCATTTCCGTTTCGGTGGTTCGCCGCTGTCTTTCTGGTGGAAGGGGCGTTACGTGCTTGTTGCTGCTGCATTGGTGAGATAACTTGTAAACGCTGCTGGCTGGCTGATCTACCATCGCGCGGACTCGCGGCGATATGTGAAAAAAAGGAATCTGTCCAGTTGCGTCCGTCCACGCTATCGCGTCGCCGACTGCTCGCTGGCACCGCGGTCGTGGCTGGTGCCTATGGCCTGAACAATGTTTCCTCGCGCTGGCCTGAGCAAGCCGCCGACCGGCCCGAGAGTCTGTTCGGCGGACCGCTGTTGCCCCAGTTCACGGGCGATGCGGAAAAAGTGTTGGCGCTGGCCGAGCGGTTTCCTTGGATCCAGTACCGGCGAAAAGACCTCCTTCCCGCTACAGATCGGCAACGCGTTCAACCCCGCCTTGGCCTTGGGTTCCCGCACCAGCGAGGGGTTTGTCGGGGAACGTCAATTCCGGGTTGGAACTGACCGAGCCGTGGTGCCGTGGGCACCGATGTTCGCGCGCCCGACGGCCGTCGTCACGGCAAATCCGGAATTGCGAGACAGGGTCGGTGTCGAGAATCTGTTCATAAAAGACGAGGGCAGCGACCTTATCGCCATTTATGGCAATAAGGTTCGAAAATATGAATTTCTCATCCCGAATCTCTATTATGGTGGAGTTCGCAGGATTTACTCGCATGGGGCGTATGGCAGCAATCATTGCGCCCATCTGGCATTGACCGCCCGCTTCGCCGATTTCCATGCGCCGCCCAAGACTCAGGGCATGGAGGTCGTGCTCAATTTATACCCGCAGGCCATCACCGAAAACGTCGTCACCAAGCTGCGCCTGCTGACCGCCAGCGGCGTGAGCCTGAAATTCCTCGACGGCGACACCGCGGTCGGCCTGTCCATCGGGCTGCTCAGTCAAATGAACAAGACAACGCAGCGCAGCGCGGAAGGTTTCATCGATCCGGGCGGCTCATCCCCATTGGCCGTGCTCGGGCATGTCGAGGCGGTGATGGAACTGGCCCGGCAGGTCGCCAGCCGGTCCTGCGCGATGGAGGGCCCTCCGGATTTCATCTTCCTGCCGATCGGCACCGGTGGCACTGCGATGGGCCTAGTCCTGGGGGTTTATCTGCTGGGTTGGCCGACGCGCGTCGTCGCGACCTGTTCGCAAGACAAAAGCCTGCTGGCCAAGCTGGTGGTCAATGGCGATATCGTCGAGCCGTTCGACATCGCGCATGCCAAGCACCTCCTGGCGCAATCGATGCCTTGGGCAAGAAAGCTCGGGCTGATCGGCGACAGCATCACGCCGGCCGACATCCTGAAGGACAGGTTTGCCTTCGACAACGAGACCTGGCACCCCGCCTACGGAAAGATGTCAGCAGATGTCGCCGAGGGGGCCCGCTTTGCCAGGGAGCGAGGGCTTGTTCTGGACGGGACATTTTCCGCCAAGGCGTTCCACACGCTGACCCTGTATGCCCGTAACGGCCTGCTGAAGAACCGGCGGGTTCTGTTCTGGAACACCTACCAGCGCTTTCCGTTCGAGACCCTCATTCCGGAAAACGACGCCTGGATGAAAGACTTGCCCGAGGATATTCAAACGCGACTGGTTCAGGTGTGATGGGCATTTCTTGAATGAGGCCACGGGCACGGCAGATCGCTCTTTTTGGATATATTTTGATCGTGGCGACTGGCTTATTAATATTTATTGAGTTTGGCGTCGAGATCCAGGCTTATCTCCTGGCAATGCGAGGTTCCAAGGGATCGGCGGATGGGATGCAGCAGGTTATCGGGGCTGCGACGCTGTTCGCGGCATTTGCCGTCGGCATTTTTCTTTCGATTCCGGTAGGGCCACTGTTCTATATCGCTGCCGGGTATTTGTACGGACCTTTTGATGGCGCGATTTTCTCGGATTTCGCGGTTACCGCCGGCTCGGTGGCTGCGCTTTGTTTTTTTCGTCACACCGTTCCCAAAAGCGACGCGTTGAAGCGCGTGGCGGTTGGGAACGTTTCTATAACATTGCTTTTATTGCGCAGTTCTCCCTGGATTCCAAACCCGCTCATTACCGTGTTCTGCAGTGCATTCGATGTTGGCATCGTGACGTTCATGCTGACGACCTTCATCGGCACAATGCCTTTGATTGCCGTCTATACGCTCGCGGCCGGCCGGCTGCATGACCAACTCGATGTTTCGGTGCTCTATTCAGCTGATTTCGCCGTGGCGCTCGGCCTGTTGGGTGCCGTCTCGCTGCTTGGCTGCCTAAAGCCGCTGCGAACTGTGCTTGGCTATCTGCGGGCGGTCCAGGCGGGTGATGCAAGGGAGCGGGACGGGGGGCTGGGGAAGGCTGTCGGGTGAAGGAAGCAAGGCCAGGGCTCTGCCCTGGACCCGCCAAGGGGCAGTTGCCCCTTGGATCCCATCACTTTAAGGCAACTGCTTAAGTAGCGGGATCCAAGGGGCCACTGCCCCTTGGCGGGTCCAGGGCAGAGCCCTGGCCTTGCTTCCTTGACCCGCCCCCTCCACACCACAAGACAGCCTCGCCGCATCCCAGTAAGATGCCGCCATGCAAGACCTGACCCCGGAGGGCCGCCGCGCCCTGGACGTTATCGCCCAGCGCCACGGCGTGAGCGCCGATGCCGCGCTGACCTTGCTTCACGCCGTCGCCGCCGGGGGGGGCACGATGGCGCAGTTCAGTCACCCGGAACTCGGCGGCATGGGCCAGTGGAGCGCTGGCGGCATGGTCATGGTCGGCGACATGTTCAACCACGGCCTGAAGCAACGCGTGGATGCACTGTGCTCGGATTTGGCCGCCATGTTGCGTGGCCCGCGTGTGTTCGTCCCGCGGCCGCAGCATGAAGGCGTCGGCGCCGCCGGTGCCTGGTGGCCGGATGGCCTCGGCACGCCCGCCGCCGCCGGAGGGCAGAACGACCTGCGCTACGCCTATTTCCCCGCCAGCCGCAGGCTGGCCATCCAGCAGGGCGGGCAGGTGCGCCTGTACGATACCGGCGATCACCAGATCGGCGGCGTCTCGCAGCAGCAGGGGGGTGGGCAGTCGCTTGTTTTCACCAGCCAGCGCGGCCCGGTGCGCCTGGCCGATCTGGCGCGCGCGGACACGGCGGTACCGGTTGCCCCGGTGCAGGCACCGGCTTCCCAGCCGGCTGCCCCCGAGCCACGCGCGGACTGGCCCGAGGGCGTGGCGCCGGTCGTATCCGTCCAGCCGCAAGGACCGCTACCGGCTGCGAGCGATCCGCTCGCGCTCATCGAGCGGCTCGCTGAACTGCATCAGCGCGGCATTCTGTCCGATGAGGAATTCTTCACCAAAAAAACCGAACTGTTGCGCCGGCTGTAGTCGAAGCGGCCGGATCGCCCGATCCGGGCGGTTCGGCTTATCCGTTGACGGCGGAAGGGATCAGCCACTCGCCAACGCGGCGCAGCATCGCGCCCAGGCCGGCGGCCAGGGCGGAACGCTCGCCCGCCTGCCGGAGCATCGGCGCGGCATCCTGTTGCAAATGTTCCGACATCGTGTTCGGGAGAAGCATCGCCAGCTCCTCCTTGGTCGCGCGGGCGAACATGCGTTCAAGGCCCCCAGATTTCGGCCGTGGCGGGCGTCGTGCCTCGGTGCACTTCGTCGCGCGGCTTTTGTCGGGGAGAATATGGCGCGTGCCTGTAACGGGATTATTGCCAGCTCTCCAAATCAGGCATGCTTCTTTTGCGAATCTCGCTGGCCTGCCAACAGTAGAACGCCGTGCCGCCCGAAAACTGCCATATTGAAAGCGCCGCACCATGCATGACGCGCGCCTTGCCGCCCTCCGTGCCGAACTCGACCGCCGGGGTGTGCACGGTTTTATCCTCCCACGGGCCGACGAGCATCTCGGCGAATATGTTCCCGCCGCCGCCGAGCGCCTGGCCTGGCTGACCGGGTTTTCCGGCAGCGCCGGCCTGGCCGCCGTGCTGCCCGACCGTGCCGCCGTGTTCACCGATGGGCGCTATGTTCTGCAACTGCAGGCGCAGTCCGATCCCGCCCTGTGGGAACGCCGCCACATGATCGAGGAGCCGCCGCAAGCCTGGCTCGCCGAGCATAGCCCGCCCGGCGCGCCCATCGGCTACGACCCGAAGCTGATCAGCGAGGAAGGGCTGCAGCGTTACCTCGACGCCGGGCTTGCCATGATCGCGCTCCCGGCCAATCCGGTCGATGCGATCTGGACCGACCGGCCCCCGCCGCCGCTCGCCGCCGCGGTGCCGCACGCGCTCGCCCAGGCGGGCCGCAGCAGCGCCGACAAGCGCGCCGACCTTGCCGCCACCCTGCGCAATGCCAAGCAGGATGCGGCCGTTCTCACCGACCCGGCCTCGATCGCCTGGCTGCTGAATATCCGCGGCGCCGACGTGCCATACACGCCCTTCGCCCTCGGCTTCGCCATTCTGCATGCCGACGCACGCACCGAACTGTTCATGGCGCCCGAGAAACTCCCCGATGCCACCCGGGCCTGGCTCGGCGAGGCGGTATCGGTGCAGCCGCGCGCCGCACTGCCGGCCGCCCTTGCCGGCCTGGCTGGACGCCGGGTGCGCGTGGATGCCGCCACCGCCCCGGTCTGGTTTGCCCAGACCCTGCGCGAGGCCGGCGCCACCGTGGCCGCCGGCATGGACCCCTGCCTGCTGCCCAAGGCGGCCAAGAACCCGGTCGAGCAGCAGGGCGCGCGCGCCGCGCATGTGCGCGACGCCGTCGCCGTCTGCCGCTTCCTGCACTGGCTCGACGGCGCCGCCGGCCAGACCACCGAACTGGACGCCGCCGCCCGCCTGCTCGCATTGCGCGCCCAGTCGCCCGAGTTCCGCGGCGAAAGTTTTCCGGCGATTTCCGGCGCCGGCGAGCATGGCGCGATCATCCACTACCGCGTAACGCCCGAGACGAACCGTCCGATCAATGCGGGCGAGCTCTACCTGATCGACTCCGGCGCCCAGTACGCCGACGGCACCACCGACATCACCCGCACGGTATGGACCGGCCCGGGCGAGGCGCCGGCGGAGCTGCGCGACCGGGTGACGCGGGTGCTGAAGGGCCACATCGCCATCGCCATGCTGGTGTTTCCGCAGGGTGTGGCCGGCCCGCATCTCGATGCGTTCGCCCGTGCTTCCCTGTGGCGCGCCGGGCTGGATTACGACCACGGCACCGGCCACGGCGTCGGCAGTTATTTGTCCGTGCACGAAGGCCCGGCCAGCCTCTCGCGCACGGCCAAACCGGTGCCGATTGGCGCCGGCTTTATCCTCTCCGACGAGCCCGGCTACTACGCCCCCGGCCAATACGGCATCCGCCTGGAAAATCTTCTTCTTGTCCAGCCGGCGGATTTGCCGGCGGCGAACAAGCCGTTCCTGCGGTTCGAAACGCTCACCCTGGCGCCGTTCGACCGCCGGCTGATCGAACGCGACCTGCTGACCGCCGAGGAAATCGCCTGGCTCGATGCCTACCACGCGCGGGTGAATGCCGAGATCGGGCCGCTTCTGGACGAGGCGGCGCGGGATTGGCTTGCGGGTGCCTGCGCGAGGGTCGGGTAGGAAGGCCAGGGCTCTGCCCTGGCCTTCCTATCCTTCCAGCACCCGAAACTGCCCCGGCTCAGCGATCAGGTACCCATGCCGCCCAGCGAAAAGCACCGCGCTCTCCGATGCCCCCAGCAACGCAAGCTTGCCGCGCAGCGCATCCACAAGCCGGTCAACGCTGCCGTCATCCTCCCGCGCCTTTCGTTTGAGCGCCGTCTGGCTGAGCATCTCGCGTGACACGCTGGTGCCGTCCGCCTCGAGCAGCGCACCGAGCAGCACGGCCTCTTCCCCGGTCAGGGTGATGGCGGTGTCGTTGGGGCCAGTCAGCAGGTGCCGCGCGAGGTCGAGGGTCAGGCTGGTACCGACCTCCGCATGATTCGGCTCGGCGCGCGTCAGGCGGCGGTGCACCGCACGGATGCGGGCGGCGAGTTCCGGCGGCGAGACCGGCTTGACGATGTAGTCGTCGGCGCCGGTGTCCAGCCCGGCGATCAGGCTTGTCTCGGCCGTGTCGCCGGTGACCACGATCACTCCGCAATCGGCCTCGCGGGCGAACTGCATCACCAGTTGCATCCCGTCCATATCGGGCAGCCCCAGGTCGACCAAGGCCACATCAGGCCGGAACGCGACCTTGGCGGCGATGGCATCGGCGCCGGTGAAGGCGACACGCGTCTGCATGTTCGCATCGTTCAGTGCGTCCGCCATGGCCGTCGCCACGATCGGGCTGTCGTCCACGATCAGCACCCGTAAGCGCGCAGCACCGCCGTCCGGATGATTCACATGGAACGCCGTTGTTCCCATCACTCCCCCGTGCCGCGGGCCGGCATCTCCCGACCCGGCCGGCGAGGCGACTTTGGCACGCGCAGAACCGGCCCGTCATCCTGGAACATCGCTACAGCGGCTGCCCGGCGAGGCTCCGCCACTCGGCTTCGGTGATGATGCGCACGCCCAGTTCGGCCGCCTTGCGGGCTTTCGACCCGGCATCGGCGCCGACCACCACCAGGTCGGTCTTTTTCGACACGCTCTCGGTCACCCGCGCGCCGAGTTTTTCCGCCATGGCTTTCGCTTCCGGGCGGGTCAGGGTTGCCAGCGTGCCGGTGAACACCACCACCTTGCCCGCCAGTTCCCCGCCGCCGCCGGCCTGTTCGGCCGGCTCGATCGTCAGCATCCCCGCCAGCTCGTCGATGGTGTCGATATTGCGCTTCTCGGCGAAGAACTCGGCCAGTTCCTCGGCGATCGCCGGGCCGATGCCGACGATGTTGCCGAGGTCGCTGCGCGCCTCCGAGCCAATCTGCACCGCCGCCAGCATCTGCTCCCGCCACGCGGCGAAACTCCCGTAGTTGCGGGCCAGCAGTTTGGCGTTGTTTTCGCCGATGCGGCGGATGCCGAGCGCGTAGATGAAGCGGGCGAGCGGAATGCGCCGGCGGGCGCGGATGGCGGCCGAGAGATTGCGGGCGGACAACTCACCCCAGCCCTCGCGCTTGGCGATGTCGGCCTCGTGCGCGGGCAGGCGGAAAATATCGGCGGGCGAGGCGATCAGCCCGTCGGCGTGGAACTCGCGAATGGTTTTCTCGCCCAGCCCCTCGATGTCGAAGGCGGCGCGGGAGACGAAATGGATCAGCCGTTCCTCGACCTGGGCCGAGCACACCAGCCCGCCGGTGCAGCGGCGCACCACCTCGCCGGGCGGGCGGACGGCGAGGCTGCCGCAGACCGGGCAATGGTCCGGAAAGACGTAGGGCAGGGCGCCCGGCGGCCGGCGCCCGGCCACCACGGCGACGATCTGCGGGATCACGTCGCCGGCGCGCTGCAGCACCACGGTGTCGCCGATGCGCACGTCCTTGCGGGCGATTTCGTCCTCGTTGTGCAGCGTGGCGTTGCGCACCAGCACCCCGCCCACATTCACCGGCGTGAGCCGCGCGACCGGGGTCAGGGCGCCGGTGCGGCCGACCTGGATATCGATGCCCTCCAGCACGGTGGTGGCCTGTTCGGCGGGGAATTTCCAGGCGATCGCCCAGCGCGGCGCGCGGCCGACGAAGCCCAGCCGGCGCTGCAGCGACAGATCGTCGATTTTGTAGACCACGCCGTCGATGTCGTAGGGCAGGGCGGCCCGCCGCTCGGCCATGTCGGCCTGGAAGGCGCCGGCTTCTGCCTCGCTCGCCAGCAGCTTCGACAGCGGGTTCACCGTGAAGCCCCAAGCGCGTAGCCGCTCCAGCCATTGCCAGTGGGTATCTGCCGGCATTTCGCTCGCCTCGCCCATGGCGTAGGCGAACATCGACAGCGGGCGCGTGGCGGTGATGCCTGCGTCGAGCTGGCGCAGCCCGCCGGCGGCGGCATTGCGCGGGTTGGCGAAGATCTTCTCCCCGGCCGCTTCCTGGGCCGCGTTCAGCGCCAGGAAGTCGGCCTTGGTCATGAACACCTCGCCGCGGATTTCGATGCGTGCCGGGGCGGGGCCGTTCAATTGCTTCGGAATCGCGCGCAGGGTCAGGACGTTGGCGGTCACGTCCTCGCCTTCCAGCCCGTCGCCGCGGGTGGCGCCGCGCAGCAGGCGACCATCCTCGTAGGTCAGCGATATTGACAGCCCGTCGATCTTCGGCTCGCCGACGAAGCCGAGGGGCTCGTTTTTCAGCCCCAGGAAGCGGCGCGCCCGGTCGCAGAACTCGGCGAAATCAGCGGCATCGAAGGCGTTGTCGAGCGACAGCATGGGCACGCCATGCCGCAGCTTGGCGAACCCGCCGGAAGGCGCCGCGCCGACGCGGCGCGAGGGCGAATCGGGCCGCACGAGGGCCGGAAATGCCGCTTCGATCGCCGCGTTGCGGCGGCGCAGGGCGTCGTATTCGGCGTCGGTGATCTCGGGGGTGTCGCGTTCGTGGTAGGCGCGATCGTGCCGCGCGATCTCGGCGGCCAGGCGCGCCAGTTCGGCTGCGGCTTCGGGTTCGGTGAGGGTGTGGACTGGCTTTTCTTTTTCCGCCATGGCTGCCTCATCGGTTCAGAAGGAAGGCCAGGGCTCTGCCCTGGACCCGCAAGGGGCCGAAAGGCCCCTTGACCCCATTACTTAAGCAGGGGTTCCAAGGGGCTATGCCCCTTGGTGGGGTCCAGGGGCAACGCCCCTGGCGGGGTTCGGGGCAGCGCCCCGATCAAACTCTCCGCCGCCGCCCGCGCAGCCTCCGTCACCGTCTCCCCTGCCAGCATCCGCGCGATCTCCTCGCGCCGTGCCGCCCCGTCCAGCACCTCCACCCGCGTCTCCGCCCGCCCATCCGAGGTCAGCTTGGCCACCCGCAAATGCGCCGCCCCGCGCGCCGCCACCTGCGGGCTGTGCGTCACCAGCAGCACCTGCACCCGCTCGGCCACCCGCGCCAGCCGCTCGCCCACCGCCGCCGCGGTGGCGCCGCCCACGCCCGAATCCACCTCGTCGAACACCAGCGTCGGCACCGGCGAGGCGCCGGCCAGCACCACTTTCAGCGCCAGCATCAGCCGCGACAGCTCCCCGCCTGACGCCACCCGCGCCAGCGGCCCTGGCTCCTGGCCGGGGTTGGTGGCGATCAGGAAACGCACCGCATCCGCCCCGGCCGGACCCCAGGCGCTTTCCTCCAGCGCGGCAATGGAGGTGACGAAACGCGCACGCTCCAGCCGCAGCGGCGGCAACTCCGCGGCGACCGCCCGGTCCAGCCGCTCCGCCGCCGCCCGGCGCGCCGCGGTCAACTCCGCGGTCGCCGCCACATACGCCGCCCGCGCCGCCGCCGCCGCCGCTTCCAGTTCGCCGATGCGCGCAGCCCCGGTTTCCAGCGCCGCCAGCCTTGCGGCCAGCGTGTCGAACAGCGCGGGTAGCTCGGCCACCGCCACCTGGTGCTTGCGGGCGGCGGCACGCAGGGCGAACAGCCGCTCTTCGGCCTGCTCCAGCCGGCGTGGATCGGCATCCGCCGCCTCGGCCAGCCGGGTCAGCAGGGTTTCGGCTTCGGCCAGCGCCTCCTCGGCCCGCTCCAGCGCGCCGAGCGCCGCGGCGACCGGGTCGGCTTGCGCCGGCTCGGCCGGCAACAGCCGCTGCAACGTTCGCGCCGCCGCGCGCAGCGAGGCCGCCGGACCGGGGCTGCGGCGGTCGCGCGGTGCCAGCTCGGTGAGGGTCGCGGCGATCGCCTCGGCGCGCTTCTCGCCCTGCTGCAGCGCCTGACGCTCGGCCGCCAGACGTTCTTCCTCGCCCGGCTCGGGGCGCAGTGTGACCAGTTCCTCCACCGCGTGGCGCAACCAGTCCTCGTCACGCTGCGCCGCCGCCACGGCCTCCCGCGCTTGTGCAAGCTCGGCGGCGGCGGCACGCCAGGCGCGCCAGCGCTGCCCGGCCGCCGCGCGCAGCGCCGGCGCCACCGCGAACGCATCCAGCAGCGCCGCATGGCCAGAGGGATCGGCCAGCCCCATCTGGTCGTGCTGGCCCTGCACCTCGACCAGCAGCGCGCCGATCCGGCGCAGCAGGGTCGCCCCCACGGGCTGGTCGTTGACGAAGGCCCGACTGCGGCCGTCGCCGCCCAGCACCCGGCGCAGCACCACCTCGTCCTCGGCCGCGATGCCCTGTTCGGCCAGAACTGCGAGCGCCGGGTGGCCGGGCGAGGGGGCGAAGGCGGCCGTCACGCTGGCCTGCGCGGCGCCGCGGCGCACCAACCCCTGCTCGGCCCGGGCACCCAGCGCCAGCCCCAGGCTGTCCAGCAGGATCGATTTGCCGGCGCCGGTCTCGCCGGTCAGAACGCTGAGGCCGGGGCCGAACCCAAGGTCCAGCCGCTCGATCAGCACCACATCGCGGATCGAGAGCGCGGTGAGCAAGCGGGACCGCCGGGGCGCCGGCTCAGAAAATCGAGCCGAGGGTGCGCGAGAAGAAGCCGGGCCGCGGCGGGGCCTCGCCGGCCGCGCCGGTGCCGCCGCTGGCCACCAGATCCTTGTAGCTGTCGTCGTACCAGGAACTGCCCGGATAGTTGTAGCCGAGCACCGCGGCGGTCTTGCGCGCCTGGTCGACCAGTCCGAGTTGCAAATAGATTTCGGTCAGGCGGTGCAGCGCCTCGGGCACGTGGTTGGTGGTCTGGAAATCGTCCACCACGCGCTGGAACCGGCCGATCGCCGCCGTGTACAAATGCTGGCGCTGGTAGAACCGGCCGACTTCCATCTCCTTGCCGGCGAGATGGTCGCGGGCAAGGTCGATCTTCAGCCGCGCATCGCGCCCATAGGCGCTGTCGGGAAAGCGGTTCACCACTTCCTGCAGGGCGCCCATCGCCTCCTGCGTGCCCTTCTGGTCGCGCTGGATATCAGCGATCTGTTCATAATAGCACAATGCCCGCAGATAATACGCATAGCCGATATCGCGGTGCGACGGGTGCAACTGGATGAACCGGTCGAGCACGCCGATGGCATCGGTGTAGTGGTTGCGCAGGTATTCGGCATAGCCCTGCATGAGCTGGGCGTTAATCGCCCAGGTCGAATACGGGTAATATTGCTCGACCAGGTCGAACTCTTTGACCGCCTGGTCGTAGTTCCGCCGGTTCAGCGAATCGACGCCGCGATTGTACAGCTCCTCCACCGGCACCTTGGCCGGGTCTTCTTTCACGACCGGTTCGTCGGACTTGCCCGACCACGGGTTGATCGCGTTCACCACGGAGCAGGCGCCGAGCGAAATCGCCAGCACCCCGCTAAGCACCGCGCCGCGAAGGAAGGAAGTCAGGAGATTCGTCAATGCCACCACCAAGCACTCTTTGCGCCCGGGCTTATAGCATGGACCGGGGGAAGAAAAGGCTGCGCCCGAAGGAAGGCCAAGGCTCTGCCCTGGACCCGCGTCGCGTGCAGCGCGCCCCAGGCGCGACGGCCGGGAGGCCCTTGGAACCCATTACGTTAAGTAACGTGTTCCTGGGGATAGAGTCCCTGGCCCTCTCTTATCCGATCGCTGCGGCGGCGGCCGGCACCCGCGTCTGCCAGCCCGCGACCGACTCGGCGCAGGGGGCGACCCGCCAGTTCGCCGTGTCGGCGAACAGCGCCCGCAGCAGGCGGTTGTTCAGCGCGTGCCCCGGGCGGTGTGCCACGTAGCGGCCGCGCAGCACCGACCCGGCCAGCGCCAGGTCGCCCACCGCGTCCAGCAGTTTGTGGCGGACGAACTCGTCGGGCATGCGCAGGCCCGCCGGGTTCAGCACAGCGGCGCCGTCCACAACCACGGCATTGTCCAGGCTGCCGCCGAGGGCCAGTCCGGCTTCGCGCAAATGCGCCACATCGGAGGCGAAGGTGAAGGTGCGTGCCTGCGCCAGCCGGCTGCGGAACACCGCCGGGCAGAGCCGCAGGGTCAACGCCTGCCGGCCGATCGCGGCGGCATCGAAGGCGATCGAAACCGCCATGTCGAAACCATGCGCATGCGGCCGCAGCTCAGCATAGGATTCGCCGTGCGACACCCGCACCGGCCGCACAACCTCAATCGCCTCGACCGGCAAGTCCTGCTCGACGACGCCGGCGCAGTCGATCAGGAACACGAAATCCCGCGCCGAGCCGTCCAGGATGGGCATCTCCGGTCCGTCGACTTCGAGCACGGCATTGTGCACGCCGCACCCGGCAAGGGCCGCCATGATGTGTTCGACCGTGCCCACCCGCGCCTCGGGGTTGCCTGGCAGGCCGAGCACGGTGCACAGACGGGTGTCGAGCACGTGGTCGAATCGCGCCGGGATGTCCAGACCGCCTAGGTCGGTGCGCCGCACCACGATGCCGCTGTCCGCCGGCGCTGGCCGCAATGTCAAGGCCACGCGGCGCCCGCCATGCAGGCCGACGCCGACGCAGGATATGGCGGAGCGCAGCGTGCTCTGCCGGCCGAACCCATGTCCGGCCACCACCGGAGGGGTCAGCGTCGGATCGGTCGTCTCCAGGCGGAAATTTTGCGGCAGCCCATCCATCGCGCGGTCTTCCCCTTGGGCCGAACAGGCCCTGTCCTCAGGTTCGGGCCGGCGCCGGTACGGTGCGCCGTTACATTGACCCTAAGCGGGGAACGATGGCCACGCCAGTCAATGATTATTGCCGCATATTACAGCCCAATGAACTGAAATTGCGGCAAATGTGGCAGCGCAAGGCGGCGAACGAAAAGGTCTGAAACCGGGCTGCGGCCGCCCGTACAAAGAAATCCCCAGGCGGTGTGGGGGCACCACCTGGGGACCGTCTTGTTACATTTCTTGTTGCGATTTCGATCCGATCAGGACGATTGGCGGCGCAGGAAGGCGGGAATGTCGATGCCCACCTCCTCGCCGGCGGCGGCCTGCCGCACATTGGCCCGGACCAGGCTCTCCCGCGGCCCATCGTGCAGCGACGGATCGATGCGGAGGGCAGGACCCTGCGCACCGGCCTGGGCTGCCGCCGGCAGGCTGCCGCGGATGGCGCCGGTGACGATGCCGAACAGGCTCTTGCGCCCCGTGTGCGGCGCCGCCTCGGCGCCGTGGTCCTCGCCATACTGCACGCTCGCCCGCGCCGGCTGAGCCGGCCGCATGGCCGGGCGGGGTGCCGCAGGCGTTTCGACCTGATCGTCGGCGTATGCGACGGCCGTGGCGTAGTCGGTCTCGGCCGCCGGCTGCGCAGCGGCCTGGAGTGGCGCGGAGGGCACCATGCGCGCAACCGGCGCGCCCGCCGGCGCCTGCCGCGAGGGCTGCAGCCGTGCCTGCTGCACCATGCCGGCGGAAGCCTGCGCCGCCTGGCCCGTGCCGGACGGGCGAGTCCCCACCGACGGCGGCGCGGTCATGATGCCCAGCGACGCGCCATTGGCGCCGGTGGCCGACGACACCGCCTGCGCAGCCCCGCCGCCCACCGCCACCAGCTTCGGGCGTTCCGCCGTGCGCTGCACCGGCGTGTCGATGCCGGTGGCGACCACCGACACCCGGACCTTGCCGGTCAGCGTCTCGTCGATCGCCGAGCCGAAGATGATGTTGGCTTCCTCGTCCACTTCCTCGCGGATGCGGTTGGCGGCCAGGTCAACCTCGAACAGCGTCATGTCCTCGCCGCCGGTGATGTTGATCAGCAGGCCGCGCGCGCCGGCCATGCTGGTGTCTTCCAGCAGCGGGTTGCTGATCGCCGCCTCGGCGGCCCGGATGGAGCGGTTCTCGCCCTCGGCCTCGCCGGTGCCCATCATGGCCTTGCCCATCTCCGCCATCACCGTGCGGATGTCGGCGAAGTCGAGGTTCACCAGGCCGGGGGCCACCATCAGGTCGGTCACCCCGCGCACGCCCATGTACAGAACATTGTCGGCCATCTTGAACGCTTCCTTCCAGCCGGTGCGCTCGTTGGCCAGCCGGAAAAGGTTCTGGTTCGGGATGACGATCAGAGTATCAACGAATTGCTGCAGCTCGGTGATGCCCTCGTCGGCGGCGCGGGCGCGGCGCTGGCCCTCGAAGGTGAAGGGCTTGGTCACCACGCCGACGGTCAGGATGTTTTTCTCACGCGCCATGCGTGCGATCACCGGCGCCGCCCCGGTGCCGGTGCCGCCGCCCATGCCGGCGGTGATGAACACCATGTGGGTGCCGTCGAGATGACGGTACAGCTCGTCGGCCGCCTCCTCGGCGGCGGCGCGGCCGATTTCGGGCTTCGCCCCGGCGCCGAGCCCCTGGGTGATGTGGGGCCCGAGCTGGATACGGCGATTCGCCTTCGAGTGCAGCAATTGCTGCGCATCGGTGTTGGCGACCACGAACTCGACGCCCTGCAGGTTCATCATGATCATGTTGTCGACGGCATTGGTGCCGCCGCCGCCAACGCCGATCACAGTGATCCGGGGGGTGAAGTCGGTGTGCATGTTCTGCGGGATCGTCAGGTTCAGGGTCATGTCATTTTCTCCCTACTACGGGGTCCGCTTGTTGAACAGAGGGGCGATTCGAGGGGGCATTATACGCGTTCACGCAGGAAATTAATCACCCGGCGGATGCAGCCGCCAGGACGTTCTGACTCCGGGTCGATGTCGTGCAGCGAGCGGCCTTCGCCGGAGGCCCAGGTCAGCAGTCCCACCGCCGTTGCGAAGGCGGGTCCGCAGGCCGAGTCGGGCAGGTCGCGCAAAGCTGTCGGCTTGCCCGACCGCACCGTGCGGCCAAGGATGCGCGCCGCCATTTCGCGCGCTCCGGACAACTGGCTGGCGCCGCCCGTCAGCACCACGCGGGTGCCGGCGATGCGCCCGAGCCCCGAGCCGTCCAGCCGCTCCTTGACCATTTCGAAGGTTTCTTCCAGGCGCGGGCGGATGATGTTCACCACCATGCTGCGCGGCACCTTGGCGATCTGGTGTTCTTCCTCGCCCACCAGCGGCACCGGCAGCATTTCGCGCTCGTCGTCCGGGCTCGATTGGGCGCTGCCGTACAGCGTTTTCAGCCGTTCCGCGTGCGCCACCGGCGTGGACAGGATACGGGCGATGTCGTTGGTCACGTGCACGCCGCCCACCGGCAACTGCGAGGTGTGCAGCAACTGCCCCTCGGCGAACACCGCCATGCCGGTGGTGCCGCCGCCCATGTCCAGCACGGTGGCGCCGAGCTGCTTTTCGTCTTCCACCAGCGTGGCCAGCCCCGCCGCCATGGGCGAGGACACCAGCTCGGTGATATCGAGGTCGCAGCGCGCCACCGTGGCGCCGAGCGTGCGCAGCGCGGTCGACAGGGCGTCGACCACGTGCAGCCGCCCGGTCAGCGTCTCGCAGTGCAGGCCGCGCGGATCGGTCACGCCCTGCATGTCATCGGCGGCGAAGGCGAGCGGCAAAGCGTGGAGGATTTCCCGCCCCTCGCTGACCGCCCGGGCGCGGCCTTCCTGCAGCACGCGGCGGATGTCGTGCTCGTTCACCGCGCGCCCGCCGACCGGCCACTGCACGTTGAACAGCCGGCTTTCGGGCTGCCCGCAGGAGAGGTTCACCGTTACCCCGCGCAGCCTTGTGCCGGCCATGTCTTCGGCCTGGCCGACGGCTGCGCGGATGGCGCGCTCGGCGTCTTCGATGTCGGTGATGCCGCCGCCGCGCACGCCGCGGCCCTTCTGCCAGCCGAAGCCCAGCACCCGTGTGGTGAGATCGGTTTCCACCCGGCCGATGATGCAGACGATTTTCGTGGTGCCGATGTCGAGCACGCCGAACGGACCCGAGGGCCGTGCGCGCGCGCGCGCCGGCGGCTCCATCGGCTCGATGTTCGGCGGCAGCACACGACGCGGCATGTCATTCATTTCTGCCCCCTCACGTCGGTTTGCGTGCCGTCTTGCCGGCGTCTTTGGCGCCGTTGTCTTTGCCGCCAGGGTCCTTGGCCTCGGCTTTCTCGGGTTGCGCGCGCACCACCAGCCGGTCCGGCAGGCGCAGGTCGACCACCTGTAGCGGCCGGTCGAGCAGCGCGTACGTGGTTTGCAGCTCCATCAGCTTGGCCAGCGCCGGCACCTCGGCTCCTTCCGGCAGCAGCACATCGGCGCCGTTGTTCATGCGCAGGTTCCAGCGCCGCTCACCCACCCGCACCGCCGCCTGCATATGGCTCATGATCGCCGGATAGGCGGCGAGCGCATCGATCAACGCAGCCGCTGCTTTCGGCGCACCGGGCCCCACCACCCACGGCACCTGCGAGGCGAACGCGGCCACGTCGGAATCGGTCACCGTCTGCCCGCCGCGGTCGATCAGCTCGAACTGGCCCTGGTGCTGCCACACCGCGAAGGGACGGCGCTCGGTCAGCTGCACCACGATGGTGCCCGGCAGGCGCCGCTCGACAGTTGCACTCTGCACCGATTTGATCAATTCGATCCGCGTCCGCGCCTCGGCCAGCGAAAAGCCCAGGATGGCATCGCCGCGGCTCACGCCAAGCGCCGCGCGCACCAGCGGCTCGGGCGTCTTCACCCGGTTCTCGATCACCACCTCCTGCACCCGCAGGCCAAGCTGGGCGGTGGCTTCGCCGAGCCGCAGGCGGAAGCTCTGGCCGTGGTCGGGTCCCTGTGCAGTGCCGTAGGCTTCCGCGCCCGCCGCGATCAGAACGAGCAATGCCGCCGCCCGCAGGGCGAGCCGGCGCTGGCGCTTCCACAGCAGCCGCAGCAGACCGGGCCGGCCCGGCATGTGCGGGGGCGGCATGCGCGGAGTGGCCATATGCGGCGGCGGCATGCGCGGGGGCGGCATGCGCGGCGGCGGCAACGGCATGTCGCCCTGCGACCTCATGCGCGGCATGCGGCGTTCTCCACCATCCAGCTACAGAGCTGCGGGAAGCTCACGCCGCGATGCGCGGCCTGCTCGGGCAACAGCGAAGTGGCGGTCATGCCCGGCTGGGTGTTCACTTCCAGCAGCACCAGGCGGCCGGGTTCGCCTTCGGTGTCGTCGTAGCGGAAATCGGCGCGCGAGGCGCCGCGGCAGCCGAGCGCGCGATGCGCCGCCACCGCCACGTCGAGCGCGCGGGCCTCGCTGGCGGGGTGGATCGAAGCCGGAATGACATGGCGCGAGCCGCCCGCGGCGTATTTCGATTCGTAATCGTAAAACACCCCGGCATTGGCGAGGATTTCGGTCACCGCCAGCGCCCGGTCGCCCATCACGCCCACGGTCAGCTCGCGGCCGGGGATGAATTCCTCGACCATCGCCTGCGGGCCGAAGCGCCAGCCGGCGGCGACCGCGGCGCGGCGGTTATCGCCCGCGCGCATGATCTCGACGCCGACCGAGGAGCCTTCGTTCACCGGCTTGACGACATAGGGCAGCGGCAGCGGGTCGTGGTGCTCCAGCTCGGCGATGTCGACCATGCGCCCGTGCGCCACCGGCAGACCCGCGGCGGCGAACACCGCCTTGGCGGCGGCCTTGTCCATGGCCAGCGCGGACGCGCGCACGCCGGAATGGGTGTACGGGATGGCGAGCCAGTCGAGCACGCCCTGGATGGTGCCGTCCTCGCCGAAGCGGCCGTGCAGGGCGTTGAACACGACATCGGGCCGCGGATCGAGGGCGGCGATCACCGCGCGCAGGTCATCGCCGACCAGCACCGCCACCACCTCGTGCCCGGCCTCGCGCAGGGCCGCGATCACCTGCGTCCCCGAGGCCAGCGACACCGCCCGCTCGGCCGAAATGCCGCCGTACAGGACCGCGACTTTGCTCATTGCTCCGCCTCCCCCTGGGTGAAGGGGGGAGGGGGCGCGCCCGGCGCCGCCGGCACCCCGATCCGCCTGATCTCCCACTCCAGCACCACCCCGCTCGCCGCGCGCACACGCCGGCGAACCTCCTCGCCCAGACCTTCGATGTCGGCCGCCGTCGCGCCGCCGGTATTGATGAGGAAGTTGCAGTGCTTCTCCGATACGTGCGCCCCGCCGCGCACCAGGCCGCGGCAGCCGGCGGCGTCGATCAGTTCCCACGCCTTCATGCCGGACGGGTTGCGGAAAGTGGAGCCGCCGGTGCGCGCGCGCACTGGCTGGGTGGCCTCGCGGCTGGCGCGGATCTCGGCCATGCGGGCGGCGATGCTGGCGGGGTTGCCGGCGCGCGCGCGCAGCCGGGCGCGCACCACCACGCCGCCCGGCGGCAGTGACGAATGCCGGTACTCGAAGCCCAGCGCGTGCAATTCCCGCCGCACCAGTTCGCCCGAGCGGGTGACGATTTCGGCCCAGTCCAGGCAGGCGGCGATCTCGCCGCCATAAGCGCCGGCGTTCATCGCCACCGCCCCGCCGATCGTGCCGGGGATGCCGGACAGGAATTCCAGCCCGGTGAGCCCTGCGGCGGCGGCATGTTCGGCAACCGTCATGTCCAGCGCCGCCGCGCCCGCAATGATGCCGTCAGCCTCCACCACAATGTCGGCAAATCCGCGCGCCAGCTTCACCACCACCCCGTGCACCCCGCCGTCGCGCACGATCAGGTTCGAGGCGGCTCCGAGCACGGTCACCGGCACGTCGTGCGGGAGTGCGCGCAGAAACCCGGCCAGATCGTCTGCGTCGGCCGGCCGCACCAGCGCCTCCGCCGGCCCGCCGACGCGAAACCAGGTCTGCGGCGCCAGCACCGCTGCTTCCTGCACGCGCCCGCGCAACGGCGGCAACTGCCCGGCCAGCGAACGGATGATCTCGGCTGCCATCATGCCGAGGCCTGCCGTTTGGTGCCGGCCTGCAAGGCGGCAATCTGCCCCGGCAGGGCGCCGGCCCATTGGGTGATATTGCCGGCCCCCAGGCAGACCACGAAATCGCCGGCGCGGGCGATGGCATGGACCATTTCGGCCAGATGTTCGGGGCCGGGCAGCGGCACCACGCTGCGGTGCCCGCGCGCGCGCAACCCTTCGACCAGCGCGTCGCGGTCCACGCCCGGCACAGGGTGTTCACCGGCGGCATAGACATCGGCCACGATCACCGTGCCGGCATCGTTCATGCAGGTGCAGAATTCCTCGAACAAGGTCTGCAGCCGGGTGAACCGGTGCGGCTGCACCACCGCCACCACGTCGCGTGCGCCGGCCTGCCGCGCCGCTTTCAGCACCGCCGCGATTTCCACCGGATGGTGGCCATAATCGTCGATGACGGTGATGCCGCCGGCCTCGCCGGTTTTGGTGAAGCGCCGTTTGACGCCGCGGAAGGCGGCGAAGGCGCTGCGCAGCGTGCCGTCATCGATTTCCATCTCGGACGCGATGGCGACCGCGGCGAGCGCGTTCTGCACATTGTGGCTGCCCAGCATGGGCAGGCGGAACGGCCCCATCCGCCGCGCGCGGTTGCGCGCCCGGTCGGTCACCGTCACTTCGAAGGTCGCCCCCAGCCGGTCCGACACCAGCTTGTCGGCGCGCACATCCGCCTGCGGCGAGAACCCGTAGGTGATGATCCGCCGGTCCGACAGGCGCGGGATCATCTGCTGCACCGCCGGATGGTCGATGCACAGCACCGCGAAGCCGTAGAACGGAATATTCTGCACGAAATGCTCAAAGCCCGCGACCATGGCCTCGCCGGAGCCCCAATGGTCGAGGTGCTCGGGGTCCATGTTGGTCACCACCGCGATGGTGGCCGGCAGCCTCAGGAAACTGCCGTCGCTTTCGTCGGCTTCCACCACCATCCAGTCGCCGGTGCCCAGGCGGGTGTTGCTGCCGTAGGCGTTGATGATGCCGCCGTTGATGACGGTGGGGTCCAGATGCGCCGCTTCCAGCACCGCCGCCACCAGGCTGGTGGTGGTGGTTTTGCCGTGCGTGCCGCCGACCGCGATCGCCCAGCGCAGGCGCATCAGCTCGGCCAGCATTTCCGCCCGCCGTACCACCGGGATCAGCCGGGCGCGGGCGGTTTTCACCTCGGGATTGTCGGGCTGCACGGCGGTCGACACCACCACCACCCGGGCGGTGCCCAGGTTGCGCGCGTCATGGCCGACATGCACGGTGATGCCGGACTCGCGCAGCCGCCGGACATTGGCGTTCTCGGCGATGTCGCTGCCCTGCACGGCGTAGCCCAGATTGTGCAGCACCTCGGCGATGCCCGACATGCCGATGCCGCCGATACCGACGAAATGGATGGTGCCGATGGAAAGCGGAAGTGTCCTCATGCAACGAAATCCTGGGTAATGGTCCGCTCCACGAGGTCGGCGAGCCGGCTCACCGCGTCCGCGACGGCGCACCCCGCGGCGGCCTGCGCCGCCGCCTGCAGCACCGCGGGCGAGTCCGCCAGGGTGGCGATGCGGCGTGCCAGCGCGTCCGGTGTGCACTCCGGTTGCGGCACAAGAAAGGCGCCGCCGGCGCGGGCCAGCGCGCGGGCGTTTTCGGTCTGGTGGTCGTCGATGGCGCCGGGCAGGGGCACCAGCACCGATGGCCGCCCGGCCACTGCCAGTTCGGCCACCGTCGAGGCGCCGGCCCGTGCCACCACCAGGTGTGCGCTCGCCAGCCGGTCGGCCACGTCGGCGAAAAACGGCGCCAGCTCCACCGCGATGCCGCTATTCGCGTAGGCGGCGCGCACCCGCTCCAGGTCCTCGGCGCGGCATTGCTGGGCCACGTGCAGCCGGGCACGCAGTGCGGCCGGCAGCGACACCAGGGAGGCCGGCACCACGTCGCTGAACACCCGCGCGCCCAATGAGCCGCCCAGCACCAGCAGGCGGAACTCTTCGCCGGCCGGCGCGGTGCCGCCGCCCGCCAGCGCCGCCAGCGCCGGGCGCACCGGGTTGCCGGTGACCTCGGTACACGTGCGGGCCGGCACGCGGGCGGTGGCGGCATGGCTCAGCGCCAGCACGTCGGCCAGCCGCGCCAGCACCCGGTTGGCCCGCCCCAGCACCGCGTTCTGTTCGTGCAGCACCAGGCGCGGGCGGTCGCGCAACAGCCGTGCCGCCAGCACCGGCGCCACCGCCGGATAGCCGCCGAACCCGACCACCACGCTCGCCTGCACCTGAAGCAGGACCCTGCGCGCCTGCCAGGTGCCGAGCGCCAGTTGCACCACCGCACCCGCCGCCCGCAGCACCCCCCGCCCGGCGATGCCGCCGCCGCGCAGCACGAACCGCTCCTGGCCCTCGAACACGGCACTTGCCAGCCCGCCCGAGCGGGCATCGGTCATCAGCACGATGCGCCGGCCGCGCCGGATCAACTCGCCCGCCAGCGCCTCGGCCGGGAAGAAATGCCCCCCCGTGCCGCCCGCCGCGATGACGATCGGCCGCACCCTGGGTCCCCTCATAATCCGGGCCCCCTCATAACAGGTCCCCGTTGTGCCGCTTGCGGGTCAGCGCCAGCAGCATGCCCATGCTGAGCGCCACCGCCAGGGCCGAGGAGCCGCCGTAACTCACAAACGGCAGGGTCATGCCCTTGGTCGGGATCAGCGCCAGGGTGGAGGCCATGTTGACGAAGGCCTGCAGGCCGAAGCTCGCCACCAGGCCGACCGAGGCCAGGATGATGAACGGGTCCGCCTCGGCCAGCAGCCGCAGCAGGCCGCGCAGCACGATGAAGGCGAACAGCCCCAGAATGACCAGGCACAGAATCATGCCGAACTCCTCGCCCGCCACCGCGAAGACGGTGTCGGCATGCGCGTCCGGCAGCAGGTCCTTCACCCGTCCCTCGCCCGGTCCAAGGCCCCACATGCCGCCGTTGCCGAAGGCTTCCAGCGACCGCATCACCTGGTAGTTCTCGCCGCCTTGCGCCGGCGGGTGGAGGAAGTTCATCACCCGCAGGTGCACATGCGGGAAGAAGGTGAAGGCGGCGAGCCCGGCCGCGGCCATGAGGGCGAGGCCGATGCCCACCAGCACGATGTTCAGCCCGCCGACAAACAGCTGGGCAAAGAACACGCCGGAGATCACCGCCAGCATGCCCACGTCGGGCTGCGATTTCAGCAGCAGGGCGATCACCGCGAACACCCCGAAAGCCGCCAGCATGCCGGGGAAATGCGCGGTCCGCTTGCCCTCGGCCAGCAGCCAGGCGGCCACCACGGCGAAGCAGGGCTTGAGGAATTCGCTCGGCTGCAGCGACAGGCCGGGCAGCGAAACCCAGCGCCGCGCGCCCTTGATCTCCACCCCCGCCACCAGCGTCAGCGCGGTCAGCGCCAGCGCCACCAGACAGCCGGCCAGCGCCACCCGCCGCACCCCGCGCGGCGACAGCAGCGACACCACCACCACCAGCGCCCCGGCAAGGGCGAGGAAGAAAATCTGCTTGAGGATGAAAATGTCGCGCGACTGGTTGATGCGCTCGGCGACCGCCGGGCTCGCCGCCAGCATCATGACATAGCCGAGGCCGATCAGCGTGCCGACCGCCAGCAGCGTCCAGCGGTCCACCGTCCACCACCAGCGGCCCAGCAGCGAGGTATCGGCGCGTGACAGCGGCGGCAGCATCTAAGCGTTCTCCCCGATCATGCCGCAGGGGGCGCGCGCGGCAATGTCCCGGGCCAGCGCCCGGAAGCGCTCGCCGCGCTGCTCGAAACCGGTGAACTGGTCCCAGGATGCGCAGGCCGGCGACAGCAGCACGGCTTTCGCCGCGCCCGCGCGGGCCGCCTGCCAGGCCTGCGCCACCGCCGCCTCCAGGGTGCCGACCTCGCGGAAGGGCACGTCATGCGCCGCCAGCGTCGCCGCCAGGATGGGTGCATCCCGTCCGATCAGCAAAGCGAGCGCGATGCGCGGGAAGAACGGAGCAAGGCTTGCGATGCCGCCGTCCTTGGCCATGCCGCCGGCGATCCATACAACCTGGCCGTAGCAGCCCAGCGCGCGGGCGGCGGAGTTGGCGTTGGTCGCTTTGCTGTCGTTGACGAACGCCACGCCCCCGGCCCGGGCCACAAGTTCCTGGCGGTGCGGCAGTCCGGGATAGGAAGCGATGCCCGCGCCGATGGCGGCCCGGTTTACCCCGAGCGCCAGCGCCAGCGCCGCCGCCGCCGCCGCGTTCTGCGCGTTGTGCGCGCCGGGCAGGGCGCGCGCGGCCGCCAGATCGGCGACCGGCCCGGCCGAATCACGCAGGATTGCGCCGTCTGGCCACACGCCGGCCGCGCCCTCGCCCGACACCGCCACCACGTGCGCCGGCCCGTCGCGCAGCTGATCCGCCATGGCCCGCGACAGCGCGTCATCGACGCCCACCACGGCGGTATCGTCGCCGGTTTGCCGGTCGAAGATCGCCCGCTTGGCCCGGGCATAGCCCGCCATGTCGCCGTGGCGATCGATATGGTCGGGGCTGAGATTGAGCATGGCCGCCGCATCAAAGCGTATAGTTACGAGTTGCTCCAACATGTAGGAGGACAGTTCTAGGTACGTACACCCCATCTTGCGGCAGCAATGGCAGCGCCAGCGCCGCCGTGCCAAGATTTCCGCCGGCCGCGACCGGCCGCCCGGCGACTTGCAGGATATGCGCGAGCAGCGCCGTGGTGGTGGATTTGCCGTTCGTGCCGGTGATGCCGGCGAACCGCGCGCCCGAGCCTGCAACCCGCACGGCGCGGAACAGCAGCTCGGCGTCCGACAGGATCGGCACGCCGGCGGCGCGCGCCCGCGCCGCGATCGGATGCGGCGCCGGCAGCAGATGCGGAATGCCGGGCGAGAGCACCAGTGCGGCCAGCCCCGCCATGTCCGGCTCGGCGACGGTGATGCCGGCGGCGACGGCCGCTTCGCGGGCCGCCGGCTTGTCGTCCCAGGCGACGACCCCGGCGCCCATGGACAGCAGCGCCTGTGCGGCGGGCAGGCCGTTGCGGCCAAGCCCGACCACGGCAAAGCGCTGCCCGGCGAAAATGTCGGGGGGGAACATCATCGGATTTTCAGGGTCCCCAGCCCGATCAGGGCGAGAATGACCGAAATGATCCAGAAGCGGATGACGATGGTGGCTTCCTGCCAGCCCTTCTTCTCGAAATGATGGTGCAGCGGCGCCATCAGGAAAACCCGCCGTCCGGTGCGCTTGAACCAGAACACCTGCACGATGACGCTGACGGTTTCCAAAACGAACAGCCCGCCGACGATGCCCAGCACCACCTCGTGCTTGGTGGCGACCGCCACCGCCCCCAGCGCGCCGCCCAGCGCCAGCGCCCCGGTATCGCCCATGAACACCGCCGCCGGCGGGGCGTTGAACCACAGGAACCCCAGCCCCGCGCCGATCAGCGCCGAGCAGAACACCGCCAGCTCGCCCACGCCGGGGACGAAATTGAGCTGCAGGTAGTCGGCGAAAATGCGGTTGCCCACCAGATAGGCGATCAGCGCGAACACGCCGGCGGTGATGATGGTCGGCACGATGGCCAGCCCGTCCAGCCCGTCGGTCAGGTTCACCGCGTTGGAAAAGCCCAGCATCACCGTCATTGCCACCAGCGGGAAGGCGAAGCCGAGCGGGATCAGCACTTCCTTGAACACCGGCACGGCAAAGCCGGTGGCCAGCGGCTCGCGGGTCAGCAGCATGAAGGCGATGCCGGCCACCAGGCCCATGCCGGCCTGCAGCGCCAGCTTGCCGCGCGCCGACAGGCCGCGGAAATTGGCCTTCGACAGCTTGATGTAGTCGTCGACGAAGCCGATCGCGCCGTAGCCCAGGGTCAGCAGCAGCGCCACCCACACATAGCCGTTGCGCAAATTGGCCCACAGCAGGGTGGACACCGCCAGCGTCGCCAGGATCAGCACGCCGCCCATGGTCGGCGTGCCCTTTTTCTCCACCAGATGGCGCTCCGGCCCGTCCGGGCGGATCGGCTGGCCGTTGCGCTGCACCCGTTTCAGGCCGCGGATGAAGGCCGCGCCGAGCGTCAGGCTGAGCACCAGCGCGGTGATGCAGGCCGCCCCGGACCGGAACGTCAGGTAGCGGAACAGGTTGAACACGATCAGCTGGTCGGCCAGCGGCGAGAACAAATTATACAGCATCAGACCGCTCCCGCCGCCGGCGGATCAATCGCCAGCGCATCAATCGCCTGCACCACCAGCTTCATGCGGCTCCCCAGACTGCCCTTGACCAGCACCGCGTCGCCGGGCCGCAGCGACGCCGCCACCAGCTTGCCCAGCGCCGCCGCCTCGTCCGCATGCCCGCCGCGCAGCGCCGGCGGCACGGCGTCGTGCAGCCCGCGCATCAGCGTACCGCAGGTGAGCAGCAGGTCGGCGCCGCGCGCCACATCGGGGGCGAGCGAGGCATGTTCTTCCGGCCCCGCCGCGCCCAGTTCCAGCATATCGCCCAGCACGGCGACGCGCCGCGCCGCCGGCTGCAGCGCCAGCACCGCGAGAGCCGCACGCACCGAGGCCGCGGAAGCGTTGTAGCTTTCGTCCAGCAGCAGCGCCTTGCCGCACGGCACCCGCACCAGCCGGCGGCTGCCGCGGCCTGCCACCGGCGTGAACCGGGCCAGCGCCGCAGCCCCGCGCGCCGCGTCCGCCCCCAGGGCCGCGGCTGCCAGCAGCGCCGCCGTCGCGTTCATCGCCATGTGCCGGCCGGGGGCAGGCAGCCGGAAGTGCAGCTCGCGGCCGAGGATCGCCGCCGTCACATCCGTCCCCTCGGCGTCGGCGGCCGCCTCCAGCAGGCAGGCATCGGCGTCCGGCGCGCTGCCGAAGGTCAGTGCGCGCACCCTGCCGGCCCGCGCGCGCAGCCGGCCCAGCAGCGGCGAATCGCCGGGCAGCACCAGCATGCCCCCGGACTCCAGCCCGTCGCGGATGGAGGCCTTCTCATCGGCGATTGCCTCGAGACTGCCAAGATGGCCGATATGCGTCTTCTCCACCGTGGTCACCACGGCCACATGCGGCCGTGCCAGCCGCGCCAGCGGGGCGATTTCGCCGGGATGGTTCATGCCAATTTCGATCACCCCGTAGGCCGCGCCGGCGGGCAGCCGGGCCAGCGTCAGCGGCACCCCCCAGTGGTTGTTGTAGGAGGCCTCGGCGGCATGGGTTTCGCCTTGTTCGGCCAGAATGCAGCGCAGCATTTCCTTGGTGGTGGTCTTGCCCACCGACCCGGTGACCGCCACCAGCCGCCCGGCGAAGCGCGAGCGGGCAAACCCGCCCAACCGGTGCAGTCCCGCCAGCGTGTCATCCACCACCAGCAAAGGCGCATCCGCCGCGACGCCCTCGGGCACCCAGGCCACCAGCGCTCCCCCGGCGCCGCGCAGCAGCGCATCGGCGACGAAGGCGTGGCCATTGCGCGCCTCGCCGCCGAGGGCCACGAACAGATCGCCCGGGCGCAGCGTCCGCGTGTCGATCGACACGCCCGACGCCGCGAAGCCGGTGCGCATTACCCCGCCCGTCGCCTCGACCAGATCCAGGGAATTCCACAGGGTCACGTCACCCCCTCGTCGCGTGGAAGGGGGCGGGGGGGGCTTCCCCAAGCAGCCGCCGCACCGTCTGCACATCGTCGAACGGCAGCGTGACCGCGCCGATCGTCTGGCCCTGCTCGTGCCCCTTGCCGGCCACCGCCAGCACATCGCCGGGTCCGAGATCGGCCAGCGCCGAGGCGATCGCGGCCGCGCGCGCGCCGCCGTCCCGGCCTTCCGGGCAGCCCGCCAGCACGGCCGCGCGGATGGCGGCGGGGTCCTCGCTGCGCGGATTGTCGTCGGTCACCACCGCCACATCGGCCAGCCGGGACGCTGCTGCGCCCATCAGCGGGCGCTTGCCCGGATCGCGGTCGCCGCCGGCGCCGAACACCACATGCAGCCGTCCCTGCGTGTGCGGCCGCAGCGCCGTCAGCAGGCGCTCCAGCGCATCCGGCGTATGGGCGTAGTCCACATACACCGCCGCGCCATTGGGCAGCCGCGCCGCCAGCTCCATCCGTCCGCGCACCCCGGCGAGCCCGCCGAGATGGTCCAGTGCCGCGGCAACCCCGGTTACCTCGGCCAGGGCGGCGGCCAGCAGCGCGTTGTCGGCCTGGAACCGTCCGGGCAGCGGCAGAAACACGTGGCGGCGCATCCCGCCGGCCTCGATCTCCAGTTCCTGCCCGTCGGGCAGCGGTGCGGCGCGCAGCAGCCGGATCGCCGAGCCGCCCTCGCCGGTTGTGCGCAGGTCCAGGTGGCGTTGCGCCGCCACCGCGCGCAACGCCGCCATGCTGGCGGCATCGAGCGAAGTGCTGGCCAGGGCCGGCGCGCCTTCCGGCAGCAGGGCTGCGAACAGGCGCAGCTTGGCCTGCCGATATCTGTCTGTCGTGCCGTGATAATCCAGGTGGTCGCGGGTGAGGTTGGTGAACGCCCCGGCCGCCAGATGCAGCCCGTCCAGCCGGAACTGGTCCAGCCCGTGCGACGATGCCTCGATGGCGGCGTGCTGCACCCCGGCGCGGGCCAGGCGTGCCATGATGCCGGCCAGCGTCTCGGGGTCAGGGGTGGTCAGGCCCGGTCCCGGCGCGAAGCCGGGCGCGCGCAGCCCCAGCGTGCCCAGGCTGGCGGCCTGGTGCCCGGCCAGCGCCCAGATCTGGCGCAGAAACTCCACCGTGCTGGTTTTGCCGTTGGTGCCGGTCACCGCCGCCACGATGGCGGGCTGCGCGCCCGCCATCGCGGCGGCAATCTGCGCCAGCCGCCGGCGCGGCTCGGGGTCGAGGAGCAGCGGGCGTTCCGGCACGCCGGCGGGCCACGCGGTTCCCTCCGGGGCCAGCACCGCGGCGGCGCCGCGGGCCACCGCATCGGCAATGAACGCCCGTCCGTCCGCCCGGCCTCCCGGCACGGCGACGAACAGAAAACCGGGCTGCATGCGGCGGCTGTCGGCACTCACGCCGGCGAAATCCAGCGCGGCCGCTGCGTGCCAGCCGCGTGCCGCGGCGTCCTGCGCCGTCATGTCGGGAATCATCCGCATGAGATCAGGGCACCGCAACATGAGATCAGGGCACCGCAACCGTGGCTCCGGTCAGCACCGTGCGTGCCTCGTGCCGGGAACCGGGGGGCAGGCTCGCTTCGCGCCGCAAGTCGCGCGGCGCGGAGCCGGACGGGGCGCCGGCCGGCACGGACGGGCGCGGCACCGCGGCCACCGGCGGTGCGGGCTTCGCGGGCGCCGCGGCGGGCGGTGGCTGCAGCCTGGCGCCGGCCGGATGGCCGGGCTCCAGCGGCTGGGCCAGCTGGGCATTGATCGCCGCCACGTTCTCGGTCTCCGGCAGCAGGCCGAGCATCGGGCCGATCCGCGCAATCACCCGCCCGGCCGCCGGCGCGCTCACCCAGCCGGCGGTCGCGTACCCGTAGGTCGCCTTGGTGGCGTGCGGCTCGTCCAGCATCATGTAGACGGCGTAGCGCGGCGCATTCATCGGGAAGGCGCACATGAAGGCCGAGACGCGCGAGTTCCGGTTGTATCCGCGGTGCGAGATTTTCTCTGCCGTGCCGGTTTTGCCGCCGACGAAATAGCCGGGCACCTCGGCGGCCTTGCCGTACCCGTCGGTCACCACCAGGCGCATCAGCCGGCGCATGATGTCCGAGGTGGATTGCTGCATCACCCGCGTGCCGTCCCGCCTTGTGGCCGGGTCCACCGCCAGCACGGTCGGGCGCAAATACACGCCGCCATTGGCGATCGCCGCGGTGCCGGTCACCACATGCAGCGGCGACACCGCGATGCCGTGGCCGAAGCCGATGGTGAGGGTGGCGATTTCCTTCCAGTTGGCGGCCAGCGGCGCGAGCGGTGCCGCGGCTTCGGGCAGTTCGACGGGCAGGCGCTTCAGCATGCCCATCTTTTCCATCCACGCCCGCTGCATCGCCGCCCCGGACGCCTGGGCCATCTTGGCCGCGCCGATATTGGACGAATAGGCAAGAATTTCCGGAATATACAGAAACCGGTGCTTGCCCTCGAAATCGCTGATGGTGAAGCGCCCGATATGGATCGGTGCGCTGGCGTCGAAGCCATTCCAGAGATTGACCACGCCGTTGTCGAGCGCCATCGAGGCAGTCTGCAGCTTGAACGTGCTGCCCGGCTCGTAGATGCCGGTGACGCAGCGGTTGAAGCGGTCGTCCGGCACGGTCTGGCCGAACAGGTTGGCGTCGTAGTCGGGCAGGCTGGTCATGCCCAGCACTTCGCCGGTGCGCACGTCCATCACGATGCCGCAGGCGCCGATGGCGCTGAACTCGGCCATCGCCTTGGACAACTCGTCGCGCACCACCGCCTGCACGCGCACATCGAGCGACAGGCGCAACTGATCGGACTCGTCCTCCAGGCGCTGATCGAAGAAGCGCTCCACCCCGGCGACACCGTGACCGTCCACATCGACCCCGCCCAGCACCTGGGCGGCGACACGGCCGAGCGGGTAGTGGCGGCGCTCGGTGGTTTCGAAATCGATGCCCGGGATGCCCAGCGCATTGATCCGCAAACGCTCCTGCGGACTGATGTGGCGGGCCAGGTAGACGAACTGCTTGGTTTCGCTCGACAGCCGCTGCACCGTCGTCGCCTCGTCCAGTTGCGGCAGCACCGTCTTGAGCTGGCGCGCCGTTTCGGCCGGGTCGATCATCTCGCGCGGATTGGCGTAGACGGAGAAGGTCGGCAGCGAGATCGCCAGCATCTCGCCGTTGCGGTCGGTGATCATGGCGCGGCGGGCGTGCAGCAGCGGCTCGCGGGAAGGATCGGTGCCGGGCGGCGGCGGATCGGGCGCGCGCACGATCTTCTCGGGCAGCTTCGGCAACCGCGGCTCGATGATGGTGGCATCTGCAAGCTTGACCACCAGCGCCAGGAACAGCACCGCGAAGCCGGCGGCCGAGAACAGCAGCCGTCCCCGCATGCGGTCGAGGGCGGCGCGGCGCTTGAGGTCGGGCGCGGTGACCCGCACGTTCTCCATGCGCGGCAGCACGGCAGCGCGCGCCGCGCCGAACCGGCGGGCCGGGCTGGCGGGGGAGGGGGCGTCCGGCGGATCGCTCATTGCGTGACCGATTGCTGGCTGCCGCCGGGCTGCCAGATGGAAGGCGCGCTGACCGGCGTGACCGCCGCCGGTGCGCCCATCGAGCGCGCCATGCCGAGCGCCGAGGCCACGGCCGGCCTCGCCGCGTCACTGCGCGCGATGTGGGTCACTGGCTCGCCGGCGTTGCCGGCGGGCGGGGTAGTGCTGGCGCTGGCGCGCGCGGCGCTGTGCGCCGGCGGGCTGGCCGGCAGCGGGCGGGCGGGCGGCGGTGCCGGCGGCAGAGACACAGCCGCCATATGCACCGATGCCGCCGTTGCCGGTACGCCTTGCGGTTGCAGCGACGCGGTCAGCGACACCGGGCGTGGCCCCGGCGGCGCCGGCGCGGCATGCGCCGGCGCCGCCGGGGCATGCACCGCGGCGGCCGCGACCGGCGGCACTTGCAGCGAGGCGACCAGTGCTGCCGGGTGTTGCGCGGGCGCAGCCGGCCGGGCCAGCACCGGCGCAGGCCGCGGTGCGGGCGCAGGCGTGGCCGGCCGGGCAGGTGCCGCGGCGGCCACGGCGGGTGCCGGTGGGGACGCCGGCGCTGTTGCCGGCGAAGCAGTTGCGACCACCGGCGGAGCGGCGGCAACCGGCCGGGCCGTGTCCGGCTTTGCCTCCGGCTTCTGCTCGGGCAGTTTTGCCGTCGGTGCCTCCGGCTCCAGCGGCGGCGCTTCGATGGCCGGCGCGCCCACCGGCGGCAGGCGCTTGCCCAGCTCGGCCCAGGTGGTGAACTGGGTCGGCGCCGTCTTTTTGAGCGATGGCAGGTGCTCGTCGGCCAGATCCGCCAGGCGCTGCGGGTCGTTCAGCAGCGCGTATTCCGCACTCAGCACGCCGGAGCGTTCGCGCGCGGCGTCGGCCAGCTTGACCGTGTGCACGATCTCGCGGTCCAGCAACTGCGCCGTGTGCTTGGACTGGTAGAGATAGAGGCCGGACCCGCCGGCCAGCAGCATGCAGATGCAGGTGAACGGGCGGATCATGGGCAGGGCCCTCCGGTGGCGGCCGCGGCAGGTGCGGTGCAATCAGGACGCACAACCCGGGCCATCGCCCGCAGCCGGGCGCTGCGGGCACGCGGATTGGCGGCGGTCTCGCTGTCCTGCGGGCGCAGCGCGCGCGGGGTGAGCAGGCGGAATTCGGCGGCCGCGCGCGGCCGCAGGCCGCCGGGATCGTGGCGCGACGGCGCCGGCGTGCGGCCGCTGGCCGCGGTCATGAACTGCTTCACCAGCCGGTCTTCCAGCGAGTGGAACGCCACCACCACCAGCCGCCCGTCGGTGTCCAGCAGCTCGACCGCTCCGCGCAGTGCCCGCTCGATTTCGCCGAGCTCGTCGTTCACCCGCAGCCGCAGCGCCTGGAAACTGCGGGTGGCGGGGTCGAGGCCGGAGCGCTCCGGCGGCACCACGCTGCGGATGATGCCGGCGAGCTGCGCGGTGGTGGTGATCGGGGCGGCGGCGCGGGCGGTGACGATGGCACGCGCGATGCGGCGCGACAGGCGTTCCTCGCCAAAGCGGAACAGCGTATCCGCCAGTTCCTGCTCGGGCAGGGCGTTCACCAGATCGGCCGCGGTCGGCCCGTGGCACTCCATGCGCATATCCAGCGGCCCGTCGGCGCGGAAGGAAAACCCGCGGGCGGGATCGTCGATCTGGTACGACGACACGCCGAGGTCGAGCACTACCCCGTCGAGCCGCGTCACCCCCGCCGTGCGCAGCAGCGACAGCATGTCGCCGAACCGCCCGTGCAGCAGGTGCAGCCGGCCCGGATGGCGGGCGGCCAGCGCCGCGCCGCGCTCGATGGCGGCCGGGTCGCGGTCGATCGCCCAAAGCGTGCAGGCGGCGCGGCCGAGAATGGCGCCGGCATAGCCGCCACCGCCGAACGTGCCGTCCAGATACCGCCCGCCCGCGCGCGGTGCGAGCATCGCCAGCACTTCCTGCAGCATCACCGGGACATGCGCGCCCATGTCGTGTTCGCGCGTGGCGCTCATGCCGGGGCACTCCCCGGCAAAGTGAGGCCGCGGGCGCGCACCCGCTCGCGCGCTTCCACCCGGCGCCGCTCGGCGGCCGCCGGCTCCCAGATCTGGAAGGTGCGGCCGAGGCCCATGAAGGCCACGCCTTCGGTGAGGCCGGCGTGCTGCTTCAGGATTTCGGGAACGATGATCCGGCCTTCCTTGTCCGAGTCCACCGGGTAGGCATCGGCGAACAAGGCGGCGGCGAGATCGTCCTGCTCCTCGCTGAACATGTCGAGCTGCTGGAGCGGTGCGGAGAGTGCTTCGAACATGGCAGGCGGCCAGCCTTCGATGCAGGGATGCTTGTGCGACGGCCGTAGCACCAGTGCTGCGATTCCGTCTTCGTTTTTGAGCAGAATTCCGGAAGGGCGCGGGAATCGAGACGCGGCCCTTGGCGTCCAGCCTGTTCTGATGAGTGCCCACGAATTGGGTCATCCGGCCGGTGCTGCCCCTTCCCGCGTGGTTCCGCCTGTTTCGTGAAGCGGTGCTGCCTCGTGAAGCGGCGTTGGTCCGATCCCGGGCGCAGGCGCCGCCGGCCTTGCCATGGGTCCATGGGGGCATGCGTTGGCGTACCCTTGGGACATCATGGGATACCATGGGTCCTTTTGGGCGTCAAACGGGTCACCCTATGGGCGGGTGTGGGATCGGATGAGGTTCGGGAGCGACTTCAAGGCGTTAGAGTGCGACGTGGTTCCTTTTCGGGTGAGTTTCGGACATTGACTGTGGCATTCGAGAGACATAGACAAGACGCCAGACGGTCTATAAGCCGGGTTCTGTCCAGCCTTGCGGCTGGGACGGCCATTCCTCTGGGACGCGCCTCGCGGCGCGCCTCGCGCGACCAACCCGGGCGACGGGGCGGGAATGCCCCCGCGGCATGGCGGCACGACGGGCCACATGCATGGCCGGTCGCGACCGTCATCCGCCGGCCGCCCCTATTCGGTCTTGCTCCCGGTGGGGTTTGCCCTGCCGCCCCCGTTGCCGGGGGCGCGGGGCGCTCTTGCCGCCCCGTTTCACCCTTGCCCGCGGGAAGTTGCCTCCTTGCGCGGGCGGTCTGTTCTCTGTGGCACTTTCCCTGGGGTCGCCCCCGCCGGCCGTTGACCGGCACCGCATTCCCGTGGAGCCCGGACTTTCCTCCACCGGGGTTGCGATTGCGCGCAATCCCGGCAGCGGCCGTCCAACCGTCTGGCTGGACTCAAATGCGCGCTTGACAGTTTCGAGTCAATGCGATTAGTAAAATTTACGTTAATCTTGCAACCGCAAGCAGGCGGGTCAGCGTTCCGGTATCCGCCTGGCCGGTGACCGATTCCGGTCGCCAGTGGCGCTGAAACGCCCGCAGCACTGCGGCCAGCGCCGGATCGTGCGGCCCTTCCGGCACAACTTCGTAACCGATCCGCGCCAGCGCCGCCCGCACGTCGCGCAGCGAGGCCGCGTCGCGCACCGCGCCCCCGGTGCCGAGGTCGGGCACGCCTTCCGGCCACAGCCCGACCCCGTTGCGCGCGAGCCCTTCCCAGTCGAATTTTTCCCCCGGGTCGTCGCGGCGGTCGGGGGCCACGTCGCTGTGGCCGACGATGTTATGCGCCGGGACGGCGTGGCGCGACAGGATCTCCAGGCACAGGTCGCACACCGAGGCGAGTTGCAGGACCGGGAAAATCGCGGTAGCCGAGCGCATGGCCGGGATTGACGATCTCGATGCCGATCGAGCGGTCATTCAGCTGGTGCTGGCCGCGCCAGTACGATACTCCGGCATGCCAGGCGCGCCGCGCCTCGGGCACCAGGCGCAGCACGCTGCCGTCCTCGTCCACGAAATAATGGCATGGAGACGTTCGCCGCGGGGTCGCGCAGCCGATCGATCGCCTCGCGGGCGGTCTTCATGCCCGTGTAATGCAGGATAACCATGTCGATCGGACAATTTTCCGGCCGGTCGTCCTGGTTCGGGCTCGGCAGGTCGCGGACCGGCAGGCTCACAGGCCGCGCTCGCGCTTGATCCGGTCCCAGGCGGCGTTGATGCGCGCCACCTTGTCGCCGGCGCGGGCGATGAACTCGGGCGTCACGCCGCGGCTGGCCAGGCTGTCCGGATGGTTCTCGCGCATCAGTTTCTTCCAGGTCGCGCGCACCTCCTCGTCGCTGACCCGGCGGGTCAGGCCGAGCACCGCATAAGGGTCCTCCTCCACCTGGCCGGAGGGGGCGCGGGCGCGGCCGCCGCTGGCGCGTTCCCACGCCGGCTCGTCCAGGCCAAAGGCCAGATGTACACGGCGCAGGAACTCCTGCTCGCTCATGGTCAGCGGCTTGTCGGCGCGCGCGATCAGGAACAGCGCGGCGAGCACATCCTCCAGCATGCCGCGGTTGTCGGCGAAGCTCTCGCCCATCTGTTTGGCGTAGGCCTCATACCCGTCCGCGCTCTCGCGCGCCTGGTCGAACAACCGGCCGACATGGCCGACCGCTTCCGGCGGGATGCGGAAGCTGCGCTTGAAGGCATCGATTTCGGCGCGGTTCACCGGGCCGTCGCATTTGGCCAGCTTGGCCGACAGCACCACCGAGGCGATGGCGAAATACTGCTCGCGCTGGCCGAGCATCGCCGCCAGCCGGGCCGCGCTGAAATTGTCCGTGCCCGGCAGGTCGAAGCGCATCTGGCCGAGGCCGCCGTTCTCCGCCGCATGGCCCAGCGCCGCCCCCACGAGCGCCCCGAAGGGCCCGCCCATGGCGAAGCCGGCCATCGCTCCGATGATCTTTCCCCACACGCGCCTGCGAACCCTCCGTATATTGGAATGCCTCTATCATGTGGGCATTACCGGGAGCAAAAGACGCCTGCTCGCGCTTCGCCCCCCATCTTCTTCCGCCCCGCCCCCAACGAGCCCCCCGCGCAGGCGGGCCCTGACGGACACCACGATGGCAGCCTGGCAGTTCTGGATCGACCGCGGCGGCACCTTCACCGATATCGTCGCCCGCGACCCGCACGGCCGGCTGTTCACCCATAAGCTGCTGTCCGAGAACCCGGGCCGCTACCCCGACGCGGCCCTTGCCGGCATCCGCGCCGTGCTCGGGCTTGCGCCCGGCGCGCCCATTCCGTCCGGGCTGATCGAGGCGGTGAAGATGGGCACCACGGTCGCCACCAACGCCCTGCTGGAGCGCAAAGGTGAGCGCACGCTGCTGGTGGTCAACCGCGGCTTCGCCGACGCGCTGCGCATCGGCAACCAGACCCGCCCGCGCCTGTTCGACCTCGCCATCACCCTGCCGGCGATGCTGTATGAGGAGGTGGCCGAAATCGGCGGGCGCGTCGATGTGCACGGCGGCGAACTGGAACCGCTTGACGAAGCGCACGCCCGCGCCGCTTTCGCCGCTGCCCGTGGGCGCGGCATCGCCGCGGTCGCGATCGTGCTGATGCATGCCTGGAAATATCCGAGCCACGAGCAGCGCCTGGCAGAACTCGCGCGGCAGGCGGGGTTCGCCCAGGTCTCCGCCAGCCATGCGGTCAGCCCGCTGCTGCGCCTGGTGCCGCGCGGCGACACCACGGTGGTGGACGCCTATCTCTCGCCCATCCTGCGCCGCTATGTCGATCGGGTGGAAGCCGAGCTGCAAGGTGTACGTTTGTACTTTATGCAGTCAAATGGCGGGCTGGCCGAGGCGCAGTCGTTCCAGGGCAAGGACGCCATCCTGTCCGGCCCGGCCGGCGGCATCGTCGGCGCGGTGCGCACCGCCGCCATGGCCGGGCTCGACCGCATCATCGGCTTCGACATGGGCGGCACCTCGACCGATGTGGCGCTCTATGCCGGCAGTTTCGAGCGCAGCTTCGAGACCGCGGTGGCCGGGGTGCGCCTGCGCGCGCCGATGATGGCCATCAATACGGTGGCCGCGGGCGGCGGGTCGGTGCTGCATTTCGACGGGGCGCGGTTCCGGGTGGGTCCGGACAGCGCCGGCGCCGATCCGGGACCGGCCTGCTACCGAAACGGCGGTCCGCTGACCGTCACCGACGCCAATGTCTGCGTCGGCAAAATCCAGCCGGCGCATTTTCCGGCGATTTTCGGCCCCGCCGGCGACGCGCCGCTCGATGCCGCGACGGTTGCGGAAAAGTTCCGCGCCCTCGCGGCGGAGATCGGCCGCGCCACCGGCACGCGCCCTGATCCACGCGACGTGGCCGAAGGGTTCCTGCGCATCGCGGTGGCCAATATGGCGAACGCGATCAAGCAGGTCTCGGTGCAGAAGGGGCATGACGCCACCGGCTTCGCGCTGCAGTGCTTCGGTGGCGCCGGCGGCCAGCATGCCTGTCTGGTGGCCGATGAGCTCGGCATGACCAGCGTTTTCATCCATCCGTATGCCGGCGTGCTCTCGGCCTATGGCATGGGGCTGGCCGACCAGACGGTGATGCGCGAGCAGGCGGTGGAGCTGCATCTGACCGCCCAGGCGATGCACGACCTGCACGCCCTGGCCGACCGGCTGGCGACCGAGGCGGTGGGGGCGCTGCGCGCGCAAGGGGCCGATCTGTCGCGGCTTGCCGTGCTCCGCCTGCTGCACGTGCGTTACGCCGGCACCGAGGCGGCGCTGCCGGTCGCTCTCGGCCCGGTCGAGGCGGTGACGGCCGCGTTCACCGCGGCGCACCGCGCCCGCTTCGGCTTCGCCACCCCTGGCCGCGAACTGGTGGTCGAGGCGGTGGCGGTGGAGGCGACCTCGGCGGGCGAAACAGTGACCGAGGCGATGATTCCTGCCCGCGACGGCGGCGCCCCCGCGCCGGTCGACAGGGTGGAAATCTGGAGCGGCGGGCGCGCCCACGCGGCGCCGGTGTTCGAGCGCACCGCGCTGCTGGCCGGCGACGTGATCGCCGGCCCGGCGCTGATCCGCGAGGCGAACGCCACCACCGTGGTCGAGCCCGGCTGGCGCGCCGAGGTCACCCCGCGTGACCACATGCTGTTGCGCCGCACCGCGCCGCGCGCGGCCGCCGCCGCGGCGGGGACCGACCGGGCGGACCCGGTGCTGCTGGAACTGTTCAACAACCTGTTCATGAACGTCGCCGAGCAGACCGGGGCGGTGCTGCAAAACACCTCGCAGAGCGTGAACATCAAGGAGCGGCTCGACTTTTCCTGCGCCATTTTCGATGCCGAGGGCGCGCTGGTGGCCAACGCGCCGCATGTGCCGGTGCATCTGGGGGCGATGGGCGAGAGCGTGCGCACGGTGATCGCCCGGCGCGGCGCCACATTGCGGCCCGGCGACGTGGTGGCGCTGAACAACCCGTATAACGGCGGCACCCATCTGCCCGATGTCACCGTCATCACCCCGGTGTTCGACCCGTCCGGCAGCGAGATCCGGTTCTTCGTCGGTAATCGCGGGCACCATGCCGATATCGGCGGCATCACCCCGGGCTCCACCCCGCCGCTGTCGCACACGCTGGCGGAGGAAGGCGTCGTCATCGACGATTTCCTGCTGGTCGAGCGCGGTCATTTCCGCGAGGCGGAATTCCGCGCTTTGCTCGGCGCCGCCCGCTACCCGGCGCGCAGCCCGGAGGTGAACCTGGCCGACATCAAGGCGCAGGTGGCGGCCAACGAAAAAGGCGTGCAGGAGTTGCACGCCGTGGTGGCGCGGCATGGCTGGGACACCGTGCGCGGCTACATGCGCCACGTGATGGACAATGCCGAGGAAAGCGTGCGGCGTGTGATCGACCGCATCGGCGACGGCGCCTTCGCCTATGAAATGGACAACGGCGCCCGGCTGGCGGTGCGCGTGTCGGTGGACCGGGAAGGGCGCAGCGCGCTGGTCGATTTCACCGGCACCGGGCCGCAGGACGCGGGCAATTTCAACGCCCCGCCGGCGGTGACGCGGGCCTGCGTGCTGTATGTATTCCGCTGCCTGGTGGGCGACGACATCCCGCTGAACGACGGCTGCCTGAAGCCCATCACCATCCGCATCCCGCCCGGCACCTTCCTGTCGCCCGCGCCCGGGGCGGCGGTGGTGGCGGGCAACACCGAGGTCAGCCAGGCGACCTGCAATGCGCTGTTCGGCGCGCTCGGTGCCATCGCCTGCAGCCAGGCGACGATGAACAATTTCCTGTTCGGCGACGCGACGCGCCAGTACTACGAAACGATCTGCGGCGGCGCCGGCGCGGGCCCGGGATTTGCCGGCACCAGTGCCGTGCACACGCATATGACCAACACCCGCATGACCGATCCGGAGGTGCTGGAACTGCGCTATCCGGTGATCCTGGAGGCGTTTGCCATCCGCCATGGCTCGGGCGGGGAGGGGCGGTTCCGTGGCGGCGACGGGGCGCGGCGGCGCATCCGCTTTGGCGCGCCGATGACGGCGGTGATCGTGGCGTCGCGCCGCCGGGTCGCGCCGTTCGGGCTGGCCGGCGGCGGCCCCGGCGCGCCGGGGCGGCAATGGGTGGAGCGCGCGGGTGGCGCCGTCGAGGCGCTGACCGGCACCGACAGCGCCGAACTGCTGCCGGGCGATGTGTTCGTCATCGAAACGCCCGGCGGGGGCGGCTTCGGCGCGCCCGCTGCGGGCAGGCACGATGTCTGAGAGTTTGGGCATGGAGGCACGCGACGTCCCGATTTCCCCGGACAGCGCAGGTTTCTCCGCCCCTGACCGGAGCGGCCTGGCGGGTGCGGATGGCACCGGCACGGGGCAGGGCACGGCGCCGCCTCCTGCCCCGTCTGGGCCGGGATCCGGGCTGGGGTCCGGGCCGGGCACGGCCCGCGCTCGCCGGCGTGCAGTGAGACGCGCCATGGCGGCCCGCCGGCCCGGCATCCGCGCCGCCGCCGTGATTTCGGCCAGTCTGGCGTTGCTGCTGGCCGCGGGACTGGCGGCGGCGTGGCTGCTGCCGCCCCTGCTGGACTGGGACCGCTATCGCGAGTCCATCGCCACCCTGGCTTCCGACCGGCTGGGGCGGGAGGTGCGCATCGCCGGGCCGGTATCGCTGACGCTGCTGCCCGAGCCGGTGCTGACCGCCGCCGGCGTGAGCCTGACCGATGCGGGTGACGGCATTGCCATCCGCGCCGGCCAGTTGCGCCTGCGGGTGGCGCTGGCGGCGCTGGCCGAGGGCAAGATCGATGCCGAGGAACTGGTGCTGCGCGGGGCCGAGATGCACGTGCCCTGGCCGTTCCAGCCGATCCAGATCGCGGCCGCGGCGCCCTCCTGGTTCGCCGCCGCCTCGGTGCGCATCGAAGACGCCAGGCTCAGCATCGGCAACCTCACGTTCACTGGCATCGAGGCGACGCTGGCGACCGACGCCTGGACCGGCAGCTATGTCGCCGCGGGCACGGCGCAGCTCTCCGCCCGGCCCTGGCATTTCACCGTCCGCCTGACCCGCGCCGGCAGCGACGGCGCGGCCGGGCTTGATGTGTCGCTGGACGGACGCGGGGCGATGCAGGGCGTGGGCGCCATGCTCTCCGGCCAGATCCAGCGCGACGGCACCTTCGGTGGGCGGGTGACCGGGCGCGGCGCTGACCTGTCCTTGCTGCTGCCCGCGCCTGCCATGCCGTTCACCGCCGGCGGGCGGGTGCGGGTGGCCGGCGGGCTGGCGGCGGCGGATGATCTGGCGGGCGATGTCGGCGGTGCGCCGGTGAAAGGGTCGGTCGAGCTGCGGGTGGCGCCGGCGCTGCGGCTGGAACTCCGGCTCGCGGCCAGCCAGGTGGATCTGGACGCCTGGCTGCCGGCGCTGCGGCGCGGCGCGACGGCGCCGTTTCCGGCCAGCATCGCCGTGTCGGCGGAGGCGGCGCGGCTTTACGGCGGCACGCTGCGGCAACTGGGCGGCGAATTCGACCTCGGCGGCGGCGCCGTGGCCGTGCGCAAGCTGCATGCCGTGCTGCCGGGCGATGCGTCGCTGGGCGCGACCGGCCAGGTGCTGCGGCGCGAGGCCGGCGGGCCACCGCGCTTCGAGGGCGATGTAACCCTGTCGGCGCCGGCGCTGCGCACGACGCTGGCCTGGCTGGCCTCTGCCGGTATGCTGCCGGCTTCGGGGCTGGCGGAAGGCGTGCTGCGCACCGCCGATCTCACCGCGCGAGCGGTGCTGGAGCCGGGCGGGCTGAGCCTGACCGGCCTGGACGGGCATATCGACGCGACCCGGCTGTCAGGCAGCCTGGGCCTGCACGCGGGCGAGCGGACCATGCTCACGGCAGCGCTGCAGGCCGATCAGCTCGACCTCGACCCCTGGCTGCCGGCGGCGATGCCGTCGCTGGCCGCGGTTGCGGCGCGGCTGGAGGGCCTGGACGCCGATCTGCAACTGGGGGCGCGCCAGTTTGCGCTGCGTGGGGCGCAATTCGGGCCGGCGACATTGGATGGCGCGGCCGAGGGCGGGCGGGTGAAGCTACGCCGCCTGGAACTGGCCGCCGGTGCGGTGCGGGCGGCGGCCTCGGGCACGCTGGGCGAGGGCGGGCGGATTGCCGACGGGCGGCTCGATATCCAGGCGCCCTCGGCGACCGCGCTGGCCGAGCTGGTGCCGGCGCGGTTTGTGCCGGCGCGGCTGGGCTCGCCGGGTGACGTCACGCGCTTCTGGCGCGGACCGGCTTCGGTGTCGGTGTTGGCCTCCGGGCCGCCGGAGGCGCTGGCACTGCGCCTGGCGGCCGATCTCGGCGACCTGCGGCTGGAGGCGCAGCCGCTGGTCGACCTGCCGGGCCGGCGCGCCGCCGGGGCGCTGACGCTGCGCCATCCCGGGGCGCCGCGGCTGGCGGAGTCGCTCGGCCTGCGCGGCGCGCCGTCCTGGCTGGGCGATGGCTCGCTCGGCCTGGTGGCGCAAATATCGGTCCAGCTTCCGGGCGAGCGGCCCGGGCGGATCGCCGCCGAGCCGTTCGACCTGACCGCGGGCAGCCTGCGCGCGAACGGCACGCTGGCGCTGGACCATATCGGCGATGCGGCCGCACCGCCATTGCTGTCCGGACGGGTGGTCGCCGACACGCTGCCGCTGCCGCTGCCCTATTTGCGCTCGCCCGATCCGCTGCCGTTCGGCGCGCTGGCGGGCTGGCAGGCGCAGGTGAAGCTGGAGGCGGCGCATGTGCTGGCCGGCGACGCGCCGGAGCTGCTTCAGGCGGCGGCCACGCTGGCGCTGACCGACGGCAAGCTGCGCATCGACGGGCTGTCGGCGCGGCTGGCCCAGGGGGCGCTGACCGGCTCGGCCAGTGTGGCGCTGCCCCCCGGCCAGGCGGGTGGCTCGCCGGTGCTGGCGCTGGACGCAAAGCTTGCCGGTGCGGTGCTGACCGAGAAGCTGTTCGGCCTGCCGGTGGATATCGCTTCGGGTCGGCTGGATGCGGCGGTGTCGGTCAGCGCCGCGGGCTATTCGCCGGCGGCGCTGCTGGCGACGCTGGCTGGGCAGGCGCGGCTGGCGGTGGCGGACGGCACGCTGTCCGGGGTTTCGCTGGGTGCGATGGGGCCGGGGCTGGCGGATGCGGCGGTGCGCGCGGCTTTGGCCGGCGGGAGCACGCCGTTCGCCCAGGCGAGCCTGGGGCTGCTTGCGCAGCACGGGGTGTTGCACGTGACGGAAGGGCGGATGGCCGGGCCGACCGGGGCGGGGACGCTTGCGGGCAGCGTCGATCTGGCGGGACAAGCGGCGGAGTTACGTTTGGGTCTGCTGCCGGCGGTGGCTGATCCGCCGGAAATCGTCCTGCTGCTGACGGGGCCGCTCGAGGGGTTGCGGGTGGTGCCGGAATTGGGGGGGGTGGAGCGGTGGAGGGCAAATCCTAGCGGGGCGTTGCCCCGCACCCCACCAGGGGCTTTGCCCCTGGACCCCACCAAGGGCCAAGGCCCTTGGAACCCACCCTGATTATCGGGTCCAGGGGCTTTGCCCCTGGTGGGGTGCAGGGGCAAAGCCCCTGCCGGGGTCCGGGGCAGCGCCCCGGCTCATGCCGGATGCCGCTTTTCCTCAAAAACAGTATGCGCAAGATGCAAAAGATGTTCGGCCGTAACAGCATAGCCGGCACGGTCGGCATCCTGCGCGAGGCTCAGCAGGCGGTCGCAGAGGACCAGCGGACTGGACGACGTTTTGGGGCTTTCAGGCATTTGCAGCTGCAACATCGGAACGGTCCCTGTGTTCGGTTTTTTCCGGAACGGCACGGCGTTCATCGCGGACCAGCGTTTCTGGCCCAGACCGATATGAGCCAGGTTTGCTTGCCGGATTCTTAACGGGGCTGCTGGAGGGCGTGCACCCGTAACGCCGAAGCCAGCGGCCGTTCGGTGTCGCGGCCGGCATCGACCTCGGCCACAAGGGCAAACAAAGTCAGGCCGCGCGCGGCGGCGAGCATGGTCAGCGCCTCCCAGAATTCCCGTTCCAGCGCCACGCTGGTGCGGTGGCCGGCCAGAGTGAAGCTGCGCTTGACCAGGACGCTCATGGCCCGCTCAGCCGCTGGCGCCGGGGTGCAGCATGTCGGCGGGCCGGACCCAGCGGTCGAAATCGGCCGGCGCGACCAGGCCGAGCCGGTCGGCGGCCTGGCGCAGGGTGATATCCTCAGCGAGCGCCGTTCTGGCGATGCGGACCGAATTGTCATAGCCGATATGTGGATTGAGGGCGGTGGCCAGCATCAGCGACCTGGCGAGGTTGTCGGCGATGCGGGCGTGGTTGGGCTGCAGCCGGTCCACCATGTTGGCGGCGAAGCTTACCGCCGCGTCGCCGAGCAGCCGGGCCGAGTGCAGCACGTTGTGGATAATCAGCGGCTTGAACACGTTGAGCTCGAGGAAGCTCTGTGCGGCGCCGATGGTGACGGCGACGTTGTTGCCCATGACCTGGGCGCAGACCATGGTCAGCGCCTCGCATTGAGTGGGGTTGGTCTTGCCCGGCATGATGGACGACGACAGGCCGTCGGCAGGGATGACGAGCTCGGCAAGCCCGGCGCGCGGGCCGGACCCGAGCAACCTGATATCGTTGCCGAGCTTGGTGAGCGACACCGCGATCACGTTCAGCACGCCGGACAGCTCGACGAAAGCGTCATGCGCGCCCATGCCCTCGAACTTGTTCGGGTTGGGCGTGAAGGCGAGGCCGGTGAGCGCCGAGAGGCGCGCGCAGAAAACCCGGTCGAAGTCGGGATGCGCGTTCAGCCCGGTGCCGACCGCGGTGCCGCCCTGCGGCACGGATAGCAGGCGCGGCAGCGTGCCGTGCAGCCGCGCGATGCCGAGTTCGGTCTGGCGGGCCCAGGCGGCGAATTCCTGGCCGAGCGTGACCGGCACCGCGTCCATCATGTGGGTGCGGCCGGTTTTGACGATGCCGGACCATTCGCGCGCGCGCACGGCCAGGGAATGCTGCAGGGTCTGCAAAGCGGGGATCAGCGCCTGCACCGCCTCCACCGCGGCGATGTGCATCACGGTGGGAAAGGAATCGTTGGAGGACTGGCCGCGGTTGACGTGATCGTTCGGGTGCACCGGGGATCGCGCCCCCCTGGGCTGGCCGAGGGAAGCGTTGGCACGGTTGGCGATCACTTCGTTGGCATTCATGTTGGTCTGCGTGCCCGAACCCGTCTGCCAGACCGGCAGCGGGAACGCGTCGTCGAGGCTGCCGGCGGCGATTTCGGCGGCGGCGGCGGCAATCGGCCGGGCGATGGCTTCGGGCAATTCGCCGAGGGCGAGGTTGGCTTCGGCGGCGGCCTGTTTCTGCAGGCCGACGGCGCGGATCAGCAGGCGCGGAAAGCGGTCATCGCCGATGCGGAACAGGCGACGGGCGCGTTCGGTTTGCGGGCCCCACCAGTGCGCGTCATCGATATCGATGCTGCCCAGGCTGTCGGTTTCGGTGCGTTGGGTCATTGTCTTGTCCCTCCCGCAAGCGCGCCACGGCCCAGGCCGCGGCTTCGGCGACCACCGGGTCGGGATCAGCGAGAAGATGGGCGGCGGCGGCCCGGAGCGAAAGGTCGGCGGAATTGCCGATGGCGATCAGAACGTTGCGAATAAAGCGCGCGCGGCCGATGCGTTTGACCGGCGAGCCGGCGAAGCGGGCGCGGAAGGCGCCGTCGTCCAGGGCGGCGAGGTCGGCCAGCGGCGGGTCGATGAGGTCGGGCCGGGCCTGCAGTTTGGTCTCGCGCGTGGCGGCGGCGAAGCGGTTCCAGGGGCAGACGGCGAGGCAGTCGTCACAGCCATAGATGCGGTTGCCCATCGCCGGGCGGAATTCGGGCGGGATCGGGCCAGGGTGTTCGATGGAGAGATAGGAAAGGCAGCGCGTGGCATCGAGCCGGTAAGGTGCGGGGAAAGCGTTGGTTGGGCAGGCGGCGAGGCAGCGTGTGCAGCTGCCGCAGCGGTCGGCATGCGGCGGGTCGGGGGCGATGTCGAGGGAGGTGTAGATTTCCCCCAGGAACAGCCAGGAGCCGTGGCGGCGGGAGACCAGGTTGGTGTGCTTGCCCTGCCAGCCCAGGCCGGCCTGGCGGGCGAGCGGCTTTTCCATCACCGGGGCGGTGTCGGCGAACACTTTCACCTCGGCCGCGAAGCGCGCGGCGATGAACTGGGCGAGGTGTTTCAGCCGGCCCTTCACGATGTCGTGGTAGTCCCGGTTGCGGGCGTAGACGGAGATGTTGCCGCGATCGGGGCGGGCGAGGGTGGCGAGCGGGTCTTCGGCCGGGGCGTAGGACAGGCCGGCGCAGATGACCGAGCGCGCCGCGGGCCACAGCGATTGCGGGTGGCAGCGCTGTGCGGCGCGGTCGGCGAGCCAGGCCATGGCGCCGTGATGTCCGGCGTGCAGGAATTCCTGCAGGTGGGTGCCGATGTGGGGGGCGAGGGCGGCGGGGGCGAAGCCTACGCCGTCGAAGCCGAGGGCGAAGGCTTTGGCGCGGATGGATTCGGGGGCTTCTTGGGGCTGGCCCTTCCCCCCGGCCCCCTCCCTCAAGGGGAGGGGGAGTAGCTTCTTCTCCCCCGGGAGTGGGCCGGGGGGAGGGGGCGCGATGCCGCGTGGGTTACCCCCGGCCACGATACGGCGCGACTCCCTGGTCGGGTATCCACGCGCCCTCGGGCGGGGTGCCGGTCTGCCAGAAAATATCGATCGGGATGCCGCCGCGCGGATACCAGTAGCCGCCGATGCGCAGCCAGACCGGGTCGAGCAACGCCACCAGACGCAGCGCCACGTCGAGCGTGCAGGCCTCGTGAAAGGCGCCGTGGTTGCGGAAGGCGGACAGATACAGCTTCAGCGACTTGCTTTCGACGATCCAGCCGGCCGGGATGTAGTCGATGACCAGGTGGGCGAAATCGGGCTGGCCGGTGATCGGGCAGAGCGAGGTGAACTCGGGCACGGCGAAACGCACCACGTAATTGGCGGCGGCGTGCGGGTTGGGTGCCCGTTCCAGGCGGGCCTCGGCGGGGCTCGCGGGAATCGCGGCGGGACTGCCGAGCAGCGTCAGGCCTTCGGGCGGGGTGGTCATGCCGGGTCGTCACCCTCGGCCCAGCGGGCCCGCAACGCCGCGGCGTGCGACTCCAGTCGTTGCTCCAGAATGGCGGCGCGCAGGCCGCGCATCAGGTCCTGGTAGTACTGCACGTTGTGCCAGGTCAGCAGCATGGGGCCGAGCATCTCCTCGCAGCGGAACAGGTGATGCAGATAGGCACGCGCATGCCGCGTGCAGAGGGGGCAGGGACACTCCGGATCGAGCGGGCGCGGATCGGCGGCGAAACGGGCGTTGCGCAGGTTGAACACGCCGCGCGCGGTGTAGGCGCGCCCGGTGCGGCCGGCACGCGTGGGCATGACGCAGTCGAACATGTCCACCCCGCGGGCGACCGCGCCGAGCAAATCGTCCGGCGTGCCGACACCCATCAAATAACGCGGCTGGCCGGCCGGCAAAGCGGGGGCGGTGTAGTCGAGCACGCCGAACATGGCGGCCTGGCCCTCGCCCACAGCGAGGCCGCCGATGGCGTAGCCGTCGAAGCCGATCTCCACCAGCGCCCGCGCCGAGTCCAGCCGCAGGCCGGGCAGCGTGCTGCCCTGGACGATGCCGAACAGCCCGTAGCCGGGGCGGGGCCGGAAGGCGGCGCGCGAGCGGGCGGCCCAGCGCATCGACAGGTGCATCAACTCGCGCGCCTGTTCGTCGGTGGCCGGGAAAGGCGTGCATTCGTCCAGCGCCATGGTGACGGTGGCGTCGAGCTTTTCCTGAATGGCGATGGAGGATTCCGGGGTGAGCCGGTGGGCGCTGCCGTCCACATGCGAGCGGAAGGTGACGCCGTCTGCGTCGAGGCGGCGCAGGCCGGCGAGCGACATGACCTGAAACCCGCCGGAATCGGTCAGGATGGGGCCGGGCCAGTCGATCATGCGGTGCAGGCCGCCAAGCGCGGCAACACGGTCGGCGCCGGGACGGAGCATCAGATGGTAGGTGTTGCCGAGAATCATCCGCGCCCCGGTGGCGCGCACCGAGTTGGCGGTCATCGCCTTCACCGTGCCGGCGGTGCCGACCGGCATGAACACCGGGGTTTGCACCGCGCCGTGCGCCGTGTGCAGCGTGCCGGCGCGGGCGGCGCCGTCGGTGGCCGCACAGGTCCAGGAAAAATTCATGCGCGGTCCAGCAGGGTCGCATCGCCGTAGGAATAGAAGCGGTACTGTGCGGCGATGGCGTGCCCGTAGGCGTCGTGCATGCGCTGGGTGCCGGCGAAGGCGCAGACCAGCACGAACAGGCTCGAGCGCGGCAGGTGGAAATTGGTCATCAGCAGCTCGGCGGAGCGGAAACGGTGGCCGGGGCGGATGAAAATATCGGTATCACCGGCGAAAGGTTGGACCTGGCCGGCGGCGTCGGTCGCGGTTTCCAGCAGGCGCAGGCTGGTGGTGCCGATGGCGACCAGGCGCCCGCCGGCGGCGCGGGCGGCGTTCATGGCGGCGGCGGCGGCGGCGGAGATGACGCCGCGCTCGCTGTGCAGCCGGTGGGTGTCGAGGTTTTCGTCGCGCAGCGGCAGGAACGTGCCGGCGCCGACATGCAGGGTGAGCGTCGTTCGGCCGATGCCGGCCTCGGCCAGGGCCGCGAGCAATGACGGGGAAAAATGCAGCCCGGCGGTGGGGGCGGCGACGGCGCCTTCGTGGGCCGCGAAGACCGTCTGGTAGTCCTGCGCGTCGTCCGGTTCGGGGCCGGCCGGGCGGGCGATGTAGGGCGGCAAGGCAAGCGCGCCGGCGCGGGCCAGGGCGGCGGCGAAGCTTTCGCCGTCGCGGTCGAAGGCGAGCACCACGCCGCCATCCGCATCGCGGCGGTGCAGGGTGGCGCTCATTCCGCCGGCGAAAGCGATGGTGTCGCCCGGGCGCAGGCGGCGGGCGTTGCGGGCCAGCGCGTGCCAGGTGCCGTCGGGCAGCGGACGGTCCAGGGTAATGCCGATGCTTGCGTTGCCGCGCCTGCCTTCGAGCTGGGCGGGAATGACGCGCGTGTCGTTGGCGACCAGCATGTCGCCGGGGCGGAGCAGACAGGGCAGATCCCGCACGCAGCGGTCGTGCAGCGCGCCGGCGGCCACGTGCAGCAGGCGCGCGGCGTCGCGCGGACGGGCCGGGTGGTGGGCGATGCGGTCCGGCGGGAGGTGGAAGTCGAACCCGGCTGCCTGCATCACGCCGGCGCGGGCGCCAGGCGGCGGGCCAGGCGCACCAGCGGAATGCTGACCAGCACCGCCCAGGTCTTGCCGACGATCTGGCCGGCCAGGAAGTCGAAACTGCCGAACGCGACCGAGAGGAACACCATGGAATCGACCACCAGCCCGACGGCGGACGAGGCCAGCACGGCGCGCACCAGGCCGCGCCGCTGCAGCGGGGTGTAGACGGCGAAATCGGCCAGCTCGCTGAACAGAAAGGCGAGCGCGGAGGCGGCCACCACGCGCGGATCGGCCAGCGCGAGCGAGGCCAGCGTGCCGGCGAACACCGCCCCCAGCCCCCAGGCGATGCCCAGGCAGCGCTGCACAATGTCGCGCAGCACCAGCGCGAAGCCGATGGCGGCGACGCCGGACGGCGCCATCAGCCCGGGTGCCACCGGCAGCAGGCAGGGCCCCTGCGGATCGCAGACCGTGCCGACATGAAAGATCATCCAGTTGGCCAGCGGAATACAGGCCATGAAGGCGGCAAAACAGGCGAGCCCGACGGCGCGGCTGCGGTCCATGCTGCGCCCGGCCAAGGTCAGGCCCGCATATAGCTGGCGATTTCGATCAAATTGCCGTCCGGGTCGCGGCAATAGACGGAGGTCATCGGCCCCAGCGCGCCGAGACGCTCCACCGGGCCGAGCTCGACCATCACGCCGCAGAAATGCAGATGCTCGATCACGTCGAGAATGGGCACCGGGCTGACGAAGCAGAGATCGCCCGCGCCCGCCACCGGCGCTTTGGCCGCGAGCCAGGCCAGCGCGTCGGCGTGCACCGGGCGAAGGTTGATCTTCTGGCCGCCGAATTTCAGCGCGGTGCGGTTGTCGCGGCCGAAGGTCTCGACCTCCATGCCCAGCACGCGCTGGTACCAGGAGGCGGCGATCTCGATGTCCTTGACGTTCAGCACCAGATGGTCGAGCCGGTCCACGGCGAAGCGCATGCGGTCTACTCCAATCCGTCGTAGAAGTCGTTGCCCGCGTAGCTGGACCAGAGGTCCAGCGAAGCAAGCGCACGCAAAGGGCAACGCCCCCGGATGCGCCTATTCCAATCCGTCGTAGAAGTCGTTGCCCTTGTCGTCGATGACGATGAAGGCGGGAAAATCCGCCACCTCGATGCGCCAGACCGCCTCCATGCCGAGTTCCGGATACTCCAGCACCTCGACGCGGCGGATGCAGTCCTGGGCGAGCCGGGCGGCGGGGCCGCCGACGCTGCCCAGGTAGAAACCGCCATAGGTCTTGCAGGAATCCTTCACCGCGCGGCCACGATTGCCCTTGGCCAGCATGACGAAACTGCCACCGGCCGCCTGAAAATCGGCGACGTAGCTGTCCATCCGCCCGGCGGTGGTGGGGCCGAAACTGCCGGTGGGCAGGCCGGGCGGGGTTTTCGCCGGGCCCGCGTAATAGACCGGATGGTCCTTCAGGTATCGCGGCAGGCCGAAGCCGGCGTCCAGCCGGTCCTTCAGCTTCGCATGCGCGATGTCGCGCGCCACCACCATGGTGCCGGTGAGCGACAGCCGTGTGCGCACCGGATACTGCGAAAGCTGGCGGCGGATGGTGTCCATCGGTTGGTTGAGGTCGATGCGCACGACCTCGCCACCGAGGATGTCGTCGGTGGCCTCGGGCAGATATTTCGCCGGATCGGTTTCCAGTTGTTCGAGGAAGATGCCCTCGGGGGTGATCTTCGCCTTGATCTGGCGGTCGGCGCTACAGGAGACGCCGATGCCCACCGGCAGGCTGGCGCCGTGGCGGGGCAGGCGGATGACGCGCACGTCGTGGCAGAAATACTTGCCGCCGAATTGCGCGCCGATGCCCAGCGTGCGGCTCAGTTCCAACACCGTCCGCTCCATCTCCAGATCGCGGAAGGCGTGGCCGGCGGCGCTGCCTGCGGTGGGCAGCGCATCGAGATATTTGGTGGAGGCGAGTTTGACCGTCTTCAGCGTGGATTCCGCGCTGGTGCCGCCGATCACGATGGCGAGATGATAGGGCGGGCAGGCCGAGGTGCCGAGGGTGCGGATTTTGCCGTCCAGGAAGCGGATCAATTTCTCGGGGGTGAGGATCGCCCGGGTTTCCTGGAACAAGAACGTTTTGTTGGCCGAGCCGCCGCCCTTGGCGACGAACATGAGGTGGAACTCCTCGGCGTTGTGCGCGCCGGGGCTGGCGTAGATGTCGAATTGCACCGGCAGGTTGTCGCCGGTGTTCACTTCCTCGAACATCGACAGCGGCGCCATTTGCGAATAGCGCAAATTGGTTTCCGTGTAGGTGCGGTGCACGCCCAGGCTCAGCGCTTCCTCCTCATTGCCGTCCACCCAGACGCGCTGGCCTTTCTTGCCGACCACGATGGCGGTGCCGGTGTCCTGGCACATCGGCAGCACGAAGCCTGCGGAAATGCTGGCGTTCTTCAGCAGATCGAGGGCGACGAAGCGGTCGTTGGCGGAGGCTTCGGGGTCGTCGAGGATGGCGCGCAGCTGGGCCAGATGGGCGGGGCGCAGCAATTGCGAAACATCGCGGAAGGCCTGGAAGGCGAGTTCGCTCAGCGCCTCCGGGGCGATCCCGAGCACGCGGGCGTCGCCCACGGCGATACTGGAAAGCCCGGCGATGTCGAGCCTGCGCCAGGGAGTCGGGTCGGGGCCGAGCGGGAAGAGCGGCGTGTAGCGAAAGCCGGCGGAGCCGGGCGGCGGGGCGTTCATCGGCCGGTCAGCTCTCTTTCGGCGGGGTGCGGCGGCGGAACGCGTCCAGGCTGACCACCTGCGGTGCCTCGGCGGGTGCCGGCTCCGCGGCGGGTTCGCCGGCTGGTTCTTGCTCCGGTTCGGGCTCCGGCGCCGGTTCGGGGAGGTCGACGCGGAAGTGCAAGCCGTAGCGCACATGCGGGTCGGCAAAGGCGGTGAAAGCGGCGAGCGGGATGCGCAGGGTGCAGGGCACGCCGCCGAACGACAGGCCCACCGACATCGCCTCCTGCGCCTCGTCGACGGCGAGGTCCCAGAACTGGTGCTGCAGGACGATGGTCATTTCCTGCGGGTACTGGGCCTTCAGCCGGACCGGCAGGGAAACGCCGGGATGATCGGTGCGGAAGGTAAGGTAGAAATGGTGCTCGCCCGGCAGCCCGTGCACGGCTGCGTGCTGCAGCGCGCGCACCAGTACCTGGCGCAGCGCCGCCTCGGTCCAGTCGTCGTAGGGGAGCAAGCTGTCGGGGCGCTGCTCGCCTTGGCCGGTGGGTCCGCCGTGTCCGGTCGAATCGTCTTCCATCACTGCCTCACGCGTGAGCGCCCCCCATTAGCGAAAGGGGCGGGGCTGGGGAAGATGGGGCGCGAAGTGGGGGGGCTTCTGTTGCCCGGTGCCCCCCCGAACCGCGCTTATCGCTTATGCAGCGACAGCGAGCGCCATGTTGTCGTTGGCACTTGTAAAATGGCCCGATGACGGCGGAACCATGCCGGGCAAAAGATGGGTCTTTACCACGCGTGTCGAGACTGTTTCGCCCCCCCATCCCGGTCCTCCGCTTCTGCGGAGGTCTGGTGGAGGCGCCGGGCACTGCCCCCGGGTCCACAACGCTTATTCCACGCATCGTTTATCGCCATAGCCGGCAAGCCGGCAGGACGAATATAGGGTGCCGGACCGCCGCAGAGAAGGGGTGACGTGTGATGAGCCTGACCGAGGAACAGCGCGCCGAGATCGCGGCGCAGCGGGCCGAGACCGCGGCGACGCGGCGGGCCAGCGTGCCGGCGCTGGAGGAGATGCTGTACCGGGCCATTCCGGTGCTCGACCACGGGTTCATCCGGGTGGTGGACTATATGGGCGATGACGGGGCGGTGGTGCAGGCGGCGCGGGTTTCCTACGGGCGCGGCACCAGGCGGGTGAGCGAGGATGCCGGGCTGATCCGCTACCTCATGCGCCACCGGCACACCACGCCGTTTGAGATGTGCGAAATCAAATATCACGTGAAGCTGCCGATTTTCGTCGCCCGGCAGTGGATCCGGCACCGCACGGCGAACGTGAACGAGTATTCGGCCCGGTACTCCATCCTCGACCGCGAGTTCTACATCCCGGCGCCGGAGCATCTGGCGGCGCAGTCGGCGGTGAACCGGCAGGGGCGGGGGGCGGTGCTGGAGGGGGATGAGGCGGCCTGGGTGCTCGATCTGCTGCGCGGCGACGCGGCGCGCTGCTATGCGCATTATGTGGACATGCTGAACGAGGGCACCGATGGCGCGCCCGCCGATCCGGGGCGGCAGGGGCTGGCGCGCGAGCTGGCGCGGATGAACCTGACGCTGAACACCTATACGCAATGGTACTGGAAGACCGATCTGCACAATCTGCTGCACTTCCTGTCGCTGCGGGCGGATGCGCACGCGCAGTACGAAATCCGCGCTTATGCGGAGGCGATGATGACGACGGTGCAAGCCTGGGTGCCGGCGACGTTCGCGGCGTTTCGCGACTACCGGCTGGGGGCGGTTACGTTCTCGGCGGCGATGCTGGCGGTGGTGCGGCGGATGCTGGCGGGGGAGGCGGTGACGCAGGAGGGGAGCGGGCTGTCGAAGCGGGAATGGGGGGAGATGATGGGGGTG
>CAVQNU010000014.1:0-22665 GCA_963714255.1 uncultured Alphaproteobacteria bacterium
GCGCAGGGCTCGATCGCATCTGGCAGATCATCACCGAGCGCCAGGCCGAACGGGAAGAATCCGGCGCGCTTGCCGCGCGCCGGACGCGGCAGAACATCGTGTGGATGTGGTCGCTGGTGGACCAGCATGTTCGTGCGCGGCTGACCGCCGGGCATGCCGCAGCGGAAATCGAACGCCAGGTAAGCGCCGGCCGGCTTTCGCCGGTCAGTGCCGCGGATAGAATTATTGGCGCGCTAGGATTGCCAAAGTAACGGGGTCAAGGGGCCTCCCGGCCCCTTGCGGGTCCAGGGCAGAGCCCTGGCCTTGTCTTTCTTCACGACGGCAGCAGCAACGCCAGCATAATCCCCCCAGACAGCGCGGTCCCGAACACCCCCGCCAGATTCGGCCCCATGGCGTGATAGATGAGATAGTTCTCCGGATCATCCTGCAGCGCCACCATATGCGTCACCCGTGCCGCGATCGGCACGGAAGCGATGCCAGCGGAGCCGAGCAGCGGGTTGATCGGCTGTTGCAGAAACAGGTTCATGATCTTCGCCCCGACCACGCCGGAGGCGGTGCCGAACACGAAAGCGACCAGCCCGAGAAAGATCACCTCGAGCGTCTGCGCCGTCAGGAACCGGTCGGCCACCATGGTCGAGCCGATCGCCACCGTCAGGATCACGATCACCACGTTCATCACCTCGTTCGCCGCCGTCCGCGCCAGGCGTTCGGTCACCAGCACTTCGCGAAACAGATTGCCCAGCATCAGCATGGTGATCAGCGGTGCCACCGGCGGCAGCAGCAGGTTGACGATGATGGCCATGACGATCGGAAAGCCGATCCGCTCGAGGCGCGAAACCTGGCGCATCGGCGGCATGCGGATCAGGCGTTCGCGCCGGCTGGTCAGCAGCTTCATCACCGGCGGCTGGATCAGCGGCATCAGCGCCATGTAGGAATAGGCGGCGACCGAGATCGGCGCCAGCAGATGCGGGGCGAGCTTTACCGCCATGAAGATCGCCATCGGCCCGTCGGCGCCGCCGATGATGCCGATGGCGCCGGCCTCGCAGATGGTGAAGCCGGCCAGCTTGGCGCCGATCAGCGCCACGAAGATACCGAGATGGGCGGCGGCTCCCAGCACCACCAGCTTCGGATTGGCGATCATCGGGCCGAAATCGGTCATCGCGCCGACGCCGAAAAATACCAGCGGCGGCAGGATCAGCAACTCCACGCCCTTGTACGCGTAGTGGAACAGCCCGCCGTCCAGGATCAGGCCGGACCCCGGCACGTTGGCGACGATGCAGGCGAAGCCGATGCCGACCAGCAGCAACGGCTCGTATTTCTTCACCACGCCCAGCCAGATGATGGCGATGCCGACGCCGATCATCAGCAGATTGCCCCACCAGAGCTGGGCAAGCCCGGTCTGTGCCGCCAGCGCGGTCAGGAAGGCCACGACTTGGTCGAGCATGTCTGTTGCCGGCGCCGGTTAGTGGTTGCGCAGGGTGTCGTCGTCGAGCCGGCCGATGCGGTTGAGCAGCGGCAGCAGCGCCAGCACCACGCCGATGCCGCCGATCATGATCAGGCTGAGCAGGAAGTCGATCACGCTCAGCACGATGGCGCCTTGCAGCGTATCGGGAACGATCATGCGCTTCCTCCTCGAGCCGTCATGGATGGGATCAGCCCAGCGTCAGCAGCACCTGGCCCGTCTCGACGCTGTCGTTGATGTTGACGGCGATGGCGGTGACGGTACCCGCCCCTTTGGCGAGAACGAAGGTCTTCATCTTCATCGCCTCGATGATGGCGATCCTGTCGCCCGGCTGCACGCTCTGGCCGACATGGACATCGATCGCATACACCACACCGGCCAGCGGTGCGACCTCACTGCCCGGGCCCGCCGGCTCCGGGGGCGTGGCGGGAGCGGGCGCCGGCGGGGCCGGCGCGGGGGCCGCGGCAGGGGCCAGGGATGCGGGAAACGGCCCCACCAGCGGGGGCGGCGCGGTGATATCCTCGACAACGACAGTGTAGCTGCGGCCGTCGACGGTGATCCTGAACGTCTTCTGCATGGGGCTTGTGTTTCCGCTGTCCGGGGTCTCGTTCGGTGGCCTGAGTCGGCGATCGGACCCCTACTGGGGACGATGGGAGGTCTGGTGCAGCCATCTTCCCTGGGCGGACCAGACCTGCCCGTGCGGGAGCGCCTCGATATGCACGATGCGGTGGCTGTCCAGCATGGCGGCGACCGTCGCCGCGATCACCGGCAGGTCCTCCGCCAGTCCGGGCGGTGCCGCCGGCTCCCTCGCCGGTGCGCCGGCATTGGCCGGCGTTTTCTGCGCGTAGCGAATCAGCGCCGCGAGCAGGCGGAAGGCCCAGTAGAGGCAACTGACAATGCCGATGCCGGCCAGCCAGTCGCCGGGCGGGCCAGGAAAAAGGGGCTCATACATCCGCAAGCTCCTTTACATCTGCAAGCTCCTCGCCCCGGCCGCTCACAGCGGAATGTTCCCGTGCTTCTTGGGCGGCCGCGTCTCCCGCTTGGTGGCCGCCTTGCGCAGCGCCAGCGTTACCATCCAGCGGGTCGCCGCCGGATCGATCACGTCGGTGATGTGGCCGTGGCCGGCGGAGAGATAGGGGGTGGAAAATTCGGCGCGATAGGCGGCGGCCAGTTCGGCGGCCTTGGCGCGGCGGTTGTCGGCGGCCTTCAGCTCCTTGCTGTACAGCACGTTCACCGCCCCCTCGGCGCCCATCACCGCGATTTCGGCGGTCGGCCAAGCATAGACGAAATCCGCCCCCAGTTCCTGGCTGCACATGGCGATATAGGCGCCACCATAGGCCTTGCGCAGGATGACCGTGATCTTCGGCACGGTGGATGAGGCATAGGCGAACAGCACCTTGGCGCCATGGCGGATGATACCGCCGCGTTCCTGCTCGACGCCCGGCAGGAAGCCCGGAACATCCACCAGCGTCAGCAGCGGAATGGAAAAACAGTTGCAAAAGCGGATGAAACGGGCTGCCTTGTCGGAAGCGTCGATGTCGAGTGCGCCGGCTTTCACGATCGACTGGTTGGCGATCACCCCCACCACGAAGCCGCCGATGCGGGCGAAGCCGACGATCAGGTTGGCGGCGAAGCCGGCCTGCACTTCCAGGAATTCGCCGCCATCGACCAGGCGCGCGATGATCGGGTGCACGTCCATGGGAAAGGTCGAATCCTCAGGGATCAGGTCGTAAATCGCCTGGTCCGGTGTTTCATCGATATCGGCCACCGGCTGGTGCGGCGGGTCGTCGGCGTTGTTGGCCGGCAGATAGCTCAGCAGGCGGCGTACCAGCGCCACCGCATGGGCATCGTCCTCGGCTAGGAAATGCACATTGCCGCTGACCGCGGCATGCATCGCCGCCCCGCCCACCTCGTCCATCATCACCGTCTGGCCGGTCACCGCCTTGATCACCTCTGGCCCGGTGATGAACATGCGGGCGTTGCGGCGGGTCATGATGATGAAATCCATCAGCGCCGGCGAATAGGCAGCCCCGCCCGCGCAGGGCCCGCAGACCACGGCGATCTGCGGCACCACCCCGGACAGCAGCACGTTCTGGAAGAACACCTCGCCATAGCCCGCCAGCGCGTCCACCGCCTCCTGGATGCGCGCCCCGCCGGAATCGTTGAACGCCACCACCGGCATGCCGACGCGGCCGGCGAATTCCATCGCGCGGACGATCTTGGAAGCGTGCATCTTGCCGAGCGTGCCGGCGGCGACGGTAAAATCCTGGCTGCAGGCGGCGACCGGACGGCCATCCACATACCCGGTGCCGACCACCACCCCGTCGGCCGGGAAATCTTTCGCCACGCCGCCCTGCGGGCTGGCATGGATATGCATGCCGATTTCCTGGAACGTGCCGTCCTGGAACAGGGCGGCCAGCCGCTCGCGGGCGGTCAGTTGCCCCAGCGCGTGCCGCGCCGCCGCCTTGTCCGCGCCGCCGCCGGCCGCGATCCTGGCGGTACGCTCGCGCATTTCCTGCAAAAGCTGGGCAGACAGCGTCATTCGTTCCCCCGTCATTACATCCCGCGGTTGTGCCCGCAACGTCCGGATCAGGCCTGCTGCAGTTCCACCAGGGTGCCGTTGAGGTCCTTCGGATGCAAAAACAGCACCGGCATGTCATGCGCGCCGATCTTCGGCTCGCCGTCGCCCAGCACGCGCAGGCCGGCGGCTTTCAGCTGGTCACGGGCGGCCAGGATATCAGCGACCTCGAAGCACATGTGGTGGATGCCGCCGGCGGGATTCTTGGCCAGGAAACCGGCGATCGGAGAATGCTCGCCCAGCGGGGTGATCAGCTCGATGCGGGTGTTCTCGACATCGACGAACACCACCGTCACCCCGTGCGCCGGCTGCGGCAGCGGCGCGGAGACGGTGGCGCCGAGCTTGTCGCGATAGGCGACCGCGGCCGCCTCGAGGTCGGGCACGGCGATCGCCACATGGTTCAGCCTGCCAAGCAATGGACGGTCTCCCTGGCCTGTTATTCTCACGGCGGCACGATGCGCCGTTTCATGCGCCGCCCTCTCCGGGCCCAATTCTCCCACACGAAAAAACGCCGGGGCAATAGACGAAGCGCCCGGCGCCGGAACATTGCCATCGATCCGCGCTGGTGCCGCCGCTTGGGTCTGCGTTATCAGGCGGTTCATGACGCCGTGTTCCCGACCTGGCCGTCCGCCGCGCCCGGCCAGCCCCGGAACCAGCCTCCGGTGGTGACCAAGCCCCCCGCGCAGGCGCTCCGGGCCGAGCTGATCGCCGTGCTCGTGGCCGTCACCGACGGCGAGCCGCAGGTGCTCACCATTGGCGAGGGCACCCTGCTGCCGTCCGGTCCGTTCGCCTCCGCCGACCGTTCGCTGCAGACCAGCCTGCGGGCGTGGGTGGAACAGCAGACCCACCACCCGCTCGGCTATATCGAGCAGCTCTACACCTTTGCCGACCGGGACCGTTCCGCCAGCGATACCCAGCGGCGGGTGATCTCGATCAGCTATCTCGGCCTGACCCGGCAGGCGCATCCATCCGGGGATGGCCACGCGGCGAGCTGGCAAAGCTGGTACCGCTACTTCCCCTGGGAGGACTGGCGGAGCGGCGCGCCGGCGATGATCGGCAAGCTGATCGTGCCGCGGCTGCGCGCCTGGGCCGGCTCGGCCGAAACCGCCGCCCTGAAGCGCGAACGGCTGCAACGGGTGCGCGTCACCTTCGGCTGCGCCGAGGTGCCCTGGAACGAAGAGCTGGTGCTGCAGCGTTACGAGCTGCTGTTCGAGGCGGGCCTGGTGCCGGAAGCCGGCGGTAGCGCGGGCGCCGGCCTGCCGGGGCTGCAGATGCTGTACGACCATCGCCGGATCCTGGCGACCGGCATCGCCCGGCTGCGCGCCAAGATCAAGTACCGCCCGGTGGTGTTCGAATTGATGTCAGAACGGTTTACCCTGCTGCAGCTGCAACGCGCGGTGGAGGCGCTGGCGGGTCGTCTGCTGCACAAGCAGAATTTCCGCCGCCTGATCGACAGCCAGGCCCTGGTGGAAGAAACCGGCGAACTGGCCACCGAAACCGGCGGCCGTCCCGCCAAACTGTTCCGCTTCCGTCCGCAGGTGCTGATCGAGCGCGCCATCGCCGGTAGCAAACTGCCACTCGCCCGCAGCGCCTGATCCGGGAGCGGCCGGGAAAAAAGGAAGGCCAGGGGCTCTGCCCCTGGACCCCGCCAAGGGGCAGTGGCCCCTTGGAACCCATTACTTTTAGGCAGTTGTCTTGAGAGGGGGGTGAGGAGATGAACCGGTCCACCACCTCCCCCCCTCTCAAGACAACTGATTAAGTAGCGGGGGTCCAGGGCAGAGCCCTGGTCTTGCTTCTTTTCTTCCCAGCCGCTCCCCGATGAGGCGCTGCGGGCGAGTGGCAGCTTGACACCTTATGCTCACTCCTAGCATAATCCGCGACCCCGGCCAGCCAAGGCCGGAGTGCTAATGCTCAGAACGAGCATATCAAGGAGGACGACCATGTCCGCGGCCCTGGATGTCACCGCCTCGCTGTATCACAAGGTGAAGCGCGTCATCCCTCCCTTCGAGTGGCCGGTCTTCGCCGACGACATCGACGCCATCCTGCGGCTCAAGCGCGAGCGGCGGGCGGTGGTGCTGGCGCACAACTATCAGACCCCGGAAATCTTCAACTGCGTCGCCGACATCGTCGGCGACAGCCTTGCTTTGGCACGCGAAGCGATCCGCGTCGATGCAGATGTCATCGTGCTCGCCGGGGTGCACTTCATGGCCGAGACGGCGAAGTTGCTGAACCCCGACAAGACCGTGCTGATCCCGGATCTCGAGGCCGGCTGCTCGCTGGCCGAGAGCATCACGCCGGCCGATATCCGACTGCTGCGCCAGCGCTATCCCGGCGTTCCCGTCGTCACCTACGTGAACACCTCGGCCGCGGTGAAGGCGGAATCCGACATCTGCTGCACCTCCGGCAATGCCCGCAAGGTGGTGGAATCGCTCGGCGTGCCGCGCGTCATCATGCTGCCCGACGAATATCTGGCGCAGAACATCGCGCGCGAGACCGGGGTGGAGATCATCGCCTGGGCCGGACACTGCGAAGTGCACGAACGCTTCACCGCCGCCCAGATCCGTACGCTGCGGCGGGAGAACCCGGGTGTTGTCGTGCTCGCGCATCCGGAATGCCCGCCCGAGGTGGTGGCGGAAGCCGACTTCGCCGGCTCGACCGCCATGATGAGCGATTTCGTCGCCACCCAGGCGCCGGCGCGGGTGGTGCTGATCACCGAATGCTCGATGAGCGACAATGTCGCGGTGCGCCATCCCGAGGTCGAGTTCGTGCGGCCCTGCAATCTCTGCCCGCACATGAAGCGCATCACCCTGCCGAAAATCCGCGCCGCACTCGAGCACATGCACCACGAGGTTACCATCGACCCTGCCATCGCCGTGCGCGCCCGTCAGGCGGTCGAGCGCATGCTGGCGGTGCGGTGATGCAGCACGCCGGTATGCAGTTTGATCGCCCGATCGTCATCGGCGCCGGGCTGGCCGGGCTGATGACGGCGCTGCACCTGGCCCCCATGCCGGGTACTGGTGCTGGCCCGCGCACCGCTCGGCAGCGGCGCGGCGAGTGCCTGGGCGCAGGGAGGTGTCGCCGCCTGCGTGGGTGAGGACGACGATCCCGCCTGCCATCTCGCCGATACGCTGGCGGCCGGCGACGGGCTGTGCGACGCCACCCTCGCCGCCCGCATCCTGCGGGCCGGACCCGACACGATTGCCGCGCTGGCGCGCCACGGCGTGGCCTTCGACCGCACTACCGGCGGCGGGCTGGCTCTTGGCCTGGAGGCGGCACATTCCCGCCGGCGCATCGTCCATGCCGGCGGCGACGGCACCGGGGCGGAGATCATGCGCGCCCTGATCGCCGCGGTGCGGCGCACGCCCTCCATCACCGTGCTGGAACAGACGGAAGCGCGCCGTCTGGTGGTGGACGACAACCGCATCCGCGGCGTGCTGGTGGCGGCGCCGCATGGCCCCCTGCTGCTGCCGGCCAGCCGCGTCGTGCTGGCCAGTGGCGGCCTCGGCGGGCTGTTCCTGCACACCACCAACCCGTCCGGGTCCTGGGGCCAGGGGCTGCTGCTGGCGGCGCGTGCCGGGGCGGCGCTGGCCGATCTGGAATTCGTGCAGTTCCACCCGACCGCGCTCGCCGCCGGCACCGATCCGCTGCCGCTGGTCAGCGAGGCGGTGCGCGGCGAGGGCGCCACCCTGATCGACGAGAGCGGCACCAGGTTCCTGGCGGACTCGCCCGGGGCCGAACTCGGCCCACGCGACGTGGTGGCGCGCGGCATTTTCCGCCACCTCGCCGCCGGCCATCGCGTGTTCCTCGACGCGCGGGCGGCCCTCGGCGACGGTTTCGCCCGCCGCTTCCCCGCCATCGCCGCCGCTTGCCGTGCCGCCGGCATCGATCCGGCAACCCAGCCGATTCCCGTCGTGCCGGCCGCGCATTACCACATGGGCGGCGTCGCCGTGGACGCGACGGGGCGCAGCAGCGTCGCCGGCCTCTGGGCCTGTGGCGAGACGGCATCGACCGGCCTGCACGGCGCCAACCGCCTGGCCAGCAACTCGCTGCTGGAGGCCGCCGCCTGTGCCCGCTGGGTGGCCGAGGACGTCGCCGCCACCCCGCAAGCCCGGCTGCGCCCGCTCGCCGACCGGCGCCTGCCGCCAGCGCCCGACCCCGCCCCGGTGCGGCCGCTCCTCTCCCGTCACGCCGGCCTGCTGCGCGACGGCGACGGGCTGCAGGCAGCGATCCGCGCGCTCGCCCCGCTGGCCGCCACAAGCGGCCCGGCCGCCGACCCGGCCACGCTCGGCCTGATGCTCGCGGTCGCCGCCCTGCGCCGGCAGGAAAGCCGCGGCGCCCATGCCCGCAGCGATTTCCCCGAGCGCCATGCGGCCTTCGCCCACCGGCTGACGCTGCGCCTGGCCGATGCGACCGCCACCGCCGCGCGGCTGGCCGATCCCATCATCCGAAGGGCCTGACTCCGATGTCCCTGTCCCCGTTGCCTTCCATCATGACCGAAGCCCTGGTGCGGGCGGCGCTGCTCGAGGATCTCGGCCGCGCCGGCGACATCACCACCGATGCCATCGTGCCCCCCGATGCCGCCGCCCGCGTCGCCCTGGTGGCACGCCAGCCGGGCGTGGTGGCCGGGCTCAATCTCGCCTTGCAGGCGTTCCGCCTGATCGATGCGCGCATCGAGGCGACGGTGGAACGCCCGGACGGCAGCAAGCTGGCGCCGGGCGATGTCATCGCGACCCTGCAGGGGCCGGCGCGCGGCCTGCTGACCGCCGAGCGGGTGGCGCTGAATTTCCTCTGTCACCTCAGCGGCATCGCCAGCGCGACCGCGGACATCGTGGCATCGGTGCGCGGCACCCGGGCGAGCATCTGCTGCACCCGCAAGACCATGCCGGGGTTGCGGGCGGTACAGAAATACGCCGTGCGGGTGGGCGGCGGCTCCAATCACCGTTTCGGCCTCGATGACGCGGTGCTGATCAAGGATAACCATATCGCCATCGCCGGCGGCATCCGCCCCGCCCTGGAGCGCGCTCGCGCCCATGCCGGCCACCTGGTCAAGATCGAGCTGGAAGTGGACAGCCTCGCTCAGCTGGAGGAGGCGCTGGCGCTGGGCGTCGATGCGGTGCTGCTCGACAACATGGCCCCGCCGGTGCTGCGCCACGCGGTCGCCCTGGTGGACCGGCGCGCGGTGACAGAAGCCTCCGGCCGGATCACCGCGCTCACCGCGCCGGAAGTCGCGGCGAGCGGGGTTGACCTGATTTCGATCGGCTGGCTGACGCACAGCGCGACGGTGCTGGATATCGGGTTAGATTATTGCAGCTAAGAAAGAAAAGCCAGGGCTCTCCCCTGGAGCCCATGACTTAAGGTTCCAGGGGGGAACGTCTCGGCTACCGCTCCGTCAGCCGCACTTCGACCCGCCGGTTATGCGCATAAGCCGTCGGATTATCCGCCGGATCGAGCGGCTGGGTGCTGCCGAACCCGGTGGCCAGCAGCCGGTTGGCCGGCACCCCCGCCACCGCCAGCTCCCGCACCACCGCGATGGCGCGGCTGGCCGAAAGGTCCCAGTTGTTGGTGAAGCGACCGCCCGGCGGCATCGGCTGGCGGTCGGCATGGCCGTCCACCCGCAGCACCCAGTCCGGATCTTCCGGCGCATCCGCCAGCGCCTGCTTCAGCGCGGCGGCGAGCGCGCGCAGCTGATCGCGCCCGGACTGAGTCAGGATCACTGACCCCGGCGCGAACAGCGCATCGCTGCGCAGCACCGCCCGGTCGCCCGACACGTCGATGCCGCTGTGCGTCCCCAGCGCCGCGCGCAGCCGCTCGGTGAAACTGGCGCGCAGGTGCGGGATGGTCAGTTTGCGATTCAGCGCGTCCAGCTGGCTCTGCGCATCTGCCTGGGCCGCATGCAGGCGCTCCAGTTCGGTGCGCGTCTGCGCCAGGTCGGCGTTGGCGCGGTCGCGGGCCGTGGTGGCCGTATCGAGAGCGTTGCGCGCCAGCACCAGCTTGGCATCCAGCGAGGTCGCCTGGGCCGCGAGCGCCGCCCGCTGGCTGTCGGCCGCTTTCGCCTCGCCCGAGACCTTGGCCAGCTCGGCCTGCACCGCGGTCAACTGCTCCCGTGCCGCGGCGATATCATGCTCGACCGACTGGCGCTGGCCTTCCAGCGTCGCCACCGCGGCGGTGCGCTGCTCCACCTCGGCGGCCAGCGCGGCGGCCCGACGGCCGGTCTCCTCCGCCTGGGCCTGGGCGGTTTTCAGCGCCGCCTCGGCCTGCTCGCGCGCCGTGGCGGTGGTGGCAAGCTGGGCCGACAGCTCGGCCAGCTGCTGCTTCACCGTCTCCGTCTGCTTCGCCGCCGCCTCGCCCTGCTGCGTCGCCTCCTCCAGTTTTCCACGCGCGGCAACCGTGCCGGCCTCGGCCGTCTCGGTGTCTTTCACCGCGGTGTCGTGGCGTGCGGTCAGCGCCTCCAGTTCGCGGGTGCGGGCGGCAACCTCCTCGCCGAGCTGGGCCAGGTGCTGCGTCGCCGCCTGATCCTGGGCGGTGGCCTCGCGCTGCTCCGCCTGGGCGCGGTCGCGCGCGTCGGCGGCTTCCTTGGTGGCGGTTTCGGCCGCCGCGATATCGGCGCGCAGGCCGCGCAGCCGGTCCTCGGCCTCGGCCTGCTGGCGCTGCGTCGCCTCCAGGTCGCGGGCGGAGGCGGCGAGCTGGCCTTCCACGGCGGCGACATCTTCACGGGCACGCTGCAGCACCGGCCCGGCCTCAACAAGGACGGGAGCGATCGCCGCCCGCGCCGCCTCGGCCGCCTGGAGCGCCGCCGGCCGGGCCTGCGCGGCGGCGGTCGCCGCTTCGGCGGCGGCGGCGGCTTCCTGCTCAAGCTTGGCGATTTCGGCACGCCCCGCCTCGGCGCTCTGGGTCAGCTCATGCACCGCGTTTTCCGCCTGGCTGCGGGCGGTGGCGGCGTCGTCGGCAGCGGTGCGGGCGGCGGGCAGCGCGGCTTCCGCCGCCTTCAGCCGCTCCTGCGCCTCGGCCACAGCGGCGGCCGCGGGTGCGAGGTCGCCGCGCGCGGCATCCGCCGCGGCCTGCGCGCCGGACACGGTCTCGGCCGCCTGGCGCTGCGCCGCCTCGGCCTGCGCCGCCGCCGCCGCCACGCGCGCCTCGGCGGCGTGCAGGGATGCCGTCGCGGCCTGCACCTCGCCGGCCCGGGCCGTGGCCTCGCCCTCCAGCCGCGTCGCCGCTTCCGCCTGACGCGCCAGCACGTCGCGGGCGGCGTCGCGCTGCCGCTCGGCGACAACGCGCGCGGCCTGGGCGGCGTTGCGCGCCTCGGTCGCGGCCTTCAGCGCGGCCTCGGCCTGGGTCTTCTTGTCCTCGGCGGCGATGGCACGCTCGTCCTGCTGCTCGGCGACGACCAGCGCGGCCTCGGCGGCATCGCGCGCCTCGGTCGCGGTCTTCAGCGCGACCTCGGCCTCGGCCTTGTTAGCGTCCGTGGCGGTCTCGACCGCCTTCTGCCGCTCGGCCACCGTCGCAATGGCGTTGTCCAGCGCCTCGGTCGCGACCTGCAGGCCGGCCTCCGCCTCATCCTTGTTGATGTCCCCGGCGGCTGCGAGCGCCTTCTGCTGCTCGGTCATCGCCGCGGCGGCGGAGTCCAGCGTCTTGTCAGCGCCGTCCAGCGTCTGCTGCGCGGTGGCCAGCGCGGCACCGGCCTGATCGCGCGCGGTGGCGGCCTCGGCGGCGGCGCGGGTTGCGTCCGCCGCCCGCGCTTCAGCCGCCTGCAACCGCGTGGCGGCTTCGTCGCGGGCTTTTTCCTCCGCCCCGGCACTGCTGCGGGCGCTGGCGACAAGCTGTTCGCCCGCTGCCCGGGCGTCGCGCAGCTTCGCCTCCGCGGCTTCCGCCGCCGCCTGCTTGGTGACGCGCGCCTGTTCGGCCGCGGCCGCCTCCTGCCGCGCCTTGGCGACAGCGGCCTCGGCGGCGTCGCGCTCGGCCGTGCGGGCGGCGAGGTCCGCCGTCCGGGCGGCGAGCGCCGCCTCGGCTGCCGGCATCTGCTCCTGGGTCTGCGCCAGTGCGGCGCGGAGCTGCTCGGTGCGGGCCTGCGCCGCGGTGCGCAACTGGGTCTGGTGCGTCTGCTCCTGCGTCAGCGACTCGAGCTGCCGCCCGGCCTCGCCGCGCACTTGCAGTGCCGCGTCCAGATGCTCGTGTGTCTCGGCCAGTGCCTGGAGCGTGGCCCCGCCGGCCTCGCGCGCGCGCGTCTGCGCCGCGGTGAGTTCCTTCTCCAGCGTCGCGACGCGCGCTTCTGTCGCTTCCAGTTTCGTCTGCAGCGCGTCGCGATCGCGGGTGCGGGCGGCAACGTCCTCGGTCAGCCCGGCCAGCGCCGCCGCGCTTGTGGCGCGGGCCTGCTCGGTCTGCTGCAGCGAGGCTTCGGCGGCGGCGATTTTCTGTTGCAGCTCGGCGAGCTGCCCGGCGCTGCCGCGCTGGCGCTCGAGTTCGTCCGCCAGCCCGGCCCGCGCGATCTCGGTTTGCGCCAGCCGGGCCTCGATGGCGTGCCGCTCGCCGGCGCCAGTGTAAAAGACATAACCGGCGGTGCCCCAGCCCAGCAGGGCAAGCACAGCGAACAGCGACAGCGGCGGGCGGAACCGGGGGGCAGGAGCGTCGCTTGGCATGAAGGCGGATCCTTGCGCTTAGGGCGGGTCGATCGATGCGGTGCCGGCCATACGGGCATGTCCGGGAGCCGGAGCCACGCGCCAATGCGCGGGCCGATCCGGTCCGAGACCAAGCCCCCATCCGCTGCGCGGCAACATACGCAAGCGCCACACAGTTGGACACCGGCAAGTGAAAGCCAAGGCGTTGCTTTCCTGCGATGGGGCAGATCGTTGCGGTGTCAATGCCGACAGGACGGCGCCGATACCTGCGACTGGCTCTGGCTGTTTGTCTGTAACGGTCCTATATGTATCATCACCAAACCACGGTGGAAGCCATGACCGACGAAGTCCTCAACCTTACTGCCCAGATTGTGTCTGCCCATACGGCACATAACACGGTGACTGCGGACGCTCTGCTGAGCTTGATACAGTCCGTCTACCGCACCCTCTCGAACGCCGGCACCGTCGCGCCGGAGCCGGAAAAGTTGCAGCCCGCGGTGCCCATCAAGAAGTCCGTTTTTCCCGACCACATTGTCTGTCTGGAGGACGGCAAAAAGCTGAAGATGCTGAAGCGGCATCTGAAAACCGCCTACAATATCACGCCGGAGCAGTACCGCGAACGCTGGGGCCTGCCGCGCGACTACCCGATGGTGGCACCCAACTATGCCGAAAAGCGCTCGGCGCTCGCCAAGTCGATCGGCCTGGGACGCAAGCCGGCGCCGGAAGCGCCCGAGGCGCCGCGCAAGACCGCCGGACGGCCCCGCAAGGCTGCCAAGGCCGCCTGATCCCGCCTCTCAGCCTTCAGGTCGGCGCGCGGGAGCATCGCCGGTCGCTGGTCCGGGCGGGTGCTGCGATGAGGACATGAAAAAAAAGCGGCGCCTCGTGAGGCGCCGCCAAGTTTAGGGAGGAAACGTCCAAGAAAGCAGCGCGCCGAAGCGACGCTGCGGGCCGCATCATGGGACGATCCGGCGCGGCAGCCAAGATATTTTTGTGCGGTGCAGCATTTTTCTTGCCGCTCTGTGTCGTACTGTGTCAGATCGGCCACAGGTGGCACAGGCGACCGCACCGTCAGGGCGCGCAGGAGCCGCCACCGAGCACGCAAAACCTGGCGCAATGCGGATGATTGAGCGCCACCGGCCGGGCCGACCCGGCCAGCGTGGCGCCAAGCTCGAAGCGCTGATCGTAGGGCAGCAGGGTGCAGGCGACCACGCCGGGCCGCTGCGCGCCCCTGCGTTTCACCACCATGCGCGCGCTCGCGCACATCAGATCCTCGGGACGCTTGTGCAGGATGTCCCAGCAGGCGGTGGTGATCTCCGGCACATCCACCGCCGCGTCCATTTCCGGGAACAGCACCAGCGCCTGCGAATCGCCGGCGTCCAGCGGAATGGCGTGCGCCGCGAACAGGCGCGCGAAGCCCTGGCGCAGCGCCGCCTCGCTCTCGCCGGTCAGGCCGGCCCGGCCGGCAATCCGGATAGGGACGCCATGGCGCACCAGCCACGCCAGCCCGGCCATCACCTGCTCGAAATTGCCGGGCCCTCGCTCGAACGTCGTGCCGGGCCGCGTCGTGATGATCGAGGCTGACCCGCAGCACCAGCCGTTCGCCGAAGCTGCCGGCGAGCGCACGCAGCGCCTCGGCCTGCCGCAGCATCGGCTTCATGGCGTTGGTCAGCACCAGGGCCTGCAGGCCGCGGCCGAGCACGTCCTGCAGCATCGCCGGCAGGTCGCGGTTGAGAAACGGCTCGCCGCCGGTGAAACCCACCTGCTGCGGTGTCTGCCGCAGTGTCGCGGCCTCGTCGAGCAGCGCCGCCACCTCACCTGCCGAGATGAAGGCCAGCGCGTCGTTGCGCGGGCTGCTCTCGATGTAGCAGTTGGCGCAGGTGATGTTGCAGAGCGTGCCGGTGTTGATCCACAGCATGCGCAGCCCGGCGAAGGCGACGCTGGCGCGCGGCGCGCCCTGCGCGGTTACCTGCAAGTCGCGGAACTTCGCAGCGTCGAGCGGCCGGGGCGGCGGTGGCAACGGGCCGCTATCGCATGTTGATGACAACGGCATCGGCGCCCAGGCTGAGCATCAGCCCTTCGCGCTTGGCCCGCAGCCGCATGATCACGCCGGCCTGGTTCTGCAGCAGCAGGTCGCCGCTGCTGGCCTGCCCGAGGGCGAAGCCGTAACGGGCCTGTCCGTAGGTGCCGGGAAACCGCAGCACGTTACCCAGATGGTAGACCCAGCCTTGCGCCTCGATTTCCGAAATGCCGACCCCGCCGACACCCAGCCCGCTGACGTTGAACGGGTAGGTCTGGCCCTGATAGGTCAGGGTGCCCGAGCCGGTGCTGCCGCTGCCGATATAGGCGGCCTGCACCTGCCGCATCTGCACCATGCCGTCCGGCATCATGCCTTCGAACGCTTCCGGCGGCAGACCACCGTCGCCGCTGCTGCAGCCGGCGAGCGCGGCGGTGCCGCCCAGCAACAGCAGGCAGTCGCGCCGGTACAGACGGAGTGTGTCGTGAGGTGCCATGGAGCGGTTTCTTTCTGCTTCGGGTCGTGCCCGCCAGGTTGCGTTTACCAGCCGGGCAATGGCGGGGTCTACAAGGGAAGGAAGCAAGGCCAGGGCTCTGCCCCGGACCCCGCTACTTGATATAGCTGTTGTGAGAGAGGGTTAGGCGGTGAACCGGTTCACCGCCTAACCCTCTCTCACAACAACTATCTAAAAGTAATGGGTTCCAAGGGGCCACTGCCCCTTGGCGGGTCCAGGGCAGAGCCCTGGCCTTGCTTCCTTTCATTTACAGCCCCCGCCACATCCCACATCAGCCGAGGATCGAAACTCTCCGCCGCGAACATGGTCAGAATCACCACCGCGCAGAACGCAAGCGCCCCGACGCCGGGCTCGATGGTCACCACATTGCCGAACTGCACCAGCGCGCCGAGCAGCAACTCCATGAAAATATCGACCATCGACCAGCGGCCGATGCGCAGCACGAAGCCATACAGCAGCGTCCGCTCGCGCAGGCGGGCGGCGGTGCCGGTCTGCACGCAGACCAGCATAATCACCAGCCCGACCAGCTTGAGCATGGGAATGGCGACGCTGGCCATGAAGACCAGCGCCGCCAGCGGCCACATCTGTGCCTCGATCAGCTCGCGCACGCCGCCCAGGATGGTGCTCGGCGCTCCCGCGCCTAGCTGTACCACGGTGAGCACGGGATAGACGTTGGCGGGGATGTAGAGAATGACCGCGGCCAGGCACAGCGCCCAGGTACGGCCGACGCTGTTGGGCTTGCGCCGGTGCAGCGGCGCGCCGCAGCGCAGGCAGCCCTGATCGTGCGCCGCCGGCGCCGGCTGGACGAAACCGCAACCGTGGCAGCTCAGCGCACCTGGCGGCAGCGTCCCGCCGATGGCTGCCGTGCCGGTCCGCGGCCCGACCACGCCGCGACGTTGCATCTCCTCCCAGATCACGTCGGAATCGAACTGCGAGGCAAGCCAGGTCATGACGAAGGTCAGCACCACCAGCGCCACCAGAGCGACGCCTACGTCGATCTGCACCAAATCCTGGAGTTTCACGTAAGCAACGAAAGCGCCGAGCAGGAACACCTCGATCATCGACCACGGGGCGAGCCAGCCCAGCGCCTTGAACACCCACCGCAAATGCTGCGGCGGCTGTTCAAGGCGCAGCATCAGCAGCACATACAGCGTGCCGCCGACCAGCAGGAACGGCGCCACGATGGTGGTGAAGCCGACCACGACGGCGAGCGGCCACAGGCCCCGGTGGTCCAGTTCCACCGGGCCGCCGAACAGGTCCGTACGGTGCACGATGCCGGCCGTCTGCACCGTCATCAGGGTTTTGACGGTCACGATCGTGAGCAGCACGAGGGCGGCGAAGGCGAGCGCGGTGGCGTAGTCGAAGGCATTGCGGTGCCCGCGCCGCAGCACCACGCCGCAGCGGCCGCAGCGTGCCTGCTCATGGGCGCGCAGGGGCGGGACGATCTGGAACTGCCCGCAGCCCCGGCATTCGTGCAGGCTGGGCGCGGCCGCCGTCTCGCCGGGGGCGTTTGCGGCGCCCGCGGAGGCTGCCGGCGGCATCGTCAGCCGCCGGAAAGAATGGCCGCGACCCGGTCGGCAAGCTGCCCGAGGGCGTCGCTCATCGCCGCCACCTCGCCCGCGACGCCCGCTGACGGCGGCGCGGCCTTCAGCTCGATGGCCTCCGCCGCTGGGGCCGCCGGCGCCGGCGCCGAGGCCGCACGGGTCACGCCCAGCTGCGCGCGCAGCACGACCGTGCCATCGCGTTCGGCATCGAGGCGCAGCACGTTGATCTCCACCGTCGCATCCGGCTTGTTGCCGATCGCGCCGAGTTCCGACAGCACCACGCTGCCCGGCAGGCGTTGCGAGAGTTCCTCGACCAGGACACGGCCCAGCATGGCGCCGAGTGGTTCGCCCCACCAGTCGTTGCGCTCCATCTCGAGCTGGTAGGCGGCCGAGGAGCGGACGATCTGCGGCCGTTCGAGATAGCGCGCGAGGCTGATCTGCCGCAGGACGACGATGTGCGGCGCGCCGGGGCGCGGCGTGCCGGGCACCGGTGCCAGCGTATACAGCGTCGGGTCGGGCGAGCTGCAGGCCGCGAGCAGGGACAGGCCGGCAGAGGCGAGCAACAGGCGTCGCCGCGTGATCGCGCTCACTTGATCTCTCCGGTATCGGGACGGCCGCGCAACAGCGCTTCCGGATGGCGGGACAGGATGTCCGACAGCACGCGGATCGATTGCGCGGCGTCGTTCAGTTGCACCAGCAGCCGGTCCAGATTGCGATAGAATTTCGAGTTGTCGCCGTAGCCGGCGTCCACGCTCTGCAGCACACGGTTGGTGCGGGTAACGGTGTCCTGCAGCCCGGCGGCGATCTCGGGCAGGCGCTTGAGCGCCGGACCCGCTTCGGCATTGATGGTCGTCAGCATGTCCTTCGCAGCCGCCAGCGCCGTCTGCAGCGAGGTAATGGCTTCGCGCACCGCCTGACTGTTGGTGATCTTGTTCAGACCCGCGAGGGTGCCGTTCAGATTGTCGCCGATCTGCTGGAACGGCACGTTGTTCAGCTTGCTCACCAGGGCGCTGACCGAACCGGTGATGCCGGCGAACTGGTCGGGCACGGTCGGAATGACGATAAGGCCACCCTCGATGGTCACCTCCGCGGGCGGCGCGTTTGCCACCACGTCGAACGAGATGGATTTTTGTCCGGTGAGCAGGTTGGCCGTCTGCAGTTGCGCGCGCATGCCTTGCGCCACCAGGCGGCGGATATTGTCGAGCGGCCCGCGGCCGGCGACCACGGCGATATCGCCGATCCGCTCCGGCTGGACCTCGAAGCGGACGGGCACGCGGATCTGGTCGGTCTGCGGGTCGTATTCCAGCCGCACGCTGGTCACCTCGCCGATGCGGATGCCGCGCAGGGTGACCGGCGCGCCGGCCGCGAGGCCATCGACCGCGCCGGGGAAATACGCAATCGCGGTCACCCGCCGCTTGAAACCGGCCGCCTCCGCCGCCTGTTGGTCGGCATAGAGCGGAAACACCACCCCCTCCGCCTGCACCACGGGGGTCGCGCGGGCCGCCGGCGGGGTGTCGAAGGCAATGCCGCCGAGGATCAATGCGCGCAGCAATTCGACCTGCACCTGCACCCCGTCGGCCCCGAGCTTCACCGACAGACCCGAGGCGTTCCAGAAATGCAATTCCTCGTGCACGTAGCGGTCGAACGGGGCGCGAACGAAGGCGTGGATGGTCACGCTCTCCGCCATGTCGGCGACATCCCAGCCGAGCACCTCGCCCACGTTGAGGCCGCGGTAGAACACCGGCGAGCCGAGGGTGATCGAGCCCAGCAGGCTGGCTTTCAGCAGGAAGGTGTGGCCCTGGGTGCTGGATTGCAGCACCGGTGGATCCTCCAGGCCGGTGAAATGGCGGGCGGCAGGCGCCTTCTCGGCCGAGGGCAAAATCGCGACATAGGAGCCCGACAGCACGGTCTCCAGCCCGGAGAGATTGCCGGCGAACAGCCGCGGCTTGACCACCCAGAACTGCGCGCGCTCGGTCAGCAGCCGCTCGGCCTCGCGGTTCATGCGCGCGGTGAGAATAACGCGGGACAGGTCGGGGCTGAGGTCGATGCTTTGCACCTGCCCCATGACAACGTCTTTGTACTTGATCTGGGACTGGCCGGCGACCAGCCCCTCGGCGCTTTCGAAGCTGATGGTGATCTCCGGCCCGCGTTTGGACAGCGTATCCCAGGTCAGCCAGGCCGCGACCACCACCGTGACCAAAGGGATCAGCCAGATCGGGGACGGCAAGCGCCGCGCCTGCACCCGCGCCTGCCCGGGCGCGGCGAGGTTTTCGCTCATCCGGCACCTGCGCCGGCTCGCCGCCGGAAGGCCCCGCACTGCCGCAACATATCGTGGTCCGGGTTCATGCTGATCAACTCGTTACCGTTATACCAGGCGCGCAGCCTGCCCCGCCCCCGCCGATACTGGCGCAGACTTCCGCCGCCAGCAATGGGCCGCACGGGCGGGACTGAGGCAATCGGGTGAAGAAAGCAAGGCCAGGGGCTCTGCCCCTGGACCCCGCCAAGGGCCGAGAGGCCCTTGGAACCCATTACTCTTAGACAGTTGTTGTGAGAGGGGGGCCAGGGCGGAGCCCTGGCCTTGCTTTCTTCACCCGATTGCCTGGCCGTCGATCGCCGGGCCTCAGCACGCAAAAATGGCTTGTTCCATTATATATATTTCAAGTTAGTCTTTTGTTGTTCTTCCGCCAATGGCAGTGAACGTAGATTTTATGCAGGAACCGCTTGCCAGAACGGCCCAAATATTCCAGATAATAAACAAAGTGATCAGCCAGGCGATCGACCCGTGCTCCACATCGGCGAGGCGGCGCCGCTCGGGGGTGCGATGGCGCGTTTCGGACGCGAGAGTATTCAGAGGGTGCCTCGCATCTCCTTGCGTTAGTTTGAAAATGCGCACCCACGCGCGCTCCTCTGTTGTGGATGAGGAATACCGAAATCGCTGGCAGGTGGAACGTGCCGACATTACAGGGAACAATTTTATCAAAAAGCCAAATCTCTTGCACGTCAAGGAAAAGATAAATGGCGAGATACCTGTCCGATGAGTGGATAAATTGCACAGAATTGCACGTAATGGTTGCATTATTCATTCCGGATTAACGGAAAAATATCGTTACGAGTTATATATATTCTGCCCCGCTGGCCGGCACTGCGCCGCCCGCGTGCGCCGCGTGCCGTCAGGGCACGACATCGACGTGATGCGCACCGAGAACGATTGGCGGCGGGTGTTTGCTTTCGAGTAAGGAAGGCTGGGGCTCTGCCCTGGACCAGCAAGGGGGGCAGCGCCCCGGCAACAGGAGCACGAACATGCGAAAGTCTCTTCTCTTGGTCCCGGTCGCGCTGCTGCTCACCTGCGGCCTGGCCGCCGCAAGCCCGCCGCAACTGCGCAAGTCCATGCCCGCGGCCGAGGCCGTCCTGGATGGCCGCAATCTGCAGTTCACCATCCGCTTCGATGCGCCGATCGACCAGAACGCCGCCTCGCGGCTGGAGATCACCCGGGATGGCAACGTGATCCGGACGTTGCATCCGCTGCTGGACAGCGCGCCCACCGTCCTGTTCGCCGCGGGCGAAGCACTGCCACCCGGACGCTACAGTCTGCACTGGCATGTCGGCGCGCCCTTCGGCGGCGAGGTCGCGGAGGGGGACATTCCGTTCTCGGTGCAGCCATAGGCCGCATGCCCCTGCGGCGCGTCACCCTGACCCTGCTGGCCTGCGCCTGGCTGTTGCCGGCGCAGGCGCAGGAGCCGGCGCGGTTCGTGGGCGCGAATGCGTGCACGTCCTGCCACCAGGCGCAGGCCGGTCTGTGGAAAACCTCACACCATGCCCGGGCCATGCAGAACGCGACGCAAGGAGACGGTGTCGGCGACTTCAAGGATGCGCGATTCACCGCGTTCGGCGTGCCGACGGTTTTCGCGCGCGCCGGCGAACGCTTCATCGTGCGGACCGGGGCCCGACTTCACCCGCACGAGTACCACGTCGCCGCCACCTTCGGCGTCGATCCGTTGCAGCAATACCTGATCCGCCTGCCGGGCGGCCGCCTGCAGGCGTTCGGCATCGCCTGGGACAGCCGCGCGAAGGAACAGGGCGGCCAGCGCTGGTTCAGCCTGTATCCCGAACAGCCCCTGCGCGCCGGCGACCGGCTGCACTGGACCGGGCGCGACCAGACCTGGAACTACCAATGCGCCACGTGTCACTCCACCGATGTGCGCAAGGGCTTCGACCTGGCCACCGACAGCTACGCCACGAGTTACCGACATCGATGTCGCCTGCGAGGCCTGCCATGGCGCCGGCTCGAACCACGTCGCCTGGGCCGGGGGCGGCGCCAAGACGGACGACCGCATGGGCCTGGCGAACTGGCTGCGCCCGACCGACGGCGGGCACTGGGACTCTGCACAAGCAAACCGGCATCGCCCGCCGCAGCGCGCCGCTGGTCTTCAGCCTGAGCCCGACACCTGCGCGCCCTGCCATGCGCGGCGCAAGCCGCTGCTCGCCGCAGCCGCGCCGGGCACGCCGTTTCTTGATGCCGCGCTGCCCGCGCTGCTGGAGCCCGGCGACCATTTCCCCGACGGGCAGATCGACGGCGAGGTGTTCGAATACGGCTCGTTCGTGCAAAGCCGCATGCATCTCGCCGGCGTCACCTGTTCGGACTGCCACGAGCCGCACGGCCTGAAGCTGCGGGCCGAGGGCAACGCGGTCTGCGGGCAATGCCACCTGCCGGCGCGCTTCGACACCGCGGCGCACCACCACCACGAACCGGGCAGCCCCGGCGGGCAGTGCATCGCCTGCCACATGCCGGCGAAGACCTACATGATCGTCCACCAGCGGCACGACCACTTCATCCTGGTGCCGCGGCCCGACCTGTCGGTGGCTCTCGGCACGCCGAACGCCTGCACCCAGTGCCATACCGACCGCGCCGCCGACTGGGCGGCGCACGCCATCGCCGGCTGGTATCCTGCCGGACGGCAGACCACGCCGCAGTTCGGCACCGCCCTGCAGGCCGGCCGCACCGGGGCCGCCGATGCCGAGCTTCTGCTCGACGCGCTGATCCTGGCCGCCGGGCAGCCGCCGATCGCACGGGCGACCGCGCTGCCTTTCCTGCACGAACTGGGCTCCGCCGCTTCCGAGCCGGCGGTGCGGGCGGCGATCGCCGACCCCAGCCCGCTGGTCCGCGCGGCGGTGCCGCGTGCCCTGCCTGCTGCTGCCGGGCGCGGCATGGTGCAGGCGATCGCGCCGCTGCTGGACGATCCGGTCCGGGCGGTGCGGGTGGAAACGGCGCGGGTGCTTGCCGGTGCCGATTCGCTCCTGTCGCCGCCGCAGCGCGAGTTGCTGGCGCACGCCATGCGGGAGCTTCTGGCGGCGGAAATGGTCGATGCCGACCGGCCCGAGTTCGGATTCCTCCTTACATTGGCTGGGTGGTATCGCGCGCCGGCCAGCCGGACGCGGCGGAGGCTGCCGACCGGACCGCCTTGCGGCTCGATCCCCGCTTCGTGCCGGCGCTGGTGAACCTGGCCGATCTCGACCGTCTGCGCGGCCGGGTCGAGGAGGGAGCAGAGCTGTTGCGCCGCGCCATCGTCCTTCTAGCTGGGCAACGCGGATGCCTGGCACGCGCTCGGCCTGGCGCTGGTGCGCCAGCACAACGCGGCCGAGGCGCTGTCGGCGCTGCGCCGGGCCAGCGAGCTGGCACCCGGCAATGCGCGCTATGCCTATGTCTACGCCATCGCCCTCAATTCGGCGGGAGCGGCAAAGCAGTCCCTCGCCGTGCTGGAGGAGGCGCATCGCCAGCACCCGACGGATCGCGATGTCCTGCTCAGCCTGGTCACGATTGCCCGCGACAGCGGCGACTTTCCGACCGCCCTGCGGTACGGGCGGGCACTGGCCGCCCTGTCACCGGGAGACATGCAGCTTCGCCTTCTGGTCGAAGGCCTGGTGGGTCGTCAGCCTCCGTAGA
>CAVQNU010000015.1:0-318137 GCA_963714255.1 uncultured Alphaproteobacteria bacterium
CATGTGCGGCGCCGCTATGCGAGGCGCTGACGCTCCGTCGTGGTCTAAGACCCCATCACGCACAAAAGGAACAAATCGGAACCTGGGAGATCTCGCGTTTGACCGGATGGCCTCGCTGCTGCCCGGCCCGCATCGGGAAGGTGAGGAGCCGAAGCCGATGATGCACGGACGTGAGAAGTCAGACCCTGAAATAGTAGCGATGAAGCCGACGAACAATGCGGCCCCAACCGCAGCGGAGTTGGTGGAGCGAAGGGCAGGGACCAAGGGGAATACGGACCAGCAAAGCACGCTCCGGGCTCAGGACCGGGCAGGCGTGTCCCAGGCGCTGGAACGCATACGGCAAGCCGCGAGGCACAACAAGAAGGAACGGTTCACCGCGCTTCTCCACCATGTCAGCCCCGAGATGCTGCGTCTGGCGTTTCACGCCCTCAAAAAGGACGCGGCTCCCGGAGTTGACGGGGTCGTCTGGTCGGACTACGAGGCAGACCTTGAGCCTCGGCTCAAGGAACTACATGACCGGGTTCAGAGGGGAGCGTATCGGCCTCAACCGTCACGCCGGGTGTATATCCCGAAGGCGGACGGTCGGCAGCGTCCACTCGCGATCGCTGCAGTCGAGGACAAGATCGTCCAAGGCGCGGTCGCAATGGTGCTGAGCGCGATTTACGAGGTGGATTTCCTCGGTTTCTCGTATGGGTTCCGACCGGGACGAAGCCAGCACGATGCGCTGGATGCTCTGGTGGTCGGGATCTCCAGCCGTCGTGTGAACTGGATACTCGACGCCGATATCCGAGCGTTTTTCGATATGGTCGACCAGACATGGATGGTCCGTTTCGTTGAACATCGGATCGGTGATCGGCGCATCATCCGCCTGCTCCAGAAATGGATGAAGGCAGGCGTGCTCGAAGACGGAGTTTTCCAGGCCAGTGAGAGGGGAACGGGTCAAGGATCGGTGATTTCACCGCTGCTTGCCAACATCTACCTGCACTACGCCTTCGATCTCTGGGCCAACCGCTGGCGTCAGCGGGAGGCAACTGGCAATATGATCATCGTGCGCTATGCCGATGATACCGTGGTCGGCTTCGAACACGAGACCGACGCCCGTCGGTTCCTCGACATGATGCGCACGCGCTTGGAGGAGTTCGCGTTGTCGCTCCATCCGGACAAGACCCGCCTGATCGAATTCGGCCGCCATGCGGCAGCCGACCGCGAGAAGCGCGGGCTGGACAAGCCGGAGACCTTCAACTTCCTGGGCTTCACCTTCATCTGTGGTAAGTCCCGCAAGGGCAGCTTCCTGATCAAAAGGAAGACACGGCAAGACCGTATGATGGCGAAGCTCCTGGAACTGAAGGAGGAAATGCGACAACGCATGCACTGGCCAATCTCTGAACAAGGGAAATGGCTGAGGCAGGTCGTGACAGGTTTCTTCAACTATCACGCTGTGCCGACCAATAGCCGGGCACTCGCAGCCTTCCGGCATCACGTCGTGACCCTCTGGCGACGCACGCTTCAACGGCGAAGCCAAAAGGATGACCTGACGTGGAATCGGATCGCGCACCTGGCAGAGGAGTGGCTCCCCAAGCCCCGTATCCTACACCCTTGGCCAAACGTTCGTTTTGCCGTCAAACACCCGAGGTAGGAGCCGGATGCGGGCAAGCTGCATGTCCGGATCTGAGCGGGGGTTGTGTCAAGAAGGCGCGAGAGCGCCATGCTGTACGAAAGATGGAGGTAGACCCTTCGGAGTCGCTTTGTAGGAAGAGGCTTCAAACCGCCATAAGCTGCTTCGGCCAAAATCCGCGGTGGTGAACGTTATGGTTAAAAGGCGTGGCAGTGATCACGTCAGGTATGGATGAGAGAGACGAACGTAAGTGAACCTCTGACGACGCATCGAAAGGATCTTCGCCGACATCAAAACCGGGGCCTCCCTCGTGCTCCGGGATCAGCATGGAAGAAACCTACTTACTGACCATGTGGTGTCCGGTGTTCAGGAGGCATGACTCTCATCTGGGCTTTCGTGCGGAACTTGAGACCCTGGTTGGCCATGCCAAGGGAAAAGGCACAAGCGGTGGACCCGCGAGGCTGAAAGTACCGATGGGCCAAACCAGGCGCGGACCGCTCCATAGTAGTGACGAAGCGGGGTAACGCCCGTGGAGCGAAGGGGGTGGGTCACTCGCGGCGAGGGCGTTGGGTCAACGGGTGACCGGAGGAACCCAACGTCTTCGCCGGAAGGCGACAGCCTTCGGTGGGTGGCACGAGCCGGATGAGGCGAGAGTCTCATACCAGCCCGCCTAAAGATTGACACACGCCCACTCGCGCGTGCCGATGGAGCGGATGCGATCCGGATCGCTGATGAGGAAGTCCCAGGACTTCTTGCAGGCTTGCACGATCGCCTTGTAGCTGTTCCAGAGAACGCCGCACAGCTTGTTGCCGCGGAGGTAATCCCAGACGTTCTCCATCGGGTTCAATTCCGGCGCGTAGGCGGGCAAGGGGAGCAGGGTCATGTTAACGGGAACCTGCAGGCCCCTGCTGGTGGCATGCCATCCGGCGCGATCGCACAGCAACAGGGCGTGCGCACCAGGCGCCACCTGTGTACTGATTTCCTGCAGATGGGCGTTCATGGCCTCGGTGTTGACGGCGGGCATGATGATTGCAGCGCCGACGGCTCGATCCGGGCAGATGGCGCCGAACAGATAGACGGACTCACGACGGTTGTCGCGCACCATCGGCGGCCGCGAGCCCACCGGCGCCCAGATATAGGTGTGAGTTCCCTGCTGGCCGACCCTGGCTTCGTCTTGGAACCAGATTTCTATGGGCGTGCCGGCCGTGGTTCCGAGCAGCGCTTCCTTGGCTAGATTACGAAAGTTTTTTTAAAAGCCTCTTGGGCGGCCGGGTCCTTCTTCGGATGGAACGGGCGCGGCTGCAGCGGCGTCAGTTTGAGTTGGTGCAGCCACTTGCCGATAGTGCTCTCGTGCACAGTCACCGAGAACCGCCGCGTCACCTCTTCGCGCACGTCCAGACAACGCCAGCGTACCACCTGGTGGATGTCAGGGTCAGGTCCTTTGATGACCAACGCCTTCAACTCGGCTTTCTGTTCCTCAGTCAGAAATGGCGTCCGGCCAGGGCTGCTGCGCGACTTCAGCCCATCGACCCCCGCGTCGTTGTACCGGTGCACCCAGTCGCGCAGCGTCTGGCGCTCCATACCGCTCTGTGCCGCCGCCTCGGTCCGCGAGTGGCCGTCCAGGATCAGTGCCAACGCCAACAATCGACGAACCTGTGCGCCATCGCTACTCTTGCTTGCCAGCGCACGAAGTCCCTCGGCCGAGTGGTCCGACCGTGTGACCACCAACGCAGCGCCCATCCCCTGCTTCCCTTTGCCAAATGCTCACTCGGCCAAAGAATCGAGGGCGCCGCCAATTCGCAATTCACAAAAGAGTCAACGTCAAGGCGGGTTGGTATCGCGTCCCGGTTCTGTGAGGGGCTCGGGATGAAATTCCCCGGGCCTACTCGGCGCGTCCAGCAATGAGCACTCCTTACCGCGATAGTCCTGAGGTCCACGCCGCCTCGATCAAGGCCTTGCGCGCACGTGTGTTGCCTGTCTTTGTGATCCCCCCTTGTCGGCGCGTTTCCCCGGTCGACCGCTCGGAGGGCACCAGACCCAGGAACGCCATCACTTGCCGTGGATGATCAAACCGGCGGATGTCTCCAATCTCGGCAACGAAAGTAGCTGCGGTCAGGAAGGCCACCCCGCGCAGCGCCTGGTAGGCAGCGACCACGGGCGCCATCGTCCATGTCGGAACGATTTCCACCAGGGCGGCTTCCAGGCGCGTGATCTGCTCCGCAGTCGCGCTCACTGCGTTGAGCATTTCCTGATACGCCAAACGTTGAGCAGGATGCTCGAACTTCTGTGCATTCAACCAGCGAATGTGCCAACCTCGCCAGCTCGTCTTCGCTTCGTAGCTGCGGCCATGACGAAGCAAAAATGCAGTCACATGCTGGCGCTTTCGCCGATAGTCCTCAATCGACATCGCACGCGTACGAACCAGGTCACGCACGGCCTCATGGATCTCGTCCGGTACCCAAACGGCCGTCAATTCACCCGCGCGCAGCAGTCTGGCCAACGTCTGGGCATCCCGCCGATTGGTCTTGATCCGGTCGCCCGTCCGGCGCGGGATCAGCGATGGTGCGACCACCAGGCAGCTCTGCCCAAGGGCGGTGATCTGACGATAAAGCCCATACCCCGTCGGACCTGCTTCGTAGCAGAAATGCACTGCCTCGTAACGTTCCGACATTTTGCGGACCAGCTTAGCGATGGCATCAGGCGTGTTGTCGAACTCACCGAGAAACCGGACTTCTCCCTTCCGGTCTCCCTCTGCAACGGCAATCGCGTTGCGCGCCTTCGCGGTATCAATTCCGACAAACGCCTCCCCATGTGTCTTCATGGCTCGTCCCCTTATGCGTTGAGGATAGACCCAGACCACCCGGGCAACCCTCGTCCACTGTCGCATACTCGGGGGCGGGCCACCTCAGCGCTTGGACGGACATACGGTCTTACTTCATGCCCCCAGGACGGCAGGCAGAAAGTCGGCCCCCTCAGCCTCGAGGATGCCCCGCAGTTCCCCGACCACAGCCAGCGCCGCCGCCAGCACCGCAGGCGGGCACCGATGCGTCGGCCCGATCCGCACCGTCGCGCCGTCGAGCCACACCCGGCAGTGCAGCACGTCGCGGAGGTGGGTCAGCAGAGCGGGGGCGTCGGCAGGCGGCGGGGGCGGCACGTCCGCGTCTTTTTGGGAAAATGCCCCTTTGCCAATAGCGCCAATAGTGCCAATAGCCCCCGCCCCGGCGCCTCCCCCGGACCTATTGGCACTATTGGCGCTATTGGCATCGGCACATTCTTCCGAAAAAAGCGCGGTGGCCTCGGCCGCCAGCACCGTGCGGAGGCGATCACGCCACCCCATGCGCGGTCTCCATCAGCCGCGGGTTCACCGCCCAGTCGGCGCGCATGCGTCCAGGCGCCCCGTTACGGGCAGGGGTGGGCCGCAGGGGAATCGCACTTGGAATTTCCTTGACAGCGCGACGGCGGCTTGCGCGGGGCGGGGCGATGGATTCTACCGGAGGGCGCGGGAAACCTGCGGAGGGAGGACGCCTTGGATCAGTTTGCCGGCTGCTGGGAGGGTCTGGAAGACCCACGAACCGGGAACGCCGGGCTGCATGACTTCCATGAGTTGCTAATGATCGCACTGTGTACAGTGTTGTGTGGCGGCCAGGGTGCGGTGGACATGGCTCGGTTTGCGGAAGCGAAAGAGCCGTTCCTGCGCGGCTTTCTCAAGCTGGAGAAGGGCATTCCAAGTCACGACACTTTCAGCCGCCTGTTCCGCCTGCTCGACCCGGCGCAGTTTGGCGCGGCGTTTCAGCGGTTCATGGCGCAGTTTTCGAGTACGGTTCAGGGCGTTGTAGCGATCGATGGCAAGGTTTTGCGTCGCTCCTTCGATCGCGCCAGCGGCAAGTCACCGCTGCACATGGTCAGTGCCTGGGGATGCGAGCAGCGCCTGGTGCTGGCGCAGATCGCCACCGACGCCAAATCCAACGAGATCACCGCGGTGCCGAAGTTGCTGGAGATGCTGTCCCTGAAAGGGACGATCGTGACCGCCGACGCGCTCAACTGCCAGCGCACGATTGCTCAGCAGATCGTCGATCAGGGCGGCGACTATGCCCTGGCGCTGAAGGGCAACCAGGGCACGCTGCATGATGATGTCCGTACATTCTTCGATGACCCGGCCAACACAGCGGCGGCGAGCGCGCAAAGCGTGGATGCCGATCACGGCCGCATCGAGACCCGCACGGCCACGCTCTCGACCGATATCGAGTGGTTGCAGCGGGATCATCACTGGCCCGGCCTGGCGGCCATCGGCAAGGTTGTCCGTATCCGTGAAACCGCGAGCAAGACCACCACCGAGACCGCCTACTATCTGCTCAGCACAGCACTATCCTCGACACGCTTCAATGAGGTCGTCCGCGAGCACTGGGGTGTGGAAAACCGGCTGCACTGGCGGCTGGATGTCGTGATGAACGAGGATCAGGACCGGACCCGACTGGGCAACGGGCCACACAATCTTGCGGTCCTGCGACACATGGCCCTCAACATCATGCAGAAGGATGGCTCGAAGGCCTCTCTGCGCAGCAAGTTCCAACGGGCCGGTTGGAACGATGCCTATCTCTCCAAACTCCTCGGATCCTTCTGAAATGCGATTGCCCTGGGTGGGCCGGACAAGCCCCAGCCCGGCCAGTTCCTCCAGCGCCGCCTTGACCCGATCAGGCGTCGCGATGCCTGGGCCATCCTGCATGCGGCGCAGCTCGCGAACGTTCAACGTCTCGGGGATCGGCTGCCGGCGCAGCAACCACCGCGCCAGCCGGCGGGCATCGCGTTCGGCCTCGGGTAGCGCCGCCTCACCGAAACAGCGGCGCGCCATCGGCACGGCGTAATCGGCCAGGAAGTCGAGAGCGCGCACTGTGTCGGCTTCCCTTATCTCGCCCGGCGGGTCGCGCATGCCCATGCTCGCACCACGCCAGGTGCGCGAAGATCAGTGACAGCCGCACCGCGAAGCCGGGGAGCTTGCCGAGCCAGGACAGGAACAGCCCGGCGGCGCTTTCCTCCATGCTGGCCACCTCCTCGCGCCACGCCTGCAACGCGGCCTGTGCGCCGGGCGCGAAGGGCACCAGCAGCGGCGCCGAGGGGGTCCAGGGCAGCGAGCGCAACCGGGCCAGCCAATCCCGCGCCCGGGCAACAGCCAGCCCGTCACGCGGGGCGCCGCGGCCTCTGCGGCGCGGGCCAGGTGTAGAGAAACCGCGCGGCCAGCCCATCATCGTCGCCCGCCAGCAGCAGGGACGCCAAGCGGTCGGGCTGGATACCGCCGACGATGGACCAGGTAAGGTTCGGTACCGATATTTCCGCGTCCCCATCCTTAACCCGGTCGGGCGTCCAGTGGCGTCCCCCGTAGGCTTGCAGCCAGAACGCTCGATCACTGCCTGCGCCGTTGTTGTATCGGTCCATACCCGCAATCCACCCGGCCAGTTCATCGCGCACCAGCGCCAGGCCGCGCGGGTTGGCAGCCGACATGCGTTCCGCCTTCGCAACTGTGGGATCAGTCGAGAGAATGCGGCGCCGCTGCGGTGAGTCCGGTTCGTCGGCATCGGCGGGCATGCAGGGCGGCAGGTTGCCGTTCTTGATGGCGGCTTTGACTTCCTTTTCCCAATTCGCCTTGCGCTCGGCCGCCGCGGCCTTGTCGGTCGCGTGTTGGCGCTTCCGTTCCTTCCAATCCTCGTTGATAGAAACTTCGATTTCCGCAAGCGGTGCTGTTACCGCGTCGAGTGCTGGCGACTTGCCGGCAGACGGGTTGCCGATCAGCGCCGCGTTGATAGCTGGCGGTTCCTGCCAGCCTTCCCACGGGTTCGCCCACCGCGCGTTGCCGATCAGGGCTCCGGCAGCGGACAGCAGCGCTAGCGCGACATAATCGGGAGGCGCACCCTTGGACTCCGCTGCCGCCGCAATCCATGAAGCCCAGCCGGCGGGAAACACATCGCGCGGCAGTAGCGGCGGTGGAAGTGTGTCGGCCGCGGCGAGGTCGAGGGCTGGCGCAGGCCAGGGCGCGGGTGCTGCCTGCCAGATAGCCGGCTCGCTGTCCTCTGGTGCCATAAGCGGCGGTTCCGGCCGGCGCTTGCCTCTGTCCCTCTCCCGCGCCTCCTTGACGTAGATGTCCTCCAAGCAACGATCAACGTCCGTGCGGCGGGTCTGCCACCGCGCCGTCTGTTCTTCGGTAGGGACCGCATCGAATGCGGCCAGCAACCTTTGCCTGGCCTCCATAAGCGGGATACCATCGCGCGCCCAGCGGCCCAATAGCCGCACCTTCGCAGCGTGAAAGCTCGTGCCGCTGGTGATCTCGGCGAGTAGCGCGGCCTCGTCCACCGGACCGGCCACACGCTCGCCGTTCGCCTTGGTCGCGGTGCTCTATCCCGCACTATGAAAGACTCGGGGCAGTAGCCTCGGTGGGCCAAGCAAGGCCGGTCATGACAGGCCACCCCGGACGGCGAGGAGGCGCACTTCCCCAACCCACCGATCGGCACTGCCACCACCACCTCGCCCAAGGCGCGAACTCGTCACCCTCGTGCCAAATGACAATTCTTTTTCAGCCTCTCAGCCCCGCCCCGCCGCGCAGCCGCCATATTGCCCGCAGGTTCCGCATGCCCCGACCGGCTCGGGAACGCGTGGCTCCGGGGCGACTTGCGAGAGCAGTTTTTCCAGTTCGAAACTGCCGCATGCCGGGCAGGTCGGTTGCTCAGCGCCGATGACCAGGGCCTCGAACTCGGTGTCGCACCCGGTGCAATGATAGCTGTACAGTGGCATCGCGCTTGTTTCTCCGGTCTGGTTCGTTCGCGGCGATTGTATGCGGGAAAGCTCGCCGCTTCCACGTTGCGGTCAGTAGTTGCTGAAATGGCCTTCTTTTGTCGCCTGGGCCCGGGCGCGCTTCACAAGGCCGGGCGTTTTTGCATCGGCGGCCACGCGCGAGAGGCGTTGCTCCAGCGCGGTGCCGCCGCAGTGCGGGCAAGAGGCCTGCTCGGCACCTAGAATCAGGGCTTCGAAATCGGTGTTGCAGCCGGCGCAGTGATAGTTGAACAGCGGCATCGCAGATTGTTCTCCCAATCGGTTCGCGTGCATGTGGTTTTACCCGGGCGGGGGCGTGGTGGCCAAGCGGTGACAAGGGTCGCAGTAGATGCGTGCGCCGTAGAATATGCCTCCCGGCCTCGGTCCGCTGCACGGCCGCGGCGCCGAAGCTGCACGGCCGCGGCGCTGCAGAGGAGAGGACGCAGGATTTCGCCTTTCGAGGCTTCTTCAGATCGTCAGGGTGCCTGCTTTTGCCGCGTCGTAGCGGGCGGCGATCTTGGTCCAGTCCACCACGTTCCACCATGCCGCCAGGTAGTCAGCCCGGCGGTTCTGGTATTTGAGGTAATAGGCGTGCTCCCACACGTCGTTGCCGAACAGCACACGGCCGCCCTCGTCGAGCGGCGTGTCCTGGTTCGGGCGGGCGACGAGGGCGAGCTTACCGGCGGGATCGACGGTGACGAAAACCCAGCCGGAGCCGAACTGCGCGAGGCCGGCGCGGTTGAACGCGGTCTGCAGCGCCGCCAGCCCGCCGAGATCACCGGTGATCGCTTCGGCGAGCGGACCGGTGGGGGCGCCGCCCTTGCCGCCCATGACCTGCCAGAACATCGAATGGTTGGCGTGCCCGCCGGCGTTGTTGCGCACCGCGGCACGGATGCTATCCGGCACGTCGTTGAGCCTGGCCAGCAACGCGTGCAAGGGCAGGGCAGCAAGCTGGCCATGGTCCTTCAGCGCGGCATTCAGGTTCGCCACATAGGCCGCGTGGTGGCGGTCGTGATGAATGGTCATGGTGAGCGTGTCGATATATGGCTCGTTGGCGTCCGGCGCGTAGGGCAGCGGCGGCAGGGTGAAGGGGCCGGAGCCCTGCGCGTGGGCGAGGCGGGCATTCGAGGTGGCCAAGGCGACCGCGGTGGCGGCCAGGCCGGCAGAGGCGGCGGTCAGCAGGATGCGACGGTGCAGCATGGGACGTTCCCCGTCTGTGTGGCAAAGCATGTGGGCGCCGGGCCGGCTGGATCAACGCCCCAGATCACGCCGGCGGGTCAATCCTCATCGGCACCGTTGCCGATCGCCATGATCGCAGCCCCGATCGCCGCCGAGCCGAAGGTGATCATGAACCCTGCCGACAGCAGGACCACCGGCACGACCCCGCCCCCCGACCCCAGCACCAGCGTGCCGAGCGAGCCTACGTCCAGCATCAGCAGCCCCGCCACCGCCACCAAGCCAGCCAGGCTGCCGGCGATCCCGGGCAGGACGATGAAGCGCAGGATTTCTTCGTCCCGCCAGCGCCGGCGCCGCAGGCGTGGGGAGATCACGCCTGCACCACGCCGGTTTCATCCGCTTCCAGCGCGAAGGCGGCGGCCATCAGCGCGCGGGTGTAGTCGTGGCGCGGCCGGGCGAAGACCTGCTCGGCCGGTCCGCGTTCCACCACGACACCCTGGCGCAGCACCACCACCCGGTGCGCGAGCGCGCGCACCACGCGCAGATCGTGGCTGATGAACAGGTAGCCGAGGTCGTGGTCCTGCTGCAGGCGGCGCAGCAGATCGACGATCTGCGCCTGCACGCTCATGTCAAGCGCGCTGGTGGGCTCGTCCAGCACCACGAAGCGCGGCTTCAGCACCATGGCGCGCGCGATCGCGATGCGCTGGCGCTGGCCGCCGCTGAACTCGTGCGGGTAGCGGCCGGCGCAATCGGGCGAGAGACCGACTTCCTCCAGCTCGGCCGCCACGCGCGCCTGGCGCTCGGCGTTTGAGAGACCGGGCTCGTGCACCCGCAGCCCTTCGGCGATGATGTCGGCCACGGTCAGCCGTGGCGAGAGGCTGCCGAACGGGTCCTGAAAGACGATCTGCATGCCGGCGCGCAGCCGGCGCAGCGCCCGTTTGTCGAGGGTGGAAAGGTCCTGGCCGCGGAAGCGGATGCAGCCCTCGGCCTCCTGCAGGCGCAGCAGCGCGTAGCCGGTGGTGGATTTGCCGGAGCCGCTTTCACCCACCAGCCCGACCGTCTCGCCTTCGCGCACCGTGATGTCGAGCCCGTCCAGCGCCCGCACGACGCCGACCGTGCGGCGCAGCAGGCCGCGGCGGATGGGGAAGTGCACGCGCAGGTCGCGCGCTTGCATCAGCACTTCGGCATCGTTCGGCACCGGGCGGGGCACGCCTCGCGGCTCCGCGGCCAGGAGGGCGCAGGTGTACGGGTGCAGGGGCATGCTGAACACCGCTTCGACCGTGCCTGACTCGACCACGCAGCCGTCTTTCATGACGCAAACGCGGTCGGCGTAGCGGCGTACGATCGCCAGGTCGTGGCTGATCAGCAGCAGGGCGAGGCCGCGCGCCGCCTTCTGGTCGGCCAGGAGCTTCAGGATTTGCGCCTGGATGGTTACGTCGAGGGCTGTGGTGGGCTCGTCGGCGATCAGCAGGGCGGGGTCGTTGGCCAGCGCCATGGCGATCATGACACGCTGGCGCTGGCCGCCGGAGAGCTGGTGGGGAAAGGCGTCCAGCCGGTGCTCGGCGTCGGGGAAGCCGCATTGCGACAGCACGTCGATGACGCGGGCGCGCAGCGCGGCGTCGGGCAAGGGCCGGTGCAGGCTGATCGCCTCGGCCACCTGCCGGCCGATCCGGGTCAGCGGGTTGAGGCTGTTCATCGGCTCCTGAAACACCATGCCGGCGGCGACGCCGCGCAGGGATTGCAGGCAGCGCTCGGAGGCGCCGATCACGGATTTGCCGGCGAGTTCCACGCGGCCGGTGCAAATGGCGCCTGGAGGAAGCAGTTGCAGGAGCGACAGGGCGGTGAGCGATTTCCCCGAACCGCTTTCGCCGACCAGCGCCAGCGTCTCGCCGCGATCGAGCGCGAACGACAGGTTGTTCACCACGCGCCGCGCGCCGAAGGCGACGGTCAGGTTGTCTACGCAGACGAGGCTCACGCGGCGGTCCGGCGCGGGTCGAAAGCGTCGCGTACGGCCTCACCGATGAAGACCAGCAGCGTCAGCATGCCGCCGAGCACGCAGAACGCGGTGATGCCGAGCCAGGGCGCCTGCAAATTATTCTTGCCCTGCGCCACCAGCTCGCCGAGCGAGGGCGAGCCGGGTGGCAGGCCGAAGCCGAGAAAGTCGAGCGAGGACAGGATGGTTACCGAGCCGGACAGGGTGAACGGCAGGAAGGTCAGCGTCGCGACCATGGCGTTCGGCAAGATGTGGCGCCACATCACGGCGGCATCCGCGACACCGAGCGCGCGGGCGGCGCGCACGTAATCGAGGTTACGCCCGCGCAGGAACTCGGCGCGCACCACGCCGGTCAGCGCCATCCAGGAGAACAGCAACAGGAAGATGAGAAGAATCCAGAAGCTGGGGGTGATGATGCTGCCCAGGATGATGAGCAGATAAAGTTGCGGCATGCCCGACCAGATTTCAATGAAGCGCTGGAAGAACAGGTCGACGCGGCCGCCATAGAAGCCCTGCACCGCGCCGGCGGCGATGCCGACGATGGAGGAAATGATGGTCAGCGTGAAGCCGAACAGCACCGACAGACGGAAGCCGTATATGACCCGGGCGAGCACGTCGCGCGCCTGGTCGTCGGTGCCGAGCAGGTTGCGCCAGGTGGGCGGCGCGGGGGCGGGCACCGGCAGGTTCTTCACCACGCTGTCGTAGCAGAAGGGAATCGCCGGCCAGATCATCCAGCCGTGGGCGCGAATGGTGGCGGCGAGGTCGGGGTCGGTGTAGTCGGCACTGGTGGGCATGAAGTCGGGGCCGAACGTGTCCTCGCTGTAGTCTTGCAGGACCGGGACATACCAGTTGCCGTCGAAGCGGATGAGCAGCGGCCGGTCGTTGGCGAGAAACTCGGCGAACAGCGACAGGCCGAACAAAGCGAGGAAAATCCACAGCGACCAGAAGCCGCGCTTGTGGGCACGAAAGACGGCGAGGCGGCGGCGGGTGAGGGGGGTGAGGGTCATGGGTGGAGTCGGGGGGGCTGGCACCCCTCCGCCCTTCCCCCTCCCACAAGGGGAGGGGAAGCAGAACGTCTTCTCCCCCTCCCCTTGTGGGAGGGGGTTGGGGGAAGGGGTCACCGGCGTGACTCGAAATCGATCCGGGGGTCGACAACCGTGTACAACATGTCGCCGACGATTTGCATCACCAGGCCCAGCAGAGTGAAAATATAGAGCGTGCCGAACATCACCGGATAGTCGCGGCGTATGGCCGACTCAAAGCCCAGCAGGCCGAGACCGTCGAGCGAAAAGATGATCTCGACCAGCAGTGCGGAGGAGAACAGGATGCCGATGAAAGCCGCCGGGAAGCCGGCGATGATCAGCAGCATCGCGTTGCGGAATACATGACGGTAGAGCACCCGCTGCTCGCTGGCGCCCTTGGCGCGGGCGGTCACGGTGTACTGCTTGCGGATTTCTTCGAGGAAACAGTTCTTGGTCAGCATGGTGAGCCCCGCGAACCCGCCCACCACCAGGGCGATCGTGGGCAGTACCATGTGCCACGCGTAATCGGCCACGCGGGCGGTCCAGGACCAATTGATGGCGTTGGGGCTGGTCAGGCCCCGAAGGGGAAAAACCTGCAGGAAACTGCCGCCGGCGAACAGGACCACCAGCAATATCGCGAACAGGAATCCCGGCACCGCATACCCCACCAGCACCACGGCGGAACTGGCCACATCGAAGCGTGAACCGTCGCGCACCGCCTTGGCGATCCCGAGCGGGATGGACACAAAATAGACCAGCAACGTCGACCACAGGCCGATCGAGACGGACACCGGCATCTTCTCGCCGATCAGCTGCAGCACCGATTTGTCGAGAAAGAAGCTGCGGCCGAAATCGAAGGTCAGATAGTCCCGCAGCATGATCGCGAAGCGTTCCCAGGCCGGCTTGTCGAAGCCGAACATGCGGCGGATATCGGCGACGATGTGCGGGTCGAGGCCGCGGGCGCCGCGATAGGCGCCCTCGCCGGTGGGGGCGGCCACTTCGGCGCCGCCCTGGCCGCTCACCCGGCCGGTGGCATCGCCGCCGCGCCCGCGCAGCTCGGCGATCATCTGCTCCACCGGGCCGCCGGGCGCGAACTGCACGACGGCGAAATTGATGGCGATGATGCCGAACAGGGTCGGCACCACCAGCAGCAGGCGGCGGAGGAGATAGGCGCTCATCAGTTGCCGGCGCGCCTTGCCGCCTCGAGGGCGGCGGATTTCTGCGCGTCGATCCACCAGGACTCGAACACCACCCCCGGCCGCACCGGCTTGTCGGGCCGGCCGAACTTGTCCCAATAGGCGATGCGCACGGATTGCAGGTGCCAGTTCGGCACCAGATACCAGCCCCAGAGCAGCACCCGGTCGAGGGCGTGGGTGGCGGTCAGCAGCTCGGCATGATTGGGCGCGTTCACCACCAGCGGCACCAGCGCATCCACCACGTCGTTGCACACCCCCATCAGGTTGTCGCCGCCCTCCAGCCCGGCGGACTGGCAGGTCCAGAACCCGGTCTGCTCGTTGCCGGGGCTGTCGGACTCGCCGATCACCGTCATGGCCATGTCGTAGTCGTAGGTGTCCAGCCGGCGCTGGTACTGGGCCGCGTCCACCGTGCGGACATTGGCCTCGATGCCCAGGCGGGACAACCATTGGCGATAGGGCAGGGCGATGCGTTCGAAGGAGGGTTCGTCGAGCAGGATCTCGAAGCTGAACGGCTGGCCCTGGGCGTCGACCAGCTTGCGGTCTTTGACCTCCCAGCCGGCCTGGCGCAGCAGGGCCAGGGCTTTGCGCAGCCCGTCGCGGTTGTTGCCCGAGCCGTCGGTGACCGGAAGCTGGTAGGGCTTGGTGAAAACCTCGGGGGGCAGCTTGTCGCGCCAGCGTTCCAGCAGCGACAATTCCGCGCCCTGCGGCACGCCGGTGGAGGCAAGATCGCTGTTGCTGAAATAGCTCTCGGTGCGGGTGTAGGCACCGTGGAACAGATTGGCATTGGCCCATTCGAAGTCGAAGGCCAGCGCCAGTGCCTCGCGCACCCGGCGGTCGCGGAACAGCGGGCGGCGGGTGTTCATCGCCCAGCCCTGCATGCCGGTGGGCAAATAGTGGCGGATCGCCTCCTTGCGCACCCAGCCCTTCTGGACCGCCGGGAAGTCGTAGGCCGTGGCCCATTCCTTGGCGACGTTCTCGGTGCGGTAGTCGATCTGGCCGGCCTTGAACGCCTCCATGGCCACGGTGCTGTCGCGGAAATACTCGGTGCGCAGATGGTCGAAATTATCCAGCCCTTTGGCGGTCGGCAGGTCGCGCGCCCACCAGTCGGGCACGCGGTCGAGCGTGATGGTGCGGCCGAACTCGAAGCGGCCAATCCGGTAGGGGCCGGAGCCGACCGGCGGGTCGGTCAGCGGGCGGTCGAACGCGCGGCCTTCCCACCAGTGCTTGGGCAGCACCGGCAGCTCGCCCAGGATCATCGGCAGTTCGCGGTTGGCGTTGGTGCGGAAGCGGAAGGTGACGCGGCGAGGGCCTTCCACCACCGCCTCGGTCACGTCGGCATAGTACTGGCGGTAGTTGGGCCGCCCCTGGGCGCGCAGCGTGTCGAAGCTCCAGGCCACGTCCTCGGCGGTGACCGGGGAGCCGTCGTTGAACCGGGCTTCCGGCCGCAGCTCGAAGGTAACGCTCATGCGGTCGGCGGGAATTTCGATGACGCTGGCAAGATGGGCGTATTCGGTCTCGGCTTCATCGGCGTTGCGCACCAGCAGCGTGTCGTAGATGCGCGCCGCCGCGGCGGCGGCGCGGCCGCGCACGATGAAGGGGTTGAAACTGTCGAAGGTGCCGATGGTGCTGAGCGCCACCTCGCCGCCCTTGGGCGCGTCCGGGTTCACCCAGGGGAAGTAGGGGAAGTCCGGCGGCAGGGCGGGGGTGCCGAGCAGCGAGATGCCGTGGGTGCGGGTGGGGGCTTGCGCGTGCGCTGCACCGGTGAGGACGAGCAGGCTGAGGACCAGGGCGATGAGGCGCAACTTATGTTCTCCGTGCGGCTGGTGGCCGGGGAAAGCAAGGCCAGGGCTCTGCCCTGGACCCGCCAAGGGGCAGTGGCCCCTTGGAACCCATCACTTAAGTAGCGGGGTCCAGGGCAGATCCCTGGCCTTCCTTCACTTGCTTCCCCCGCCCAAAAGCCGCACCGCCTCCTCCAGCAGCGCCGGGTTGCCGACCGCGAGAGCCCGCCCATCGCCGTCCGGGCGCAGCGCGTGCCCGTTCCAGTCTGTCAGCCGTCCGCCGGCGCCCTCGATAACGGGAGTCAGTGCCGCCCAGTCCCAGATTTTCAGTCCCGACTCGGCGATGATATCAAGCTGCCCGAGTGCGACCAGCCCATAGGCATAACAGTCGCCGCCGAAGGACGTGCGGCGCGCGGCGGCCGACAGCCGTTCCCAGGCCGGCAGGTCGTTGCCGAACATCTCTGGACTGGTGCAGGACAGCTCGGCTGCGGCGAGTGTTTGGCATGGCCGGCAGCCGACGGTGCCGCCGAAGCTGCCGCGGAAGGTGGTGGTGCGGCCGGCGACGCCGATCCAGCGCTCGCCGGTGACGCATTGATCGATCAGGCCGAGGATGGGCGTGTCGCCGTCGAGCAGGCCGATCAGGGTGCCGAAGACCGGGCGGCCGGTGATGAAGGCGCGGGTGCCGTCGATCGGGTCGAGCACCCAGCGCAGCCTGGCGAGCGGGTTGTCCAGGCCGAATTCCTCACCGAGGATGCCATGGCCGGGAAAACGCTGTGACAGGACGGCGCGCATGGCCTGCTCGGCGGTGCGGTCGGCGATGGTGACGGGGCTCTGGTCGCGCTTCAGGTCGGCCTGCAGCCCGGCACGGAACAGGGGACGGATGGCCGACCCGGCTACGTCGGCCGCGGCTTCGGCGGCGCGGATCAGGGCGTCGATCGGCGGGCGCTCCATCCGCGTGGCCTTTCGTGGATCGGGGGTGAGGTGGCCGCCGGCCCACGTTGCGCGCAGTCCGGCCGCTCCATAAGGTGCGCCGGACCATACGGACCCGTTTCACCGGCTTCAACCCCGCCACCGTTCCCCCCGTTTTGACGCACACGCCAGCCCGGATCATGAACCCCATCGTTGTCATTCCTGCCCGCATGGCCTCCACCCGCCTGCCGGGCAAGCCGCTGGCCGATATCCATGGCCGGCCCATGATCCTGCACGTTCTCGACCGCGCGCGGGAAGCCGGTATCGGGCCGATCGCGGTCGCCTGTGCGGATCGCGAGATCGCCGCGGCCGTGCGGGCGGACGGAGCGCTTGCCGTCATAACCGATCCGTCGCTGCCGCGCGGCTCGGACCGGGTACATGTGGCGCTGGCCGCGCTCGATGCGCAGAGGCGCTACGATGTGGTGATCAACCTGCAGGGTGACTTGCCGACCATCCCGCCGGCGTATCTGCGCACGGTGCTCGCGCCGCTGGCGGACCCGCGGATCGACATCGCCACGCTGGTGGCGCCGATCGCTTCGGCGGCGGAGGCCGCTTCGCCTTCGGTGGTGAAGGCGGCGTGCGCGTTTGATGACGGGGCGGCGGTGGCGCCGGCGTTGTATTTCTCGCGCGCGGCGATTCCGGCGGGGGACGGGCCGCTGTGGCACCATATTGGCATTTACGCCTTCCGCCGGGCGGCGCTCGCGCGCTTCGTCGCGCTGCCGGAAAGCCCGTTGGAGAGGCGCGAGTTGCTGGAGCAGTTGCGTGCGCTGGAGGCGGGCATGCACATTGCCTGCGCGCGGGTGGCGCACGCCCCGTTCGGCGTGGACACGGAGGCGGACCTTGAGCGCGCGCGCCGCGAACTCGATCCGGCGCGGGGGCGCAGCGCATGACGCAGACCATCGCCTTTCAAGGCCGGCCAGGGGCGTATTCCGATCTGGCTTGTCGCATGGCGTTTCCGCAGTGGCGCACGCTGCCCTGCGAGAGCTTCGAGGCGGCCATGGAGGCGGTGCGCGAGGGCGGGGCGGAGCTTGCCATGATCGCTTGCGAGAACAGCCTGGCGGGGCGGGTTGGTGACGTGCACCATTTGCTGCCGCAATCCGGCCTGTTCGTGGTGGGCGAGCATTTCCAGCGGGTCGAGCACTGTCTGCTGGCGCCGAGGGGCGCCCGCATTGAGGGGCTGATGCGGGTGCACTCGCACGAGGTGGCGCTCGGGCAGGTGCGCCGGATCCTCCGGGAGCTTAAACTGAAGCCGGTGGTACAGGCCGACACGGCGGGCTCGGCCGAGATGGTGGCGCAGTGGAACAACCCGGCGGACTGCGCCATCGCCTCGTCGCTGGCGGCCGAGCTGTTCGGGCTGGATGTGCTGCGGCGCAATGTCGAGGACGCGGCGCACAATACGACGCGATTTTATGTGATGGCGCGCAAGCCGGCCGACCTGCCGGCCGACCGGGCGGGTCTGATGACGACGTTTGTCTTTCGGGTTCGCAACGTGCCGGCGGCCCTGTTCAAGGCGCTCGGAGGGTTCGCAACCAACGGGGTGAACATGACCAAGCTGGAGAGCTATATGCTAGGCGGCGAGTTCACCGCCACCCAGTTCCTGTGTGACGTTGAGGGGCACCCCGAGCAGCCGGCACTGCGGCGGGCGCTGGAAGAGCTTTCTTTCTTCTCGCGCGAGACCCGTATTCTGGGGGTTTATCCGAGCTCGCCTTTTCGCAAGGAGCAAGCATCGGACGATTGACGACGGCGTAGCCGGCTGGCCCGGTCACGAAAGCTTCATGCCCGGCGTGCGGCCGATCGGGGATAACGCCGACCGTAGACGGGGAAGAAGCACGAAACTCTCATGCTGGTTCTTGACGGCGTGTCCAAGCAGTTCGGGCGGGCGCGCGCGGTGGACAGCGTGTCGCTGGCCATTCCGCGTGGGCAGTTCGTCGGCGTGATCGGGCGCTCGGGCGCCGGCAAGTCCACTTTGCTTCGCATGATCAACCGGCTGGGCGATCCGACCGCTGGCACGATCACCTGGGACGGCAGCGACGTGACCGCCCTGAAAGGACGCGCGCTGCGCGACTGGCGGCGCCGCTGTGCCATGATTTTCCAGCAGTTCAACCTGGTCGGCCGGCTTGATGTGCTGGACAACGTGCTGATGGGGCGTCTGGCGCATACCAGCGGTTGGCGGGCCATGGGCAAGCTGTGGAGCCGCGACGACCGTGCCATCGCCATGGCCGCACTTGAACAGATGGATATCGCCGCACTCGCGCCGCAACGGGCCGAAACGCTGTCCGGCGGCCAGCAGCAGCGCGTGGCGATCTGCCGCGCCCTGGTGCAGGAGCCCGAGATCGTGCTGGCCGACGAGCCGGTGGCCTCGCTGGACCCGCGCAGCTCGCGCATCGTCATGGACGCGCTTGCCCGGATTAACCGGCATTTCGGCCTGACCGTGCTGGTGAACCTGCACTCGCTGGAGATCGCCCGCGGCTATTGCGACCGGCTGGTCGGCATGGCTGCCGGCAAGCTTGTGTTCGACGACGTGCCTGCGGCGCTCACCGACGAGGTGGCGCGCGAACTGTACGGCCTGGAAGCGAACGAGGTGCTGGAACGCGACGACGCTCCGGTGCCAGATGCCGGCCTGGCCGCCATCGCCTGAGCTTACTCTGCAGCAATTGAGGTGACCTTATGATCGACCGCCGCACGCTCTTGGCTGGCCTCGCGGCCGGCGCTGCCACGGCGTCTGCGACCAGTGCCCATGCCCAGGCCTGGAAGGCCAAGTATCCTGAGCTGGTGTTTGCCGTGGTGCCGGCCGAGAACGCCTCTGGCGTGGCCGACCGCTATGCCCCGTTCGTCGAGTATCTCTCGAAGGAAATCGGCACCAAGGTGACCCTGCGTATTGCCAACGACTATGCGGCGGTGATCGAGGGTCAGCGCTCCGGCAACGTGCATATCGGCTATTATGGCCCGGCCTCGTTCGCGCGCGCCCGGCTGATCGGGGTGAAGACCGACGCCTTCATCATCGACGTGAACAGCGACGGCACGAAGGGTTACTACTCGGTGCTGTATGTGCTGGCGAAGAGCCCGTACAAGAACCTTGCCGACCTGAAAGGCAAGAATCTTGGCCTGGTCGACCCGAATTCGACCTCGGGCTACAACATGCCGCTGTATACGCTGAGCAAGCATGGTGTTCCGGCGGCCGACAAGTATTTCTCCAAGGTGGTGGTGACCGGCAGCCACGAGAATGCGGTGCTTGCCCTGGCGCAGGGCACGGTGGATGTCGCCGCCAACTGGTGGAATGCCGACGACGACAGCAACCTGACCCGCATGATCAACAAGGGCATGGTGAAGGACGCGTCCGGTCAGCCGCTGAAGAAAGACGATTTCCGGATCGTCCTGAAGTCCGACATGATCGTCAACTCGCCGACGGCCTATCTCGCCAGCCTGCCCGCCGACCTGAAGGCCAAGATCCGGCAGGCTTTCCTGGACGCGGCGAGCCACGATAAGGAGGCATTCGACAAGCTCTCCGACGGCAAGAACCGCCCGTGGGAGCCGATCGACAACGCGGCCTATGACGAGACGATTAAGCTGATCCAGTTTGTCGACAAGCTGAAGAAGCAGAATAACGCCTGACCGTTGACCTCCCGCGCCGGATCGCCGGCGCGGGAGGACCTTTGCCAAATCGGGAGCCGTTTTGCCACACACCATTACCATTCCGCCCGACGCGCAGCTTGATCCGCTGCTTCGTCACTACCGGTTGGCGGTGGCGGCGAAGCAGCGGCGTCTGGTTCTGGGCTTCGCTGTGCTGGTCTTCTGCGTGGTCATCGCGGGAGCCGGGGCCGAAGTGGACGTGGGCAAGTTCTGGTCCGGCATCGGCAATTTCGGCGACTATTTCGACCGCCTGCTTCTTCTCGATTCCGGCGAACGGGTGTGGACCGACCCGGCCGACTGGTTCTGGGGCATCCACCGCTGGGTCCGCCTGCTCGGCGAGACGCTGCTGATCGCCTATGTCGGCAACCTGACCGGCACGGTCGGCGCTTTCATCGGATGCTTTCTGTGCAGCCGCAACCTGGTGCGCTCCGCCGCCTTGCGCATCGTCATGCGGCGGGTGCTTGAGTTCTGCCGCACCGTCCCGGACATCGTCTTTGCCCTGATCTTCGTCGCTTCCTTCGGGCTTGGCGCCATCTCGGGCGTGCTCGCCATCGCGATCCACACCACCGGCGCGCTCGGCAAGCTGTTCTCGGAAGTGGTTGAGAACATCGACATGAAGCCGGTGGAGGGCATTGGCTCGACCGGCGGGTCATGGTTCGCGCAAGTGCGTTTCGGTGTACTGCCGCAGGTGCTGTCGAATTTCGCCAGCTATGCGCTGCTGCGTTTCGAGATCAACGTGCGCGGTGCAACCGTGCTGGGCGTGGTCGGCGCCGGCGGCATCGGCCAGGACCTGATCACCGCCATCCGCCAGTTCCATACCTCCGACGTGAGCGCCATCCTGCTGCTTATTGTCGTTTGCGTCATGGTCATCGACGCCCTGTCCGAGCGACTGCGCCACCGGTTGATCTCCATGGAGCAGCGGACATGAGCGACGCTCCAGCCGACCTGCGTGGCACATTTTTGGCCCGCGGCGCCGAGATGCAGGCAGCCTACCCGCGCATGTTCAAGGCCGATATTCGTGCCCGTGCGGGCACGATCGGCCTTATCGGCGGGGCGCTTCTGGTCTATGCGGTCGGGCTGTATGAACTGGAGTTCTCGCCCGGCACTATCTTTCACGGGCTGTGGCGCCTGGCCGATATCGTCGGGCTGATGCTGCCGCCCAGTCCGGGAACGTGGGACCGGTTTCTGCTGTATCTCGACGCGCTGGGGCAAACGCTGTCGATTGCGCTGCTTGGCACGTTGACGGCGGCGCTGCTGTCCATTCCGTTCGGCTTTCTGGCAGCGCGCAATGTCGTCGCCAACTGGCTGCTGCACATCCTTACCCGGCGCAGCCTGGATACCATCCGCAGCGTAGACACGCTGATCTGGGCGCTGATCTGGATCAACGTGGTCGGGCTGGGGCCGTTTGCCGGCGCGCTGGCCATCGCATCCTCGGACTTCGCTTCCTACGCCAAGCTGATGTCGGAAGCGATCGAGGCGGCCGATCACCGTCCGGTGGAAGGTGTGGCGGCATCCGGGGGCGGGCATTTGACTGCCATCCGCTTCGGCATCGTGCCGCAGGTGCTGCCGATCCTTGCCAGCCAGGTGCTGTACTACTTTGAATCCAATACGCGTTCGGCCACCATCATCGGCGTGGTGGGGGCCGGCGGCATTGGGCTGCATTTGGCGGAAGCTATCCGGGTGTTGGAATGGCAGGAAACGTCGTTCCTGATCCTGATGGTGCTGGTGACCGTTGCGGCGATCGACGCGCTTTCGCAGCGCTTGCGTGGTGCCATCATGGGGCGGCGGTAGGACCGTTCCCATCGGGGCGTTGCCCCGAACCCCTCCAGGGGCTTCGCCCCTGGACCCCACCAAGGGCTTTTGAGTATGGGGTCAAGGGGGCCACTGCCCCCTTGCGGGTCCAGGGCAGAGCCCTGGCCTTGCTTCCCTTGTTCCGTCCCGCCTGAGACTCAGTCGGCGTGGATGACCTGATTGCCGTTTCCGGTGATGGACACCACTGGGGGCAAGCCTTCGCGGGTCAGGGTATAGTTCAGTGTTACCCCGTCGCCGTTTATCGCAATGTGCGCACCCGGTTCCAGTTCGGCTTGGATCTGGTCGGCGTGGCCCTCTACCGTAACTGAACGGACGCCGCCGCGCAGGCGGTAGTGGCTGTTCGAACCGTGGATCAGCACGTCGCATCCGGTGCATGTTACGTCGTTGGTTTCACTGTCGCCCGCCAGGATGATCGTGCTGGTGCCCGAGTGGCCTGACGGGACGACCGGGGTGGGCTCGGCGGCCGGTTCTTCCGGCAGGCCGGCGCCGGCCTTAATCACGTTGCCGATGCCGAGCGCACTGACGACCGGCGGCGGTGTCACAGGTTCGTACAGCACCCGGTTCGCGGTGCCGATAATCTCGATCGTGCCCCCGGGTGCGAGGGCGATGTTCACCTGGTTGGTCGCCCCCACGACCCGCAGGGCACGGCAGGGGCCGCGGAATACGACCTGGTTGGCGCTGCCGTTCACCGCCGCATCGCCGCCGTCGCAATCGACCGTCATCGAGAGGCCGCTGCCGTTGACCACCGCGGCATGGCTGGTGCCGGCGATCAGCGATAACGCAAGGACGCCGGCGGCGACGCTGACAGTTGAAATACGCATGCGGCGTGTCCTTCTTCCGCGACGGCCTGCCCCGCTTGCCAGTCGCCAGGGATCAGGCCTTCTGCATCGCCTTCTGCAGATTGTCGTCGATCTTCGCCAGAAAATCCTGCGTGTTCAGCCAGGGTTGGTGCTTGCCGATGAGGATGGACAGATCCTTGGTCATGGCGCCGCTTTCGACCGTCTCGACGCACACGCGCTCCAGCGTTTCGGCAAATTCGGTCACGTCCGGCGTGTTGTCGAACTTGCCGCGGTAGACCAGGCCGCGGGTCCAGGCGAAGATCGAGGCGATTGGATTGGTGCTGGTTTCGCGGCCTTTCTGGTGCTCGCGGTAGTGGCGGGTGACGGTGCCGTGCGCGGCCTCGCTCTCGACCGTATGGCCATCCGGCGACATTAGCACCGAGGTCATCAGGCCGAGCGAGCCGAAGCCCTGGGCCACGATGTCGCTTTGCACATCGCCGTCGTAGTTCTTGCAGGCCCACAGATAGCCGCCGTTCCATTTCAGCGCGCAGGCGACCATGTCGTCGATCAGGCGGTGTTCGTAGGTCAGGCCGGCGGCGTCGAAATCCGTCTTGAACTCGGCGTCGAAAATCTCCTGGAAGACATCCTTGAACATGCCGTCATAGGCTTTCAGGATGGTGTTCTTGGTGGAGAGATACACCGGGTATTTGCGCAGCAGCGCGTAGTGGAAGCTGGCGCGGGCAAACCCCTCGATTGAATGGCGGGTGTTGTGCATGCCCATGGCGACGCCTGGGCCCTTGAAGTCGTGCACCTCGAGCACATGCGGGGCGCTGCCATCGGCCGGCTGGTAGACCAGGGTCACGCGGCCGGGGCCTGGGATTTTGGTTTCGGTGGCACGGTAGATGTCGCCGTAGGCGTGGCGGCCGATGACGATCGGCTGGGTCCAGTGCGGCACCAGGCGGGGCACGTTGCGGCAGATGATCGGTTCGCGGAAGATGGTGCCGTCCAGGATGTTGCGGATGGTGCCGTTCGGGCTACGCCACATCTTCTTCAGTTTGAATTCTTCGACACGCGCTTCGTCCGGGGTGATTGTGGCGCATTTGACGCCGACGCCATACTGCTTGATGGCGTTGGCGGATTCGACAGTAACGCGGTCGTCGGTCTGGTCGCGATATTCGATGCCGAGATCGTAATACTTCAGGTCGATATCGAGATACGGGAGAATAAGCTTATCCTTGATGAAACCCCAGATGATGCGGGTCATCTCGTCCCCGTCGAGCTCCACAACCGGGTTTTTCACCTTGATCTTCGCCATTCTGCCCTCGTGAATTTGGTCCGCCGCGCCCGGGCGGCCGCGTCTGTGTCGCGCGGATGACGTTTCTGCCACCCCTCCCGGTGCTGCACAAGGTCGGGCGGGGCGGGGCGTTAACCGAGGGTCTGGCGGGCGATGATGAGGCGCTGGACTTCAGAGGCACCTTCGTAGATGCGCAAGGCACGGATTTCGCGGTACAGTTCCTCGACCTTCACCCCGACGGTAACGCCGAGGCCACCGAAGATCTGCACCGCGCTGTCAATCACCTGCTGCGCCGATTCGGTGGCGTGCAGCTTGGCCATCGCCGCCTCGCGGGTGATCCGCCGGCCTGTCACGTCGCGTGTCCAGGCGGCGCGGTAGACCAGCAGGGCGCTGGCGTCGATCGCTAACGCCATGTCGGCGATGCGGGCCTGCGTGGTTTCCAGATCGGCCAGGGTGCGGCCGAACATGCGGCGGGATTTTGCGTGGGCGGATGCCTCGTCGAGCGCCCGCCGCGCGAAGCCGAGGGCCGCCGCGCCAACCGTGGTTCGGAAGACATCGAGCGTGGCCATCGCCACCTTGAACCCCTCGCCTTGTGTGCCCAGCAAGTTCGCTTCGGGCACGACGCAATTGTCGAAGCGTAGCGTGGCCAGGGGATGCGGGGCAATCACGGCGATGCGGTGCGTCACATGCAGACCGGGCGTGCCGGCATCGACCAGGAAGGCGGACAGGCCGCGCGCGCCCGGCGCCTCGCCGGTGCGGGCGAACACCACATAGTGGCCGGCGATGCCGCCGTTGCTGATCCAGGTTTTGGTTCCGTCCAGCCGCCAACCCTCGGACACGCGGATCGCGGTGGTGGCAAGCGCTCCCACGTCCGAACCGGCGTCGGGCTCGCTCAACGCGAAGGCCGCGAGGCTGTGGCCGGCGCGAACGGCGGGCAGGATACGGGTGCGCATGGCCGAACTGCCGAACAGGGTGATGGGACCGCTGCCCAGGCCCTGCATGGCGAACACGAAATCGGCAAGCCCGGAGTGACGTGCCAGTATCTCGCGGGCGAGGCAGAGCGTGCGCAGGTCGATTGCGCCGGCACCGCCCTCCGGCACGGCGGCGGCGAGCCAACCGGCCGTGCCGAGCTTTTCGGCCAAAGCGCGGCAGGCGGCATCGATGTCGTCGCCGACATGATGCGGATGCGGGTCGACGTGCTCTTCCGCCCAGGCGTCCAGGCGTTGGGCGAAGTCGCGGTGCCGGTCTTCGAGGAACGGCCAGTCGAGGAACGAGGGATCCGGCATGCTGGCGCCGTGTCAGCCGGCCATGGTCAGGCCGCCACTGACGCTGAGGACCTGGCCGGTGATGTAGGCGGAATCGGGGCCGGCGAAAAACGCGACGGCGCCGGCGATATCGGCGGGCTCGGCCAGGCGGCGCAGTGGGACCGCGCGGGTCAGCGCATCGATCCGCTTCGGGTCCTGCTGCAGCAGCATCGGTGTTGCCGTCGGGCCGGGACAGACGCAGTTCACCGTGATTTCGTGCCGCGCCATTTCACGCGCCAGCGACTTGCTGAAGGCGATGACCCCCCCCTTGGCGGCGGCATAGACCACCTCGCCGGTGCTGCCGACGCGGCCGGCGTCGCTGGCGATGTTGATGATCCGGCCGCCGCCCGCCGTGATCAATCCGTCGAGGAATGTGCGGGTAAGCGCGATCGTGCCGGTCAGGTTGACCGCAATCGCTTTTTGCCAGAACGCCGCATCGGTTTCGACGAACGGCGCGATCACACTCCAGCCGGCGCAGTTGACGATGACCGTTGGCGCGCCGAGTTCCGCGACTGCCTGCTGGCGCGCCTGGTCGAGCGCTGGCTGGTCGGTCACATCGGCGCGGATGGCGCGTGCGCGGCGGCCGCGGCTGGTGATTTCGTCGGCGACGGTGGCGAGCGACGCGGCGTCGAGGTCAAGCAGGACCAGGTCGAAGCCCTGGTCGGCCAGTTTGAGGGCGATGGCCCGGCCGATGCCGGAGCCGCTTCCTGAGACGACGGCGATGCCTGCCATGGATATGTTCCTCTCCCTGTTTCCGTTTCGTCCGATTTGCCGTGCCGGCAAGAATCGCGCCGGTGCGCGTCTGGGCTCTGGATTTGCGTCACGGGTTGGTGCATAGTGAAAAAGTGAATGAACGTTCATTCACTATATCCGGAGGCCGGGCAGAGATCAACCGGTCCCATGCCTGCGAGGGAGGAGGAAGTCGTGTCTGTCCAAATCGATCCAGTCCTGCCGCCGGCGCGCCGGCGCGCCATGCGGGATGCCGGGCTGTGGCACGACCGCGTGCTTCTCGACGATCTGGAGCGCCATGTCGACCACGCGCCGGATCGCGTTGCTGTTGTCGGCGTCAACAGCGTTTCCGGACAGCGCACCGCGTTGACCTATGCCGAGCTTGCCCGGCGTGCCGACCGCATCGCCGGTGGACTGGCCGTTCTCGGCGTCGAGCCGGGCGATATCGTTTCCTACCAGTCGCCGAACTGGTGGGAGTTCGTGGCCTTGCATCTGGCGCTGCTGCGCCTGGGCGCGGTCAGCAATCCGCTGATGCCGATCTTTCGGGAACGCGAGTTGGGGTTCATGCTCGGACTGGCGGAATCGAAAGTCTTTATTGTGCCGTCGCCGTTCCGCGGCTTCGACTTTTTCGCCATGGCGGAGCGGTTGCGGCCGCGCCTGCCGGCGCTGCGCCATGTGCTGGCAATCGGCGGCGCGGGCGAGGCTGCGTTCGAGAGACTGTGGGACCGCGATGACGACCCGGCTGAGGTGCGTGCGCAACTTGCCGCGCGGCGGCCCGGGGCGGATGACGTGGTCGAGTTGCTCTACACCTCCGGCACGACGGGTGAGCCGAAGGGCGCGATGCATACGTCCAACACGCTGCTGGCCGCGCTCGATCCGTATATCAAGCGATTTGGCCTCAGCGGCGCGGACGTGATTTTCATGCCGTCGCCGCTCGCCCACCAGATCGGCTTTCTTTATGGCATCGTGCTGTCGGTGCGGCTCGGCGCCACTCTGGTGCTGCAGGATGTCTGGAATGCCGGGCTGGCTGTCGACCTGATGACGGAAGAGGGCGCCAGTTTCATGATGGCCTCGACACCGTTTCTTGCCGACCTGACTGCCGAGGTGGAGCGGCGCGGGATTTCACTGCCGCGCCTGCGCACCTTCGTTTCTTCCGGCGCGCCGATCCCCCGCCCGCTGGTGCGGCGCGCGGCCACGGTGCTGGGAGCGGCGATCGGTTCGTCCTGGGGTATGACCGAGAACAACTCGGTGACGACGACCCGGCTTGACGATCCGCCAGAGAAAATCTTCGAGACCGATGGTTGTCCGATCCGTGGGACGGAAATCCGCGTGGTCGATTTGGACGGTGTTGTACTGCCGCCGGACCGGGAGGGAAGGCTGCAGTCGCGCGGGGCCACCAATTTCGTCGGCTATCTCCGGCGCCCCGAATGGAACGGCGTGGACGATGAGGGCTGGTTCGAGACCGGCGACCTTGCGCGCATCGACGCGGACGGTTACGTGCGCATTACCGGACGCAGCAAGGACGTTATCATCCGCGGCGGCGAGAATGTGCCGGTCGTTGAAGTGGAAGGGCTGATCTACCAGCATCCCGATGTGCAGGAAGTCGCGGTGGTAGCGATGCCGGACGCGCGGCTTGGCGAGCGCGCCTGCGCCTTCATGGTGCTGCGCGAGGAGGCGTCGATGACGCTGGCGGACCTGGCGGCCTTCCTCGCAGAGCGGGGACTGACACGGAACTATTGGCCGGAGCGCCTGGAAGTTCTGGCGGCACTGCCGAAGACGCCGAGCGGCAAAATCCGCAAGAATGAGCTGCGGGCGATGGCCCGCTCGCTGGCCGATGGCGCATCCGCCTGAGGCGCGCGGGGAAACAGGAAGGGGCGAACCGGGATGTTTCACGTCGAGATCGCCGGTGGCGTCGCCGGCGTGGCAATGGACTGGCCGCCGGTCAATGCCATCAGTGAAGCCTGGATTGCAGACTTCCATGCGCTGCTCGACGGGTTGGAGGCGCGCGCGGATTGGTCGGTGCTGCATCTGCGCAGCGTGCTGAAAGTGTTCGCCGCCGGGGCCGATCTGGCGGAGATGCGCGCGCGTTTGGAAGCGCCGGAAGGCATCGCGGCGCAACTGGCGGCGGTGCGCTCGTATCAGGTTCTGTTTTCCCGCATCGAGGCGTTGCCGCGGGCGACGCTGGCGGAAATCGGCGGGGCGGCGCTGGGCGGCGGGCTGGAGTTGGCGCTTGCCTGCGACCTGCGCATTGCGGCGCATGAGGCCAAGCTTGGGCTGCCGGAACTGAGCCTGGGGCTGCTGCCCGGCGCGGGAGGAACCCAGCGTCTGACCTGGTTGTGCGGCCGGCCGGTGGCGCTCCGGATGATCCTGGGCGCGGAGATCGTCAGTGGTGCAGAGGCGGAGCGCCTCGGGCTGGTGCACTGGAGCGTGCCGGCGGTGGACCTGCAAGCGGCCGCGCTGGCTGCCGCGCGCCGCTACGCCGCCTTGCCGGCGCTGGCGGCGGCCGCGGCGAAATCCTGCATCCGTCTGGCGGCCGATCCGTCGGCCGATGGCTTTGCCGCCGAGATCGAACGTACCGGCGAATTGTTGCAGAGCACGCAGACGCGCGCGCTGGTCGCCGCGTTTCTGGACCGCCGAAGCGCGGGGCGGTCCCGTTGACCCATCGATAACCCAGGAGCAGCCGACATGGCCCTCGACCATGACCGCAACCGCATTGACTTCACCCGCTTCGAGCCGAAACATTTTCTCTGGTCGCTGGAGGGGAAGGTCGCGACGGTCACGCTGAACCGGCCGGAGCGGAAGAACCCGCTGACCTTCGAGTCCTATGCCGAGCTGCGCGATACGTTTCGGGCATTGACCTATGCCGACGCGGTAAAGGTGGTCGTCGTGGCCGGCGCGGGGGGCAATTTCTGTTCGGGCGGGGATGTGCATGAGATCATCGGCCCGCTGGTGCGCATGCAGGAGGCGGGTGACATGCAGGGCCTGCTTGATTTCTGCCGCATGACTGGCGACCTGGTGAAAGCGATGCGCGCCTGTCCGCAGCCGATTGTCGCGGCCGTCGACGGAATCTGCGCCGGGGCAGGCGCGATTATCGCTATGGCTTCGGACCTGCGTCTCGGCACGCCAGGGAGCAAGGTTGCCTTCCTGTTTACCCGGGTGGGGCTGGCTGGTGCCGACATGGGAGCGTGCAATATCCTGCCGCGCATCGTCGGGGTCGGCCGCGCCGCTGACCTTCTGTATACCGGCCGCGCCATGGACGGGGCCGAAGCCGAGCGCTTCGGCTTTTACAACCGGCTGTGCACGTCGGAGGAACTGCTGGCCGAGGCGCAGATGCTGGCCGCGTCGCTTGCCGCCGGGCCGACATTCGCGCATGCGATGACGAAGCGCTGCATTCATCAGGAATGGAGTATGCCGGTTGACGACGCGATCGAGGCTGAGGCGCAGGCGCAGGCGATCTGCATGCAGACGCGCGATTACGGTCGTGCGTACCGGGCTTTCGTTGATAAGAAGCGGCCTGTCTTCGAGGGCAACTGAGCGGGGCACTTGGAGGAAGGAAGGCCAGAGCTCTGGCCTGGACCCCGCGACTTAAGTAATGGGTTCCAAGGGCCTCCCAGCCGTCGTGCCGAAGGCGCGCTACGCGCGACGGCGGGTCCAGGGCAGAGCCCTGGCCTTGCTTCACCCGATTGCCTGGCTGGCAATGGCGGGCTAAGCAGATCCGTAGCGTGAGCAGAACGGAACGGCATGCCGCCCAGAGCCAGAAAGAAAGCCAAGGTCGACGACGATCTTGTCGAGCGCCGGCGGCGGCAGCTTACTTTGGCTGCCATCGCGTGCTTCAGCGAACGCGGCTATCATAGCACGACGATCCGCGATGTCGCCGAGCGAGCCGAGGTCAGCATCGGTCTGATCTATCAGTATGTCGAGGACAAGGAAGATTTGCTGTTTCTGGCGCTGCAGGAGGTGCTGGAATCATATCGCCGGCAGATTCCGGAGGCATTGAAGGGTGTATCCGATCCGCTGGCGCGGTTCCGCGCCGCGGTACGCTGCTATTGCCATGTCAATAACGCCTCGATCGATGCGACGGTTCTGGCGTATCGCGAGAACAAAGTCGCTCCGCCGTGACCGGCGCGATGCCATCAAGCGGCTTGAGGTCGAGACCAACGCGCTGATCGAGGCCTGCATCCGCGATTGTATCGGTGCGGGCGTTTTCGCGCCGATCAACGTCGAGTTGTTTACGTACCAAATCGTCATGTTCTGCCATGCCTGGGCACTGAAGGCCTGGCGTTTCGCTGGTCGGATGAGCGTCGATGAGTATGTCGAGCGCGGGCTGCTTGTAATGCTGCATCCTGTGCTGGCAGGAGGTTGAGCGTTCGATCCCGCGTTGGTCGTTCCTGCAGACCGGATGCGGGGAATCGTGAGGATCAGGAATGCTGCTAACCATCTATGCCGCGAGTCCCGAGGTGTTTCTGCCGCACGCGGCGGACATCAGCCACAGGAAGGCGGAGATTGGCGCGCGCCATGGCCTTCTCGTTCGCAGTCCGATCGATAATGATATTGACCTTACCGCCCCGGATGCGGCCATGCGCATTTACCGCCACAACCGGGCGATGATGCTTGGCTGCGATGCCATCGTTGCCAACCTGACCCCGTTTCGCGGCCCCTCGGCTGATGACGGGACCGCTTTCGAGCTTGGGTTTTTTGATGCGCTCCGTCGGCCCCGGCTTTGCCTACAGCAATGCCGGGGCCGGGCTGGCCGAGCGGACACGGGCATTCCTTGCCAAGGTGCCGGACCGGATTGCCCTCGCCATCGAGGATTTCGGCCTGCCGGCCAATCTGATGTTGCCGCATGCCGTTTTGGAGCGCGGCGGGCTGCCGGTCTTTACGCCGGCGGACGGCGTTGATGACCCGATCGACGAGCTTGGGACTTTTGCGCGCCTCGTTTCTGCCATCGCCTTGCGTTGCACCCCCATTGGCCGCTTGCGCGGCGCGGCCGCCGCGGCGCTCGGATGCTCCGAGGCTGCCGCGCAGGCGCTGCGCCGGCCGCACCCGGCGCTGCAAGGGGCGACCCCCCTGGAGGCTGTCATTGCCGACCCATCCGCGGGGCCGCGGTTGGCGATGCTGCTCGGTGACATGCGCGCAGGAACAGGGGATTGATGTGGGGCGTCGCGGGGCCGTCAAACCCGTCCGTCAAACTGGGACGGGCGGCGCCAGCGGGCCGAGAGCGGCAGCGATGGCGAAGGCGCCGGGCAGACCGCCGCGCGGGAACAGCCGGGTCACGTGGCCCATTTTGCGGCCGGGGCGCGCCTCGGTCTTGCCGTAGTGATGGGGGATTAACCCGGGCGCCGCAACGATCTCCGGCCAGAGCGCCAACTCCTCCGGTCCCACGAGGTTCTTCATCACCGCATCGGAGTGCCGTGTTGCTGCTGGCAGCGGCAACCCGGTGACGGCGCGTACGTGCATTTCGAACTGACTGGCCGGGCAGGCATCGATGGTCCAATGGCCTGAATTATGTGGGCGTGGTGCGATCTCGTTGGCCAGCACCCGCCCGTCGGCGGTGACGAACATTTCCACTGCCAGTACGCCCACCAGGTCGAGCCCTTCCGCCACTCGCCGTGCCAGCGTCTGCGCGCTCGCGGCAATGGGCTCGGCGATGCGGGCGGGGGCGTAGGTGATGTCGAGAATATGGTCGCGGTGGTCGTTCTCCACCGGGTCGAAGACCGCCATCGATCCGTCCGAGCCGCGGGCCACGACGACGCTGACTTCGCAGGCGAAATCGACGAAACCCTCGAGGATGAGCGGCTTGGGGGAGAGTTCGGCGAAGCCGGCGGCGATGTCGCCGGGTTCGCGCAGCAGGGCCTGGCCCTTGCCGTCGTACCCGAGGCGGGTGGTTTTCAGGACCGCCGGCAGGCCGATATGTGCGACCGCCGTTTCCAGTTCCTCCCGGCTGTTCACCGCCGCCCAGGGCGTCGTCGGCACCCCGATGCGGTTGAGAAAGCGCTTTTCGGCCAGGCGGTACTGGCTGATGCGCAGCACCGAGGGGGAGGGCCGCACCAGCCTGAGCGAGGCCAGCAGGTCAAGCCCCTCGGCGCTGACGTTCTCGAACTCGAAGGTGATCACGTCGGCATGGGCGGCGAAGGCGCGCAGCGTCGTCGGGTTCTCGTAGTCGCCGAGCGTCGTGCCGGCCGAAACCAGCGAGGCCGGGCTGTCGCGCTCGGGCGTGAGGATGTGGCAGCGATAGCCCAGGCGGGCCGCTGCCAGCGCCGACATCCGGCCGAGCTGGCCGCCGCCGACGATGCCGATCGTGCTGTTGGGCGGCAGGGGGATGCTCATCGGGGGGGCGGGTCCATCGGTTCGTGCGCCACGGCGGCGGTCTGTCCGGCGCGCAGCGTGTCGAGCCGCGTCGCCAGAGCGGGATCGCTCGTGGCCAGGATGGCGGCCGCGAGCAGGGCGGCGTTCACCGCCCCGGCGCGGCCAATGGCCAGCGTGCCGACCGGCACCCCGGCCGGCATCTGCACGATGGACAACAGGGAATCCATGCCTTTGAGAGCATGGCTTTCGATCGGGACGCCAAGCACCGGCAGCCACGTCCACGCCGCGCACATGCCGGGCAGGTGGGCCGCCCCGCCAGCTCCGGCGATGATCACACGCAGCCCCCGGCCACTTGCCGAAACCGCGTAGTCGCGCAGCCGGTCGGGGGTGCGGTGGGCCGAGACGATGCGCACTTCATGCGGCACGCCAAGCCCGGCCAGGGCCTGGACGGCATGCGTCAGGGTCGGCCAGTCCGACTGGCTGCCCATGATGATGCCCACCAGCGGCGGCACAGACCGGACGTCCGGGGCGGGGCCGTCCATGGCGGCGGTCAGGCGATGCTGTCCGGGATCAGCCTGGATTCCAGCCAGGAGATCTCGTCTTTGAGCAGCAGCTTACGCTTCTTCAGCCGCTGCAACTGGAGCTGGTCCATGGCGCCGTGTTCGGACAGCCGCGCGATGACGGTGTCAAGGTCACGATGTTCGCTTCGCAGTTCGTGCAGCTTGCGCAGCAGGGAGTCACGGTCTGTCAGCATGACGGTCTGTTACCACACCGCATTGCGCCCGCCTACGCGCTGACCATTGCGCATCTTTCATGCCGAGTGTGCTGGCAAAAGCGGCCCGTTCCGGGTTACCGTTCGAAGGCACGTAGCGCCGGTGCCCCCGGTCCGCTTGCAGGTTCTGGCTCCGGCCGCGTGTCAGTGAAGACGGCACACCCTGAGAGGAGGCCCTATGAGCCTGCAGTCCCGTATCGAGAGCCTGAAGATGCGCCATGCCAGCCTTGAGGCACGGATTGCCGATGAGGACCAGCGCCCCCGGCCCGATTCCGAGACCTTGGTGAAGCTGAAGGTCGAAAAACTGCACGTGAAGGAGGAGATGGAGCGGCTGCGGCCGATGAACTGAAACCATCCATAGCGCACGGCCAGGGGAATATCCCCTGGCGTGGTTGGCGCACCTCGCGCCCTCAGCCGAAAGGAAGACCTGTCAAGAAGCCATGGCCATGTGGCACGGTGGTGTCCGCGCAGTGGACTTGCTTTTTTGTTGACGGGCGCGATGAAGGCGGCGGGCGCGGGTGATGAAACGTGAGGGCCCCGGGTCGCGCCGCCTCATGCCGCTTCCTCCGCCTCGGGGGGCGGGGGGGCGGGACCGCCTGACCCTCGCGGGCCAGCCGGTCGTTTGCTTGCTGCACCATTACGTGCAGGTCGGTTTGGCTGCACAGGCCCAGGATGACCGGGTCGCGCGGCTTAATGTTCGGGCTGTTCCAGTGCGTACGGTCGCGTACTTTCTGGATGGTGTCCTTGGTGGTGCCCATCAGCTTGGCGATCTGCGCGTCCGTCAGCTGCGGGTAGTTGCGCAGCAGGAACGCGATGCCGTCCGGCCGGTCGTTGCGCTTGGCTACGGGCGTGTAGCGGGCCCCTTTGAGCTTCTTCGGCGTCGGGATGGTGCTCGCGGCCAACCGGAGCCGCGCCTCGGGATCGGCCTCGCAGCGGCGGATATCCCCGGCGGTGAGCTGGGAGTTGGCGACCGGGTCGTAGCCCACGATCCCCTGCGCCACCTCGCCATCGGCGATCGCCTGCACTTCCAGCGGGTGCATGCCGCAGAAATCAGCGATCTGGGTGAAGGTCAGGGCGGTCTTTTCGATCAGCCAGACCGCCGTTGCCTTGGGCATCAGAGGGAGGGTCATGACGTGGTACCTTGGCGTCCTAGGGGCGGCGTCTTAGGGGCGGCGTCTTAGCGGAGGCATTTTGCGGACGCCTCCGGCAGGCACGGCTCCCGGCGCGGTGACCGCCGGGAGCCGTGCCTGCCGGAAAAGCGGAGCCTGCCGGGGCAGCGGAAAGTAGGGCATATGGACCCCGCGTCCCGTGCCGGTCAAGCCGTGCCACGCGGACGTGACGCAACGAGCAAGGAGACGATCCGGTGACCATCGACGAAGACGAAGCACCGCGCCCGCGGCCCCGGCGGCTAACCCCACCATCGCTCGACCTGCTCGGGGTGGCCGAGTTGCAGGCCTATATCGAGGAGTTGCGCACTGAGGTCGCTCGCGTCGAGGCGGAGATCGGCCGGAAGCAGTCCCACCGCAGCGCCGCCGACGCGTTTTTTCGCACGCCGTAGGGGGGCGGCGCAGCAGGAACAGGGGGCCGCGCCCGCGGCCCCCCTTCCTACAACCCGGTTCCGGAAGTACGTCAGGCGGCCTGACTGGTGGCACCGGAGTCGTTGCGGCCATCGCCTGCCAGCCGCGGGGTGACGGAATTCACGGCGATGCGGCGCGGCTTGAGCGCCTCGGGCACGACGCGCTTGAGGTTCACGTGCAGTAGGCCGTGCAAAAGATCGGCGCCTTCGACGACGATATGGTCGGCGAGCACGAAACGGCGCTCAAAGGCGCGGCCAGCGATACCCCGATACAGGATCTCGGCCTTGCGGGCGTCGCCACTGCCGGGGCGACCGGCGACCAACAGGGTATTTTCCTTGACCGTCAGCTCGATGTCCTCCGGGCCGAATCCTGCCACCGCCATGGTGAGGCGGTAGCTGTCGTCGCCGGTTTTCTCGATGTTGTACGGGGGATAGGATACATCGGCATTTGCCGAAGCGGTGTCCACCATACGCGCCAGCCGGTCAAAGCCGATGGCGGTGCGGAACAGCGGAGCGAAATCGATAGCGTTCATGACAGTACCTTCTGTAGCAGCAAGGTTCCCAGATACAGCCGCCCACCCGGGCCGGCAGTGACAAAGGCCCCGGGACCCCATCTGGGCATCCCGGACGCCTTTATATGTGGAAACCGCCGCTCCCGGTTCAAGAGGAGCGGCGCATGCGCTGCGCGCCAGAAGGGGAGGGAGTCTACACCTTTTTCAATCCGAGCCCGGCGAACTTCTTGTTGAACTTCGCCACCTGCCCGCCAGTGTCCATGATGCGCTGCACCCCGGTCCAGGCCGGATGCGATTTCGGATCGATGTCCAGCCGCAGCGTGTCGCCTAGCTTGCCCATGCAGGACCGTGTCGTGAACGTGGTCCCGTCGGTCATGACGATGGTGACTTCGTGGTAATCCGGGTGAATGCCCGCCTTCATCGCTGTTCGCTCCTGGCTGGTCCCGCCGATCCCGACCGGCCGGACAGGGGGCGGCGTATAGGCCGCTCACGCTGACGGCGCAAGACGGAGCGATCAGTTGGAGGGCGGGCGCGGGCAGAGGCCTGGCCTTCCTGCGCCCGATCGCCCTGGCCCAGCCCCCGGCTTCAGATTCGGTTAACCCGTATGGGAGTACAGTGGCGCAACGTTTACGTGGAGGTGCAGAATGCGCCCGCAGCAACCCCCTTCTTGCCCGGAGCGGCCTTCGACCGCGGCGTTGCAGGCCGGGACGGAGCGTATGGCTCTCATGCTGAAGGCCACCACTGAACTTGCCATCGAAATCGGCCTCGGTGGATCACCCGCCGCGGACCGCATCGCTGCCGAACTGCTGGCCAGACTGCGGGCGACAGTGCCCGAACGGGCCCGTGAGCAGGGCTGTGGCCGGGCGATGACACGTCTCATGCTCTACGGCATGGCGGACCAACTCGCAGCCGCTGCGGACCGCCGCGGTGTCTGGCCGGAGCCTGCCGGCGGTTCTCTGCCGCTGCGCAATGAAACGCAGTTGCGTGCTGTGATCGCCCGCCTGCGGCTGGTGGCGCGTAACTGACCGAACCAGGCCGGCGCGACGGACAGACTCAGGGACATCCGGCACCAGGTTGGTGCCGGGACGAGTGACGGGCGTTGGCCGCCTGGCGATTCGCCGCCCTGTCCCGGCGGAGGATTTGCGTGACGCCCATGCGCCGCGCCTTGCCCTCGAACGCTGGCGTGCGGTCGCCAGACGCTCAACGACAACGCACGTCCCATCTTCATGGCCGCGTATGTGCGAACTGCCGCGACCATTGCGGCTACGGTAGCACCTCTGCGCCGTGCCGGGGCAGACGGAACGCAACGCTGCATCGCGGGGTCATGTACGTGCCGGTCGCCGCCTCGCTATCAAGGCGGCCGGTAACCGTGAGCGTGAACGGTGGCGCCGCGGCGCCCGGCCCACCCGGCTGATCGTGCCGGCCTGGATTGGTGACCAGGACCCCGGTGAAGCTGCCGTCGGGCGCGACGTCTCCCGAAACAACCAATGCGCCATCGGACGGGGCAAAGCTGAAACGGCCGGCGACGCGCACAAGCGTGGCCCGTGTGCCCGGCCCGGTCGTGCAACCGGGCATATCCCCCGCATAGCGGGACTGGACGGCAAGGTGTATCCCGCAGCCGGCTGCAGCGAGGCAACCGGCCACGACCGCGGCGGTGCGCCGAGTCAGAGCGGGTTGAGCGTGACCATGGCCACGCCGCGATCGAGGATGCCGAGTTCCCGGGCGGCGGCGCGAGACAGGTCGATGATTCGCCGCCGCGTGCCTGGCCGGTCGTTAATCGTGACGACGACGTTGCGGCCGGAGTCGACCAGGGTGACGCGGACGCGTGTGCCCATCGGCAGATTGGCGTGAGCGGCGGTGAGAGCGTCCTGGTCGTAGGTGTCGCCGCTGCTGGTGCGGTTGCCGTGCCATCGCTGGCCCCCGTACCAGGAGGCGAGGCCACTTTGCTGACCACCGGTGGTGGCTGGGCTGTCTTCGACGAAGGCCGCGGTGTGAACCGCGCCCTGGCGGGATGATGCATAGCGGGCGGCCGGATGGGTGGTGGCGTCGCGGCGCACGCGCTGGTTGTGGGCGGTACTGTTGCGGCTTTGGCGGGCCTGCGCCGCCTTTCGGTGTTCGCTGGGAGTCTGGGCCTTCGGTCCCGGTGTGTCCCGCGCCTGGGCCGGCAATGCGAGCGCGGGTCCCATGAGCATAACTGTTACGACGACGCCCGAAAGGGCGCTTCTTGCGCGAACTTTCATCAAACGTATTCCCGTTCCGGTGCCGCGCCCCGGAATCAGGGACGCCAGCATGATGGAACCGCCGTACCCAAGAATGGGCGGGGCGGCAATGGTGCGGATCAAACGGCGCGCATCGAGCCAAGGAAACGCCAGGTGATCAACCCCGGAAATGTGGCTGAATTGCGGCTGGAGCCGAAGGTTGCTAGCGTGAGGGATCGATCATGACTGCAGCATCCACCTGGATGCCTCGCAGGACTTGTCTAGTTTTGTTGCAAGGACAGTGGGTTCGCGGGCGGTTTGTTGGGCACCCGAGAGGGTTGCGGAAAAAAATCCAAATACACAGAAAAAATTCCTTGCCCATATGCCCCATTCCAGGGTATACGTTCCGACATGATCGGCGGCGTGCGCGGACGGGGGTCCGGCACGCCGTCTGGCGTTTCCGCAGACAGCGAGGCTCGGACCTGAAACATGGCAGGGCCGTCGCTGCGATTGCCGGATTGGGCGCGGACGGCGCTCGCGCCGCTCGCGCCGGCGGCGCACCATCTGCGCCTGCTGGCGGAGCTGGAGCGGCTGGAGTCCGGAGAGATCGACCGGCTGATCGTGCTGATGCCGCCCGGCAGCGCCAAGTCGACGTATGTATCGGTTCTGTTCCCGGCGTGGTGGCTGCACCGCCAGCGGCGGAGCTCGGTGATCGCGGCGTGCCATACCGCGGATCTGGCCGAACATTTCGGCCGGCAGGTGCGCCGGCTGGTGACCGAACATGCGCAACTGCTCGGGTTCGGGCTGGCGGCGGGCGATCGTGCGGCGGGGCGCTGGGCGACGACCGACGGCGGCACCTATTTCGCCACCGGCGTGCGCGGGCCGATTACCGGGCGGCGGGCCGATCTGGTGGTGATCGATGACCCGATCAAGAGCCATGCCGAGGCCGACAGCGCGTTGCACCGCGATCATGCCTGGAACTGGTACCGCAGCGACCTGGTGACCCGGTTACGGCCCGGGGCGCGGGTGGTGGTGGTGATGACACGCTGGCACCCCGATGACCTGGGGGGCCGGCTGCTGGAGGCCGATGACGGCTGGACGGCGCTGCGGCTGCCGGCGCTGGCCGAGGCGGACGATCCGCTCGGACGGGCGCCGGGCGAGGCGCTGTGGCCGGACTGGGAGGATCGCGCCGCGCTGGAGCGCAAGCGGGCGCTGGTCGGCCAGCGAATGTGGTCGGCGTTGTTTCAACAATCGCCGCGGCGCGATGACGGGGCGCTGTTCCCGGTAGGTAAGATCGACGTGGTTGAGGGCGCGCCGACCGAGATGGGCAGCGTGCGGGCCTGGGACCTGGCTGCGACGGCGGATGGCGACGGGCGCGATCCGGATTGGACGGTGGGGTTGCGGCTCGGGCGGGAGGCGTCAGGCCGCTTTCTCGTGCTGGACGTGGTCCGGCTGCGCGGCGGGCCGCACGACGTGGAGGCCGCGATTGTGACGACCGCGCACCAGGATGGCCGCGCGGTGCCGATCGGCCTGCCACAGGACCCGGGCCAGGCGGGCAAGCATCAGGTGGCGTGGCTCGCGGGCCGGCTGACCGGGCACCGCGTGGTGGCGTCTGCCGAGACGGGGGCCAAGCTGACACGCGCGCTACCGGTGGCAGCACAGGTGGAGGCCGGCAATCTGCGGCTGCTGCGCGGCCGGTGGAACCGGGCGCTGCTGGACGAGCTGCGCGATTTTCCGCACGGGCGCAAGGACGATCAGGTGGACGCGCTGTCGCGCGCCTTTTCGATGCTGGCCGACGCGCCAGTGCCGGTGCGGCGCCTGCACCTGCCGATCATGTACCGCTGAGGCACAGAAACCGATGTTCGAAACCATCTGCGGCCTGATCCCGCGCGATCCGGATTACGATGAGCGCACAAGGCGGTTGGACATCCTGAGACGGGTGCTGGAAGGCCGGCTGTACGACGCGCTGCCGTACGAATTTCACGAAGAGCGCAGCGCGGCCGGCGAATACGTTCCGCTGCGCTTGCGCCGTCCTTCGGTGCGATATCCGCTGGCGCGGATCGTGGTGGATGACAGTGTGTCGCTGGTGTTCGGCGACGGGCATTTCCCGATGCTGGACAGCGAGGATGCAGCGGTTCGCGCGGCGCTGGCGGATATCGCCAAGGAGGCCCGCCTCAACCAGGTAATGCTGGACGCGGGGCTGCGCGGCTCGGTGGGTTCGGCGGCAATTCAGCTGCGGGTGCTGCGCGGACGGGTGTTCCTGCAGGTGCTCGACACGACTTATCTCACGCCGCGCTGGGACCCGGGGGAGCCCGATACGCTGCTGAGCGTGACCGAGGCATACAAGGTGCCGGGACGGGTGCTGGCGGCACAGGGTTATGCGTTGGCGGAGGAGGGGTTCGTATACTGGTTCATGCGGCGCTGGGACACCGAAACGGAGACCTGGTACGAGCCGTGGCCGGTGGGGCAGCAGCGCGAACCGGTGGTCGATGCGGCACGCACAGTGCGACATGGGTTGGGCTTCGTGCCGCTGGTATGGATTCGCAACCTGCCTGGTGGCGACGATGTTGACGGCGCCTGCACGTTCCGGCCGGCCATCGAGACGGCGATCGAGATCGACTACCAGCTAAGCCAGGCCGGGCGAGGGTTGAAATATAGCTCCGATCCGACGTTGCTGGTGCGCGAGCCGGCGGCGATGGAGGGCGAATTGATCCGCGGCGGCGGCAATGCGCTGGTGGTGTCGGAAAAAGGTGATGCCAAGCTACTGGAGATCAACGGCACCGCGGCGGCGGCTGTGATCGAGTATGTGCGCACCCTGCGCGAACTGGCGCTGGAAGGCGTGCACGGCAACCGCGCCTCGGCAGAGCGGTTGTCGGCGGCGCAATCGGGACGCGCACTCGAAATGATGAACCAGGGGCTGGTGTGGCTCGCCGATAATTTGCGGGTGAGCTATGGCGCCGGGCTGTTGGAGTTGGCGCGGATGGTGATCCGCGCGTCGAACCGTTACGCGCTGCGCACGCATGAGGAGCGGATACCGCCGCTCGATGTCTCGGCGCGGCTGGGTCTCAAGTGGCCGCGTTGGTATCCGCCCACGGCGGAGGATCGTCTGCGCGATGCGCAGACGCTGCGGGTGCTGGCCGCTTCTGGGACAATCTCAAGAGAGACGGCGCTCAAGTGCATCGCCGACGTCTACGATATCGAAGACGCTCCGGCGGAACTGGCGCGCATTGCAGCCGAGAGGACCCCATGAGCGAAGACGATTTCGAGCAGCTTGCCGACCGATGATGCGCAGACCCGCGAAGCGGTGCTGCAACAGCGCCTGGCTGACCTGGAAGCGCAAAGCCGCGAGCGGCTGATCCGGGCCGAGCTGAAGGCCGAGGCCGTGCGCGCCGGAATGGTGGACCTCGATGGGCTGAAGCTGGTGGACTCCGGCGCGATTACGGTCGACGCGGCGGGCGAGGTGCAAGGCGCGGCGTCGTTGATGCAGTCACTGCGGCGCGCCAAGCCGTGGCTGTTCAGTGGGGCCAGCGCCTCCAGCGCAGCGACGCCGCCGCCGGCGCAGCCGCCGCGCACACGGCGGGCCACCGACATGACGACCGAGGAATGGCTTGCCGCGCGCGCGGACCTGCTGCGCCGGCGCTGACAGCTTCGACCGACCGACCGTCCGGGACCCCGCGGCGATGGGCGCCGGGGAACGTTCAACCGCGAGAGTAGAGCATGGGCATCCAGAATTTTCCCGCCGCGCTGCAACCAATCATTCAGCAGGGATTCCTCGAGCGCGAGTTCGAGGAGGCGCTGCGCAGCCGCCTCGGCTACCGGGCTGTTGCCGACCGCGAGGAATTCGCGGTGGGTATCGGCGAGACGCTGACGAAAACCCGCGCCGGACTGAAGCCAAGCGTAACGGTGCCGGTCGTGCCATCGACCAACACCAACCTCGATAACGGGCTGACGCCGCAGACTTTCAGCGTCGAGCAGTATACCATTACGATCAACCATTATGCGGCCACCACCGACCTCAACATGGTGACCAGCCGCGTGGGGATCGCCAGCCAGTTCCTGCTGAATGCCGCGACCAATGGTGAGCAGGCCGCGCGCAGCCTGGACGAGCTGGCGCGGAATGCACTGTTCTCCGCCTATTTCGGCGGCAACACATGGGTGCGGACCACGTTGGCTGCGCCCGGGCCGACAGTGGCGGTGGATGACGTGCGCGGCTTTCAGACGACGTTCGTCAACGGCGTGCAGACGCCGGTGGGTGGGGCTGCGTCGCTGATCGTGACTGTCGGGGCGGATGTCTACACCCTGGTGGGGGCGAGCGCCGACGCGGTGAACGTGTCGACGACACCTGGCGGCATTTCGGGCACGCTGACATTTTCCGGCGCGGTGACGGTCGCGGATGCCACCGCGCTCAATACGGTGACGGCGGCGACGGCGAGCGCGGTAGTGCGGCCGAACGGACGCACCAATACGCCCGCGCTGCAGTCCAGTGACACGCTGACGATGGCGTCGCTGCTGAATGCGGTGGCGCTGTTGCGGCTGAATGCGGTGCCGGAGATCGACGGCGTGTTCAACTGCTATCTCGATCCCGTTTCCGCGCGGCAACTGTTTGCCGACAATGACTTCCGCCAGCTGTTTCTCGGCGCCACCTCGGCCAACCAGGTGTTCAGGAAAGGGATGATCAACGATTTCCTTGGACTGCGGTTCATCCCGACGACCGAGGCCTATGTGCAGGCGCATCCGACCCTTGCCGGCGCGGTGGTGCGGCGGCCGATCGTGTGTGGCAAGGGCGCGTTGATCGAAGGCGATTATGCTGGTCTGGCGGCGGCCGACGTGGCGCCGAAGGACAGCATCATATCGGTGGTGGATGGGGTGGCGATGGTGACGCGCGAGCCGATCGACCGGTTGCAGCAGATCATTGCGCAATCCTGGTACTGGATCGGCGGGTTCTGCACCCCGTCGGACACGACGACCTCGCCCAGCACGATTCCCACGGCAACCAACGCCGCCTTCAAGCGGGCCGTGATGATCGAGCACATCGGCTGATGGCGGGCAATGGCCGGCGGTGCACGCAGTGCCGCCGGCCGCTGCGGGTCGGCATGCGGGCGGCAGGAGCGACGACATGGCGTTCAGCGAGGCCGAGAAGACCGACATACGCCGCTTCTGCGGCTATCCGGCGCATGGCGTGGGCGGATTGCTGCAGGGATGGCGCTTTTACCAGGTCTACGGGCTGCTGGAATACCGCCTGCTGTATCTGAGCGGCTCGGAGGAGGCGGTGGTGCGGCACTACGTGGGCACGCTGTCTGCGCTCGAGCGGGCGGTGGTCGAGGCGAGCGGCAATCTCGACACCGACCAGGCATCGGTGTGGACCCATAACCGCGACGAGGTGCGTGATCGGGTTCGGCTGTTTGATGACTGGCGGCGGCGGCTGGCCGGCTTCATGGGCGTGCCGCCCGGGCCGGCGCTTGGCAACGGTGGCATTGTGCTGGTGGTATGATGCGTGACGGCAGGCTCAGCGGCAGGGTCTGGTGCGGCCTGAGAACGGCGGCGCGAGCGGTCGGCGAGCAGACCGATGCCTACCGGCCGGCCGACACGGGCGATCCGTTGCGGCCGACCAACCGTTTCCTGCAGTTCCCGGCTTTATTTATCCGCCCGCGGCTGCGGAGCGTGCGCGCAGGTGGCTGGGGCGAAGCGTTCTGGGAGGGCGTGTTTGATGCCACTTCCATGCGGGCCGGCGACTATCTGGTGCATGCCGACGGCGGCGTTTGGTTCGTGGCGGCGCACCTGCCGATGCAGCCGCCGTTGTGCGTGCGGACGCTCCGGCGGCTGAGCTTTTCCCGTCCGTCGGGTTCGGTAAGCGCCGGGGCGAATGTGTATGGCGGGGTGGATCGCAGCGCAGCGCCCGGCGTGCTGACCAACTGGCCGGCGGCGATGGCGACCCCAGGTATGACCGGGCAGATCGAACTGGCGACCGCGACAACTTTGCCGCAGGCCGTGTGGGCGGTGCTGCTGCCGCCGGTCGAATGGCTCGGCCTGCTGCCCGGCGACACGATGACCGACGACCTCGGTCGCGCCGGCGTGGTCGAGGTTGCCGAATCCACCGCCCTTGGCTGGCGGCTGGTGGTGCGACAGTCGGCGTCCTGAAGTTGGCGGCACTGGCGCGCTGCCGGTTCCGCACCCCGGCACGGATGCAATGGGACGGCGCGCGGGTCGGCCGCCGGACGGTCCAGCGAAGGAAAACATTGATGACCGCTTATGCGATCTGGCTCGACACCAGCACGACGCCGCCGACGGCGTCCGTCGTGCAGATTCCCAACCCGCTGCGCGGCGGCAACACGCCGATTGGCGCCTGCCTGGCAACCAAGCCGACAGCAAACGCCAAGTGCATCGGTACTGTTGCGACGACGGACGCTGGCGCCGGCCTGCCATCGCCTCGCTGGACTGCTTTTCCGTGACATCCGCCATCCCCGAAACTGGCTGCTGATCCCGGCGCACTGCGGCAGGCGCCACGGTTCCAATCCCGTCGACGCGCGTGGCGCGAGGAGGGTCCGAGGCGATGGCCGACCAATCCGATGTCGAGACCGCATTGGTCTCGGCAATTACCAACGTATTTTATCCGAATGGGGTGTCCGCCGCCGGTCTGCTGACTCAGAGCGTGCGGGTCTATCGCGGTTGGCCGAACACGGCGTCGCTGCGGAGCGATCTGGCGGCTGGCACGCTGAACATCACCGTGTTCCCTAAAGCCGGTACGTCGCGCAACACGACCCGCTGGGTGGACGGCTATGTGCCGACAAGCAGCGTGACGCCCGCCCTTACGGTGGCGGTGAGTGGCAATAGCGCGACATTCGCCGGATCGGCGGAGGCGGGGCAACTGGCCGGGCTGTTGGTCGATGCGATGTCGGTGGTGTACCGGACGGCGACGGGTGACACGCCGGAGCTGGTGGCGGCGGCACTTGGGCAGTTGCTCCGCACGCAGCGCATTGCGTTGGTGAACGGCGCCACGGTGACCGTGCCGGGCGCGGGATTGTTGGTGGCCCGAGTGGTCGCTGATCAGCCGGTACTGCACTGGACCCGTAGCCAGCTGCAGCAATTTCGGATCAGCTGCTGGTGCCCGGATCCGGGCTCGCGCGACAGCGCCGCCGCGGCGATCGACACTGCGCTGTCCTCGGTCACCTTCATCGGTCTCAGCGATGGCAGTGCGGGGCGTCTGCGCTACGTCGGGACGACGGAATTCGACCAGAGCCAGGATGCGGCGCTGTACCGGCGGGAACCTGGTCTATTCGGTGGACTACCTGACGACGGTTTCCGACGCGCTGCCGTCGATGATCTTCGGTGACACAACGCTCGCGCCGCTCGGTTCGGGCAGCGTGAAAAGCCTGCTCAGCTGACCGGGAGTTTGCAATGACCATCCAACTCGTCGTGGTGCGTCCGTTCGGGACGTACGCAAAGGGCGCCGTGATCGGGGATGCCGCCTCGATCGCTACGATACTGGCCTCCGAGCAGGCGGCCAACGTGGTGCGGGTGCAGGTGACGGCACCCAGCCAGCCGGCGCAGGGAGCCTAGGGCATGCCGATTGTCCAGCAGGGCAGCATTAACACCACCGCGCTGGTGGTGCCCGATCTGTATGTGCAGATCGTTCCGCCGCAGAACCTCATGCTCAATGGCGTGCCGACCAATGTGGTGGGCGTTGTCGGCACGGCAAGCTGGGGGCCGGTGGGGCAGCCGGTGATCGTCGCCACTATGGCCGATTATGCCAGTAATTTCGGGCCGATCGTGGCGCGCAAATTCGACATGGCCACGCAGGTGGCGACCGCGGTGCAGCAGGGGGCGGCGAATTTTCGCTGCGTGCGGGCCACCGACGGCACCGATACGGCCGCGCAGTTTCTGATCCCGAACACGAATTTCCTGTTCACCGCGCTGTACACGGGCAGCCTGGGCAACCAGATTTCGGTGACGCTGGCGACCGGTTCGCAGGCCGCGACGTGGCGGCTGACCGTGTCGTTGCCGGGCGGGCCGATCGAGGTGTACGACAATATCGGCGGCACCGGAGCCGCATTCTGGCAGAACCTGGCGGCGGCGGTCAACAGCGGGCAAGGGGTGCACCGCGGATCGAGCCAGATCGTGGTGGCCAGTACCTGCCGGCACTGCCGCAGCACCGCAGGCGTTCACGTTTACTTTCGCAACCGGCGCACCGGGGCAAGACGGCGCCAACGTGACTGCCAGCAGCCTGATTGGCGTGGACCAGTCGCCGCGCACTGGCATGTATGCGCTGCGCGGGCAGGGTTGCAGCATCGCCGTTGTTGCGGGCGCCGACGACACACCCACCAACTGGGAAAGTACCTGGACCACGCAAGCTGCCTTCGGACTGTCCGAAGGGATCTACGTGATCCTGTGCGGGCCGAGCGGCGACACGATCACCAATGCGGTCGCGGCGAAGCACGCCGCCGGGCTCGATTCCTATGCCTGCAAGCTGATGTTCGGCGACTGGCTGTGGTGGAACGACCAGGTAAACGCCACGCTGCGGCTGGTATCCCCGCAAGGCTTCGTGGCCGGACGGCTGGCCAATCTTTCGCCGGAGCAGTCGAGCCTGAACAAGCCTCTCTATAGCGTCGTGGGCAGCCAAAAATCGGGTGCGCCGGGGTCGGGGCAGTCGAGCACCTACAGCAGCGCGGAATTGCAGACGCTGTTTCAGGCCGGCATCGACGTGATCTCCAACCCGCAACCCGGCGGGTACTATTGGGGCGTCCGGTGTGGCCATAACAGCTCGTCGAACGCCGCCACCAGTGGTGATAACTACACGCGTCTGACCAACTATATCGCTGCCACCCTGGCTGCCGGAATGGGGCTATATGTCGGGCAGTTGGTCAACGCGGCGCTGTTCAAGCGCATTCGTGCGACGCAACTCAGCTTCCTGCAGGGAATGCTGTCGCAGGGCATGCTGGGCAGCACCGACGGCAGTGTGCCGTTCAGCGTGATTTGCGATGCCAGCAACAACCCGCTGGCGCGGACGTCGCTGGGCTACGTGCAGTCCGATGCGCAGGTGCAGTATCAGGCGATTAACGAGAAGTTCATCGTCAACATCGAAGGCGGCCAGACGGTAACGGTCACGCAGCAAACGCAGACCCAGGTGAATGCGTCCGGCGTGCCGGCGGCGTAACAGGAGGACATGGTGGCGAGCACAAGCTTTTCGGTCGGCCGCGACTGCCAGTTGGTGGTGATGGGACCTTATGGCCGGGTCGATCTGACGTTTGTAACCGCGTTCGAGAGCCGCCAGCTCACCGCGCCGGTGCGCATCGACCGCATCGACGGCACGCAGATGGCGGCCGAACTGCCCAAGGGATGGGAAGGCCATTTCGAGGTGGAGCGCGGGTCGCCGGCGGTGGATGACTTCATTGCGCAGGCGGAGGCCGCGTATTTTGCCGGGACGGCGGTGCCGGTGGGCACGCTGTACCAGTACGTGAACGAGACGGACGGATCGACGAGCACGTACCGGTCCACCGGCGCGGTGTTCAAACTGGCGCAGGCGGGCACGTGGAAAGGCAACTCCAGCGTGAAGCAGCGGCTTGAGTTCTTTGCCGCGCGGCGGACGAGCGTGTGATGGAGCGTCAGGCGCCATTTGACACACCGTCGGCGCGGCTGGTGGCGGCTGCGCAGGCGGCGCCGACGGTGACCGATGCGCGCGGGCGCATGCTGTCGCTGCGGCGGCTGACCGCGCTGGACAAGCTGCGATTGTTCAAGGCGGCTGGGCCGGTGCTGGCGCAGAACCAGCCCTGGCTGGGGATGGCGGTGCTGGCGTGCTCGGTGGCGGCGGTGGACGAGGTGCCGGTGCCGCCGCCGGTTACCGAGGGACAGGTCGAGGGGCTGGTGGCGCGGCTGGGCGATGACGGGCTGGCGGCGGTGGCGGCGGCACTTGATGACGATGCGGTGCCGTCCCAGCCAAGGGAACTGGCGGGAAACTGAGCAGGCACCCTGATCTGGTGGATTGCCTCTACCTGATCCGGAACGGGGTGCCCTTCGATGTGGCGTTCAGTCTGCCTGCGGACGAACGCCTGGCCTGGGTGGTCGCGCTTGGAACGCTCGATGGCGGTGAGTTCGACTTCGTCTCGATGCGATGGAAGGAACGGCCATGACCCTGGGGGGGCTGAGGCGGCATCTGGCGCGGCTGGACCTGGCACTCGCGGCGGAGGCTGCGCTGGCGGCGCAGGCCGAGGTGGTCCTGGCGGCGGCGCACGAAACCGGGACGGCTGGCGGCGAGGTGCGGGCGGACAGGACGGATGCGCTGGTCGGATGGCGGTCGCCGGCGCTACGGCGACGCGAGAGCGGGGATGTCGGCGTGCCGCCGGCCCCCGTGTTGGCGACCGTGGCGATGGAGCTTGGCGCGCCTGCAGCGATGGCGGTCGGCGCGGCGGTCGCTGATGCATTGCGGGGGGCGTGATGGAAGACGCCTACGAGGTCGGCATTCGGCTGGTGCTGGAGAACGGCGTATCGGCCGGCATCGCCACGCTGCAAAACGATCTGGCCGCGTACGACCGGGCGTTGACGGCGACCACCGGACGGCTGCGAACTGTGGCTGAGGCCGCGCGCGGGCTGCAGGCGCCGGTTGGCGCGGGTGGCGCTGGCCCGGCAGTCCACAGTGCCGCGAAGAGGGCGGAGGCCGAGCCCCCCAACGTCGGGCAGGCGCGTGGGGGCGCGAGCCCTGTGCCGGCACCCGTGATGCCGCTGGCCGCACCTTTGGTGTCCGCACTGGCCACGCCGGCGCCGGCAGCTTCGCTTGCCACGACCGCCAAGCCACCGCCGATGCCGGCGCTCGCGCCGGTAAGGCCGCCGTTGGCATCGGCTGCTGTTCCCGCTTCGGCCGTGCCGCGAATGGCGTTGGACGAGCAGGGTTCCGCCCCGCGGCAGGCCGCGCCGCGGCCATTGCCCGGGTTCGGGCAGGCGGTTCCTCCTGCGGCAGGGGAGGCGCGGCAGGGACAGCTTGGTGTGGCGCCGGCGCCAGGGCGCGGTCAGGTCAGGGCGGCGGTGACGGTGATGGCCGTGCAGCCGCCGCGCTATGCGCGGTATGCGCCGGCTGCGCCGGCCGGCCAGCCGCCTGCGGTGACGGCGGCGGTGGTGCCGGAGGGCGGGTTTGCATCCATATCGTTGACGGAACGGCCGGCGGAGCCCCTGGCGGCGGTCGGCGGGCGTGATCCGGTGCGTGGTTTTGCGTGGAATGCCGCACCGTCGCGTGCGGAACCTGCCGCATCGGTGGGAATGCAGGTGGCCCCGCGACCGACGGTGGCGACGGCGGCAGGGGCTGCGCCAGCCGCCCCGATGGCCACTGCGGCGGCGTCGGGGCCGGTGCAGGGGGATGTATATCTCGACGGTGCGCGGGTCGGACGCTGGATGTCGGACCGGCTGGCGCGCGAGGTCAATCGTCCCCAGGGCGGGGTCACGGGATTCGATCCGCGGCTGGGGCCCGCCTGGCCCGGCTCATTGCATGGCACCTGAACGGTGGGGACCTTGAGGGATGGCCGAGGGCGCATTGCTGCTGGGACCGATCCTGTTCCAGGATTTCGAATTGCCTGAGCGGGTCTGCTGGGGCGGCCGGCAGCGGCTGACCGTGCATCGTCTTCCCGGCGGGGTCCGGGTGATCGATGCGCTAGGGCGCGATGACGCCGACATCGTGTGGTCGGGCGTTTTCAGCGGCAGCGACGCGGCGGCGCGGGCGCGCACGCTCGACCTGATGCGGGCGGAGGGCGGCTTTTGGCCGCTGACCTGGGACTGGTTTTTCTACACTGTGCTGATCGCCTGCTTCGAGGCGGACTATGCCCGGTCTAACTGGGTTCCCTATCGTATCACCTGCACGGTGCTGCGTGACGAGACGGCCGCGGCGGTGGCGACCGCGGTGTCGCTGGCCACCAGCGTGATGGACGATCTGACCACCGCGCAGGGGCTGGGGAGCGGGGTGGCGCTCGGCGCGGCGATTGGCGCGCTCGCGACCCCGCAGGCGACGCAGCAAGGCAGCACCGCCTATGCCGGCGCCAGCGCGGCCATGGCAGGGGCCTCGCTGCAGATCGCGATCGGCATGGCCGGGACCGAGGGGCAACTCGGCAGCACGCCGGTGGCGGGTGCCGCGGGGCTGGGCACGACCGTCGTATTGGCCGGGCGGCTCGCGGCGCTGGCGGCGGTGCGCGGCTATGTGGGTCGTGCCGCGGCGAACCTGGCGAACGCGGACACGTGAGGGGCCATGCGCACGATCACTGTGACTGGAGGCAACCTGTTCCAGGTGGCCGCGCAGCAACTGGGCGACGCCACGCAGTGGATTCGTATCGCTCAGGCGAACGGACTTTCCGATCCGATGCTGGAAGGGCTGGTGACCTTGCGCATTCCGGCGGTCGATCCGTCGGCGGGAGGCGGTATTGCCACCCAATAGCCGTCTGCCCGTTCCGATTATGGCCGGTCCGTTCACGGCCGTGCGCCATCCGCGGCTGCGTGTGCTGGCCAACGGCGTGATCGTGCCCGGTGCCTTTGAGGCGGAAGTGCTGAACAACAGCCATTTTGCCGCCGACCGCTTTCGGTTGGGACTGGCGCTGTCGGCAGACCCGGCGCGGGGCGCCGCATGGTGGGCAGATCAGGACGTTGTGCTCATCGATATCGAGGTCTCGCTCGGTGGCGAGACGGTGAATCTGGTGCACGGCGCTGCCGAACTCGGTGGAGATTGATCCGCTCGGCGACGCGGTGCGATTGACCGGGCGGGACCTGAGCGCGCAGCTGATCGAAGCGCACGCACAGGGGACGTTCGCCAACCAGACGTTCGAGCGACGTCGCCACGATGCTGGCAGGACGGCATGGGCTGTCGGCGGACGTGCAGCCTACGGCCACGCCGGTGGGGCGCTATTGGGAACTGGAGCACGACAGCCTCGTTCTGGACGGGTTCGCACGGGCAACCACGGAGTGGGACCTGCTGGTGACACTGGCGCAATTCGAGGGGTTCAGCGTGTGGGTGCAAGGCACGACGCTGCACTTCCGCGCGACGGATACGCAGGTGTCGCCAACGGTGCTACCGGTGACGGCGTTGAGCGCGCTGCACCTGGAGCGGTCGCTGACGTTGGCGCACGGCATCGCGGTGTCGGTGAAGAGTTGGCACAGCCGGGCCGCACAGTGCACCGTGCAGACGGCGTCGGCGACCCAGGCGAACGCGGCGCCGCAAACCTATGTCTACCTCGCCCCCAATCTGACGCCCGACCGGGCGCTGAGGTTGGCGCAGCAGCGGCTGGCGGAGCTGACCCAGCACGAGCGGGTGATTGTAGCCGAGATGCCGGGGGAGCTGTCGCTGATGCCGGGGCAGCAGATCCTGCTGGAAGGATCAGGGTCTGCATTCGACCGTACGTATGTGATCGATTCGGTGGAGCGGCGGCTGGAGGTGTCGCAGGGATTCACCCAGTCGCTGCGGGCGCGCAGTGCCGATGCCGCACCGTCATGACCAGCAGGGCAAACACCGATGGAACGGCTTCTGAATGCGCTGAAGGCGCAGGCGGCATCATTGGATCGTGCACTTGGCCAGCCCCGCTTCGGGGTGGTGGCGAGTGTCGATCCGGCTCGTTATGCGGCGCGCGTTTCGTTGCAGCCCGAAGGCGTGCTGACTGGCTGGCTGCCGGTGCTGTCGGCGTGGACCGGGGCGGGGTGGGGGGCAGTGTGCCTGCCGGCGCCCGGCGACCAGGTGCTGGTGGTGCCGCAGGAGGGCGATGCTGAGCACGGGGTGATCGTCGGCGCGAGCTACAGCGACGCGGCGCGGGCACCGGTGGCGCCGGCGGGCGAGCTTTGGCTAGTACATAGCAGTGGGGCCGCACTGCATCTTTGTAACGACGGCACGGTGCGGATTGCCGGCGATCTACATGTCGCTGGCGACGTCTATGATCAGAAAGGGTCGCTGGCGCGGCTGCGCGGCCACTATGACGTCCATACCCATGGCAGCCTCGGCGCGCCGCCGAATCCGCAGGACTGATCGACGGCGACGACAAGGGAGCGATGGGATGTCCGACCTACAGCATCAGTTTGGGTCCGATCTTTCGGTCGGGCCGACCGGTGACGTGGCGACGGTGAGCGGCGCGGCGCTGGGCCAGCAGCGGGTGCTGCGCCGGCTGCTGACCAATGCCGGCGACTATATTTGGCAACTTGGCTACGGCGCCGGGCTGGCGCAGTTCGTCGGACAGCCCGCAGACGCCACGCGCATCCGTGCGGTGATCCGCGGCCAGGTCTTCAAAGAAATGGCGGTGGCACGCACGCCGGAACCGGTGATCGATGTGGTCTCGGATGGCGCCGGCACCATCACTGTGCGGGTGAGTTACGCCGATGCCAAAACGAATGTAACCCAGGTGCTCGGGTTTACCCTCGGTGACGGAGCCTGATCCATGCAGTTGCAGCTTCAGACGCTCACCACCCTCGTTGCCGCGGCCGCCGCCGCGGTCCAGGGATCGGCAAAGCAGCTCATTGACTTGACGGTAGGTTCGACGCTGCGGGCGCTGCTGGAAGCGAGTGCTTCGGTTGGGTTGTGGATGCAGTGGCTGATCCTGCAGGTGCTGCAGATGACCCGGGCGGCTACCAGCACGGGGGCCGATCTCGACAGCTGGGTGGCCGATTTCGGCCTGACGCGGCTGCCGGCGGTGGCGGCGACGGGATCGGTGACGTTTTCACGTTTCACGCCGACCAATCCGGCGTTCGTGCCGGTCGGAACGCAGGTGAAGACGGCCGATGCCATGCTGGCCTTCGACGTGACGCAGGATGCGACCAATGCGACCTGGAATGCCGCGCTGAACGGCTATGCGATACAAGCTGGCCAGGCCAGCGTGACCGTGCCGGTGGTGGCCAAGGTGGCCGGCAGCTCCGGCAATGTGCAGGCCAGCACGATTACGTTGATTTCGGCGGCACTTATCGGGGTTGATACCGTGACGAATGCCTTGGCGTTCACCAACGGGATCGACGCCGAGACCGATCCGGCGCTGCGGACGCGGTTTCAGACATATATCAACACGCGGAGCCAGGCGACGCCGGCCGCGGTCGGGTATGCCGTTTCATCGGTGCAGCAGGGACTCACCTGGACGATCCAGGAGAACACCGCGGCCAGTGGGATTGAGACGCCCGGCAACTTCGTGGTGACAGTGGACGACGGGACCGGCGAGCCGGGCAGTGTTCTTCTGGCGGCCGTGCAGAGTGCCGTTGATGCTGTGCGGCCGGTGGGGTCCGCATTCCAGGTGCTGGGTCCCACCGTGGTCGCGGCCAATATCTCCCTGACGGTGACTGCGGCGCCGGGATACACCCAGGCGCAGGCGGTGGCGGCGGCGGGGACCGCGCTGACGGCCGCGGTGAATGCCGGCGGGATGGGGGCCGGGTTCATGTTCGGGACGATTTACCAAGTGGCCCTGAACTGTCCCAGCGTGGCCACCGTCGAGGCCGTGACGCTGAACGGCGGGACCTCCGACCTGACCGCAACACAGGCGCAGGTGGTTCGCGCCGGCACGATCGCGGTGGCGTGACATGGCAACGGGTGATCAGGCGGACATCGTGTCGCGGCTGCGGGCCGTGCTGCCGGCGCGATGGTTTCCCGACACGGCACCCGGTGTTGCGAGCAGCACGCCCATCCTGGACGCCGTGCTGGCAGGTATCGGCTGCGTGTGGGCGCAGGTTTATGCGCTGCTGGGCTATGCCCGCCTGCAAGCGCGCATCGCGACCGCAACCGATGTGTTCCTGGACATGATCGGGGTGGACTTCTTCGGCACGACGATGACACGCCAGGCGAACGAGAGCGACGCCCATTACTGGGCGCGCCTGCAGGCCGCGATGCTGCAGCCGCAGGGCACGCGGCCGGCGCTGGTGCAGGCACTTGTTACTCTGACCGGCCGCACGCCGGTGGTCTTCGAGCCCGCCCGCGCGCCCGATACCGGCGCCTGGGGCATGGCCTGCGGCTGGGGGCAAGCGGGTGGCTGGGGCAGCCTCGCCATGCCGTTTCAGTGCCTGGTGACTGCGTTCCGGCCGCTCGGCGGCGGGGTGTCGGTGGTGGCCGGCTGGGGCGTTCCTGCAGGCGGCTGGGGCGCCGGGGCGATCGAATACGCCAGCGCGTCGATGGAGAGCGAAACGGTGAGCGACGCTGAGATCGCCGCCACCATTGCCGGGGTGATGCCGGTTGCCACGATCGCCTGGATGCGTATTTCCAACTGAGGGCCACCAATGGACCGCACGATCGTTTATCCGGGCAGCATTCCGCTCGACACGGATGTGCTGCAGCTCAACCGCAACACCATGATCGCGCTCGGCGCGCTGATGAAGGCGGTGCTCGGGACCGCGACGGTGGTCGATGGGCTCGTTGTTTCACCAACGACGCCGAACTCGCTGTCGGTGTCGGTCGGGCCGGGCAGCATCACCGCGTTCACTGTGGTGGATGGCACGTCCTACGGCTCGTTGCCGGCAGACGCGGGCGGTCTGGTGAAGATGGGGGTGAACCTGGAGCCGTTCCAGCTCACCCTGACGGCGCCGGCCGTTGCCGGGCAGAGTGTGGCTTTTCTGATTGAGGCCGCGTTCGTTGAGACCGACACCAATCCGCTTGTGCTGCCATATTACAATGCGAGCAATCCGGCGCAGTCCTGGCTGGGGCCGGCCAACGCGGGCGTTGCACAACCCACCTCGCGGGTGCAGCAGGTTCAGCTGAAGGCGATTTCCGGCGCGGCGGCGGCGACCGGCAGCCAATTGACGCCACCGGTCGATGCCGGCTGGGTGGGACTTGCCGTCGTGACACTGGCCTTCGGCCAGGGCATGGTGGGCGCAGGCAATATCGTGCCGTACATCGCTGCCCCGGTGCTGCAGTACCATCTGCCACAGCTTCGTCCCGGATACGCATCGCTGCAGACGTTCACGGCCGGCGGCTACTTCGTGGTGCCGAACGGTGTGTCCCAGGCGAAAGTCACCGTGATTGGCGGCGGTGGGGCGGGGGGAACGGACGCAACCGTGCCGAGCGGCGGCGGCGGCGCTGGCGGCCGTGCGGTCGGGATCGTCTCGGGGTTGACGCCGGGCAGCGCGATCTATGTGACCGTCGGCGCCGGTGGCGTTGCCTCCGCGACGCCGGCCCAGGGCGGGCCGGGCGGCACCTCAAGCTTCGGGAATTTCCTGTCCGCGACCGGCGGCGGCGGCGGCAATGGCGGGACGTCGGGCCTGCCGAACGCCGGTGGGACAGGGGGCATCGGCGTCGGAGGCGCGGTCAATGAGGCGGGAGCGTATGGCACCGACTGCGTGGTGCAGGCGGCGCGCGGCGGCGATGGCGGCGGGCCCGGCAATGGGCGCGGCACCACGGGCCAACTGACCGGAATTGCGGCGAACGGGCCGGGCGGTGGCGGCGGCGGCGCTGGCTGCAGCCTGCCGGGCGGCGGGGCCGGGGCGGTTGGCGGCAACGGGGCGGCCGGCCTGGTGATCATCGAATACTAAGGCTGGGGCGACCTAGTGCCGCGTTCTCCATCCGGCTTCTTGGAGCGATGGTATAGTTCACTGCGTGGAAGGATCTGGTTTGAGGTTAGGGATGCCATCTCGGCGTCTGAGACCTTGATGCCCTTCTCGTAAGCGTTGGCATCAAGCTGGCAGGCGACGGTGAGGCCGGTATCGGTGGTGGTGCTGGCGATCAGTTGGATGATGACCAGGTAGCTGACCAGCGGCTTGGCGCGCCAGTTCATGGTGATGAAGGCGAACAGCCGGTGTTCTATGCAATTCCATTTGCTGGTGCCAGGTGGCAGATGGTTCACGGTGATCGCGATCCCGAGTTCATCGGCCAGGACTTGCAGTTCTCGCTTCCACAGGCGCACTCGGTTGCCATTGCTGCCGCCGCAGTCGGCGTTGATCAGAAGCCGCTTGGCGGTGGGGTAGCGAGCGGCGCCGAGCGCGTACCACCAGCGCCGGATGCTCTCGACCGCAAAGGCGGCGGTGTCGTGGCTGATGCCGAGATTGACCCATCCATCATTGGCGGCGACATCGTAGATGCCGTAGGGCGCGACCTTGCCGAGTTCGGGGATGACGAAGTCGTGCACCCGAACCGGCTCTGGCTGCCCCTTCGGGCGTAGCTCTCGGCCACCATTCTTGAAGTCGCCGACGGGCTCCTTCTTTTTGGTGTCGACCGAGATGACCGGCTCTCCGGCCGCCTGGAACGCCTTCACCTCGGCGTTGATGTGCTCGAACTGGGCGTTGCGGTCGGGATGGTTGGTGCCTTCGCGCGTCTTGGCATTGGCCTGCAGGCTGAAGCCCAGGCGCTTCAGCAGGCGGCCAACCAGCTTCTGACCGGCGGTGAAGCCGCGTTCCGCCAGCGCGGCGGACAGACGACGCTGGCTCTTGCTCACCCACCGCAGGGCGGCCTCGGGATCGCCGCGGATCGATGGTTCGACCAACTCGTTCAAGGCCGCCAGAATCCCAGGTTGGGCCTTGGTCGCTGGCTTGCCGCCGCCGCCCGGTCGCCGAACCCGCGGGCTGAACATCACGGCGCCAGTACGCAAGTCTGCCAGGCCGCGACCAATCGTGCTGCGCGCAATCCCGGTTGCCAGCGAAACCGCAACCACCCCGCCGCGGCCAGCAGCGCGCGCCTCACTGGCCGCGAACAACCGGCGCCCTCTCTCGTCCAGAACCGGCTCCAGCGCCTCGAAGCGAGCCTTGATGGCAGCGATGTCGATCACCCGGTCAGGATAGGCGCTCCAGCCGACACATCACGCCCAATTTCGGATTCGTTCGTTGCGTTCTTGCCGCCCGCCAGATTCTTTTCTTCCGATTCGGTTGCCCTGGCTCAGGCCCTAAGGCTGGGGCGACCTAGGGGAAGTCAGCGTATGAAGACGTATGCACGCCTGGAGCACCACGTGGTGGCCGAGATCATCACCACGGCACATGATATCGGCACATTGTTTCACCCCTCGCTGGTCTGGGTCGACGTGACCGGGCAAGCCGTGCAGGTGGGCTGGGTGCAGGGCGACGACGATAAATTCGCGCCGCCGCCGGTTGCGGCTTCCGCTGCGGCACCGTCCGCGCCGAGCACGGCGGAGCTGCTGGCCGAGCTCACCACTCTGCGGGCGCAGGTCGCGCAACTGCACACCGGCTGATCGGGCTTCGGCATGTATTGATCGTCGCCGTGGCCTTTTGCCACGGCGTACCGGAATCGCCTTTGCAGTTCGGGACGCGGATGGCCGGCAGGCGCCGGTCACGGCGAAGCATCGCGCTGCGGCTGGCCTGCGTGTTTTGGGGAGTTACCCGATGCCAACCGTCGCCCCACAAATGATCCGGCCGAGCAGCGCGCGGCGCGTGGTGCTCGACGGGTTTGTTCCAACCCCCCTCGGCAGTCTGGCGCCGGCGCCGGCGGCACTGTCCTGGCCGGCGAAGGACCCGGGCGATGTGTTGGACTATGAGTTCGACATCGCGCCGGCCCTGGCCGGCAACGACAAGGACACGATCGCCACACTCGATGTGACGATCCAGCCATCAGCGACCGGCGACCTGACCCTCACGTCCTTGGCGGCCGATGGCAGCGTCGCCGTGCTGTGGCTGGCCAACGGGCAGGCCGGGACGGTGTACTCGGTGCAGGTGACGATTGGCACCGCGGCGGGGCGGACCATCGGACGCGCGATTTTCCTGCCGGTGCTGGCCCTGGTGTCGGCCGCGCCGCCGGCCAGCGCATTGACCGCGGCCGATGGCACGGCCGTGACGGACGAGTCCGGCAACGTGATTACGGTCGGGGGCTGAACCGATGCCGACCATCGACCAGCTGGACGCAGCGTCTGCCGTCGCCACGACCGATGAGCTGCCGGTCAGCCAGAACGGCGTGCTCCGCAAGGCGACACAGGCGCAGATCGTGGCGGGTCTGCAGGCGACATTGGCGGTGCCGCAGGGAAATCTGCTTGGGCGGAGCAGCGCGGGTACCGGGGCGGTGGAGACATTGGCGCTCGGCTCCGGGCTGTCGTTGGCCGGTGGCGTGCTGTCGGTCGCGCCGCCGGTGCAGAGCTTTGTCAGTTTGCCGGCGGCCGGGCCACCGGGCGGGGGCGACCTGGTGCCCCTTGGCCAGAACGGGCTGGATATGGCGCTGCCGTATGCGCAGTTCATGGCAGGGTTGTCCGGAGTGGCGGAGGTTGCGGGTTCAGGGTTGGTGGCGTTGCCCACGGGCGCCACGGCGTCACGCCGGCTGGCCGATCTGTTCGCCGATTCGGTCGCGGTCGAGTCGTTCGGTGCGCGGGGCGATGGCGTGACCGACGATACAGCAGCTTTCGCCGCCGCGGTGGCGTCCGGCCGGCCGGTGCGGCTGGGCCATGCGACCTATGTGGTCAATGGGCAGTGGACGATCAGCCAGCCTGGCACGGTGCTGCTCGGCACGCCCGGACTAAGCGTGCTGCGGCGGAGCAGCCAGAGCGGCGGCGCATGGATCGCGATCCAGGCGGACGGATTTCGCGCCGACGGCGTGGTGTTCGATGCCAACAATTCCGTGGTGACGCTGGAGAGTTGGGGGGTACAGGTCGGTCCGCAGTGCGTGACGTCCGATTTTCACCGCTGCGCCTTTCTGAACGCGAGCGGGCCCGCGCTGGGCTGCGGCCTGGTGTTCCTGGCGTCCGATCCGGCGATGTGCCAGCACGAGGTGCGCGACTGCGAGTTCGCCGGCAATGCCGCACATGGCGTTTGGGTGCAGGCCTGCGACGGTGTGCTGGTGGCGGAGTGCCGTGCACACAATAACGCCGCCTACGGCATCAACGTGGACTACAACGACCCTACCTTCACCCAGCAGGCGCATCTGGTCCAGCTGGTCGGCAACCGCTGCTGGGGAAACGACCGCGGCATCGGGGTGGGAAATTTCAATGCGACCAACACCAATCCACCGGTTTGGGGACACGCCAATCCGGACGTGCTGATGGTGCTGGTTTCCGGCAATATCTGCCATGACAACGCCACCTACGGCATCGCGGTGTCGGGCTGGGGGCTGGTGGTGCAGGACAATCTGCTCAGCAACAACGGCCTGGCCGCCCCATCGGGGGCGGGTGTGCTGGCCAACGCGGATCATTCCCGGATCAGTGGGAATACGGTGACGGGAGCGTCGGCCTTCGGCATCGACACCGGTGGATCGGTGACGTGCGACGTGTCCGGGAACACCGTTATCCAGGCTTGTGTCGGGGTGAACTGCGGCGGCGGCACGAACCTTCGCGTGGACGGCAACGTTGTCCAGGACTGCACGTCGTGGGGCGTGGTGGCGGAAAACGTGGAGTCGGACGCGAGCGGGCAGACCTTCGGCATCGCCTGCCAGGGGCTGGCGCTGACTGGCAACTGGATCGGCATGCCACGCAACACGGCAGGCGGCATCTTGCTGCGCGACGGGCCGCAGGGCGTGCAGGTGGCGCGCAACTGCTTCGTCGGCGGCGATGTGAACAACTGCCTGTCGGCAGGCACCAACTCGGTGATCGTTGAAGGCAACCGCTGGAACTTCGTGACGCGGTTTGTTTACAATCCCAGCGATAACGGCGGCGTGCAGCAGCTGATTGTCCCGGATATCGCCGACAGCGTGATGGTGACGGCGGCGCCAGGCGGTGTGCAGTCGATGCTGACTTACAGCCAGGCCTCTGTTGCGGGTACGATCGGGTTCATCCGGGTCACCGCGGGCGGGCAAGGGTATACCACGGCCTCTGTTGCGGTGGGCGGCAGCGGCACTGGCGCGGCCGCCCAGGCCGTGGTTGCTAACGGTGCGGTGATCGGAGTCGTGATGACCAGCGCCGGCAGCGGTTATGGCGCGATGGGTACGCAGGTGCCGGTGACAATCACCGGCGACGGGAGTGGGGCCACTGCGTTCGGCTACGCGGGCCTGCCGGTGCCGGAGGAACGGCAACTGCTGATCCGCTGCAACTGCAGCGTTCAGTTCACCTGCTCGGGCTCGTGGCCGGTGCAGGAGAATGCCTCGGGGACTGACCTGACCGTACTGGCCAACGCGAGCGTCATCTGGACCGGCACCTGGAACACGTGGCGCTCCGATCACTGACGCGCGGATGCTCGATTACTTTGGCGCCATGCACTCGGGAAATCGGGAGGTCGCCGTATGCCAACTCTGGAACAACTGGCGCAGGTTGTCGGCGCCAACCCGCCCGACCTCGTGCTGCTGGCGCAGAACGGGGAGACGTGTGTGGTCAGCGTCGGGACGCTGCTGGAGCCGGTGCAGCCGCGGCTGACACTGGCGAGCGGGGCTCTGCTCGGGCGGGCGAGCATCGGGCCGGGGGCGCCTGAGCCGATCGGCGTTGGCAGCGGACTGGCGATCCAGGAGGGGCAGCTGGTGCTGGCCGCCAATGGCCGGGCGCCGCCGACCGTGACCGGGGCCCGCGGCAGTAACGCTGCTCTCGCGTCCTTGCTTTCGGCTTTGGCCGGGGTTGGGCTGATCGTTGATGGCAGCACCCCGTAGCAGGCGGCGCATATGGTTCAGAGCGGCATTTTGGCGACCGTTGCGTCTGCCGTGGTCTCCTACCGGATGGTCCCGATGATCCTGCGCACAGAGATCGGCCATGGCGCCGCCGCGCATGCGGCGGCGGGAGGTTGAACATGGAGCACCCTTCCGACTGGCTGCTGCCGGCTTTGGTGGCTGTGCTCAGCGCCATCCTGACGCACGCGTTCTCCACCATCCGCGCGCGGGCCGAGTGGCGGCGCGAGGCGGATCTCATCCGCCAGGCGCTGAGCCAGCACGAAGCAGACACGGCGAACGCGATTGGCGAGGTGACGACGATGAAGCGTGAGCATGAGCTGCGGTTCGTCGGCCTGGAGAGGGACGTTGGCAGCCTCGACGAAAAATCGAAGATACTCGTGAGCAGCTATGAACTCAAGCAGCGGCTGCAGCCGCTGGCGATCCGTGCCGATGAACTGCGCCGGCGGATCGTTGCCATGGAGGATCAGGTGTTCGGCTACAACCTCGACGGTGCGTTCATGGCATCGCAGCTGGTGGTTCGGCGGGAGCCATGACCGCGTTCGATCAGGCCCTCGCAGTGGTGGTCGGCCACGAAGGCGGGTTCTGCGCTGAGCGGACCGATCCGGGAAACTGGACGGGCGGGGAGGTGGGGTGCGGCGAATTGCGCGGCACCAAGTTCGGCATCAGCGCCGCTGCCTACCCGGCGGAGGACATTGCCAACCTGACGCTAGAGGGCGCTGCGGCGATTTATCGGCATGACTATTGGGACCACGTGAAGGGAGACGAGCTGCCGCCGCCGCTGGCGCTGCTGGTGTTCGATGCGGCGGTTAACAACGGCGTGCCGCGGGCTGTCGGTTGGCTCCAGGTCACGGTTGGCGCGAGTGTGGACGGGGTGCTGGGGGCGGAGACGCTGGCGGCGGTCGCGGCGGCGCAGCGCGAACAGGGCAGCACGGCGGTGTGTGCCGAGTTTCAGGCGCAGCGTATGGTGTTCATGGCCGGGCTGGCGTCCTGGCGCATCTTCGGGCTTGGGTGGGCACGTCGGCTCAGCCTGTTGCCTTACCAGTCCTTGGCGATGGGCGTGGAAGATTCCGGCCGGTGAGCGATGTTGGAATGTGCGGCCGTTGTGCGGCTTCTGCTACCGGTCCCGCTAGCCCTTTTGCCGTTGGCCTTCGGCCGGGCCTACGTTGCTTGCTCGCCAGAATTGCGTTGCAATAAAAAAATGTATCGACGCGATATCTCTGCCGTCAACTGTGCCGCACCGCCGTTCCTCGGCGATCAGGATGACAGTGGCTGGTGAAATGGTGCCAGAGACTGCACCGGTCTCTTGATTGACTGAACCCGCCGCCTGCCGGCGGCATTACCTGTATCCGGAGTTACTGCATGACCCCCGATCAACTCGCGGAGATTCTCCGCGCGCTCGGCTATGGCGCCTATGTGCCCGCGATCCTGGCGCTTGTCGGTCTGGCGGCGAAGGTCGCAGCCCTGGTGCCGCCGGCCACGGTGGGATCTTCCGCCACGTGGCGCGTTATCCGCACGTTTTTGGACGTGCTCGGAGGCAACTGGGGCAATGCGGCGAATGCGACCGCTCCTGCCATGTCCACCGCATCTCCTGTCCATTGAGGAATATACCCCATGCACACATCACGACGTCTCGTTCTGTCCGGTGCCGCGTTTGTCGCGCTGGCCGGCTGCACCAGTCTCGAAAATCTGCTCGGCACCACGCCTGCGCAGTGGGCAACGGACGTGAGCCTGATCGCCACCGGGGTTTCGTCCGTGGCCGCTGCGGTTGCGCAGGTGCCGAATGTGCCGGCCAAGACGGTGGTCCAGGTGCAGGCGGATGCCAACCTGATCGCCGAGGATGCCGCCAAGGTGGCGAACGCAACGGTGTCGATCGTGCCCGGTACAACCACCGCCAGCGTGGTTGCAGAAGTCGCCGAGACCACGCAGGCCGTTGCCGATGTGGTTCTGCCGCTGTTCCCGCAGACCAGCCCCTTCGTGCCGATCGTCAATGCGGCGGTGGCGCTCGTTCCGGGCCTGCTGGTGCAGGCGGGGATCAGCGGAACGCCGGTGGTCACCGTTCCGAAAGCGCTGGCCTACACGCCGGCCGAGGCGCGTCAGATTCTCGGCCAGGTGGCGAGGGCGCCGTGACTTTCCGTCTCGGCCTGATCCACCGTCCCCATTCCGAGCTGCCACGCCTGGCAGCTCGGATGGATGTGGATGCGCTCAAGGTGCCGAATGTCTGCGACTGGCACCGATACATCACGCTGGACGGCGACGCGTTGGGCAACGACATGCACAGCAACTGCATTCCGTGCAGCGCACTCCGGCGGGTCCAGATCGCGCGGGCGGTATCGGCCGGGGACATGCGGGTGCCGACCACCGGGCAGGCGCTTGGCCTTTATGAGCGCTGGGGTTGGGACGGCAGCGAGGGTGGCGACATCGGGCTTGCGAGCGATGTCGCCGCGTTCCACTGGGCAACCGGCGGCGTCTCGTGGGGCGACCAATGGGAGGACTTGCCGAGCATCGTGGCGCTCGCGCCTGCCAATCTCCACCACCTGCGCGCAGCGATCGCCTATCTCGGTCCGGTGCAGCTGGATCTGGCACTGCCCGGCTCGGCGCAGGGCCTCACATCCTGGTCGGTGGCGTTCGGCCCGGATGGCGCGCCGGGAAGCTGGGGGCCGCATCGCGTCTGCGTCGGGCGGTACGACGGCGGCTATTTCTATGCCGTGTCGTGGGGCCTCGAAATCACGATGACGCCGGACTTTGTGGAGCGCTACGCGATCAACGCGGAAGCTACGGTTTCCCGGTCCTGGATTGACATTTTGGGTGTCTCGCCAGCCGGGCTGGACCTGGCTGCGCTGGAGCGGGAAATGGCCGCCCTGACAGCGTGAGGTGTCCGTGCGATGCACGCGCTTGGGATGGCGAGGTATCTGCCGCAGCCGCTCATTACGCTGCCCGCCAATCCGCAGCGGTTGATGCGCAACCGACCCGCCTGGTGCGGGCCGTGGTGACAATCCTGAACGAAGGTAAGAACAGATCATGAGTTCGACTGAGGTTCCCGGCGCACTGACCACTGGTCTTGGCCGTCTGGCTGATGCGCTTTCAGCGATCGCCGCGGCGTTGCGCGCGGAACTCGCCGCGCCTGCAACGGCACCTGGCGCGTCAGCCGCGACGGCTGCTGGCTCGGCGGCGCCGGCGCATGTCGCGCCTGCCCCCGGTTGGGCCGCCCATGTTGGGCCGGTAACGCCTCTTCATACCGCCCCGGCTGGGATTGCCCCGGCGCATGCCACGCCTGCCCCCGGTTGGTCCGTCCGTGCTGCAACGACCGTGGAGCCGGCAATCGCCGAGCCTGTTCATGTGGTGCCGGCTGCGCACGCGCCGACGATTGCCGCGACGGCTAGCGCGGCATCTCCTGCCGTAACGACGACCACTACTGCCACCACGGCGGCGCATTCGGCGAACTGAAGCACCGTGCCGCCCGGGCGGCAGGTCTTGGGGCACGTGTTTCGGGGCTGGTCGGCGGTGCTGCGGTCTGCACCGGTTGTCCATGCCATTGATGGCAGGGGTCACGCCATGATGGCGTTTGAGGTGACAAATCAGGCCGGCCTGTTGCCTGACCTGCCCGACCTTACGGTGGCGTCGCCGCGGCCGTGAACGATCCCGTCCCGAGGGCGCCGCTGGCCGGCACGGGCGATGGACAACGGAATCTGGTCGTACCTCTTTTGTGCCATGTTGATGACGGGAGCAGCTCGATGGTCATAACTTACCCGACCGATCCGCTGGTGACGGGGCTTGCCGGCATTGCCGCGGGTGTCCTGCTGGGCGTGGGTGGCGCGCGGGCTGTGCCGCGTGTGTTTGCCGCAGCCCGTGCCGCACGCGCCTCCGTGACAAGCTGGAGGGCCGCCAGGCAGGCGTCCCTGAACCGGAGGGTGCGTGCGGCAGAGGCGACGCCGGCGTTGCCGTCCGCCGAGGTGCTGGCGGCGATCATCGCGGCGGTGCGGGCCGAACTGGGCAAACCGGGGCCGTCGGAGTGCGCGCCCGTTGTTGCCACGCCGGTGGCGAGTGTGGCGGCTGCGCCGGACCCGACCGCGCCGCTGCCGGTGCGGTCTGCCGATCCATGGATTGTGCGCTGAGTGCCGTCGGACCGGCTAAAGACGCCGCAATGGGCGGGTACCTTCTGGCACGGCACCACGGCGTTGGCTGCTTCTGCCGTGTCCCGGCTTCCAGGTTGCCAGCGCGACAAATCGGGGCCGGCGGAGCCGCGCGCGTCCGTTCGGGCGGCGCCGGCGATCGGCATGTTTGATTCGTTCAGGCCGGTTCCGATATCTCGACCTGGGCGTCACCTGGCTCGAAATTTCGTCTGGCCGACCGGCAGCAGTGCTCCCATGCGGGCCGGGAAGACCGGCGCCTGTGGGGTGATCTCGCCCGCCTCGCGGGCGAGGAAGCCGGGCAGGTCGGACAGCGGCACAACCTCCAGCGCCGCGTATTCGCCATTGCCGCACGCCGCGTGCGCCGCCCGGATCGGCCCTGCCGTCAAAGCGGTGCGCAGCGCGATGCCGAGGTCGAGCACGTGGCTACCGGCATGCTCGACGAGGGCAAGCGGTTGCGGGTCGCATACCGCATCGGCGCTGAGTCCCACCTCCTCGTGCAGTTCAGCCAGCACGGCCGCCAGAACATCCACCGTGCCGCCTGGCCGGCCGGCGCGGTGATCTACGCTGCCGGCCGGCGGCAATTGCCACTGCCCGGCTGATAGACCGCGCCGGTCGGGCGCCGCCCGAACACCACCCCGTCCGGTCCGTGCACGACGCCATTCACCGCCAGCGGACGCAGGCCGAGCTCGCCGAACAGGCCAGGGCGGTCCATCTGGGCGACGATGCGGCGGAACTCGGTCCAGTGGCCGCTGATCAGGCCGGCCGTGATGGCGTCTGCAGTAAACACACGCCCATTGAACAGTTTTTCGTTCATGCGCCCTTGCGCGACGGCCCACAGCCGGTCGACCTCGGCGTCCAGCGCGGCCGGCAGGGCAGGCATGGCGCGCGCAATAAACAGTCTCACGCCGGCCGCGACGGCATGCACATGCCAGCCCGGCGGCAGCGCAAGGCTTCGCATGATCACACTGCTTGGCATCCCGCCGGCCTTTAAATGAGCGCCGGTTCCAGCCAGCGGGCCCATCCGTTGTTGTTGTTGGCGGCGCCGGATGCCATGGCCGTCTGCAGCACCAGATTGTGGGGGCCCGTCGGCGCGGGCAGGGGCACCACCCAGTCCGCCCGCTCGTGCGCCGCGACCACATGCTCCGCACGTGCCACTTCGCTGCCGTCCGGCCGTTCCAGTATCAGCGTGAAAACGACCGGTGCGTTGGACCCACCGGCCTGGTGCAGCATGGCGGAGAACCGCGTCTGCCCGGCCAGCACAAGCGGAAAAATTGCGCGGGCCGGCGGCTGGCCTGGCATGTTTGGGTGCAGCTGGCAGGATTTTCCGTCGAAGATGAAGAACGCCCAGGGCACCGGCGCCAGATCTTGCAGCAGCAGCGGCGTGAGCCCGGGTTCGTCGGAGATCAGCTTCAGCCGTGGCGGCCCCGGCGGATAGGCCCGCAGCGGCACGTGGCGCCGGAACATGTCATGCTCGCCGTGCCGGCCATGGTCGTAAAACATCTGTGGGAAGCAGGCGGCCACAATCTGCTCGACGCCGGGGACCAGGCCCGGATGGGTGCGCACCAGCGCCACGTCCAGTTGGCGTAGCCAGGGCGCCTGCGGGTCGGCGAACACCGCCGCCTCGGCGCCCACGGCATCGCAGAGAACGAAGTCGACCTGCGACCAGCCCAGCGCGGCCAGCAGGTCCGCCACCGGACGCGCCGGCACGAGTTCCTCCTCGTCTTCGACGCGGTCATGCAACGCCGGCGCCCAGTCACCTGCCGTCCGTTTGGTCACGGCCAGTCGCGTGGCGCTGTGCCAGGCCGCCATAGCAAGCATGCGGATGCGCGGCCATGGTCCGGTGTTGAGGCTGAGAAGACGTTGATTGGCCGGCATCGGTTCGACGCAGGCGAGTTCGGCGAGAGGGTACCGGCGCGCAAGCCACACGGCCGCGTAGCCCGCATAGGCGCCCAGCATCAGGATGCGCCGTGGGGTGGCGGTCATCGGCACCGCCAGCGCCTGATCGCGGAATATCTGCGTCAGGTTGACCACGTCCGGGGTGCCGCCGCGGAAATACAATGGATGGCCCAGTTCAGGCAGCAGGGCATAGCCAAGTCCGGTGTGCCCGGCCGCCAGCGCCTGCAGATGGTCGAAATAGGCCGCGCGCAGCCCGGCCTCGTCCGGCGCTGCCTGGAGAGCAAGCTCAAGCTCCGCCTTGCGGCGCAGTGCTGCGGGGGTCACCTCGGCCGGCTGCGTGATCATCTGTCCGCTGTCCTGCATCGTTCCCATCGGTCGCAACCGCAGTCTCGACAATCGCACGGCAAAAATCGAGGCGACAGGGCTGCGCGAGCGGCATGCAACGGATTCGTCACCCATCAGCATTTTTCGGATGACGCCGGGCCGTAAAGGTTGCATAATGAAACCATTGCGGTCAGTGTTCGGAAGGGTGCGTCAATGCCCAATCCTGCGGTCCCGGCCGAGCGCCTACCAGAGGCGCTTCGCCACACCATCGTTGGCCTGGTGCGCCGGGATGGTCCCGACCTGTCGGCCCGTCAGCTTGCCGTGTTCCTGATTTGTTATCTCGAGGAAGGGCCGCACACGGTGCGCGGCCTCGCCGCCCAATTGCACGTCTCCAAGCCCGCCATCACCCGCTCGCTCGATCGGCTCGGTGCGCTCGGCTTGGCACGGCGGGCGCAGGACCCGCGTGACCGCCGCAGCGTGGTGGTGCAGCGCACGCGCATCGGCCTGGAACTGCTCGCCGACCTGCGCGGCCTGCTCACGGCCGCGGCCGATGCGGTCAGCGCGCCGCCGCCGGTGGGAACCCGGCCGGCCGGCCGGATTGTGATGGCCTTCGCCTGACGGCAGCGCCAGCCCAATCGGCATTCCCGTCAGGCGTTTTCACCCGGTTCATTTGGGCGTCGGGTTCCTGAGACGCGGGCGTAGCCCGTCATTGGCTTTCGCCGGGCGATCCTACCGGTAAGCACGTCAACGCGCCTCTGTCATCCGACCGATCTCGGCGAGATCATCGTCCGAGAGCTTCCACCCTCCGGCGGTCACATTCTGGGCGAGTTGCTCAGGCTGGGTTGCCCCGGCGATGACGCTTGCCACCGGCTGGCGCGCCAGCAGCCAGGAGAAGGCCAGTTCCAGCAGCGTATGGCCGCGCGCCTCGGCGAAACCGGTCAACTGTTCGGTGATTGTCCAGTTTGCATCCGTCAGGGTGCGGTCGGCCAAGCGCTGCGTCGTGGTCAGGCGCGCCTGTGCCGGCATCGGCCCATCGCGGCGGTACTTGCCGGTCAGCAGCCCGCTGGCCAGCGGGAAATAGGGCAGCAACCCCAGGCCATAGGCGCGCGCCACCGGGATCACGTCGCGCTCGATGTCGCGCACCAGCAGCGAATACTCGTCCTGGCAGGATACGAATCCGCCTAGGCCGAGCTGCTTCGCGGTCCATTGTGCTTCGACCATCTGCCAGGCCGGCATGTTGGAGCAGCCGACATAGCGCACCTTGCCCTGCCGTACCAGGTCCTCCAGCGCCCGCAGCGTCTCCTCGACCGGGGTGAGCGGGTCGGCGCGGTGGAACTGGTAGAGGTCGATCCAATCGGTGCGCAACCGGCGCAGGCTGGCCTCGACCGCGGTCATGATCCAGCCCCGCGAGCCGCCCTGTTGCTCGCCGGCATCGTCCATTGTCAGACCGAATTTGGTGGCCAGCACGATGCGCTTGCGCGTATCCCCGAGTACCTGGCCCATCGCGGTCTCCGACCCGCCGCGTTCGCCATAGACATCGGCCGTGTCGAACAGGGTGATGCCGAGGTCGAGGGCTGCGTGGATGACGCGGCGGGTTGCGTCCAGGTCGATGCGGCCGCCGAAGTTGTTGCAGCCCAGCCCGATCGCCGAGACGCGCAGGCCGGACCGGCCCAGATTGCGGATTTCCATGCGCATTTCCCTCCGTAAGGCCGATGCGCGCGAGTGTCGGCCTCGCCGGGCATGGTGATCAAACGGCGTGCGGCTAATCCGGGGCTTGCATCAGAAACGGGCGGGCGGAGCGCCGCGCCAGGCGATCTCGTTGATAAGCTTGCGCGTCATCGCCGTCCCGAAACTGCGGAAGTCGTGCATCTCCAGCACGAAGCTGCCGGGGCCGCCGGTGACATTTTCACGGTAGTAGTTCGCCAGCCCGCCCGGCGGCTGCACATGGGCGAAGCTCCAGGCGACCGGATTTTCGTTAATGATCGCCAGACCATTGACAACAAGGCCCAACTCCACAGCGCGGTCCCGCACGCTGGCCACGTCCGGGCCGGTGTTATTGGTGCCATCGCCGCACACATCGATCACCTGCCGCGGGGCCTCGAACGGCGCCGCAGCCATCGCCTGCAGTGCCCGGTCCATACCCGCCCCGATGGCGGTGCGGCCCCAAAAGCTGCGCGGCGCGGCACGCAGCCGTTCGACGAAGGCGCTCGCCGTGGCTTCGTCGCGAATCACCGTCCAGTCGAGCACCGTGCGCACCTCATAGGTGCTGGCGAACTCGATATAGATGACGGCGATGGCACCGACCGGGCCGGCCTTGATGGCCGCGAGCACGTCGCCACTGGTGAAGGCGGTCTGGTAGCCGTTCTTCTCCAGGGTGAATTCCGTATCGTCGATGCTGCGCGACACGTCGGTAACCAGGGCAAGCAACAAGTCGACCGGCTCGCGCGCACGGGCCGGCGGCTGGACGGTGAGCAGCAGGAGCGCCGCGAGCAGCCATCGCATGGCCTATCGTGGCGGATTTCGGCGCTCGGGGGAAAGTGAAAAGGCGAGTGCTGGAGTTGGTTATTGGCTCGCCCACACAATCCGGTGCACCCATGCCACCTCGCCGAGATCAAGGCTGCGGTCCGCATGGGCCGGGTTGAGGCTGCGCAGTTCGACCCGCCGGGCCGACCGGCGCGCCAGTTGCTTGGCCATCACTTCGCCCTCGCTGGTGCGCACCACCACCCGGTCGCCGCGGCGGATCGGTGCCGCCGGCGAGACGATCACCACATCGCCGTCGCGGAACACCGGTTCCATCGACTCGCCGCTGATCTCCAGGGCATAGGCGTTCGGATCGGCGATTTCGGGCAGCGCCACCTCGTCCCAGCCGCCGCCTACCGGGTAGCCGCCATCGTCGAAAAACCCTTCGCCGCCAGCCTGCGCAAAGCCGATCAGCGGCACACGCCGCGCAGCGGCCGGGGTGGCGCGGCCACCGGCGGGCAGGGCGCGCGCGCCGGTCACCAGCGCTGTGAAAGCGTCAAGCGTAGCGCCGGTCGCGTCCAGCACCTTGGCCAGGCTCTCGGTGCTCGGCCAGCGCGCCCTGCCGTCCGGCATCCGCCGCTTCGACGGGTTGAACGTGGTCGGGTCCAGCCCCGCCCGCTTGGCGAGGCCCGATGGCGACAGCCCGTATTCAGCGGCGAGCGTGTCGAGTGCGCGCCAGATGTCATCATGCTTCATGTCCGGCCACCCTGACCTCAAGCCTGAGCAGACCACCCGAAACGGGAACCTGCGACTCGATCGTGACGGAGCGCGTCAATGCAGTGTGATAGGATTTTTGGCCAAAAGGGAATAGGAAAATGTGCATATTCCGCTTGCGAAGGGAATGACGCGCGGAGATAAATGTTCTTGTCCTGTTCCGGAAGACGCACCCATTCACGGCCAAGGAGATCCCCCGATGCATGCCCTCGCCCGTGCTCTGCCGACCGAAGTTAAGCTCCAACATGGCCCGCGCCGCGCTCCCGGCGAACCGTTCCGCAGCGCCGAGCAGGCCTGGTTTTGGACCATGGCCTCCCTGGTTGCACGCCGCGAGGGCAGCAACAGCGACGGCCCGCACACGGCGCGTCCCTGCGATCCGGACGATGTGGTGAAGTGCCTTGACCAGCTCTACCGCCGTCGCCGAATCGACCTGGTGCATGCCCGCATTCTGCGCATCTGGGGCGAGCGCGGCACGGCGCCGAACCCGGTCTATCCGCTCGAGCGGAGCGACTGGCGGCTGTGGCGCGAAGCGCTGGACCGGCTGGAATGGCCGTTGCGCGTCAAGGGAATCGTGGCCTGAGGCGGTCGGAGGAAGCCGGGCCAGGGCTCTGCCCTGGACCCGCCAAGGGCCGAGAGGCCCTTGGAACCCATTTCTTTTCAGACAGTTGTCACGCGAGGGGGGACCCGGTTCATCCCCCAGCACCTCATGTGACAACTGCTTGATGAGCGGGGTCCAGGGCAGAGCCCTGGCCTTGCTTCCGCCGACCAATTCCGACCAAGCGACCAATTGAGGAAAAAATTCCTTGACCTTGCTCCCCTCGCCACCCTAAATCTTCGTCCTGTCGGCGGCCGAATTGTACCTGCGGCCCCGGCACCCCTCCTTCCAAAACTGGCAAAGCCGCTCCCCTCCCCGGGGAGCGGCTTTTTTTGTGTCCGGAGCGCACCCATGGATTTCGCCATTCGCAACCTGTCGGTCCTTGCCTACGCCCAGGGCTTCACGCTCTGGCACTACCGTGCGGGCCGGGCGGGGCTGGACCGGGTGGCGCACCAGGGGTTTTTCAACGACGCGGCCGACATGTTCGCCGCCGGCGACATGGTGCTGGTGTCCGCAGCCGACGGCGGCCGTGTGGTGTTCGTCACCGCGACCGAAGGTGCTGTCGCCACGACGCCGCTGGTCTAATGAATGAAGTCCGGAGAGGGCGGGTGGAAACGGACATCGGGTTCGGCGACCCGGTCGTGACGGGCCAAGCGCCCTGTGGGGCGATCATTCGCCAATGCTGCATTGCAAAAAAACGCTTGCATTCCGGGGGTCGCGTCCGTAACTTGTGCATCGCAGCAAGGCGGTGACGCCGGGCTGCTTTCTTGGACGTTTCCTCCCTAAACTTGGCGGCGCCTTAAGGCGCCGCTTTTTTTTGCCCTCCGCCCGGCGCGAGCGACATCCAGCCGGGGCGTTACCCATCATCCATTGTGGATCCCAGGCTGGCCAGCGCCGCCACCAGTGCGGTCATATCGCGCAGCACGCCGTCAAACGCCGGCAGTTTGGCCATGCGCGCCTCATCCATATATAGCGGCCGGCATAGCTCGACCTGCAGCGCATGCACCCCGTCCTGCGGCCGGCCATAATGGCGGGTGATGTAGCCGCCGGCATAGGGGTCGTTCCGGCGCACGCGATAGCCCATGCCGCTCAGCGCCTGCTCGGCCCGGCCTATCACCGCCGCGGTACAGGACGTACCGTGTGCGTCACCCAGGACGACATCGGCCGGCGGATGCGCGGTGTTCGGGCTGCCTGGCATGGAATGGCAGTCCACCAGCAGGCAGGTGCCGAACTGTCGCCGGGTTGCCTCCACCAGGTCGCGCAACGCCGCGTGGAAAGGCTCCCAGTAATGGTGGACCCGGCGTTCCGCCTCGGCGAAGCGCAGCTTGCGCCGGTAGATCGCCTCGCCTGAGGCCACCACCCGCGCGATCGTCCCCAGCCCCGCGCCCACCCGGGCACTGGCGGTGTTCACCCATGGCGGCAGTCGCTCCTCGAACATGGCCGGGTCGAGTTCCCAGGGTTCGCGGTTGGCATCGCAGAATGCCCGGGGAAACGTGGCGGCCAGCAGCGGGGCGCCATATGCGGGTGCGGCGGCGAACAGCTCGTCGACAAATCCGTCTTCGCTGCGGCGCAGCGCCAATGCGTCCAGCCGGGCGGCGGCGACGAAGTCGGCGGGATAGTCGCGCCCGGAATGCGCCGAGGCGAACACCAGCGGTACGCGCTGTTCTGCCGGGCGGGTCAGCATGACCGGGGACGGCATGGCGCGCGGCGCGGCGAGGGGAGCTGGGGCGATCGGCAGGTCCATCGGCCGATTGAAGCCGCAGCGCGGCCCGGCAGCAATCCCGTCTTGTGCTCCGCTGGTCCCGCCGGGAATCTTGCGCCGCGGATGTAAATCGCAATTGACAGCAGGAGAAACCAATCTAAGATCGCACCTAACGAACACGTAATCCAACCGCCACCAGCCAGCAGGCTGGGACCTGGGTTTCGGGTTCGTCGTGACGATAACATCACGATCGATCCCCGCCGTGCGGGATGTGCGCGGCAACCGAGTGGCAACCTTCACGAGGCACCATCATGGCGACACTGTCCGGCCTGACCGAAGCAGAGGCCAAGGAATTCCACGAGCAGTTCAAGACCACTTTCAGCGCGTTCCTCGCCGTTGCGGCGCTGGCGCACCTGCTGGTCCTGGCCGCCCGTCCCTGGTTCTGAGATAAAGGAGAATTCCCATGGCAAATCCGCAAGACGATTGGAAGATCTGGCTGGTTCTGAACCCGAAGACCGCCCTGCCGGTAATCTGGGTTACCGCGACCGTGGTTGCGATCGCCGTGCATTTCGCCGTGCTGGGCTCGCCGGCCGCGAACTGGATCGGCGGGCCGAATAAGGTCGCCGCGAAGTAAGTCGGCCCCGGCAGTACTGCCGGACCGCAAGAAACGGGGCCGTTGCAGAGATGCACGGCCCCGTTTGCTGTTTGCGGGGCGAAGGCCGGACGTCACGACCGGTGCCGACATGAACCGGCCGTTATCCATGAATCCGCTATCACGCCATTTTCCCGCCGCTCATTGCAGTTGACATGGGTTTTGTAAATTCATCTTGACAGATGACATTCCGGTAACCTAAGGTTTGCGGTGAATGAAACGCCTTAGGTCCCGGGTCTGTCCTGGGGTCCTGGAATGGAGCGGACGCAAGCGTGCTGAAGGCATCTCGCCGCGCGAACCTGGACTGGAACGGGCAGATACCTCCGGTAGCGCTGCCAGCGTCGCGCCGCGTCGGTGCAGTCCGCGGAATGCGCGCTTTCCGCCCGGTTGCTCCGGGCGCTGAATTCTTCGTGGCATTCCCTGCCACGGCGATCCCCGCCGCGAGGGTGTTCGCGGTACAAACCAAGCAATCTCCTTCTGGAGGGTAGATCGATGGCAACGCTGTCCGGCTTGACCGAAGCAGAGGCCAAGGAATTCCACGAGCAGTTCAAGACCACCTTCAGCGCGTTCCTCGCCGTTGCGGCGCTGGCGCACCTGCTGGTTCTGGCCGCCCGTCCCTGGTTCTGAGAAAAAGGAGAATTCCCATGGCAAATCCGCAAGACGACTGGAAGATCTGGCTGGTTCTGAACCCGAAGGACGCGCTGCCGATCATTTGGGTCACCGCCACCGTGGTTGCGATCGCCGTGCACTTCGCCGTGCTGGCCTCGCCGAAGGCCAACTGGATCGGCGGGCCGAACAAGGTCGCCGCGAAGTAAGTCGGCCCCGGCAGTACTGCCGGACCGCAAGGAAACGGGGCCGATGCAGGGACGCACGGCCCCGTTTTCCGTTTGCGGGGCGACAACGAACGGCGCTGGGCCCGGTCCGGCCGTCCACCTCCGGCCAGTCGTTTCCGACGCGTCCATTCCACCTGACACTTTTTTTGTAAATTCGCCTTGACGGATAACAATCCGGTAACCTAATCTCTCCTTATCAAGAACGCACAGGCCCGGACCCAACCCGGGTTCCCGCAACGGAACGGACGCGAACGTGTTGCAGGTATTCTCGTCACGCCGGGTTGGGCTGGAACGGCCGGGCATCGCCCGGGACGCGCCCGACAACCCGGTGTGCATGGCCTGCCGCCGCTCCGGTCCATGCGGAGTGCCTTCTTTGCCCGGTCGCCCCGGGCGCCGAACTCTTCGTGGCATCCCCTGCCACGACGATCCCCGTCGCGAGGGTTATCGCGGTGCAACCAAGTCAATCTCTTTTTGGAGAGTAACATGGCAACGCTGTCCGGCCTGACCGAAGAAGAAGCCAAGGAATTCCACGAGCAGTTCAAGACCACTTTCAGCGCGTTCATCGCCGTCGCGGCGCTGGCGCACCTGCTGGTCTTCGCCACCCGTCCTTGGCTCTGAGATAGAGGAGAATTCCCATGGCAAATCCGCAAGACGACTGGAAGATCTGGCTGGTTCTGAACCCGAAGGACGCGCTGCCGATCATTTGGGTCACCGCCACCGTGGTTGCGATCGCCGTGCACTTCGCCGTGCTGGCCTCGCCGAAGGCCAACTGGATCGGCGGGCCGAACAAGGTCGCCGCGAAGTAAGTCGGACCCGGCAGTACTGCCGGACCGCAAGGAACGGGGCCGATGCAGAGATGCATGGCCCCGTTTGCCGTTTCCGGGGTCCATGGCGCGGCCGTCGTTCGCAACCGGAACCGACATAAACCCGCTGTTATCCGTGAACTTGCTGTAAGGCCGTTTTCCAAGCTTCATCTCGAATGACACGATTTTTTGTAAATTCACGTTGACAGATGACATTCCGGTAACCTAAATTCCACCTCAACACGAAGGCACCGGGCTCCGGATAGCTCCCGGGTTTCCACATCGGATCGGACGCAACGTGCAGCAGGCATTTCGTCACGCAGGGTATGGCTGGAACGACCGGGCGTTGCCCGGTGCGCGCCCGGCGCCCGGGCGAATTGCTGGCTCGGTCCATGGGCTGTGCCTTCTTCGCCTGGTCGCCCCGGGCACCGAATTCTTCGTGGCGTCCTCTGCCACGACGATCCCCGCCGAGAGGGAATTCACGGCACAATCCACGCAATCTCCTTTTGGAGGGTAGATCAATGGCAACGCTGTCCGGCTTGACCGAAGAAGAAGCCAAGGAATTCCACGAGCAGTTCAAGACCACTTTCAGCGCGTTCATCGCCGTTGCGGCGCTGGCGCATCTGCTGGTGTTCGCCACGCGTCCCTGGCTCTGAGATACAGGAGAGTTCCCATGGCAAATCCGCAGGACGACTGGAAGATCTGGCTGGTGCTGAACCCGAAGGACGCGCTGCCGGTCATTTGGGTCACCGCTACCGTGGTTGCGATCGCCGTGCACTTCGCCGTGCTGGCCTCGCCCGCCGCGAACTGGATCGGTGGCCCGAACAAGGTCGCAGCGAAGTAATTAGCGGAGGATACACCGATGGCTAAGTCCATTTCGGGTCTGACCGAAGACGAAGCGAAAGAATTCCACGAGCAGTTCAAGACCACTTTCAGCGCGTTCATCGCCGTTGCGGCGCTGGCGCATCTGTTGGTGTTCGCCACGCGTCCCTGGCTCTGAGATAGAGGAGAATTCCCATGGCAAATCCGCAAGACGACTGGAAGATCTGGCTGGTTCTGAACCCGAAGGACGCGCTGCCGGTCATTTGGGTCACCGCCACCGTGGTTGCGATCGCCGTGCACTTCGCCGTGCTGGCCTCGCCGGCTGCGAACTGGATCGGCGGCCCGAACAAGGTGGCGGCGAAGTAACGCAGTCCGCCTTATCGCCTTCCGGTGACAAGTCGGACGGGGCTCGGGCGGTAACGCCCGGCCCCGTTCGCTGTTTTCGGCCTGGCTATCCGCCCGCCGCCGGGGCGATACATGTCTCACTCAAACCTGTCGGGAATCGCCGGCATGACCGGATCACCGTTCCAGCCCTCTCCCGGTTCCACCCCGCCCAAGCCCCCGCTGGACACCCACACGATCGGCCGCTGGCACCAGGTGGCGACGTTCGTCTTTTTGCTCGCCGGCATCGCTGCCTTTGGCTTGGCCTGGCTGCTGGGCTTCGTCCATTTCGACTGAGCGCGCATCGCGGCCGTGTCCGCGCCATCTTTCGAGGCCGGCCACGGATAGCCGCCGGTTGCGAGTGGTGGCTGTATGCCGCAGTCGCCCGGCCGGTTTGCCGTGCGCGACCGCGGCAGACTATCTAGGCGGCATGTTCCGCATCTTCCGCTGGGCCGCCATCGGGCTCGCTGTCGCCGGGTTTGCCCTCTGGCTGGCGTTATGGCTGCGCCCGGACGGGGTGGGCCAGGGCCATCCGCTCGGCAACCGGCATCGCCACCCAGGGCGGCGTGCAGGTCGGCGGCCCGTTCGCGCTGGTCGATCACACCGGCAGGCCGGTGACCGACGCCACCTGGCGGGGCCGCTGGATGCTGGTTTATTTCGGCTACACCTATTGTCCCGACGTTTGCCCCACCGAGCTGCAGACCATTGCCGCCGCCCTCGACGCGCTGGGCAAGCAGGCGGTGCAGGTGGCGCCGATCTTCATCACCATCGACCCCGAGCGCGACACGCCGGGGCATCTGGCCGAGTACGTGAAACTGTTCGACGACCGGCTGGTCGGTCTGACCGGCACGCCGGAGCAGATCGCGGCTGTTGCCCGCGCGTACAGAGTGTATTACGCCAAGGTGACTTCAAAGGACTCGGCAAGCTACCTGATGGACCACTCGTCTTTCCTGTATCTGATGGGTCCGGACGGTAGCGTTGCGGGCGCTGTTCCGGCCGGGCACGAGCGCGCAGGATCTTGCCGAGGCAATACGTGCGCGCCTGCCGGCGGAAAGTTGAATGGCGCCAAGCACGAAGGGTGCGCGACCGCGATCGCGTGGCATGGGCTTAACGGGGACGAATCGGGACGTGAGTGAGAGTGACAACTCCGCACGGGAGGGCACTGGTTCGGGCACGCCGCGTTACAGCCGGCGCCTGTCCGACAAGATTCTGATCGCCTTCCACCATGCCTGCGACCAGGCCGATTTCGAGGTGGCCGAGCAGCTCCTGCATATTCTGGAGACCATGCTCACGCGCCGGCCCTACACGCCGGACGGCAACCGCCGCCGCAGCATCGAGAGCCTGGTGGCCGCGCATGAGCGGCTGTGGCACCTGCGCCACCCTGATACCGGCGAGGAGTAAGGCCAGGGCTCTGCCCTGGACCCGCCAGGGGTCGGTGGACCCCTGGACCCCGCTACGTAAGAAATCGGGTCTACGGGTGTCCGGCTTTTAGACCGCCAGTGCCGCGCCGTCACGCAGCACCGCCTCTGCCTCCGGCGTGAAGCCGCTCCCTTCTGCGTGCAGCACAATGCCCGGAAGCAGGCGGCACGCTCCGCGCCCGCCCTTGACCCCTTGCACCAGCACCAGCCCGGCCGGCCGGAAGCTGCGCGGCCACAGCGGCAGCACGGCAGGGCTGCCGCAGCCTGCCTCGCCCAGCGCCGCGAGGCAGGCGGGAAGGGTGGCCGCCGTGGCCACCAGGGTCAGCGTGCCACCGTGGCGGAGCGGCGCCGCCAGATGCCGTGCCCACACGCCGATCAGCCCCGGCGTCCCGCGCTTCGCCGCCTCTCGCAGCATCTCCGGCGAGGCGGTTCCGGCGCCGTGCCAGGGGGGATTGGCCAGGGCATGGTCGAATACCCCGTCCGGGCGCAGCGTGGCGAGGTCGCCTTGCAACATCACGAGTCCGCCGAACCCGTTGGCGGCCGCATTGGCCCGCGCCAACGCCGCCATGCCGGGGTCGCGCTCGATCCCCACGCCGTGCAGCCCCGGTACCCGGGCCGCCAGGCACAACAGCGCCGCCCCGCTGCCGGTGCCGCCTTCCAGCACGCGCTCGCCCGGCCGCGCCGGCACACAAGCCGCCAGCAGCACCGGCTCCAGCCCGGTACGATGGCCGGTTCGCGGCTGCGCATGCCTGACCCGCCCGCCCAGCAACGCGCCCTCGGTCGTCTCCATCAGCCCTCGCCGGCCTCCGCCAGCACCCGCCTGAGCCCGCATCGCGTCCGCCTCGGCCACCGCGAGCCGGCGCGGAATGGCGCCGATGCTGCCTTCCACGGCGCTGACATGGCCGTCCAGCAGCACGAATTCGATCCCGGCATCGCGCAGCAGGGCGCCCAGGAAGCTGAGCCTTACCAAGTCGTTGGAGACAGCGACGACGCGCATGCAGGGGGTCCTTGCCAGGGCCGCGGCAGCTGGGGTCCAAAGCGTTGAATCGCCTCGCCTTGACCCTGCTTCCATCCGGCCGATATGGTGCGGCCATCCGCGCCGCACGCAAGAGTGTTGCAGCCCCTCCGGGAGAGTAAGTTTGGGCGTCGTCGCCAGCCTGCCCCAGTCTTCGCCAGGTTCTTCGCCAGGTTCTTCGCCAGGATCTTCGCCAGGTTCTTCGCCAGGTTCGGCCCTGCCGAATCCGGTCCTTGCGGCCAGCGAACAGCCGTGCCCCTCGCCGGGAGATGGCGAGGACGTTCTCGCCACCCTCGTGGCCCTGCTGCGCGCCGATCTCGAGGCATGCAACCGCGCCATCGTCGCGAACATGCACAGCCCGGTCGACCTGATACCGCAACTGGCGGCCCACATCATCGCCGCCGGCGGTAAACGGTTGCGCCCGCTGCTCACGCTCGCCGCAGCGCGCATGTGCGGCTACCAGGGCGGGGTTCGTCACGCGGAGCTCGCCGCCTGCGTGGAGTTCATCCACACCGCGACCCTGCTGCACGACAACGTGGTCGACGAAAGCGCCTTGCGCCGCGGCCTGGCCAGCGCCAATGCCGTGTTCGGCAACAAAGCGAGCGTTCTCGTGGGCGATTTCCTGTTCGCCCGCGCCTTCCAGCTCATGGTGTCCGACGGCTCGCTGAAGGTGATGGACATCCTCTCCCACGCCGCCGCCACCATCGCCGAGGGCGAGGTGCTGCAGCTGGTCACCCAGAACGACCTGACCACCAGCGAGGCGCGCTACCTCGACGTGATCCGTGGCAAGACCGCAGCCCTGTTCGCCGCCGCCTGCCAGGTGGGTGCGGTGGTGGCCGGCTGCCCGCCGGCGCAGGAGGCGGCGCTGACCGAGTACGGCATGAATATCGGCATTGCCTTCCAGCTGGTGGATGATGCGCTGGACTATGCCGCCGACCAGGAAAAGCTCGGGAAGACGGTTGGCGACGATTTCCGCGAGGGCAAGATCACTCTGCCCATCATGGTGGCCTATGCTGCCGGCGATGAGCAGGAACGCGCATTCTGGCAGCGTACCATCGAGGCGAGCGAGCAGGCCGGTGACGATCTGGCGCATGCCATGCGCCTGATCGAGCGCCACGATGCCATCCGCGCCACGCTCGATCGTGCCGCCGGTTTGGCCGGCGAGGCGAAGGCCAGATTGGCGTCATTCCCGGACTGTCCGATCAAGACCTGCCTCATCGGGGTGGCGGACTACACGGTCAGCCGCACGCGCTGAGCGGCGGCATGCCTGGCCGGCGAATCGGGCGGCCTCTGCGTCCGCCGGTCCGGAGTGCCGGACCGGGGCGTCTCCGAGGCTGGCACATGATCCCCGAAACGCGGTGCTCCGTGCCGGTGGTGTGGCAGCGGCAATCGGGATCCCTGACGCCGCAGCGGCGCCAGGGCCCTCCGTCGCTGCTCGGATCAGGCCACGACGGTGATGGTCTCCTGTCGCAATTGCGACGCCAGCGCGTCCAGCGCCGCGGCCACCCCGTCAAGCATTTCGTCGATTTCGGCCGCGGTGATGATCAGCGGCGGGCTGAACGCCAGAACGTCGGCGGGCAAGGCGCGGCCGATCACGCCATTGGCTTCGCACAGTTTGGCCAGCCGCCCGCCGATTTTCGCCTTCGGGTCGAAATTCGCCCGTGCGTCCTTGTCCGCCACCAGCTCCAGCGCGCCGATCAGCCCAATGCCGCGCACATTGCCCACCAGTTCGTGGTCCTCGAAGCGCCGCCGCAGCTCGGCCTGCAGATGCGCGCCGACCTCGCGCACATGCGCGCCGATGTCCATTTCGTCGTAGATTTTCAATGTTTCGACCGCCACCGCCGCCGGCACCGGATGGCCGGAATAGGTGAAGCCGTGGCCGAACGTGCCGATCGTGTGGCTTTCTTCGGCGAGTCCCTGGAAGACGCGCTCGTTCACCAGCACCGCCGAGATCGGCAGATACGACGCCGACAGCGCCTTGGCGCAGGTGATGATGTCAGGCGCCATGCCGAAGGTCTGGCTGCCCCAGTAGTTGCCGGTACGCCAGAAGCCGCAGATCACCTCGTCGGCCACGAACAGCACATCATATTTGCGCAGCACCGCCTGGATTTTTTCATAATACGTCCGCGGCGGCACGATCACCCCGCCCGCCCCCAGGATCGGCTCGGCCCACATCGCCGCCACCGTGTCCGGGTCCTGCTCGACAATGAGCTTTTCCAGCGCATCGGCGCAGCGTGTCGCGAACTGCTCCTCGGTTTCGCCCGGCGCGCCGCCGTGATAGAAATCCGGGCACACCGTGTGGACGAAGCCCGGTAGCGGCACATCGAAGCTGCGGTGATTGGCCGGCAGCCCGGTCAGGCTGGCGGCGCCGATGGTGATGCCGTGGTAGCCCTTGATCCGGCCGATGATTTTCTTCTTCTTCGGCCGGCCGAGGGCGTTGTTGAAATACCAGACCATCTTGATCGCCGAGTCGTTGGCTTCCGAGCCGGAATTGGCGAAGAACACCCGGCTCATCGGCACCGGCGCGCGCTCGATCAGCATCTCCGCCAGGTCGATCATCGGCTCGTGCGATTTGGCGGTGAACGCGTGATAAAAGGGCAGCTTGCGCATTTGCGCCGCCGCCGCCGCCACCAGCCGCTCGTTCGAGAAGCCGAGGCTCGCGCACCACAGCCCGGCGACGCTCTCGATGTAGGACTTACCGTTCTCGTCCCAGACCCGCACGCCCTCGCCGCGGCTGATCACCATCGGCCCGGCCTCCAGGTGCGACTTCAGGTCGGTGTACGGGTGCAGCGCATAGGCGATGTCGCGGGCGGCGGCGGAATTGGCGCGGGGCGGGGTCATGGCAAGCCTCTCAGGCAACGGACGGATGCTGACAGTCTAAGCCGGTTCCGGCTGGTGGCGGAACCCCGCCGGCTTGAACCCGGCCCGTCCGCCTGCCACCTTGACGCGCCCCTAAGGAACCGGAATGACCGACCCGAAGCTGCCTGCCGCAACCGGGGCTGCGTGACGCTGCACCGCCGCGCCATCCTGGCCGCCGCCGCGCTGCAGGCCGTCCCGGCGCGCGCGCGGGCGCGGCCGCACGGCGCCGCCGCCTCCCAGGCCCCGCGCCCCGGCGACGTGCCGGCCCCGGGGTGGCGTCGCGATGAGTTGATAAGCTGGGGCGACCGCGTCGAGTTCGATGCCCCGCCATTCGATCCGCGCAACCCCACCGACATCGCCGCCGCCACCCAGTTCGGCTGGGACGCGAGCGTGCTCGGCGCCGTGCCCGCACCATCCGGCCCGGACGGCATTGCCCGCCTGGTGCTGGCGGTCGCGCATCCCACCGCCCAGGCGCGCATGATGTTTCCGGGCGGGCGCGACCGGCCGCTGCTGGCCGGGCTGGCCCAGGGCGCATCCATCCTCACCCTGGAACGCCGGAGCGGACACTGGCGCGTCGCCGACGGCGGCTTTCAGGCCCGCCGCCTCACCGCGCGCACGCCCTGCCGGCTGTCCGGCCCGCTCGCGCCGTCGCGCGGCGATGTCGTGCCCGGCGTGCTCGCCGTCGGCGGCGGCTGCGCCACGCCCTGGGGCACCGTTCTGCTGGCCGAGGGCGACCCCGCCCCCTGGCTCACCCGCCTCGGGGCCGCCGACACACTGTATTCCGGTCCCGCCGCCCGCTCTCTCTACGGCTGGATGGTGGAGCTTGACCCGCTCGACCCGCAGGCGCCGCCGGTGAAGCGCACCGCGCTCGGCCGGCTGGGCCGAGCCGGCGTTGCCGCCACGCTGGTGGCCGATGGGCGCGCGGTGGTGTTCATGACCGATGCGCGCCCGGCCGGTTTTTTGTTCCGCTTTGTCTCTGCCGGTGCCGCCGCCCAGGACAGCCACGGTGCCAACCGCGTCCTGCTGGACGAAGGCACGCTATCGGTGGCGCGTGCCGACGGCACACGGCTGCGCTTCGTCGACCTGCCGCCCGGTGCCGCCGCGGCGCTCGATGCCGCGGTTACCGCTGGCGCCTGCGAATTCGATTCCCCCTGCGGCTTGTCCATCGGCGACGACCATACGCTGCACCTGGCCTGCCGGGGCAATCCCCTGCGCGCCCGCCCGGACGCCTTCAACCCACGCCAACGCAACGCTGCCGGCCACGTGCTCACCCTCCGCCCCGCGGGCAACGATCCCGCGGCTGCCGACTGGAGCTGCGATATCCTGTTGCTTGGCGGCGATCCGGGCGTGGGCGGCGGCGTCTATCCGGAAGGCTCGCTGGCCTGGCTCGCTGCACCGCATTCGCTGGCGCGCGACGAGGCAGGTCGGCTGTGGATCGGCACCGACCAGCAGGGGGCGCTGTCGGCGACGGCGGACGGGGTGTTCGTGGCCACCCCGCCCGGTTTTGCGCTGACCGCCGCTTACTTCGCGCCGCGCGGCGCCGCCATTGGCGGCGCCGTTTCCGTCGACGGCACGCTGCTTGTCGCCGTCCGCCACCCGGGCGCCGAGCCAGGCGCCAGTTTCGACCATCCTGGCACCAACTGGCCCGGCCTGAAGCCAGGCCAGCCACCACAGACCACGCTGGTGGGGCTGACCCGTGCCGGTGCCTGACCGCGCCGCAGGTTCATCCTTCGCCAACAATTCCCGGCCATAGGCTGTCTGCACCGCCGGCCCGGCCCGGCCCATCGGAGACCAGACATGGCCGAACACCGCAACATAACGCCGCTACACCGGCGCGACCTGGCCATCGCCGCGGTGGCATTCGCCGCCGCCATGAGCATCGGACCTGCCGACGCGACGGCGGAGAGCAGGCGGCCCAGCCAACCAGTTACGGTCAAACGTCCGCCCGCCTGGGTGCCGCGGCAGGGGCGGGTCGGCGTGATGCAAGCAAAGTAAGGAAGGCCAGGGCTCTGCCCTGGACCCGCCAAGGGGCAGTGGCCCCTTGGAACCCATTACTATTAGACAGTTGTTCTACGAGCGGGGTGAGGCGGTGATCCGGTTCACCGCCTCACCCCGCTCGTAGAACAACTGTCTTATGTAGCGGGGTCCAGGGCAGAGCCCTGGCTTTCCTTACTTTGCCTGCCTCACCCCGCCCCAGCCTTCCGCTCCGCGGCCTCCGCGGCGGAAGCAACGCCGCCATGCGCCGCCGACCAGGCAACCGGGTTCTCCAGGAAGCGGCGCACCTCGGCCAGCGCGGTTTCCGAGAAGTAGGGGCGGTCGCGGCAGGCCTCCAGCACGTCCCACCAGGTGCACAGATGGTGCAACTGAATGTCCATCCGCCCGAGGGTTTCGAAGCTGCCGGGAAACACGCCGTAGTAGAACACCACGAACGTATGGTTCACCACCGCGCCGGCGTCGCGCAGCGCCTGGCAGAACTGGATCTTGCTGGCGCCGTCGGTGGTGAGGTCCTCGACCAGCAGGGTCCGCTTGCCCTCCGGCACATCGCCCTCGATTAGCGCATTCCTGCCGAAGCCTTTCGGCTTCTTGCGCACATAGGCCATCGGGGCCAGCATGCGATCGGCGATCCAGGCGGCGAACGGAATGCCGGCCGTCTCGCCGCCGGCGACAACGTCAATGCTCTCGTAGCCGATGTGGCGGCCGATCTTCTCCACGCCCAGCTCGCAGATCTTTGCGCGGGCGCGCGGGAAGAAAATGATCCGCCGGCAGTCGATATAGACGGGCGACTTCCAGCCCGAGGTGAAGGTATAGGGTTCCTCGGGTCGGAAGTTGACGGCCTTGATCTCCAGCAGGATGCGCGCTGTCGTCAGCGCGGCGTCCCGGTCCCAATCCGTCGTGTGACCCCCGGTCATGTCCAGTTTCGCCATCGTCTATCTCCTGCGCCGCTTCTCCCTTAACCGCCCTATCCCCGGGCGTCCATCCGCGTGAGCGACGGCCAGCCCGACGAGCCGGACCACTGGGCCCCGTCCGCCGAGCGGGTCTGGGTGCTTGACGACCCGCGCGCCGGCACCGCGGCGCAGGCGATTGGCATTGCCGAGCGCCTGGGCGTGCCGTTCCGCCGCATTCCGCTGACCTGGAACTGGATGGCGCATGTTGCCGGGTTGTTGCGCCGCGGCTCGCTGCTCGGCCTTGCCGCCCCCAGCCGGGCCGGCATGGTGCGGCGCGTGCCGGCGGGCCCGCTGGCGCTGGTCGAAGAGTACGGGCCGGCGCTGGTGATCTCGGCCGGCAGCCGGTCGGCCGCGGTGGCGCTGTGGCTGAAGCAGCGGCATGGCAGCCGCATCGTGCATTGCATGCGTCCCGGCGTCGGCGGCCTGCTGCGCTACCCGCAGTTCGACCTGCTGGTCATTCCGCAGCACGACAATCCGCCGGTGGCGACCAACGTGCTGCCGGTGCTGGGCGCGCCGCACCGCGTCTCGCCGCTGATCCTGCGCCAGGCCGAGTCGAGCTGGCACGAGCGCCTGTTGCACTTGCCGCATCCGCGGGTGGCCCTACTGGTCGGCGGGCCGATGCGCGGCAACAACCTGTCGCCGTCGCTTGCGCACCGGCTGGGCATGGCGGTGTCGCGGTTGACCGCGGAGCGTGGCGGCGCGGTGCTGGCCACCACCAGCCGGCGTACGGGCAGCGAGGCCACCGATGCGCTGGCTGCCGGGCTCGCCCGCACGCTGCACGTGCTGTACCGGTGGGGCGAGCCGGGCGAGAACCCGTATCTCGGCTTCCTGGCCAGTGCCAACGCCGTCGTGGCCACGGCCAATTCGGTGTCGATGATCAGCGAGGCCTGTGCGACCACCGCGCCCATCTTCGTGGCACTGCCCCAACTGGCCGGTGCCCGGCATCGCCGGCTGATCGCTTCGCTGTACCGGTCCGGCCATGTCCGCCTGCTCGGCGACGACATCTCTCCCTGGCCGCGGCCGCGCCTCGATGAGGCCGACCGGGTTGCGGCCGAAATCCGGCGGCGCTTTCCGCTCGAGTGAGACGGCCGCGGGGCAAGTTATAGTGTTACACAAAGATCACCGAAAAAGAGAAAGGACAGGTCTCAGCGGGAAGCCTCATTCTCGGCGTTCTCTGGGTGACTTGGTTTTTCTTCGGCAGCCCGCTGCCCCGTTGCCATCCGACTGCCGGGAATGCCCGCAAGCCACTGGCGGAAATCGCCGCACGCACCTGATTGCTCCCACCGTCAAGCGCCCCTAATACTGGATCGCGCCGCGCCAGGCGGCGGGAGCCGGATGCACCCATGCGACGCGACAACAGTGAAACAGGACAGCGCTGCGAGCGCGCCGTGGTCGCCGCCTACCGCGACCTCCGTGCCCTCGGCACGCATGATCTGGACGCCTTCCGCGCCTGCACCACGCTGTATCGTATCCACCACCCGGAAGCTTCGCTGGACGAGGCCCGCCGGCTGGTCGCCGAATGGATCGATCATCATGTGGTGGGCGACGGAGATGGCTCCGTGGCGGATTGCGGCTGTCATTGACCCCTCGCAGCGCTCTTTTTGTCCTGGCCGCCCTGGCGGCCGCCGGGCCGGCCAGTGCCGCGGGCCCGGAGGGCCTGTGGCTCACCCAGGACCGCGACGGCGTGATCGAAGTCCGCCCCTGCGACAATGGCCTGTGTGGACGCATCGCCGGCATGCGCGAGCCGGTTCACCCGGACGGCAGCATCCCGGCTGACCCGCAAGGCCATCCGATGTGCGGGCTTACCATCCTGCACGCCGTGGCGGACGGGCCCGGCCACTGGTCCGGCGAGATCACCGACCCAACCGACGGCTCCAACTGGAATTGCACCCTTCACCTCGACGCCACCGGCAATCTGAAGCTGCGCGGCTACCTGCTGGTGCCGCTGCTCGGGCAGACCCAGACCTGGACACCCTTCACCGGCACGTTGGGTGATGGCTGCGCCATCACGCCTTAGCGCGGGCCCAGCGGATCGCCGCCAGCGCCAGCGCATCTATGCTGTCAACCAGCATCACACCGATGTCGCTCTGTGACCCGGCCTGCAGGCCGAGCGGGATTTCCGTGCAGCCCAGCACCACCGCTTGGGCTCCGCGGCGGGCCAGCGCACGCGCCGCTTCCACCAGCGGTTCGTATGCCTCGGCCGTCCGGTTGACCTTAATCCAGGCAATTGCCGGCGTGACCAGGCCGCTCATTTCCGCCTCGGTGGGCACGATAACCCGCCAGCCCAGACGCTCCAGCCGGTCCTGATAAAGCCGCATGCGCAACGCTGCCGCGGTGGCCATCACCCCTACCGTGCCGGATGGTGCCGCCCGGCGCAGTGCCGCCGCCGCCGCATCGACGATGTGCAGGACCGGCATCCCCTCCGCGGCCATCTCGTCGTACCAGCGATGCGCCGTGTTGCACGGAACGGCGACCGCCCCGCACCCGGCCGCCTTCAACCCGCGCAGGCCGTGCCGCAGCCAGGGCAACGGATCGTCCTCTGCGGCCACCCACTGCCGGGTGCGATCCGGCACGCGCGGGTCCGACCACAAGACGGCCGGCACATGGTCCTGGTCACGCGCGGCCGGGGTCAACAAGGTCAGGCGGACCATGAAATGTGCACTGGCGAGCGGACCCATGCCACCGAGAACGCCCAAGATTTTGCCGCTCATGCTTGACCCCCGTGTTTGCCTTTGCCTAAGGGGGGGCGCGGAAGCAAGCAAGGCCAGGGCAGAGCCCTGGCCTTGCTTGCTTCCGCGCCCCCCCTTAGGCAAAGGCAAGAATGAGCTTCGAGTTGCAGGGCCATCGCGGCGCGCGGGGGTTGTTTCCCGAGAACACGCTGGAGGGGTTCATCTCGACCGTGGCGTTGGGCGTCGATGCCATTGAGCTCGATATCGCCGTCACCGCCGATCGGGTGCCGGTGGTGTTCCACGATGTCGCATTGAACGGCGATATCGTGCGCGGTCCGGACGGTGCGTGGCTGAACGGGCAGGGGCCATTGCTGCGCTCGCTGACCTTGGCCGCGTTGGCGCGCTATGACGTTCGGGCGGTTGCGGCCGGGCAGTCGCGCGGCGGCGGCACATCCGCAGCAGGTGCCGTGCGATGGCGCCCGGGTGCCGACATTGCGCGATACGTTCGCGGCGACCGGTCCGGTGCGGATCGATGCCGAGTTGAAAACCTTGCCTGACCGTCCGGACGCGACGGTGTCGCCGGCGGGGATGGCGGATCTTGTGCTGGCTGTGGCGGCGTCGTGCGGTGCGCTGGGGCGGCTCGATGTGCGGTCGTTCGACTGGCGCGGGCTGCGCCATGTGCGCGCCCGTGATCCACGGATACCGCTGACCTTTCTCACGTGTCCCGAAACAGTGGCGCAGGCGGCGCTGTGGTGGGATGTGCCGGTGGCAGCCGAAACTGGCGGCTCGGTGCCGGTTGCGGTGGCCGCGGTGGCGGCCAGGGCAACCTGGGCGCCCGCGCAGGACGGCCTGACCCGTGCGCAGGTGCGGGAGGCGCAGTCGCTGGGCTTGCGTGTCGTCCCCTGGACGGTGAACGATCCTGCCGAGATGGTGCGGCTGATCGCCTGGGGGGTGGACGGGATCTGCACCGATCGTCCCGATCTGGCGCGCCAGGTGATGGCGGGCGCGGGGTTGCCGTTGCCGCCGCCCGGGCGGCCTGAATAACGGCTGGCGGGCGGCGCACGTGTCGGCGTGAGCGCAACATCGGCTTCACCCGCGACAGCCGGCCGGTAAAGTTGATCGACAAAATAACAAGATAGCGCGCCCTGACCGTTTTCGGTCAGCCTGAAGGCGGGCTAGAAGAAGTTCGCTTTTGCTGTTGCGCGGGCGAGCAGGGCCTGCAGCCGCGGGTTTTCGTGCGCCGATTCGGCGGTCAGCGTGTCCATCGGCACGAAGTATTCATGCGGGTGCGGCACCTGGGAATCAGCGAAACCTTCGTAGTGGTTTCGCTTCAGTGCATACATGACTCGCACGTCCCGCACCGGCAGGCTGACCGGTGTGGTTGGCTCGTGGCGCAGCACCCCGGTTGCCTGCCAGCGCGGCGTCGGGTCGTTGGCGGTGACCGGGGCGAGCAGCCACGGCACAGGGCAAACGGCCAGGAGCGAGTGGGTTGAGGGCGCGAAGCGCGAGCGCTTGTCGAGCAGGTTGGGCAATGAACTGCAGGCTTCGATCGCCAGGATATCCACAAAGGGTTCCACAGGCGTGCCACCGAAGTTGAGCCAGAGTCCGTCGGGCAGGGTGCGCAGGCGGTCGCTGCCGGGCAGTTTCAGGAACGGGTGACAAGGGCTTGTCGTTTCGGTGGGTCGTCCGCGCAGCCACCCATCCCGTCCGGTGCGGGGGGCGGCCAGGCCGGGTGGTCGTTGCGGCCATTGCCGAAGCCTGGTTCGGACCAGCGCGTCGAGAGATCGGAATTCCTGCATGAAATCCTCCTGATGAGCTGGCATGGCAGCCTCGGCCGCATACGAACGCAAGCTAGCAAGTTGCTGTACAAACAACAATTCGTTATTCGGCGCAGCAGGCTGATTCTTTTGAATAATTGCGCGTTATAGAGCGTGACGTTCGTACGCCGGACGTTCGCATCTCGTCAATACGACATTATGACTGGTGAGTGACTTGAGTAGACATCGACCCCTCCGACTGCAATTGTCTTCCCGTCTAGGGGTTTGAGCGGCATTGTTCACGTCGGTTATCAACAGGCTGTGGATAAATATGTCCACAACCCAATAACGCCGCCCAGAACGTTGTGACGACGCGGATTTGCCGCGGGTTGGCGATGCCCAAAAAAATGGCCCGGCAGACATGCGCCTGCCGGGCCTGTCAGGAAGCTGCGATAGGCGTCAGTCGCGCGCCGCCAGGGGCACGTAATCGCGCTGTGTGGCGCCGGTATAGATCTGCCGCGGACGGCCGATCCGCTGGCTCGGGTCCTCGACCTGCTCCTTCCACTGGCTGATCCACCCCACCGTCCGCGCCACCGCGAACAGCACGGTGAACATGCTGGTCGGGAAGCCCATCGCCTTGAGGATGATACCAGAGTAGAAGTCCACGTTTGGGTACAGCTTGCGCTGGACGAAATACTCGTCGCTCAGCGCAATCTTTTCCAGCTCCATGGCAAGGTCGAGCAACGGGTCGTCTTTGATCCCGAGTTCGTCCAGCACTTCGTGGCAGGTTTTCTCCATGATCTTTGCCCGCGGATCGTAGTTCTTATAGACCCGGTGGCCGAAGCCCATCAGCCGCACGTTGCTGTTCTTGTCCTTCACACGCTCGATGAAATTCTTGATATTGTCGACATGCCCGATTTCGCCGAGCATCTTCAGCACCGCCTCGTTGGCGCCGCCATGCGCCGGGCCCCACAGGCTGGCGATGCCGGCGGCGATGCAGGCGAACGGGTTCGCGCCGGTCGAACCGGCCAGCCGCACCGTGCTGGTCGAGGCGTTCTGTTCATGGTCGGCGTGCAGGATCAGGATCCGGTCCATCGCCCGCGACAGCACCGGGTTGGGCACATACGCCTCCGGCGGCACCGCGTTCATCATGTACAGGAAGTTCTCGGCATAGCCGAGGTCGTTGCGCGGGTACATGAACGGCTGGCCGATCGAGTATTTGTAAGCCCAGGCCGCGATCGTCGGCAGCTTGGCGATCAGCCGGAAGGCGCTGATGCGGCGGACATCAGGGTTATTGATGTCCAGGCTGTCATGGTAGAACGCCGACAGCGCCCCCACCACGCCGCAGATCACCGCCATCGGGTGGGCGTCGCGGCGGAAGCCATTGTAGAAGCTGCGCAGCTGCTCATGCACCATGTTGTGGCGCAGCACGCCCAGCTCGAAGGCGGTCTTCTGCGCCTGCGTTGGCAGGTCGCCGTTCAGCAGCAGGTAGGCCACTTCCAGGAATGACGATTTCTCGGCCAGTTGCTCGATCGGATAGCCGCGATGCAGCAGCACGCCGAGGTCGCCGTCGATATAGGTGATCTTGCTTTCGCAGGATGCCGTGTTGCCGTACCCCGGGTCATAAGTGAACACGCCAACCGTGTCGTAAAGCTTGCGGATGTCGGCGACCTGCGGACCGATGCTGCCGGGAATCAAGGACAGCTTCGTCGACCTGTTGCTGCCGTCAAGTGATACGGTTATCGAACCGCCCGCGCTCGTTCCGCTCATTGTTGTCCCTCGCTTCAGGCGGCGATACGGGCCGCCGGATTGTGGTGCCACACCTTGGTCCGGGGTGACCCCCACCATCACCTCGGAACGGCCGGATGCTAGGGCGCCGGTCGCAGGTGCGCAACCTTCGCGCCTGCAGCAAAGGCCAGCCGCTCAAACACGTACCTGGCAGGAAGGCTCAGAAGCTCGGGTTCGCCCCGCTGCGCCATAGGCCAAGGCGGCCGGCCCGCGCCGTTGCCTCGGCTTTGCCCAAGGCCGGCCCGTCGGCCCGCGCCCAGCCCGCAGCCACCAGGGCGCGGTTGATCTCGGTGCCACCCGCTTCGCACACACCGAGCATCAGGCCTGCCTGATCGCGTCCGTTCAGGCGGCAGACCACCCGGCGGTCGCGCACCAGGCTCGCCAGTGCGGCGCTCGCCGCTGCACCGCAATCGTAGGCGGCGCCCTGGCCGTCCGGGCAGCTGTGCCCACGCGCCGGCGCTGCCGCGCCATGCAGTCGCACCACCGTGTCGTGCAGGCGCAGCGTGGCTCCATCCACCACCGCCACCAGCAGCGGGTCGGCCGACACCTCGCCGGCCGGCACGGGCGTTGGTCCGAACAGATCCGCGGGCTGGCCGGCCATCAGCAGGCCGGTGCCGATCCCGGCGGTGGCCAGCCCCGCCAGCATGATGCGCTGCAGCAGGACTCCGGCCCCGACAGTGGGGGCGTCGAAGGCGCTGCCACGAAAAATCCGTCGCGGGCGGTGCAAGGCCAAACCGAATCTCCTGCAGCTTGGTTGGTCAGGGCGGCGCACGCCTAGCCTGCACGCCACAATGGTGCAATATGCGACCGGTTTCATCGCGGTTTTCAGGGGGCAGGCCCGTTCGGGTGCGGCCCGCTCGGGTGCGGCCCGCTCGGGTGCGGCCAGGGCGGGTGCGGCCAGCGCGGGTGCGGCCAGGGCGGGTGAGGCCGGCGCCGGTGCGGATGGTCAATCCCAGAACGGATCGAGCCGGTGGAACTTTCGCCACGACCGGCCGATCCGGAAGCGTGTGCCGGCCGCCTGCGCCGCTACGAAGCCGCGCACCACGCCCCCCGCATAGCCGCGTGCCGCCCCCATCTCGGCCATCAGCCCCGCTGCCACCGCACCATCATTCAGGTGGCCCAGCCGCTCCTGCAGCACACCCAGCCGCCGGATGAACCGCCGCGCGCCGCGGCCGGGGAACAACGGGGCGAAGAACTCGCAGGCATAGCGCAGCCGCTTGGCATGCAGGCGCAGCCCATGCAATGCGGCCGGTGGCAGCGACTCGATATCGGCGCCGGGTTCGCGCAACGGCCGCAGCCGGCGCTCCAGCGCCCTGGCCGCGAAACCGTCGAGCGGCCCGGCCAGCCGTTCGGCCTGCCGGGCCGCCGCCGCCTCGTCCTCGCCGGCGAGCGGTATTGCCTCCAGAACCGCTTCCCACGGCCGTGCCGTCGCCAGTACCGCCAGCGCGATGCCGAGCCGGCGGAATTCGGGGCTGTCCAGATGCGCCTGCAGCGCCGCATAGGCCTCTAGCCGGCGCCGTTCGGCAGCCACCAGCAGACGCTGCACGGCCCGGTCCTCGGCGAAATTCGCAGCCACTGCGCGCCCGGCGCCGGCGACAAACACGTCCCAGTCGCGCGTCGGGCCCAGCGCTTTCGCCAAGGCCCGCAGTTCGGCCTTGCAGGCGGTCAGTTCCGGGCAATGCACCGCCCGGCTGAACAGCCCGGCCGCCGAACGCAGCCGCCGCACCGCGACCCGCATCTGGTGTACTGGTTCGCTTTCCACCGGCCCCGCGCGCCGCGCTTCGGACAGGATCACCGTGGCCAGCTGCGCGACCAGCAACGCGAAGGCCTCGCCCACCGGGCGGTCGGGCGGCAGGACGGGCGGCGGGTGGCGGCGGGATTTCGTGGTCCGCCCGGCCACCGCCATCGCCGCGGCGCCCAGGCTCTCGGCCGGCACATGCAGGGGCAGCCGCCCGGCCAGAAGCGTGCCCAGCTCCGCCACCGCGCTTTCCGGCCCGGCCAGCTCCATCCGGCAGCACGCAAAATCCGCGGCGGCGGCGCGCAGCCTGCCGGCGAGCACCGCCACCTGGACCCCGTCCGCCGCCGCCAGCATGCGCAGCTGACCCTCGAAGCCGGCCATCCGGGTCAGGCTCGCCGGCAGCGCGGTTCCCAGCGAGGCCGCGTCCGCCGCTTCGGCCAGCACGGGGCAGGGGGTACCCGGCGGCACTGCCACCCCGGCATGCGGCAGCAGACGTTCCACGCGCCAGACTGTCTCACGCCCAAGCTGGCGTTCCACCAGCGACAATCCATTGCCGGCAAGCTCGAAATCCGGCGTGTCGTACCAGAAAAACCGCACCGGTGTCGCGCGTCGCCGCGCGTTCCCGGGCAGCAGATGCGCCAGCCGTGGCGCCGCGTCGGGTGCCAGCTCCATTTCAATGACCAGCCGGCGCCGCGGGACCGGTGGAGCGGGAGCGGTCTCGGCCAGCGCGCCACCTTGCGGATTGTCGGGAAGGGGATCGGTGCGGGTCAGGCCGCCATCTCCGGCAGATCGCGCGGACACAGGAAGCGCAGCAACCGCCCGCCGCCTTCGCCAAGCGATCGCCAGGACCCTGCCACCGCGAACTCGGCGAGCGCGCCGGTCGGATACCCCTCGGCCAGCCGCCGGGTCGCCGGCGCGCCCAGCGCCATGGCGCGTGGCCCCACCAGCAGCATGGCGGCCTCATGCAGCCCCGGGTTGTGCCCAAGCAGCAGAACGCTGCGTGTCGTTTCTGCGACGCCGCGCAACACGGTCAGTAGTTGCGGCGCACTGGCCAGGTACAGCGCGTCCATCGGTTCGACCAGCGGCGTGTCGTCCCAGGGTTCCAATGCTTCCATGGTTTGCAGGGTCCGCCGTGCGGACGACACCAGCACCATGTCGGGCGCCAGTCCCAGCTCATGCATGGCGCGGCGCATGGCCGCCGCGGCCTGGCGTCCGCGCGCGTTCAGCGGGCGGGCGTGATCGGACAAGCGCGGGTCGTCCCAGGACGACTTGGCGTGACGCATCAGCAGCAACTGGCGCAAGGCGGCGCTCTGCCTCTTTCCGGTCCCGGGATCGAGTGTGCCACGTCCGGTGCCTCTTGTCGTGTCCCTGACCGCGCCCAACCTGAACGGCGCTGGCGGGATGGGAGAGCAGCGGATGCAGACCGGGGCGAAGACCCTCTCCGGGCGGCGGATCGGACGGCGTGGCCTGGCGGCTGCCTGCGCGACGGTGGCGCTGGCGCGCCGCGCGCGGGCCGACCTCGCCCTGCCGCCCGGCGGTGCCATTGCCTTCCGCATCCTGCGCGACGGCGTCGAGGTCGGCACCCACCGCATCGACTTCGGGCGCCATGGCGACACCACCATCGCGCATGTCGCCATCGACATCGCCGTCAGCTACGCCTGGATCACCGTCTACCGCTTTGCGCACCGGGCGACCGAAACCTGGCATGGCGCGCATTTTGCCGGCATCGAGAGCCGCACCGACGACAACGGCACGGCGGCATGGATGCGCACCGCGACCGATCCTGCCGGCGACCTGCTGGTGTTGGGCAGCGGCACCGAACCCTATGTCGCCCCGCCCGGCGCGCTCGCGTCCACCTATTGGAATCCGGCCATCCTGTTGGCGGCGCCGGTGATCAGTTCGCAGGACGGCCGTTTGAGCGAACAGCGCGTGCTGACCGGTGACCTGGAGGCAGTGCCCTGCCTGGGCGGCACGCTGCAGGCCCGCCGCCATGAGATGCGCGGCGAACGCGATCTGGAGATCTGGTACGACCTCGACGATCAATGGGCGCATATGCGCTTCCAGCGCGGCGGATCGCTGATCACCTATCTGCGCGTGTGACGTTCAGCCCCGCAGGCGATAAGCGGCAAACCACGTGGCCGGGCTCGTCGCCAACGCCTACAGCAGCCCCTCCCGGCGGAAACTGAGCCATCTCCCGTTGCCGACAATGACATGGTCGTGCAGCACGATGTTCAGTACGCCGGCGGCCTGACGCACCTCCTGTGTCATTTCGATGTCGTCGCGCGAGGGCGTCGGGTCGCCGCTCGGATGGTTGTGCACCAGGATCAGCGCGGTGGCCTGCAACTCCAGGGCGCGTTTGACCACTTCGCGCGGATAGACCGGCGTATGGTTCACCGTGCCGCGCGCCTGTGCCTCATCGCCGAGCAGGCGGTTGCGGGTGTCGAGGAACAGCACGCGGAACTGTTCCACCCGCTCGCGCGCCAGCACGGCGTTGAGGTATTCCATCAGCCGGTCCCAGTTGTTCAGCAGCGGCCGGGCGATCACTTCCGCCTTCGCCAGGCGCAATGCGGCCGCGTGCACCGCCTTCAGCGCCGCGGGACCGGAGTCTTTCATATGTTCGATGGCGCGCAATTCGCTCACCGGGGCGGCGATGGCATTGGCGAAGCTGCCGAACCGGGCCAGCAGCGCGCGGGCGATCGGCTTGGTATCGCGCCGCGGCAGGGCCAGGAACAGGATGATTTCCAGCAGATCCTGGTCGTTCAGGCTGTCTGGCCCGGCGGTCAGCAGGCGCTGGCGCAGCCGCTCGCGATGCCCCTCCGCGCCGGCCGGCGCTGCCAGGTCGATCAGGCCGAACTGTTCGGGCAGGCCCTTGCGGGTGCGCATGCCGGGCAGGCTGCCACGAATCGCCGCGTATCCGAAATGAATGCGCCGTCACCGCCGCGTCAATGCGCGCGCCGACGCCGGCGGCTCAGAACTCCGGCACCAGCCAGCGCTCCAGCGCGGCGCGCCAGGCATCGGCGATCGGCACTGCCCGCCGTTTCGCCGTGTCGATTACCGCCAGGATGGACGTGGCCTTGGCCACCAGCGTCGCACCCTGGTGCACGTGCTGGCGCACCTGTACGCTCTTCTGGCCGATCCGGTGAATCGCCGTCTCGATGCGGATCTCGCCCGGCCAGTTCATTTCGCGCAGAAAATCAAGCTCCAGCCGCGCGATCACCACCCCATGCCCCGAGCCCGGTTCCAGCAGCCCCGCTTCCTGCATCAGCTCGGACCGCCCGGCCTCGCACATCACGCTATAGACGGCATTGTTCACGTGGCCGAGCCGGTCTGTGTCGCAAAAGCGAAGCCGCTGGGTGGTGACGAAAACCTCCCCCATCGGCGCCCGGTCAGTCCTGCCCGTATGGCGGCTTGTGCTGCCCGGACGGCGAGAAGGTGAACACCTCCACCCCGTCTTCGGTCACCCCCACCATGTGTTCGAACTGCGCCGACAGGCTGCGGTCGCGTGTTACCGCCGTCCAGCCGTCGTCGAGCACCTTCACCTCCGGCCGGCCGGCATTCACCATCGGCTCGATGGTGAAGAACATGCCGGGCTTGAGGGTCGGCCCCTGTCCGGCGCGGCCCAGATGCAGCACGTTCGGCGGCTCGTGGAATTTCCGCCCGATGCCGTGGCCGCAAAAATCGCGCACCACGCTGAAGCGGTTGCTTTCCACATAGGTTTGGATGGCGTGGCCGATATCGCCGAGCGTTGCCCCCGGCCGCACCGCCGCGACGCCGCGCATCAACGCTTCATAGGTCACGTCGATCAGGTTGCGTGCCTTGGTCGACGCCGTGCCGGCCACATACATCCGGCTGGTATCGCCATACCAGCCGTTGAGAATCACGGTCACATCGATGTTGACGATATCGCCTTCCTCGAGCCGGCGTTCGCCCGGGATGCCGTGGCAGACGACATGGTTGATCGAGGTGCAGGTGGATTTCGGGAAGCCGCGATAATTCAGCGGCGCCGGCACCGCGCCGTGGCCGGTAATGAACTCGTGACAAATCCTGTCCAGTTCCCCCGTCGACACGCCCGGGAGCACATGCGGCTGGATCATGTCCAGCGTCTCTGCCGCGAGCCGGCCGGCGGCGCGCATGCCGGCGAAATCCTCCGGCTGGTAGATGGTAATCCGTCGTGCGTCGGCTCCGCCGTCCATGCTTTCTGCTCTCCGCCCGCCGTGCGACGGGCACGGCCCGGTCCGGCAGCTCTCACGATCATGACCACCCAACATGCGCAAGCGGCGGGATCGGTGCAAGTGGAAGCGTCATCATTCTGCCCCGCGGGAGGTGCGGGGAAGGAAGGCCAGGGCTCTGCCCTGGACCCGCCAAGGGGCAGCGGCCCCCTGGACCCCGCTACTCAAGCATTTGTCTTGAGCGGGGGACAAGGCGGTGAACCGGTTCACCGCCTTGTCCCCCTCTCAAGACAAATGCCTAAAAGTAATGGGTTCCAAGGGGCCACTGCCCCTTGGCGGGTCCAGGGCAGAGCCCTGGCCTTCCTTACTTGCTCGCGAGCTGCCCACCTTCCGGCCGGATCGGAAAGCAAGCCATCCGATGCCGTGCCAGCGCCGCGCAAGCCTGCCGCGCCTCGGACTCGGTGAAACCCCCGAGCAGTGCGCGCCAGGTGACATGTCCCCGCGGGCCGGCCGATTCCACCCGCGGATCGCCGTCGTCGGCATTGCGGCGGGCCAGGCTGGCAGCCTGCCGGGCGGCGGATTCGCTCGCGAAGGACCCGACCTGCACGCTCCAGTGCGCCACCTGAATGCGGCGCGGGGCTGGCGGCGGGGCCGGCGCGGCGTTGGCGGTCGAGACCAGCGTGGGCAGGTGGCTGCCGGCGCGCGGGCTGATCGGCACATCCATGCGTTCGAAGCCCTGGTCCAGCAGGGCGGCCATATGCACGTCGCGTTCGGGGTTGGTGGAGGCGCCGAGCACCACCCCGACCAGCCGCACCTCGCCGCGCACGGCGGAGGTGACCAGGTTGTGGCCGGACGCATCGATATAGCCGGTCTTGATGCCGTCGGCGCCCGGGTAGGTCTGCAGCATCCGGTCGTGGTTGTAGATGGTGCGGCCGTGCCAAGTGAAATTGGGAATCGAGAACCAGCGGTATTCGGTCGGGAAGTCGCGCACCAGCCGCTGGCCCAGGGTGGCCATGTCGCGTGCCGTGGTCACCTGTTCCGGGTCGGGCAGGCCGGAGGCATTGCGGAACACGGAGCGGCTCATGCCGAGCGCGCGGGCCCGCAGCGTCATCATCTGGCCGAAATGGTCCTCGTCCTCGCCGAGCAGTTCGCCCAGCGCGGCGGCGGCGTCGTTGGCGGATTTGGTGACCAGGCCGAGGATCGCCTGTTCGACCGTGATGCGCATCCCGGGCATCAGGCCGAGCTTGGTCGGGCTCATGCTAGCGGCATGCGGCGAGACCGGCACGTTCTGATCGAGCGCGATGCGGCGGTCGCGCAACGCCTCGAATACCATATAGAGCGTCATCATCTTGGTGAGACTGGCCGGGTGGCGGAGCTCGTCGGCGGCGCTTTCCGACAGCACGTTGCCGGTGGCGGCATCGATGATGATGGAGCTGTAGCGGTCCGAACCGATCTGCGCCCGCGCGGGGGTGACGGCCAGGACAATGGTGAGCAGGGCTGCGGCCAGGACAACGCGCGTGGCGTCCGGTCTGTCGCAACGGCGGCGCGTAGCAGGCATGCGATCGTGTCTCCAAGCTCGGCCATGTGGACCATACAGGCCGTCCGGCGCGCCTGTCCAGACGTTCGCGGGCGGCAAAGCGCGGCGTCTTGAGGGGGTTAGTCCGATCTTCTCACCTAATGCCGTGAACGGCGCGCAAACCGGCCACATTGGGCGTTTTGTGCACTGCACAAAAATGCTTGACCGGCGGCGCAGAGCGCCTCTATAACGCCCTTGCTGCAGTGCAGCATAGAGTTCGAACCGCGGCTTCGCCAAGCAATCCGGCGCCAGCGAATCCGAACGCGATTTCGGCACCGGATGTCCCGGGCCGCCACATAACAGGTCCGTCAGGCCGGGCCGACGCGGTGAAGTGGAGAGCAGGATGGCGAAAAAGAGCGGGGAGACAGGGGACGTGGCGCTGCAGCCGGCGGTCGAGCTGGCCAAGGCCCAGGCACCCGGACCGGTGAGCAGCGTGACATTAGCCCTGACCGGCCCTGCGGCCGGTTTCGAGAAAACCCAACGACAGGAAGACATCAACATGACGGCGATCAAGACGGCGGAAGACCTCGTGGCGTTCAATCAGGCCAACGTGGAAGCGGTGGTGAAGGCGAGCCAGATCTGGGCCGCGGGCGTGCAGGACCTGTCCAAGAACTTCGCTGCCACGGCGCAGGCGCAGATCGACGAGACGCTGGCGGCCGTGAAGGCGCTGGCTGGCGTGAAGTCCTTCAAGGACGCGGTGGACCTGCAGTCCAGCCTGGCGAAGTCGTCGCTGGAGAAGGCGGTGGCCGAGACCACCAAGCTGACCGAAGCCAGCCTGAAGCTGGCCGAGCAGGCCTGGGCGCCGGTGACCGCCCGGGTGACCCTCGCGGTCGAAAAGTTCGGCCGCGCCGCGTAACCGCGGACGGTCGTGCCTCGCCCCTCTTCCCCCCCAGAGGGGCGTGAAGGAAGGCCCGGGACCCCCCTCCCGGGCCTTCGCTCGTTTAGCGGCATCTCGTTTTGCGACACAGGGCAAGCGGCGGGTCGCCCTCCCCGCGCCGGTCCGTTCCGCCAGCGTCTTCGGTTTGTCGCAATCGGCGGCCTGTTGCCGCGACGCCCTTTCATCCGCACCGCGCTTTCCGATATGTTCACCCGGCAAGGGTCGAATGGGGCCGGGGCAGGGCCGGAGTGGCGGTGCGCCGATCCCCGGACACTGCCGGAAAATAGGCGGTCGCGAACGATGATCGAGTACGAACTGCACTGGACGGTGGTCAAAGCTTCGGAAGTTGCGACGATGAGGCCCGGAGCGTCGGGTGCTGGCACGCCGGGCGATGGCGGGCGCGGCAACGATGGCCGCACCGATGGCGGCGGCGAAGGCCCGAACACCGGCGTGGTGGTGAAGGCGCGCCCGAAAACCCGCAAGCCCGCCATGTACAAAGTATTGATGCTCAACGACGATTACACGCCCATGGAGTTCGTCGTGCATGTCCTTGAGCGCTTCTTTCAGAAGTCGCGCGAGGAGGCCACCCGCATCATGCTGCACGTTCATCGCCGCGGGGTTGGCGTGTGCGGCGTTTTTACCTATGAGGTTGCCGAGACGAAGGTGACGCAGGTGATGGACTTGGCCCGTCAGAATCAGCACCCGCTGCAGTGCACTATTGAAAAAGAGTGACCGGCGAAAACGAGTGACCGGCGAAAAGAGTGACTGGCGAAAAAGAGTGACCGGCGAAAAAGAGTGACCGGCGAAAAAGAGTGGCTGGCGAAAACGAGCAACCGGGCCAAAAAATAACCGGGCGAAAAAGACGAGCGGGGCGAAAACGCGGGGCGGGCACGGTCCGGTTCGGGTTGGGCCCGCCCGGCTGGCGTAATCGCCGCCCTTGGCCGGGGCCCTTAGGGTGGCTGTGCCGCCCCGTCCACCCGGCCATACGACCGGCTGCAGGCCGGCGGTCGCACAAATTAAATCCTGATAACCGCATTTTTGCTGGTGCGGCCGGACGCCAATCGAGAAAGAATGATGGGGTCTCATGCCGGCCGCGCCCACCCCCATATCATCGGTTAGCCTATGTTAACGGTTTGCGGCGCCGGCATGATGCAGGACCACCGACGACCCTGAGCTGAGGAGCGTTGCCATATGCTGTCCCGAAACCTCGAGCAGACGCTCCACCGGGCCCTGGCGCTTGCCAGTGAGCGGCGCCATGAGTACGCGACGCTGGAGCATCTTCTGCTCGGTCTCACCGACGACACCGACGCGGCCACCGTGCTGCGCGCCTGCGGCGTCGACCTCGACAAGCTGCGCACCGACCTGACCGAGTTCCTCGACAAGGACCTCGCCGGCCTGGCCACCGACCGCCCGGGCGACCCCAAGCCGACCGCGGGATTTCAACGCGTGGTGCAACGCGCGGCCATCCATGTCCAGTCCTCCGGCCGCGACGAAGTGACCGGCGCAAACGTTCTCGTGGCGCTGTTCAGCGAGCGCGAGAGCCACGCCGTGTATTTCCTGCAGACCCAGGACATGACCAGGCTGGATGCGGTCAATTTCATCAGCCACGGCATCGCCAAGGCGCCGGGCCGCAGCCAGCCCCGCCCGGTGCAGGGCGCCGGCACCCCGAGCGAGCCCCATCCCGAGACCGAACGCGAGGAAAAGCCGGCCCGCCGCGGCCAGGACGCGCTGTCCAACTACTGCGTCAACCTCAACAAGAAGGCCCTGGCCGGCAAGATCGACCCGCTGATCGGCCGCGAGAGTGAAATCGAGCGGACCATCCAGATCCTTTGCCGCCGCACCAAGAACAACCCGCTTTATGTCGGCGACCCCGGCGTCGGCAAAACCGCCATAGCCGAGGGTCTGGCCAAGCGCATCGTCGAAGGCGACGTGCCCGAGGTGCTCGCCAAGTCGACCATCTACGCGCTCGACATGGGCGCGCTGCTGGCCGGCACCCGCTACCGCGGCGATTTCGAGGAACGGCTGAAGGCGGTGGTGACCGAGCTGGAGGCACAGCCGAATTCTGTCCTGTTCATCGACGAGATCCATACGGTCATCGGCGCGGGCGCTACCAGCGGCGGCGCCATGGATGCGTCGAACCTGCTCAAGCCCGCCCTGGCCTCGGGCAATTTGCGCTGCATCGGCAGCACCACCTACAAGGAGTTCCGCAACTACTTCGAGAAGGACCGCGCCCTGGTGCGCCGGTTCCAGAAGATCGACGTGAACGAACCCACGGTCGAAGACGCGGTGAAGATCCTGCGCGGCCTGAAGAACAACTACGAGAAGCACCACAAGGTCCGCTACACCGAGGAAGCGATCCGCGGCGCCGTCGAGCTGTCGTCCAAATACATCCACGACCGCAAGCTGCCCGACAAGGCGATCGACGTGATCGACGAGGTCGGCGCCTCGCGCATGCTGCAGCCCGAGGGCAAGCGGCGCAAAACCGTCACCTTGCGTGATGTCGAGGAGATCGTGGCGAAGATCGCTCGCATCCCGCCGAAATCCGTCTCGGCCGACGACAAGGAAACGCTGCGCAACCTCGAACGCGACCTGCGGTCCATGGTGTTCGGCCAGGACCAGGCCATCGAGGCGCTGGCCGCTGCCATCAAGCTCAGCCGTGCGGGGCTGCGCGATCCCGAGAAGCCGATCGGCAACTACCTGTTCAGCGGCCCCACCGGCGTCGGCAAAACCGAGGTCGCGCGCCAGCTGGCCGCCACGCTCGGCATCGAGCTGATCCGTTTCGACATGTCGGAGTACATGGAGCGGCACAGCATTTCGCGGCTGATCGGCGCCCCGCCGGGCTATGTTGGCTTCGACCAGGGCGGATTGTTGACCGATGCAATCGACCAGCACCCGCACGCTGTGCTGCTGCTCGACGAAATCGAGAAGGCGCATCAGGACCTGTTCAACATCCTGCTGCAGGTGATGGACCACGGCAAACTCACCGACCACAACGGCAAGACGGTCGATTTCCGCAACACGATCCTGATCATGACCACCAATGCCGGGGCGGCCGACCTGGCCAAGGAGGCGATCGGCTTCGGCCGCGATAGCCGCCAGGGCGAGGACGAGGACGCGATCAAGCGGATGTTCACGCCGGAGTTCCGCAACCGGCTGGATGCTGTGATTCCCTTCGCCAATCTGACGCCGGAGATCGTCGGCCGGGTGGTTGAGAAGTTCGTCATGCAGCTGGAGGCGCAGCTCGCCGACCGCAACGTGACGATCGAGCTGTCGAGTGCGGCGAAGGAGTGGCTGGCCGAGCGCGGCTACGACAAGCTGTACGGCGCCCGGCCGCTCGCGCGGGTGATCCAGGAGCACATCAAGAAACCGTTGGCCGAGGAGCTGCTGTTCGGGCGGTTGGTCAAGGGGGGGGCGGTGAAAGTCACCCTCAAGGACAAGAAGCTCGACTTCGAGTTTATCGAGGCGGCGGTGCCGGCGTTGCCTGGCCCCGAGGGTGAGGGCGACAACGGCGCCGAGCGGGAGCCGGAGACGGCGGAGTAGGACGGAAGGCCAGGGCTCTGCCCTGGACCCGCCAAGGGCCGGGAGGCCCTTGGAACCCATTACTTAAGGAGCGGAGTCCAGGGCAAAGCCCTGGCCTTATCTTACTGTTCCGCCGCCGGACACCCTGGTAAGATCACGAGCCGTCAAGGACTCGCGCCGTGCGCCACCATATTGAAGTTGTTGCACTCCTGGCCGTGCTCGTGCCCGCCGGCTGCGCCAGCCTACCCCCCGCCAGCCTGGAGCAGGCCGCGGCATGGCAGGGCACCTATGCGGGCGATGCCGTCATCAACGACCCCGCCTTGCCGGGCCCGGTCTGCCAGCCGCAAATCCATATCATCGATTTCAAGGTGACCGGGAATCAGGTCAATTTCGGCGAGTTCAGCGGGACCATCCGCAACAACGCCACGGTGGACCTGATGAGCGCGCGCATCTGGATCGGCGGGCGGTTTGAGCCCAACGCTTTCGTCGGCGAGTTGCTCGTTCCCCCCCAGCAGGTCTGTCGCTACCGCGTGTTGCTGACCCGAACGCCCTGATCCGCGACGGCGGCGGCATAGCCGCCGCCCGCACGCTTCACCGGGACAAGGCCGGCACCATGCGGCGCAGTACGCCGTCGCGCAGCACCAGGTGATGGAACAGCGCCGCCACCACATGGGCGGCCACCAGCGCGGCGAGTGCGTAAGCGATCGTCGTGTGCATCCCGGCCCACAGCTTGGTCGGCGGCAGCGGGAACGGCGCGGGAAGGTTAAATCCGCCGATCAGCGCGGCATGCCCCGAGCGTGCCCAGCGGGCCAGCAATCCGGTGACCGGCAGAGCCACGGTCAGCGCATACAGCGTCACATGTCCCGCCTGTGCAAGCGTTGCCAGCAAGGCGGGCCCCTCCGCGACTGGCTGGGGCCTGGCGCTACGCCAGAGGATGCGCAGCACGGAGAGCGACAGCACCAGCACGCCGAAGCTGCTGTGCAGCGCCATCGCTGGCGCGCGGGCCGGTCCTTCCGGCAGCGAGATGCCCAGCCCCCAGGTCGCGATGACCAGCAGCGCCCCGATCCAGTGCAGCGCCCGGATCGTGCCGCCATAGCCCTGGGCGGGCGGTATCGCGGTGGCGAGCGGCGTATTCGACATCAGAAAACCTCGTCCTATGTTGCGCTGCAGCATAACCAATTCGCGCGCAATCCCGAAGACCGAACATGAAATGGGCTCCAAGGGCCTCCGGCCCTTGGTGGGATCCAGGGGCGACGCCCCTGGTGGGGTTCGGGGCAACGCCCCGACTGCCCATTCCGTAGGCAGCCCGGGCGCGGTCGAGACGGATCGATCCGGTGGCAACTGCCGGACCTGCGGTCAGAACCGCATGCCCAATTCCGCGGCAGGTCCGGGCGGCGGGTGCGATACCGGCGTGGCATGGTTTTCGCTGTCGATTGCGGTGTCGGTTTCTGGCGTCGGCTATCGCTGCCGGGGGCGCGACTTTTCCGCTGCCTGAGGACCCCATCCCATGCTGTGTTGCCTGAGCGTGCGGCCGCCGATTGCGGCCGCCCTGATATTTCCTGCCGTTCTGCTCGCCGCCCCGGCCCACGCCGCCGAAGTGGCGGCGCGTGTCGAGCCGGGCGATGTCTGCTGGGTGCTGCTGTGCACCGCCCTGGTGATGCTGATGACCATCCCCGGCCTGGCGCTGTTCTACGCCGGCATGGTGCGCAAGAAGAACGTGCTCGCCACCATGATGCAGTCGTTTTCCCTGTGCGCGTTGATCAGCATTGTCTGGATGGTGGCCGGCTACTCGCTGGCGTTCGGCGACGGCAATGCCTGGATCGGCGACACCTCGCGGCTGCTGCTGGACGGCCTCGCCGAGGCGTGGGACCGGCCATTCACCCTGGGGGTAACAACTGCCGCGCCGGTGCCGACCACCATCCCCGAGTCGGTGTTCATCCTGTTCCAGATGGCCTTTGCCGTCATCACCCCGGCGGTGGTCACCGGGGCGTTTGCCGACCGGATGCGGTTTTCCGCCATGCTGGTGTTCCTGACCGCCTGGTCGCTGCTGGTCTATGCGCCGTTGGCGCATTGGGTCTGGGCGCCGGCAGGCTGGCTGAACGTCATGGGCGTGGCCGACTTCGCCGGCGGCACGGTGGTGGAGATCAACGCCGGCATTACCGGCCTGGTGTGCGCGCTGGTGCTGGGGCCGCGGCTTGGCTACCAGCAGGAGAACATGGCGCCCTGGAACCTGGCCTTCGCGGTGGTCGGTGCGTCGCTGCTGTGGGTGGGCTGGTTCGGCTTCAATGCCGGCGGCGCGCTGGCGGCCGGCGGGCGGGCGGCGATGGCGGTGCTGGCGACCCAGATCGCCGCCGCCGGCGCCACCGTGGCGTGGAGCCTCGCCGAGTGGCTGTTGCGCGGCAAGCCATCGGTGCTCGGGGCGATTTCCGGCGCGGTGGCCGGGCTGGTGGCGATCACCCCGGCGGCCGGGTTCGTGCTGCCCGGGCCGGCGCTGGGCATCGGCCTGCTGGCCGGGGCGATCTGCTTCTGGGCGTCCAGCATCCTCAAGCAGCGGCTGGGCTATGACGACAGCCTGGACGTGTTCGGCGTGCACGGGGTGGGCGGCATTGTCGGCACGCTCGCCACCGGCTGGTTCGCCTATGGTGCCCTGACCGGCGGGGCGTATGTCGGCGGCACGAAGTTGCTGGGTGTGCAGGCGGTGGCGGTGGGGGCAAGCATCGTGTTCACCGGCCTGGCGAGCTGGGCGCTGCTGGTGGTCACCGACCGGCTGGTCGGGCTGCGGGTGAGCCGCGAGGAGGAGCGCGAAGGGTTGGACATCGCCCTGCACGGCGAGCAGGTGTTCTGAGCGACGGCGGGACGCTGGGCCTTCAGCGTCCCTGCCAGACCGGCTTGCGCCGGGCGAGGAAGGCGCGGGCGGCGTTGTGGAAATCCTCGGTGTCGGCGAAGCCGTTCGCCGCCGCTTCCTCGGCCGGGGTCACCGGCAGCGTCCCGCGCAGCTTGCGCAGCGCCGCCTTGTGGAAGCGCGCCGATAACGGGCTGCCCTCGGCGATTCGCTGCGCCAGCGCCATCGCCTCCGCCGCCACCGCGTCATCCGCCGCCAGGCGCGACAGCAGGCCCTTCTCGTAGGCTTCCCGGCCGGTGAAGATGCGGCCTTCGATCAGGATTTCCGCCGCCACCGCGGTGCCCACCATTTGAATGATCGGGTCGATTTCGGCATAGGGGTACCAGATGCCGAGCCTGCCGGCAGTGATGCCGAAGCGCAGGTCCGCGCCGCCGACCCGAAAGTCGCACATGGTGGCGATGCCGGCGCCACCGCCGATACAGGCGCCCATGAGCATCGCCACCACCGGGTGGCGGCAGAGCGCGATCGACTGCATCGCCGCGTGCACCGCGGCGGCGTAGATGTCCTCCAGCGCTCTGGTGCCGCGTTCGGCGGCGAAGGCGGTGATGTCGCCGCCGGCGCAGAATGCCGCGGTGCCGGCGCCGCGCAGCACGACGCAGCGCAGGTCGTCCGCGGCCGACAGGGCTTCCATGGTCGCCTGCAGGCCGCGCCACATCGACAGGTCGAAGGCGTTGCGCCGCTCGGGGCGGTTGAAAGTCACCACCGCGACCGGGCCGGCGCGGGTGACGGGCAACAGCGGATGATACGGTTCGGGCAAGACACGGTGCTTTCGGATTGCGGGGCGGGCCCAGCCTCTCACGACGGCGGTAGATCGTCCATCGCCGGCCGCCCGGTCACATGCCGCCAGTGGTGCCAGAGCAGCCGCGCCGCCAGCGCCCGCCAGGGCTGCCAGGGTTCGGCCAGGCGCCGCAGCGCCGCCGGGCCGGGGCGCGAGGGCAGGCCCTTGAGGTGACAGGCCGCTCCGGCCAACGCAAGATCGCCGGCCGGGAACACGTCGTTGCGCTCCAGCGCGAACAGCAGGTAGATCTCGGCCGACCAGTTGCCCATGCCGCGCACCGCGGCTATGGCTGCCACCGCCTCGGCGTCCGCCATGCCGGCCAGCCCAGGCTCGCTGAGGGTGCCGTCGGCAAAGGCTTGCGCAAGCGCCCGGGCATGCTCAATCTTGGGCCGCGACAACCCGGCCAGGCGGAGCTGCTCATCGGGCAGCGCGAGCAGGCCGGCCGGCTCCAGCGCACCTGGCGTTGCGTGCAGCCGGCGCCAGATTGCCGCCGCCGCTTGGTTGCTGATCTGCTGGCCGACGATCGCCTGCAGCAGCCCGGGAAACCCGCGCGCACGCCGCCGCCATGGCAGCGGGCCGGCGGCCGGCTCAATTCGGGCAAGATCGGCGTCGGCCGCGGCCAGGGCATCGAGCCCGGCACGCGCCGCCGGCGGCGGGTGCTGGAATGTGACCAAGGGGGCTGGACCGTTGAGGTTTGGCGCCCAAAGCGTGCCAGAGCGCAAGAGGGCTATACGAATCTTTGTTCGCCGAGGATACACTTATGACCATGGAGACAGGCACCCCCGTGGAGACGGCCCCGGCCAGCGGCATGGCGCCGCATATCCTGATCGTCGACGACGACCGCGAGACGCGGGAGTTGCTGGCGCGCTTTCTGGAGCGCCATCAATTCCGCGTCACCGCGGTGCGCGACGCGCGGGATGCGCGGCGGGTCTGGCCGCTCGGCCATTTCCATCTGCTCATCCTCGACCTGATGCTGCCGGGCGAAAGCGGCCTCGACTTCGCCCGCTGGTTGCGCGGCTTCTCCGAGGTGCCGATCGTCATGCTCACCGCAATGGGCGAGGAAACCGACCGCATCATCGGCCTCGAGCTGGGGGCCGATGACTACGTGCCCAAGCCGTTCAACCCGCGCGAGCTGCTGGCGCGCATGCGCGCCGTGCTGCGGCGGGTGGGCGAGCCGACCGAGCGGCGCCCCGAATCGGGGCCGCGCACCTTGTCCTTTTCCGGCTGGACGCTCGATCTGGCGCGCCGGCGGCTGCTCAACCCCGATGGGGTGGAGGTGCCGCTGACCGGTGGCGAGTACGACCTGCTGGTGGCGCTGGTGGAGCGCGCCAACCGGGTGCTGACCCGCGACATGCTGCTCGACCTGCTGCGCGGCCGCCAGGCCGGACCGTTCGACCGCGCCATCGACGTGGCGGTCAGCCGGCTGCGGCGCAAGCTCGACGACAACGGCCGCCAGTCGCAGCTGATCAAGACCGTGCGCGGCGGCGGCTACGTGCTGGCCGCGGACGTCGAGCGCGCATGAGTAGACCGCGCAGGAGCGGTCGAACCCCCAAGTTGGGCGGGTGAACAGATTCCTGTTTTCGCCGCGCAGCCTGGCAACGCGCACCGCGCTGGTGCTGCTGGTCGGGCTTGGATTGGTGCAGGTGGCCGGGCTTACTATCCATGCGTTGGACCGCCTCGATGTGCAGCGGGTGGCGCTGGCGCGCGATGCGGCGGTGCGGGTGATTTCGATGTACCGCAGCGTGGCGCTGGCCCCGCGCGAAGGGCGCCCCGCCGTGGTGGCCGAGTTCGACCAGCGCGACGGCGCCATGGCCTGGATCGGCGACGCGCCGAGCGCGGAGACTCTGCCGGTCATGGACGAGGCCGCCCAGCGGCGGTTCCGCGGGGCGATGCTGCTGGTGCCGATTCCGGTGGCATATCGCCCGCGCGAGTTCGTGCTGCGCGGCGGCGCCGATTCGGGCCGCATCGGCGTCGGGCTGCGCCTGCCGGACGACAAATGGCTGAACGCGACGCTGGAGCTGCCGCCGGCCTGGCCCTGGCACTCGCTGAATTTCTTCTTCGCCTTCCTGATGATGACGGTGACCGCGGCCGGGCTGACGTTGTGGGCGGTGCGCCGGCTGATCGCGCCGGTCTCGACGCTGGCCGCCGCGGCGGAAGCGCTCGGGCGCGACGTCAACGCGCCGCCCCTGCCCGAGACCGGGCCGATCGAGGTCGCGACCGCCGCGCGGGCGTTCAACACCATGGCCGAGCGCATCCGCCGCTTCGTGCAGGACCGGACCTTCATGCTGACCGCCATCGGGCATGACCTGCGCACCCCGATCACCCGGATGAAGCTGCGCGCCGAGTTCCTCGAAGACGACGAGCTGCGTGCCAAGATGCTGGCCGACATCGACGAGCTGGAGGCGATGGTGGCCTCGACCCTGGCGTTCGGCCGTGACGTTGCGGCCAACGAGCAGGTGACTGCGGTCGATCTGCCTGAACTCGCGCGCACGGTGCTGGACGAGGCGGCCGATGCCCGACCGGATTGCGCCGAGAAGCTGAGCTACGCGGGCCCTGACCATTTGGCCGTCCGGGTGCGCTCGCTGGCGATGAAGCGGGCCATCAGCAATCTGGTGCTGAACGCGCTGGCCTATGGCGGCAATGCGCGGGTTCTGTTGGCGCCGCCGGAGGCGGGGCAGCTGACCCTGGTGGTCGAGGATGACGGCCCTGGCATTCCCGTCGCCGAGCTTGAACGCGTGTTCCAGCCGTTTCACCGGGTGGAGACCAGCCGCAACCGTGAGACCGGCGGCAGCGGGCTCGGCCTGCCGATCGCCCGCAATATCCTGCGCGCGCATGGCGGCGACGTGACGCTGGCCAACCGGGTGGGGGGGGCGTGCGGGTGACGGTCATGCTTCCCGTGTGATGCGAGTGCGGCGGAGAAAGGAAGGCCAGGGCAGAGCCCTGGCCTTCCTTTCTCCGCCCGCAAACCGCTGCACGACTCCCCTCAACCTGTTATTGCATCAGGCTTCGCGATCCATGCCGGAGGCGGGGTGAATAACGCGAAACGACCAGCGGGCGAGGCCGATCTTGAGCGACTGGCCGCGCGTGTGGCCATGCTCGCCTCCGATGACGGCGAGGCCGACAACGCGGGCCGCGCGGTCGGCGCCCTGGCGCGCCGCATCGGCCTGACCGGCGGCGACCTCAAGCGCATCTTTCTGGCCGGAACGGCGAGTGCCCCCGGCGGCACGGACCGGGAGCGGCTGGAGCGCGAGGTCGCGTTGCTGCGCCAGAGCCTGACGGCCATCGACGCCGATGCGCGGCGGATGGCGCGCCAGCGCGACGAGTTGCGGGACGAGAACGACCGGCTGCGCGCCAGCCTGGGACGGCTGCGGTTGACCGGATGGGCCTGGGGGCTGGCGGGCGCAGGGGGAGGGATGTTGCTGGCGGCCGTCGCCGCCTGGATCGAGCCTTCCGGCCGCGCCGCCCCCCCGACGGCGGCCTTCCAGGCTGCCGACGACCACCGCGCCGCCACCGTCCGTCCCGGCGGAGCGTTGCTGTTCCGCCAGCCTGAGCGCGCCGGCATGCCGCTGGCCGCGCTGCCGAGCGGCCAGCACCTGCAGGTCCACCGGCTGGTCTGGAAGTCGCTCGTGCAATGGGCCGAGGTCGAGGCGCCGGGCGGCTGGATCGGCTACGTGCTGACCACGGAAATCGACTTGTCCTGACCGTCCCGGCCGGGCAAGGGCTGCTCGTCCTTCAGGGCAACGCCCGTCAGCCGCAGCGCGCGCATACGCCCGATCAGCCACAGCAGCTTGTCCGCCGCCTGCGCCGGGCGCAGCCCTCCCGGTCGGATGTTGGACACGCAGTTGCGTTCGGCGTCGGTGCGCCCGCGCCTTGGCTGCCAGGTGAGGTAAGCGCCAAGACTGTCCGGCGAGGTCAGGCCGGGCCGCTCGCCGATCAGCACCAGCACCGCCTCGGCACCGAGCGATTCGCCCAGCGCGTCGCCCAGCGCCACCCGCCCCTGTGCGGCGACCGCGATCGGTCCCAGGCGTTCCATCCGGCCGGCCAGGCGGGCGAGCAACGGGGCGGCGTGGCGCTGCACGGCGGCGGCCGACAGCCCGTCGCACAGCAGGATGACAAGCCGGCCCGGCGCCGCCGGCAGGCCGCCGGCGTCGAGCAGCCGGCGGCCGAGATCGGGGCGGCGGAGGTAGGTGTGCCGGTCCGGGCAGGCGCTGCGGACCTCGCTGGCGGCCAGCCCGGCGGCGCGCAGATCCGCCTGCAGGGCCGCAATGTCGAGGGCGGCGTGCACCGCATCGCGGGCGGCGGCGTGGTCGGCCTGGAACGCCAGATGGGCCGCGGTGGGCAGAGCGTTGCCGGCGCGGCCGAGCGCCACCCGGGCCGGAGTGAAGCGGCGCAGGTCGCGCCAAAGCGCGGGCGGGGTCAAATCAACCCCGCCAGTGCCGGGGCCAGCGATGGCGGGATGCGCTCCGGCGTTGCGGCGGTAATGCCCGTGCGGTCCAGCCAGGCCTCGAACTCCGGCGCCGGACGCTTGCCGAGCGCCCCCCGCAGGAACAGCGCGTCGTGGAACGAGGTGCTTTGGTACGACAGCATGATGTCGTCCGCTCCCGGCACGCCCATGATGTAGGTGACGCCGGCAACCCCGAGCAGCGTCAGCAGCACGTCCATGTCGTCCTGGTCGGCCTCGGCGTGGTTGGTGTAGCACACATCCACCCCCATCGGCAGGCCGAGCAGCTTGCCGCAGAAATGATCCTCCAGGCCGGCGCGGATGATCTGCTTGCCGTTATATAGGTACTCGGGACCGATGAAGCCGACCACCGTATTGACCAGCAATGGATCGAACGCCCGCGCCACCGCATAGGCGCGTGCCTCGATGGTCTGCTGGTCGACGCCGTGATGCGCCTCGGCCGAGAGGGCGCTGCCCTGGCCGGTCTCGAAATACATCACGTTCCGCCCGACCGTGCCGCGCCGCAGCGCCAGCGCCGCCGCGCGGGCTTCGGCCAGCAGGGGCAGGGTGATGCCGAAGGCGCGGTTGGTGGCTTCGGTGCCGCCGATGGACTGGAACACCAGGTCCACCGGGGCGCCGGCTTCGATGCAGCGCAGCGTGGTGGTGACATGGGCCAGCACGCAGGTCTGGGTGGGAATGGCGTAGCGTTCACGCACACCATCCAGCATGTGCAGCAGGGTGGTGGTGGCGGCGACACTGTCGGTGGCCGGATTGACCCCGATCACCGCGTCGCCGGCGCCGAGCAGCAGGCCGTCGAGCGTGGCGGCGGCCACGCCGCGCGGGTCGTCGACCGGATGGTTGGGCTGCAGCCGGACGGAAAGCCGGCCGGGCAGGCCGATCGTGTTGCGGAACGCGGTGGTGACACGGCACTTCGCCGCGACCGCGATCAGATCCTGCAGCCGCATGATCTTGCTGACCGCGGCGGCGATTTCCGGCGTCAGGCCGGGGCGGAGGGCGGTCAGGAATTCGGGCGTCGCCTCGGCGAGCAGAAAATCACGCAGGCCGCCGACGGTGAGGTGGGCGACCGGCGCGAAGGCGGCACTGTCATGATCATCCAGAATCAAGCGGGTGACGTCGTCGTCCTCGTACGGGATGACCGGTTCGTCCACCAGGGAGCGCAGCGGCAGGTCGGCGAGCGCCATCTGGGCCGCCACGCGCTCGCTGGCCGAAGCGGCGGCGATGCCGGCCAGCTGGTCCCCCGAGCGCAGCGGGGTGGCGCGGGCGAGCAGGGTCTTCAGGTCAGCGAAGACATGGCTTGTGCCGGCGAGGGTGTGATGGAACGGCATGCGGACTCCGCTTGGCGGCTCTGCACAGTAGATGGGTACGGGCAAAAGAAGGAAGGCCAGGGCTCTGCCCTGGACCCGCAAGGGGGCAGTGGCCCCCTTGACCCCGCTATTTAAGTTTCGGGGTCCAGGGCAGACCTCTTGCCTTACTTTTTTTGCTGGACTCTGCCCCAGCTTCCCACTAGACGCCCCCGTTCAACCGGAACGCGGGAGACCGGCGGCCCTTGCGGCTGCCCGGTCGCATGCACCGCGGTCCCTGCAACAGGACCAGGGATACCATGGCGAAGAAGATCGTCGGCTACATCAAGCTGCAGATTCCTGCCGGCAAGGCGAACCCCTCGCCGCCGGTCGGCCCCGCGCTCGGCCAGCGCGGCCTCAACATCATGGCCTTCGTGAAGGAATTCAACGCCGTCACCGCGCAGATGGAGCCCGGCATGCCGGTGCCCGTGGTGATCACCGCGTTCGGCGACCGCACCTTCACCTTCGTCATGAAGACGCCGCCGAATACTTACTTCCTCAAGAAGGCGGCGGGCATCCAGAAGGGCACGACTTCGCCGGGCAAGGGGGCGACGGTCGGCCGGGTGACCATCAGCCAGCTGCGCGAGATCGCCGCGACCAAGATGAAAGACATGAACGCCAACGACGTGGACGGCGCCGTGCGCATGCTTGCCGGCTCGGCCCGCTCGATGGGTATCGCCGTGGTGGAGGGCTGAGCCGATGGCGCACGACAAGCGGCTCAAGGCGGCCTACGCCACCGTCGACCGCACCAAAACCCTGCCGCTCGCCCAGGCGATCGCCCTGGTGAAGCAGAACGCGAAGGCGAAGTTCGACGAGACGGTCGAGATTTCGATGAACCTGGGCATCGACCCGCGCCACGCCGACCAGATGGTGCGCGGCCTGATCAGCCTGCCGAACGGCACCGGCAAAACGCTTCGGGTGGGCGTGTTCGCCCGCGGCGCCAAGGCCGAGGAGGCGCTGGCCGCCGGGGCGGACGTGGTCGGCGCCGAGGACCTGGCCGAGAAGATCCAGGCCGGCGAGTTCAATTTCGACCGCTGCATCGCCACGCCCGACATGATGGCGCTGGTCGGCCGGCTCGGCAAAATCCTCGGCCCGCGCGGCCTGATGCCGAACCCCCGCCTGGGCACCGTGACGATGGACGTGAAGGGGGCGATCCAGGCGGCCAAGGCCGGTCAGGTGGAGTTCCGCGCCGAAAAGGCGGGCATCATCCATGCCGGCATCGGCAAGGCGAGCTTCCCGGCCGAGAAGCTGCTGGAGAACGCGAAGGCTTTTGCCGATGCGATCGTCAAGGCCAAGCCAACCGGCGCCAAGGGCACCTATGTACAGAAGGTGGCGCTGAGCTCCACCATGGGACCGGGCGTGCGGGTCGACGTGGCCTCGCTCGCCGGCTGACACGAAATACGCCGGCTTTCGGGCCGGCGGGCAGGGGGCGGGAGCCCCCGACCTGTCCGAGACCGTTCGTGACGCGCCCGGGATTCCCGGACCGTCCTAAGGGGCGTTGCCCGCGCACGGGAGACGGGGAAGCCGAGGGTGACGCGGGCCGCAGTGCTCCCTGATCCCCTGGCGGTTCCGGCTACGGGGCCTGCCGCGGTGCGCGGCCGGTTCCGCATGGACAGGCGAACCGGGTCCGCCCGGGCGCCTGGCGGCGTTCGTGCGGCCCAGAGGGCAACCCGGCCGGGTGCGGTCCACACGCACCAGGCCACACAGGAGACGGGTTTTGGACCGTACGGAGAAGCGCGAATTCGTCGCCTCCCTGGCTTCCGTCCTGGCAGACGTGTCCATGGTCGTGGTCACCCAGCCCAAGGGGTTGACCGTGGCCGAGGCCACCGATCTGCGCCGGCGGATGCGGGCCGCGGGGGCGACGTACAAGGTCGCGAAGAACCGGCTGGCCACGCTCGCCTTGGATGGGACCCGATTCGAGGGCATCAAGCCGCTGCTGAAGGGACCGACCGCGCTCGCGTGGTCGAAGGACCCGGTGGCGGTGGCGAAGGTTGCCATCGAGTTCGCCAAGACCAACGATAAGTTCGCCGTGCTCGGAGGCGCGCTCGGAACCCAGACGCTCGATGCGGCTGGGATCAAGGCGCTGTCCGAGCTGCCGTCGCTGGATGCGCTGCGGGCGCGGTTGGTGGGGATGATCCAGACCCCCGCCACCCGGATTGCCGGCGTTCTCCAGGCGCCGGGCGGACAAATCGCACGGGTGCTGGCGGCCTACGCCAAGAGAGACGAGGCCGAAGCCGAGGCGGCCTGATCGCTGCCGCCCGGTCGTTGTCCCCCGGCTTGGCTGCGGGGCGCGTGACCGGCTTGCGTAAACGTTATGGCAGGTCCGCGCAAGCGGGCTTGCATGGAACCGACCAGGACTTAGATTAGGGGTTATACGAGAATGGCCGATCTTGCGAAGCTTGTGGATGAGCTGTCCAGCCTGACGGTGCTGGAAGCCGCCGAATTGTCGAAGCTGCTCGAGGAGAAGTGGGGCGTCTCCGCCGCCGCGCCGGCTGCTGCTGCTGCAGCGCCAGCCGCTGCGGCCGCTGCCGCGGCGCCGGTGGAGGAGCAGACCGAATTCACCGTCATCCTGGCCAAATCGGGTGACAAAAAGATTAACGTCATCAAGGAGATCCGCACCATCACCGGTCTCGGCCTGAAAGAGGCGAAGGATCTGGTCGAGGGTGCGCCGAAGACGGTGAAGGAGTCCGCGACCAAGGACGAGGCCGCGAAAATCAAGAAGGTGCTGGAAGAGCAGGGCGCCACTGTCGAGATCAAGTAGGCATCGACAACGCAAACCCCGGGGGTTCGCCCCCGGGGGGCCGGGACTGGAACGGACGGAGGCTTCCCGGGCTTGGTGCCCGGGGGTGTCCGTCCGCGCTTCCGTTTTAGCGCCGGGAGCGTTTCTGCCAGCCAGGTTGCAACCGACGACACCACCACAGACCACGACAACACTGACCAACGCAAGGCCGGCAACGACGACGCCGGCAACCACGAGACGGACGGCGACGACGAGACGAATGACGGCCAGACAAAAACTGGCCGGACTCCGGGCGGTCCGGGGCGCGTACGGGACCGCAGGCCGAGTGACATCGGCGGCACATCGGGACGGGGCAGCAGGACAAGCATGAACGCAATCACGAGGTCGTTCACCGGGAGCAAGCGCATCCGGAAGAGTTTCGGGCGCATTCCCGAAGTGGCGCCGATGCCGAACCTGATCGACGTGCAGCGCTCCAGCTATGAAGCGTTCCTGCAGATGACCACGCCGCATGACAGCCGGACCAACACCGGGCTGCAGGAAGTGTTCAAGTCGGTGTTTCCGATCGACGACTTCGCCGGCCGCGGCCGGCTGGAATTCGTCTACTACGAGCTGGAAGATCCCAAATACGACGTCGAGGAGTGCATCCAGCGCGGCATGACCTATGCCGCCCCGCTGAAGGTCATCCTGCGCCTGATCGTCTGGGACCTCGACGAGGACACCGGCGCCCGCTCGATCCGCGACATCAAGGAGCAGCCCGTCTACATGGGCGACATGCCCCTGATGACGGATAACGGCACCTTCATCATCAACGGCACAGAGCGCGTCATCGTCAGCCAGATGCACCGCTCCCCGGGCGTGTTCTTCGACCACGACAAGGGCAAGACCCATTCGTCCGGCAAGTATTTGTTCGCCGCCCGGGTGATCCCTTATCGCGGCTCGTGGCTCGATTTTGAATTCGACAGCAAGGACCTCGTCTACGTCCGCATCGACCGTAAGCGGAAGTTGCCGGTCACCACCCTGTTCTACGCGCTGGAGAGCCAGTACGCCGCCCAGCTCCGCGAGGCCCGCGAGGCGCAGGGCGAGCAGGTGGAGCCGGGCGACGTCCGCGGCATGGACGCTGAGGAGATCCTCACCACGTTCTACGGCCAGGTGGTGTTCACCAACACCGCCAAGGGCTGGGCGCGGCCGTTCGACCCGGAGGCCTTCCGCGGCCAGAAGCTGCTGGAGCCGCTGGTGGACGCCGATACCGGCGAGGTGGTGGCCGAGGCCGAGGCCAAGCTGACCGCCCGCACGGTCAAGCGCATCGCCGAGAAAACCCGCGAAGTGCTGGTCGGCCGCGCCGACCTGCTCGGCCGCTTCGTCGCCGAGGATCTGGTGAATGCCGACACCGGCGAAATCTACGCCGAAGCGGGCGAGGAACTGGGCGAGGCGCGGCTCGCGGCCCTGGAGGCCGCCGGCATCGACCGGCTGCCGACGCTGGCGGTCGACCAGCAGAACGGTCCGTGGCTGCGCAACACCCTGACCGTCGACAAGAACACCAACCGCGACGACGCGCTGATCGACATCTACCGGGTCATGCGCCCGGGCGAGCCGCCGACGCCGGAGACCGCCGAGGCGCTGTTCCGCGGCCTGTTCTTCGATCCCGACCGCTACGACCTTTCGGCCGTCGGCCGGGTGAAGATGAACATGCGGCTGGGCTTCACCGATGTCGCCGACACGGTGCGGGTGCTGCGCAAGGAGGACATCCTGCGCACGGTGAAGATCCTGTGCGAGCTGAAGGACGGTCGCGGCCAGATCGACGACATCGACAACCTCGGCAACCGCCGGGTGCGCTCGGTCGGCGAGCTGATGGAGAACCAGTACCGAGTTCGGCCTGCTGCGCATGGAGCGGGCGATCCGCGAACGCATGGGCAGTGTCGATATCGACACGGTGATGCCGCATGACCTTATCAATGCCAAACCGGCGGCGGCGGCGGTGCGGGAGTTCTTCGGCAGCAGCCAGCTGTCGCAGTTCATGGACCAGACCAACCCGCTGTCTGAGGTCACCCACAAGCGGCGCCTGTCCGCCCTCGGCCCGGGCGGCCTGACCCGCGAGCGCGCCGGCTTCGAGGTGCGCGACGTGCACCCGACGCATTACGGCCGCATCTGCCCGATCGAGACGCCGGAAGGCCCGAATATCGGCCTGATCAACTCACTGGCGACCTTCGCCAAGGTCAACAAATACGGGTTCATCGAAACCCCCTACCTGCTGGTCAAGGACGGCGTGGTGCAGAAGACGCCGCGCTATCTCTCGGCCATGGAGGAGGAGAAGCTGGTGGTGGCGCAGGCGGATGCGCCGATGGACGCCGACGGCCGCTTCACCGAGGATCTGGTGTCGGTGCGCAAGCAGGGCGATTTCCGCCTGGTCAAGCCCGAGGACGTGACCGCGATCGAACGTCTCGCCCAAGCAGCTGGTGTCGGTGGCGGCGGCGCTGATCCCGTTCCTGGAGAACGACGACGCCAACCGGGCGCTGATGGGCTCGAACATGCAGCGCCAGGCGGTGCCGCTGATCCGCGCCGATGCGCCGCTGGTGGGCACCGGCATGGAGGCGGCGGTGGCGCGCGACTCGGGGGCGACCATCGTGGCCCGCCGCGAGGGTGTGATCGACCAGATCGACGGCGCGCGCATCGTCGTGCGCGCGACCGCCGAGGACGGCACCACCAAGGGCGTGGACATCTACCGGCTGCGCAAGTTCATGCGCTCGAACCAGAGCACCTGCATCAACCAGCGTCCGCTGGTGCGGGTGGGCGACCGGGTGGCGGATGGCGACATCATCGCCGACGGCCCCTCGACCGAGCTCGGCGAGCTGGCGCTGGGGCGCAACGTGCTGTGCGCCTTCATGCCCTGGAGCGGCTACAACTTCGAAGACTCGATCCTGATTTCCGAGCGGATCGCCCGCGATGACGTGTTCACCTCGATCCATATCGAGGAGTTCGAGGTCATGGCGCGCGACACCAAGCTGGGCCAGGAGGAAATCACCCGCGACATTCCCAACGTCGGCGAGGAGGCGCTGAAGAACCTCGACGAGGCCGGCATCGTCTATATCGGCGCCGAGGTGAATCCGGGCGACATCCTGGTCGGCAAGGTGACCCCGAAGGGCGAGAGCCCGATGACGCCTGAAGAAAAACTGCTCAGGGCGATCTTCGGCGAGAAAGCCTCGGATGTGCGCGACACCTCGCTCAAGCTGCCGCCTGGGGTGACCGGCACGATCGTCGATGTGCGCGTGTTCAGCCGCCGCGGCGTCGACAAGGACGAGCGCGCCATGGCGATCGAGCGCGCCGAAATCGAGCGTCTGGCGAAGGACCGCGACGACGAGAAAGCGATCCAGGAGCGCAGCTTCCTCAACCGGCTGCGCGAGAAGCTGCTCGGCCGCAAGGCCGCCGGCGGGTTCAAGGGCATCAAGGCGGGCACGCCGCTGACCGAGGAGATCCTGGCCGAACATCCGCGCGGCGCCTGGCGCCATATCGGCGTGCAGGACGACGCGGTGATGGCCGAAATCGAGACTCTCAAGCGCGAGTACGACGCCGCCGTCGGCCGGCTGCAGGCGCGTTTCGAGAGCAAGGTGGAGAAGCTGCAGCGCGGTGACGAGCTGCCGCCGGGCGTGATGAAGATGGTCAAGGTCTTCGTCGCGGTGAAGCGCAAGCTGCAGCCGGGCGACAAGATGGCCGGCCGCCACGGCAACAAGGGCGTGGTGTCGCGCGTCGTGCCGGTCGAGGACATGCCGTTCCTGGAGGACGGCACCTCGGTCGATCTGGTGCTGAACCCGCTGGGCGTGCCGAGCCGGATGAATGTGGGCCAGATTCTGGAGACGCATCTGGGCTGGGCCTGCGCCACGCTCGGCCGGCAGGTCGGCGCGCTGGTCGAGGAATACCGCCGCACCGGCGCGGCGCGGGCCGAACTGCTGGAGAAGCTGAAAGGCATCTACGGCGAGCAGGTCTTCGCCGAGCAGATCGCGCCGATGAACGACGAGCCAGCTGATCGAGCTGTCGGAGAACCTGCGCAAGGGCATTCCGATCGCGACGCCGGTGTTCGACGGCGCCCGCATGGCCGATATCGAGGGCATGCTGGTGCGCGCGGGCCTGAACACGTCGGGCCAGGTGGTGCTGACCGATGGGCGCACCGGCGAGCCGTTCGAGCGCAAGGTCACGGTGGGCTACATCTACATGCTGAAGCTGCACCATCTGGTGGACGACAAGATCCACGCCCGTTCGATCGGCCCGTACAGCCTGGTGACCCAGCAGCCGCTGGGCGGCAAGGCGCAGTTCGGCGGCCAGCGCTTCGGCGAGATGGAGGTGTGGGCGCTGGAGGCGTATGGCGCGGCCTACACGCTGCAGGAAATGCTGACGGTGAAGTCGGACGACGTCTCCGGCCGCACCAAGGTCTACGAGGCGATCGTGCGCGAGCAGGACACGTTCGAGGCCGGCATTCCGGAAAGCTTCAACGTGCTGGTGAAGGAGCTGAAATCCTTGGGCCTGAACGTCGATTTGGACATGCGGGCGGTCTGAGTGCCGCCGACCCGCAGCTTTGCCGCCTGCTGATCGCGACCCGATCCCAACTTTTCAAGTCGCCCGGGCTTTGGCCCGGGCGTGCGGGGTGAGAGCATGAATGAACTGATGAAGATTCTTGGCCAGACCGGCCAGTCCATGACCTTCGATCAGATCCGCATCCAGATGGCCTCGCCGGAACAGATCCGTTCCTGGTCATACGGCGAAATCAAGAAGCCCGAAACGATCAATTACCGCACCTTCAAGCCGGAGCGGGACGGGCTGTTCTGTGCGCGCATCTTCGGTCCGATCAAGGACTACGAGTGCCTGTGCGGCAAGTACAAGCGGATGAAGTTCCGCGGCATCATCTGCGAGAAATGCGGCGTGGAGGTGACGCTGGCCAAGGTGCGCCGCGAGCGCATGGGCCATATCGAGCTCGCCTCGCCGGTCGCGCATATCTGGTTCCTCAAGTCGCTGCCCAGCCGCATCGGGCTGATGGTCGACCTGACGCTGAAGGAACTCGAGAAGATCCTCTATTTCGAGAGCTACGTGGTGCTCGAGCCGGGGCTGACCGACCTCAAGCGGCACCAGCTGCTGAACGAGGACCAGCTGCTGGCCAAGCAGGACGAGTTCGGCGAGGACGCGTTCCGCACCGGCATCGGTGCCGAGGCGATCAAGGGCATCCTGAACGTCATCGATGCCGATGCCGAACGGGTCAAGCTGCGCGCCGACCTGAAGGAGACCACCAGCGAGGCCAAGCGCAAGAAGCTGGTCAAGCGCCTCAAGCTGATCGAGGCGTTCGCCGAATCCGGCGCCAAGCCCGAGTGGATGATCCTGGACGTGATTCCGGTGATCCCGCCCGAATTGCGGCCGCTGGTGCCGCTGGATGGCGGGCGGTTCGCGACCTCGGACCTGAACGATCTGTACCGCCGGGTGATCAACCGCAACAACCGGCTGAAGCGGCTGATCGAGCTGCGCGCGCCGGACATCATCGTGCGCAACGAGAAGCGCATGCTGCAGGAGGCGGTGGACGCGCTGTTCGACAACGGGCGGCGCGGACGGGCGATCACGGGCGCCAACAAGCGGCCGCTGAAGTCGCTGTCGGACATGCTGAAGGGCAAGCAGGGGCGGTTCCGCCAGAACCTGCTTGGCAAGCGCGTCGACTATTCCGGCCGCTCGGTCATCGTGGTCGGTCCGGAACTGAAGCTGCACCAGTGCGGCCTGCCCAAGAAGATGGCGCTGGAACTGTTCAAGCCGTTCATCTACGCCAAGCTGGAGAAATACGGCCACGCCACCACCATCAAGGCCGCCAAGCGGATGGTGGAGAAGGAGCGTCCCGAAGTGTGGGACATCCTGGAGGAGGTGATCCGCGAGCATCCGGTCATGCTGAACCGGGCGCCGACGCTGCACCGTCTCGGCATCCAGGCGTTCGAGCCGGTGCTGATCGAAGGCAAGGCCATCCAGCTGCATCCGCTGGTCTGCACCGCCTTCAACGCCGATTTCGACGGCGACCAGATGGCCGTGCACGTGCCGCTGAGCCTGGAGGCGCAGCTGGAAGCGCGCGTGCTGATGATGTCCACCAACAACATCCTCAGCCCCGCCAACGGCAAGCCGATCATCGTGCCGAGCCAGGACATCGTGCTCGGCATCTACTACCTGTCGCTGGAAACGCCCGAGTATCGCGCGACCCCGGACGAGCAGGCGCCGGCGTTCGGCACGATCGGCGAAATCGAAGCGGCGCTGCACCATCGCGTCATCGGCTTGCACCATAAGATCCGGGCCCGCTACACCGGCGTCGACGCCGCCGGCAAACCGGTGGTGCAGCGGCTGGTCACCACGCCGGGCCGTATGCTGATTTCCCAGGTGCTGCCCAGGCACCCGGCGGTGCCGTTCAGCCTGATCAACCGGCAGCTGACCAAAAAGAACGTGTCGGACGTGATCGATGCGGTCTACCGCCATTGCGGTCAGAAGGAGTGCGTGATCTTCGCCGACCGGCTGATGGGCCTGGGCTTCAACCAGGCCGCCCGCGCCGGCATTTCCTTCGGCAAGGACGACCTGATCATCCCGGTCGAAAAGCCGGAGATGATCGGCAAGACCCAGGCCGAGGTGAAGGAGTTCGAGCAGCAATACCAGGACGGGCTGATCACCGCCGGCGAGCGCTACAACAAGGTGGTCGATGCCTGGTCGCGCTGCACCGACGAGGTGGCCGGTGCGATGATGCGCGAAATCTCCCGCCAGGAGCCGGGACGGCAGACCAATGCGGTGTGGATGATGAGCAACTCCGGCGCCCGCGGCTCGCCCGCGCAGATGCGCCAGCTGGCCGGCATGCGCGGTCTGATGGCCAAGCCCTCGGGCGAGATCATCGAGCAGCCGATCATCGCCAACTTCAAGGAAGGGCTGTCGGTGCTCGAGTATTTCAACTCGACCCACGGCGCCCGCAAGGGGCTGGCCGACACCGCGCTGAAGACCGCCAACTCCGGCTATCTGACCCGCCGTCTGGTCGACGTGGCGCAGGACTGCATCATCGTCGAGAACGATTGCGGCACCGAGCGCGGCCTGACCGTGCGCCCGGTCATGGATGGCGGCGAGGTGGTGTCGAGCCTGTCCGAGCGAATCCTGGGCCGCACCACGGCCGAGGACGTGGCCGACCCGGTGACCGGTGCGGTGCTGGTGGCGAACAACACGCTGATCGAGGAGGAGCATGCCGAGCGCATCGAAAAGGCCGGCGTCGAGGCGCTGAAAATCCGCTCGGTGCTGACCTGCGAGGCGAAGGTCGGCGTCTGCGCCCATTGCTACGGGCGCGACCTGGCGCGCGGCACCCCGGTAAATGTCGGCGAGGCGGTGGGCGTGATCGCCGCCCAGTCGATCGGCGAGCCGGGCACGCAGCTGACCATGCGCACCTTCCACATCGGCGGCGCCGCCCAGCGCGGGGCTGAGCAATCCTTCGTGGAGGCCAGCCACGACGGCGTGGTGACGGTGAAGAACCGCAGCGTGGTGATGAACAGCCAGGGCGTTCCGGTGGTCATGAGCCGCAACTGCGAGCTGCTGCTTGCCGACGACAAGGGCCGCGAGCGCGCCCGTTTCCGCGTGCCCTACGGCGCGCGGCTGCTGGCCGACGAGGGGGCGCCGGTGGCGCGCGGCCAGAAGCTGGCCGAGTGGGACCCGTTCACCCTGCCGATCATTACCGAGCGGGCGGGCAAGGTGGAGTATCTCGATCTGATCGAGGGCGTCACCCTGGTCGAGCGCATGGACGAGGTGACCGGCCTCACGTCGAAAGTGGTGGTGGACTACAAGCAGAATGCCCGCGGCGTCGATCTGCGTCCCAGGCTGCAGCTCAAGGACGAAACCGGCGGCGTGGTGCGGCTGCCGACCGGCACCGATGCGCGCTACTTCCTCAGCCCCGACTCGATCCTGTCGGTGGAGAACGGGGCGGAGGTCGCGGCCGGCGACGTGCTGGCGCGCATCCCGCGCGAGGGCAGCAAGACGCGCGATATCACCGGCGGTCTGCCGCGCGTGGCCGAACTGTTCGAGGCGCGGCGGCCGAAGGACCACGCCATCATCGCCGAGATCGACGGGCGGGTGGAGTTCGGCAAGGACTACAAGGCGAAGCGCCGCGTCATCGTGAAGAACGACGAGACCAGCGAGGAAACCGAGTACCTGATCCCCAAGGGCAAGCACGTCTCGGTGCAGGAAGGCGATTTTGTCCGTCGCGGCGATCCCTTGGTGGACGGACCCCGGGTGCCGCATGACATCCTGAAAGTGCTTGGTGTTGAAGCTCTGTCCGACTACCTGGTGAACGAAATCCAGGACGTGTACCGGCTGCAGGGCGTGAAGATCAACGACAAGCACATCGAAGTGATTGTCCGGCAGATGCTGCAGAAGGTGGAGATCCTCGATCCGGGCGACACCACCTTCCTGGCCGGCGAGCAGGTGGACCGGGTGGACTTCGACCGCGAGAACGCCAAGCTGGGGCGCGAGGACCGGCCGGCGCATGCCATGCCGGTGCTGCAGGGCATCACCAAGGCCAGCCTGCAGACGCACAGCTTCATCAGCGCGGCCTCGTTCCAGGAGACCACGCGGGTGCTGACCGAGGCGGCGACCGCCGGCAAGGTCGACAACCTGATGGGGCTGAAGGAGAACGTGATCGTCGGGCGTCTGATCCCGGCGGGCACGGGGGCGGTGATGAACAAGCTGCGCGGCATTGCGGCCGGTCGGGATCAGCGGACGTTGCGCCAGCAGGAGACGCCGGCGATTCCGGGGCGGGGGTTGGCGGCGGAGTAAGGTAAGCAAGGCCAGGGCTCTGCCCTGGACCCGCCAGGGGGCAGCGGCCCCCTGGACCCCATTACTTTTAAACAGATGCTGTACCAGGGGGGTGAGGCGGTGAAACGGTTCACCGCCTCACCCCCCTGGTACAGCATCTGTCTAAAGTAGCGGGTTCCAAGGGGCCACTGCCCCTTGGCGGGTCCAGGGCAGAGCCCTGGCCTCGCTTTCTTCCTTTGCCACGCCAACCCGCGCTTGACTCGCCGGTGTGTCGACCGTAGGTTCCGCGCCCTCGGCCGACCCCCTGGGGGTTCCCGGCCGGTCGTTGTTTGCAGGCACGAGCGTGCGGCGCCGCACCCCGGTTTCCGGGGAGCCCAGGCCGCGGGCAGAGTCGAAACCCGCAGGGCGCGCGTCGCCCATTGCGGGTGTTCCTTGTGGATACGTCCGGCCGAGATCAGGGGCGGGGCACTTGAAGGGTGTGAAAGAGGGTCTATGCCGACCATCAACCAGCTGATCGCAAACGGGCGCGAGCCTGCCGCGAAGCGCAACAAGGTCCCCGCGCTGCAGGGCTGCCCGCAAAAGCGCGGCGTCTGCACCCGCGTCTATACGACCACGCCGAAGAAGCCGAACTCGGCGCTTCGCAAGGTCGCGAAGGTGCGCCTGACCAACGGCTACGAGGTGGTCAGCTATATTCCGGGCGAGGGGCACAATTTGCAGGAGCACAGCGTGGTGCTGATCCGCGGCGGTCGCGTGAAGGACCTGCCCGGCGTGCGCTACCACATCCTGCGCGGCGTGCTGGATACCCAGGGCATTGCCAAGCGCCGCCAGCGCCGTTCGCTGTACGGCGCGAAGCGGCCGAAGTGAGGAGCGCGCCATGAGCCGCCGCCGCCGCGCCACCAAGCGCGAAATCCTGCCGGACGCGAAGTTCGGCGATGTCGTGATCAGCCGTTTTATGAACGCGCTGATGTACGACGGCAAGAAATCGGGCGCCGAGGGCATCGTCTATGGTGCGCTCGACGTGCTCAAGCGCCGGGGTGGCCAGCAGGCCGATCCGGTGCGGATGTTCCACGAGGCGCTGGACAACGTGAAGCCCGCGGTCGAGGTGCGGTCGCGTCGCGTCGGCGGCGCCACCTACCAGGTGCCGGTCGAGGTGCGTGCCGAGCGGCGCCAGGCGCTGGCGATCCGCTGGATCATCGACGCCGCCCGCAAGCGTGGCGAGCACACGATGGAAGACCGGCTGTCGAACGAACTGCTCGACGCGGTCAACAATCGCGGCTCGGCGGTGAAGAAGCGCGAGGACACGCACCGGATGGCGGAGGCGAACAAGGCCTTCAGCCACTATCGCTGGTAACTGAGACCCTACCAACCCGGATCCAACAGCTTCGGATCTCAGAGCGGGCACGGAGAAGACGACGATGGCCAAGGCGAAATTCGAGCGGAACAAGCCGCACTGCAACATCGGCACGATCGGCCATGTGGACCATGGCAAAACGTCGCTGACCGCAGCCATCACCAAGGTGCTGGCCAAGTCCGGCGGCGCCACGTTCACGGCGTACGACCAGATCGACAAGGCGCCGGAAGAAAAGGCGCGCGGCATCACCATCTCGACCGCGCATGTCGAGTACGAGACCAAGAACCGGCACTACGCCCACGTGGACTGCCCGGGTCACGCCGACTACGTGAAGAACATGATCACCGGGGCGGCGCAGATGGACGGCGCCATTCTGGTGGTGTCGGCGGCCGACGGCCCGATGCCCCAGACCCGCGAGCACATTCTGCTGGCCCGTCAGGTCGGCGTGCCGGCGCTGGTGGTGTTCCTGAACAAGTGTGACATCGCCGACCCCGACCTGCTGGAGTTGGTCGAGCTGGAAGTGCGCGAGTTGCTGACCTCGTACCAGTTCCCGGGCGATGACATCCCGATCATCCACGGCTCGGCGGTGTGCGCACTGGAAGACAAGCAGCCGGAACTCGGCGAGCAGGCGATCCTGAAGCTGATGGAAGCGGTGGACAACTACATCCCGCAGCCGGAGCGCGCGATCGACAAGCCGTTCCTGATGCCGGTGGAAGACGTGTTCTCGATCTCCGGCCGCGGCACCGTGGTGACCGGCCGCGTCGAGCGCGGCATCGTCAAGGTGGGTGATGAAGTCGAGGTCGTCGGCCTGCGTCCGACCATCAAGACCATCGTCACCGGCGTCGAGATGTTCCGCAAGCTGCTCGACCAGGGCCAGGCGGGCGACAATATCGGCGCCCTGCTGCGTGGCACCAAGCGTGAGGACGTGGAACGCGGCCAGGTGCTGGCCAAGCCCGGCAGCATCACCCCGCACACCAAGTTCAAGGCCGAGGCCTACGTGCTGACGAAGGAGGAAGGCGGCCGCCACACGCCGTTCTTCACCAATTACCGGCCGCAGTTCTACTTCCGCACCACCGACGTGACCGGCATCGTGCAGCTGCCGGAGGGCACCGAAATGGTGATGCCGGGCGACAACGTGTCGATGGACGTGGAGCTGATCGCGCCGATCGCCATGGATGAAGGTCTTCGCTTTGCAATCCGCGAGGGCGGCCGGACGGTCGGCGCCGGCGTGGTGGCGAAGATCTCGGCTTGACCGAACAGGGGATCGGTTCGCGAACCGGACGTAAGACCATGGACAACCAGAACATCCGCATCCGCCTGAAGGCATACGATCACCGCGTGCTGGACAACAGCACGAAGGAGATCGTGAACACGGCCAAGCGCACGGGCGCGCGGGTGCGTGGACCGATCCCGCTGCCCACGCATATCGAGCGGTTCACCGTGAACCGCTCGCCGCATATCGACAAGAAAAGCCGCGAGCAGTTCGAAATCCGGACCCATCGTCGGTTGCTGGATATCGTCGAACCCACGCCGCAAACGGTGGACGCGCTGATGAAGCTCGACCTCGCCGCCGGCGTGGACGTCGAAATCAAGCTCTAACTGAAACAATTGGCCTAAGGACCCGCCTATCCGGGTCCCTCTGGGAAAGCATATGATGCGCACTGGATTGCTGGCGAAAAAGCTGGGCATGACCCGGCTGTTCAGAGACGACGGCACGCATGTGCCGGTCACTGTCCTGCACCTGGATCAGGTGCAGGTGGTGGCCGCGCGTACCGTCGAGACGGATGGCTACGCGGCCGTTCAGCTCGGCTGGGGGCAGGCGAAGGTCAAGAACGTGACCAAGCCGAACAAGGGCCATTTCGCCAAAGCGAAGGTGGAGCCGAAGGCCAAGCTGGCCGAGTTCCGGGTGGCCGAGGACGCGGTGCTGGAACCGGGCGCGACGCTGTTGGCCACGCATTTTGTCGTCGGCCAGAAAGTGGATGTGGTCGGCACCACCAAGGGCAAGGGATTTGCCGGCGCCATGAAGCGCTGGAATTTCGCCGGCCTGGAGGCCTCCCACGGCGTTTCGGTCAGCCATCGGTCGCACGGTTCGACCGGCAACCGCCAGGACCCCGGCAAGACCTTCAAGAACAAGAAGATGGCCGGACATCTCGGGCAGGAGCGGGTGACCACGCTGAACCTCGTGGTGGCCGCGGTCGATGCCGATCGGGGCTTGCTGATGATCAAGGGCGCGGTGCCCGGTGCGAAGGGCGGCTTTGTTCTGGTGCGTGACGCAGTGAAGGCGGCGCGGCCGGCGGAGGCCCCGTACCCGGCGGCGCTCGCGGCGGCGGCGGGCTGAGGCGTAGAAAAATGCAGATCGAGATCAAAACCCTCGACAATGGCAGTGCCGGTACGGCCGAGCTGCCCGACGACATCTTCGGCGCCGAGCCGCGGCCCGACATTCTGGCGCGCGTGGTGCACTGGCAGCAGGCCAAGCGCCGGGCCGGCACGCACAAGGTGAAGGGCATGGGTGAGGTGCAGGGCACCACGAAGAAGCCTTATCGCCAGAAGGGCACCGGCAATGCCCGCCAGGGCAGCCTGCGGGCGCCGCAGTTCCGCACCGGCGGCGTGGTGCACGGCCCGGTGGTGCGCAGCCACGCATACAGCCTGCCCAAGAAGGTGCGCCGGCTCGGCCTGATCTGCGCGCTGTCGCAGAAGGCGCGCGACGGCAAGCTGGTGGTGCTGGACGCCGCCACCAGCCAGGCAAAGACGAAGGAGCTGGCCGCGAAGCTGAAGGCGCTGGGCTGGAGCTCGGCGCTGATCGTCGACCACACGGTGGATGCCGGCTTCCTGCTGGCCAGCCGCAACATCGTCGGCGTCGATGTGCTGCCGACCATCGGCGCCAATGTCTACGACATCCTGGCGCACGACGTGCTGGCGATCACCACCGCCGGCGTCGAGGGCCTGAAGGAGCGCCTGGCATGAGCGAGACCGGCACCAGCGATACCCGCACGAGCGAAACCGGGGCGGCGGTGCGCAAGCCGCTCCTGTCGCGCGAGGCGATGTACCAGATCATCCGCAACCCGGTGATCACCGAAAAGGCCACCCGTCTGAGCGAACACGGCCAGATGGTGTTCCGCGTGTCCATCGACGCCAGCAAGCCCGAGATCAAGGAAGCCATCGAGGGGTTGTTCGGCGTGACCGTGCTGGCGGTGAACACCGTGGTGCAGAAGGGCAAGGCCAAGCGCTTCAAGGGCAGGCCCGGCGTGCGGTCGGACGTGAAGAAGGCCTATGTGCGGCTGGCCGAGGGTCAGTCGATCGACCTGACCACCGGTCTGGCCTGAGGCGGGGACTGAGAGATGGCACTGAAGAATTTCAACCCCGTCACGCCCAGCCTGCGCGGCACGGTGCTGATCGACCGCAGCGAGCTGTGGAAGGGCAAGCCGGTGAAGGCGCTGACCGTGGGCAAGCACGCCACGGGCGGGCGCAACAACCATGGCCGCATCACCAGCCGTTTCCGCGGCGGCGGGCACAAGCGCAGCTACCGCATTATCGACTTCAAGCGCCGCAAGTTCGACGTGCCGGCGACGGTCGAGCGGCTGGAATACGATCCCAACCGCACCGCCTTCATCGCCCTGATCAAGTACCAGGACGGCGAGCTGGCCTATATCCTGGCGCCGCAGCGGCTGCGCGTGGGCGATGCGGTGGTGGCGGGCGCGCGGGTCGACATCAAGCCCGGCAATGCGATGCCGCTGGCGGCGATTCCGGTCGGCACCATCGTGCACAATGTCGAGCTGAAGCCGCGCGGCGGCGGCAAGCTGGCGCGCGCGGCGGGGCAGTATGTCCAGCTGGTCGGCAAGGACTCCGGCTATGCGCAGATCAAGCTGATGAGCGGCGAGCTGCGCCTGGTGCGCGGCGAATGCGTCGCCACGGTCGGCGCGGTGTCGAACCCCGACAACTCCAACCAGCAGATGGGCAAGGCCGGTCGCAGCCGCTGGCTGGGGCGCCGCCCGCACAACCGCGGCGTGGTGATGAACCCGGTCGACCATCCGCACGGCGGCGGCGAGGGCCGCACCTCGGGCGGGCGGCATCCGGTCACGCCCTGGGGCAAGCCGACCAAGGGCTACAAGACGCGGGTGAACAAGCGGACCGACCGGCTGATCATTCGCCGCCGCAACAAAGGAAAGGGCTGATCCATGGCGCGTTCCGTCTGGAAGGGCCCGTTCGTGGACGGGTACCTGCTCAACAAGGCCGAGACCAGCCGCGCGTCGGGCCGCAACGAGATCATCAAGATCTGGTCGCGCCGCTCGACCATCCTGCCGCAGTTCGTCGGCCTCGTGTTCGGGGTCTATAACGGCCACAAATTCCTGCCCGTGCAGGTGACCGAGAACATGGTGGGCCACAAGTTCGGCGAGTTCTCGCCGACGCGGACCTTCCACGGCCACTCGGCCGACAAGAAGGCGAGGCGGGGCTGAGATGAGCAAGCCGAAGCAGGCCAGGCGCCTTGCCGAAACCGAGGCGCAGGCGATCCTGAGCAATGTCCGCGTCAGCCCGCGCAAGCTGAATTTGGTGGCGGGGCTGATCCGCAACCGCCCGGCTGCGGATGCGGTGGCGACGCTGACCTTCAGCAAGCGCCGCATCGCCCAGCAGGTGAAGAAGGTGCTGGAAAGCGCTATCGCCAATGCCGAGAACAACCACCAGCTCGATGTCGATCGGCTGGTGGTGTCGCGCGCTGAGGTCGGGCGCTCCATGGTCATGAAGCGTTTCCATGCCCGCGGCCGCGGCCGCGCCTCGCGCATCGAGAAATGGTTCAGCCATCTGAAGATCGTCGTGGCCGAGCGGACGCAAGAACAGGCCGCCTCGTCCGAGCAGGGAGCCGCCTGATGGGTCACAAAGTCAATCCGATCGGTCTGCGGCTGGGCATCAACCGCACCTGGGATTCGCGGTGGTTCGCCGGGCAGGATTACGCCCGCCTGCTGCACGACGATCTGAAGCTGCGCACGCATCTGCGTCAGAAGCTGTCAGGTGCGGGCGTCAGCCGGGTGGTGATCGAGCGGCCGGCGAAGAAGCCGCGGGTGACTATCTATGCCGCAAGGCCGGGCGTGGTGATCGGCAAGAAGGGCCAGGACATCGAGAACCTGCGCAAGGATCTCGCCCGCATGGCCAAGGCCGAGGTGTCGCTGAACATCGTCGAAATTCGCAAGCCGGAGATCGACGCCCAGCTGGTGGCCGAGAACATCGCCCAGCAGCTGGAACGCCGGGTGGCGTTCCGCCGGGCGATGAAGCGGGCGGTGCAGTCGGCCATGCGGCTCGGCGCGCAGGGCATCCGCATCAATTGCGGCGGCCGGCTGGGCGGGGCGGAAATCGCCCGGGTGGAGTGGTACCGCGAAGGAAGGGTGCCGCTGCACACGCTGCGGGCGGATATCGACTACGGCGTGGCGACGGCGAAAACCACCTATGGCACCTGCGGCGTGAAGGTCTGGATCTTCAAGGGCGAGATCCTGGCGCACGACCCGTTGGCGCAGGATCGCCGCGCCGCCGAACAGGCGCCGCAGCGGTAAGGACGCACGACAATGCTGCAACCCAAACGCACCAACTACCGCAAGGCCCATAAGGGCCGCATCAAGGGCCTGGCGAAGGGCAACACCTCGCTGACCTTCGGCGCCTACGGGCTGAAGGCGCTGGAGCCCGAGCGCATCACCGCGCGCCAAATCGAGGCGGCACGGCGGGCGATCACCCGCGCCATGAAGCGCGCCGGCCGGGTGTGGATTCGCATCTTTCCGGACGTGCCGGTCAGCCGCAAGCCGGCCGAGGTGCGGATGGGCTCCGGCAAGGGCGCACCCGAATTCTGGGTGGCCCGGGTGAAGCCCGGCCGGATCGTGTTCGAAATCGACGGCGTGGCCGAGTTGCTGGCGCGCGAAGCGCTCAGCCTGGGCGCAGCCAAGCTGCCGATCCGCACCAAATTCGTCACCCGCATCGCGGACGCGTGATTCCATGGCCAAGCAAAGCAAGCCCGCCGACGTGCGGGCCAAGACCCCGGACGAGCTGTCCGCCCTGTTGCTCAACCTGCGCAAAGAGCAGTTCAACCTGCGTTTTCAGCGGGCCACCGGACAGCTCGAAGGCGTGGGCCGCGTGCGCACGGTGCGCCGCGACATCGCACGGGTGAAAACCATTCTGGCGGAGCAGAAGCGCTCCGCCGCCACCTCCTGAGGAGCGGTCGATGCCAAGGCGCGTCCTGACCGGGCGGGTGACCAGCGACAAGATGGACAAGACCGTGACGGTGCTTGTCAATCGCCGCGTCATGCACCCGCTCTATAAGAAGTTCATCCGGCGGTCCAAGAACTACGCCGCGCACGACGAGCAGAATCTCTGCAAGATCGGCAACGTGGTCCGCATCGAGGAGTGCCGGCCGATCAGCAAGCGCAAGACCTGGCTGGTGGTCGAGCGCAACGGCGCCCTCCTGGCTGCCGCGGCGGGCGACGCGCCAGCGGCCGGTGTGCTCGCGGCCGCGCCAGCGGCCGACGCGCCTGCCGCGCAGGCCTGAGGAGGGATAAATGATTTCGGTCGAGACCAACCTGGACGTGGCCGACAATTCCGGCGCGCGACGGGTGCAGTGCATCAAGGTGCTGGGCGGCTCCAAGCGGAAGACCGCCTCGGTCGGCGATGTCATCGTCGTGTCGGTGAAGGATGCGATTCCGCGCGGCAAGGTGAAGAAGGGCGACGTGCACCAGGCGGTGATCGTGCGCACCTCGTTTCCGGTGCGCCGGGCCGACGGCAGCGCGATCCGGTTCGACCGCAATGCGGCGGTGCTGATCAACAAGCAGCAGGAACCGATCGGCACCCGCATCTTCGGCCCGGTGGTGCGCGAGCTGCGGGCGAAGAAGTTCATGAAGATCATCTCGCTGGCTCCGGAGGTGCTGTGATGGCTGCGCGCATCCGCAAGGGCGACACGGTCGTGGTGATCACCGGTACGTCCAAAGGCCGCCGCGGCGAGGTGCTGCAGGTGATGCCGAAGGCGAACCGCGCGGTGGTGCAGGGCGTCAACCTGGCCAAGCGGCACACCAAGCCGCGCGGCGTCGGCCAGCCCGGCGGCATCATCGAGCGGGAAGCGACGATCCATTTGTCCAACCTGAAGCTGGTCGACCCCAAGACCGATACGCCCACCCGCGTGGGCTTCCGGATTCTGGAAGACGGCACCAAGGTCCGTGTCGCCAAGGCCACCGGCAACGTGGTCGAGAGTTGAGGAGGCTGCCATGAGCGGTACGAAGGGCGGTCAGAAGGGCAAGACGCCGGCCAAGGGCGGCGGTGCCAAGGGCGGCGCCGGCGGCAAGGGCGGCGCGGCCGGCAAGGGCGGCGCCAAGGGCAAGCCGGCGCAGGCGGCGTCGAAGAAATCCGAGACCGGCGGCGGGCCCGCCTCGCTGCAGCAGGTCACCATCGGCAAGGACGTGTCGGCCGGCACCGGCGAGATGCCGCGCATGCAGCGCCGCTATGTCGATGAAATCCGGCCCGCTTTGACGAAGGAATTCGGCTACAGCAACCCGATGCAGGTGCCGAAGCTGGAGAAGATCGTCATCAACATGGGCGTGGGCGAGGCCGCCAGCGACCAGAAGAAGCTCGACGCGGCGGTGGCGGAGCTGGCGCTGATTTCGGGCCAGAAGCCGGTGAAGACGATCGCCAAGAAGGCGATCGCCGGCTTCAAGATCCGCGCCGGCCTGCCGATCGGCTGCAAGGTCACGCTGCGCAAGGCGCGGATGTACGAGTTCCTCGACCGGCTGGTCACCATCGCCCTGCCGCGGGTGCGCGACTTCCGTGGCATCGCCGGCAAGGGGTTCGACGGCCGCGGCAACTTCGCCATGGGGATGAAGGAACAGATCGTCTTCCCCGAAATCGTCTACGACAAGGTCGACTCGATCCGCGGCATGGACATCCAGTTCGTGACCACCGCGCAGACCGATGCCGAGGCGAAGGCGCTGCTGAAGAAGTTCGACATCCCGTTCCAGGCCTGAAGGCCCGGCGACGCGATGCACGTGATGCGTGATGGGAATACCGCCGGCGCACAGCCGGCAGGTTCCGGAGGATAGGCAGGATGGCGAAGACTTCCGCGGTCAACCGCAATGCGATGCGCCAGCGTCTGGCGGCGCGCGACAAGAACAAGCGCGCGGCGCTGAAAGAAATCGTCATGGACCGGTCCAGTCCGGTCGAGGACCGTTTCGAGGCGACGCTGAAGCTGGCGCAGCTGCCGCGCAACGGGGCGGCGGTGCGGGTGCGGCTGCGCTGCACCCTCACCGGCAGGTCGCGCGGCAACTACCGCAAGTTCAAGCTCTGCCGCAACATGCTGCGCGAGCTGGCCAACCAGGGCCAGATTCCCGGCATGGTCAAGGCGAGCTGGTAAGGAGGGACAGGACAGATGTCTCTATCCGATCCCCTGGGCGATATGCTGACGCGCATCCGCAACGCGCAGCGCTCGCGCCATGCAGCCTGCGTCGCGCCGAACTCGCAGCTGCGGCAGAACGTGCTCGACGTGCTGAAGCGCGAAGGCTTCATCCGCGGCTTCTCCACCGAAGACGTGCGGCCGGGCGTGTCGCTGATCCGCATCGAGCTGAAGTACAACGAGGGCGAGCCGGTCATCAAGGAGATCACCCGCATCTCCAAGCCGGGCCGCCGCGTCTATTCGAAGATCAAGGAGCTGCCCCGGGTTTATGCCGGGCTCGGCATCTCGATCCTGTCCACCCCGCGCGGGGTGCTGAGCGATGCCGAGGCTCGCGCCGCCAATGTTGGCGGCGAGGTCCTCTGCCGCGTGTTCTGAGGAGAACGGCATGTCGCGCATTGGAAAATATCCGGTCGAGATCCCGGCGGGCGTGCAGGTCGCGCTCGCCGGGCGCACCCTCACCGCGAAGGGCAAGCTCGGCGAATTGTCGCTGCAGCTCACCGATCTGGTCGATGCGACCATCGAGGGCGGCCGCGTCTCGGTGGCGCCGCGCGGTGATGCGACGCCGGCGCGGATGATGTGGGGCACCACGCGGGCGCTGGTCGCCAGCATGGTGCGCGGCGTCAGCACCGGCTACGCCAAGACGATGGAAATCACCGGCACCGGCTACCGCGCCGCGGTGCAGGGCAGCAACCTGGTGATGAATCTCGGCTTCTCGCATGATGTGGTTTACGCGATCCCGCCCGGGATCAAGGTCAGTTGCGAAAAGCCGACCCTGATCAAGGTCGAGGGCGTGGACAAGCGGCTGGTGGGTCAGGTTTGCGCCGAGATCCGCACCTGGCGTCCGCCCGAGCCCTATAAGGGCAAGGGCGTGAAGTTCGTGGGCGAGCAGATCCGGCGCAAGGAAGGCAAGAAGAAGTAACATGAGCGCGAACCAGAACTTGCAGGCACGCCGCAGGGACAGGCTGCGCTTCCAGCTTCGTCGCAAGGCGGGCGGGCGGCCTCGGCTGTCGGTGTTCCGCTCCGGCAAGAACATCTACGCCCAGGTGATCGATGACGGCCAGGGCCGCACCCTGGCGGCGGCGTCCAGCCTGGATGGCAGCCTGCGCGAGCAGCTGAAAACCGGCGCCGACAAGGCGGCGGCGGCGGCGGTCGGCAAGTTGGTGGCCGAACGGGCGCTGGCGGCGGGCGTGACCGCGGTGGTGTTCGACCGCGGCGCCTATCTCTACCACGGTCGCGTCAAGGCGCTGGCCGATGCCGCCCGCGAGGGCGGGCTGTCCTTCTGAGGGGAATGACCGATGGCACGTGAACCGAGGGACGGCGGCGGCGGGCGCGGGCGTGACCGCGAACGCGAACGCGACGGCGGCGACGAGCTGATCGACAAGCTGGTCACCATCAACCGCGTGGCCAAGGTGGTGAAGGGCGGCCGGCGCTTCGCCTTCGCCGCCCTGGTGGTGGTGGGCGACCAGAAGGGCCGCGTCGGCTACGGCGCCGGCAAGGCGCGCGAGGTGCCGGAGGCCATCCGCAAGGCCACCGACCGTGCCAAGCGCGCCATGATCCGGGTGCCGATGAAGGAAGGCCGCACGCTGCATCACGATGTCTACGGCCATTACGGCGCCGGGCATGTGGTGCTGCGCTCGGCTGCGGCCGGCACCGGCATCATCGCCGGCGGGCCGATGCGCGCGGTGTTCGAAACGCTGGGCATCGGCGATGTGGTGGCCAAGTCGCTCGGCAGCCGCAACCCGCACAACATGGTCAAGGCCACCTTCGCCGCCCTGACCCAGAGCGCCAGCCCGCGCAGCGTGGCCAGCCGGCGCGGCAAGAAGGTGTCTGACCTGCTCGGCCGGCGTGACCAGCACGCGGCGGCGGCTGCAACCGAGGAGGCACCGGCGAATGCCTGACCAGAAGAAGGTGCGGGTGACCCAGCTCGCCTCCGTCGCCGGCCGCAAGCCGGGCCAGAAGGAGACGCTGATCGGCCTCGGCCTGAACAAGATCCGCCGCTCGCGCGAACTGGAGGACACGCCTTCGGTGCGCGGCATGATCCGCAAGGTGGCCCACCTGGTGAAGGTGGAAGAGCTGTCCTGACGCGCGAGCCGCGCCGGGACGGAAGGGAAGTGCGATGAAGCTGAACGAACTGCGCGACAATGCCGGCGCGCGCCTGAAGTCCAAGCGGCTCGGCCGCGGCATCGGCTCGGGCAAGGGCAAAACCTCGGGCAAGGGCGTGAAGGGCCAGAAGGCGCGCGAAGGCGTGGCGCTGAACGGGTTCGAGGGCGGCCAGCTGCCGATCTACCGCCGGCTGCCCAAGCGCGGGTTCAAGAACATATTTCGCAAGGAATATGCCCCGGTGAATTTGGGGGCGCTGGCGAAGGCCATTGAATCCGGCCGCATCGACGCCGGTCTGCCGATCACCGAGGACACGCTGCGCGCGGCCGGTCTGGTGCGCGGCGGCAAGGTCGTCGGCGTGCGGCTGCTGGCCAGCGGCGCGCTGGCGACGGCGGTGACCATCACCATCTCGGGCGCGTCCGCGGCGGCGATCGCCGCGGTGCAGGCCGCGGGGGGCAGCGTTACCACCACAGTGCCCGCCAAGGTCGCACCCGACCCGGCGGGGTGAGGCGGGGCGGCGGGTGCCCAGAAGAAAGGCCAGGGCTCGGCCCTGGACCCGCCAAGGGCCGGGAGGCCCTTGGAACCCTTTACTTTTAGGCAGTTGCCTTGAGACGGGGGTGAGGCGGTGAACCGGTTCATGTCCTCACCCCCGTCTCAAGACAACTGCTTAAGTAGCGGGGTCCAGGGGCCTCCCGGCCCTTGGCGGGTCCAGGGCCGAGCCCTGGCCTTTCTTCTGGGCACCCGCCGCTCCGCTTGCGCCGTGGCCTGCGGGCGCGGCAGAATGGATCCAACAGGCGGCGCCCTCGGGTCCACCCGGGCGGCGCCGCTCCCATAACGGGAACCTCCCATGGCATCTGCAGCCGAGCAGCTTGCGGCCAATCTGAACCTTGGCGTGTTCTCCAAGGCAACCGAGCTCAAGAAGCGCATCTGGTTCACTCTGGGGGCGCTGCTGGTCTACCGCATCGGCACCTACATTCCGGTGCCGGGCGTGGACGCCTCGGTCATGGGCGAGATGTTGCGGTCCCATGGCGGCGGCATCCTGGGCATGTTCGACATGTTCAGCGGCGGCGCGCTTGGCCGCATGACGGTGCTCGCGCTCAACATCATGCCCTATATCAGCGCCAGTATCATCATTCAGCTGATGACCGCCGCGGTGCCGTCGCTGGAGGCGCTGAAGAAGGAAGGCGAGTCGGGGCGCAAGAAGCTCAATCAGTACACCCGCTACCTCACCGTCGTCATCGCCACGTTCCAATCTTATGGCATTGCGATCGGCCTGGAGAACATGCGCGGCAGCTTCGGTGCGGCGGTGGTCGATCCGGGGCTGTTCTTCGTGCTCTCCTGCGTGATCAGCCTGGTCGGCGGCACGATGTTCCTGATGTGGCTGGGCGAGCAGATCACCGCCCGCGGCATCGGCAACGGCATCAGCCTGATCATCATGGCCGGCATCGTGGCCAATGTGCCGCATGCGCTCGGCTCGTTGCTCGAGCTTGGCCGCACCGGCGCGCTCAGCCCGGTGTTCATCCTGATGTTCCTGACCATCGCCGTGGCGGTGGTGGGCTTCGTGGTGTTCCTGGAGCGGGCGCAGCGGCGCATCGTGGTGCAATACCCGAAACGCCAGGTGGGCAACCGCATGTTCGGCGGCGATTCCACCCATATGCCGCTGAAGGTGAACACCTCGGGGGTGATCCCGCCGATCTTCGCCAGTTCGATCTTGCTGGTTCCCGCCACGATCGCCGGCTTCTCCGGCCAGAACGGCGATGGCGGCTGGCTCGGCACGTTCAGCAACCTGCTGGCGCACGGGTCGTGGCTGTACATGCTGACCTATGCGTCGCTGATCGTGTTTTTCGCCTTTTTCTACACCGCGGTGGTGTTCAACACCGTGGAGACCGCGGACAACCTCAAGAAATACGGCGGGTTCGTTCCAGGCATCCGGCCCGGCGCGGCCACCGCCGACTATTTCGACTACATCCTGACCAGGCTGACCACGGTCGGCGCGCTTTACCTGGTCGCCGTCTGCCTGCTGCCGGAATTCCTCATCAGCAGCTATGGCGTGCCGTTCTACTTCGGCGGCACCAGCCTGATGATCATCGTGTCGGTGACCATGGACACGGTCACCCAGATCCAGTCGCACTTGCTCGCGCACCAGTACCAGGGTCTGATCAAGAAGGCGCGCGTGAAGGGTCGTGGGCGATGAACCTGATTTTTCTCGGTCCCCCCGGTGCGGGCAAGGGCACGCAGGCCAAGCGCCTGCAGGACCGTTACGGCGTTGTGCAGATTTCCACCGGCGACATGCTGCGCGCCGAGGTGGCAGCCGGCAGCGAGATCGGCCGCGAGGCGAAGGCGGTGATGGAGGCGGGCAAGCTGGTCTCCGACGACATCCTGATCCGCATGCTCGCCGACCGCATCACCCGGCCGGATTGCGCCCGCGGCTTCATCCTCGACGGCTTCCCGCGGACTGTGCCGCAGGCCGAGGCGCTGGACCGCGTGCTCGCCGAGAAGGGGCTGACGCTCGATGCGGTGGTCGAGCTTGCGGTGGACGACGCCGCGCTCGTTGAGCGCATCGCCGGCCGTTACACCTGCACCAAATGCGGCGCCGGCTACCACGACAGTTTCCAGAAGCCGAAGGCCGAGGGCGTGTGCGATTCCTGCGGCAGTACCGCGTTCACCCGCCGCGCCGACGACAACCGCGAAACCGTGGTGGCCCGGCTGGAGGCGTATCACCGCCAGACCGCGCCGATCCTGCCGCACTACGCGGCGCTGGGGAAACTGCAGGCGGTGGACGGCATGGCGGAGATCGATGAGGTCACACGCCAGCTGACCGCGATCCTCGACCGCGTCGCGGCGTAACCCGGGCCCGCGGGCCAGCGCGCCGGACCCGTCGGTGCCTGGTCTGGCGCTGGCGTTCGACGCGCTGCGGTCGGCCGCGTGGCTGAGTGCCGAGCGGGCACGCGCTTGGTGCTGGATTTTGGCCGCTTTCAGCTCTGCCGCTGTGATGATTTGGGTCGGCCTGTCGCACAATGGCATCGATCGGCTCGGCAAGCCGCTCGGGACCGATTTCGTCAGCTTCTGGACGGCGGCACGCCTGGCCCACGACGCGGATGGGGCCGCGCCCTGGCAGCCGGCCCTGCATGGTGCGGCGGAGCGGGCGTTCTTTCCTGGCGCCAATTCCGATTACTACGCGTTTTTCTACCCGCCGCCGGCCTTGCTGGTGCTGCTGCCGCTGGCGGCGCTGCCCTATGCCGCCGCTCTGCTGGTCTGGCTTGCCGGCGGATGGCTGGCGATGCTGGCCTGCCTTCGCCGCCTGTTGCCGCAGCGCTGGGCGCTGCTGCCCATTCTCGCTTTTCCCGGCGCGCTGGTCACGGCGGGGCATGGCCAAAATGGATTCCTCAGCGCCGCCTGCCTGGGCGGGGGCATGGTGTTGCAGCGGTGGCCGGTGCTGGCGGGCATTTGTCTCGGCGGACTGGTGTGCAAGCCGCATCTGGCGGTGCTGGTGCCGGTCGGCCTGATCGCCGCGCGGCGTTGGCGCATGCTGGTTGGTGCGGCGGTGTCGGCCATCGGGTTGTGCGTGGCGTCCTGGCTGGTGCTGGGCGGAGCGGCGTGGCGCGGTTTTTTCGACATCGCGCCGCTGGCGCGCATGACGTTGGAAGCGGGACTGGTCGCGCCGGCGAAGATGGCCAGCAGCTTTGCCGCGGTGCGGCTGCTGCATGGCGGTGTTGGGCTGGCCTACGCGGTTCAGGCCGTGGTTGCGGTGGGCGCTGCATCCCTGCTGGCACGGACGGCGCTGTGGCGCCCGGGGGCGCGGGCGGAAGGGGCGATGCTGGTGGTAGCGGCGCTGCTCGCCACCCCGTTTCTGCTCGACTACGACCTGACATGTCTGGCGCTGCCGGTTGCCTGGGTGGCCGCCGAGGCACAGCGGACGGGCTGGCGCCCCTGGGAGAAGGTGACGTTACTGGCCGCCTATGTTCTGCCAATCGCCGCCCGCCCGGTGGCAATGGGGCTGGATGTGCCATTGGCGCCGTTGGCGCTGATCGCTTTGGCGTTGATCGTCGCCCGGAGAGCGGATCCAAACGCCGGGTTCCAAGGGCCTATGGCCCTTGGTGGGTCCAGGGCGAAGCCCTGGTGGGGTGCGGGACAAAGTCCCGCCTAAGCGGTTGTTGCGTGTAGGTGATCGCAGCCGGCCACAATCGATCACGGGAATTTGATTAACCCAAGTTGACTCCCCCCGCCCGGGCGTTATAGTGCGCGCCCTTGGCGGCCCCCACCTGCGTGCGGGCCGTCACTGCGTTTTTCCGGAGCCCAAGGGGCAGCCAGACGCCCGGCGCGCGCCGGGCCGAGGGGGAACCATCCCCGCGATGAAGGAGTGAGTGGGCGTGGCGCGTATTGCCGGCGTGAATATCCCGACCAACAAGCGGGTTTTGATCAGCCTGCGCTATATCTACGGCATCGGCCCGGCGAAGGCGCAGGAGATCTGCTCCAAGCTCGGCATCGCCAGCGAACGGCGCGTCAATCAGCTCTCCGACGAGGAGGTGCTGAAAATCCGCGAAATCATCGACCGAGAATACCGCGTCGAGGGCGATCTGCGGCGTGAAGTGGCGATGAACATCAAGCGATTGATGGATCTCGGCTGCTATCGCGGCCTGCGCCATCGCCGCGGTCTGCCGGTGCGCGGCCAGCGCACCCACACCAACGCCCGCACCCGCAAGGGCAAGGCGGTGGCGATCGCCGGCAAGAAGAAGGTGACGAAGTAGGGCACAAGTCGCCCGGCCCGCGCTTACCGCCGCCGTTTACAGCATACGCCGCCCCGCCAGAAGGGGCGGCGCAGGATTTGACAGGACAGACCCAATATGGCGAAGCCCGCCGCCGCAGCCTCGCGCCCTCGCAAGAAAGAGCGCAAGAACATCACGTCCGGCGTCGCCCATGTGGCGGCGACGTTCAACAACACCATGATCACCATCACCGACGCCCAGGGCAATGCGATCGCCTGGTCGTCGTCGGGCAGCCAGGGCTTCAAGGGCAGCCGGAAATCCACGCCGTATGCCGCCCAGGTGGCCGCCGAAGACGCCGGCAAGAAGGCGCGCGAGCACGGCATGGAGACGCTGGAGATCGAGGTCAGCGGCCCCGGCTCGGGCCGCGAGAGCGCGTTGCGGGCGCTGCAGGCCGTCGGCTTCGCCATTACCGCCATCCGCGACATGACCCCGATCCCGCACAATGGCTGCCGGCCGCGCAAGCGGCGTCGCGTGTGAGCGCGCGGGCCAAGGCGCATCTGAGGCGCCGCCCCGCGTTCTGATGTCGGCGTCCGCGCCCGCCCGGTTGTTTGCCTGGGTGCGCGGCGCGCGCCGCCAACCCCAGCCCCGAGGAGGCCGAGCGTGGCATTGCAGAAAAACTGGCAGTCGCTGATCAAGCCCGAGAAGATGGAAGTCGAGCCCGGCGGCGATCCGCACCGGGTGGCCACCATCATCGCCGAGCCGCTGGAGCGTGGCTTCGGCATGACGCTGGGCAACGCGCTGCGCCGCATCCTGCTGTCCTCGCTGCAGGGGGCGGCCGTTACCGCCCTGCAGATCGACGGCGTGCTGCACGAATTCAGCAGCATTCCCGGCGTGCGCGAGGACGTGACCGACATCGTGCTGAACGTCAAGCAACTGGCGCTGCGCATGCACGGCGACGGGCCGAAGCGCATGATGCTGACCGCGACCGGCCCCGGTGAAGTGCGCGCCGCCCAGATCCAGACCGGCCACGATATCGAGGTGATGAACCCCGAACTGGTGATCTGCACGCTCGATGACGGCATCAAGCTCGGCATGGAGTTCACCGTCAACGTCAACAAGGGCTACGTGCCGGCCGCGGCCAACCGGCCCGAGGACGCGCCGATCGGTCTGATTCCCATCGACTCGATCTATTCGCCGGTGCGCCGCGTGTCCTACAAGGTCGAGCCCACCCGCGTCGGCCAGGTGACCGACTACGACAAGCTGCTGCTGACGCTGGAGACCAACGGCGCCGTCACGCCGGAAGATGCCGTGGCGCTGGCCGCCCGCATCCTGCAGGACCAGTTGCAGCTGTTCATCAACTTCGAGGAGCCGCAGGCGGTCCGGCACGAGGAACCGCAGGACGATCTGCCGTTCAACCGCAACCTGCTGCGCAAGGTCGACGAACTGGAGCTGTCGGTGCGCAGCGCCAATTGTCTGAAGAACGACAACATCGTCTATATCGGCGACCTGGTGCAGAAATCCGAGCAGGAGATGCTGCGCACGCCCAATTTCGGGCGCAAGTCGCTGAACGAGATCAAGGAGGTGCTCGCCTCCATGGGGCTGTCGCTCGGCATGACCGTGGCGGGCTGGCCGCCCGAGAACGTCGAAGATCTGGCGAAGCGGCTGGAAGAGCCGTTCTGAGCCTCTAGAAGGAACGGAGTCCGACCATGCGTCACGGAGTAGCCGGGCGGAAGCTCGGCGTCACCACCAGCCACCGCTTCGCCATGTTCCGCAACATGGCGCATGCGTTGCTTAAACACGAGCAGATCACCACCACGCTGCCGAAGGCGAAGGAGCTTCGTCCGGTGGCCGAGAAGCTGATCACGCTCGGCAAGCGCGGCGGCCTGCATGCGCGTCGCCAAGCATACGCCCAGCTGCGCGACGACGTGATCGTTGCCAAGCTGTTTACCACCCTGGCCGATCGCTACAAAGCGCGCCAGGGCGGTTACACGCGGGTGCTGAAGGCGGGCGTCCGCTACGGCGACGCAGCCAGCATGGCGGTGATCGAGCTGGTGGATCGTGATCCGTCCGCCAAAGGGCAGGATAGCGGGCCGCGGCCGGAGACGGCCGAGGACAGCGAGAGCGAGTAAGCAAGCCCGGCGCTCTGCCCTGGACCCCATTAATGAACGGGTCCAGGGCAGAGCCCGTGGTTTGGGTCCAGGGGGCAAAGCCCGTCGTGCCGAAGGCGCGTGCCGTGCGGGGCGGGGTCCGAGGCTGCGCCCCGGCTGGCGGCTGATGGGCAAGCGCACACAAGGTTCCGTCCGCACCGCTTCGCCTCGTACAGCGCCACGTCGGCAAGCCGGATCAGCGCCTGCGCCGAAACGCCGGGCGTCGCCACCGTCGCGGCGCAGCCGACGCTGATCGTGACCCGGCCGGACGGGTTTCCCGGATGCGGCATTTGCAACGATTCGACCGCCGCACGCACCCGCTCGCCGAGGTGCAAGGCGCCGCCTCCATCGGTATTTGGCAGGATCGCCGCGAACTCCTCGCCGCCATAGCGGGCGATGGTATCATCGGGCCGGCGCACTGCCCCTTCGATCGCGCGGGCAACCCATTGCAGGCAGGCATCGCCCGCCTGATGGCCGAAATGGTCATTGTATTTCTTGAAGAAATCGACATCGATCAAAAGCACCGCCGTCGGCACCTGATCCCGCGCACCGCGCCGCCAACCGCGCAGCAGGGCGGCATCGAAGGCGCGCCGGTTCGCCACCCCGGTCAGCGCATCGGTGCCGGCCTGGGTTTCGAGTTCGCGCTTGGCGGCGGTGATCTGCAGGAGCTGGCGCGATTTTTCCTCGTCGGCCAGCAGCAGGCGCATCGTCATGGCGGAGAAGGCACGGGTGATGGAGATGGAAGCGCCGAGATAGATCGCCACGAACACCGCGACGCACCGGGTGAACGGGTCTTCGGCGAGCAGGCAGGCGACCAGCGTTGGGGTCAGGATCAGCAGGTTCTGGCCGATCGCCACGGTCGGGACGGCGGTGGCGCGCACCGCCCCGCCCATGACGTAGCCGGTCTGGACCGCGACGATCAGGAAATACACATAGGGGTCAGGCACCCGTGCCACCGCCACGCCGGCACTGCCCCACAGCGCGCCGGCCGCCCAGGACCATGCCAGGGCGCGCTGTGCCCACAGGCGCGGACTGCCGTGCCCGTTGCGGCGGCGGTAGGCCCGGTGCAGCAACAGGCGGATGACGGTCAGGATCACCGACAGGCCGGCCCACAGCAAAAACCACTCCGACCCCGTCCGCAGATACGCGAGCAGGGCCACCAGCAGCATCGCCGCGGCGCCGATGGCCAGCACGGGCGCCTGCGCGTACAGCATATCGACCAGGTGCCTGGCTACCGCGCGCGGCAGCGCGTCCAGTGATTTCAGAGTCAGGATACGCGATATCGGGGTCATGGCGGCCGCGCCTTCACGCTTGTCGTCGCCTGGGCGATCACGATCGCAGCGGACCTCTCCGGTTGGACCGCCAGGCTGCGGAGTTTGGGCCACAAAGGTTTGCATTTCGTGAGGCGAGATGCGATGGCCTGGGCAGTGGCCCCCTGGACCCCACTACTTTAGACAGTTGTTATACGAGGAGGGTGAGGCGGTGAACCGGTTCACCGCCTCACCTCCTCGTATAACAACTATCTAAAAGTAGTGGGTTCCAAGGGGCCACTGCCCCTTGGCGGGTCCAGGGCAGAGCCCTGGCCTTGCTTCCTTCCCCCATTGCCCGGCCCGGGGGTGCGTCTAGCGGCTCCGATACCATGGAAAGCGAGGCGATGGCTCCGTCCGCCCCACAGAAGCCAGCCCGTCACGGCGGCGACCGGCCCGCCCCGCTGGCCGACCGGCTGCGCCCGCGTACGCTGGAAGACGTGGTTGGTCAGGACCATTTGCTCGGTCCGCAGGGCTCGCTCACCCGCATGCTCGACCGCGCGAGCCTTGCCTCGCTCATCCTCTGGGGCCCGCCCGGCGTCGGCAAGACCACCATCGCCCGCCTGCTCGCCGAGCGCGCGGGCCTGCATTTCGTCCAGCTTTCCGCCGTGTTCTCGGGCGTCGCCGACCTCAAGCGCGCCTTCGAGCAGGCGGCCCAGCGGCGCGCGGACGGGCAGGGGACACTGTTGTTCGTGGACGAGATCCACCGCTTCAACCGCGCCCAGCAGGACGGGTTTCTGCCCGTGGTGGAGACCGGCACGGTCACGCTGGTGGGCGCGACCACGGAAAACCCGTCCTTCGCCCTCAACGGGGCGCTGCTGTCGCGCTGCCAGGTTCTGGTGCTGCGCCGTCTGGACGACGAGGCGCTGGAAAAACTGCTCGGCCGCGCCGAGACGGAAGCCGCCCGCCCCCTGCCGCTCGCCCCCGAGGCGCGCGCCGTGCTGCGCGCCATGGCCGATGGCGACGGGCGCTATTTGCTGAACATGGCCGAGCAGTTGTTCGCTCTGCCGGACGACACGGCGCCGCTCGACCCCGCCGGCCTGTCCGACCTGCTCGCCCGCCGCGCCGCCCTCTATGACAAGGACCGCGAGGAGCATTACAATCTCATTTCGGCGTTGCATAAATCTCTGCGCGGCTCCGATCCCGACGCGGCGCTGTACTGGTATGCCCGCATGCTCACCGGCGGCGAGGACCCGCGCTACATCGCCCGCCGCCTGGTGCGCTTCGCTGTCGAAGATATCGGCCTCGCCGATCCCAACGCCCTGCCGCAGACCCTGGCCGCCTGGGAAGCCTACGAGCGGCTCGGCAGCCCGGAGGGCGAACTGGCGATCGCCCAGGCGGTGCTCTATCTCGGCACCGCGCCGAAATCGAATGCCGCCTACACCGCGCTCGGCGAGGCCCAGCGCGCCGCCCGCGCCACCGGCAGCCTGATGCCGCCGGCGCATATCCTCAATGCGCCGACCAAGCTGATGAAACAGCTCGGCTACGGCGCCGGCTACGCCTATGACCACGCGGCCGAGGATGCCTTCTCCGGCCAGGACTATTTTCCGGATGGGCTGGCGCGGCAGGAATTCTACCGCCCGCGCGAGCGCGGCTTCGAGCGTGAAGTGGCGAAACGCCTGGCCTACTGGGCCAAGCTGCGGCAGGAACGCCGGCAATGACCATCCTCACCCGCATCGTCACCGAGGACGAAGCCGATATCCGGCTCGACCGTTGGTTCCGCCGCCATTTTTCCGGGGCGACCCAGGGCGTCATCGGCAAGCTGTGCCGCACCGGCCAGGTGCGCGTCGACGGCCACCGCGCCGAGCCGGCGACGCGGCTCGCGCCGGGCCAGAGCGTGCGCGTCCCGCCGCTGCCCGCGCCGCCGCCGCAACCCGGCGGCGCCGTGGCCGCCGTGCCGCCCGATCCGAAACTGCTGCGCGCCCTGGAGGCGATGGTGCTCTGGCGCGACCCGCAGCTGATCGTGCTGGACAAGCCGCCGGGCCTCGCGACCCAAGGCGGTCCCGGCATTTCCCGCCACCTCGACGGCATGCTGGAAGCCTGGCGCACCGACGGCCAGCGGCCCCGCCTGGTGCACCGGCTGGACCGCGACACCTCCGGCGTGATCGTGGTCGCGCGCACGCCCGGGGTGGCCGCCAAGCTCGCCGCTGCCTTCCGCGGGCGGGATATGGAGAAAATATATTGGGCGGTGGTCGCCGGCCGGCCGGTGCCGGTGGAAGGGCGCATCGATCTGCCGCTGGTGCGGGCGGAGGATTTCCGGGCGGGCAGGGTGGAAGTGGCCGAACAAGGCGCCAAGGACGCGGCGCGGGCGGTGACCGACTTCCGCACGCTCGATCACGCCGCCCGCAAGCTGGCCTGGCTGGAACTGCGCCCGCTCACCGGGCGGACGCATCAGCTGCGGGTACACTGCGCCGCCATCGGTGCGCCGATCCTCGGCGATGTCGCCTATGGCGCCCGGCGCGGCCCGGCCGATCCCGACCGCGCCGGCGAGAACACCGCGCTGGTAGAGGGGCTGGACCAGCGCCTGCATTTGCATGCGCGCCGGCTGGTGCTGCCCCATCCGGCCGGTGGGACGCTCGAGGTCGAGGCGCCGTTGCCCCCGCATATGGTTGCGACGTTCCGGACCCTTGGGTTTACCGCTCCTCCGCCGCGGTCGCCTCGCCGGGGGTGAGCCGGGGCGTTGCCCGGACCCCACCCCGCGCGGCGCGCGCCTTCGCCACGACCGCTTCAGGCGCGCCTCCGGCACGGCGGCTTCAGGCGCGCCTTCGGCACGACGGCTTCAGGCGCGCCTTCGGCACGACGGGCTTCGCCCCCTGGACCCCCATCAAGGCCTTGGCCCTTGGAACCCGTCTGTCTGCGCTCGTATCGGTGTGACAACCGCCGCAAGCCTGCTAATACCAGTAAGCGGCCGTCCGGGCCTGTTATTGTTGTTCTGGCCTGGCCATCCGTGTGGTCGGGGCTGCCCCGGGGCAAGCCCGGGCGTAACGACAAGGATCGGGAGACCAAACGCCTCGCATGAGTTTGCATCGGCCCGCCAGCAACCGGTTCCGCACGCCCCGTCACCGCGGCAGGCCGGTGTTGCGTGTAGGTGTTGTCCTGCTTGCCTTTGTCTTGCTCGTCCCCGGGCTGGCGGCGACTGCTGCGCTGGTCCTGGTCGACCCGAATATCTGGCGTCCGGACATCGAGGCGGCGGTTCAGGAGGCGACCGGCCGGACTTTGCACATCGGCCGGCTGAGCGTGGTGCCCTGGTTCGCGCCCACCCTGGCCGCCACCGACCTGACATTCGCCAACCTGCCAGGCGGGTCGCGGCCGGACATGATCACTGTCGCGCGCGCCGAGGTTAGATTGGCGCTGGGGCCACTGCTGGCCGGACGGGTGGAGGTCGCCCGCCTGCTGCTGGTGCGCCCCGACATCCTGCTTGAGCGCGACGCCGCCGGCCAGCCGAACTGGGTGCTGGCCGTGCGGCACCCCCCCGCCCTGCCAGGCAGCAGCGCCGGCGCGCCACCACCCCTGCGGGTGCACGCGCTGCGCGTTGAGGATGGGCGCATGAGCTGGCGCGGCCACAATGGCGCCGTGCCAATGCAATTCGGCCTGCGGGTGCTGGAAGCCGAGGCGGGCGGCCTCGACTCGCCGGTCCGCGTGGCCGGGCAGGGAAGCTATGCCGGGCAGGCGCTCGCATTGACGGCCGAAACCGGCGGGCTGGCGCGGCTGCTGGATGGTGCTGCCACCTCCCCCTGGCCGGTTAGGGGAACCCTGGAGACGCCCGGGGCGCGGCTCACGGCTGACGGCGCCATGACCCGCCCGCTTGATGCCGGCGGCTATGACCTGTCGGTCGAAGGGGCGGCGGTCAACCTCTCCGCGCTGGATGGCCTGCTGGCAACGCGGCTGCCGTCGCTGCGCCAGGTCGCCTTTGCCGCGCGTGTCGCCGATACCGGGGGCCGGTTGCCCGACGTTACCGGGCTGGCGGTGCGCGCCGCCGCCTCCGATCTCGACGCCCTGGCGCCCGGGCTGAAACTGATCCACGCCGAACTGTCTGCCGCCACGCTTGACGAGCCGGTGCGCGCCGAAGCGGTCGGCTCGCTGCGGGGGACGCCGCTGCTGGTCACCGCCTCGCTCGGCCCGCTCGCAGCACTGCTGCCGGACGGGCACGATCCTGGCCCCTATCCGGTGGAACTCGCGGCCGAGGCGGCCGGTGCGACGCTGGCCGTGCGCGGCAGCATCGCCGCCCCGGCAGCTCTTTACGGCATCGACCTCGCGGTGACCGGACGCATCCCCGACCTCGCCGCCCTTTCCGGGCTGGCCGGATTCAGCTTGCCGGCGCTGCGCCCGGTCACGCTGGACGCGCGTGTCGCCGACCGTCCGGGCGATGCGGGGATTGCCATCCGTGGCCTCGCCGTCACCACGCCCGAGGCGGATGTGTCCGGCGAGCTGGTGGTCGGGCTGCGGCCCCGTCCGGCGCTGCAGGCGACGCTGTCCTTGCGGCGGATCGATGTCGATGCGGTGCTGGCGGCGCTGCCGACGCGTGCGGCGGCGGTGCCGTCCGCGGCCGCCATGCCGGTGTCGCCGGTTTCGCTGCCCCTGCCAATGCGGGCGGGCGCGGCCCGGCTGCTCCCGGACGACAAGTTGCCTTTCGCGGCCCTGGATGCCGTGGATGCCGATATGCGCCTGTCCATCGGCGAGTTGCGCAGTGGCGGCGCAACCTATCGCGACCTTTCCGGCCGGCTGTTTCTGCAGGGCGGCAGGCTGGCGCTCGATCCGGTGTCCGCAGCACTGCCGGACGGCCGGTTGGAGCTCAGGCTATCGGTGGACTCGCGGGCCGTGCCGCCGCCGGTCGCGCTGGCGTTGCGCGCGCCCGGCCTGGCGTTGAAGCCGCTGCTGGCGGCGCTGCATCTGCCCGGCGGCCTCACCGGCACGGCCGACATCGATGCCGATCTGCGCGGCGCCGGCGACACGCCGCAGGCACTGGCGGCCGGGCTCGGCGGACGCCTCGGCGTGGCCATGACCGACGGCGAGCTGGACAACGGGCTGCTCGGCAGCATCGTCGGCGCGGCGCTGACCAGCGCCCGCGTGCCGGCTGCGGCGCTCGCGCTTGATCGCCCTGGCGTGACGCGAATCCGCTGCATGGCGCTGCGCGCCGATGCGGATGGCGGCATCGCCACCGTGAGCACGGCGCTGCTGGACACTGGCCGGTTGCTGGTCTACGGGGCCGGCACGCTGAACCTGCGTGACGAGGCCATTGCCCTGCGGCTGCGGCCGATGCTGAAATCGGCCATGTCCGTGGTGGTGCCGGTGCGCGTGGGAGGCAGTTTTTTGGCCCCGAAATTCACGGCCGATCCGGCGGGCAGCGCGGCTGCGGTGGCGGGCCTGGTGGCCGGGCTCGGAGTTCCGCGCGGCACGCCGCTTTGGGCGCTGGCGGCGGAGATTGCCAACGAACGCGACGGCGACCCGTGCGACCCCGCGCTCGCCGCCGCGCATTCCGTGCCCCGGCAGGCGCCGCCGAAGCCGCCGGGCCCGGTCGATGTCCTGCGCGGATCGCTGGTGCGATGAGGTGGTGGCGATGAAGCGCTTCTGGGACCACGCGGCCATCGCCCCCGACGGCGGCGGGTTTTGCGTGCTGCTCGACGGCAGGCCAGTACGCCTGCCCGGCGGCACGCCGCTCCATCTGCCGGCGCGCGCCCTGGCCGAAGCCGTCGCGGCCGAGTGGGAGATCGCCGGCGGTGGCAAGGGCGGCGAGATGCGGTGGGGCGAAGTGCCGCTCACCCGGCTGGCCGGCACCGCGCAGGAACGCATCATCCCGGACCCCGAGCCGGTGGTGCTGGACATCGCCCGCTACGGCGAGACCGACCTGCTGTGTTACCGCGCCGAGGCGCCGGAAGCGCTGGTGCAGCGCCAGCAGGGGCACTGGCAGCCCTGGCTGGACTGGGCGGCGGCGGAATACGGGGCGCGGTTGCGCGTGACCACCGGCGTGATGCCGGTGGCGCAGGACCCGGCGGCGCTGGCGGCGCTGGCGCAGGCGGTGGCGGCGCAGCCGACGCCTGCTCTGGCCGCGCTGGGCGTGGCGGTGCCGGCGCTCGGCAGCCTGGTGCTGGGCCTTGCCATGGCGGCGTTCCGCCTGGACGCGGCGACCGCCTTCGCGCTTGCCACGCTCGACGAGAATTTTCAGGCCGAGCTGTGGGGCCGCGAAGACGCCGCGGAGGAGCGCCGCCGGCACATTCGCGAGGAGATTGCCGTGGCCGGACACTTCCTGGCGCTGGTGCGCTGATGGCGGCCAAACGCCTGATCATTGCTGGCCGTGTGCAGGGCGTTGGCTACCGGGATTGGATGCTGCGCGAGGCCGCCCGCCTGGGCGTATCGGGCTGGGTGCGCAATCGCCGCGACGGCACGATCGAGGCCCTGGTCGACGGCGACACCGCGAGCGTGGAGGAACTGCTGCGCCTGTGCCGCCGTGGACCGCGGCTGGCCGAGGTGCGCGAAATCGTCGAGGATCTCGCCGAGCCCTGGCCCGAGCCTGGTTTCGGCCGGCTGCCGACGGCCTGACGTTCACCCTCGCGCATTCAGTGCATTCGCTGATCCAGTCCCTGGCCGCGTATATCCAGGCGCATGCCGACTGGGCAGCGCCGATCGCCTTCGGCATCGCCTTCTTCAAGGCGCTGGCCTTCGTGTCGCTGGTGGTGCCGGGAATGACCATCCTGGTGACCATCGGGGCGCTGATCGGCGCTGCCCATATCCCGTTCGTGCCGGTGTGGCTGGCGGTGAGCCTGGGCGCGGGGCTCGGGGACTGGGCGAGCTATGCCATCGGCTACCGGCTGAAGGACCGGGCGCGGCAAGTCTGGCCGCTGACCCGCCGGCCGGACCTGCTGCCCCGCGCCGAGCGGTTCTTCGCCCGCTGGGGCACCATGAGCGTGGTGCTGTGTCGTTTCTTCAGTCCGATGCGGGCGACTATTCCGTTGCTGTGCGGCATTTTCGAAATGCGGTTCTGGCCGTTCCAGATCGCCAACTGGTTGTCTGCGCTGTTATGGGCCGGGGTGATGCTCGGGCCCGGGACCGTGCTGGGCAATTGGTTCCGTTAGGCCGCACGTGGCTGGTCGCCCGCCTCAGGCGAACGCGGCCTCGGGTGCGGTGAAGCGGGCGACCGGATTGCCATGGTATTCGAAGCTGCCGATATGCGTGAGGCGGCTTCTGGTATCCAGCCAGATGCGCCCGCCGATCGCCCGCCAGCGATGGCAGAACGCGTAATCCTCGCTGAGGTATTCGCCGGTCTCCGGCAGGATCAGGGTGTCGAACAGGGCATGCCGTTCGCGCTCGGGTCCGGTGGGCAGCGGCCAGGCGTGGATGGCGCGGTAGCGTGTCTGCGGGTAGGCGGCGATCATGCGGGTGATCGCGTCGCGTGCGACCATCATGAAGCCGGTGCCGGCATAAATGGCGGTGACCAGCCCGTCTTCATGTTCGCGCTGCGCCGGTTCGCACGGCGTGCCGACATAGAGCAGGCAGGATTGTTCATTGTTCTCGCCGTGCAGCTTGCGGTGCAGCGCGGCGCGTTGCCAGTCCAGCGACTTGATCGGATACATGCCGGCGATCAGGTCCTTGCCGGCACGCAACAGCCGCACCACCTGGGTGGGCGCGAAGGCGATGTCGCTGTCGACGAACAGCAGATGGGTTGCGGCGCTGTCCATGAAGGTGCCGAGCAGGGTGCTGCGGCAGCGCGTGATCAGCGCGTCATGGCCGAGCAGGGCGTGCGACAGGTCGAACCCCGCCTCGCCGGCGGTCTGCACGAGGGCGAGCACCGACTGCATGTAGCCGGTGGTGACCAGGCCGCCGAAGCAGGGCGTTGCCAGAAAAATGTGCGGACGGTCCGACATGCCAGCCAGTTTGCACCCGCAACGGGAAAGACGGCGTTAACGCCGGCGCCTTTTTTCCGCACTCAGGCGCCGAACACGTCGGTCCAGGCGGCCATCAGGGCGGCATCGGCCTCCGCCATCGTTACTGGAATGCCGAGTGCGTGCAGGCTGGTCACCCCGTGCCCGCGGATGCCGCAGGGCACGATGCCGGCGAAATGCGACAGGTCCGGCTCAACGTTCAGCGCCGCGCCGTGCCAACTGACCCAGCGCGTCACCCGCACGCCGATGGCGGCGATTTTGGCTTCGGTGCCGGCGGCGCGGTCGGCCACCCAGATGCCCACCCGTCCGGCGCGCCGTTCGCCGCGCACGTTGAAGCGGTCGAGGGCACGGATCAGCCATTCTTCCAGCCCGTGCACGTAACTGCGCACGTCGCGCGGCCGCACCGTTGCGTGCGCCCGTTCCAGGTCGAGCATCACATAGGCGGTGCGCTGTCCCGGCCCGTGATAGGTCCATTGCCCGCCGCGCCCGGCCTCATAGGTGGGAAACCGGTCCGGCGTCTGCAGGTCGGCGCGGTTGGCCGAGGTGCCGGCGGTGTACAGCGGCTTGTGTTCGACCAGCCACACCAGTTCGCGCGCGGCCCCGGCGCGGATGGCGTCCACCCGTTCGCGCATGGCGGCCAGCGCCGGCGGATAGTCGGTCAACCCCTCGCTGATCCGCCATTCCATCCCGGGTGCGATGTCGTCCATTGATGCCGCCTGGCTCATCCGCTATATCCCCGCGCCTCTACCACGGTGCGGTCGTGGCGGAATGGTAGACGCGCAAGCTTGAGGTGCTTGTGGGGGAAACCCCGTGGAAGTTCGAGTCTTCTCGACCGCACCAGTCCCGCCGGGGGCTTCCCAAAACGAATGGGTTCCAAGGGCCTCCCGGCCCTTGGTGGGGGTCCAGGGGGCAAAGCCCCTTGGCCTTGCTGCGCTTGCTTGCCCCGGCGCCGGAACAGGCCGATCCTGAGGCCGAAGGCAAGGGCGGGAACGACAGGCATGGACGAAGACTTCCGCAAGGCAGCGCTGGACTATCATCGCCTGCCGCGGCCGGGAAAACTGCAGATCGAGCCGACCAAGCGCATGGCCAGCCAGCGCGACCTGGCGCTCGCCTATTCCCCCGGCGTCGCCGCCGCCTGCATGGAAATCGCCGCCAACCCGGCGACCGCGTTCGACTACACCGCCCGCGGCAATCTGGTGGGCGTGATTTCCAACGGCACCGCTGTGCTGGGTCTGGGTAATATCGGCCCGCTCGCCGGCAAGCCGGTGATGGAGGGCAAGGCCGTCCTGTTCAAGAAATTCGCCGGCATCGATGTGTTCGACATCGAGGTCGACGAGCAGGACCCCGACCGGTTCGTCGAGGTGGTGGCAGCACTCGAACCCACCTTCGGCGCAATCAATCTGGAAGACATCAAGGCGCCCGAGTGCTTCGAGATCGAGGCGAAGCTGCGCGCCCGGATGGCCATTCCGGTGTTTCACGACGACCAGCACGGCACCGCCATTACCGTCGCCGCCGCGGTGCGCAACGGGCTGCTGCTGCAGGGCAAGCGGCTGGAGGAGGTGCGCCTGGTGACCTCCGGCGCCGGTGCGGCAGCCATGGCTTGCGTCGATTTGCTGGTGGTCATGGGGCTGCGGCGGGAGCATGTCACGCTCACCGACCTGAAGGGGGTGGTGCATGCCGGCCGCAACGATCTGACCGACCGGATGCGCCGCTACGCCCATGTCACACCGGCGCGCACGCTGGATGAGGTGCTGCAGGGGGCCGACGTGTTCATGGGCCTGTCGGCGCCGCGCGTTCTGAAACCCGAATGGCTCGGCCGGTTCGCTGCCAAGCCGCTGATCCTCGCCCTGGCCAATCCCGAGCCCGAGATATTGCCCGAAGCGGTGCGCGCCGCCCGGCCGGATGCGATCGTGGCCACCGGGCGCAGCGACTACCCGAACCAGGTCAACAACGTCCTGTGCTTCCCCTTCATCTTCCGCGGCGCGCTGGATGTCGGCGCCACCACCATTAACGAGGCGATGAAACTCGCCGCGGTCGAGGCGATCGCCGAACTCGCCCGCATCGAGGCCAGCGAAGTGGTCGCCGCCGCCTATGGCGGGGCGGCGCCGGTGTTCGGGCCGGACTATATCATTCCCAAGCCGTTCGACCCGCGGCTGATCCTGCAGATCGCGCCCGCGGTGGCGCGTGCGGCCATGGAGACCGGCGTCGCCCGCCGGCCGATCGCCGATTTCGATGCCTACCGGCGCGAACTGGAGCGCTTCGCCTTCCGCTCCGGCCAGCTCATGCGCCCGGTGTTCGAGCGCGCCAAGGCGAACCCGGCGCGGGTGGTCTATGCCGAAGGCGAGGACGAGCGGGTGCTGCGCGCGGTGCAGAGCCTGGTGGATGACGACATGGCCCGGCCGATCCTGATCGGCCGCCGCGGCGTCATCGAGCGGCTGGTGCGCGAAATGGGCCTGCGCATGGACCTGCAGGAAAGCGTGCAGGTGCTCGACCCCACCCAGGACGAGGCGGTGTTCGCGCCGCTGGTGGCGGAATACCAGCGCCTGGTGGCCCGCCGCGGCGTGCCGCCCGAGGCCGCCGCCCGCCGCGTGCGCACAAGGCCCACCGTCGCGGCCAGCCTGCTGCTGCATGCCGGCCGCGCCGATGCGGCCATCTGCGGCGGCAACGGCGCGTGGTGGCGGCATATGCAATACGTCATGGAGGTGATCCCCAAGCGCCCCGAGGTCAGCCGCATCTACGCGCTGTCCTGCCTGATCGTGCAGGCCGGCGTGCTGTTCGTCTGCGACACCCATATGAACCTCGACCCGACCGCCGAGCAGATCGCCGAAATGACGCTGCTGGCCGCCGATTCGGTGCGCGGCTTCGGCCTGCACCCGAAAGCGGCGCTGCTGTCGCATTCCAGCTTCGGCTCCAGCAATTCGCCGAGCGCGCGCAAGATGCGCCAGGCGCTGCTGCTGATCCGCGAGCGCGCCCCGCACATCGAAATCGACGGCGAGATGCATGCCGACGCCGCGCTCGCCGAGGCGATCCGCCAGCGGATGGTGCCGGGATCGCCGCTGACGGGGGCTGCCAATCTGCTGGTGATGCCGGGGCTGGATGCCGCCAACATTGCCTTCAACCTGCTGAAGGCCGCCGCCGAGGGGCTACAGGTCGGGCCGCTGCTGCTGGGCATGGCGAAAGCCGTGCATGTGGTGCCGCCCAGCGTCACCGCCCGCGGCATCCTCAATGTCAGTGCAATCGCGGCCCTGGAAGCGCAGGCGCTGCGGCCGGCGCCGGGCTGAGCCGATGGTGTTTTTTCTTCTCGGCATTCTCGGGCTGCTGGTGCTGATGGGCACACTCGGCGCTTTCTCGCGGGCGCAGGTGGCCAGCATCAAGCAACTGGGCCTTTGGGTGCTGGCGATCGGCGGGCTGCTGCTGTCGGTGCTGCTGCTGTTCACCCGCGGCCCGGCCGGGCTCGGCACGCTGCTGCTGCTCGGGCCGCTGCTGTGGAGCTGGGTGGGCCAGGCCCGCCCGGGCGCCGCTCCGGGCGGTGCCGGTCCGCGGCAGCGCGCAGCGCCGGGCGGGCGGATGACGCGGGAAGAAGCCTACCAGGTGCTGGGGCTGAAACCCGGCGCGAGTGCTGCGGAGATCCGCGCGGCCCATCACCGGCTGATGCGTGCGGCGCATCCGGATGTGGGCGGCTCGGACTGGCTTGCGGCGCGGATTAACCAGGCGCGGGATGCGCTGCTGGGGTGAAGGGAGGAAGGCCAGGGCTCTGCCCTGGACCCCGCTGCTTAAGCAGTTGTTATGAGAGAGGGGTGAGGCGGGGAACCGGTTCCCCGCCTCACCCCCCTCTCATAACAACTGCCTAAAAGTAATGGGTTCCAAGGGGCCACTGCCCCTTGGCGGGTCCAGGGCAGAGCCCTGGCCTTCCTCCCTTCACCCGATTGCCCCGCCGGCACCCGGCCGCCATATTTCAGCCCTGTCCGCGTGCTTGTCTGATCGAATCGAATCTCGCCAAGGAACCACTCGCGTGATCAAGCCGCTGCGTAAGGCCGTCCTGCCCGTCGCGGGCCTCGGCACCCGTTTCCTGCCGGCCACCAAGGCGATGGCCAAGGAAATGCTGCCGGTGGTCGACAAGCCGCTGATCCAGTACGCGGTCGAGGAGGCGCGGGCCGCCGGCATCGACCAGTTCTGCATGGTCACCGGCCGCGGCAAGACCGCGCTGGTCGAACATTTCGACATCGCCTACGAACTCGAAGCCACCCTGCGCGAGCGCGGCCGCACCGCCGAACTGAAGGCGCTGCACGACCAGCAGCTTCCCCCCGGCGCGATCGTTACCGTTCGCCAGCAGGAACCGCTCGGCCTCGGCCACGCCATCTGGTGCGCCCGCGCCTTCATCGGCGAGGACCCGTTCGCCATCCTGCTGCCCGACGACCTGGTGCTGGCCGAGACCCCCTGCATGAAGCAGCTCGCCGACGCCTACGCAGTCACCGGCGGCTGCGTCGTGGCCGTCACCGAGGTGCCGCGCGACCAGACCAGCCGCTACGGCATCCTCGACATCGGCGCCGACGACGGCCGGCTGGTCACGGTGAAGGGCCTGGTCGAGAAGCCGAAGCCGGAAGCGGCCCCCTCGAACCTGTCGATCATCGGCCGCTACGTGCTGGTGCCGGAAGTGATCGGATACCTCTCGCGCATGGAGCGCGGCGCCGGCAACGAGGTGCAGCTTACCGACGCCATGGCCCGGCTGATCGGCCAGGTGCCGTTCCACGGCCTGCGCTATGAAGGCCGCCGCTTCGATTGCGGCGACAAGGTGGGGTTCCTGGAAGCGCAGATCGCCTTCGCGCTCAAGCGCCCCGATCTCGGCCCGGCGGTGCGCGCCTTCCTGCGCCGCTACGTCGACGCATGACCGCCGGGCTGCCGATGGACTTCACGCATCGCTTCGATCCGACCGTGCTGCGCGAATACGACATCCGCGGCATCGTCGGGCGCACCCTGAACACGGCGGACGCCTTCGCCCTCGGCCGCTGCTTCGGCAGCATCGTCGCGCGCACCGGCGGCACCACGGTGGCGGTGGGCTATGACGGGCGGGTGTCCTCCCCGGTGCTGGAGCCGCATCTGGTCGCCGGCCTGAAAGCGAGCGGGCTGGAGGTGCTGCGCATCGGCCGCGGTCCGACGCCGATGTTGTACTATGCCGCCACCACGCTGAAGACCGCCGGCGGGATCATGCTCACCGGCAGCCACAACCCGCCCGACTACAACGGCTTCAAGATGATGCTGCACGGCAAGCCGTTCTTCGGCGCGCAGATCACCGAAATCGGCCGCATGGCGGCTTCCGGCGACGTGGTGCCGCCGGCTGCGGGAAGCGACCGCGCGGTCGATGTCTCCACCGAGTACCTGGCCCGGCTGGTGGTTGACTGGGACGGCGGCGATCGCGAACTCAACGTGGTGTGGGACAACGGCAACGGTGCCGCCGGCGAGGTGCTGCAGCGTCTTGTCGCGGCTTTGCCGGGCCGCCACACGGTGCTGTTCGCCGACATCGACGGCAGTTTCCCCAACCACCATCCCGACCCCACGGTGCCGGACAACCTACAGCACCTGATCGCCGAGGTGCGGCAACGCGGCGCCGACATCGGCATCGCCTTCGACGGCGACGCCGACCGCATCGGCGTGGTCGATAACACCGGCACAATGATGTTCGGCGACCAGGTGCTGGTGGTGCTGGCGCGCGACGTGCTGGCCCAGCATCCGGGGGCGACGATCATCGCCGATGTGAAGGCGAGCCAGGTGCTGTTCGACGAAGTCGCCCGGGCGGGCGGCGTGCCGCTGATGTTCAAGACCGGGCATAGCCTGATCAAGGCCAAGATGGCCGAAATCGGCTGTCCGCTGGCCGGCGAGATGTCCGGCCATATTTTTTTCGCCGACCACTGGTACGGTTTCGATGACGCGCTGTATGCCGCCGTCCGGCTGCTCGGCATTCTGGCGCGGCTGCCCGGCCCATTGTCGTCGGTGCGCAAAGCGCTGCCGCACGTGGTCAACACGCCGGAACTGCGCTTCGACTGCGATGACACCCGCAAGTTCACGGTGATCGCGGAGGTTGCCGCGCGGCTGCAGGCGGCGGGGGCCAACCTGTCCGGCATCGATGGCGTGCGGGTGCAGACCGACGACGGCTGGTGGTTGCTGCGTGCCTCCAACACCCAGGCGGTGCTGGTGGCCCGCGCCGAAGCAGGCGACGCGGCGGGGCTGGAGCGGCTGAAGGCCGCGCTCGCCGAACAGTTGGCGGCGTCCGGGCTGGCCGCACCGGATTTTTCCGGGTCGCATGCCGGGCATTGACCGTTTGATCCCCCCCGTGGCCGGGGGCTGAACGCGGCCATGCTGGGTGCCCTGGTGCTGCTGCTGGGCTGCCAACTGGCCGGTGAATCCATTGCGCGCGCGGCGGGGCTGCCGGTGCCCGGCCCGGTGCTGGGCATGGTGCTGCTGTTCGTGCTGCTGGTGCTGCGCGAGCGGCTGCAGCCCAAGGCCCCGCCGGCGGACCGGACCGCGCTGGGTCCGGTGACGGTCGCACTGCTGGGCAATCTTTCCCTGTTGTTCGTGCCGGCCGGCACCGGGGTGGTGCAGCAAGGGCCGGTGCTGCTGCGCAACGGGCCGGGGCTGATCGTGGCCCTCGTGGTCTCGACCGCGCTGACGCTCGCGGTGACGGCCTGGGTGTTCGCCACGGTTGCGCGGCGGCTGCGGCGATGAGCGGGCTCGACGTGCTGTGGGTGTACCTGGCCGCCAGCCCGTTGCTGTGGCTGACCGCCACCCTGGCCGCCTATCTGCTGGCCGACCGGGTGTCGACTGCGTGCGGGCGGCATCCGCTGGCCAACCCGGTGCTGCTGGCGGTGGCCCTGATGTCTTGCGTGCTGCTGGCGACCGGCACGCAGTTCCAGACCTATTTCGAGGGCGCGCAGTTCGTGCATTTCCTGCTCGGCCCGGCCACGGTGGCGCTGGCGGTGCCGCTATGGCGCAACCGGCGTGAGGTGGCGCGCGCGCTGCTGCCGCTGGCCGCAGCCCTGCTGGCAGGCGCGGTGACGGCGGTGGTGTCGGCGGTGGGCATCGCCTGGGCGTTTGGCGCGCCCGCCTCGGTGCTGGCCTCGCTCGCGCCGAAATCGGTGACCGCGGCGATCGCCATGGGCATCGCGCGCGAACTGGGCGGCGATCCGGCGCTGACCGCCACGCTGGTGATCACCACCGGCATTCTGGGGGCGATGATCGCCGCGCCGGTGCTGCGGGCGGTGGGGGTGCGTGACCCGGCGGCACGAGGGTTCGCATTGGGTCTGGCGGCGCACGGCATCGGCACCGCTCGCGCCTTTCAGGCCGATCCGGTGGCGGGCACCTTCGCCGGCATCGCCATGGGATTGAACGGGCTGGTGACCGCGGCGATCGTGCCGGTGGTGCTGCATGTGTTCGGGCTGTAGCCTGGGGCCAGGCCGCGGAGGACGACGCGCATGACCATCGAGCTATGGACCTGGAATACGCCCAACGGGCGCAAGATCAGCGTGGCGCTGGAGGAGATGGGACTGCCCTACACCGTGAAGGTGGTGGACATCTCCAAGGACGAGCAGTTCAACCCGGCGTTTCTCGCCTTCAGTCCGAACAACCGCATCCCGGCCATCAAGGACCCGGTCGGGCCGGACGGCAAGCCGATCACGGTGTTCGAGTTGGGCGCCATCCTGATCTACCTGGGGGTCAAGACCGGGCTGTTCTGGCCCGCCGATCTGCGCCGGCAGGTGCCGGTGCTGGAATGGCTGATGTGGCAGATGGGCGGGTTCGGGCCGATGCCGGGGCAGGTGCACCATTTCCTGCAGGTCGAGAACGAGCAGGACCGGCGCTACGGGCTCGAACGTTATAGCCGCGAAACCCGCCGGCTTTACGGCGTGGCGGACCGGCGGCTGGCGCAGGTGGCCTATTTCGCCGGCGACATTTCCATCGCCGATTTCGCCATTCTCGCCTGGGTCTGGCGCCACGAACGGCATCAGGTCGACCTGGCCGAGTTCCCGCACGTCAAGCGGTGGTACGAGACGATGATGTCGCGTCCGGCGACGCAGCGGGGTTTCGAGGTGGCGTTGAGCTGACGCGGCCCGCCCGCCGGATGTCGTCAGGGGAGCGACGGTCCTGCGGACCAATGCGCGTGCCGATGCGATCGGGCCGGCGGGAGCAGCGATCGGCGGCGCCACGAGCGCGATCGGCCCCGTTGGCTGAACAGGATTCGGGGTGAGCCAAGAAAAGAGTTCCGCCGGCTTCATCCGCCGGCGGACTTTCCACGCTTAAGCCCGATCGCCACCCGTTCTTGCGCATGCACCGCAGCGCGACGGGCCTTCTATCCACGCGCCCAGCCCGCATGCCGGCGTGCCCGTCCGAGGCCAATATGTGGCGCCCCCGTCACGAATCGGGCGCAACTGGCCGGTTCCATGGACTCGATTTCACGAGTTCCGACCATATCTCGGAAGATGACAGATTAACCGAGTACAAATTCATGCGACATGGCGACCCATTGACAATAAAGCGAATATATGATATAAAATATTTGCTAAAAATTGCCCAATGATACAAATGTTTTGGCGATAGCCAAGACGCAACGGGAAGGGGTAACACGCATGAAGTGGTGCAGGGTTCTGCTGCTGGTCGCGGCTGTCAGCGTGATCACGCTGCTCGGGACTGGATCGCCGGCCTCGGCGGGCGATCAGGATGTGGTGATGACCGGCGGCAAGACCGGCGACTACTACCTGTATTTCGGTCCGCCCATCGTCAAGCTGCTGGAAAAGGCCTGGGTCGACGCGCCGCTGCGCGAGTCGCAAGGCACGCCGGACAACATGGACTGGCTGGTCGACCATCCGCTCAGCTATGCGCTGCTGCAAGGCAATGTCTACGCGGACCTGAGCAAGACCGACAAATACGCCGGCAAAATCAAAATTCTGCGTGGCAGTGGCATTGGCAACGAAACGGTGCTGGCGGTCATGAATGATCGCATTTACAGCCGCAGCCAGGGCAGCTGGGCCGCCGTCGCCGCGCATGCCAAGCAGGTGCGCATCGTCACCGCCAGCGAAGCGAGTGGCCCCGGCCAGACCCTGCACCAGCTCATGCAGCTGGACCCGAACGGCCTCGGCAAGGCGGAGCCGAAGTTCCTGAGCAGCATGGATGCGGCGATCAATGCGGTCGCCGACGGGCAGGCCGACGTGGCACTGATGGTGCAATTCGCCAACCCGCAGAATCCGCGCTTTAAGCTGATTGCGGAGAAGGGCCTCAAGATCGTTCCGGTGCTGTCGGCCTCCATGAAGACGTTGGAGATCCCGGGCGTCGGGCCCGCATTCACCCTGTGCGAGAATGCGCAGGTGACGCCGGATACCAGGATCAACACGGCCTGCACGCCAATCCTGGTCGCGACCGGCGCCACCAACGACAACGCCGACCTCACGCGTATTTTCGCCTCCGTAACCGAAGCCGACTTCACGCCTCCCGAACCGGCTTTCGCCAAGCTTTGGAAGTCGATGCTGTCCAAGGGCGGCGCCGCCTGGGATGCCGCCGTGAGCAAGGCATCCGAACTGGCCGGGAAGGCGAATCTTTAGGTCGCGACAAAGGCCAGGGGCTCTCTGCCCCTGGCCCCCGCTAATCCGGTGTCAGACACCGCGCCAATTCACACGCTATGCCACGAAATGAATGTTGGTGGCATGGAGATTGTACAGCGTCACACCCGTGAGTTGCACCAGATCGGAGACCGCGATCGTCTCTTTGGGCGGAGAGCCGGCATAGTTGCCGTTGGTCGAACCGTTCCCGCCGGCGCCAACTCCGGAGAAAGTATCGTAGACGATTTGCTGGTTGGCGGAAATGTCCAGGTCGGCGAGCACTGTGCTGCCTCCCTGATTCTGGTAGGCGATGATGAAGTGGCCCGCGTAATGGAGCGCCTGCAGACCCACGTAATTGAGCGCCAGCCCATTGTCGAAGGTGATTGCCGTATTGCCGGTGGGCGAGCCCAGGGTTTGCGCCACCGCATCCGCGTTTGCGTAGACGCCGCTGAGCACCAGAACATTCGCATGCTCGGTCCCGGCGAGGTATGTCACGCTCTTCCCGGCAGTGACCGTGGACGAGAAGACCGCCTGGGTGAAATACGCCGTGGTGGAAGTCGAAGCGGTGACCGCCACGTCCCACGGGGCGGTGCCAGTGCCGTCGCTGGTGACATTCTCCAGCAGGCTGTTAGCGCCGTTCCAGCCAAACGCAGTGGCCGAGATATCGACCACGTCGTGAGCGGAGTTGAAGTTCGTCACCGTCGTCAGGTCTTGTGAGGTCCCATAGTAGGACGACGGTGACCCCAAAACGGCGACAAGATCGCTGGTGATGGGGTTGTTGTTATCGTCATTTTCATTATCGATCAGCCCGTCGGTATTGATGGCCCACCACCCAGCCTGGGCGGAATCATTGGCATTGACGATGCTGTCGGGCCTGGCGCTGACGATCCAGCTGCCATCGGCGCCGTGGCTATTGTTCATTAGCAAGCCAGCCCAGTGTACAGCTCGATATGATCAGCCGCCCAGTGCTGCTGCGCCAGCGTAATGGTGCCGCCGCCGGTAGCGATCGTGTCCGCCGAACCTGCCGAGGCCGTTCCGGTGATCGCGTCGTTGCCGGTCGAGCCGATGAGAACGTTCGCGCCAGTTGATGAACCGGTGATCAGGTCGCCGTTGTCGGACACGATTCTGCTGGTGTTGAAATCGGGCGCATGCATGACCACACCGCCCGACGTTGCCGCCAGGATCTGCACCGCGTTGACCTCGCCGTCGATGTTCACGACGGCCGAATTGACGATGCTGATGACCAGATCGTTGTAATTAAGGAAAGACCCGGAGGCGAAGTCCACGATGGACCCGGTATCGAGACTCTGGTTGCCCCGCAGCGTCACAAATTCATGCAGGTCAGGCGCGCCCGTTGTCAGTGAAATGTCCCCGATCGTGTTGGTGATGTTGCCGCCCGACGCGATGGTCACCGTCTCTACACCGGTCAGGGTGAGGTTGCCAAAATTCTCCCCGCCCACGAGAACGATGGAAACCTCTTGCGTCATAACGACAACTCCTATGATCGTGGAAGTTGGTGCTCGGCTGGGCGATAAGTTCGCCCCGAAGATAGCGTCAAAGAGTTGTAACGTATAAGGCGAAACATTCTCGATGAGCCATGCCGCCAAAAGTCCGCAAGGTGTTTAGCCCATTACCGTCGGGGAAAGTAGGGAACGGCACTACAACTTTTCTTTAACGCCACAGCGTGGCCTCCTGCCGGTCCTTGCGGCCGTTCGAATGCCGATGCAAGCGGCTGCGCCGATGGCTGGTCCTATCGCCCGATGTGCTTCTGTCTCAACCGTGGGGTTCAGGGGCAGATCCCGTGTTCTTGCGTCGCCGTGAAGCCGCAGCATTCTTTGCGCCCCGGTCGTCCGTTCGAACGCGTACGCCGGCCGCAGCAATACCGTCACGCTCCCGGCGTGGCCGGTGAAGGCGGCGCCCACCGGGTACTCCAGCGTCTGCCGCCCCTGTGCGCCGTTCACGAACCCCGCCCGCACCACCATCCCCGCACCACCATACTGGAATAGCCCGCACGGGCGGCGAAGGAAGCGCGCGCGCTGCATTGCAGCAGGTCGATCCGGCGGACGGCACGATATTCCGGCTCGGAAAGATCGCCGCGCGTACCGGTTGGGGCACGAAAAATGTCTCGGCCGAAGCACGGCGCCCGGTCGGAATGCGCGGTATTGAGCGCCACCAGATCGTCCGGGCTGCGCATGCCGGTGCCACGCGCCCAGTCGCCCAGATACCGGTCCATTTCGGGTCGGAGTTTGCGCGTGAACACGCCGGAGACCCGCACCGCCTGATGCAGCGGCGCGATCGCCCGGCACGCCGATGCGCGCCCGGCTGGCCGCGGCGATGGCGCGGACTTCCCAGCGGCGCTGCAACGGCAGTCCATGCCGTCCAAGGGCGGGGCCGCCTGGGATGCCGCCATGAGCGAGGCATCCGCATTGGCCACGAAGGCAACTCTTCAGATTGCCTCTCAGTCCAGGGGCTCTGCCCCTGGACCCCGCTAAACCTGGATCAAACGCGGCGCCAATTCATACGCTACGCCACGAAGTGGATGTTGGCGGCATGCAGATTGTTCAGTGTCACACCGGTGAGCTGCACCAGATCGGAGACCGCTATCGTCTCTTTCGGCGGAGATCCGGCATAGTTGCTGTTAGTCGACCCATTCCCGCCGGCGCCAACCCCGGAGAAAGTATCGTAGACGATTTGCCGGTTGGCGGAAATGTCCAGGTCGGCGAGAACCGTACTGCCTCCCTGATTCTGATAAGCGATGATGAGGTGGCCCGCGTAATCAAGGGCCTGCGGACCGGGAAGCTGGTTGAGCGCCAGCCCGTTATCGAAGGTAATCTCCTTGGAACCGGTCGGCGAGCCCAGCGTTTCCGCCACCGCCGCCGCGTTTGTGTAAACGCCAGTGAGCACCAGAACATTGAAATGGGAGGTGGGAGCCGGGTTATTGTAGACCACATCATACCCAGGAACAGCCGGGCTCGAAAAGACCGCTTGGGTGAAGAACGCCGTCGTCGCAGTCGGAGTGGCGACGGCAACGTCGGAGGGGACGCCAGCATTGCCGGAATAAAAACCGTTTTCCAGCAGATTGGAAAAAGCAGAAACAGAAATGTCGACGGCGTCACGAGCGGCGTTGAAGTTCGCTACCGTCGTAATGTCTTGTGATGTCCCATAATAGGATGACGGTGGACCGAATTGGATTGCCAGATTGCTGACAATGTTTTGGGAGTTGCCATTATTGTTCAGCCCATCGTTGTTGATTCCCCACCAACCGGCCTGCCCGGCATCGTTGCTGCTGACGATGCTGCCGGCCATGGCGCTGACGATCCAGTTGCCGTCACCCCCGGTGCCATTGTTCTTCAGCAAGCCAGCCCCGGAGTACAATTCGATATGGTCGTGCGCCGTGTGGCTCTGGGCCAGCGTGATCGTGTCGGCGCCGCCGCCGGTGGCGATCGTGTCCGCCGCCTTGGCCGATGTCGTGCCGGCGATCGAGTCGTTGCCGATGGAGCCGATCAGAACGTTCGATCCGGTCGATGAACCGGTGATCAGGTCTCCGTTATTTGAGCCGAAGGAACTGTAGTTGATATCGGGTGCGTGCATGACCAGGCCGCCGGACGTTGCCGCCAGGATCTGTACCGCATCGACCTCGCCGTCGATGTTCACGACGCCGGAATCGGTGACGCTGATAATCAGATCATTTATATTGAGGGTCTCCGGCGGCTGCCCGGAGGCGAAGTCCAGGATGGAACCGGTATCGAGACTTTGATTGCCCCGCAGCGTCAGAAACTCGTGCAGGTAGGGCGCGCCCGGCGTCAGAGAAATGTCTCCGATCGCGTTGGGGATGGTGCCAACCGACGAGATGGTCACCGTCTCCACGCCGGTCAGAGTAAGGTTTCCATAATATCTTCCCCCCGCGAGAGCGATGGAAATCTCCGAAGAGTTCAAGTGAGAGGATATGTTCTGCGTCACAATAACGACTCCTTCGGCTGGGGCGGCCGGCGCCGCGTTGAGAATGAGCTTGCCCGGACGACGGTTCCGGGATCTCGTAACGTATCAAACGAATTAGTGTCCGTAAAGCCTTCCGCCACAAGTCCCGCAGCTAATCAATCGGTTCTGGCAAGTTATCGCGGTTAACAATTTAATAACGATTGATTGTCGCGCGCGGCCTCGGGCCGCGTGCCGGGCGGTGCGGTCTTGCGAACGCCGGTGCGGCGATGCGACCAAATGCGCGGCTGGTTGGTTCGGCCGCCGGGCGGGCAACCGTCTAAATCGTGAGAGTTAGCGGCAAATCAGCAGGCCCTGCCGCGCGCTGCAGCCACGGCATCCGCCGTGCCAGGGTTGCCTGTTCGAACGCAAACGCCAGCCGTAGCAACACCGTCTCGCTCCAGGCGCGGCCGGTGAAGGCGGCGCCCACCGGGTACTCCGGCGTCTGCCGCCCCTGCACGCCGTCCACGAACCCCGCCGGCACCAGCACACTGGGATAGCCCGCGCGGGCGGCGATGGAAGCGCCCGCGCTGCCCGGGAACAACATTGCGTCCAGCCGGTGGCGATCCATATACGCATCGAGCCCGCGGGTGCGCGATTGCAGCAGGTCGTTCCGCCGGGCGGCATGATAGTCCGGCTCGGAAAGATCGCCGCGGGTGCTGGCCGCAGCCAGAAAAATGTCTTGGCCGAAACGCAGTGCCCGCGCGCCATGCGCCGCATTGAACGCCACCAGATCGTTCAGGCAACGCATGCCGGTGCCGCGCGCCCAGTCGCGCAGATACCGGTCCATCCCGTGCTTGAGTTCATGCACGAACACACTGGAGACGCGCACCACCTGGTGCAGTTGTGCGCTTTCGGGGTTGCGATTGAGGATCGGGAACTCCGAGGCGGGCCCGGGCATCCAGCCTTCGGCGGCGATGTTGGCGCGCACCACGCTGGCGCCGCAATCCTGCAGCGCGAGGATGGCCTGCTCCATCACCGCGCGCACCTGCGGCGGCAGCTTGCCGTAGAACACGTCGTTGCCGGGATCGGCGGGATCGCTCGGCACGCCGATGCGCGCCCCGCGCAGCCCGTCGCGCTCCAGCGCGGCGAGATAATCCGGCACGGCGGGGGCGGCCAGCGTCGCCGGGTCGAGCGGATCGGGCCCGGCCAGCACGCCGAGCAACAGGGCCGCGTCGCGCACCGTGCGGGTCATCGGCCCGGCGGTATCCTGGCTGTGCGCAATCGGGATGATGCCGGCGCGGCTGACCAGGCCGACGGTGGGTTTCACCGCCACCACCCCGTTCATGCTCGCCGGCGACAATAACGATCCCGATGTCTCAGTGCCGATCGCCGCCGCCGCCAGCCCTGCCGCGACCGCGACCGCTGAGCCGGAACTCGACCCGCCCGGCAGCACCAAAGGCGCGCCGAGCGCGTCCATCTCGGTCGCATACGGGTTCAGCACCTGCCCGCCGAGCGAGGAATACCCCGACGGCATGCCGATGGCGATGATGTTGGCGAATTCGGTCAGGTTGGTCTTGCCCAGCAGCACCGCGCCGGCCGCGCGCAGTTTGGCCACCACGGTGGCGTCGCGCATGGCGGTCGCGTCCGTCAGGGCGAGCGCGCCGGCAGTGGTGGGCTGTGCGTCGCCGGTGGCGATGTTGTCCTTGACGACGATGGGGATCCCTTCGAGCGGCCGCCGGCGGAAGCTGTACGCGTCGCTGGCCGCGGCGATGGCGTGGGCTTCGGGATTGACGATGCGCAGGGCGTTCAGGCGCGGACCGGCGCCGTCGAAGGCGCCGATGCGGGCGCGGTAGAAGGCCACCAGGGACGCAGCAGTGGTGCGCCCGGCGGCAAGGGCGGCGAGAAGGGTCTCGATTGTCGCGTTTTCTGGGGCCATTGCTGGGCCAAGGGTAGGTGGGGGAAGGAAGGAAGGCCAGGGCTCTGCCCTGGACCCGCCAAGGGCCGAGAGGCCCTTGGAACCCATTCCTTAACTAGCGGGGTCCAGGGCAGAGCCCTGGCCTTCCTTCCTTCCCCTAACTACCCCCCGCTCAACGCCACCGCCTCCGCCACCCGTATGCCATCAATCCCCGCCGACAGAATCCCCCCCGCATACCCCGCCCCCTCGCCAGCCGGATACAGCCCGCGCGTATTGACGCTCTGCAGCGACGCATCGCGCCGCAGGCGCAACGGCGCGGAGGTGCGCGTCTCCACCCCCGTCATCACCGCATCCGGCATGGCGAAGCCGGGAATTTGCCGGTCGAAAAAAGCCAGGGCGGCACGGATCGCCGCGACAGCAAAGTCGGGCAGGCAGGCGGCAAGGTCGGCGGGCTGGGTGCCCGGCTTGTAGGAGGGCACCACCGCGCCCAACGCCGCCGACGCGTGCCCGGCCAGAAAATCGGCAACGCGCTGCGCCGGCGCGGCATAAGCGCCGCCGCCCGCCGCGAAAGCGCGCGCCTCCCAGTGGCGCTGCACGGCGATGCCGGCCAGCGGCCCGTCCGGGTAGTCGCGCTCCGGTGTCACGCCCACCACGATACCGGCATTGGCGTTGCATTCGGCGCGCGAATACTGGCTCATGCCATTGGTCACGACAAGGCCGGGCTCGGAGGTGGCGGCCACCACGCGTCCGCCGGGGCACATGCAGAAACTGTAGACCGACCGGCCGTCGCCGGCATGGTGCACCAGCTTGTAGTCGGCCGCGCCCAGCAGCTTGTGCCCGGCGAAATCGCCGAAGCGGGCGCGGTCGATCAGCGCCTGCGGATGCTCGATGCGCACGCCGAGGGAGAACGGTTTCGCCTCCATGAACACGCCGCGCGCGTGCAGCATGGCGAATGTGTCGCGCGCCGAATGGCCGAGTGCGAGCACCGCCTGCGCGCAGCGGAGATATTCGCCCCCGGACAGGTGCAGGCCCCGCAGGCAGCGCAGCCCGTCCGGCCGCGTTTCGATGTCGATGTCGTCCAGGCGGGTGGCAAACCGGTATTCGCCGCCGAGGTGCTCGATGGTGGCGCGCATTGCCTCCACCATGGACACCAATCGGAACGTGCCGATATGCGGTTTGCTGGCATACAGGATTTCCGAGGGCGCGCCGGCGGCGACGAACTCGGTCAGCACCCGGCGGCCGAGCCGGTTGGCTTCCTTCACCCCGCTATACAGCTTGCCGTCGGAGAACGTGCCGGCGCCGCCCTCGCCGAACTGCACGTTGGATTCAGGGTCGAGCACGCCGCGCCGCCACAGGCCCCAGGTGTCTTTGGTACGTTCGCGTACCTTTTTGCCGCGTTCGAGGATGATGGGGCGAAACCCCATTTGCGCCAGCGTCAGCGCGGCGAACAGGCCGCAGGGACCGGCCCCCACCACCACGGGCCGCAGCTCCAGCTCCGCCGGCGCGCGCGCCACCAGCCGGTAGTCCAGGTCGGGCGTCGGCCCGACATGCGGATTGCCGGCACAGCGGCGCAGTACCGCCGCCTCGTCGTCGAGTGCCACGTCGAGCGTATAGACCAGCATGATGGCGTGTTTTTTCCGCGCGTCGTAGCCACGCCGGAACACGGTGAGCGCACCGATCTCGTCCGCCGCCACGCCAAGAAGCTGCGCCGCGGCGGGCCTGAGCGCGTCCGGCGGGTGGTCGAGCGGCAGGCGGAGTTCGGTAATGCGGATCACAAGCCGTCAGTCCGGCCAGAACGCCCCGTCCATGATCTGCGCAAACGACCATGGGCACTCCGCCGGAAACGCGTCATCCGGCAACTCGCTCTGCGCCGCGGCGCCGCGGCGCGCGTAGCGGTAGGCGGCTTCGGTCGCTTCCGGCAGCCGGTCGGTCAGGCTCGGATTGTCGGCCAGGTGATTGCGCAACTGCGCGCGCGCATCGCCGATGTTGATCTGCCAGGTATGCCCCCGCAGCATCGCCTGCTGCTGCCAGCGCAGCAGGCGCAGCAGCAGCACGTTCAGCCGGCTGATCAGCTCGCGCTGTTCGCCGCGGCCGAGGTTTTCGATTTCCTCGGCGATATGGGCGATGTCGGCGGCATCCAACTTTCCGGCCCGCAGCAGCGCCGCCTGCTCGCGCGCCCAGGCGTGGAAATCGGTGTCGTAGAGGTTATTGCCCATGCAAGCGGTCTCTCCGTCTGTCGGTGAAACCGTGCCCGTGTCGGTCACCCTGGCACGCCTTTGCTGGTCGAATACTCGAAATGCAGCGCCGTGTCCGGAAACACGATCGGGTGGATGGCATGCGCCGCCATCGCCGCCTCGGAGAAACCCTGCAGGATCAGCTTCAGCTTGCCCGGATAGGACGCCACATCGCCGATGGCGAACACCCCGGGCACCGAGGTGGCGCAGGTGGCGGGCTCGACCTTCACATGGTGGCGCTCCAGCGCCAGACCCCAGCCGGCGATCGGGCCGAGATCCATCGACAGGCCGAAGAAGGGCAGCAGCACATCCGCCGCCAGCATGCGGGTGCCGCCCTCCAGGTCCGCCACTTCCACCGCCTCCAGCGCCCCGCCGGCGCCGTGCAGGGCGTGCAACTGGTAGGGGATCACCAGCTCCACCTCGCCGCGGCCGGCGGCATGGTCGAGCTGGGCGCCGCTTTCCGGGGCGGCGCGGAACTTGGCGCGGCGGTGCACCACCTGAATCGACGCCGCAATGCCACGCAATGCCAGCGCCCAGTCCACCGCCGAGTCGCCACCGCCGGCGATCACCACCCGCTTGCCGCGCAAATCCTCCCGGCGGCGCACGAAATATTGCACCGCGCCGGTGGTTTCATAGGCCGTAAGCCCCTCCAGCGGCGGGCGGTTGGGGCCGAAGGCGCCGGCGCCGGCGGCCAGCACCACGGCCTTGCAGCGCACCACGTCGCCATGATCGGTGCCGAGCGTGAACGCGCCGGGCGCCCCCTCCAACCGCTCCACCCGCCGCCCCAGCAGCCGGGCCGGGTGGAACGGTTCGATCTGGCGTTCGAGTTGCGCCACCAGCTCGCCCGCCTCGATGGCGGGGTGGGCGGGGATGTCGTAGATCGGCTTTTCAGGGTAGAGCGCGGTGCACTGCCCCCCCACTTCCGACAGCGCGTCGATCAGCACGCTGCCCAGCTTGAGCATCCCCAGCTCGAAGGCGGCGAACAGGCCCACGGGCCCGGCCCCCACGATGGCGACGTCGGTGGTGATTTGTTGCGGCAACGGAGTCTGTGTCATGGGCGGCACCCTACCCCGGCGCGCGGCCGAGGCAAGCGGGAGGTTGAGGCGGGGCGGCGGCGCGGCGCAGATTGCCGGCATGCACGCTCCGCGCCCGTCCGAGTCCGAAGCCTGCCTGCGCCGCGACCTGCCCGATCTGGCCGCGACCGAGGCGCTGGCCGCCCGACTCGCGGCGCTGGCGCGGCCGGGCGACGTTATTCTGCTCGACGGCCCGTTCGGCGCCGGCAAGACCGCCTTCGCGCGCGCTTTCCTGCGCGCCGCCAGCTTCGATCCGGCGCTGGAAGTGCCCAGCCCGAGCTTCACCCTTGTCCAGAGCTACGACACGAATCGAGGGCCTGTGCATCATTTTGACCTGTGGCGGCTCGACGGGCCGGCGGCGCTGGCCGAGCTGGGCTGGGACGAGGCGTGCGCCGATATCGTGCTGGCCGAGTGGCCGCAGCGCCTGGGCGCGCTGCGCCCGCCCGAGGCGCTGACGCTGCGCCTGGAGTTGCTGGCGGGTGATGCGCGGCGCGCCCTGCTGACCGGCTGGCCCGACCGGCTGGCGTCGCTGCGCAAGGAGGCCGAGTCGTGACCCGCCCACATGCCGCTATGCTGCTGGCCGCCGGCCTTGGCACCCGCATGCGCCCGCTAAGCGAGGCGATCGCCAAGCCGCTGCTGCCTTTGGGCGGGCGTCCTTTGCTCGACCACGCGCTCGACCGGCTGGCCGCGTCCGGGGTGGAGACGGTGGCGGTGAACGCACACTGGCAGGCCGCGCAGATCGCGGCGCACCTGGCCGCACGCACCGCCCCACCGCGTTGCGTGCTGCGTCCCGAAGCCGCGCTGCTGGACACCGGCGGCGGCGTGCGGGCGGCGCTGGAGGTGCTTGGCGCCGATCCGTTCTTCGTGGTCAACGGCGATTCCTTCTGGCTGGACGGCCCGACCCCGGCGCTCGACCGCCTCGCCGCCGCCTGGGACACGGCCACCGCGGACGCGGTGCTGCTGGTGCACCGCACCTTCCAGACCCAGGCGGAGACCGGCCCCGGTGATTTCGCCCTGGACAAATGGGGCTTCGTCCGCCGCCGCGGCGACCGCGAAATCGTGCCCTACATCTATGCCGGCATTCAGCTCATGGCGCCGGGCTTGCTGGCGGACGCGCCGGACGGGGCGTTTTCCATGAACCTGATCTGGGACCGCGCCATCGCCGCCGGCCGCCTGCGCGCCGTGGTGCATGACGGGCTGTGGTTCCATTTGTCCACCCCGGCCGACCTCGCCGCCGCCGAATCGACCCTTTGCGCCCAGGCCACCGGCGACAGCCGATGAGGCTGGCGACCATCCCGGCGCAGGTGCCGTTCCTCGACACGCTGGCTTCGCGATGGCTGGACGAACACGGCGCCGATAGATTGGCGCGCGGGCTCATTCTGCTGCCGACGCGCCGCGCCGCCCGCGCGTTGGCCGAGGCGTTCCTGCGTGCCGGCGGCGGGCGGCCGATGCTGCTGCCGCGCATCGCTTCGCTCGGCGCGCCGGATGAGGCGCCGCTGGCGCTGGCGGGCGCGCTGGCGCTGCCGCCGCCGGTCGACGCGCAGGAGCGGCTGGGCGCGCTGGCAGCCCTGGTGATGAAACTGCCGGCGTCCCTCGGCGGCGCCGGCACGGCCGACCGGGCTTTGCTTCTCGCGCGCGAACTCGCCGCCCTGATGGACGAGGCCGAGCGCGCCGAAATTGATCTTCCCGATGCCTTGAAGCAGGCAGCCGACGCCGCCTATGCCGAGCACTGGCAGGCCACGCTGCGCTTCCTTGAGATCGTCACCCATGCCTGGCCGGATTTTCTCGCCGCCAACGGCTTGATGAACCCGGCTGCGCGGCAGGTGGCCCTGCTGCACGCCCAGGCGCGGGCGTGGCAGGACACCCCGCCCGAGGAGCCGGTCTGGGTGGCCGGCACCACCGCCGGCATTCCCGCCGTCGCCGCCTTGCTGCGCGTGGTGGCCCGGCTGCCGCGCGGCCAGATCGTGCTGCCCGGGCTCGACCTCGATCTCGCCGAGGCGGCCTGGGAGGCGGCGGAGGCGTCGCATCCGCAGGCCGGGCTGAAACATCTGCTGGCCGGGCTGGGCGCCACGCGCGGCGATGTGGTGCGCTGGGACGGGACGTCCGTTGCGCCGTCCGGACGGGTGACCACACTGGCGCAGGCGCTGCTGCCGGCAAGCGCGCTGTCCGCCTGGCGCGATCCCGGCCCGGTGGAGATCAATCGCCTGTCCCGCCTGGAGGCGGCGGATGAACAGGAGGAGGCGGTGGCGATCGCGCTCATCCTGCGCGAGGCGCTGGAAAAACCCGGCACGCGGGCGGCGCTGGTCACGCCGGACCGGGTGCTGGCCGGCCGGGTGTCGGCCGAGCTGCTGCGCTGGGGCGTGGTGGCCGATGACAGCGCCGGCGAGAAACTCGCCGACTCGCCGCAAGCGGTGTTCCTGCGCCTGCTGGCCGAGGCGGTGGCCGCGCGGCTCGCGCCGGTGGCGCTGCTGGCGCTGCTGAAGCACCCGCTGGCGGCGGCCGGAGGGTCGCAGGCGCTGTGCCGTGCGGCGGCGCGCGACCTGGAAAAGACAGCGCTCAGGGGTCCCAAGCCGGCGCCGGGTCTGGCCGGATTGCGGGTCCGGGCCGAAGCGGCGTCGCCGGCGGCGCGGGACCTGCTGGATGCGCTGGAATCCTGCCTGGAACCGCTGCTGCGGGTTCAGGCGGCGGTCAGCATCGCGCCGGATGCGCTGGTGTCCGCTCTGATCGAAGCGGCCGAGGCGCTGGCGACCACCGACACCACGCCCGGCCCCGCCCTGCTCTGGGCGCAGGAGGAGGGCGAGGCGCTGGCACTGCTGCTCGCCGGCGCCCGCCCGGCGCTGCGCCACCTGCCGGACCAGAACCCGTCAGTGCTGCCCGGCCTGCTCGACGCGTTGCTGGAAGGGGCGGTGGTGCGCAGCCGTCGCGCCCTGCGCGGCCGCGAAGGCAGCGAGCACCCGCGCGTGTTCATCTGGGGCCTGCTGGAAGCGCGGCTGCAATCGGCCGAGATGATGGTGCTGGGCGGTCTGGTGGAAGGCGTCTGGCCGCCTCCACCGATCCCGGCCCGTGGATGAGCCGGCCGATGCGCGCCCGCGCCGGGTTGCCCGGCACCGAAGACATCGTCGGCCAGGCCGCGCATGATTTCTTCATGTCCGTCTGCGCCGCGCCGGCGGTGGTGCTCTCCTGCCCGCGCCGGCGCGACGGCGCCCCGGCGGTGCCGGCCCGCTGGCTGACCCGCATCGACGCCTTTCTGCGCGGCCGGGAGCGCGCGCTGGCGCGCCATCCCGCCGCCGCCTGGGCCGGGCTGCTCGACCAGCCCGCCGGCCCGCCCGCGCCCGTCCGTCCGCCCGCGCCGCGCCCGCCGGTGGCGCTGCGCCCGCGCCGGCTGAGCGTCACCGCGATCGAAACCTGGCTGGCCGACCCCTATGCCATTCACGCCCGCTATATCCTTCGCCTGGAGGCCCTGAAGCCGCTGGAGGAGGCGACCGACGCGGCGGATTACGGCGCGCTGGTGCACAAGGGCATGCAGCATTTCCTCGAAGATGTCGGCGCCACCTGGCCGCCGGACGGGCCCGCGCGCCTGTGCCGCGCCATGGAACGGGCGCTGGCGGAGGCCGGATTGCGCCAGGCCCTGCAGGAATGGTGGCGCCCGCGCCTGTTGCGCATCGCCGCCTGGGTCGCGCACCGCGAGCGCGAACGCCGCCACGCCATGCCAAGCCTCATCCGCGGCGAGGTAAAGGGCGAATGGTCCCTGAACGTGCCGCGCGGGTTTCTGCTGGTCGGCCGGGCCGACCGGATCGAGCGCCGCGCCGATGGCAGGCTCGCCATCCTCGACTACAAGACCGGCCTGCCGCCGTCTGATAAGGAGGTCGAGGCCGGGTTCCGCCCGCAGCTGCCGCTGGAAGCGGCCATGGCCGAGGCCGGCGCCTTCGGCCCGGAGCTGACCGGCGAGACGGCCGAACTGGTCTACTGGCACCTCACCGGCGGTTTCATCCCCGGCGAGGAACGCAGCATCCTGCGCGCCGACGCGGCCCGCATCGCCGCCGCGGTCGCGACCGCCAGGGAGAAACTGGCCGAACTCGTCACCGCGTTCGACGACCCAGGCCGTCCCTATCTGTCGCAGCCGCATCCCGGCCAGGTGCCGCGGTTTTCCGACTATGCGCACCTCGCCCGTGTGGCCGAATGGGACCTGTCGGGAGACGGTGCATGACCACCGCGGCGCGGCGGATTGCGGTGAAGGCGCAGTTGGAGGCCTCCGACCCGGCGGTGTCGGCCTTCGTTTCCGCTTCGGCCGGCTCGGGCAAGACCAAGCTGCTGACCGACCGGCTGCTGCGGCTGATGCTGAGCGGCGAGAATCCGGCGCGCATCCAGTGCCTGACCTTTACCAAGGCCGCCGCCGCCGAAATGGCGGTGCGGCTGCAACGCCGGCTCGGCTCCTGGGTGACGCTGGCGGATGCGGCGCTGCAAGCCGAGCTTCTCGCCCTGTCGGTGACGCCCGATGCGGAGACCCTGGCAAAAGCGCGGGCTTTGTTTGCCGAAGTGCTCGATCTGCCGGGCGGCATGCGCATCGGCACCATCCACGCCTTCTGCCAGTCGTTGCTGCGCCGCTTTCCGGTCGAGGCGGCCCTGTCGCCGCATTTCCGCCTGCTGGACGACATCGACGCCGAGATGGCGTGGCGCGAATCGCGGGAGGCCATGCTGGAGGGGGCGCATACCGAAGCCAGCCGCGCCGCCCTGACGGCGTTGGCCGGGCTGGCTTCCGCCGATCAGTTCGGCCTTCTGGTGCAGGAGTTGCAGCAGGACCGCGACCGGCTTGACGCGCTGCTGGCGCTCGACCCAGAACGACGTCGCCGCGGCGCAGCGCCGCGTGCTGGGCGTGACCGGCGACGAGGCGGCGATGATCGGGGCGGCGTGCCGGTGGAACGTGGCACCGCTGCGCGCGGCGCTGGAGGTGGTCGCCGCCAAGGGCGCGGCGACCTGCGCCGAAAAGGCGCGGTTCCTGCTTGAGTGGTTGTCCGGCCCGGCGGCCGAGCGAGCGTCGCAATGGAGCGCCTGGCGCCTTGCTTTTCTGTTGGACGACGGCTCGCCCCGCGGCCCGACGACGCTGGTGAACAAAAAACTGGCCGAGCAGCGCCCGGAGCTGGCCGAGGCGTTGCTTGGCTGAACAGCAACGCGTGCTGGCGGTGGAAGATGGTTGCCGGGCGGCGCGGGCGGCGGCGGCCTCGGCCGCGTTGGCGCGCCTGGCCTTCCCCGTGGCGCGCGCCTACGCCGCAACCAAGCAGGCGGCGGATAAGCTCGACTACGACGATCTGATCGGCCGCACCGGGCGGCTGCTGGTCGATCCCGGCGCGGCCTGGGTGCTGTACAAGCTGGATGGCGGGCTCGACCACCTGCTGCTGGACGAGGTGCAGGACACCGCCCCGGCGCAATGGACCATCGCCGGCCGGCTGACCGAGGAATTTTTCGCGGGCGAAAGCGCGCACCGGACGGTGTTCGCGGTCGGCGACCGCAAGCAGTCGATCTATTCGTTCCAGGGCGCCGACCCCGACGCGTTCGAGACCTGGCGCGGCGTTCTCAGCCGGCGCGTCGCCGATGCCGGGCAGGAATGGCGCGATGTCGGCCTGACCGTGTCGTTTCGCTCCGTCGTCCCCGTGCTGACGCTGGTGGACACCGTGTTCGCCGATGCGGCGGCGGCGCAGGGGGTGATGGCGCCGGGGGCGCTCGCGCATATCGCCGACCGCGCCGGGCATGCCGGGTCGGTGGACCTCTGGCCGCTGGCGCCGCCGCCGGAGGAAGCGCCGGCCGAGCCCTGGACGGTGCCGGAGCGCAATCTCGGCTCGATCAGCGCGCCGCAGCGCCTGGCCGAGGCGCTGGCCGGCTGGATTGCCGGCGAAACCGCCGGCGCCACCAGGCTGGAAAGCCGCGGCCGGGCGCTGCGGCCGGGCGACGTGCTGGTGCTCGTGCGCCGTCGCAATGAATTTGCCCGCGCCCTGGTACGTGCCCTGAAGGCCCGCAAAGTGCCGGTGGCCGGGCTGGACCGGCTGGTGCTGACCGACCAGCCGGCGGTCGCCGACCTGCTGGCGCTGTGCGACGTGCTGGTGCTGCCCGAGGATGACCTGCAACTCGCCTGCGTGCTGACCAGCCCGCTCGGCGGCTTGTCCGACGACAGCCTGATGGACCTGGCGGTCGGGCGGAAGGGCGCGCTCTGGGCCGCTTTGCGCGCGCGCGCCCATGAGCGGGCGGATTGGCGCGCGGCGCATGGTTTCATCGCCGCGCTGCTGGGCCGGGTGGACTATGCCTCGCCGCACGCGCTGCTGGTGGAGGCGCTCGGCCGGCTGGGCGGGCGGGCGCGGCTGCTGGCACGACTCGGGCCCGACGCAGCCGAACCGATCGACGAGTTGCTGGGGGCCGCGCTGACGCACGCGCGCACCCACCAGCCGGCGTTGCAGGCGTTCCTGCACTGGCTGCGCCTGTCCGGCGCCGAGGTGAAGCGCGAGGCCGAGGGGGTCGGCGGTTCGGTGCGCATCATGACGGTGCACGGTGCGAAAGGGTTGCAAGCGCCGCTGGTCATTCTGCCCGACACCACCGCTCTGCCGCCCGATGACGGGCCGCTGATTTGGGCGCCCGATCCGGGCGGCGGGCCGGATGTGCCGGTCTGGTCACCCCGGAAGGAACTCCGCTGCACCGCCTCCGATGCGTTGCGTGAGGCGGCGGCGCAGCGGCGGCGGGAGGAGCATAACCGGCTGCTCTACGTGGCGCTCACGCGTGCGGAGGACCGTCTGGTCGTGTGCGGCTGGCAGCCGGGCCGGGCGCTGCCGGAGGGGAGCTGGTACGAGTTGCTTGCAAGCGGGTTTTCCCGCCTGGGCGCATCGGCGGTGGCCTCGCCCTTGCCGTGGGAAGGCGCGGTGCTGCGCTACGCCTGTGCTCAGACCCGTCCGCCCGAACCGGAGCCGGCCGGGGCTTGGGTGGGCGGTGAGGCCATTTTGCCGGCCTGGGCCGGGCATGCGCCGGACTGGACCCCGGCGCCGCCGCCGCACGAAAAGGTGCCGCCCTCGCCGCTGGCGCCGAGCCGGCCCGAGGGTGCCGACCTCGGCCCGGTGCCGCAGGCGGCGAGTCCGTTGGCCTCGCGCGACCTCAGCGGGGCGAGGTTTCAGCGCGGCCAGATGGCGCACGCCCTGCTGCAGCATCTGCCCATCCTGCCCAGGGGGGAGCGCCTTGCGGCGGCGCTGCATTGGCTGGCGCGGCCTGGCAGCGCCATCGCCGACCCGGAAACGCTGGCCGATCAGGTGATGTCGGTGCTGGACCACCCCGAACTCGCGCCGCTGTTCGGCCCGGAGGGGCGCGCCGAGGTGCCGCTCACCGGTGTGGTCGGTGGTGCCGTGGTGGGCGGACTGGTGGACCGGCTGGCGGTACTCCCCGACCGGGTTCTGGTGGCCGACTACAAAACCAACCGCCGCCCGCCCGCCCGCGCCGAGGACGTTCCGGTGCTGTATCTGCGCCAGATGGCGGCCTATCGCGACGTGCTGCGTGGCGCCCTGCCCGGACGGGCGGTGCTATGTGCCCTGGTCTGGACCGAGGCTGCGCTGGTGATGCCTCTTCCCGACTCCCTGCTGGACGGGCATGCTCCCGGCGCAGGTTGACCCGGGGTGCGGGGTCCTTACGTGTTCGCAAAGCCATAAGGGGCCGAGTTCATGAGCGAGAATACCAAGGCCGTGACCGACGACAGTTTTCAGACCGATGTGCTGGGCGCGAAGGGCGCGGTGCTGGTCGATTTCTGGGCCGAATGGTGCGGGCCGTGCAAGGCGATCGCGCCGGCGCTGGAGGAAATTGCCACCGAGTTTGCCGGCCGCCTGACCGTTGCGAAGGTGAACATCGACGACAATCCCTCGACGCCGAACAATTATGCCGTCCGCGGCATCCCGACGCTGATCCTGTTCAAGGACGGTCATCCGGTCAGTCAGAAGGTCGGTGCCGCCCCCAAGAGCGTGTTGAAGCAGTGGGTCGAAAACGCCCTGGGGTAAAATTCTAAAGGAATGGGGTGCAGGGGGCCACCGCCCCCTGCCGGGTCCAGGGCAGAGCCCTGGCCTTTCTTTTTTACAGCCGAACCCCTCCCTGATCCGCCTCGGCAGCACGAACGTCGCTCCCCGGGATGCGTGCATATTGTGCACGGTATGTGTCAGCGTCGTCGGGTTTTTTGCCGCCGGCGTCGAGGTAGTATTCGATCAGCATCTGTTCGTAGTCGTCTTCGTGATGGTAGCGGGCCATGGTTGTCCTCGCCTGGGTGCAGTGCGCATGCGGCACTGACTGTAACGCAGTGTAAGCGCAAAATCTCAATAATTCGTGAACAATCCGCCGGTCTGAAATCACCACGCCGGTGCCGGGTCAGGCGATGTCGGTGCCGTCCGCCTTCAGCACCTCACCGGCGAGATAGAGGCTGCCGCAGACCAGCACGCGGGCGGGCGCACCGTTCCGCGGTATGGCGGCGAGCGCCTCGGCCACGGTCGGGCCGGGCCGGGCGGCGCCGCCGGAGGCCGCGATGATGTCGGCCACCGGCATGGCGAGGTGCTGGCCGGGTTCCGCCACCGCCCAGACGAACTCGGCATAGGGCAGCAGCGGGCACAGGAAATCAGTCGAATCCTTGCCCGTCTTCATGCCCACGATCAGATGCGTCGCTTGGTTCGATGTGGCCAGATGGCCCGCGAGCGCCAAGCCTGCATCCGGGTTGTGGCCGCCGTCGAGCCAGAGCTCCCAGCCGGGCGGTAACCTGGCGGCCAACCTGCCGTGCAGGCGCTGCAGCCGGGCGGGCCAGGTGGCAGCGGCGACGCCGCGGGCGATCGCGGCGTCGGGCAGGCGCAGCCCGGCCCGCACGGCGGCGACGGCGATGCCGGCATTGTCGATCTGGTGGGGTCCCGGCAGGGCAGGCGGCGGCAAAGACAGCGCGCCGGCGGCATCGGCATAGACCAGCCCGGCTTTGGTGCGGATGATGGTCCAGTCGCGGCCGCGTTCAAGCAGCCGCGCGCCGGCCCGCGCCGCCTCGGCGCGCAAAACGGCGCGCACCGCCGTGTCCTGCAGGCCGGTCGCCACCGCCACGCCCGGTTTCATGATCCCGGCTTTCTCGCCGGCGATGGCGGCGAGCGAAGTGCCAAGAAAATCACGGTGGTCCATCGAGACCGAGGTGATCGCGGCGGCGGCGGGCGGCGGGATGACGTTGGTCGCGTCGTAACGGCCGCCCAGCCCCACCTCCAGCACCACCAGTTCGGCCGGCACCCGGGCGAACAGCAGGAACGCGGTGGCGGTCAGCAGCTCGAACACGGTGATCGGCGCGCCGTCATTGGCCCGTTCGGCTTCGTCGAGCGCGGCGGCCAGCGTGTCGTCGTCGATGATGCGCCCGGCCAGGCGGATGCGCTCGTTGAAGCGCACGAGATGCGGCGAGGTGAACACGTGCACGCGCCCGCCCGCCGCTTCGCCGATGGCGCGCAGGAAGGCGCAGGTGCTGCCCTTGCCGTTGGTGCCGGCCACATGCACCACCGGCGGCAGACGACGCTCGGGGTGGTCGAGCTTTTCCAGCAGCGCCTGCAGCCGGCCCAGACTGAGGTCGATCAGCCGCGGATGCAGCGCATGCAGCCGCTGCACCACAGCGGCGAAGCGGCCTTGTGGCGGGTTGTCGCTCATGGAAGGAAGGCCAGGGCTCTGCCCTGGACCCGCGTCGCGCGCAGCGCGCCTTCGGCGCGACGGGCAGTGGCCCCTTGGAACCCATTACTTTTTAGACAGGTGTTATTCCTGGGGGGTGAGGCTGTGAACCGGCTCACCGCCTCACCCCCCAGGAATAACACCTGTCTAAAGTAGCGGGTCCAGGGCCATGCCCCTGGCGGGTCCAGGGCAGAGCCCTGGCCTTCCTTCCATGCTACGCAGCGAGCGGCAGCTCCCGCACGCTCAGCAGCGACAGCAGCCGGCCGAGCGTGGCGGCGAGATCGGTGCGCGGCACCACCATGTCGACCACCCCGTGCTCCAAAAGATACTCGGAGCGCTGGAACCCCTCGGGCAGTTTTTCCCGCACCGTCTGCTCGATCACGCGCGCCCCGGCAAAGCCGATCTCGGCCCCCGGCTCGGCGATGTGGATGTCGCCCAGCATGGCGAAACTGGCGCTGATGCCGCCGGTGGTGGGGTCGGTCAGCACGGTGATGTAGGGCAGGCCGGCCGCCTTGACCATGTCGAGAGCGATGATGGTGCGCGGCAACTGCATCAGGCTGACCGCGCCCTCCATCATGCGCGCGCCGCCCGAGGCGGTGTAGACCACCAGCCCGGCCTGCTGCAGAACGGCGAGGCGGGCGGCGGCGACGAAACCCTCGCCGACCGCGGCCCCCATGGAGCCGCCGATGAACTCGAACGCCATGGCGGCGACCACCGCTTTCTGGCCGCCGATGGTGCCGTGCGCCACCAGAATGGCGTCATCCAGGCCGGTCTTCTCGCGCGCGTCGCGCAGGCGGTCGATATACCGCTTGGTGTCGCGGAAGCGCAGCGGGTCGGCCGGCACCTTGGGCAGCTCGATGCGGGTGTATTCGCCATTGTCGAAGGTCCAGGCCAGCCGCTCCACCGCCAGCGGGCGAATATGGTGGTCGCAATGGCTGCAGACCTTGAGGTTTTTCGCCAACTCGCTCTGGTAGAGCATCTGCTCGCAGGACGGGCACTGCACCCAGAGATTGTCCGGCACGTCGCGGCGGCCGAGCAAGGTGCGGATCTTGGGGCGGACATATTCGGTGAGCCAGGTCATCGGTTTCTCCCACGGGTGAGGGCGATCATCCCTCGCCCCAACTCCCTTCGGATGTCAGGCCAGCTTGCGCGCGGTGCGGACGCCGTGGGCCAGGGCCCGGACCTGGTCGAGCACGCGGCGGACCGTGTCGGGCCCGGCCCTTCCGCGCTCGTCCAGGCATTGCGCCAGCGTGTCGATCAGCGCCGAGGCCACCACGGCGCCGTCGGCCACCCGCACCGCCGCGGCGGCCTGGTAGGGCGCGCGCACGCCGAAGCCAATGGCGATCGGCAGATCGGTGAAGCGGCGGATGAGCGGAATGGCGTCGGCCAGCTCGTCGGCGGAGGCGGTGCGCGTGCCGGTGACGCCGGTGATGCTGATGTAATAGACGAAACCCGAACTGCCTTCGAGCACCAGCGGCAGGCGGTCCGCGTCGGTGGTGGGGGCGACCAGACGGATGATGTCGAGCCCCCGCGCGGCGGCGTGCGGGGCCAGCAGCCCGGCTTCCTCGGGCGGCAGGTCCACCACGATCAGCCCGTCCACCCCGGCTGCCGCCGCATCGGTGCAGAAGCGTGCCGGCTCATAGGAGAGAATCGGGTTGAGATAGCCCATAAGTATGATGGGGGTGGTGGCGTCCTCGCGGCGGAAGTCGCGCACCATCGCGAGCGTATGGGTCATGCTGCCGCCGGCGGCGAGGGCGCGTTTCGCGGCGAGCTGGATGGTCGGGCCGTCGGCCATCGGGTCGGTGAACGGGCAGCCGATTTCGATCAGGTCGGCGCCGGCGGCGGGCATGCCGCGCAGCAGCGCCATGGATGTGGCCGGATCGGGGTCCCAGGCTTCCAGGAAGGTGATCAGGGCGCCGCGGTTTTCCTTCCGCAGCGCTTCGAACCGGGCAGCGATGCGGCTCATAGCTTCACCCCCAGATGCTCGGCCACGGTGAAGATGTCCTTGTCGCCGCGGCCGGACAGATTGACCAGGATGATGCTGTCTTTCTCCATCGTCGGCGCGAGCTTGGTCACATGGGCCAGCGCGTGCGCCGGCTCCAGCGCGGGGATGATGCCCTCGGTGCGGGTGCAGAGCTGGAATGCCTCCAGCGCTTCCTGGTCGGTGGCGGAGGCGTATTCGACCCGGCCGATGTCGTGCAGCCAGGAATGCTCCGGGCCGATGCCCGGATAATCGAGGCCGGCGCTGATGCTGTGCGCCTCGGTGATCTGGCCGTCGTCGTCCTGCAGCAGATAGGTGCGGTTGCCGTGCAGCACCCCCGGCCGGCCGCCGGTGAGGCTCGCCGCATGCTTGCCGCTGTCGAGCCCGAGCCCGGCCGCCTCCACGCCCACCAGCTTCACCGCGGCATCGTCCAGGAAGGGATGGAACAGACCCATCGCGTTCGAGCCGCCGCCGATCGCGGCGACCGCGACATCGGGCAGCCGGCCTTCCGCTTCCTGCAACTGCGCCTTCGCCTCCTCGCCGATGATGCACTGGAAATCGCGCACCATGGCGGGATAGGGGTGCGGGCCGGCGACGGTGCCGATCAGGTAATAGGTGTCGCGCACATTCGCAACCCAGTCGCGCAGCGCCTCGTTCATCGCGTCCTTCAGCGTGGCGGCACCCGAGGTGACCGACTTCACCTCGGCGCCGAGCAGCTTCATGCGGAACACGTTGGGCTTCTGCCGCTCGACGTCGGTCGCACCCATGTAAACGGTGCAGGGCAGGCCGAACAGCGCGCATACCGTGGCGGTGGCGACGCCATGCTGGCCGGCGCCGGTTTCGGCGATGATGCGGGTTTTGCCCATGCGGCGGGCGAGCAGGATCTGGCCCATGCAGGAATTGATCTTGTGCGCGCCGGTGTGGTTCAGCTCCTCGCGCTTGAGATACACCTTGGCGCCGCCGAGATGGGCGGTCAGGCGTTGGGCGAACCAGAGCGGGCTGGGGCGGCCAACATAATGCTTCAGATAGACGTCGAGTTCGGCCTGAAACGCCTTGTCGGCGTGGGCTTCGGTGTAAGCCTGCTCGACTTCCAGGATGGCCGGCATGAGCGTCTCGCCGACGAAGCGGCCGCCGAACTCGCCGAACCGGCCGTTGCCGTCCGGACCGCTGCGATAGGTGTTGGCGCCAAGGGTGAGCGGATCGTTCAAGACAGTCTCTCCAAGCGACGCGGCGTCTTAGCGCAGGGATGCGGCGGCGGGAAGGAAGGAAGGCCAGGGGCTCTGCCCCTGGACCCCGCCAAGGGGCAGTGGCCCCTTGGAACCCATTACTTTTAGACAGTTGCTCTATGATGGGGGTGAGGAGGTGAACCGGTTCACCTCCTCACCCCCATCATAGAGCAACTGTCTAAAGTAGCGGGGTCCAGGGGGCCACTGCCCCCTGGCGGGTCCAGGGCAGAGCCCTGGCCTTCCTTACCTTCAGGCCGCCGCCATCACCGGCACCTTGGCGCGGATCAGCTTCTCGATATCGCGCAGGAACGGCCGCTCCTCCGGTCCGCACAGGCTGATCGCCACGCCCGAGGCGCCAGCGCGCGCGGTGCGGCCAATGCGGTGGACGTAGCTTTCCGGCACGTTCGGCAGGTCGAAGTTGATCACGTGCGTCACGTCGTCCACGTCGATGCCGCGCGCCGCGATGTCGGTGGCCACCAGCACCCGCGTGGTGCCGGCGCGGAACCCGGCCAGTGCCCGCTCGCGCTGGCCCTGGCTTTTGTTGCCGTGGATGGCGGCCGAGGGCACGCCGTATTCGTCGAGGTATTTCACCACCCGGTCGGCGCCGTGTTTGGTGCGGGTAAACACCAGCGTACGGCCGCCGCCGGACTTGCCGAGCAGGCCGCGCAGCGCCGCCCGCTTGGCGGCGGTATCGACGAACACGACATGCTGGGTCACCCGCTCGGCGGTGGTGGCGACGGGGGCCACCGCCACATGGACGGGATCGCGCAGCAGGCCGCCGGCGAGCTTGGCGATTTCCGGCGGCATGGTGGCGGTGAACAGCAGGGTCTGCCGCTTGGCCGGCACCAGGGCGGCGATTTTGCGGATCGGGATGATGAAGCCGAGGTCGAGCATGTGGTCGGCCTCGTCCAGCACCAGCACTTCCACGGCGTCCAGGCGGACGGCGCGGTCGTTGAGGTGGTCGAGCAGGCGGCCGGGGGTGGCCACCAGCACATCGACGCCGCCGGCAAGCTGGCGGGTCTGGCGCGGCTTGGGCACGCCGCCGAACACGATCGCCACGGTCAGGCCGGTGTGGCGGCCATAGGCGCGGAAGCTCTCGGCGATCTGGCCGGCGAGTTCGCGGGTGGGGGCGAGCACCAGAGCGCGGCAGGTTTTCGGCGCCGGGCGGGTGCGGCTGGCGCCGAGGCGCTGCAGGATGGGCAGGGCGAAGGCGGCGGTTTTGCCGGTGCCGGTCTGGGCGATGCCCTGCACGTCGCGCCCGAGCAGCGCGGGCGGAATGGCCTGCATCTGGATGGGGGTGGGGGAGGTATAGCCCTCGGCCGCCACCGCCTTCAGCAGGGCGGGGTTCAGGCCGAGGTCGGTAAAGTTGGTCATCGGGTGGCTTTCATACGTATCGACGCAGTTCCTCGCCCGCATGGCGCGGGATCGAATGGTTATGCGTCATCACGATCGACAGGATCGCGGGCCGGCGCAATCATTTGAGGAAAAGCGGGCTACCTGGGTGGGCGCCCGGACCCTTGCGAGGTGCAAGAAACTGGTCGGGCGGGCAGCGCACGAAACCACAGCAGGGCGCGCAGGAGGACAAATGGGGGGAGGAAGTGCGGAAGTCAAGGAAAACCGGGAACAAGCTGAAGGAAGTTGCAGAAAGTGACGAAGCTGTGGACCGCCGCGCGTATGGTTGATTTCGCTTCCGGCAGGGACCCGTGGTTGGAGCCTTGAACTATCGGAGTTCAAATGATATCAATATATGATATCACGGAGAATGCAATGGGCCAGCTTCTCGTCAGAGGCTTGGACGACCAACTCATCGCCACCCTCAAGCGGCGGGCAACCCGGCACGGACGGTCAGTTGAAGCGGAGCATCGCGCCATTCTTGAGCGGGCATTGGAGCCCGAGATGGAGACGTTTGCCGAAGCGGCGGCGCAGTTGCGGGCGCGGACACCGAAGCAGACAAGCGACAGCGCGCAGATCATCCGGCAGAACCGGAACCGGGATCATAGCGATGCGACGCAATGAAAAAGGTGGTCGTCGATGCTTCTGTAGCGGCCAAATGGGTGGTGGAGGAAAATTATAGCGCGCAAGCGGCCCGGGTTCTGGAATGCGAGGAAATCCATGCGCCGGAGCACTGGCTGGCGGAAGCGGTGAATGTGCTTTGGTCGAAGGTTCTCAAGGGCGACCTGGAGGCGGAAGACGCTGCCGAACGCGTGGCCGTTTTGCTGCGGTCGCCGGTTATCGGAACGCCTGTTGCAGCACTGGCGTCGCGTGCTTTCGTGATTTCGGTTGAGCACTCGGTAACGATCTATGATTCCTTGTATGTCGCACTCGCTTTGGAACGCGACATTCCTTTCGTGACGGCGGATGAAAAACTCGTTCGCGGCTTGGCGCTGTCGAACCGCGTGGTTTGGGTTGGCGATTTTGGGTAGTTGCAAAGGAAGGCCAGGGCTCTGCCCTGGACCCGCAAGGGGGCAGTGGCCCCCTTGACCCCATGACTTAAGGGGTTCCAAGGGCTTTGCCCTTGGTGGGGGTCCAGGGGGCAAAGCCCCCTGGCGGGGTCCGGGGCAGCGCCCCGGCTTCTTACCGAGGCCGCAGAGCCGCAATGGACTCCGCATAAGGCGGCCGCCCAAACACCGCCGACCCAGCGACAAGCACAGACGCCCCAGCCTCAATAACCAAAGGCGCCGTCTCCGGGGTAACCCCGCCGTCCACCTGGATGCGGATATCCCGCCCGCCGATCATGCGGTCGATGCGGCGGATTTTCTCCAGCCCGCCGTGGATGAATTTCTGCCCGCCGAAGCCGGGGTTCACCGTCATCACCAGCACCAGATCGATGTAGTCGAGCACATAGGCGATGCTCTCCTCCGGCGTGGCCGGATTGAGCGCCACGCCCGCCTGCACGCCCAGCGCGCGGATGGCCTGCAGGGTGCGGTCGAGATGGGTGGTGGCTTCGGCGTGCACGACGATGCGGTCCGCGCCGGCCTTGGCGAAGGCCTCGATGAACGGATCGACCGGCGCGATCATCAAATGCGTATCGAAACACTTCTTGCTGTATTTGCGGATCGCCCGGACGATGTCGGGGCCGAAGGTGATGTTGGGCACGTAATGCCCGTCCATCACGTCCAGATGAATCCAGTCCGCGCCGGCTTCGTCCACGGCGCGCACCTCCTCGCCGATGCGGGCGAAATCGGCCGAGAGGATGGACGGGGCGATCAACACATCACGGGTCATGCCGGCTCCTTTGCCGTTTCGGGCGCCGCTTCGGGTTCGGCCAGCACGCGGCTGGACAGGATTTCCTCCGCCTCGATCGTCATCAGGTCATCGACCGACAGCGCGTGGTCGCGCCGGTCGAACAGCCGCACCGCCTGGCGCAGCCGCGCGCGGTCGAGCGCGTTGCGGATCGAGCGGGCATTGGCGAAATGCGGCTGGCGCATGCGCGCCTCGATATAGCGCCGGAACGCCGCCTGCGCGTCCGGGCTGAACCGGTAGCCCTGGGCGTCCAGCATCTTCTCGCCGATCTGCGCCAGTTCGTCCGCCTCGTAGTCGGGAAAGTCGATGTGATGGGCGATGCGCGAGCGAAAGCCCGGGTTGGAGGTGAAGAACTTGTCCATCCGGTCGGCATAGCCGGCCAGGATCACCACCAGGTCGTCGCGCTTGTTCTCCATCACCTGCAGCAGGATTTCGATCGCCTCCATGCCGTAGTCGCGCTCGTTCTCCGGCCGGTAGAGGTAATAGGCCTCGTCGATGAACAGCACGCCGCCCATCGCCTTTTTCAGCACCTCGCGGGTTTTCGGCGCGGTGTGGCCGATATACTGGCCCACCAGATCGTCGCGCGTCACCGACACCAGATGGCCCGAGCGGATGTAGCCCAGCCGGTGCAGGATGTTGGCCATGCGCAAGGCCACCGTGGTCTTGCCAGTGCCGGGATTGCCGGTGAACGACATGTGCAGCGTCGGCGGCTGCGCCGTGAGCCCGTGCTCACGGCGCAGCTTGTCCACCAGCAGCAGCGCCGCAATCTCGCGGATGCGCGCTTTCACCGGCCGCAGGCCGACCAGTTCGCGGTCGAGTTGCGCCAGCACCTCGCCCACGCCGGATGAGGCGAAGGCGCGGGCGAGATCCACGGTCTGCGGCGCGTCCGCCATCAGTAGCGCTCGCCGGCCGGCTTGGCCGAGGCGGCGTAAGACCGCACGGTGTAGTTGATGCTGCGGCCGTTCACCTCGTTGCGCTCAAGGTAAAAGCCGGGCTCCTCGGGCGGGCGGTTGACGATGAACGACAGGCGCACCGTCTCCCAGGTGTGCGAGGCGTCGAAGGCGGAGACGCGGATGTAGGAATTGCCGAACACTTTGCGGCACTCGTTGATTTCGTGCAGCACGCCGGCCGGGTCCTTGAGGTCGAACATCGGCAGGCCCCACAGCTCCCAGTAAGTGTTCCGGGGATGTGGGTCGTCGGTGTACTCGACGTTCACCGCCCAGCCCTGCGCCTGGGCGTAAGCGACCTGGGAGCGGATCTGGTCGTCGGTGAGGTCGGGCAGGAAGCTGAAGGTGCCCTGGGTCAAACGCATGCTGGCGGTTCCTTTGCTTCAGGCCGTGGTCACGGACGGGACGAAATCGGGCGTGTCGGTGGAGGCGTAGTTGAAGGTCACGTCTTTCCAAACCTCCAGCGCCTGGGCGAGCGGGGTGCAGGTGCGCGCCGCGCGCTGCAGGATTTCCGGGCCTTCGGCCAGGATGTCGCGGCCCTCGTTGCGGGCGAACACCATGGCTTCCAGCGCCACGCGGTTGGCGGTGGCGCCGGCCTGGATGCCGGTGGGATGGCCGATCGTGCCGCCGCCGAACTGCAGCACGCAGTCGTCGCCGAACAGGTCGATCAGCTGGTGCATCTGGCCGGCATGGATGCCGCCCGAGGCAACCGGCATGGTCTTGGCCAGCGAGGCGAAGGACTGGTCGAAGAAGATGCCGCGGTCGAGCCGCGTCGGGATGAAATCCTCGCGGCAGATGTCGTAGTAGCCACGCGTGGTTTCCGGATCGCCTTCCAGCTTGCCCACCGCGGTGCCGGCATGGATGTGATCGACGCCGGCGAGGCGCATCCACTTGGCGATGACGCGGAAGCTGACGCCGTGCGACTTCTGCCGCGTGTAGGTGGAGTGGCCGGCGCGGTGCAGGTGCAGGATCATGTCGTTCTGGCGGCACCACTTGGAGATCGACTGGATGGCCGAATAGCCGATCACCAGGTCGATCATGACGATGACGCTGCCGAGACTTTTGGCGAACTCGGCGCGCTCGTAAATGTCCTCCATCGTGCCGGCGGAGATGTTCAGGTAGGTGCCCTTCACCTCGCCCGAGGCGGCCTCGGCGCGCTTGACCGCTTCCATGCAGTACAGAAAGCGCTCGCGCCAGTGCATGAAGGCCTGGCTGTTGATGTTCTCGTCGTCCTTGGTGAAGTCGAGCCCGCCCTTCAGCGCCTCGTACACGACGCGACCGTAGTTGCGCCCCGACAGGCCGAGCTTCGGCTTCACCGTGGCGCCGAGCAGCGGGCGGCCGAATTTGTCCAGCCGCTCGCGCTCCACCACGATGCCGGTGCAGGGGCCGGCATAGGTTTTCACGTAGGCCACCGGCAGGCGCATGTCTTCCAGGCGCAGCGCCTTCAGCGGCTTGAAGCCGAACACATTGCCGATGATCGAGGCCGAGAGGTTGACGATCGAGTTCGGCCTCGAACAGGTCGAGGTCATAGGCGATATAGGCGAACCACTGGTTCGGGGCCCCCGGCACCGCATCGACCCGGTAGCAGCGGGCGCGGTATTTCTCGCAGGCGGTCAGCCGGTCGGTCCAGACCACCGTCCAGGTGGCGGTGGAGCTTTCGCCGGCGACGGCCGCGGCCGCTTCCTCGGGATCGACGCCGTCCTGCGGGGTGATGCGGAACAGGGCAAGGATGTCGGTGTCCTTCGGGGTGTAGTCGAGGTCGAAGTAGCCCATTTCCTTGTATTGCATCACCCCGGCCTTGTAGCGGTCGGCAGCCGTGCGGGAGGCGGGAACCTGTGCCATATGGTGCGTTTCCTTTACGATTTGCGTTGCGAGGATCAGGCCGCGCGGGCCTGTTTGGTGGTGGGGGCGAGATCGCCCTTGCGGTAGCGGCGGGCCATTTCGGCGAGCGGAATGACCTTGATCTTCGACGCCTGGCCGGCGGTGCCGAACAATTCGAACCGCTCGGCGCACAGCTTCTCGAGTTCCGCCAGCGCCGGCTTGAGGAAAGCGCGCGGGTCGAACTCGCCGTGTTTCTCGGTGGCGATGCGGCGGAACTGCGCGGTCATGGCGATGCGGCAATCGGTGTCGATGTTCACCTTGCGCACGCCGAAACGGATGCCGCGCTGGATTTCCTCGATCGGCGTGCCCCAGGTCTGCGGCATTTCGCCGCCGTAGCGGTTGAACGCTTCCTGCAGCGCTTCCGGCACCGAGGAGGCGCCGTGCATGACCAGATGGGTGGCGGGGATGCGTTCGTGGATGGCCTGCACCACGTCCATCGCCAGCACGTCGCCGGTCGGCGCCTGCTTGAACTTGTAGGCGCCGTGCGAGGTGCCGATGGCGACGGCCAGCGCATCGACCTGGGTGGCGGCGACGAAATCGGCGGCCTGGTCGGGGTCGGTGAGCAGTTGCGCGCGATCGAGCGTGCCGGTGGCGCCGTGCCCGTCTTCCTGCTCGCCATGGCCGCTTTCCAGCGAGCCGAGGCAGCCCAGCTCGCCTTCCACCGACACGCCGACGGCGTGCGACAATTCCGCCACTTTCCCGGTCACGGCGACGTTGTACTCATAGCTGGCGGGCGTCTTGCCATCACTCTCCAGCGAGCCGTCCATCATGACGGAGGAAAACCCGTTCTGGATGGCCGAGAAGCACGTATCGGCCGATTCCCCATGGTCCTGGTGCAGACACACCGGAATGTCGGGATTGGTCTCGATCGCCGCTTCCACCATGCGCCGCAGCATGATGTCGCCGGCATAGGCGCGGGCGCCGCGGCTGGCCTGCACGATCACCGGCGCGTTGGTCCGCCGCGCCGCCGCCATGATGCCGAGCAACTGCTCCATGTTGTTGATGTTGAAGGCGGGCACGCCGTAGCCATGCTCGGCCGCATGGTCCAGCAACTGCCGCAGGCTGATCAGAGCCATGTGTCGTTCTCCCGAACGGTCTGCATATTGTTCAAGATGCTTGCCGCGCCAGCCGGGCGCGGGCCATGTCCACCAGATGTCCGGCGGTGATGCCGAACTGCGCATACAGCGCGTCGATCGGGGCGGAGGCGCCGAAGCCGCGCATGCCGAGCACGTCGTCCTCGCTGTCGGCATAGCGCGTCCAGCCCAGCGTCGAGGCGGCCTCCACCGCGAGACGCGGGGCGGTGCCGAGCACCTGCGCGCGCCACGCCGCGTCCTGCCGGTCGAACAGTTCCCAGCAGGGCAGGGAGACGACGGCGGTGGGGACGCCCTCGGCTTCCAGCGTGGCGCGGGCGGCGACCGCGATCTGCACTTCCGAGCCGGTGGCCAGCAGCGTGAGTGCGCGCGGACCGCTGGCTTCCTGCAGCACATAGCCGCCGCGCGCCGACAGATTTTCGGCCGAGGCGGTGGTGCGCTGCGCCGGCAGCGCCTGGCGGGTCAGTGCCAGCGCCGAGGGGGCGTGCTTCTCCGCCAACGCCGCCGCCCAGCACTCCGCCGTTTCCACCGCATCGGCGGGGCGGAACACCAGCAGGTTGGGGATGGCGCGCAACGAAACGAGATGCTCGATCGGCTGGTGGGTCGGCCCGTCCTCGCCCAGACCGATGCTGTCATGGGTGAACACATAAATCACCCGCACGCCCATGAGGGCAGAAAGGCGGATCGCACCCCGGGCATAGTCGGAGAACACCAGGAAGGTGCCGCCATAGGGGATGAACCCGCCATGCAGGGCGATGCCGTTCATGCCCGCCGCCATGGCGTGCTCGCGCACCCCCCAGTGGATGTAGCTGCCGGCGAAACTGCCCGGCTTGATGGGCTTGGTCGACGGCGTGATGGTGTTGTTGGAATGGGTCAGGTCCGCCGAGCCGCCGATCAGCTCGGGGGCGGCGGCGGTGAGCACTTTCAGCGTCTCTTCGCTGGATTTGCGGGTCGCCCAGGACGGTTTGGTCTCGATCAGCTTGGTCACGAAGGCGGCGAGCGCGTCGGACGCGGCGTCCGACAGGGTGCCGGACTGGCCATGCAGGAACGCCGCGCGCGGCCCCTCCGGGGCGTCGGACAGCCGGCGTTCCCAGGCTTCCCGCTCGGCGCGCCCGCGGGCGCCGGCCGCCAGCCAGGCGGCGCGGATATCGGCGGGGATTTCGAAGGCGCGGTGCGGCCAGCCCAGCCGGTCGCGAGCGCCGAGAATTTCCGCCTCGCCGAGCGGTGCGCCATGCGCGCTCTCGCGCCCGGCCTTGGTGGGCGCGCCATAGCCGATGACGGTCTTGCAGGCGATCAGCGAGGGCCGCGCATCGGCGCGCGCCGCCGCCAGCGCATCGGCCACCGCAGCGGCATCATGGCCGTCGACGGACTGCACATGCCAGTTATAGGCCGCGAAACGCGCCTGGGTGTTTTCCGACACGGTCAGGCTGGTCGGCCCGTCAATGGAAATGCCGTTGTCGTCCCACAGCACGATCAGCCGTCCCAGACCCAGATGGCCGGCGAGCGAGGCGGCCTCGTGCGAAATGCCTTCCATCAGGCAGCCATCGCCGGCGATGACATAGGTATAGTGATCGACCAGCGCCTCGCCGTGCCGGGTCGCCTGCATGCGCTCGGCCAGCGCCATGCCGACGGCGGTGGCGATGCCCTGGCCGAGCGGGCCGGTGGTGGTCTCGATCCCCGCCGCGTGGCCGTATTCCGGATGGCCCGCGGTTTTCGCGCCGAGCTGGCGGAAGCGCTTGAGCTCGGCGATGTCGAGGCCCGGGAAGCCGGTGAGGTGCAGCAACGCATACAGCAGCATCGAGCCGTGCCCGGCGGACAGCACGAAGCGGTCGCGGTCCGGCCAGTCCGGGTGTTCGGGGTCGTAGCGCAGGAAGCGGGTCCACAGCACGGTGGCCACGTCGGCCATGCCCATCGGCATGCCGGGATGGCCGGATTTCGCCTGCTCGACCGCGTCCATCGCGAGCGCGCGGACGGCGTTGGCCAGGTCGCGGGTGGTCACCTGAGTCATGTTGTGCGTTTCCGTCCGGTTTTTCAGGCCGCGCGCCGCCGGCGCTCGACCAGTTTGAGGATCATCGGCGTGAGGATGAGCTGCATCGCCAGGTCGAGCTTGTTGCCCGGAATGACGATGGAGTTCGCCCGCGACATGAAGCTGTCGCGGATCATCGAGACCAGATAGGAGAAGTCGATGCCGCGCGGGTTGGCGAAGCGGATCACCACCATCGATTCGTCGGGGGTGGGAATCCAGCGGGCGCTGAACGGGTTGGAGGTATCCACCGTGGGCACGCGCTGGAAGTTGATGTCGGTCATGCCGAACTGCGGGCAGATATAGTTCACGTAGTCCGGCATGCGGCGCAGGATGGTGTCGGTGACCGCCTCCACCGTGTAGCCGCGGCTGGCGCGGTCGCGGTGGATCTTCTGGGTCCATTCCAGGTTGATCACCGGCACCACGCCGATCTTGAGGTCGGCATGCTTGGCGATGTCGATCGTGTCGGTCACCACCGCGCCGTGCAGCCCTTCGTAGAACAGCACATCGGTTTCCGAGGGAAGTTGGGTCCAGGGCGTGAAGGTGCCGGGCGGGCAGCCGAGCTTATCGGCCTCGGCCTGGTCGTGGACGTAGTAGCGGGTGCGCCCGGTGCCGGTGCGGCCGTAGCTCTCGAACGCGGCCTCCAGCTCGGCCAGCAGGTTTGCCTCGGGACCGAAATGGCTGAGATGGTTATTGCCCTGGGCGGTCGCCTCGGCAATGGCGGTGCGCATGGCGGCGCGGTCGTAGCGGTGGAAGGCGTCGCCTTCGATGAAGGCGGCGGTGATGCCTTCGCGGCGAAAGATCTGCTCGAACGTATGCTTGACCGTGCTCGTGCCGGCGCCGGACGAGCCGGTGATCGAAATGATGGGGTGGCGGATCGACATGCTTACCTCAGACCCGGAACAGGCCGCGACGGCCGAACAATGGGGAGCGCTCGCCGAGCGGCAGGCGCATGGTTTCGTAGCCGGCGATGCGCTCGACCTTCTCGCGCGAGCCGAATACCAACGGGCTGCGCTCGTTCAGGCGGCGCGCGGCGGTCTGCAGGATGGGCTCGACGCCGTCGGTCGCAGCCCCGCCCGCCTGCTCCATCAGCAGCGCCAGCGGATGGGCGTCGAACACCAGCAGCCGCCGGCCGCGCCGGTGGTCGGGGCGCGAATCGCCCGGATAGAGGTAAATGCCGCCGCGCAGCAGGATGCGCATGGCTTCCGCGGTCGCGCAGCCCAGCCAGCGCATGTTGAAATCCGCCCCGCGCGGGCCGTCCTCGCCGGCGATGCAGTCGTCCACATAGGCGCGCACCGATTCCGACCAGTAGCGGTAATTGGCGGCGTTGATGGCATAGACGTGCCGCCCGGACGGCACCTGCACGCCGCGCTCCGACAGGGTGAACGTGCCGGTGTCGCGGTCCAGCACGAACAGGTCGGTGCCTTCGCGCAGGGTCAGCGCCAGCGCGGTGTAGCAGCCGTGCAGCACGCAGCCGGCGGCAAGCTGGCGGTCGCCCTGCTTGAGGAAGGCGAGGCTGCCGCCGGCGCCGGCCACGGTGGGCAGCGGCAGCACGGAAAAAATCGTGCCGGTGGGCGCGCCGACGGCGGCGTTCATCGCGCCTTCGAGCGGGTTCAGCGCCACCGCCAGCTTGGCGCCGGGATCGATCGCCACCGGCGCCTCGGCACCTTCGGCGGCGAGCCACGCCACCGGGGCGCCGCGCAGCGCCTCGGTCATCAGCTCGCCGGCGCGACGGGCGGCATCGCGCGAGCAATCCTCTTCGTCGCCCTGCTGCTGGCCCTGGCCCAGCATGGCGGAGACGCGCGCCGCCCCCGCCGCCAGTGCCGCCACCGTTTCAGCGAGCGGCGCACGCGCCTCGTTGTCGCCGGTCCAGGCGTGCAGATACTCGGCCAAGCTGCTCATGCGGCTGGTCTCATGGCGCAACCTCTCCCTGTTCGGGGACGCGCCCGATCGCGCCTCCCCGCTGCCGTCCCGCCCCTGGTGGGGCAATTTTGCTGGCCGGTCGAGGCCAGATTGGTGGTGTTCGGAAAGAAAGAGAATTCGTTTATTGTTGGCAGTGATGATAGAAAAACTTAACCCCTCACTCCGCGGCATCACGCTCCGCCAGCTGCGCGCTTTGGCGGCGGTGGTGCGCACGGGCACAGTGTCGGCCGCGGCGGATGCGCTGGCGGTGACCCCGCCGGCGGTCAGCCAGCAGCTTCGCCTGCTGGAGGAGGCGCTGGCGGTGCCGCTCGCCGAGCGGACGCCGGCCGGCATGCGGGCGACCGACGCCGGGCGGGAAGTGCTGGCCGCGCATGCCCGCATCGAAGCGGCGCTGTCTGATTGCGGCGCCGCCATCGCCGCCTTGCGCGGCATGCACGGCGGACGGGTGGCGGTGGGGGCGATCAGCACCGCCAAGTATTTCGCCCCGCGCGCGCTCGCCGCCTTCATGCGCCGCGAGCCGGGGGTCGAGATCAGGCTGAGCGTGGGCAACCGCAGCGATATCCTGGCCGCGCTGCGCGACCTGCAAATCGACATCGCGGTGATGGGGCGTGCGCCGGAGGACTTCCCGGTTGATCGCGCGGTGATCGGCGCGCATCCGCATGTGATCATCGCCGCCCCCGATCACCCGTTCGCCGCCGCGCGGGCGGTCGGGCTGGCGGCGCTGGCGGGCGAGACGTTCCTGCTGCGCGAGGCGGGCTCGGGCACGCGCGAGTTGCTGCGCAGCCTGCTCGGGGCGGCCGGAATGGACCCCGGTCTGGGCATGGAGATGGGCAGCAACGAGACAATCAAGCAGGCGGTGATGGCCGGCATGGGCATCGCCCTGCTCTCGGCGCACACCGTGGCGGCGGAACTGGCCGAGGGGCGGCTGGTGGCGCTGGACGTGGCCGGGCTGCCGGTGCTGCGCCAGTGGTTCGTGGTCCGCAGCCGCGACAAGCGCCTGCTGCCGGCGGGGCAGGCACTGTGGGACTATCTGGTGGCGCATGGGGCGGACTACCTGCCCGAAGTGCGGCTGGCAGGTGCTGCGGGTTTGACGCCGCCGGCGGCGGCCGATAACACAAGCGGGTCGTGATCCGGGGGGAGAGGCGAATCACATGACGAGGCACGCCCGCATCTACCAGCAGCCGAAGACGGCCATGCAGTCGGGTATGGCGGGCACGCAGGAATGGGTGCTCGATTTCGAGCCGTCCGAGCCGCGCCGGGCCGACCCGCTGATGGGCTGGATCGGCAGTGCCGACACCCAGACCCAGGTGCGCCTGCGCTTCGATAGCCGCGAGGAGGCGGTGGCGTTTGCCGAGCGGCAGGGTTTTGCCTACGAGGTGGAACTGCCGCGGCCGCGCCGGGTGCGTCCGAAGGCGTATGCGGATAATTTCCGGTTTGGGCGGTACGAGAACTGGACGCATTGAGCGGTCCGCGGCGAAGGAAGGCCAGGGCTCTGCCCTGGACCCGCCGTCGCGCGCAGCGCCCTTCGGCGAGACGGCCGGGAGGCCCTTGGAACCCATTGCTTAAGAAGCGGCGTCCAGGGGGCCACCGCCCCCTGGCGGGTCCAGGGCAGAGCCCTGGCCTTCCTTCGCCCCGCGATTCGTATTATCTGCGGCGCGTGACCCCATAGCTCAGTCGGATAGAGCAACCGCCTTCAAAAGGAACGCAAGGAGTGCGCCGCCGGAAACGGCGGACGTAGAACCTGTCAAACTCGGGGAACCCTGTGCCCCTCCGGGGCCTGGCAATCCCGAGCCAAGCCCGGCGCTTGCCGGGAAGGTGTAGAGACCAGACGGCAGGCGCCTGTCGGCCGCGTGGCGGCCAATGGCGAAGGGATGGTCCAGACCACGAACGCCCGCGCCGCCAAGGCGCAGGGGCGGCGGCGAAAGCCGAAGTGGGATGCTAAGCGGTAGGTCGCAGGTTCGAGTCCTGCTGGGGTCGCCAAAGCGCGCTGGATGGACCGAACCGGAACGGATTTGATCCGCCGGCCTTGGCGGGGCCGGCGAGAGGCATGGCATTGCTTAATCTGCTTGCAACGCTGCCAGCCGTTCCCATAGACTTACTCCCGACAAACGACAGGCTCGCCACGAAGAAGCCTGGGAGGGGGGCAGGTGCCGCGTCCTGGACGTCTCGGCTCGTCGCGTCAAAGCGACTCCGGGCCGCTGCTCGAGGTCGACCGGGTGGTGGTCCGCTTCGGCGGCATCCTCGCCCTGGCCGGGGTGTCGTTCACCGTCGGGCGGCGCGAAATCTGCGGGCTGATCGGGCCGAACGGGTCGGGCAAGACCACGCTGTTCAATTGCATCAGCGGCATCTATCGCCCCGGCGCGGGCGATATCCGCTTCGAGGGCCAGTCGATCGCCGCGCTGCCGCGCCACCGCCGCGCGGGGCTGGGGATCGGTCGCACCTTCCAGAACCTCGCTTTGTTCCGCAGCATGAGCGTGCGCGACAACATCCTGATCGGCGCGCATCATTTGGCACGCTCCGGGTTTGTCGCCAATGCGCTGCGCCTGCCCGCGGTGCGGGCCGAGGAAGCCATGCTGGCGCGCCGGCTCGACGACATGCTGGACCTGCTCGACCTGCACGCTGTGGCCGGCCAGGTGGTGAGCACGCTGCCCTTCGCCACCCAGAAACGGGTGGAACTGGCGCGCGCGCTGATCGGCGGGCCAAGGCTGCTGCTGCTGGACGAGCCGGCCTGCGGGCTGAACCACACCGAAGTGAACGCGTTCGCCGACCTGCTGCTGCGCATCCAGGCGCGTGCCGCGTTCAGCATTCTGCTGGTCGAGCACCACATGGCGCTGGTGATGCGGGTGTCGGACAAGGTGGTGGCGCTGGAGTTCGGCCGCTGCATCGCCGAGGGCACGGCCGCGCAGGTGCAGCGCGCGCCCGAGGTGATCCGCGCTTATCTCGGCGAGGACAAGAATGTCCGGGCTGCTTGAGGTTCGCGGGCTGCACGCCTTCTATGGCGGGACGCGGGTGCTGCATGGCATCGATTTCAGCGTGCCCGGGTGCGGCGTGGTGTCGTTGCTTGGCGCCAACGGCGCCGGCAAGACCACCACCATGCGGGCGATTTGCGGCATGGTGGCGACGCAGGGCCGGATCGTGTTCGCCGGCGCGCGCATCGACGGGGTGGCGACCGAGCGCATCGCCCGCTTCGGCGTCGCCCATGTGCCGGACGGGCGGGGCACGTTTCTCGATCTGACGGTGGCGGAAAACCTGCGGCTCGGCGCCTGGACGCGGCATGACCGGGCGGTGGCGGCCGACACCGCACGCATGCTCGATCTGTTTCCCTGCCTGCGCGCGCGGCTGCGCCAGCAGGCCGGCATGCTGTCGGGCGGCGAGCAGCAGATGCTGGCGATTGCGCGCGCCCTGCTGCTGCGGCCGAAGCTGCTGCTGCTGGACGAGCCGTCGTTCGGCCTGGCGCCGCGGGTTGTGCAGGAGATTTTTGCCACGCTTGCGCGCGTGCGCCGCGACGAGCGGGTGAGCATCCTGCTGGTCGAGCAGAATGCCGGGCTCGCGCTGGCGCTGGCCGATACCGCCTATGTGCTGGAAACCGGGCGGATCGTGCTGTCCGGCCCCGCCGAGGCGATCGGGCGGGATGCCGCCGTCCGGCGTGCCTATCTGGGGTATTGAGCCGCCATGCAGGCGCTGGCGCACCAGATCGTCGCGGGGGTGGCCACCGGCGGCATCTATGCCAGCATGGCGCTGGCGCTGGTGATGATCCACCAGGCGACCCACCAGGTGAACTTTGCCCAGGGCGAGATGGCGATGTTCTCCACCTATATCGCGCTCACGCTGATTGAGGCGGGCGTGCCGTACTGGGGGGCGTTCGCGATCACCCTGGCGGTGTCGTTCGCCATCGGGGCGGCGATCCAGGCGGTGCTGATGCGGCGACTGGCGGATGCGCCGGAGTTGGCCTCGGTCGGCGTGTTCATCGGCCTGCTGCTGGCGTTCAACAGCGCGGCCGGCTGGTTGTTCACCTCCACGCTCAGGCCGTTCCCGAGCCCGTTCGGCGAGGGCGCGCCGCTGTGGGACGGGCTGGTGTCGCGCCACGAGCTGGGATCGACGGCGGTGACCCTGGCCGTGCTGGTTTCCGTCTACGGGTTTTTCCGCTTCACGCCGCTGGGGCTGGCGATGCGGGCGGCGGCGGGCAATCCGGTTTCGGCGCGGCTGGTGGGCATTCCGGTCGGCAAGATGCTGGCCCTGGGCTGGGGGCTGGCGGCGGCGATCGGCGCGATTGCGGGCATGATGATCGCGCCGGTGGTGTTCCTCGACCCCACCATGATGTCGGGCGTGCTGCTGTATGCGTTCGCCGGGGCGTTGCTGGGCGGCATCGACAACCCGATCGGCGCGGTGCTGGGCGGGTTCGCCGTGGGTGTGCTGGAGAATCTGGGCGGGGCCTATCTGGTGGGCACCGGGCTGAAACTGTCGCTGGCGCTGGCGATCATCGTCGCAGTGCTGGTGCTGCGCCCGTCCGGCCTGTTCGGGCGCGTCATCGTGAGCAGGGTGTAGCGCATGCACGGGCGCCTCGATGACGCGGTGCGGCGCGAGCTGCCGCGCGGGGCAGGGGGGGCCTGGGCGTGTGGCGCGCTGCTGCTGGCGGCGGCGGTGCTGCCGCTGCTGTTCGCCAGCGGTTACCGGCTGTTTCAGCTCACCATGGTGGTGGTCTATGCGGTGGCGATCCTCGGGCTGAATGTGGTGACCGGCATCACCGGACAGATCTCGCTCGGGCATGGCGCTTTCTTCGCGCTGGGGGCGACCGTCACCGCCGTGCTGATCACCTCCGCCGGGGCGCCGTACTGGGCGACGCTGCCGGCGGCAACGGCGGTGTGCGGGGCGGCCGGATTTCTGGTGGGGTTTCCGGCGCTGCGCCTGGGCGGGCTGTATCTGGCGCTGACCACCTTCGCGCTGGCGGTGGCGACGCCGCAGATCCTCAAGTCCCCGGCGCTGGAGCCATGGACCGGCGGCGGGCAGGGGCTGGTGATCGACAAGCCCGATCCGCCGGCCGGGCTTGGGCTCGATGCCGACCAGTTCCTGTATCTGTTCACCCTTGGCGTCGGTGCGGGGCTTTTTCTGCTGGCGCATAATCTGCTGCGCGGGCGGATCGGCCGGGCGATGCGCGCCATCCGCGACCAACCGGTGGCGGCCGCGGCGATGGGCGTCGACATCGCCGTGGTCAAGACAGGCAGCTTCGCGGCCGGCGCCGCGCTGACCGGGCTCGCGGGCTCGCTCGGCGCCATTGCGGTGCAGTTCGTTGCACCGGATGGCTTTGGCATTTTCCTTTCGCTGACGTTGTTTGTCGGCCTGGTGGTGGGCGGGGTCGGAGTGATCGAGGGGGCGCTGTTCGGGGCGGTGTTCATTGAGTTTGTTCCGAATGTCACCGAATCAGTGTCGAAGGCGGCGCCGGGGGCGATCTATGGTGTTATCCTGATCGCCGTCATGTTCCTGATGCCGTCCGGGGTCGCGGGGGTTTTGCGTGCTGTCGGGACGAGGCTGGCGATCCGCGCGGGAGGGGGTTCCGCGCGGCAACACTGACGAGGAACCCATCATGCAACGTCGAGCGCTTTTGCTTGCGGCTGCCGGTTCGATCGCCGGGCTGGGCGCCGCGCGAGCCGCGCGGGCCGATACGCCGGGGGTGACGGCGAGCCGCATCAAGATCGGCAACACCATGCCGTATAGCGGGCCGGCCTCTTCCTATGGGGCGATCGGGCGCGGGCTGACCGCGTTTTTCGCGGCGCTGAACGACAAGGGCGGCATCAATGGGCGGAGCGTCGAGTTCATATCGCTCGACGACGGCTATGTGCCGGCCAGGACAGTGGAGCAGGCGCGCCGCTTGGTGGAGCAGGACGGGGTGGCGTTTCTGCTCAATTCGCTGGGCACGGCGCCGAACACGGCGATCCAGCGTTACATGAACCAGAAGAAGGTGCCGCAGCTGTTCGTCGCCACCGGGGCGGACAAATGGGGCGACTGGGAACATTTCCCGTGGACCATCGGCTGGCAGCCCAGCTATCGCACCGAGGCGCAGATCTACGCGAAATACATGCTTGAGACGGTGAAAGACCCCAGGCTCGCGATTCTTTACCAGAATGACGACTTCGGCAAGGACTACCTGGCCGGGGTGAAGGACGTGCTGGGCGCGCGCTATGCGCAGGTGGTGACGCAGGCGGTTTCCTACGAAGTGACTGATCCGACCATCGACAGCCAGGCGGTCACGCTGCAGGCCGGCGGGGCGAATGTGCTGATCACTGCGGCGACGCCCAAGTTCGCCGCGCAGATGATCCGCAAGGTCTACGATATTGGCTGGAAGCCCACGCATTTCCTGACGAATGTGTCGGTTTCGGTGGGTGCCGTGATCGCGCCGGCCGGGGTAGGGCGTGCGGCGGGGATCATTTCGGCCGGCTACAGCAAGGACTGGACGGATGCGGAGTGGCAGCGCGAGTCCGGCATGCAGGAATGGCTGGGGTGGATGAAGCAGTACCTGCCCGATGGCGATCTGACCGACAACAATTATGTCTATGCCTATGGTGTCGGCGCGACGACAATGCGGGTGCTGACGCAGTGCGGCGATGATCTGTCGCGCGAGAACATCATGAAGCAGGCGGCGAACATCCGGGATCTGTTCATTCCCACCCTGCTGCCCGGCATTACGGTGAGCACGAGCCCGACCAATTATCATCCGATCCGCCAGATGCAGCTGATGAAGTGGAACGGCAAGACCTGGGCCAGGTTCGGCAGTGTCATTCAGGGCGAAGACGTCTGAACGTCCGGGGTCCAGGGGCCTGAGGCCCCTGGTGGGGTCCAGGGGCAAAGCCCCTGGCGGGGTCCGGGGCAGCGCCCCGGCCACGGGCCACAAGCGGCATCACTTCCTTGCCGCAGTCGGAGAGACCAAGCATGCCAGAACGGACCACCCGCCGAGAGGCACCGCCCGCGGAGCCGACGGGCGAGCTGGCGGTGCGGATGCTGGCCATGCCGGCCGACACCAACCCGGCCGGCGATATTTTCGGCGGCTGGATCATGTCGATGATGGACGTGGCCGGCGGCGTCAGCGCCACGCGCCTTGCCGGCGGACGCGTGGCCACGGTCGCGGTGACCGACATGGCGTTCCTGCTGCCGGTGAAGGTGGGCGACGTGGTGTGCTGCTACACTGCCCTGGTGCGGCTCGGGCGCACGTCGCTGACCTTACGCGTCGAGGCGTGGGTTCTGCGCCAGCGCATCGGCGACCATATTCGCGTGACCTACGCGGATTTCACCTATGTCGCGCTGGACGACGCCGGCCAGCCGCGCGCCGTGCCGCGGCCGGCGGCGGGGTGAGCCGCCGCCGGCCGGGTCCGCGCGACGCCTTAGGCGAGGATCGCATGCGCGGCGGCGGTCGTGCCGATGGAAGTCGCACCGGTGACGCCGCTGAGATCGAACACGTGATCGGTGGCCAGGGCGAAGCTCCCCCCGGCGCCGGGGGCGCTGGGAGTCACGACGAGATAGGTGCTGCCGCCGTACCCGAACGCAGCGGCGCTGTTCGCCGGGGTGGCGGCGGTATCGAGAATGTTCGCCGTGGCGGCAAGCAATTGCGCCAGCGAATCGGCGCTTGCGGCAGACCCGGCGAAGGTCAGGACCCCGGCGGATGCGGTCGCGGTCAGATCGCTTTGGCCGGTGCCATCGCTGGCGAAGGCGCCGGTCACCCCGGTCACCGACACCGGATTCGTGCCGCCCGCCAGGAACGCCAGCATGTCGGACGTGCCCGGCGTGGCGCCGATGGTGAAACCGTTCACCGTCGCCACGTCGCCGGTGCCATAGACCGCATCCTGATCGGTGGCGACGGCGATCGTGTCCGCCGCCGCGTGGGCACCCAGGGTGATCGGCTGTGGGTCCGGTGTGGTGACGTTGATCGTGGTTCCGGCCGCGATGTCGGCGGAGGCGGCCGCGACCGTGGCGCTGGCGGGGAACAGGTTGCCGCCATAATCCGCCGTTCCGTTTCCGGCGGCGATCAGGAAGTTCGTCACCGGCGCCGCATCGCGCGCCTGTGCCTCGGCGGACTCGACGATCGCCGTCAGCACCTGCGCCGGGGTTGACGCCCCCGAGTCGAGCTGACCCGCCCAGGTACCTGCTCCCCGGCCGTGTCCGGCGCGCGGCCGAGCACGTTTTCATAAACCGTGTTGAGGAAGGTGAGGTTTGCAGCCGGGCTGGTGCCGGCGGCCGTTCCATAGATCGTTTGGCCTTCCGAGGAGAGGAGGAAATTGCTGGCGATCGTGCTCAGCGACTGGCCGGCTTCGAACGCATGCACCCAGTACCTGCAACCCCGCCGCGTCCGGCGCCCGGCCGAGTGCGGTGTAGAGTTCAACGATCGGCACCACATCCGTCCCGGCTTCCGCGGACGTGGCGATCACCTGGTTGGCCTGCGCGACCGTCACCGCGCCGTTGTCCACTTGCGTGTCCCAGTACAGCAGCCCGGCCGGATCGGGGGCGCGCTGAAGGATGTTAGTGTAGATCTGGGTGATCTGCCCGGTTGAGGGACTGCCGATGAGCGCCACCTCGGCCGCATCGGCGATCAGCTGATGGCCCGTTTCGGTCGGATGCACATGGTCCCAGAACAGGTACTGGTCCTGCGCGGCCGCACCGGTCGCGGCGAGCGTGCCGCTGGAAGAGGAGGTGTAGCTGCCGCTCCACACCGGCGCGGTCACGTTGGTCAGCCCATAGGCGGCCGGATCGGCCACCGCATTGTCGATGAGCTGGTAAGCATCGACCACGTGCGCACTCACCCCATCGGCGGTGGCGAGGCTGGCGAGCTGGCTGGCAAGGTCGGTGTTGAATTCGGAGGCAAGCTGAGACGCCTCGGCGTCGAGTGCCGCCGATGGCGTGTCGCTGCCGTTGATCAGCCCGCTGGTCACCTCCGGCACCTGGCCGAGATCGGGCACGCCAAGCAGCAGCAGGTTCTTCGCGCCATCGCCCACGAGTTGCTTGATGAAGCCGATCGCGTTGGCGACGGCGTCGTTCACGTCGGTGGTCTGCTGGGACGCGGTGAGGTTGGTGGCGGCGAGGATGTCGAACAGATCGTTGCCGCCGATCGACAGCGTATAGAGCGCGTTGGCCGAGGGATGCGATACCGCCGCCTCGAACTGCAGGATCTGCGACGGCAGCGAGATCGCCTCGATCTCCGGGTTGTTCGCGTTCTGCGGCGTCGCGCCGGTTTCCGCACCGCCATAGGCGAAGTCGGTGCCGCCGGTCAGGCTGGGCGTGAGGGTGCCGAGGCCGAGGGCGATGGACAGGTCCTGCACCCAGGTCGGCCCGTTGCTGAACACGTTGCCGGTGATGTCGCCGTATTTTTCCTGATAGTACGGCGGCGACACCGGCTCGGTGCCGGTGAGGCTGGTGAATATCGAGAGGTTGCCGGCGTCGGACAGGCTGTCGCCGAAAGCGTAGATGGCGCTGTAGGTGGGAAGGGCCGGGGTCTGCGACATGGACGACATCCTTTTCGGGGGCTTTGACATCCGTACCGCCAGCCGCCCCGGCCAGTCTTTGTGGCGGCGGATCAGCGCGAAGCGACGGATTGTCTCTGCGGCAGAGATAGGCCGCCGCCATGGCGGGACCAATGGTACCGAACATCACTATTCGGGTGGCCCAACGGTCCCTGGTGGCAGGGCAAACGGGTGAAGGAAGGAAGGCCAGGGCGCTGCCCTGGACCCGCCAAGGGGCAGTTGCCCCTTGGAACCCATTCATGAAGGTGCGGGGTCCAGGGCAGAGCCCTGGCCTTCCTTCCCCCCGTCCTCACAGCAGCCGCACCAGCCGGTCAAACTCGCCAACGCTCAGCGTTTCCGCCCGCCGCTCCGGCGCAATATCGGCCCGTGCCAGCAGCGCCTCCCCGCCCAGACCGCGTAAGGCTCCGCGCAGCATCTTGCGCCGCTGCCCGAACGCCGCCGCGGTCAGCCGCTCCATCGTCGCGAACAGCGCCGCTTCGGGCTGCACCGGATGCGGGGTCAGCACCACCACCGCCGACCACACCTTGGGCGGCGGCACGAAGGCCGCCGGCGGAATACGCAGGCGCAACTCGGCCCGGCCGCACCATTGCGCCAGCACAGACAGCCGCCCATAGGCGGGGCTCGCCGGTGCGGCGCAGATCCGCTCGGCCACTTCCTGCTGGAACATCAGCGTCAGCCGCTCCCAGCACGCGGCCTGCCGCAGCCAGCCGACCAGCAGCGGCGAGGCCACGTTGTACGGCAGATTGGCCACCACCTGCCGTGGCACCGGCACCAGGCAGGCAAGATCAAGCGCCATCGCGTCGCCCGCCACCACGCGCAGCCGTCCGCCGGCGCCTTCCGCCAGTTCCTGCATGGCGGCGACCGCGCGTGGGTCGATTTCCACCGCGGTCACATCGGCCGCGGCCGTGGCCAGCAGCGCCCGCGTCAGCCCGCCCGGGCCCGGCCCCACCTCTACGACGTGCCGCCCTTCCAGCGGGCCTGCCTGCCGGGCGATCCGCGCGGTCAGGTTGGCATCGAACAGGAAATGCTGGCCGAGCGCGCGGCGCGCATCCAGACCGTGCCGCGCAATGACCTCGCGCAGCGGCGCCGGCGCCGCCCCGTCCGGCTCAGCTGCGCAGATCGATCACCGCCCGCCGCTGCAGGTCGCGCATGAGCTGGCGCGAGGTGAGCTCCACCCGCTCGCTCAGGATGCGGTCGGAGAGTTCCTTTTTGCTCGGAATGCCCAGGTTCTTCTCCTCGCGCGTGCACACCATCACCAGCGCCACGCCGTCATCGGCCACCAGCGGCTGGCTCGGCTGCCCGAGCGGCAGCGTCGTCAGCAACTGGCGCAGGGCCGGCACCGACACGCCCTCCACCCGCAGCTCGCCCGGGTCCGCCGGACGGCTGGCCCCGGCCGCCTTGTTGGCCGCCTCCATGTCCTCGCAGCTCTTGACCGAGCCGGCGATCCGCCGCGCCTGCTCCAGCACCTGCTGCTGCTGCGCCGTCGGCGCGGCCGGATCGAGGCGGGCGGTGAACGGCAGGAACACCTGCCGCACCGTCGCCATGGTGGCCGGGTCGTGACCGATCTCCCGCTTGCCGCGCAGCGTGACGATCGACAGCCCGCCCGGCACCTGGATCGGGTTGCTGATCGCGCCCGGCGGCATTTCCTGCAGCACGCGCAGCACTTCTGGGTCGATCTGGTTGGGCTGTTCCCAGCCCTCGTCGCCGCCCTGCAGGGCCGTCTGGCTCTGGCTGAACTGCGCCGCCACCACTGGAAACGGCGCGCCGGCACGCAGTTGCTGAATGACCGTGTCGGCAAACCGCCGCGCCTCATCGGCCTGCGCCGGATCGGCGATCGGCACGAAAATCTCGGCGACGCGAAACTCCTGCTGGCCGGTCTGCGCCTTCAGCAGGGCGGTCTGCTCCGCGATGTCGGCGTCGCTCACTTCGGTCTGCCGGCCCAGTTCCTGGCGCAGCACCCGGGTCCAGCCGATCTGCACCCGCACCTGGTCGATCAGGGTGCGGAACGCCACCCCGTCGGCCGACAGCCGCCGGCGCAGCGTGCCGTCGGGCATGTTGTTGCGCTGCTCGATTTCGTGGATGGCGGCGGCGATCTCGCGGTCTTGCACCACCACGCGCCGCCGCTGCCCTTCCTGCAGCCGCAGCCGTTCGTCGATCAGTTGCCGGGTAACCTGCGGGGTCAGCCGGTCCAGTATTTCGGGGGCGCCCGGCATGCCGGTGGACAGCGCGAACAGCCGGCGCCGGTTGTCGACATCGGCGTAGCTGATCACGTCGCCGTTCACCACCGCGACGATGCGCGACTGATCGGGCGGCGCCGCATCGGCGCGCGCGGCGGCGGGCGGCGCCGCATCGGGGGTCTGGCCGGGTGCGCGCGCCGGCGTCAGCCCCACCAAGGCCGTGAGCAGCAGCAGGCCCGGAAGATGCGTACTGCGCCGGCTGGGACGGCGCGGGCTGGGAGGGCGCAGGGTCATGGCCGGTCAGTACTCCTGGAGTATCGGCTGCAGCGCCGCGTTACATCGGGTGGAAGCCGAACTGCCCGACGGTCTTGAGGGTGATCTGGAACATCACCGCGCTGTCGCCATGGTCGCCCCCGACGGAGGTATAGCGCTTGTAGGCCATCAGGGCGAAGATGAAGCACTCGTCCTCGTACGAGCCGTTGACGGTGATCAGGTCCAACTGTTGGGTGCGTATGTCGGAGCGCACCGTGCTCGCCAGCTTCCAGGGCCCGTAATGCGTGGTCGCGCCGAGGGTGATTTCGTCGCGCGGCGCCGGATAGGGCTCGGTGGCGGATGTGCCGGCCTTGCCGTCCGCACCCCAGAAGATGCCCGTCGGCGGGTAGTCATAGGCGGCGAACGGATTGATCGAGCTGTAGATATAGCCCATCGTGAGCTTCAGCGACTGCGGCCCGGCGCTGGCCAGCACGTCGGCGAAGGGCACCGACATCTGGGTATGCGGGTCGAACCGCGCCCGCGCGGTCAGGTCAAAATATGACCCCGGCGAGAACGACACCCGGCTGACGATATCCGAGACCTGGTTCTCCAGCCCCGATCCGACCCACCAGGGCGAGCTTTGCTGCACCCGGTAGGATTCTCCCACCAGCCCGTCGAGGCTGGCCCCGCCGGGGAAGTTCCAGGCCCCGCGCAGCCCCGCGTTCACCCTGATGCCGCCCTCCAGCCGGTCCACCCCGGGAAAGCGGTTGAGGGCGAACAGGTTGGCGTCGGTGAGTTCCTGATCAAGGCTGTCCTCGTTCGGCACCAGCGAGGTGGACACGGTGGTGCCGTTGGCGAGCGTGGTGCGGCCATATTTCGACCCGTTCGGTGCCACGATCACCTGGGCGATCGGCTCGATGGTCTGGGTGCCCCAGCTGCCGGCATCGCGCAGCAGCGGCAAATGCACCTCCACCGCCGCCGTCGGCATGGCCTGCGCCACCTGCGTCGAATTCGAGGCGCCCCAACTCGGCGCCAGGTTCAGGCCGGCCGCGTTATAGACGGCGCTGTCGGTGTGGAAAGTGAGTTTCCACAAATCGCCGAACTGCCCCTGGAACGGTCGCTGCCAGTCGAGGCTCAGCCGTCCGCGCTGGGTGGACGTGCCGTCCTCGCGCAGCACGTTGAACGCGCCTGCCTCGACCGAAAACCGGCCCCCGAGCGAGTCGGGCTCGCCGAAATAGCTGTATTCGTAGCGCGGCAGCACGTAGGGCACGCGGCCGATGACGCTGGCGCTGCTGAGGTTGACGATGCTCTGATACGCGCGCGCATCCAGCCGCGCGTACGACCCTTGGCCGAATCCCTCCAGCCAGACCTGGCTGCTCAGCACCGGCACCAGCCCGCCGGGGATCATGTAATCGCGCATGAAGTCGACGCTGCTGGCCCGGTTGATGTCGAAGCCCCAGCGCCAGGTATCGTTGATGGCGAAGTCACCGCGGGTGAACACGTACCCGGCCGCGCCGCCCTGGTCGCTCGCCACCGCGCCGCGCAGGGTGATCTTGCCGTCGTTGAACACGTGCCGGTACTCGAATTCCAGCCCGCCGCCTTGCTTGGCCGACAGCACCGGCGTCAGCGTCGCGTCCGATTCACCGTCGATCACCCAGTAATACGGTAGCGAAAAGAACGCGCCAAGATGGGTGGACACGCCCATGTTCGGGATCAGGATGCCGCTGGCCCGCCGCACCGACGGGTCGGGATGGGCCATGAACGGGAAATAGGCGACCGGCCAGCCGTAGAAATCCACCACCGCGTCGCTGTACTCGATCTTCTTGTTCTCGACGTCCTGCAGCGCCGAGCGGGCGCGGATGTCCCACAGCGGCGGCGCCGACGGGTCCTGCTTGCACAGGTTGCAGGTCGTATAAACAGCGCGGCTGAACTCGTTGATGGTGGCATCGGTCCGGCGCGCCCCGTTGGCGACCAGGCGCCCGTTCTGCGGCAGCAGCGCGCTCAGATCCCGCATCACGCCGTTCTTCATCCCCTCGCTCAGCTCGGCGTAGTCGGAGAACACCACCTGCCCGTCCGGCTCGACCAGCACCACGTTGCCGGTCGCGGCGGCGACCCCGGTGTTCTGGTCATAGGTGACCCGGTCGGCCCGCAGGACACGATCGCCCTGCCAGATCTCCACGTGCCCGGTCAGTGTCACCAGCGCGCCGTCCCGGTCGTATTCGACCGTGTCGGCCTGGTAGAACACCGGCTGGTCGTGCGAGACCGGTTCTGAATGCACCATGGCGCGCAGCTGGGCGCGGGCGGCAACCGCGCCCAAGCCCGCCAGCAGCGCCGCGGTCGCGCCCAGCAGCAGCCGTCGCCGCAGTCCGCGCATCTTGCGCGCCCGTCTTGTGAGCATGCTCAGCCGTCTTCCAGATGCAGCAGCAACGCCACGCTGAGCATCAGCCCGGACGCGGCCGGGGCCCAGGCGGCAAGCGAGGGCGGCAGCGCCCCGGACTGGCCGAATTCCTCGGCGACCTTGGAGATCATGAACAGCGCGAAGCCGGCCGAGACGCCGCTGCCGATCATCTTCGCCACCCCGCCGCGGCGCGACGGCCGCATCGAGAACCCCGCCGCCAGCAGCGTCATGGTCCCGGCCAGCAGCGGCAGCGCCAGCAGCGTCTGGAATTGCAGCCGGTGGCGGATCGACGAAAAGCCGGAATGCTCCAGCAAAGCGATGAAGCCGGGCAGCGCCCAGAACGACAGCGTATCGGGCGGGGCGAAGCTTTCCTGTACCCGCGCCACGGTCATGTTGGTGGCCAGCGCCAGCGGGCGCGGCGGCGAGGGCAGGCGGCCGGGCAGGATGGTCCTGGCATTGTCGAGCTGCCACGCGCCGTCGCCGAGTTGCGCCTGGGTCGCCTCCACCCGCTCCAGCAAGCGGTCGTTGGCGTCGAGGCGGAAGATGCTGACATCCTGCGCGGTCAGCTCGCCGTTGCGCAGGTTCACCGCGTGCGCATGCAGGATCGCCACCCCTTGCGGCGACAGGCCCGCATCGGATTCGCGCAGCCAGAGCTGGCCGCCGTTCAGGGCGAGCGGCCCGCCGCCGGTGCGCAGATACACATTGTCCATCGCCTCGGCGCGTGCCCGCATCACCGCCGACACGGGGCTGATCGCCGCGGTGGCGAAGGCCCCGAACGCCACCGCGCAGAGCAGCGGCGCGGCCAGGAACTGCCAGGCCGACACGCCGGATGCCCGCGCCACGATCAACTCGGACGAGCGGGTCAGCCGCCAGAACGCCAGGATGCCGCCGAGCAGCACGGCGAAGGGCAAAATCTGCATGCCGATCCAGGGCAGGCGCAGGGCGGCGATTTCGCACACCAGGGCGAAGGTGGCATCCGGCTTGGTCGCCGAGCGCCGCAGCAGCTCGATGAAATCGAACAGGCCGATCAGCCCGGTGAGCGCGGCCATCATGCCGGCCACCGCCAGCACGAACACACGCGCGATATACAGCGACAGGGTGGCGGCGATCAGCACCGGATCAGGCCGCCCCCAGCCTGACCTGCAGGCCGGACGGCATCAGCCGGAACTGCGGCCCGAACAGCGCCCAGGCGCACAGCACCCCCGGCGCCGCCGCATTCGCCCAGATCAGCGGAATCAGGCGCAATTGCTTGGCGGCCATATTGCTCAGCAGCAGTTCCAACGCCAGCAGCGCCACCACCGCCAGCACGGCGATCACCGGCCGCAGCAGCCCGCCATGCCGGCGGAACGTGCCCATCAGCACCGCCACCAGCGCCACCAGCGTGAACGACAGCGCGGTCAGCGGCGTCGACAGCCGGCGGTTCGCCTCCACCCGCAGCTTCGGCAGATCGTGCGCCTGCACCAGGCCCGGCGGCGGGTCGAGCAGCTCGTTGATCGACATTTCGGTCATGTCGCGGAAGCGCTGTTCCTCGCCATGCGACCCGCTGCTGAGGTCGAGCGCGTTCTCGGCGAAGGTCAGCACGTTCAGCCGCCCGGTCTGGCGGTCGATCTCCTGGCGGCTGCCGGTCATCAGCAGCACCCGCGGCGTGCCCTCGGAGCCGATCAGCCGGCCGCGTTCGGCCAGGATGGTGGCCGGGCTGTTCCGCTGGCGCGCATCCTCGATCAGGATGCCGCGCAGCGTGCCGTCGGGGTCGCGCGCGCGCACATAGACCGTCAGATCCTCGGACACCTGGGTGAACACCCCCTCCTGCAGCAGGAAGGCGGCGACCCGGTTGCGGATTTCGAACTGGTACTGCCGGAAGGCGCCCGCCGCCGCCGGCACCACCCACAGGTTCAGCACATAGCCGAGCGCGACCGACACCACCGCCAGCGCCAGCGCCGGGCGCGCCAGCGCCAGCGGCGACAGCCCGGCCGCGCGCATCACCGTGAGTTCGCGGTCGCCGGCCAGGCGCTGGTAGATGAACTGCACCACCACGAAGGTGGTGATCGGCAGGATGACCGAAATGAAATACGGGATCTGCAGGCTGGACAGTTCCAGGAAAACCCGCAGCGACAGCCCCCGGTTGACCACCATTTCGACGAAACGCAGCAACTGGGTCAGCCAGATCAGCGCGACCAGCCCGGTGGTTACCGCGGCCAGGGCCAGCAGCAGGTTCCGGAACACATAGTGGTCGATCCGGCTCACGAGCGGGCCGAGGCGGGCGGGCAGTATCCTCATACCCACACTTTAACCGCGGCTTCACGCCCGGCCAAACCGCAAAGCGTCGCGCGCGGGACGCCGCCCGCTCATGGCAGCAGCTTGCCCGGGTTCATCAGCCCGAGCGGGTCAAGGGCGGCCTTGATCCGCCGCATCGCCGCCAGTTCCGCCCCGCCGCGCCAGTCCGGCATCATATACGGCTTCAGCTTCCCCACCCCGTGCTCGGCCGAAAAACTGCCGCCGAGGTCGCGCACCACCGCGCATACGGTGTCCATGATCTCGTGGTCGCGCGCCAGGAATGCGGCCGGGTCCATGCCCACGGGCTGCACCAGGTTAAAATGGATATTGCCGTCGCCCATATGGCCGAACGGCATGATCCGGATGCCCGGCATCAGCGCCCGGCACGCCGCCGACGCCAGCGCGATCAGCGCAGGCACGCGCGAAACCGGTACCGAGACATCGTTCTTGACGCTCGCTCCTTCGCGCTTCTGCGCTTCCGCATGCTCCTCGCGCAGCCGCCACAGGGACGCACGCTGCGCCTCGCTTTCAGCCATGACGGCATCGATCAGCAGACCATCCGCCAGCGCCGCTTCCAGCGCTTCTTCCATCGCCGCCCGCAGCCCCGCCCCCGGCCGCGGCGTGGCCAGTTCGACCAGGACATAATGGCCGGCAGGTGCAGCCAACGGCAGCGCGGTGCCCGGAATGTGCCGCAGCACCAACTCAACCCCCGGCCCGGACATGTATTCGAACGCCTGCACCGAAGCCGGGTCGTGCGCCAGGAACCGGGCGAACAGGGCCGAGGCCGCCTCGCAGGAGGGCAGGCCGCACAGCGCCACCTCGGTCGCGCGTGGCCGGGGGGCCAGTTTCAGCACCGCGGCGGTGATGACGCCCAGCGTTCCCTCGGCGCCGACGAATAACTGGCGCAGGCAATAGCCGGTATTGTCCTTGCGCAGCCGGCGCAGCCCCTCCCACACCGCGCCGTCCGGCAACACCACCTCCAGGCCGAGCACCAGGTCGCGCGCATTGCCATAGCGCACGGTGTTGTTGCCGCCGGCATTGGTGGCGAGGATGCCGCCGATCTGCGCCGTGCCCTCGGAGGCGATCGACAGCGGCAACAGACAGTTCTGGTCCGCGGCCGCTTTCTGGGCTGCCTTCAGCGTCACCCCCGCTTCCACCGTCAGCGTCATGTCGACCGGATCAACCGCCCGCACCCGGTTCAGACGGGCCAGGCTCAGCACCACCTCGCTGCCGTCCTCGGCCGGCACGGCGCCGCCGACCATGGAGGTGTTGCCGCCCTGCGGCACCACCCCGACCCCGGCCGCCATGCAGGCACGCACCACCGCCGCCACCTCCGCCGTGTCGGCCGGGCGGGCCACGGCCAGGGGACGGCCGCGGTAGAGTTGCCGCCAATCCTCGCCATAAGGGGCGGTGTCGGCGGGATCGGTCAGCAAACCGCGCGGGCCGAGGATCGCGGCGAGGCCGGCGACCAACGCGGCGCTTTCGGCGGGGCGCGGGGGCGGCGAGTCGGGCATGAATGCACCTCCGGCGGGGAGCGTAGCGCCGTGTGGGGATGGGGTGAAGGAAGGCCAGGGCTCTGCCCTGGACCCGCCAAGGGGCAGTGGCCCCTTGGAACCCATTCCTTTAGGCATTTGTCTTGAGAGGGGGGTGAGGCGGACAAACGGTTCTCCGCCTCGCCCCCCCTCTCAAGACAAATGCTTAAGTCGCGGGGTCCAGGGGGCCACTGCCCCCTGGCGGGTCCAGGGCAGAGCCCTGGCCTTCCTTCACCCCACTCCCCGCGCGCGGCGCCGCCGCCCGCCGCAGGCGATCGTTGATCGCCATCCCAAGCCCCTGCTCGGGCACAGGCATGACCGCGATGCCATGCAGGCCAAGCCGGCGCCCTTCCTCATCCAGCGCCCGCAGCCCGGCAAACAGGTTTGCCGCCGCCTCCTGCAGGTCGCTCGTCGCGCTCAACTGGAACACTACCCCTGCGCCGTCCGGCGCCGGCCCGAACGCCAGCAGCGCCTCCTCGGTCGCAGCTTCCCGTGCGCGCAGCCGCACGGGCAGTGCCGGCGCGTAATGCGACACCAGCAGCCCCGGGGAGCGCACATCCTGCGGCCCCGACGGCGGCACGCCCTGCTGCACCGGCCCCAGCAGCGCGGCAATCGCCTCGCGGGTCACCCCGCCGGGCCGCAGCAGAACGGGCGTTGCGCCCGAAAGATCAAGCACGGTGGATTCCACCCCCACCGGGCATGGTCCGCTGTCCAGCACGGCATCGATCCGGCCGTACAGCCCGGCCAGCACATGCGCGGCGGTGGTCGGACTCACCGCGCCCGAGCGGTTGGCCGAGGGGGCGGCCACCGGGCGGCCCACCGCGCGCAGCAGCGCCCGCGCATCGGCGTGCGCCGGCACCCGCACCGCCAGCGTCGCCAGCCCCGCCCCGGCCAGCAGCGCCACCGGGCAGGCGTTGCGCCGCGGCAGCACCAGGGTCAGCGGGCCGGGCCAGAAAGCCTCGGCCAGCAGGCGGGCGGCGGGCGTCGCCGCGACATCGGCGAAGGCCGCTTCGGCATCGGGATAATGGCAGATCAGCGGGTTGAACCGTGGCCGGCCCTTGGCGGCGAAAATGGCGGCCACCGCCTGCCCGTTGGTCGCGTCCGCGCCCAGGCCGTAGACCGTCTCGGTGCCGAACGCCACCAGCCCGCCGCCGCGCAGCAACGCGGCGGCCCGCGCCAGCCCCGCCGCGTCCGGCCGCAGCGTTTCGGTCATGCGGTCATGCGGCCGGCCGCATAGAAATGCGGGTTCACCCAACCCGGCTTGCCGTAGCGCAGCACCGCGTCGCCCTCGACCACCCGGACCGACCCGCCGGCTGCCTCCAGCAGCGCCTGCGGCCCGCTGGTGTCCCACTCCATGGTGGTGCCGAAACGCGGGTACAGATCCGCCTTCCCCTCGGCGAGCAGGCAGAATTTCAGCGCCGAGCCGATATTCACCGTCGAGGCCACATGCCAGCGCGCCAGGAACGGCGCCATGGCCGGGTCCTTGCCATGCAGGCGGCTGGCGACCACGGCGATGCCCTCGGCCGGCGGACGCCGCGCCGCGATCGGCTGCTCGCCGGCGGCCGAGCGCTTCACCGCGCCCTGCCCGACAATGCCGCCATAGACCACGCCGCGGGCCGGCGCCCCCACCACGCCCAGCACCGGCGCGCCCGCGCGCACCAGGCCGATGCACACGGCGAAATCGTCGCGCCCGGCGGCGAACTCGCGGGTGCCGTCGAGCGGATCGACGCACCAGAAACTGTCGGCCTGCTCCGGCACGTGGCCGGCCGCGATCTCCTCCTCGGCGACCACCGGCAGGTCCGGCGTGGCGGCGCGCAGCCCCCTGACGATCAGCAGCTCGGCCTGCTGATCCGCCTCGGTGACCGGCGAGGCGTCGGCCTTGATTTGCGTATCGAAGCCGCGGGCGCGTACGGCCAGGATGGTTTCGCCGGCGCGGGCGGCGAGATCAAACGCGAGTTCCAACAGAGCAATGTCTTTCATGGCCCCTCATAAAGCCGCCGGGTGATCGGGGAAAGGAAGGAAGGCCAGGGCTCTGCCCTGGACCCGCACCTTTCTGCCCTGGACCCCGCACCTTAAGGAATGGGTTCCAAGGGGCCACTGCCCGTTGGCGGGTCCAGGGCAGAGCCCTGGCCTTCCTTCCCTCCAATCACCCGCCACAGCAGTGGCGGAGCGCAGCGCGGCTGCCTACAGTCTTTTCCCCCCCTTTGGCTTGTCCGTCCTCGGCTTGAACCCCGGAGCTCGCGTCCATGCTCGACATCTCTTTCGCCCGCTCCGCATTGCCGAAGTCCGGCGCCCTCGTGCTGCTGGCCGAGGAAGGGGACGAGCCGGATGCGCTTCGCGCGGCGGCGGACGGCGCCACCGGCGGCGCGGTGTCGCGCGCGCTGGAAACCACCGGGTTCAAGCCAAACCCCGGCAAAACCTGCACCATTCTCGCCCCTGGCGCCGGGTTGTCGCGCATCGTCGTGGTTGGCATCGGCAAGCGCGCGGACCTCACGCCGCGCACCGCCGAAGACGCCGGCGGCGCCATCGCCGCGGCGGTCACGCGCGAGCCGGCCGCCGCCGTGGCGGCTGCGGAGCTGACGCCGGAGCTGGCCGCCGCGGTCGCCGCGGGCGCCGCGCTGCGCAGCTATCGTTTCGACCGCTACCGCACCACCGAGAAGCCTGAAGACCGGCCGAAGCTGGCCAAGCTCACCCTGCTCACGTCCGACCTCGCCCGTGCCCGCGAGGCCTGGGCCACGCTGCATGCGGTTGTGGATGGCGTGCGTCTGACGCGCGATCTGGTCAGCGAGCCGCCCAACGTGCTGACCCCCGCCGAGCTCGCCGAGCGTTGCCGGACGCTGGAATCGCTTGGCGTGAAGGTCGAGGTGCTCGGCCCGCGCGAGATGGCCAAACTTGGGTTCGGGGCCTTGCTCGGCGTCGCCCAGGGCAGCGCCAACGAGCCGCGCATGGTGATCATGCACTGGCTCGGCGCCTCAGCCGGCGACGCCGGCGCCAAAACCCGGCGTGCGCGCGCCACCAGGCCGCTCGCCTTCGTCGGCAAGGGCGTAACCTTCGACACCGGCGGCATTTCCATCAAGCCGGCGCAGGGCATGGAGGACATGAAATTCGACATGGCCGGCGCCGGCGCGGTGATCGGGTTGATGGCGGCCCTGGCGGGGCGGCGCGCCAAGGCCGATGTGGTGGGCCTGGTCGGCCTGGTGGAGAACATGCCGAGCGGCACCGCCCAGCGCCCGGGCGACGTGGTGAAAACCTATTCCGGCCAGACCGTCGAGGTTATCAACACCGACGCCGAGGGCCGCCTCGTGCTCGCCGACGTGCTTTGGTATGCGCAGGAAAAGCTCGATCCGCGGTTCATCGTCGATGTGGCGACGCTGACCGGTGCGATGGTGGTCAGTCTCGGCCACGACTACGCGGGGTTCTTCAGCAATGACGATGAGCTGTCGCAGCGCCTGCACGCGGCCGGCGAGGCCAGCGGCGAGAAGGTCTGGCGCATGCCGTTGGGGGAAGCTTACGATAAATTGATCAAGTCCGACATCGCCGACATGAAGAACGTTGGCGGAAGGCCGGCCGGCGCCATCACCGCGGCGCAGTTCCTGCAGCGTTTCGTCAACGGCAAGCCCTGGGCGCATCTGGACATTGCCGGCACCGCCTGGGCCACCAAGGACAGCGCCGTGACGCCGAAGGGCGCGACCGCGTTCGGCGTGCGCCTGCTGGACCGGCTGGTGGCCGGGCACTACGAGGGCTGATTTCGCCTGTCCGCAGCGGCAGCGGGGCGAGGCCAGCAGGACGCGATGGCGGACATTGGGTTCTATCATCTGACCCGCACCGGCGCCGACCAGGCGCTGCCGCAACTGCTCGGCCGCACTCTGGCATCGGGGCAGCGCGCTTTGGTGCTATGCGGCAGCCCTGAGCGCCTGGCCGCGCTGGATGCGGCGTTATGGCTCTGTCCGGACCCGGACTGGTTGCCGCACGGCACCGCCGAATCGGGCGATGCCGAGTTGCAGCCGATCTGGCTCAGTGCGGAGGACCCGGGTGTGGCCGGTGCGCCGAACGGGGCGCGGTTTCTGTTCCTGCTCGACGGCGCGGCGTGTACCCGGCTCGACTTGTATCGACCGCGTATTCGATCTGTTCGACGGCGCTGACGAGGCGGCGGTGCAGGCGGCGCGGCGGCGCTGGGCGGCGGCCCGTGCCACCGGCCATGCGCTCGCCTATTGGCAGCAGACGGCGCGCGGCTGGGAGCGCAAGGCCCAGGTTGCCGCCGCCGGATTGCGGGAGGAATAATAAGGAATGGGTTCCAAGGGCCTCACGGCCCTTGGCGGGTCCAGGGCAGAGCCCTGGCCTTGTCTTTCTTTTGTTGGATGGCCCTGGGCCGATCACCCAATCCTTGACGCCAGGGCAAGGATCGGCGTCCCCTCCGCGCGGGGCAGCATGCTCCCAAGGGGACTCGCCATGGCAAAAGGACAAAAACGCAGCGGGCGCGAGGTGAAGAAGCCGAAAGCCTCGAAGACCGCCGGCGCGGCGGCGGCGCCGGGTTTCGGCGCACTGAAGCCGCAGAAGCCGCTGCCCACCAAGACGGCGGCAGCGGAGAAGTAGCGGAATCGGCGGCGCGAAGCCGGACGGTGCCGGTCACTGGACGGTCCGGCCGCGCGCTGCCATGTCAGCGCGGAGGAGTTTGCCCCGATGTCCCAGACGCTGACCCGTCCCGCCCCGGTTCTGTTCATCCCGCAGAAGCAGCCGGCCAAACCGCTGACCACCCGGCTGCGCGTGGTGAGCGAATTCGAGCCGAGCGGCGACCAGCCCACCGCCATTCGCGAGCTGGTGGCCGGCGTGCAGGCGGGCGAGCGCGACCAGGTGCTGCTGGGCGTGACCGGTTCGGGCAAGACCTTCACCATGGCGAAGGTGATCGAGGCGGTGCAGAAGCCGGCCCTGATCCTCGCCCCCAACAAGACCCTGGCGGCGCAATTGTACGGGGAGATGAAGGCGTTCTTCCCGGACAATGCGGTCGAGTATTTCGTCAGCTACTACGATTACTACCAGCCCGAAGCCTATGTTCCGCGCACCGACACCTATATCGAGAAGGACGCGCAGATCAACGAGCAGATCGACCGCATGCGCCACGCCGCCACCCAGGCGCTGCTGGAGCGCAACGATGTCATTATCGTCGCCTCGGTGTCGTGCATCTACGGCATCGGCTCGGTCGAGACCTATGCGAAAATGGTGGTCAAGCTGCAAACCGGCGGGCGCATCGACCGTGACCGGCTGGCCAAGGCGCTGGTGGACCTGCAATACCGCCGCAACGACGCCGGCTTCGCCCGCGGCATGTTCCGCCTGCGCGGCGAGGTGGTGGATATCTGGCCCAGCCACTACGAAGACCGCGCCTGGCGGGTGACCCTGTTCGGCGACGACGTGGAGGCGCTGGCGGAGTTCGACCCCTTGACCGGCGAGATCACGGCGCGGCTGGACAGCGTGACCGTGTACGCCAACAGCCATTACGTCACCCCGCGGCCGACGCTGACGGAGGCGATTTCCGCCATCAAGCTGGAGCTGAACAACCGCCTCGACGAATTCACCACCGCCGGCAAGCTGCTGGAAGTGGAGCGGCTGCAGCAGCGCACGACATTCGATATCGAAATGATGGCGACGACCGGGTCATGCAAGGGAATCGAGAACTATTCCCGCTATCTGTCCGGCCGCAACCCGGGCGAGCCGCCGCCGACGCTGTTCGAATATTTGCCCGAGAACGCGCTGCTGATCGTCGATGAAAGCCACGTGACGGTGCCGCAGATCGGCGGCATGGAGCGCGGCGACTTCGCCCGCAAATCGATCCTCGCCGAGTTCGGCTTCCGCCTGCCGTCGTGCATCGACAACCGGCCGCTGAAATTCGAGGAATGGGAACGGTTCCGCCCGCAGACCGTGTTCGTTTCGGCAACTCCCGGCCCGTGGGAAATGGAGCGCACCGGCGGCGCCTTCGCCGAGCAGGTGATCCGGCCGACCGGGCTGATCGACCCGGTGGTGGAAGTGCGCCCGGTCGAACGCCAGGTGGACGATTTGCTGGCCGAATGCCGCAGCGTCGCCGCACACGGCGACCGTATTCTTGTGACCGTGCTGACCAAGCGCATGGCCGAGGACCTGACCGAATACCTCAACGAGCACGGGGTGAAGGTGCGCTACCTGCATTCCGACATCGACACGCTGGAACGCATCGAAATCATCCGGGATTTGCGCCTGGGCGTGTTCGACGTGCTGATCGGCATCAACCTGCTGCGCGAGGGGCTGGACATTCCCGAATGCGCGCTGGTGGCGATCCTGGACGCCGACAAGGAAGGCTTCCTGCGCAGCCAGACCAGCCTGGTGCAGACCATCGGCCGGGCGGCGCGCAACGTGGACGGGCGGGTTATCCTCTACGCCGACGTGATGACCCGCAGCCTGCGCTTCGCCATCGAGGAAACCGAGCGCCGGCGCAACAAGCAGCGTGCCTGGAACACGGCGCACGGGATTACCCCGCAATCGGTCAAGAAGAATATCGGCCGCGTGCTGGAAAGCGTGTTCGAACAGGACTACGTGACCGTCGCGCCGGTCCAGGACGGCGGCACGACGGAATTCGTCGGCAAGGATCTGAAGGCGGCAATCGCGGAGCTGGAAAAGCGCATGCGCGCCGCCGCGGCCGACCTGGAATTCGAAACGGCGGCCCGGCTGCGCGACGAGATCAGGCGACTGGAAGCGCTCGACCTTGGGCTGGAACCGCCGCCGGTGGCGTCTGCCTCGTTGCGGCCTAAGCGGGACCGGACGCCTGAACCGATGGGGCCTGGAGGTGGGGGGTACGATCCGGCGAAAATGAAGCGGGGGCGGCGGCGACGGTAAGGAAGGAAGGCCAGGGCTCTGCCCTGGACCCGCCAGGGGGCAGTGGCCCCCTGGACCCCATGACTTAGGTGTGGTGCTGCGGGAGAAGGCCGGCGACATCCCAGTACGGGACTACGAAATCGGCTGCCGAAATGATATGGGCATCGCTGGCGGCGACAAGCTTGAGGCTCACATAGACCTTGTTGAAACTTGCGGCATACGTGCCCGTCACCACGGCGGCGACGGCGGGAAACGGCAACACCGCAAGCCTGTCGCGGGACAGGAAGAACTCGCCCTGACCCCTGTTGAAGGCAATCGCGCTCCGCAGCCGGATTTCCGAGGCGGTATGTCCGTCTTGCACCAGCCGGGTCCGGATCATGTCGGCTGCAATATTGCCCAGAGCCGAGCCGCTTTCCAAATTCTGCACATCCGAAAGCGAGGCGACGACGAGCGGCGTGTCCGGGGCGATCTGCGGCGCCGCCGCGAGCATGGTATCGACGGCGCGATAGGTCAGCGTGCCGAAATCACTGGCGATATAGGGCGCGGAGCCGATGGTGGACGCGCTGGTCGCCGGCGCTTCGGCCGTGCTTGCACACCCGGCCAGCGCCAGACCAACAGGAACGACAATGGCGATGTGTCGCAGAACGTTACGCATTTGTGGCCTCGCCTGGTCTGGGGTCGGAGCGAACTGGGCACGCACGCCGCGGCGCATTGTCGCCGCGGCACCATGAACCGGGTACGACATCCTTGGCCGCAGCCGCAGACGGGGCGCAGCCGGCCGCACCACACACAACACTCGCGAGACAACGTATCGCCCGGCGCCGCATTCTACCCCCGGTCGTGGAATATTGGCAGGTTTGGCAACAGCTTGATCGCAAAGCGCCGGTAAGTCAACGCGCGCGGAACGACCACCCCCTTTGCGTTCGGCGCTGCCGCCACTGGCGGGACGTGCCGGTTCGTGGCAGCACGGGCGCTCCACCCGAGCGATAAGGCATGCCCGCATGACGGATCTCTCCGGCAGCATTGCCGCCAGCATTCCGCGCACCGCCCTGGTGACCGGTGGCGCGCGCCGGCTCGGCCGCGGCATCACGCTGGCACTGGCGGAGGCGGGATTCGCGGTCGCCGTGCATTGCCACGGCAGTGTGGCGGACGCCGAACGGACCGCCGACGAGGTGCGCGCCCGTGGCCGGCGCGCCGCCGTGCTGCCGGCCGACCTGACCGACGAGGCGGCGGTGCACACGCTGCTGCACGTCGCCGCGGCGGCGCTGGGCCCGGTGGGGGTGCTGGTGAACAATGCCAGCGTGTTCGAGCGCGACGAATGGAACGACGCCACGCGCGACAGCTGGGACCGGCACATGCAACCCAACCTGCGCGCGCCGTTCCTGCTGATGCAGGATTTCGCCAAAACCCTGCCCGACGGGGCGGAGGGCGTGGTGATCAACATGATCGATCAGCGTGTGTGGTCGCTGACGCCGCATTTTGTGTCGTACACCGTTTCCAAGGCAGGGCTGTGGGCGTTGACCCAGACGATGGCGCTTGCCCTCGCGCCCCGCATTCGCGTCAATGCCATCGGTCCGGGCCCGGCGCTGGCGAGTTCCCGGCAGACCGCGGCGCAGTTCGCCCGGCAGCGCGCGCAGGTGCCGCTGCAGCGGGGAACCGGGCCGGATGAAGTCGGGCGTGCCGCGGTCGCCATTCTGGCGCTGCCGGCGCTGACCGGACAGATGCTGGCGCTGGATGGCGGCCAGCATCTGCAATGGAGCCCGGCGTTGGGCGGGGCGCCGGAGGAGTAGCCCGCATGACGTCCTGCCTCGTTCACAACGCCACGTTGTGCTATACGACCTGTGGTTGCTGTCGCGTCAAAAAAGCGAAAAGCCCGGATCTGTTTCGCCATGCAAGGACTGCCGGCATGGCGGCCGCGCGAGGCCGGCGATGCATTTTGTCCACGCCCCCCCTTGCGTGCCTGCAATTCCAGTGAGATGTCGGCCGCAGCTCACAAATTGACCCGGTAGCGATTCTTTCTGTTATGTAAAATCAATGGGTTAAACGATTTGCTTTGAAATGAGGCATTCTGGTGAAGCCGAGGGATTCCGCGCTTTTGGCCGCGTTGCCCGATACCTTTCCCACAATCTTATCCACAGCTTCGGTGGATGATTCACGCCATTGACAGGCGCCCGCTTGGGGCGCGGCGGGAAGCGCTTGAGCAAGGTGGGGGCGTCGCCTAATGGGAGGCGATGACCGCTCCCGGCCCCCCGGACCCGCCGCGCGGGGTTGCCGCCATCGAGGCGGCGCTCGCCACCATGCCGCTCTCGCCCGGCGTCTATCGCATGCTCGATGGGCGCGGCGAGGCGTTGTATGTCGGCAAGGCGCGCGCACTGAAAAAGCGGGTGGCGGCCTATACCCAAATCGCCCGCCTGCCCGAGCGGCTGCGCCGGATGGTGGCGGAGACGGTGGCGATGGAAATCGTCACCACCCATACCGAGGCGGAAGCGCTGCTGCTCGAGGCCAACCTCATCAAGCGGCTGAAGCCGCGCTTCAACATCCTGCTGCGCGACGACAAATCCTACCCCTGGCTGATGCTGACCGAGGACCACGACTTCCCGCAGATCGCCAAGCACCGCGGCGCGCGCACGCGAAAGGGCAGTTACTGGGGGCCGTTCGCCTCGGCCTGGGCGGTGAACCAGACGGTCACCGCCATGCAGCGGGTGTTCCTGTTGCGATCGTGCGCCGACACGGTGTTCGCCAACCGCTCGCGCCCCTGCCTGCTGTATCAGATCCGCCGCTGCTCCGCCCCGTGCGTCGGCCGGATCGACCGCGACGGCTATGCAGCCCTGGTGGCGCAGGCGCGGGCGTTCCTGTCGGGCAAGCAGGGGGCGGTGCAGCAGGAACTGGCGGCCGAAATGGAGGCGGCGGCCGAGGCGCTCGAATTCGAGCGTGCCGCCGCCATCCGCGACCGTATCCGGGCGCTGACCCATGTGCAGGGCACCGATGTCATCAACCCGGCGAGCCTCACCGACGCCGATGTGATCGCCGCCTGGCAGGCGGCGGGGCAGACCTGCGTGCAGGTGTTTTTTGTCCGCGGCGGGCGCAACAACGGCAACCGCGCCTTCTTCCCGGTGCATACGAAAGGCGAAGAGGTGCCCGAGGTGCTGGCCGCCTTCATCGGCCAGTTCTACGACGACAAGCCGCCGCCGCCGGTGCTGTTGCTGAACCAGGAAGTGCCCGAGCAGGACCTGATCGCCGAGGCGCTGCGCCTGAAGGCGGAAACCTTCGGCGTCCGCGGCCGGGTGGACATCGCCGTGCCCAAGCGCGGCGAGAAGCACGCCGTGGTGGCGCATGCCGAACTGAATGCGCGCGAGGCGCTGGAACGCCGCTTGGCCGAGAGCGCCGGCCAGGCCAAGCTGCTCGACGGGGTGGCGGAGCTGTTCGGCTTGCCGTCCCGGCCGGAGCGGATCGAGGTGTACGACAACAGCCACATCATGGGCACCAACCCTTATGGCGTGATGATCGTCGCCGGCGCCGAGGGGTTCGCGAAGCCGGCCTACCGGAAGTTTTCCATCCGCGGGAAGGCGGCGCCCGGCGATGACTTCGCCATGCTGCGCGAGGTATTCGAGCGCCGCTTCGGCCGCGCGTTGCGCGAGAATAAAAACCCCGACGCGCCGCCGCCCGATTGGCCGGACCTGGTGCTGATCGACGGCGGTGCCGGCCAGCTGTCCGCCGCAAGGGGCGTGCTGAGCGAGCTCGGCGCGCATGATGTGCGGCTGGTGGGCATCGCCAAAGGGCCGGACCGCGATGCCGGGCGCGAGTGGTTCCACACCGACGGCAGGGCGCCGTTCCAGTTGCCGCCGCGCGATCCGGTTTTGTACTTCCTGCAACGCCTGCGCGACGAGGCGCACCGGTTCGCCATCACGACGCACCGGGCCGGGCGGTCGAAGGCGCTGGTGACCAGTGAACTGGACGAAATCGCCGGCATCGGGCCGGGGCGCAAGCGGGCGCTGCTGAACCATTTCGGCTCGGCGCGCGGGGTGAAGCAGGCCGGGCTGCAGGATCTGGAGGCGGCGCCCGGTATTTCCCGGCAGATTGCGCGGCTGGTGTATGCGCATTTCCATCCGGGGGCGCGGGTGGCGTAGGCGAAGAAAGGCCAGGGCTCTGCCCTGGACCCGCAAGGGGGCGGTGGCCCCCTTAACCCCATGGGTTCCAAGGGCCTCTGGCCCTTGGTGGGGTGCAGGGGCAACGCCCCTGCCGGGGCCCGGGGCGGAGCCCCCGGGCGGCTATGCCGCCCGCCGCTCCAGCGCCGCCGCGATATCCGCTTTGGCCTCGGTAATCGGCAGCACCCCGAACCGCTCCACCAGCACGCCGATCAGCGCGGGCGTGAGGAAGCCGGGCAGGGTCGGTCCAAGGCGGATGTTGCGCACCCCGAGCGCCAGCAGCGTCAGCAGCACCGCAACCGCCTTCTGCTCGAACCAGGAGATCACCAGCGACAGCGGCAGCGCGTTGATGTCGCAGGCGAAAGCGTCGGCCAGCGCGGAGGCGATGACGATTGCCGCGTAGCTGTCGTTGCATTGACCAAGGTCGAGCAGGCGGGGGATGCCGCCGATGTCGCCGAAGGCGTGGCGATTGAACCGGTATTTGCCGCAGCCGAGGGTGAGTACTATGCTGTCGGCCGGAACGGCCTCGGCGAATTCGGTGAAATAGTTGCGGCCGGAGGCGGCGCCGTCGCAGCCGCCGACCAGGAAGAAGTGGCGGATCGCGCCGGTTTTCACCGCCTCGATCACCGTGTCGGCGACACCGAGCACGGCGTGGCGGGCGAAGCCGATGGTCACCGTCTCGGCCGGCGCATCCTCGGTGAACCCGGGCAGCGCGTGGGCGGCGGCCAGCACGGGGGCGAAATCGTCGCCGGCCAGATGCTGCACCCCGGGCCAGCCCACCGGGCCGAGGGTGAACACCCGCCCGCTGTAGGACGAATGCGGCCGGATGATGCAGTTCGAACGTCATGACGATCGGGCCGGGGAAGCTCGCGAACTCCAGTCGCTGGTCCTGCCAGGCGCCGCCGTAATTGCCGGCCAGGTGCGCAAAGGCCTTGAGCTTCGGGTAGGCGTTCGCCGGCAGCAGTTCGCCATGGGTGTAGACGTTGATCCCCTGTCCTTCGGTGGCCTTCAGAAGTGCCTCGAGATCCTTCAGGTCATGGCCGGACGCCAGGATCGCCTTGCCGCGCATGGGCGTCATGCGCACCACCGTGGGCTCCGGCACGCCGAACGTGCCGGTGTTGGCGGCTTCCAGGGTTTCCATGACCGTCAGATTGAGCCGGCCGAGTTCCAGCGCCTGATCGAGCAGGGCGTCGCTGTCGGTCGGGCCACTGGCGAGGAACACCAGCGCGCGCTCCACCCCGGCGGCGATGGCGTCGCGTTCATAGCCGAGCACCTGGGCATGGAAGGCGTAGGCGCAGACGCCCTTGAGCCCGAAGAGAACCAGCGCGCGCAGGCCGATAATGTCCTCCCCGACCGTGCCCTTGCCGGCGAGAATGCCGACATTGGCCGCCTGGGCCAGCATGCCCTCCACATCTGCGGCCGGTTCAAACCCGGCCGGGCCGGTCAGGGTTGCGGGGGGGCTGCCCAGCCGGTGGGCGGCGCTTGCGGCGGCATCGCGCACGCGGTTGCGCACCGCGGCGGCCTGTTGGATCAGCGGCACGAAGCGGGCCGGATCGAAGTTGACGTTGGTCAGCGTCGTGAACACGGCGTGCAGGATGAAGCGGCTCGCCTCCTGATCCACCACGCCGAGCTGCCGGGCTGCGCTGGCATGTTGTGCCACGCCCTCGACCGCGTAGAGCAGCAGATCCTGCAGATCGGAGGTGGCGGCGTCTTTTCCGCACTGGCCTTTGGGTGTCGCGCAGCCGTCTCCGTTGGGGGATCGTTGGGTTTGTTCGCACTGGTTGCAGAACATGCCGTGTCGTTCCTTGAAGGGTTTATAGTCACAGGCGCACGAAATACCGAAAGCCGTCATCGTTTCTCATAGACGATGGCCAGAATAACGAAAACACGTTCTTAAATTCCGCCGTCCTCAGGCGCTTATTGGCTGAACGCCGGCGCCGAAAGGTGCCTGGTCATCCCGGAGCGTCTGCATTTCCGGTATATTTGGCATTTCATATGCAAGAATGTTTGCCGTCACATTGCGGTGATGTCAATACCAATTTTCCGTCCCGTGCCCGCAGCGCCGGGCAGTGACCGTCTCGCGGCTGCCGGGCAGGAACCGGGGACAGGAACCGGGGGACAGGACCGGGGACGGCCGGCGGCATGTGCCGCCACGCGGAGGGCAATGTCGGGGTGGCTGACCTGCGAGGTTTTCCCGCCTATGCTGCCGCTCCATGCTCACCGACCTTCCCAACGTCCTGACCCTGTCGCGCATCGCCGCGATCCCGCTGCTCGTGGTGCTGGTGGCGGCGCGTACGCCCGAGACCGACCTCACGGCCTGCATCCTGTTCAGCGCCGCCGCCATCACCGATTATTTCGATGGCAAGCTGGCGCGCGATCGCAAGCAGCTGTCGGATCTCGGCCGCATGCTGGACCCGATCGCCGACAAGCTGCTGGTTGCCGCCGCGCTGATGATGCTGGTCGGCATGGGGCGGCTGAGCGCCGGCGGGCTGTATCCTGCCATCGTGATCATGCTGCGCGAGATTCTGGTCAGCGGCCTGCGCGAGTACCTGGCCGGCGTGCGGGTGGGCCTGCCGGTGACGCGCCTGGCGAAATGGAAGACCGGCTTTCAGATGGCCGCGCTGGGCACCTTGCTGGCCGGCAGCACCTCGGCGGGGCTGCTGCACATCCCTTGGCTGCCGGTCTCGTTCATCGGCGAGACCATGCTCTGGGTGGCAGCCATTCTGACTCTGGTAACCGGATGGGACTATCTGACTGCCGGGCTGCGCCATGCCGCCGCCCCGCCGCCGGCCGCACTGCGGGAATGAGGGCGGTTTTCCGCTGGAAGGAGGGGCCGCGTTGAAGCTGCTCGGCCTGGTCGGATGGTCCGGCAGCGGCAAGACCACGCTGCTGGAGGGGCTGATGCCCCGGCTGATCGCCCGCGGCCTGTCGGTGTCGACCGTCAAGCATGCCCATCACGGGTTCGATCTGGACCAGCCCGGCAAGGATTCCTGGCGCCATCGCCAGGCCGGCGCCACCGAGGTGTTGATTTCCAGCGGCACCCGCTGGGCGTTGATGCATGACGTGCGTGGCAGCGAACCGGATCTGCCCTTCCTGCTGGCGCGTCTGGCACCGGTTGACCTGGTACTGGTGGAGGGATTCAAAGCCAGTCCGCATCCCAAGATCGAAGTGCACCGGCCTGCGCTGGGGCGGCCTCGTATCTGGCCGGACCGGGACGACATCGTTGCCGTGGCAGCCGACGAACGCCTGCCCGACTGTGACCGGATGGTGCTACCGCTCAATGATCCGGAGGCAATTGTTGAATGGGTGCTTGCGTTTATGGGCCGATCTGGGGCACTGGACCGAACTGCTTGAGCCGCAGACGTGACGCAGGCATATTGATTCCCCTGAGCGCCGGATGCCAATCCGAACCGGCTGCACGACAAGGATTTCCGCCCATGTGGCGCATCGCCCTGCTGGGACTGACCCTGCTGCTGCCGGCCTGCGAGAGCTATGTGGGCAATCCGCTGGCCGGCTTCGGCGGGTTCATCGGCGACACCCATACGTTTCACCTCAACCCGAACCAGCCGACGGGCGATGCGCCCAACCTGCTGCGGGCGGAAGGCAAGGATGTCGAGCAGGAGCCGCTGACGCCCGAGGCCGGCAATGTCTGGCCGCGCCCGGCGGCGCCGGAGCCCACGCTGGAGGACCTCGAGCGGGTCCAAACGGCGCCGGATACAAACGCGCCACCGGTTCCGCGCCCCGCAGTCCGCGGCAGTTCGGTGCCGCCGCCACCCGAGGAAGCCCTGCCGCCGGCTCCACCGGCCCGGCCGGCGCCGCCGCCCGTCCTGCCGCCGGCCGCGCCGCCCAGCACGCAATTCTATCCGACCCCTGGTGGCACATCCGTCGGCACGCAGACCGGCAACGGCGTGCAGACCTTCACCGACCCGAAGGGCGGCACCGGCATCGTGGTGCCCAACGGCAACGGCACCAGCACGCTCATCGCCCCCGATGGCTCCATGACCACGGTGCCGACCCCACGCTGAGCGCCTCCGCACTGGCCACACCATATCCCCGGCATGTCCGCCCCTGGACCCGCAAAGCTCCGCCTGCTGTATTTCGCCTGGCTGCGCGAGCGTTTGGGCATGGCGGAGGAGGCGATGGCGCTGCCGGACGGCGTCGCGACGGTGGGTGAGCTGGTGGCGTGGCAGCGTGGCCGCAGTGCGGCCCATGCGGCGGCCTTTGCCGGATCGGCCCGGGTGCGCTGCGCGGTCAATCAGGAATTCGCCGCACCCGACGCACCGGTCGCCGCCGGCGACGAAGTGGCGTTCTTTCCGCCCGTGACCGGCGGCTAGGCGCGGGCGGCCGCGCATGGCCACGATCCGCATCCAAACGGCGGATTTCGACATCGGCGCCGAGATGGCCGCGCTTTCGGCGGGACGGGCCGGCGTCGGCGGCATCGGCTGTTTCGTCGGCACGGTGCGCGGCAGCGCCGGCGGCCGGGCGATCACCGCGATGACGCTGGAGCACTATCCCGGCATGACCGAGCGCGCGATGGCGCGCATGGCAGCGGAAGCCGAGCGGCGCTGGCCGCTGCTGGGCTGCACCCTGATCCACCGCGTCGGACGCCTGGCGCCGGGGGAGAACATCGTGCTGGTGGCGGCGTCCTCCGCCCATCGGCAGGCGGCGCTGGCGGCGACCGGCTTTCTAATCGACTGGCTCAAGACGCGGGCGCCGTTCTGGAAGAAGGAATGCTTCGCCGATGGCGGCGGGGCCTGGGTGGAGGCGTGCGCGGCGGACGAGGACGCGGCTGCGGGGTGGGAGGAAGGCCGGGGCTCTGCCCTGGACCCGCCAAGGGCCGAGAGGCCCCTGGACCCAACACCTTAAGTATTGGGGTCCAGGGCAGAGCCCTGGCCTTGCTTCCACCCTCGGCAGCAGCGCCCCGGTTGATCCCCCACACGTCCTGGCCCAGAAACGCCCGACCAGACGGGAACCATCGACCATGCGCTACATCTCCACCCGCGGGCAGGCGCCCGTGCGCGACTTTTCCGGCGTGCTGCTGGCAGGCCTGGCCGAGGACGGCGGGTTGTACGTGCCCGAATCCTGGCCGAGCCTGACCCACGCCGACTGGCGCGCCCTGCGCGGCCTGCCCTATGCCGAGCTGGCGGCCCGGGTGATCCACCCCTTCGTCGGCACCTGCATCGAATTCGCCACCCTGCAGCGCCTGTGCCGCGAGGCCTATGCCGGGTTCGGCCACCCCGCGGTGGTGCCGCTGGTGCAGCTCGATCATGCTTTGTTCGCCTGCGAGCTGTTCCATGGCCCGACGCTCGCCTTCAAGGACCTGGCCATGCAGCTGCTCGGGCGGCTGTTCGAGCATGTGCTGGCTGAGCGGGACGCGCGCGTCACCATCGTCGGCGCCACCTCCGGCGATACCGGCTCGGCCGCCATCGAGGCCTGCGCCGGCCGCGCGCGCATCAACATTGTTATCCTCCACCCCGACGGGCGCACCAGCGAGGTGCAGCGCCGGCAGATGACCACGGTGACGGCCCCCAACGTCGCCAACGTCGCCGTCGCCGGCACATTCGACGACTGCCAGGACCTGGTGAAGGCGATGTTCGCCGACGCGCCGTTCCGCAGCGAGCTGCATTTGTCGGCGGTGAATTCGATCAACTGGGCGCGGATCGCCGCCCAGATCCCCTATTACGTGGCCGCCGCTCTGGCGCTGGGCGCGCCGGACCGGGAGGTGGCGTTCGCCGTGCCGACCGGCAATTTCGGCAATGTGCTGGCCGCCTGGGCGGCGCGGCGCATGGGGCTGCCGGTGGCCCGCCTGGTGGTCGGATCAAACCGCAACGATATCCTGGCCCGGTTCCTCGCCGCCAACGACATGTCCATCCGCGGCGTCGAGCCCAGCCTGTCGCCCAGCATGGATATCCAGGTCAGCTCCAATTTCGAGCGCCTGCTGTTCGAAATGCTGGAACGCAACGGCGCCGCCACCGAAGCCGCCATGGCCGGATTCCGCACCAACGGGCGCATGCCGGTGCCCGAGCACGCCTGGCGTCGGGCGACCGCCCTGTTCCACGGGTTTGCCCTCGACGACGCCGGCACGCTGGCGGAAATCCGCCGTCTGCACGCAACCACCGGCTATCTGGCAGACCCGCATTCGGCGATCGGCATTGCCGCCGCCCGCGCGCTTCCCGGCCCCGGCGTGCCGATGATCGCCATGGCCACCGCGCATCCGGCCAAATTCCCGGATGCAATGGAACGCGCAACCGGTCATCGTCCCCCCCTGCCTTCGCGGCTCGCCGACCTATATGAGAGGGTGGAAAAATATCAACGCGCGCCCAACGACCTCGCTTCGATCGAGGCGATGGTGCGGGCCACCGTCCGAAGGAACGCCGCATGACCGGGACCAGCGTCATCGAAGGGGGCGCGATCAAAGTGACCCGCCTGCCCTCCGGCCTGATCGTGGTCACCGAGCGGATGGACCGTGTCGAGACGGTCTCGTTCGGCGCCTACGTGGCGAGCGGCACCCGCCACGAGCTGGCCGAGGAGAACGGCATTTCGCATTTCCTCGAACACATGGCCTTCAAGGGCACCGAGCGGCGCAGTGCCGCCGCCATCGCCGAAGAAATCGAGGCGGTCGGCGGGCACATGAACGCCTACACCGCCCGCGAGCAGACCGCGTTCTACGTCAAGGCGCTGAAGGAGGATCTGGGGCTGGCCGCCGACATCATCGGCGACATTCTCAGCCATTCGACCTTCGATCCCGCCGAGGTGGAGCGCGAGCGCGGCGTGATCCTGCAGGAAATCGGCCAGGCCAACGACACGCCCGACGACATCATTTTCGACCATTTCCAGGAGGCGGCCTATCCCGCCCAGCCGATGGGCCGCCCGGTGCTGGGCACCGAGGAACGCATCGCCGCCGCCACGCGGGACATGCTGATGGGCTATATGCGCCGCCACTACACCACGTCGAACACCGTGGTGGCGGCGGCGGGCAATTTGCACCATGAGGCGGTGCTGGAGCTGGTGGAGCGGCATTTCGCCGACCTGCCGCGCGCGGCCGCGCCGGCGGCCCAGCCCGGGGTGTATCGCGGCGGCGAGTTCCGCGAGGCGCGCGATCTCGACCAGGTGCATATCGTGCTCGGCTTTCCGTCGGTCGCCTATGCCGACCCCGATTTCTACCCGGTGATGCTGCTGTCCACCCTGCTGGGCGGCGGCATGTCGTCGCGCCTGTTCCAGGAGGTGCGCGAAAAGCGCGGTCTGGTCTATTCGATCTATTCCTTCACCGCGCCCTACGCGGATAGCGGGGTGTTCGCCATCTACGCCGGCACCGGCGAGAGCGAGGCGGCCGAGCTGATCCCGGTGACCCTGGCCGAACTGCAGAACGTGCAGACCGAGGTGTCCGCCGCCGAGCTGGCGCGGGCGCGCGCGCAGGTGAAAGCCGGGCTGCTGATGTCGCTGGAAAGCACCGGCAGCCGCTGCGAGCAGCTCGCCCGGCAGCTGCAGGTGTTCGGCCGGGTGATCCCCACCGCCGAGACGGTTGGGCGCATCGAGGCGGTGACGCTGGCCGATATCAGCCGCGCCGCGGTGCGGCTGTTCCGCGCCGCCCCCACGCTCGCCGCCCTCGGCCCGGCGGGCCACGTGCCGGGGCTGCCGGCGATCGCCGACCGGCTGGCGGCCTGAGGCGCGGGCGGGGAGGACGGTTATGGACGATCTCGACCTGCTGGCCGACCTGATCGGCCGCGCGCGCGCGGCTGGCGCGGATGCGGCCGATGCGCTGGTGGTGGCCGGTACTTCGCTCGGCGTGCAGCGCAGGCTCGGCCAGACCGAGCATTTGGAGCGGTCAGAAAGCCACGACCTCGGCCTGCGCGTGTTCGTGGGCAAGCGGCAGGCGCTGGTGTCGTCGACCTCGGTCGACCCGGCCGGTTTCGCCCTGCTGGCCGAGCGGGCGGTGGCGATGGCGCGGGTGGTGCCGGACGACCCGTATGCCGGCCTGGCCGAACGCGCCGCCCCGCCGGACGATGCCGCCTTGTTCGAGCTCGATGACCCGGCCGAGCCGGACGCCGAGGCGCTGATCGCTCGCGCCGCCGCCGCCGAGGAGGCGGCGCTCGCCGTGCCCGGGGTGACCAACTCCGAGGGGGCCGAGGCGGGTTACGGCCGCACCGTGCTGGCGCTGGCGACCTCTGCCGGGTTTGCCGGGCGGTTCGTCCGCTCCAGCCATTCGGTGTCGGCGTCGGTCCTGGCCGGCAGCGGCACGTCCATGCAGCGCGACTACGATTATGCCACCGCCGTGCATCTGGCCGACCTGGACGATGCGGCGCGGATCGGCCGCACCGCCGGCGAGCGGGCGGTGGCGCGGCTGAACCCGGCGCGGCCGAAGACCGCCAAAATCCCGGTGGTTTACGACCCGCGGGTGGCCGGCAGCCTGGTCAGCCATTTCGCCAGCGCGATCAACGGCGCCTCGGTGGCGCGGGGCACCAGTTTCCTCAAGGACCGCATGGGCGAGCGGGTGTTTGCCGCCGGCATAACGGTGGTGGACGACCCGCGGCGCCGGCGCGGCCTGCGCTCCCGCCCGTTCGACGGCGAGGGCGTGCCGACCGGCGCGCGCAATCTGGCCGAGGACGGCGTGCTGCTGACCTGGCTGCTGGACTCCCGCAGCGCCCGCCAGCTTGGCCTGCAGTCCACCGGCCATGCCAGCCGCGGCACCGGCGCGCCGCCGAGCCCGGCGCCGAGCAATCTGTACCTGCGCCCCGGGCCGCTCAGCCCGGCCGAACTGATGGCCGATATCAAGGAAGGGATTTACGTCACCGAGCTGATCGGCATGGGCATCAACATGGTGACCGGCGATTACAGCCGCGGCGCCGCGGGGTTCATGATCCGCGACGGCGCCCTGTCCGAGCCGGTGGCCGAGGTGACCATCGCCGGCACCATGCCGGAGATGTTCGCCGCCCTGGTGCCGGCCAACGATCTGGTGTTCCGGCGGGGAACGGATGCGCCCACGGTCCGGGTGGATGGGATGACCCTGGCGGGCGCCTGATCCGGGCAGTCGGGGGAAAGAAAGTAAGGCCAGGGCTCTGCCCTGGACCCGCCAGGGGGCAGTGGCCCCCTGGACCCCGTTACTTAAGTAATGGGTTCCAAGGGGCCACTGCCCCTTGGCGGGTCCAGGGCAGAGCCCTGGCCTTACTTTCTTTCCCCCGATTGACCCTGCGCCTGCCCCCCTACAGTTGCATCCGCTACGTCCCCATATGCGGTCCTCAGTCAAAGGAATCGTGAGCACCCCCATGCGCCGCACTTCGTTCCTGATTGCAGGCTTCGCCGCCGTTTGTCTTGCGCTCGCGCCGGGGCTGGCCTTCGCGCGCGCCGGCGCCAGCAGTTCCGGTGCCGGCGCCTCGATGGGCAGCCGGGGCAGCCAGACATTTTCGATCCCGGTGCCGACCAACACGGCGCCGTCGGGCGCTGCGCCGCTGCAGCGCAGCATGACTCCGCAGTCCTCCCCGTCCTACGGCACGCCGAGCATGGCGCCGGGGTATGGCGCGTCACGGTCGCCGTTTGCGTCCGGCCTGTTGGGCGGGCTGCTGGGCGCCGGCCTGGTCGGGCTGTTGTTCGGTGGCGGGTTGTTCAGCGGCATGTCGGGCTTCGGCAGCTTCTTTGGCCTGCTGCTGCAGGTCGGGCTGCTGGTGCTGCTCGCGCGGTTCCTGTTCCGCCGCTTCTTCCGCAACTCGGTGCCGGCTTTCGCCGGGCCGGGCCTGCTGGCCCGTGACGGCACCCAAGGCGGCATGCCGGGGCGGCCGGCGGCGGGCGGCGGCAGGCCCGGCCTGCAACCGGTGCCCATCTTGCCGGCCGACTTCCAGGCGTTCGAGCAGTTGCTGCAGGCGGTGCAGGCCGCCTGGTCAAATCACGACCTCGGCACGCTGCGCGCCGTCGCCACGCCCGAAATGGCGAGCTATTTCGCCGAGCAACTGGCCGAGCAGACCAGCCGTGGCGTGCGCAACGAAGTGACAGGCGTGCGGCTGGAGCAGGGCGACCTGTCCGAAGCCTGGGCCGAACCCGGCCGCGAATATGCCACCGTGGCGATGCGCTTCTCGATGGTTGACGTGACCGTCGACAGCGCCGGCCGGGTGGTGGACGGAGATCCGGTGCGCCGCACCCAGGCCACCGAGTTCTGGACCTTCCTGCGGGCCCCCGGCGGTCGCTGGGTGCTGTCAGCGATCCAGCAGGCGCGCTGAGCTTGCGATCAGGCGAGGCCGGCGACGGCCTCGTCGAGCAACGCCTGCACATAGGGGGCGAAGGAGCGCGCCACCTCGAGGCGAAAATCGTGCGCGTCCCTGCGCCACAGCACGATTTCGGCCTTGCCGAATACCGTACGGGTGCAGGCGCCAGGCGGGAATGCGGCGGCATCGAGATCGAGCGGGCAGCCGGCGTTCAGCAGCCCGGCGGCGTCCGGGCCGGCAATGCGCAGTGCCGCGTGGCCATGGCTGACATCCACCACCGATGCGGGGCCGCCGCAATCGGTCGCGGCGAGGCGCTCCAGCAGCGCCGCCGCCGCGCCCGCCTCGGCGAGCAGCAGCATCTCGTCCGGGCCGAGCCGCAGGGCCGTGCGCCCGCCGCCTTCGGCGGAGCCCAGCAAAGGCGGCGGCAGCGCCACGCCGAAACCGCCGGATAGACGCGCCGCCGTCTCGGGCGCGGCGCGCAGCACGAGCCGGGTGCAGCCGGGCAGGGGCGCGATACCGGTGTCAGCCACGCAGACGCTCCCCCTCCGGGTCGTAGAACACCGGTGCCACCACCTTCACCGGCACGGGTGCCCCGGCCGCACCGAGCGCGAACACCGAGGTGCCCACGCGGGCGCGGCCGGATTGCAGCAGGCCGAGCGCGATGGGCCGGCCGAGCGTGGCGCTGGCATAGGCCGAGGTGACATGGCCCAGCGCGGTGGTTGACCCCGGGCTGGTGATTAGTTGCGCGCCTTCCTCCGGCACGGCGCTGCCGACCGGCAGCAGGCCGACGAGTTGTCTGCGGCCGGGGCCGCGCATCTCCGGGCGTTCCAGCGCATGCTTGCCGATGAAGTCCGGCTTTGATTTCGCGACCAGGCGGGCCAGGCCGACATCGTTCGGCGTCACCGCGCCGTCGGTTTCCTGGCCGATGATGATGTATCCCTTCTCGGCGCGCAGCACGTGCATGGCCTCGGTGCCGTAGGGCGCCAGTCCGTGCGCCGCGCCTTCCTGCAACACCGCCTGCCACACCGCCGCCGCGTGGCCGGCCGGGACATTGATTTCATAGCCGCGTTCGCCGGTGAAACTGACCCGGAACAGCCGCGCCGCCACCCCGGCGACGGTGCAGCAAACCACGCCCATATGCGCCAGCGCGGCGAGGTTCGTGCCCTCGACCAGCGGCGCCACCACATCGCGTGCACGCGGCCCCTGCACGGCGATGACCGCCCAGTGCTCGGTGGTGGAGGTCAGCCAGACCCGCAGATCGGGCCACTCGGTCTGCAAATAGTCTTCCATCATGTGCAGCACCCGTGCCGCGCCGCCGGTGGTGGTGGTGACATGGAAGCGGTCGGCGGCGAGGCGGGCGATGATGCCGTCATCGAACAGGAACCCGTCCTCGCGCAGCAGCAGCCCGTAGCGGCAGCGCCCCGGCGGCAGACGCGCCAAGCGCATTGACATACATGCGTTCAAGGAATGCGGCGGCATCCGGCCCGACCACCTCGATCTTGCCGAGCGTGGACGCATCGAAGATGCCGGCGGCACTGCGCACGGCGCGGCATTCGCGGGCGACCGCGTCCTGCATGGTCTCGCCCGGGCGGGGAAAATAGCGGGCGCGCTGCCACAGCCCGACCGGCTCGAACACCGCGCCCTGCGCCGCCGCCCAGTCGTGCAGCGGTGCGCGGCGCACCGGCTCATACAGCGGGCCGCGATGCGGCCCGGCAAAGGTGCCGAAACTTACCGGCGTGGTACGGCGCGCGGAAGGTGGTGACCCCGACCTCGGGAATCGCCCGCCCCAGCGCATCGGCCGCCACCGCGAGGGCCGCCATGTTGGCGATCTTGCCCTGGTCGGTCGCCATGCCGGTGGTCGTGTAGCGCTTGATGTGCTCGATGGCGCGAAACCCTTCCTGCACCGCCAGCCTGATGTCGCCCGCCGTCACGTCGTTCTGCGGATCGACGATGCTGCGCGCATCCGCGCCCGCCACCGCGTCGCGCAGGGCAAGCCCGCTCGAACTGCGCACCGGCGGCGGCAGGGCGATTCCGGCACCGGCGGCGAGACCTTCGGCGATGCAGGCGGCAAGCTCGTCGCTGCCGCGGCAGGCGCCGGCGCACACGACGTTCTGCGCCGGCTCGCCCGGCAGGAAGGCGTCGGCCCCGTCATCCCAGCGCAGCCGGCCGCGGGATTGCGAGAACAGGTTCACGTTGGGCGTCCAGCCGCCGGCCATGAGGACAAGATCGCAGGGCAGGGCGCGGGTGCGGTCGTGGACCAGCGCACCGCCGGCGTCGCGCGGCAGGGCCAACATGAAATCGGGTTGCGCCGACAGGCCGCGGCCGGCCAGCACCTCGATGCCGCGCCGGTCCGCTTCCTCCATCAGGTGCGACGGCGGGTCGGCGCGCAGATCGGTGATCGCCACGATCACCGCGCCGGCATCCTGCAACTCGAAGGCCGCGTGCCAGCCGGACTCGTGGCTCGCCGCCAGCACGGTGCGGCGGCCGGGCAGCACGGCGTAGCGGTTCAGCCAGGTACGGGCGGCGGAGGCGAACATCACCTCGGGCCGGTCGTTGCCGCGAAACAGCAGCGGACGCTCGATGGCGCCGGTGGCGAGCACCACCCGCTTCGCCCGCACCTGCCACAGCCGTTCGCGCGGCCCTGCGCCCTCGGGCAGGATTTCCGCAAGCGCCACGAAATTCTGCAGGCCGTAATGGAACGCGGTGGTGCTGGTCAGCAGCCGCACGCGCGGGCGGGCGCGCAGGGTGGCGATTGCGTCGGCGAGCCAGCTCCAGGCCGGTTTTTCCGCAATCGTTTGCCCCGGTGCGGACAGCAGCCACCCGCCCGGCTCGGCCTGCTCGTCGCACAGAATGACCCGGTTGCCGTTTTCTTCCGCCGCCAGCGCGGCGGCGAGGCCCGCGGGGCCGGCGCCGACCACCAGCACGTCGGTATGGGCGAAGCGGTTGGCGTAGCGGTCCGGGTCGGGCGCGTCCGGGGCGCGGCCGAGGCCGGCGAGGCGGCGCAACGCCGGCTCCCACACACGTTGCCAGGCGCGCGGCGACAGGAACGTCTTGTAATAGAAACCGGCGGGCATCAGCGGCGCGGCCAGTCCGGCCAGCGCGGCGGCGTCGAACCGCAGGGAGGGAAACCGGTTCTGGCTGCGCGCCACCAGCCCGTCGACCAAGGGCTGCATGGTGGCGCGCGTGTTCGGCTCGCGCCGCCCGGCGCCGCGGTCGATTTCGACCAGGGCGTTCGGCTCCTCCGGCCCGGCGGTGAGGATGCCGCGCGGGCGATGGTATTTTGTTCCCGCGTCCGACCACCCGCACGCCGTTGGCCAGCAGGGCGGAGGCCAGCGTGTCGCCGGCAAAGCCGCTCAGGGCCGTTCCGTCGAAGGTGAATGACAGGGCGCGCGCGCGGTCGATGCGCCCGCCGGCCGGCAGGCGGATCATGGCGCGCCCTCGAACCGGTCGGTCACGGTGTGGCGGCGCAGGGTGAAAAACCGGCCGCAGCCATGCACATGGCGCCAGCGCTCGGCCAGCACGCCGCGCGGATTGCGGCGCAGATACAGAAACGCGGTCCAGGCGGCGTCATCCGCGGTGGCGGGGCGGCGGAGGCCGGCCTCGCCGCAGTTGCGGAACTCGGTCTCCGGCCGGTCGCCGCAGTGCGGACACGGGATCAGCAGCATGTCAGTGCGCCACTGCCGCCGCTGCCGCTTCATCGATCAGGTGGCCGGTGGCGAAGCGGTCGAGCGCGAACGGGGCTGCGAGCGGATGCGGCTCGCCGCGCGCCAGCGTGGCGGCGAACACATGGCCCGATCCGGGGGTCGCCTTGAACCCGCCGGTGCCCCAGCCGCAATTGACGAACAGGCCGGGCACCGGCGTTGCGCCGATGATCGGCGAACGGTCCGGTGTGACATCGACGATGCCGCCCCAGGCGCGCAGCATGCGCAGCCGGCGGAAGGCCGGGAACAACTCGCAGACCGCCTCCAGCGTTTGCGTCAGGATCTGCAGGCTGCCGGCCTGGCTGTAGGAAATGTACTGGTCGGTGCCGGCGCCGATGACCAGCTCGCCCTTGTCGGACTGGCTGACATAGGCGTGCACCGTGTTCGACATCGCCACGCAGGGGAACACCGGCTTCACCGGCTCGCTGACCAGCGCCTGCAGCGGATAGCTCTCCAGCGGCATGCGCAGTCCGGCCATGTCCATGACCACGCTGGTATGGCCGGCGGCGGCCACGCCGATACGCGGCGCCCGCACCCGGCCCTTGCTTGTCTGCACGCCAGTAACCGCGCCGGTCGCGTCGCGGTCGATGCCGGTGACCTCGCAATTCTGCACGATGTCCACACCCAGCCCGCTCGCCGCCCGGGCATAGCCCCAGGCCACCGCATCGTGCCGGGCGGTGCCGCCGCGCCGCTGCAGCGCCGCGCCGGTGACCGGATAGCGCGCATCCGGCGCCATGTTCAGCGGCGGGCAGAACGCTTTCGCCTGCGCCGGGGTGAGCCATTCATTGTCCACGCCGGCCAGCCGGTTGGCGCAGATATGGCGGCGCAGCACCTGCTCGTCATGCACGGAATGCGCCAGCATCAGCACGCCGCGCGGACTGAACATGACGTTGTAGTTCAGCGCGACCGACAGACCCTCCCACAGCTTCAGGGCGTGGTCGTACAGCGCGGCGCTTTCGGCAAACAGGTAGTTCGACCGCACGATGGTGGTGTTGCGCCCGGTGTTGCCGCCGCCGATCCAGCCCTTCTCCAGCACGGCCACACGTCGGATGCCGAACGCGGACGCCAGGTAATACGCCGTCGCCAGCCCGTGCCCGCCGCCGCCGATGATGAGCACGTCATAGGCCGGCTGCGGGTGCTCCGGCGCGCGCCACTGCTCGGGCCAGGAACGATGCGAGTCCAGCGCACCGCGGGCCAGGGACAGGACGGAAAACCGTTGCGGCATGCGGTGGAGTATGCGCCTGGCCCGCGCACAAGGCGAGGGGCCCGCGCCGCTTCGCCTCCGCGCGCCGTTGCGGCATGGTGTCCGGCGGACGGAAGGAGCAAACCGCATGTCGCTCGATCCCAGCATCGCCGCGTCCCTGTCGGGCGTGTCGACGGCGACACTCACCACCGTGCTGCTGAAAAAAGGGCTGCGCAATGTCTGGATGCGCGGCGCCGCGCCGCTGCGTCCCGGCCAGCCGCGCCTGGTGGGCCGCGCCTTCACGCTGCGCTTCGTGCCGGCGCGCGAGGACCTGGCGACGCCGGAGTCCTGGTCGTCGCCGAAATCCACCCGCGCGGCGATCGAGGCCATGCCGGCGGGCTGCATCGCCGTGGTGGACGCCATGGGCATCACCGATGCCGGCATTTTCGGCGACATCCTGTGCGCGCGCATGGCCCGGCGGGGCGTGGCCGGGCTGGTAACCGACGGGGTGGTGCGCGACCTGGCCGGCGTGCTCGCGACCGCGTTGCCGGTGTGGTGCCGCGGCGCCGCGGCCCCGCCTTCGGTCGCCGGGCTGACCTTCGCCGACTGGCAATTGCCGGTCGGTTGCGGCGGTGTCGCGGTGTTCCCCGACGACGTGATCGTCGCGGACCAGGACGGCGCGGTGGTGATCCCACAGGCGCTGGCCGGGCCGGTGGCCGCCGCCGCGGTGGAGCAGGAGCGGCTGGAAGGCTGGATCATGGCCGAGGTCGAGCGCGGCATGCCCCTGCCCGGGTTGTATCCGCCCGATGCCGAAACCCGCGCCCGCTACGAGGCCTGGGCGAAGGGACAAACCTAGCCGCTCCGCAGTCGCCGGATTAGATTGGCCGCGAAACCGGGAGACTGGCTTATGTGGTTCCGCGTCGTTCTCGCCCTTGCCGTGTTCGCCGTGCTCGGCTTGCTGTGGATGCTGGTGTTCGGGCCAGTGCACGCCGCGCTGTCGGCGGGATAAGGAAGGCCAGGGCTCTGCCCTGGACCCGCCAAGGGCCGAGAGGCCCTTGGAACCCATTACTTTTTAGACAGTTGTTATACGAGGGGGGTGAGGCGGTGAACCGGTTCACTGCCTCACCCCCCTCGTATAACAACTGTCTAAAGTAGCGGGGTCCAGGGGGCCACTGCCCCCTGGCGGGTCCAGGGCAGAGCCCTGGCCTTCCTTACCCCGCCGCCGTCCCGCCGACAGTCAGCCCGGTCAGTTTCAGCGTCGGCTGCCCCACCCCCACCGGCACGCCCTGGCCGTTCTTGCCGCACGTGCCGACGCCGGGATCGAGCGCCATGTCGTTGCCGATCATTTCCACCCGGGTGAGCGCGTCCGGGCCGTTGCCGATCAGCGTGGCGCCCTTCACCGGGGCGGTCACGCGGCCATCCTCGATCAGGTAGGCCTCGCTGGCGGTGAACACGAATTTGCCCGAGGTGATGTCCACCTGTCCGCCGCCGAAATTCACCGCATACAGCCCGTGTTTGACCGAACGGATCATCTCCGCCGGGTCGTGCGGTCCGGACAGCATCACCGTGTTGGTCATGCGCGGCATCGGCGCGTGCGCGTGCGACTGGCGGCGGCCGTTGCCGGTGGCGCGCACGCCCATCAGGCGGGCGTTCAGCCGGTCTTGCAGGAATTCGCGCAGGTAGCCGTCTTCGATCAGCACGGTGCGGCTGGTCGGCGTGCCCTCGTCGTCCACCGTCAGGCTGCCGCGCCGGTCGGGCAGGGTGCCGTCGTCCACCACCGTCACGCCGGGGGCGGCGATGCGCTGACCCAGCAGGCCGGAGAAGGCCGAGGTCTTCTTGCGGTTGAAATCGCCCTCCAGCCCGTGGCCGATCGCCTCGTGCAGCAGGATGCCCGGCCAGCCCGGCCCCAGCACCACCGGCATCTCGCCGGCCGGCGCCGGCCGGCTTTCCAGGTTCACCAGCGCCTGGCGCAGCGCCTCGTCCACCGCGCCGCGCCAATGCGCCTCGTCGAGGATGCGGTCATAGCCGAACCGCCCGCCGCAGCCATGGCTGCCGGTCTCGCGCCTGCCGTCCTGATCGACCACCACCGACACGTTCAGCCGCACCAGCGGCCGCAAATCAGCAACCCGCCGCCCGTCGGCGCGGATGATCTGCACCGCCTGCCACGACCCGGTGATCGAGGCCATCACCTGCCTGACCCGCGGATCGAGCCCGCGCGCATAGGCGTCGATTTCGGCCAGCAGCCCGGTACGCTTGCCGAATTCCATGCCGGTCAGCGGGTTGGCATCGGAATACAGGCGCGCGTTGGTGGCGCGCGGCGGCTCGGCCTCGGTGCCGGTATGGCCGGCGGAAACCGCGCCGACGGTGGCGGCGGCCCGGCGCAGCGCCGCCTCGCTGAGCTCGCCCGAATGCGCATAGCCGGTGGCCTCGCCCGCCACCGCGCGCAGGCCGAAGCCCAGCGTGGTGTCAAATCCGGCGCTGCGGATGCGGCCGTCGTCCAGGCTGATCGATTCGCTCTCCTGGTATTCCAGGTACAGCTCGCCGTCGTCGCCGGCGGCGAGCGCCTCGCGGGTGAGGCGGGCGGCGGTGTCCTGGTCCAGCGCCGCGCCGTCGCGCTCGAAGAACAGCCGGTCGGTGACGGAGAGCGGGGTGTCGAGGGGCGTCGCGTCAGCCGTCATGGCGATTCCTGCGCAAGCTGGAGGGGTGGGGAGGGGTCGATCAGCCGCGCGCGCGGCAGCGTGAGCGTGGCGGTGGTGCCGTGGCCCTGGGTGCTTTCCAGCAGCAACGTGCCGCCATGCGCCTCGGCGATGGCGCGGCTGAGTTGCAGGCCGATGCCGGCGCCGCCGGCCCGTCGCGCCAGGCTTGTGTCGATCTGGTGAAAGGGTTGCAACACGCGTTGCAGGTCCTCGGGCGCCATGCCGACGCCGGTGTCGCTCACTTCGATCCCCACAGTGCCGGCCTCATCGAGCCGGGCCGCCAGGCAGACAGCGCCGTCGCGGCGGGTGAACTTGATCGCATTGCCGAGCAAGTGGCCGAGCAGCCGGCGCAACCTGCGTTCATCGGCGCGCAGCCGCGTGCCGCCGGTTCCGGCCGGGCCGGTTTTGTCGTGCCAGGTCAGCGTCACGCCGGCGTTCTGCGCCGCCGCTTCCGCCGCGCGGACGGCCGCCTGCACCAGCCGGCCGACATCGACCGTATCGGCCGCCAGCTCATAGGCGCCCGAATCGAGGCGCACCAGATCAAGGATGTCGTCGATCAGCGTCAGCAAGTGCCGCCCGGCATCGCGGATATGCAGGGAGAACTCTTCGGTTTCCTTGCGGTCGGGTCCGGGCCCCGGCCGCGCCGCATCATGCGCCAGCGTCTCGGCGAAGCCGATCACCGCGTTCAGCGGCGTGCGCAGCTCATGGTTCATGGTGGTCAGGAAGCGCGCCTTGGCGCGCGCCCCGGCTTCGGCGGTCTCGCGCGCCTCACGCAGCGCTTCGGCTGCGGCACGGGCGGCGGTCACGTCGATGACGGCGAGCGACCAGCCGCCGTCGGAAAGCGCCTCGGCGGCCAAATCGAGCACGCGGCCATCTACCGTGCTGCAGGGCAGGTCAAAGGGCGGGCCCGGAACTGCCGAGCCCGGCAAGGAGTTGGCCAGGTGGCCCAGCAGGGCGGCGAGATCCACGGCCGGCACGACCTGTTCCGCCGGCAGGCCGAGCAGGCGGGCGAGATCGCCGGTGTGGGACTGCATGCGCAAATCGGCGTCGAACACGCCCACGGCGACGCCGCTAGGCCGCAAGGCATCGTCGCTCACGGCGTGCGCCCCGGGCGAATATTGTGCGAAGGCGCAGCGCTGCCGGCGGCCTGAGAGTCCCGGACATCGAAGGGCATGGCGTACAATATAGGTTGGGGTGATGCGGAAACAGAGCCGCCTGGCGAAATTGCGAGGGGGCGGGTGAAGGAAGCAAGGCCAGGGCTCTGCCCTGGACCCGCCAAGGGGCAGAGCCCCTGGCCTTGCTTCCTTCCCCAGCGCCCCTACGGCGCCGGGGCGGCGGTGTAGAGCGTGAGGGCCAGGCGGCGCCCGGTCGAATAGTCGATCCCATCGATGCGCGTCAGCACGCGCGGCGTAACGCCCAGCGCGCGCGCCCGATCGGCGAAGGCGGCGGCGTCGCGGGCGCCGATCAGCGCCAGGCCGCAGGCCGGCTGCGCGTGCAGGAACTCCGCCGCCGGGGCCGGCCCGATCAGTTTCGTGCCGGTTCCCAGCAGGTAGACCAGGCTCGGCTCGGCATAGGAGGCGGAGGCCAGCACGCTGTCCGGGCAGGGGCGCAGGCTGCGCACGGCGGCGGCGATGCGCGGGCTCAGCCAGATGGTTTGTAGTCCCGGCAGCACGATCAGGCTGCTGGACAGGGTGATCGCCAGCATCGCCGCCCCGGCACAGGCCAACGCGACCCGCGGCGCCGGGCGTTTCGCCTGGCGCGAGGCGTGCACCACCAGGATCGCGGCCACCACCGCGGCGAGCGCGGCCAGCGCATCGAGCCGGTGCCCCAGCCACACGAGAAGCACCGGTCCGCCCAGCGCGAGCACCAGACCCACGGCCACCCATAGCCCGGCATAGGCGGCGGTCAGGATGCGGCCGACCCGCGCCAGGCGCGACCACCCGTCGGGCGCGCAGATGGCGGCGGCGGCCAGGGCGGCGATGGCCGGATAGGTCGGCAGCACGTAATGCGGCAGTTTGGTCGCGGCCAATTCGAACACGATCCAACTCGGCAGAATCCAGGCGAGCAGGAACCGTGTTTCCGGGGCGGCGCGGTTGACCCACACGAACGGCAGCGCCCGGGCGGCGAACAGCGAGCCCGGCCAGAAGGTCAGCACGAACAGCACCAGATAGGTGCCGGCGGGCAGCCCGTGCCGCTGCTGGCCGTGGGCTAGTTTGCCCAGCAGGTTGTCGCCCAGCGCGCGGGCGAAGAAGTCGCCGCCGCTGACCCCGGCGATGCCGATGACCCAGGGCAGCAGCATCGCCGCCACAATGGCGGCGCCGAGAAGCGGCCGCAGCGCCAGCATCCAGCGTGCAGTCCGCTCCACCGCCAGCAGGCCCAGCAGCGTGCCGCCGCTGACCAGCAGGATCACCGGCCCCTTGAGCAGCAGTCCGGCGCCGGTCGCGGCCCAGAAGAGGGCGGGCGCAACCCAGGATGGCGCATCCTCCGGCGGGGCATTGCGGCGGCGCCAGATGTCCAGCAGCGCCGCCTGGGCTGCCAGGATCACCGCCAGCAGCATGGCGTCGATCGTGGCCATGCGCGCCTCGGCGCCGAGCAGCACCGAGAGCGCCAGCAGCAGCCCGGCGACGAAGCCGGTGGCGGGACCGTACAACACCGTGCCGATACGCTGGGTCAGCAGCACCGACACCACCGCGGCCAGCGCGCCGGGCACCCGGTCAACCCAGATGTCGCGCTGCTCCGGCGTGCCCAGCAGCGACACCGCGGCGGCCTGCAGCCAATAAATGCCGGCGGGCTGGGCGTAGTACGGCGCATCCTGGAAGCGGATATCGGTGTAATCGTCCGACTCCAGCATCTGCGCGGCGGCCTGGGCGGTGCGCGATTCGTCGCGGTCGAGCGGCGGGATGCGGGCGATGCCGGGCCAGAGGAGCGCCATGGCCAGCGCCGCCAGCAACAGGGTGTGGCGGGAGGCGACGAGGCCGGCGCGCACCACCGGCCAGCCCGCCTGCCATCCGGTTTTGACCCTGGGCCACCAAATGGACCAAAGCGCGCCAAGCGGCGGTTCCGGGTCGCCCTGGGGGCGGATGTCATCCATGGCGCGTCGGCCACTCCGGTGGGGAACGCGCAGGTTACCCGCCTGATCTGGCTGACGAAAGGCCACCGCCACGCCGCGGCGGCCGGGCCGCAGGCCGATGGGGTTTGCGAACGCTCACACGACCGTGACCGTTCGCGCCATTTCCCTTAATGGAGATACATCATGTGCGCGGCATGCGCCCAGCGCCCCGGCTGGATCAGCCCGGCCGAGGCGACCCGGACGGAATGCAGCTTGCCGTCGATATCGCGGTTCCAGAAGTCGAGGAATTTCTGCAGCACCGGGAAGCGCGGGGCGATGTCGAGTTCCTGCCAGATATAGGTTTGCAGCACCGCGGGATGATCGGGCATGTGGTAGAGGATTTCCGCCGTGGTCAGGCGATATCCCTGCAACTGCTTCCGGAACGGGCTCTCGACGGTCATTGTTGCCTCCGTATCTTGTATGTGCCTTTCGTTGCCGCCATGTGGCGGCGTTTTCCCTTCTGCCGGCGCCCGGGTCTGCTGCCCGGGTTGCCGCAGCATGGCACGGCTGAGGCGCAAGGCCGCAAGGAAAAAGTGAATATTATCAGCCGATTGGCACTCATCACGGAAGAGTGCTGCCGAATGCTTGACTTCGCCGGCGGCAGACCCTAGATCGCTGGCACTCCTTCGCCGGGAGTGCTAACAGCGCGCCCGGCGGACGGGAGCTTCACGGGAAGACATCTTCCGCACGACAACTCCAGGAGCGTTTGACATGAAGTTCCGTCCCCTGCACGACCGGGTGGTGGTCCGGCGGCTCGACGCCGAAGAAAAGACCGCCGGCGGCATCATCATTCCCGACACCGCCAAGGAAAAGCCGATGGAAGGCGAAATCATCGCGGTGGGTCCGGGCGCGCGCAACGAGCAAGGCCAGATCGTGGCGCTGGATGTGCAAGCGGGTGACCGCGTGCTGTTCGGCAAGTGGTCGGGCACCGAAGTCAAGATCGACGGGGAAGACCTGTTGATCATGAAAGAATCCGACATCATGGGCATCATCGAGGGCGGCGTTTCGAAGAAGAAGGCCGCATAGGCCGCGCGCCTGTCCGCCCTCTGCCTCGCCGAACCAAAGACTGACTGATTCAAAGGAAACCACTCATGGCTGCAAAGGACGTTCGTTTCGGTGGTGATGCCCGTGCGCGCATGCTGCGCGGTGTCGACATCCTCGCCGACGCGGTGAAGGTCACGCTCGGGCCCAAGGGCCGCAACGTGGTGATCGACAAAAGCTTCGGCGCGCCCAGGATCACCAAGGACGGCGTGACCGTCGCCAAGGAAATCGAGCTGGCCGACAAGTTCGAGAACATGGGCGCGCAGATGGTGCGCGAAGTGGCCTCGAAGACCAACGACCTCGCCGGCGACGGCACCACCACGGCCACCGTGCTGGCGCAGTCGATCGTGCGCGAGGGCGCCAAGGCGGTTGCCGCCGGCATGAACCCGATGGACCTCAAGCGCGGCATCGACAAGGCCGTGGTCGCACTGGTCGATGAGCTGAAGAAGCGCACCAAGAAGATCACGACCCAGTCCGAAACCGCCCAGGTCGGCACCATTTCGGCCAATGGCGAGGCCGATATCGGGCGCATGATCTCCGAGGCGATGCAGAAGGTCGGCAACGAGGGCGTGATCACGGTCGAGGAAGCCAAGGGCATCCAGACCGAGCTCGACGTGGTCGAGGGCATGCAGTTCGACCGCGGCTATGTCTCGCCGTATTTCATCACCAACGCCGAGAAGATGGTCGCCGAGCTCGACCAGCCGCTGATTCTCATCCACGAGAAGAAGCTGTCCGGCCTGCAGCCGATCCTGCCGCTGCTTGAAGAAGTGGTGAAGTCGGGCCGGCCGCTGCTGATCATCGCCGAGGACGTGGAAGGCGAGGCGCTGGCCACTCTGGTGGTTAACAAGCTGCGCGGCGGGCTGAAGGTGGCGGCCGTGAAGGCGCCGGGCTTCGGTGACCGGCGCAAGGCCATGCTGGAGGATATCGCCATCCTCACCGGCGGGCAGGTCATCAGCGAAGATCTGGGCATCAAGCTCAAGACGGTCACCCTGTCCATGCTCGGCAAGGCCAAGAAGGTGATCATCGAGAAGGAGAACACCACGGTCGTCGAGGGCAACGGCAAGAAAGACGACATCAAGGGCCGCTGCAACCAGATCCGCGCGCAGATCGAGGAGACCACCTCGGACTACGACCGCGAGAAGCTGCAGGAGCGGCTGGCCAAGCTGGCCGGCGGCGTCGCGGTGATCCGCGTCGGCGGCGCGACCGAGGTTGAGGTGAAGGAGCGCAAGGACCGCGTCGACGATGCGCTGCACGCGACCCGCGCGGCGGTCGAGGAAGGCATCGTGCCGGGCGGCGGCGTCGCTTTGGCCCGTGCCAGCCACGTGCTCGCCAAGCTGAAGGCCGAAAACGACGACCAGCGCTTCGGCATCGAGATTGTCCGCAAGGCCTCGCTGACGCCGCTGCGCCAGATCGCCGAGAATGCCGGCGAGGACGGCGCGGTGATTTCCGGCAAGGTGCTCGAAAAAGACGAGTACGACTGGGGCTTCGACGCCCAGACCGGCGAGTTCAAGGACCTGGTCAAGGCCGGCATCATCGACCCGACCAAGGTTGTCCGCACCGCGCTGCAGGACGCGGCCTCGATCGCCGGTCTGCTGGTGACCACCGAGGCCATGATCGCCGAGCGGCCGGAGAAGAAGGCGCCGGCCGGCGGCCCGCCGGGCGGCGGCATGGGCGGCATGGGCGACATGGACTTCTAAGTCGGCCATTCCTGAGGTCGCACCGGGCCGCAAGGCCCGGGCGTTCAGGGGCGAATGGGGGCGGAGCCGGGAGACCGGCTCCGCCCTACGTCGTTGTAACCTTCCGGCGCCTGGAATTCCCGGCTGCGCGCTTCACTTTTGCCCGCACCTGGTTCAGTGTTTACCTGGGTCCAAGTCGCCCTCGTGGCATGCGGGAGTAATTGACTCCGCAGCCGGTTTCGGTTCATCCTGCTTGCGCAATCGCATTTTGGCTAGGCTTGCTGCGCCTCCGACCCATCGGGTGCCTTCAAAACGTCCAAAGGCACGGTTGTCCGCGCCGCGCGCTGTTGTGCGGCGCTTGCAGCGGAGACGACGCAGCTATGGCTATCGGCACGGTCAAGTGGTTCAACACCACGAAGGGCTACGGCTTCATCATGCCTCAAGACGGCGGCAAGGACGTGTTCGTGCACATCACGGCGGTCCAGGCAGCCGGCCTGCGCGGCCTGAACGAGGGCCAGAAGGTTAGCTACGACGTTGCCCTGGAGCGCGGCAAGGCCGCGGCCACCAACCTCAAGCTCGCCTGACAGAACCAAGGTTTTGCAACGGGGCGGGAGTCACGGCGGTGGCTCCCGAACTGTCTGTCGAAACGATGTCGCCGTGCGTGCCCGGATAGCGTCAGGCTAGGTGCTATACCTGCTGATGGCGTGCCCGCACGCCGCGTTCGATGGCGGCTGTCACCAGCGGGTCCACGTGCAGCTCGTTGCGGATGAACTCCAGCATCCGCAGGCAGTCTTGCTGGGCGAACCGGTCCGCTGCTGCCACGTCGCAGGCCAGCGCATAGGCCGTTTCACGCAGCCGCGGCTCAAGAGCGGCGCGGATGAGCTTGGCCGCATGCGCCAGCCCTTCCTCCTCGTCCAGCAGACCCACCGCGGCATCGGTCGCGGTCCGCAGCCGTTCGGTCGAGAAATCGCGGAACACCGGCAGGGTCTGCACCAGGCCGGACATCACGCCGATCTCGCGATCGGAAATGCCGCCGCCGGTGGCGGCCACCAATACCATGGTGCACACCAGGGCTTCCTGCGGGTCGAGTCCGGTTCGGGCGAGCATCGGCGAATCCCTTGTTGCGGTGTGACCGTGCCTGGGCGGCAACGGCGGATCAAGTCACGCCCGAATGACCTTTCTGTCATGGAAGGCCAGGGCTCTGCCCTGGACCCGCCCTGCGCGCAGGGCGCCTTCGCGCGACGGGCGGTGGCCTCCTTGACCCCATGACTTAAGAAATTCATGGGTTCCAAGGGCCTATGGCCCTTGGTGGGTCCAGGGCAACGCCCTGGCGGGGCGCGGGGCAGCGCCCCGCTAGGTCCTGGCCAGCGAGGGCAAAAGCGGCAGCAGGTTCGACAGGTCGCGTTCGGCCATGCAGACCAGGTACTGAATAGCGCTCGGTCCGCTGCCGTCCGCGCACGCCCCCAATGGCATCCCGTCAGGCCCAAGCGGCAGGGCGGCCAGGCCGAGATCGGCGTACACGTCCAGGTGCGCCCGCCCGGCCCGCCAGATCGCCGGGTCGAGCCCCTCCTGGCGCGCCAGGTCCCGCAGCCGCCAGATGGCCGAGACGCGGTCGTTTTCCGCCCCGGCGGGGTCGCCGATGCCCAGCAGCACGCGCCCGGTGCGGCGGAACGGAATGCCGGCGCGTTCGCTTTCGCCCCAGACGATGCCGTCCGCCTCGGCCGGTGGTTCGGCGCCCAGCGACGCGTAGCGCGACCGAGCCTCCACCCCCCAGGGCAGGAACCGCACCCGGCCGGGCCGCAGCAATCCCCACAGTGCCAGCAGGGCCAGCACCACGGTGAACGCCACGGTGGCGCGCAGGGAATTCGGCACGTTGGGCGAGAGCACCACCTCCCACCAGGAATTGTCCGACAGCCAGCGCACGTGCCGCTCGGAGGCGGCCAGCGCCAGGATGCAGCCGGCCAGCGTCAGCAAGGGTGCGGCGACGGCGGCCTCCATCGGGCCGGATAGCAGCCTGGCATGGCGATAAAACGCGCTGCGAAACGGCGCGATCAGCACCGCGGCCAGCAGCAGCACGCCGGGGATCCACAAGGGTTCGCTCTGCACGACGGTGAAGGCGGCGGCCAGCAGCAGCAGGGCGATGGTCATGCCCCAGGCCAGGGTGACGCGCTGCGCCATGGCCATGGCGCAAACCATCAGGGCGCCGCCGATCAGGCTGGGCACGAACTCGCCGGCCTGGGCGGCGACCTCAGCGAAGTCGGGATCGATCCAGGAGAAATCGGGCCGCCGTTGCACCACGCCGAGGCAGAGCAGCAGGGCACCGCACATGCTCACCGCGCCGGCGACCGCGGCCACCACGAAATCGGGTTCGCTCCACCGCGTCCCCGCCGGCACGGGGCGCGGGGCCGGCGAGGCCTGCAGCACCGAGCGGCCGCGCAGCATGATTTCGTTGCCGGCGAACAGGCCGCCGGCCAGGAACAGCGGAATGATGTAATAGTAAAGCCGGAACACCACGATGGCGCCGAGGATCTGCGGCGGCTCCAGGTAGGGCGACAGGCCGACCAGCATGGCGGTGTCGAACACGCCGATGCCGCCCGGGATGTTGGCGACCAGACCGGCGGTATAGGAGGCGACATAGACGCCGAGGAACCGCAGATAGGTCAGCCCGTGCGCGTGTGGCAGAAGCGTGAAAACAATGGCTGCGGTGACCGCCACGTCCACGGTCGCCAGCAGCACCTGCAGGATGGCCATCCGCCAGCCCGGCAGGTCCAATTCGTGGCCGAGAATCCGGCGGCCGCGCAGCATGCGCGAGAGGGTGATATAACCGGCAACGACGGCCCATAGCAGGCCGCCGAGCGCGTGCATCATCCACAGCGGCAGCCAGGCGCCGAAGAACGGCACCGCCTCGGGCTCGAAGAACAGCACGGTACCGCCCAGCACCATGCCGCCCAGGCCGAAGGTGAGGCTGCAGAACCCGACCACCTTGGCGATCTGCAGCGGCGTCAGCCCCCAATGGGCATACAGCCGGTAACGCACCGCCGCGCCCGACACGGCGGCGAAGCCGATATTATGGGCGAGCGAATAGGCGCAGAACGACGCCAGCGCGACCCGGGCGTAGCTGACCGGCCGGCCGGCATAATAGGTGCCGAGCCGGTCGTAAAAAGTCAGGATGCCGTAGGACAGCAGGTTCCACAGGAAGGCGATCACCAGGGTGCGGGTGGGAATCGCCTCCAGCGCGTGCGCGATGTCTTCGATCTTGAGGTTGCGGAATTCCTTCTGCACGACGTAGATGGCGCCGCCCAGCAGTGCCAGGCCGAGCACCGCCGGCAGGTTGCGCAGCAGGCGCTTCAGCAACGCGACCATCCCGCGCTCCTTCAGGCCGGGGGGCAGGACGGCGGCCGCGCGAGCGCGTCCTCGATCAGCTGGATGGTTTCGGCGATGCCGTACAGCGCCACGAACTGGCCGAAGCGCGGCCCTTCCTGCTGGCCGAGCAGCACCTGATACAGGCAGCCGAACCAGGCGCGCAGGTCAGCGAAGGGGTGGCGCTTGCCCACCTCGTAGATGGCGGTCTGGATGGTTTCGCCGTCGGCCTCCGGCGGCAGCGCGCGCAGGGCTGTCGCCAGTTCGGCCAGCGCTTCCCGCTCGAACGGTTCCGCGGTGCGGAACTCTTTGGTCGGGCGCACGAAATCGCGATAGTACGCAAGCGCGTATTCCACCAGCCCGGCCAGGAACGGCATGTCCGTGGGCGTGGCTGCCGGGTTGTAGCGGCGGATGAAGCCCCACAGGATGTCGGGCGTCTCGGCGTTCACCACGCTGGCCAGGTTCAGCAGCATGGCGAACGACAACGGCGAGTGCGCTTCCTGCGGCACGCTGCCGGCGTGGATGTGCCAGGCCGGGTTGACCGGGCGGTCCGCCTCGGCCTGGCCGTGCGCGCGCGCCGCATTGGCCAGGTATTCGTCTACCGCCCGGGGAATCACGTCGAAATACAGCCGCTTGGCGCGCTGCGGCTGGTTGAACATGAACTGCGCCAGGCTTTCCGGCGGGGCGTAGCGCAGCCATTCCTCCACCGACAGCCCGTTGCCGCGGCTTTTGCTGATCTTCTGCGCCTGCTCGTCGAGGAATAATTCGTAGGTGAAGCCGGCGGGCGGCTCGCTGCCGAGGATGCGGCAGATCTTGCCGGACAGGCGCACGCTGTCGATCAGGTCCTTGCCGGACATTTCATAATCGACGCCGAGCGCATGCCAGCGCATCGCCCAGTCGGCCTTCCACTGCAATTTGGCGCCGCCGCCGGTGACGGGGGTTTCGAAAGCTTCGCCCGTATCGGGGTCGCGCCAGAAAATCGTGCCGGCAGCGGGATCAATCTTCTCCACCTTCACCTGCATGACGATGCCGGTCCTCGGGTGGATGGGCAGGAACGGCGAGTAGCTGGCCTGCCGTTCGCCGCCCAGCGTGGGCAGGATCACCGCCAGGATGTCGTCATGCAGGGCCAGCACCCGCAACAGCGCCGCATCGAACCGGCCGCTGGTGTAGTACTCGGTAGACGAGGCGAACGCGTAGTCGAAGCCGAAGGAATCGAGGAACCCCTGCAGCCGGGCGTTGTTATGGGCGCCGAAGCTCGAATGGGTGCCGAACGGGTCGGGAATGCGGGTCAGCGGCTTGCCCAGATGCTGCGCCAGCATCTCCCGGTTCGGCACGTTGTCCGGCACCTTGCGCAGCCCATCCATATCGTCGCTGAAAGCGAGCAGGCGCGAGGGCAGGCCGGTCAGCGTGGTGAACGCGTGGCGCACCCAGGATGTACGGGCGACCTCGCCGAACGTGCCGATATGCGGCAGGCCGGAGGGGCCGTAGCCGGTTTCGAACAGCGCCGCGGCCTTGCCGCTGCGGGCGAGCCGCTGGGCGACTTTTTGCGCCTCCTCGAAGGGCCAGGTTTTCGGGGTGGCAGCGGCCGGATTGGACAGCGTTGCGGACATCGGCCGCAAGCTATGGACGGGGGGTGCCTTGGTCAATCGGCCCGGACACATATAGTGCATGCATGACCGAGCCTGCCCGAGAGGGAGCCCCGGCTCCGCGCATCCTGCTGCCCGTGGCGCCGTCGGTCGTGGCCGGGGTGGGCCGCGCCGCCATTCTGACCACGGACGGCGAGCTGCTCGACCTCGCCTCGGGCGAGGCGGCGGCGTTGTTGCGGGGCCTGCCGCCGCCGTTGCTGGTGCATGCGCCGGCGACGCTGCGCCGGCTCGGGCTGCGGGCGATGCCCTGCCTCGATCTGCTGGAGCTGTTCGCCTTCGTGCTGCCGGCCCGCGCCGCCGCGCCGACCCCGCGCGGCCTGGCGCTGGCGGTGGACATCCCGCCGCCGCGCCCCGGGCCGGCCGCCGCCGCGGCGCTGCTGCCCGACCTCGCCCAGGCGCTGCTGGCCCGGCTGGCCGCCGGGCGCGACCTGCCGGCCAATCGCGAGGCGGCGGCGCTCGCCCGCCGGATGGGTCAGGCCGGGTGGGGCTGGGCGGAGCCCGTACAGGCCGCGCTGGCCGGGCAAACGGCGCCCGCCGGCGGCGAGCCGTTGCGGGTCTGGCGGCGGCTGCCGGAATGGGAGGAAGTCGCACCGCTGCCGCCGCCTGCCTGCCACCCGGTCCCGCCCGCCGAGGCGCGGTCGCGGCTTGCCGCCATGCTGGGGCCGGGCGCCGAGCAGCGGCCCGGCCAGTCCGACTATGCCGCGGCCGCCGCCGCCGCCTTCGCCCCGCGCGAAACCCGCGGCGACCCGCATGTCGTGCTCGCCGAGGCCGGCACCGGCACCGGCAAAACCCTCGGCTACATCGCCCCGGCCAGTCTGTGGGCCGAGCGCAACAAGGGCGCGGTGTGGATTTCCACCTTCACCCGCCATTTGCAGCGCCAGGTCGAGGCCGAACTGGCCCGGCTGCACCGCGACCCGGTGGAACGCCGCCGCCGCGTGGTGGTGCGCAAGGGGCGCGAGAACTATCTGTGCCTGCTCAATTTCGAAGACGCGGTGAACGCCGCGGCCATCTCCACGCCGGCCTCCGCCGTGCCGCTCGGCCTGGTGGCGCGCTGGGCGCTCGCCACCAGTGACGGCGACATCCAGGGCGGCGACCTGCCGGGCTGGTTTTCCGAGCTGTTCGGCACCGGGGTGGCCGGCGGGCTCGCCGACCGGCGCGGCGAGTGCATCCACGCCGCCTGCCTGCACTGGCGGCGCTGCTTCGTCGAGCACAGCATCCGCCGCGCCCGCGGCGCCGAACTGGTGGTGGCCAACCATGCCCTGGTGATGGCGCAGGCCGCCTGGGGCGGCATCGACGACAACACGGTGCCGGTGCGCTACGTGTTCGACGAGGGCCACCACGTGTTCGATGCCGCCGACGGCGCCTTCGCCGCCGAATTCTCCGGCATCGAGGCGGCCGAACTGCGCCGCTGGCTGCTCGGCGCCGAGGGCGGACGCTCGCGCGCCCGCGGCCTGCGCCGGCGCCTGGAGGAGCTGGTCGCTGGCCGGCCGGCGCTGGAAGTGCCGCTGGACGCGGCGCTGCAGGCGGCGCACGCCCTGCCGCCGCCGGGCTGGTCGGCGCGCCTGCACGACGAGGCGCCCGATCTCGCCGGCCTGGAGCCCGGCCGCCAGAACCCGTCCGAGGCATTTCTGCGGGTTGCCCGCCGCCAGGTTCTGGCGCGCACCCAGGGCGATGCCGAGCCCGGCGCGCGCAGCAGCGACGAATGCGATCTGTTCCCGGCCGGCCCGGGTCTGGCCGAGGCGGCCGAAACCCTCGGCCGCAGCCTCGCCCGCCTTGCCGCCCCGTTGCGCGCGCTCGCCGAGCGGCTGGGCGCGCGGCTGGACGACGAGGCGGAGGATCTGGACGCGGCGATGCGCAACCGCATCGAGGCGGCCTGCCGCTCGATCCGCCGCCGCGCGCTGGACCGCCTGACCGCCTGGCAGGAGATGCTGCGCGGCGTCGCCGCCGACCCGCCGGAGCCGGGCACCCGGCCGCAGCAGGTGATGTTCCTGCGGCTCGACCGGCGCGAGGGGCGCGAGGTCGATGTCGGCCTGCACCGGCATTGGCTGGACCCCACCATTCCCTTTGCCCTCAGCCTCGCCCAGCCGGCGCAGGGGCTGCTGATCACCTCGGCAACCCTTCGTGACGCCGGGGCGGGCGACCCGGAGGCCGAATGGGCGGCGGCGGAGGCGCGGGTGGGGGCGACCCATTTGCCCTCGCCGGCGATCCGGGTGGCGGTGGCGAGCCCGTTCGACTACGCCGCCCAGACCCGCGCGTTCGTGGTGACCGACGTCAACACCCGCGACATCGCCGCCCTGGCCGCTGCTTATCGGACGCTGTTTCTGGCCGCCGGCGGCGGCGGCCTCGGCCTGTTCACCGCCATCGCCCGGCTGCGCGCCGTGCATGCACGCATCGCCCCCGCCCTCGAACAGGCCGGCATTCCGCTGCTGGCGCAGCACGTCGACCCGATGGACAACGCCACCCTGGTCGATATTTTCCGCACCGAGGAAGAAAGCTGCCTGCTCGGCACCGATGCGATGCGCGACGGCGTCGACGTGCCCGGCCGCGCGTTGCGCCTGGTAGTGTTCGAGCGGGTGCCCTGGCCACGCCCGGACATACTGCACCGCGAGCGGCGGGTGCATCTGTCGGGCGGCGATCCGGCCGGTTACGACGACCGCATCGTGCGGTTCCGGCTGCGGCAGGCGTTCGGCCGGCTGATCCGCAGCGGCAGCGACCGGGGGGTTTTTTTTCTGCTCGACCGGCAGACGCCGACGCGGCTGCTGTCGGCGTTTCCGCCGGGGTTGGTGGTCCAGCGGGTGGGGCTGGCGCAGGCGGTGGCGGAGACGCGGGGGTTTCTAAAGTGAAGGAAGGCCAGGGCTCTGCCCTGGACCCGCCAAGGGGCAGTGGCCCCTTGGAACCCATTCCTTAAGTCGCGGGGTCCAGGGCAGAGCCCTGGCCTTCCTTCACATTGTAACCCACCACCAAGCCGAGCTATTCACTCCCTGTAACCGGACGGAGAGGGCGGGTGAACCACCCTGACACGCAGTTTATCGCCGCCTGGCTGGCGGACTCGCTGGCGGCGACCCAGGCCTTTGCCGCCGACACCGAAGCGGCCGCGACCCTGGTCGCCATGTCCGACGCGATCACAGCCGCGCTGCGCAACGGCGGCAAGCTGCTGATCGCCGGCAATGGCGGCAGCGCCGCCGACGCCCAGCACATCGCCGCCGAATTCGTCTCGCGCATGAACTACGACCGCCCCGGACTGGCCGCGCTTGCCCTGACCACCGACAGCTCGGCGCTGACCGCCATCGGCAACGATTACGGGTATGTGCACGTGTTCGAGCGCCAGGTGCAGGCGCTCGGCCGTCCCGGCGACGTGCTGCTGGGCATCTCCACCTCCGGCCGCTCGCCGAATGTGCTGTTGGCGCTGCAAGCTGCGCGGGCGCAGGGCCTGGTCACGCTCGGCTTTGGCGGCGCCCAGGGCGGTCCGATGGCGGAGCACTGCGACATGCTGCTGCGCGCGCCCTCGCCGTCCACGCCGCTCATCCAGCAGATCCATATCATTGCCGCCCACATCGTCTGCTCGCTGGTCGAGCGGGCGCTGCATCCCCAAGGCGCCTGAGCATGCGCCCGGCCACCATCCGGCAATGCGCCGTGCTGGCCGGCGGGCTGGGCACGCGTCTGGGGGCGATCACCTCCGACACCCCGAAACCCGTCCTGCCCTGCGGCGACCGGCCTTTCCTGGCCTGGCTGCTGCGCGAGTTCCTCCGGTTCGGGGTGGAGGAGTTCGTGCTGCTGACCGGCCATCTGTCCGGCCGGCTGCGCGAGAACCTGGCCGCAATCGCCGCCACCCTGCCGCTTCCGGTGTCGATCGTGGTCAGCGAGGAGCCGGTACGCGCCGGCACCGGCGGCGCTTTGTTCCATGCAAGCGACAAGCTCGACGAGCGGTTCCTGCTGTGCAACGGCGACTCGCTGTTCGATTTCAACATCGCCGCCCTGCTGGCCGCCGCCGCCCACGACCCCGATGAGGTGATCGGACGCATCGTGCTGCGCCGGCTGGAGGACACGCAGCGCTACGGCGTGGTGGACACCGACGGCGAGCGGGTGCGCGCCTTCCGCGAGCGGCCGGAAGGGGAGGGGCCCACCCCGGGGACCATCAACGCCGGCATCTATCTGTTCGATCGCCGCGTGCTCGACCATGTAACGCCGGTCTGTTCGTTAGAGCGCGATGTTCTGCCCGGGTTGGCCGCGCGCGGCGTGCTGCGCGCCACCGAGGCGTCCGGCTATTTCGTCGACATCGGCATCCCCGACGACCTGGCCCGCGCGCGGCGCGACCTGCCGGCCCGTCTGCACCGCCCGGCGCTGTTCCTCGACCGCGACGGCGTGCTCAACGTCGATCATGGCTGGGTGGGCACGCGCGACCGGTTCGAGTGGGTGCCGGGCGCCCGCGAAGCGGTACATCTTGCGGTGACGCGCGGCTGGCACGTCTTCGTGGTCACCAACCAGTCCGGCGTGGCGCGCGGCCATTACGATGAAGTGGCGGTGCAGACGCTGATGCGCTGGGTGGCCGGGCAATTGCGGCAAGCCGGTGGAACGATTGATGACTGGCGCTATTGTCCGACCCATCCGGAGGCCAGCGTGGCGGAGTACCGCCGCGCCAGCGACTGGCGTAAGCCGGGTCCCGGCATGCTGCTGGATCTGATCCGTGCCTGGGAACTCGATCCCGCCCAGGCGGTCATGATCGGCGATAGCGACAGCGACATGCAGGCGGCGGCAGCCTCCGGGGTGCGCGCGGTGCGCTTCAACGGCGGCGACCTTGCCGCCCTCGCCGATCCGCTGGTGACGGATGGGCGGCCTGCCGGCGCGGTGCCGGCGCCGGGTTAAGCGGGGGTGCGTCGCTTGTCACCCGGACAAGGAATGGACGCATCGCGCCGGCGCCGTTATCGCCGGGCGTCATCCGGAGGTGGCTTTCCAAGCCTGATGGTGCAGATGTCTGTGCAAGTTGGCCCCGTGTTCCGCCGGTCGCACCCGTGACGCCGCACGATGCCGTGACGTCAGTGGCGGTGCCGATCAATGGCAACCTCGACGATGTGCGGCCGGACGGGACGATTGTCGCCTGGTGCTGGTCGCCGGCCGAGCCGGCCCTTCGCCGCGAAGTGGGCGTGTGGATCGACGGGCTGGAGGTGCTGCGCGCCCGCTGCGATCAGATGCGTCCCGACCTGCTCGGCGCCGGCGTCGGCGACGGCGCCCATGGCCTGCAACTGGCACTGCCCGCCGGCATCGCCTTGCCCGGGCGCAGCGTGACGGTGACCCTGCGCGACGTGGCGACGGGCCGGCAGATCGGCACTGACACGCCGGTCACCTGGCAGGATGCGCCGCAGGATACCCAGTCCGGCACCCAGCCGCGCGTCTTGAGCGGCAATCTCGACCGGGTCACCAAGGATGGCTGGGTGCTCGGCTGGTGCTGGTACCCCGACCACCCGGGCGAACATGCCGATCTCACGGTGCTGGTGGACGACGAACCGGTGGGCACGACGCGGGCGGCCAACTTCAGGCCCGACCTGCAGGCGGCCGGCATCGGCGACGGCACCCACGCCTTTTCGTTCGCCTTGCCGTGGACGGTCATGGCCGACAAGGGGATGCTGCGGGTCAGCGTGCGCGAAACCGCGACCCTGACCATGCTCGGCGACCCGATCCTGATGCGGGCCGGGCGGCTGGCGGCGGCCGAGGACCGCATCCAGGACCTGGAACGGCAGATCCGCCTGCTGCGCGCGCGGCTCGACGATTTCGGCCGGCAGGATCAGATGCAGCAGGAGGACCGGGCCGCGCGCGATCTGTTCGCCACCGTGGCGAATTTCTTCCAGGCCCTGGCGGACGGCGATGCCGACAGCGTGACCGGCGGCGGCCTGAAGGCGGCGGTCGAGGACATAACCACACGCTTCGTCCCGATTGCGCTCGCCATTCCGGCGGCGCCGGTGGCGACCATCTGCGTGCATGCCGGCGCCGCGCTCGACACGGTCTATCGCTGCCTGGCGGCGTTGCGCGACGCAGGCGCCGACCGGCAGGCCGACATCGTGCTGCTCGATGATGGCGCGCAGGGCGGCGAGGCGGCGCTGCTGCCGGCGGTGGTGCGCAACCTGCGCTATGTACGCGTGCCGCCGCACGGCAACGTGCTCGCGGCGCGCAACGACGTGGCGGCGACCGGGCGTGGCGCCCTGGTGGCCTATCTGGCCCCGCAGGTGCAGGTGATGCCCGGCTGGCTGGACGAGATCGCCGCCACTTTTGCGCGTGAGCCCGCCGCCGCGGCGGTGGGATCGAAGCTGGTGCGCGATGACGGCCTGCTGCATCACACCGGCATCCTGATCGGCCCGGACAAAACCCTGCGCGATCCTGGCCGGTTCGCCATGGCGGCGGACCCGGAGCACGATTTCCTGCGCGGCATGCAGGCCCTGGGGGACGCCGCCTTCGCGCTGCGCCTCGACATGATGGCCGAGGTCGGCGGGTTCGGCACCGGCTTTGCCAGCCCGGCGCATGCCGTGTTCGACCTGTGCATGCGCCTGCTGGCGAGCGGCCGGCAGGTGCTCTACCAGCCGCTCGCGGTCGCGGTCTGGTCGGATGACGGCGCGGCCGACCCGGGGCCGGTCCCCGACCTGAGCCTGCCGGACGAGGATTCGCGACGCTTGCGCCAGCGCTGGGTGGATAACGCGCCTGCCGCCCCGGCGACCGGTTTCGCCGGCCACGTGCTTGTCATCGACAACGCCCTGCCGCGGCCGGACCGCGACGCCGGCTCGGTGGCGACGTTCGAACAGATGCTGCTGCTGCGCCGCCTCGGCTACCGGGTGGCGTTCGCCTCGGCCGGTGGCGATGAGGACCTGCCGGAGGAAAAGGCCGAACTGCGCCGCAACGGCATCGAGGTGGTGGGGCCGCCAGCCTATGATTCGGTCACCGCCTACCTGGACGCCTACGGTGCCGGGCTCGACCTCGTGCATGTCTACCGCCACGCCAATGCCACGATGTTCTTCGACCGGGTGCGCGCGCGCGCGCCGCAGGCCAAGCTGCTGTTCGCGCCGGCCGACCTGCACCATGTGCGCGAGGCCCGCCTGGCCGAGCTGACCGGCGAGGCCGCGCCCGATCCGGCCCGCACCCGGGAGGCGGAGTTGGCGTGCATCCGCGCCAGCGACGCCACCATCATCACCAGCGACCACGAGATGGCGTTGCTGCGCGACGATGTGCCGCCGGCCAAACTCAAGCTGTTGCGCTGGATCGCGCAGGCGCGGCCGGCCGCGCCGGGCTTCGCCGCGCGCGCCGGGCTGTGCTTCCTCGGCGGTTTCGGCCATCCGCCCAATGCCGATGCCGTGCACTGGTTCGCCGCCGAGGTGCTGCCGTTGGCGCTGCAAACCTTGCCCGGCCTGCGCCTGTTCGTCGCCGGCGCCAACCCGCCCGAGTTTATCCGCGCCCTGGCCTCCGACAATGTCGAGGTGCTGGGCTGGGTCGCCGATCTCGATGCGCTGTTCGGGCAGGTCCGCCTGTCGGTGGCGCCGCTCCGCTATGGGGCCGGCTTCAAGGGCAAGGTCGCGACCAGCCTCGCCCATGGCGTGCCGGTGGTCGGCACGACGATCGCGCTGGAGGGAACCGGGCTGGCGCCGGGCGACGGCATCGCGCTGGCCGACGACCCGGCGGCGTTTGCCGCCGAAGTCGTGCGGCTGCATCAGGACGAAGCGGACTGGACCGTGCTGGCCGAGCGCGGCGTGCAGCGTTGCCGCGATCTGTATTCGCCCGAAGCGGCGCTGGAGGTTTACCGCCGGCTGCTCACCGATCTGGGGCTGCCGGCGCCCGGCGGCTGATGGGCCGCATGGTGCTCTAACCGTCGCTGACGGTCCAGGACTCCGCGCCGCGCCCGGTGAAGTGGACCGCGCTCGCGGTGCCGCCCTCCCGGTTCAGCACCTCGATGAGCGCGACCCGGTGCTGCGGCGGCACGATGAACATCAGGAAGCCGCCGCCGCCGGCGCCCGACACTTTTCCCGCCAATGCGCCGTTCGCCAGCGCGACCGCATGCAGATGCTCGATCGGCCCGGTGCTGATCCCGGCGGCGGTCTTTTTCTTCGCCAGCCAGGACCGGCTCAGAATCTCCGCGACATGGCGGATTTCGCCGCGCAGCAGGGCCTGTTTCATTTCAATGGCGTCGCGCTTGAGCTGGTGCAATCCCGCCAGCGAGTCGGCGGTGGGCGAGACCATCAGCCGCTGTTGCTCGGCGATGATCATCTCCGAGCGGCGGGATACGCCGGTGAAGCAGGTGACCAGCGAGGTTTCCAGCTCGTTGACGAAGGCGCGCGGCACCCGCAGCGGATTGACGATCACCCGGTCATTGGCGAGGAATTCGATGAAATTGGCGCCGCCGAACGCCGCCGCATACTGGTCCTGCTTGCCGCCGGCCAGCCGCAGGTCGATGCGCTCGATCTCGAAGGCGAGATGGGCTACGTCGTACTGGCCGAGCGGCAGCTCCAGCAGGGTGCGGAACGCTTCCACCAGCGCCACCACCAGCGCCGAGGAGGAGCCCAGTCCGGACCCGGCCGGGGCATCGACATACGACGTGATCTTCAGCGGCACCGCCACGCCGCCGCAATAGTCGCGCATCATGCGCTGGTACACACCGGCATGCAGCGCCAGGCGCGCACCGGCGACGCTGCCAAGGTCGCAGGCCAGCCGCTCCTCGACGCCGAGATCAGGGGCGAGGAACTGCACGCTGCCGTCGTCGGACGGCGCGATGAAGGCATAGGCGTAGCGGCCGATCGTCGCATTCAGCACCGCCCCGCCATGCTCGTCGCAATACGGGCTGAGGTCGGTGCCGCCGCCGGCCAGTCCGAGACGGAGCGGCGCGCGCGCGCGGATCACCTTCGATGCACTGGTCATGAAACGGGTCCCGGAGCGGCTAAGCGACGGCGGAGATTATCATATTGAAGGGACCGAGATAGCCGAGTTCGTCCGACCAGGTGAGGTGGGCGCGGGCATCGGCAAAGCCGGCCCCCCGCAGCAGGTCGAGAATGTCCCAGCCCAGCTCGTGCACCTCGCCGCCGGCCTCGCCCGGCAGCCGGCCGGCCACCCGCGGCAATCCGTCCAGGCGGGACACGGTGCGGGCGGCAAGGGCGCGGAACGGCACGGTGAACACGAACTGCCCGCCCGGCACCAGCACCCGGCGGAGCTCGCCGAGGGCGGCCTCCAGCGGCGGCACGCGGTGCAGGTAGTCTGACGACACCACCAGGTGAAACGCCGCGTCGGCCGCGGCGAGCCGATAGGCCGGCGCGGCAGCGCCGGCGGCGCGCACGAGGCCGAGGCGTGGAACGCTGGTGATGCCGCCAGCCTGGGCGCCGATGCGCCGGTCCACCGGACAAGGCGGCCCGAACAGCAGCACCCGCGACCAGCCGCGCAGCCCGGCCACGGCTGCGAGGAAATGCAGCATCGCGCGGTTGCGGTTATTGAGACGATCCTCGCAGTCGCAGGTCAGTTCCTCGCGCCAGTTGGGGACTATCCGCCCGTCGGCCAGCGCCTCGCCGCCTTCGGTGCGGGCGGTGAAACGGGCGCGGCGCAGGCAGGGGGCGCATGTGCCGTCGCGCAGGATGGCGTCCCCGGTATTGGCGAGGCCGCGCTCGTAGACGTAGCGGGCATCCATGCGCGGTTGCATGTCGCGCCGGTACTCCTCGAACTCCGCGAAGGAGACGAAGTTGGCCGACGGGAACCGGACGTGGAGGCTTGGGTCTGACATCGTCCTGTGGGGGACCGAGTAAGGAAGAAAGGCCAGGGCTCTGCCCTGGACCCCACTACTTAAACACTTTTTTAAGTAATGGGGTCCAGGGCAGAGCCCTGGCCTTGCTTCCTTACCCGATCCCTCCGCCGGAAGCCCGCCAGCGGTGGCGAAACGCAGCGAGCGCCAGCAGCGCCGCCCGCGGACGTTCCCGTTGCGGCGGTTCCTGGCCCGCCGTCCTGACCGGCTCGCGCCAAGCCTGTGCAGCGGCCCCCAGCAGGCGGCAGCGCAGCCACAGATCAGCGCTCTCGAGCGCCGCGCCGTCCGCCATTTCCGCTTCCACGCCGCCGGCCCTGACCAGCAGGTCGCGCGCCAGCGCGATGCGCAGGCCGAGCCTGGCCGGCGCCACGACCTCCGGGGCGGCGGCGAGCGCATTCACCCGCGCGCACGCCGCCAGCGCCGCGGGGCCGAGCAGCACCGTCTGCGGTGCCGCGGCGGCATGCCGGGCCAGCGCCAGCAACGCGGCGGCGGACGGCAACTGAACCGCCGGCTCAAGCAGTGCAATGGTGGTGCCGCGCGCGGCGCGGGCGCCGAGGGCGACGCCGCGGGCCATCCCCTCCGGGCCGCCGGCGCGGAAATAGACGATGTTGGGCACCAGCGCGGGCAGCAGCGCGGTGGCAGGATCGGCGGCGTCGTCAATCAGCAGGATCTCGCCCTCGATCGCCGTCAGCGCCGGCGCAAGCGCCCGCAGGCGGCGCAGGGCTGCATACACGTCAGGCCCCGCCGGCAGGACGATGCTGATGCCCGGACGGCCCGACCGTGGCAAGGCAAGCCCGGCGGCGGCGCGTTGCAGGCCGCCGAGCGCCACCGTGGCCGCGATGCCGGCACTGTCGTCATGGGCCCGGGCACGGGCGGCGAGCAGCAGCGCGAGCCGCGCGAAGCCGTCGCGCAGATGGTCTGCCTTGCTCGTCTGTTCCCGCCCGGCGCGCAGGGCCTCCAGGTCGGTCCACAATGCCTGCACGCGGCCGGCGGCGGCGTCGATGGCCTCGCGGTGCGCGGGCGCCGGTGCCTGCCGCACAATGCGTGCGAACACCTGTTTGGACTGCCGCTCGCGGCCGGTGATCATCACCGGGCCATCATCCGGGATGGCGCCCGGCGGCAGTCGGAAGCGGAAACCGTGGTGGCCATCGCCGACGCCCTGGGTGACCAGGTCGCGGCGGAACATCGCCGATACCATGGCGCCGACGCGGACGTCCTCGACCAGGATCTCGGCGACCAGCCGTTGCCCGGGCAGGTCGGGCGACCATACCCAGCCCTCGACGCTGCCGTCGGGCTGGAGCTGGATGTCGCCGGTGATGGGGGGGACGGTCATTGCGCCGAAGCTTGCAGAAAAACCGCCGCCCGCGGCAAGCGGCACAGCAGAACCCGGATCACCGCGTCGCGTCCGCAGGTGCCGCCTCGGCGAAAGCGATACGGTACACGGCGATGCCGAGCGGGCGCGCGTCGCTGTGGCCGTTCTCGGCCGGGCTGCTCGGCGGACCCGTGTCGAACACCAGATGACACGCACCGCCGAAGGCGCGCGTCAGGTCCACGGGCACGCAAAAACAGGCGCGGCGCACAAGTGGATCACCGCCAGGGTTCAGAAGACTCGCAGCCACCCGTACCCCGTTTGCCCGCACCTCAAACGTGTCGCTGATGGCCTGTGGATGGCGGCGAAAAACGATCTCAACGTTATAGCTGCGGTCCACCCTCAGCGCGAGGCCGAGGGTGAATTCCTGGCCCGGACCGGTCCAGCGCCAGGCAGCCCCGCCATCCTCCTCGCACTCGTACCAGCCCACGCCCGGCACCGCCCGCCTCAGATCAACGGTGAAAAGTTGCTCCGGCGGGTGATGGTGTCCCTTGTCGCGAAAGCGGCCCAGCGCCTTGCCGACGCGGCGCGCTTCCACCAGGGCATGCGCAGTGGCGTACAGCGCTTCGTCGCGCGTGTTGTAGGCGGCGACGCGGGCGAGATCATCCCGGGTCAGCCGGTCGCGGTCCAGCAGCGGTTCGTCAGCGGCGTTGATCCGGGGCAGGGCGCGGATCGGGAAGTAATCCATCTCGTCGCTCAGTTCGGCCAGTACCGGCGCCAGGTTTTCCGTAAAGCCGATGAAGGCGATGCTTTGCAGCATGCGCTCGGCGAGCCCGAGTGCGGTATCGTCCATGTCGGGTTCAACGTCGGCCGGATCGCCGCCAGGGTTGGCGCGCAAATACCGGTCGACCGCATCGGCGCTGGCGGATGCCGCGAGCCAATAGGTTTGCACGTCTCGCTGCCGCCGCATGACGTAGTCGTCGCCGATGAGGTCAGGCAGCGATCGTCCCTTCGCCAAATGGTGGTCGGGGTGAAACTCGGGATCGCGGCGCAGATGGCGGAGAGCCGAAATCAAACGGTCTTGCGGGCGGCGCAGGATCACCAGGGTGCGCGTTCCGCTGGGTAGCCTGGCCCGGAAATTGGCACGGAAATGGCCCTGGTAGAGCCGGTACTGCGCCAGCGGATGCGGATGGAGCAGCGCCGCCCGCCAGGAATCCGGCGCAAAGACCTCATCGGCGGGATACTGGTTGCGCAGGTACAACCGCATACTGAGGCCGGCGGTCTTTGGCACGTGCAGGAACAGCAACCGTCCGGGTGAGCTGATGAAGTAGCTTGGTTCATGCGGCATAGCCGGACGCAGCTTGGGTCCCTTCGCCCTGGATTCGGCTCGACAAGATGCGTCCCGCTTGCCGGGTACGGACTGACGTTTGGCGTGCGCCACCGGACAAGCTAACGAACGCCGGGCCGAAAAGCCAGATCACAACAAAGACAATTGAGTTCGCGCGCGCTCCCTGACCGTAAACGGCCAGAGCGCAATAATCTTTTGTTTCAGCGAGAAAAACCACCGGCTTTTGGTCGCCAATCGGCCCGATGATGCGCTAGCGCTGTTCCAGCAGCAGTGACCGGAAGCAAAATCCCATCTCCCGGCCATCTTCGCCTTCACCCACATCGACCGGCCGGACGCTGTTGGGCAGGTGAAACACCAGCTTCAGCACCGACCAACCATTGCGCGGCAGCCACCATTCCGGTTCCACCGCAAATCGCAAGGAATGATCGGTGCGCCTGGACAGGCGCCAGAAGGCGGCTCGGTGGCCGTTGACGTAAACCGTCAATTCCTGCAACGGCTGCAACCGGCTGACGAAGGGCTCGCCTTCGATGGTCAGCATGGCGGCGCCGATCTTCCCCTCGACCGCCAGCACGAGCGTCGGGTCGATGCCTTCGTTCCAGTTATGTCCGTATTCCGGATGGGCGTAGCCGCTGATCAGGCCGCGCGTGCCGATGTCGGACAGTCCGAACAGGCGCATGACTCCCGGCTCGCATTCCAGTGCCGCTTCGCCAGCGCTCGTTTCTTTCGTGGCGTAAACCATTGCGATACAAGGAGTCCTGAGTGTGTTCGAAAATTATATCACGTCGGTTGAAGGGCAGGCTTGCGCGTTTGAGTGATCGTCCGCCTTCGGCCGTCGAGGTCATCCTGGCAGCACTTATGGGCGCCTTTGAATTCCGCTTGATTTGCTCCAATAATCACGATCCTCTGTATCTTTTTTTCTCCACAGTACATGCAGCCGCGCCGATGTCGTTATCGCAGCGTCGCAATGGAATGATATCGGCGTTGCCTGGGCGCGCCAAACCGAAACGCCGTTTGCGGCGAAATTTCACACGGCATCGGCCGGGCCCGCCGCCGGCGCGGCGCGGTATCGCTTCCGTGCGGATCGAGGTTTACAATATTGATGGCGCAAGGGTCCGGCGCACCGGTGAATGGCTGGCGGCCTTGTCGGATGCGTAATGCTGCCCCAGGCTATGACCCCGGCACGGCGTGCCTGGCGCGAGGATAGCGCAATGAACGACATCTCCCCCGGCGAGGGCGCACCGCCCCGGACGGATGCCACTGCGGCGGACCGGCTCGCCACCTTGCACCGGGCCCGCTTCCTGCGCCCGCTCTGCGCCGGGCGAAGCGGTACCTGGTGCATGCCCAACCCGGGGACGCCGGCACGGGGGCGACCGGGCTGCTGGAGGCTGCCGCCGCCACCGTGCTGCGCGAGCAGGTGCCGAAAGGCGGCGCCGACCTGGTGCTGGTGCTCGACGCGCAGACACCGGCCAAGCTCCTCGCGGCCTTGCCGGGCCTGCGCTACGTCCTGCGCGACGGCGGCGTGCTGGCGCTGGCCTGCCGGACGCAGACCTGCCAGACCCCGGCCGCCGCCGCCGGCGCGCGTGAACTGGGGGCCGCGCTGGCGCTCGCATTCCGCCATGTCGCCAGCTACCGGCAGCGCAAACTGGTCGGGACTTTGCTTGCCGATGCGCGCCTCGAGGCCAGCCGGGTGGTGGCGCTGGCGGATAGTCCCGCGTCGGCGCCTGACGTGACGGTGCTGCTGTGCTCCAACACCGCGCTGCCCGACCTGGCTTGCGGCGTGTTCGAGGCGCCATCCGGCGCCGCGGCGGCGCTGGCCGCCGCGGACGGCCAAGCCGGGAGGGCGGTGCCACCCGTCGCACCGGTTGCCGGCATCGCCAACCCGCTGGAGTTGCCCGAGGAGAGCGTGCGCGACGAGGATCTGCTCGACCTGCGCCGCCGCGCCGTGGCGCTGGTCGAGCGTCTGGTCGAGCGCGACGAATGCATGTTCGATCTGGCGACCGAAAACGCGCAGCTTCGCCGCAAGCTGGATGCGGCGGCGTCGCCGGGCGGCGGCGGATTCTTCGATGTGCCGCGCACCCGCCACGACTGGCCGCTGGCGGCGGCGCCCGGCGTACCGGCACAAGCGCTTGAGCTCTATGATCACCGGGTCGATGACGCCGCGATCCTGGAAGGGCGCGCGGGGGAGCGGTTCCTTGCGCGCTTCGGCCTTGCCGGCGATGACCCGCGCTTCGATGAAGCCATCGCAGCGTTGAACGAACTGCCGAAACGGCTGCTGCTCTGCGGACCTGGCGACGCTGCTCCGGACGTTTCCATCGTCATCCCCGTCTATGGCCAGCTCGGCTATACGCTGAACTGCCTGGACAGCCTGTTCGGCCATGCCTCGCAACGGACGGCCGAGATCATCGTCATCGACGACGTCTCGCCCGATCAGACCGGCGAGAAACTGCCGGCGGTGGCCGGTATCCGCGTCCATCGCCAGCAGGTGAACGGCGGCTTCATCGCCAGCTGCAACACCGGGGCTGCGATGGCGCGCGGCGGCATTCTGGTGATGCTCAACAACGATACCCGCGTCGTCGCCGGCTGGCTCGACGAGCTGGCCGGCGCTTTCGCGCTGTTCCCTCGGGCCGGGCTGGTGGGCTCCAAGCTGCTCTATCCCGACGGTTCGCTGCAGGAGGCCGGGGGCATCATCTGGCGCGATGGCCTGGCCTGGAACTATGGCCGCAACGACGACCCGAACCGGCCACAATACTGTCACGCGCGCCAGGTGGACTATATCTCCGGCGCATCGGTCGCGGTGCCGGCGACGCTGTGGAACAAGTTTGAAGGTTTCGACCGGCATTACGCCCCCGCCTACAATGAGGATTCTGATCTTTGCTTCCGCCTGCGGACGGCCGGGTATGAGATCTGGTTGCAGCCGCAGTCGCGGGTGATCCATTACGAGGGCAAGACCTCGGGCACCGATATGCAGGCCGGGGTGAAGGCCTATCAGCTGGTCAACGCGAAGAAGTTCCTGCTCCGCTGGCGCGACGTGCTGGCCGAACACCGGCGCAACGGCGAGGCGCCGTATTTCGAGCGCGAGCGCCGGGTGCACCGGCGCGCTTTGGTGGTTGACGCGACGGCACCCACGCCGGACCAGGATGCCGGCTCGGTGACCACGGTGCTGCATCTGCGCCTGTTGCAGCAGCTTGGGTACAAGGTGCATTTCGTGCCGCAGGACAATTTCCTGTTCCAGCCGACATACACCACCAACCTGCAGCGCGAGGGGATCGAGTGCGCCTACGCGCCGTATGACACGAATTTCGAGTCATACATGCGCCGCTACGGACATCTGTTCGATATCGTTCTGGTATTCCGTGTCGGGGTGGTGGAGAAAACCATTGATGCGCTGCGCCGGCATGCCCCGCAGGCGCCGGTGCTGTTCAACAACATGGACCTGCATTTCCTGCGCATGCAGCGCGCCGCGGAACTCACCGGCGATGCGGCGGGGCTGGAGGCGGCGCGGGCGATGAAGCAGCGCGAGATCGCGGCAATCGGCAAGGTGGACTGCACCATCACCCCGTCGACGTTCGAGAAAGCGGTGCTGGACGAGATTGCGCCGGGCGCGCCGGCGCTGGTGCTGCCCTTCATGATCGACTTCGCGGGCACATCGGCCGGCTTCACGGCGCGTCGCGACATGTGTTTCCTCGGCGGCTACCGGCATGGCCCCAATGTCGATGCGGTGCAGTTCTTCGTGCGCGACATATTCCCCATGATACGGGCGGAGGAGCCCGGCATCCGGTTCATCATTGCCGGGGCGCATCCGGGCGAGGAGGTGAAGGCGCTGGCGGCGGACGATGTTATTGTCACGGGGATGGTGCCGGACCTGCGCGATGTGTTTGATGTCACCCGCGTGTTCGTCTGCCCGTTGCGGGCCGGTGCCGGCGTGAAGGGCAAGGTTTCCGCCGCGATGTCTTATGGCTTGCCGGTGGTGACGACCTCGGTCGGTGCGGAAGGCATGGACATGCGTGACGGCGAGCAGATGTTGCTGGCCGACGATCCCGCCGCTTTCGCTTCTGCCTGTCTGCTTGTGTATCGCGACGAGGCGCTGTGGCGGCGCCTGTCGGGCGCCGGCCAGGCGCTGGTGCAGGAGAAGCATTCGCTCGCCGCCGGCCGGCTTGTGCTGGAGGAGGCGATCGAAACCGCGTTGCGCCACCACCTGGGCGTGGGCGCCGCCTAAAAAATGGGTTCCAAGGGCCAATGGCCCTTGGTGGGTCCAGGGCAAAGCCCTGGTGGGGTATGGGGCGAAGCCCCGTCACCCCCCCACCGGGCTGGCGCCCCCAATGCGCCGGATCGTCTCGCTGGTGCTGTGTCCCTGCTCCAGGTCGATCAGCACCACGCGCCCGCCATGCGCCTGCACGATGCCGGCGCCGACCACCTGGTCCAGCCGGTAGTCGGCGCCCTTGAACAGCAGGTCGGGCTGGATGGCGCGGATCAGCCGCTCGGGCGTGTCTTCTTCGAACACCACCACCAGGTCGGCCGAGGCCATGGAAGCCATCACGGTTGCGCGCGCGGTTTCGTTCTGCACCGGCCGGGTCGGTCCTTTCAGCCGCCTGACCGAGGCGTCGCTGTTCAGCGCCACCACCAGCCGGTCGCAGGCGGCGCGGGCGCGGGCGAGCAGGCGGACATGGCCGGGATGAATCAGGTCGAAGCACCCATTGGTAAAGCCGACGCGCAAGCCATGCCGCCGCCACGACCCGATGCGCGCGAGCGCGGTTTCCAGGTCGGCGATCTTGCCGTCGATCGCGGCCAGCTCGCGCTGGTGCACGGCCTCGGCGAGTTCGGCGTGGCCGACGGTGGCGGTGCCGGGCTTGCCGACCGAAATGCCGGCGGCGATGTTGGCCATCAGGGCGGCCTCGGCCAGCGGTGCGCCGCAGGCCAGCATGATGCCGAGCACGGCGCTGACCGTATCGCCGGCGCCGGAGACGTCGGCGACCTCGCGCGCCCGCGTCGGCAGGTGCAGTGCCGGACGCTGCGGGCGCACCAGGGTCAGCCCTTTTTCGGACCGCTTGACCAGCACGGCGTCGGCCGCGGCCTGCGCGAGAGCCTGGGCCCCGGCTTCGGCGGCCTCGTCGCCGGTGGTCACCGGCAGGCCGGTGGCGCGCGAAAGTTCGGCGGCATTCGGCGTCAGCACGCCGGCATGGGCATAGGCGGACAGGTCGGTGCGCTTGGGGTCGACCACCACCATCAGCCCGGCGCCGCGGGCCAGCCCGATCGCCTGCGCCAGAACGTTGTCGGTCAGCAGCCCCTTGGCGTAGTCGGAGATCACCACGGTGTCGGCGGTGCCGACGGCGGCGGCGAAGGCGTCGAGCACCTGGCGCTCGAGGTCCGGGCTGGCCGGCAGGGTGACTTCCTCGTCGAGCCGCAGCAACTGGTGGCTGCCGCTCATGAAGCGGGTTTTCACCGTGGTCGGCCGGTCGGCGGCCAGCACCAGCCGGGCGGTGACGCCGGCCGAGCCGTGCAGGATCTGGCCAACCTCGTCGCCGGCGGCATCGGCGCCGACCATGCCCACCAGCACCGCCCGCGCCCCCAGGGCGGCGACGTTCTGGGCGACGTTGCCGGCGCCGCCCAGCACCCGGCGGCGGCGTTCGGCCCGCAGCACCGGGATCGGCGCTTCCGGCGAGATGCGGCGCACCTCGCCCAGCACGTAGCGGTCCAGCATGATGTCGCCCAGCACCAGCACGGTGCGGCCGGCGAAGCGGGGCAGGTAGGCGGCGAGTGCGCTGTCGGGGGCGCCGGTCATGCTGGTGTGGGGCACGCGGGAGTCCCGGTCGGTGAGGTTAACCCTATATAAGAAATGAGCGGGTCGTGCCTAGAAGCGGCCGGCGGGGCGCCCGGGCGGCGATTTTGTTAACAGCCGTCAACGTTCCGGCCGGCGCCACTTGACGCAGATCAAGGAAGCCGTCCGCCCGGCGGATCATCTTTCCGGCATGGACATCACCGCGATCATCGAAAAATACGACGCGCGCGTGCCGCGCTACACCAGCTACCCCACGGCGCCGCATTTCTCGCCGGCGGTGGATGCCGGGGTTTATGGCGGCTGGCTGGCCGCCCTGCCGGATGACGCGGTGCTGTCGCTTTATCTGCACGTGCCGTTCTGCGCCCAGTTGTGCTGGTACTGCGGCTGCCACACCACGGCGGTGAACAAGCCCGAGCCGGTGGAATCCTACGCCGACACGATACTGTCCGAAATCGACCTGGTTGCCGCGGCGATCGGGCGGACGCTGCGGGTGAAGCATGTGCATTGGGGCGGCGGCACGCCCACGCTGATGCCGCCGAAGCGGCTGGCCGAGATCATGGACCGGCTGCGCGCCCGCTTCGCCTTCGCGCCCGACGCCGAGATCGCCGTCGAAATCGACCCGCGCACGGCGACCGAGGATGTGCTCGACGGGTTGGTCCGGATGGGCTGCAACCGGGCGAGCCTGGGCGTGCAGGATTTCGACCCGAAGGTGCAGGAATCGGTCAACCGCGTGCAGTCGTGGGATCTGACGCGCAAGGTGGCCGACGCGCTGCGCGCCCGCGGCATCGGCTCGATCAATGTGGATCTGATGTACGGCCTGCCACACCAGACGGCCGTGGGCACGGTGGAGACGGTGGCGCGGGCGCTCGATCTCAGTCCGGACCGGGTCGCGGTGTTCGGCTATGCGCATGTGCCGTGGATGAAGAAGCAGCAATTGCTGCTGCCCGAGGACGCGCTGCCCGGCCAGATGGAGCGCTGGGCGCAGTTGCAGGTGACCGAGCGGGAGATCACCGCGCGCGGCTACCGGGCGATCGGCCTCGACCACTACGCAAAGCCCGAGGACAACCTGTCCACCGCGCTCGACGCAGAATCCCTGCGCCGCAATTTCCAGGGCTACACCACCGACCAGGCGCCGGTGCTGGTGGGTTTCGGCGCCTCCTCGATCGGCTCGCTGCCGGAGGGCTATGTGCAGAACGCCGCGGCGCTGCCGGAATGGCGCGACAAGGTGCGGGCCGGTCAGTTGCCGACCAAGCGCGGCATTGCGCTGAGTGCCGACGACCGGCTGCGGCGCGACGTGATCGAGCAGTTGATGTGCCAGGGCCGGGTCAATCTCGCCCGCATCGCCGCGCGCCACGGCGCCGACCCCGAGACGCTGCGTGCCGCCGAGCCGCGCCTGCAGGCGATGGCCGATGACGGCGTGGTGGAGTGGGACGGCAGCACGGTGTCCATCCGTCCGGAGGCGCGGCCGTTCGTGCGCACCGTGGCGGCGGTATTCGATACCTATCTCAAGCCGGATCAGGCCAAGCACGCGCGCGTGGTCTAGGCATGCCGGACGGGGGCGTCCTCGATATCGACGCTTTGCGGCGCGCCGGGCTGCAGCGTGATCCGTTCGACCACGTTGTCGTTCCGGGCTTTGTGCCGCCCGCCGAAGCGGAAGCGGTCCGCACCTGCTTCCCGGTGGCCGGCCATGGCGGGGTGGAACCGGCGCGCAGCTGTGGGTCCGGCGACGCGCTGGACCGGCTGCTGGCGGCGCTGCGCGCGGCGCGCACCAGTGCGGTGTTCTCCGAGATTTTCGGTGTCGATCTGACGCCCGAGACGCTGATGATCCATTTGCGCAGCCGCTGCCGGGAGCAGGACGGGCGCATTCATACCGACAGCCGCGACAAGCTGGTCACCGGCCTGATTTATTTCAACAAATCCTGGCCGCACCGGGGCGGCCGGCTGCGCCTGCTGCGCAGTGCCGACGACCTGGAGAACATGGCCGCCGAGGTGGTGCCGCTCGACGGCACGCTGGTCGTTTTCCGCCGCAGCGACATTTCGTTTCACGGCCACCACAAGCACAGCGGCGTGCGCCGCTGCGTGATGTTCAACTGGATGGTGGATGCCGCCGCTTCTCGCCGCGAGACGCGGCGGCATGCCGTTTCCGCGCTGTTCAAGCGCCTGGTGAGCTACCCGGCCGCCCTGTAGTATAAAGGGTTCCAAGGGCCTATGGCCCTTGGTGGGGTGCAGGGGCAAAGCCCCTGCCAGGGTCCGGGGCAGCGCCCCGGCATCTTACGACTCAGCCCCACAAGCCTTCCGAGCCGGCGAAGGGTCCTCGATCGGCTTCCACAGCGTCGCCCCTTCCGGCCGGTGCCCGGCGGCGTACAGCCCCGAGGCCGCCAGTGAGGCCTGTTCCAGCACCATGGTCCGGATGGCCGAGCAGCCCAGCCGTTCGGCCAGCAATTCCAGGTCGCTCACCAGGGCGGACATCACCGATTGCGGGTCCAGCACGTCCACTGCGACCATGTGCTCGGCGATCAGGATGGGGCCGCGGGCCAGGTCGTGTTCGCGACGGTACAGGAACAGTCCGCAGGGCAACGGGCGCGGGCTGCGCAGCACCACCCGTATACCCCCCTGTTCCGCGCGCTTCGGATTAGCCAGGCGCTTGGAAATGCGCGTCCAGCCCTTGAGGTCAAGCGTAGGGACCAATTCCCGTACCAGCGGATACACAATGTGTACCTCGTCCGGCGACAGGTTTTTGCAGGTGAAGCCCGACATGCTCGCCATTATATCGCTCACGATTGAAGTGTGCCTTGCCGGCGGGCGATTCTGCCTTGATGCAGATCAAGGCAGCTCCTTGCCGCTCTGCGTAAAAACGGTTCACGCTCGGGGATAGCTCGGCTAAGGTCACGCAACTGCCACCGCCTGGTGGCAGCATCCTGTGTGGATTGCCGATGACGCACCTCCGTGTCCGTCCGCTGGTCGTCGAGTCCGTTCGGCCATCGGAGCCTTGTGCCGCCTGCGACGCCCGGCCATTCAGCGTCTGCAACGCGATCGATCAACGCGATATCGAGCGTCTGGCTGCGCTGGCCGTCAGCCTCACCGTCGACGCGGGACGGACCTTCATCGAGGAGGGTGACCCGGCCGAGCATTTTTTCAACGTCACCCACGGCACCGCGAAATTGTTCAAGCTGCTGCCGGACGGGCGGCGGCAGATCACCGGCTTCGCGCCGATGGGCACGTTTCTCGGCCTGGCGGTGTCGTCCACCTACGCCTTCGGCGCCGAGGCGGTCGAGCCGATGCGCATCTGCCGCTTCTCGCGCTCCAAGCTGCGCTCCCTGCTCGACGATTTCCCGGCGATGGAAAAGCGCCTGCTCGAAGTGGCCTCGAACGAGCTGGTCGCGGCGCAGGAGCAAATGCTGCTGCTCGGCCGCAAAACCGCGCGCGAGCGGCTGGCCTCGTTCCTGGTCACCCGCGCCGCCTGCGTCTCCAACGGCGCCGCCCCCTGCGGCCACCGCGCCGCCGAGAAAGTCACGCTGCCAATGACCCGCAGCGACATCGCCGATTACCTCGGCCTGACCATCGAGACGGTCAGCCGCACCCTCACCCGGTTCAAGTGCGAGCGGCTGATCGACATCCCAAGCGCCTCGGAAATCATCATGCGCGACCACGGCGCGCTGGAGAGCCTCGCCACCGGGCTGCACTGAGCGCCTGCTTTCCATGCCGGATTTTGCCCTGGAATCGGCGGCCGGCGGCCGGGTGGCCGGCGTCGACGAGGTCGGGCGCGGACCGCTGGCCGGTCCGGTGGTCGCCGCCGCGGTGGTGCTGTCGCGGCGCATTCCGCCGGCGCTGGTCGGGCTGCTCGATGATTCCAAGAAACTCTCGCCGCTCCAGCGGGAGACCGCCTTCGCCGCGCTCAGCGCCGCGCGCGCGGCCGGGCTGGCCGAAATCGGCGTCGGCGCGGCGTCGGTGACCGAGATCACCCGCATCAACATTCTGCAGGCCTCGCTGCTGGCCATGCGCCGGGCGGTCGGCCGGCTGCCGGCGCCGCCCGACCTGGCTTTGGTGGACGGGAACCGGCCGCCCGCACTGGCCTGCCCAGTGCGCTGCGTGGTCGGCGGCGATGGGCTTTGCCTGTCGATCGCCGCCGCATCGATCGTCGCCAAAGTGGTGCGGGATCGGGGGATGGCACGGCTGGCCCTGCGCTATCCTGGGTATCACTGGGATCGGAATGCCGGGTACGGGACGGCGGCGCACCGGCTTGCGCTGGCGGCGCTGGGGGCTACCCGCCATCATCGGCCTTCGTTCAGGTTGAGATAAGGAAGGCCAGGGCTCTGCCCTGGACCCGCAAGGGGCCGGTGGGCCCCTTGACCCCGTTCTTTAAGAGGTTTCGTCGAATAGCAGCAGCCTTCCGGCGTTTCCCAGGCCTACGAACGTGGACAAATTGTGCAGCAGGGCCGCGACGATCGCCCCCTGCGGTCCCAACATACCCGCTGCCGCCAGCGCGACCAGCGTCGCCGTCCAACCCAGGCCGATCGCGACATTGACATGAATGGTGCGCCGGCACCGCCGGCTCAGGCGAATGGCGGTGGCCAGGCGGCGCAGGTCACTGCCGGTCAGCACCACATCGGCCGACGCCAGGACCACGTTGGTACCCTGCGCACCCATGGCCACGCCAACCGCGCCCGCCTTCAACGCCAGCGAGTCATTGATGCCGTCACCCACCACCAGCGGCCGGTAACCCGCCCGGGTCTCCGCCTGCACCCGGCGCATCTTCTGGTCGGGCAACGCCTCGGCGCAAATGTCAGCAATGCCGAGCTCGGCGCCGACCTGCGCGGCCACCGCCGCCCGGTCGCCGGTCAACAACACCTGCCGCGAGAGCCCCAGACCGCGCAGCTCCGCAACCGTCGCCGCCGCTTCCGGCCTTGCCCGGTCGGCGAACAACAGCCAGCCCAGGAACACGCCGCCCCGGCTTGCCCCCGCGACCGGGCCGTCATGCGCGGGCGGCGGCGGCACCGCCACCGCGAGCCGCGTGAACAGCTCGGCCCGGCCGAACGCCACCGCCTCGCCATCCAGCGTACCGGTCACGCCAAAGCCGCCTTCCTCGCGGGCATCCGCCACCACCGCCCGCGCGCCCGCCGGCACGATGGCGGCGGCGGCGCGGCTGACCGGGTGGCTGCTCGCCGCCCCCAGCGCCGCCGCCACGCGCAGCAAGCCAGCCCGGTCGGCCGCACCCTCGGTGCCAACCAGCGACAGCATCCCGGTGGTCAGCGTGCCGGTCTTGTCGAACACGACCGAATCGACGCTGGCCATGTTCTCCAGAAAGCCGGTGCCCTTGATCAGAATCCCGTGCCGTGCCGCGACCGCGATCGCGGCGATGGCGGCGGCGGGGGCTGCCAGCACCAGCGCACACGGGCAGGAGGCCACCAGCACCGCCAGCGTGGACGCCATGTCGCCGGAAGCGAACCAGGTGCCGGCCGCCGCCATCAGCACCAGCGCCATATACTGCTCGCCGTAGCGTTCCAGCACGCGCGTGACCGCCGGTTTCGACTCCTCGGCGGTGCGCATCAGGGTGATGATCCGCCCCAGCGTGGTGTCGGCGCCGGTACGGGTGATCTCCACCTCCAGGCGGCCGTTGGCGTCGATCGTGCCGGCCGGCACCGGGTCGCCCACCGCCACATCCACCGGCACGGATTCTCCGGTCAATGACGCCATGTCCAGGCTGGCACTGCCGGCGCGCACCACCCCGTCGGCCGGGGCGCGATCGCCCGCGCGCAGCTCGATGCGGTCGCCCGGGCGCAACGTGCTCGCCGCGACCAGTTCGGTGCCGCCGCCGGGCCGCAGCCGGCGCGCCCGCGTCTCGGCCAGCCTTCCCAGCGCGCGCACCGCCTCGCGGGTGCCGAGCAGGCTGCGTTCCTCCAGCACATGGCCGAGGATCATCACAATCGGCAGCACCGCGGCCGTCATCAGGTCGCCGGCCGCCCAGGCGGCCAGCAGCGCGAGCGCCACCAGCCGGTCGGCGATGCCATGCAGGCTGGGGCGGCGCAGGCTGCGCCAGGCATCCGCCAGCACCGGCACGGCCACCAGTGCTGCGGCGACGGAGGCGACCAGGTTGGCCAGCGCACCCGCGTCGGGCACCAGGAATTCCCATCCCACCGCCAGGCCGAGCAGCCCGGCCGACAGCATCGCCAGCGTCAGTTGCGCGCCCAGCAGCCACCGTTCGGTGCGTGCCAGCAGCCCCGGGGAGGCCAGCGCGCTCATGGTGCCGCCGGCAGAATAAGCCGGGTGCCGCCGGCCGGGGTCACCGCCACCACGCTGCCGGCCTGGTGCAGCACGGTCGCCACCCGTTCGCGCCAGATTTGCGCCAGCAGTCCCGGCCGGCCGTCCGGCACGGTGCGGCCGGCCAGCGCCGTCACCGCCGCCACCTGGGCGCTCGCCTCACCGGTCTGCTCGGCGGCGGTGCCGTTGGCCGCAGCGAGGATCCGATCGCGTTCGCGGTCGGCGGATTGCTGGGCGTGGGCCGCGTCGGTGCGGGCGGTTGCCTGCATCTCCTCGGCCCGCTGGCTGGCTTCCAGCACCGCATCGAAGCCCGGCTTGGCTTCCACCGGCAGCAGCGCGTCCACGTCGGCGCGGGTCACTTCCACCCCCAGATCGGCACCTTCCTGCGCCAGCGCCGCCAGCCGCTGGTTCACCGCGCGCACCAGATCGCCGCGCACCGCCTGGCGCTGCGCCTCCAGGCGCGGGTCGTCGCCACCCTCGGCGCGCACGGCCATGAAATCGTCGATCGAGCGCCCCGCGGCGACCGCGGTGGCGCCCGCCACGAACAGCCGCTGCAACGCCGCCGGCACATGCTCACGTTCCAGCAGGTAGGCGACCGGGGCGGTGATGCGCCAGGTGAGGGTGGCGTCCAGCAGCACCTCGCCGCCGTCACCGGTCAGGTAGCCGCCGGCGCTGGCGGGCGGCACCTCGGCCGGGCGGCGGCCGCGCCCGCGACGGCCGGCGGCCTGGCGGGCCACCACCTTCAGTTCCATCTGCCGCGCCGGGGCGGGCAGCAATTCGACCCGTTCGATCGGCCGCGGCCAGGCCAGCAACAAGCCGGCCGGCTGCACCCGCACCACCCGGCCGAAGCGCAGCACCGCCGCCTGGGCGTCCGGCGGCACCTGCCGCAGGTTGGAAAAACACCAGCCGCCGGCCATCAGCAGCACCCCGAACAGCAGCACGCGGAAGCTGATCTGCAGCGATTGCGCGACCGGCCCGGCCGGGCGGGCGTTCGGAGTCATTGCGGCAGCGAGGGTGCGGCCGGGGCCGGGGAGGCGGCCGCGGCGGGTGGCTCGACCAGCACCGAAAACGGTGCCGAATCGGTGCGCAGCACCAGCCGCGTGCCCGGCCCCACCGTCTGCACCAGCATGTCGAGCGAGCGCAGCAGGCTGTACAGCGACGGGTCGCTCAGATAGGCGCGGGTCTGGATCTCGGCCGCCTCCCGCCGCGCCTGGGCCTCGATCTCCGCCGCCTCGGTGCGCGCCTGCGCCACCGTAATGCGGCCGTCGCGTTCGGCATTGGAGCGCACCTCGGCCGCCGCCCGCAGCCCTTCGGCGGTGCGCTCGGCGGCCACGGTTTCGCGTTCCGAGCGCATGCGCGCAACCGTCGCGGTCAGGCTGGCATCGGGCAGGCTGAGCGTTTCGATGCCGACCTGGCGCACCTGGATGCCGTAGGTCTGCAGCACCTGCGCTTCCACCTGCGCCTGCAGGCGGCGTTCGAAATCGGCCAGGCGCAGCCGGGCCGGGTCGGTATCGACCAGTTCGGCGAAATCGAAGCTGCTGGCGGTGACCTGCAGCGCCGAGCCGACGAAGCTGCGCACCTGCCGCGCCGCCTCGTCGGGGTCGTTGCGCACGGCGCGGAGGAACTGGCGGATACGGTCCGGCTCGGCCGGCACCTGCCAGGCGACATAGGCCTGCACCAGGATGCGCAGCCCGTCGCGCGTGCCGACGTCCTGCAGCCCGGTCGAGCTGGTCCGCAGCCGCAGATCGACCGCGGTGGTGCCCTGCAGCGGCGCCGGCAGTTTCCAGGCCAGGCCCGGTTCGGTCAGCACCCGCACGGGCGCGCCGAACTCGCTCACCACCACGGCCTCGCCGGCGCCCACCATCACCGCGGTGCCGGCCAGCACGGCAGCCGCCACCACGACGGCGGCAAGGACGAAGCGCAGCGCGGTGCCGAGCCGGGTGCCGGAAGCGGGGGCCGGTTCGTCCGTGGCGTCCTGGGTGTGGCTCAATTGGCGGGTTCCTCTGCAGGGACATCCTGGGCCGGGGGCGACAGATCCGGTGGCGGCATTGTCGCGCCGCTGCCGGGCATGGGGCGGAAATCGAGCAGCGGCGCGGCGCCCGGCGGCAGGCGGTGGTCGAACAGGGTCAGCCCGCCGGCGGCGGACAGCACCGCCTTCAGCGCCGCCAGCCGGCGTTCCATCCGGTACGGCGGCGCGCCGCCGCGGTCGGCATCGTGCTCGGCGGCGAAGCGGATGGCGTCGGCGCGGGCGGCCCCGAGCGTCTCCGCCGCGTCCGCCTCGGCCCCGCGCAGCGCGCCGGTGGCCAGCTGGTGCTGCTCGGACAGGCTGGTGAAAGCGCGGCCCCGCTCGGCGGAGATCGAGGCCTCGGCATCGATCTGGGCGGCCTGCACGGCGTGGTAGGCATCGGCGGCGCCGCCGGGCGGATGCAGCGCCTCGATCACCACCGCCTCCAGCTCAAGCCCCACGCCGGCCTCGTCCAGCGCCCGCTGCACCGCCGCGCGCAGCCGTCCGGCCATGGTTTCCCGGTTCTCGCCGAGCACGGCGTCGAGCGTGCGCCCGGCGAAGAACGCCGCCGCCACCCGCCCCGCACTCTGGCGCAGCAGCCCGACCGGATCGACGGCGCCGTAGGTGGCGCGCAGCGCGTCGGCATCCGACAGGCCGACGCGCCAGAACAGCCGGATATCGGCGCTGACCATCTGGAATCCCTGTTTGCCGCCGCGCGCGCTGGCGACCAGGAACCAGGTCTCGGCCGGGTTCTCCATGTCCCACAGCCGGTCGGCGCCGGGCGGCGGCACGTCCTCGGCGGCGAAACGTTCGCGGGCGCTGTCGCCCTTCAGCGCCAGCTCGTGCATGGAGCCGAATTCTACCGGGCGCAGCCGGCCGAACGGCCAGGGCAGCAGCATGTGAAGGCCGGGCGGCAGCACCCGCACCGGTGCGCCGAAGCGCTCATACACGGCGCGCTGGTCGAGCGGCACCAGCGCCACCCCGCTCAGCCCCCAGCCAATCAGCACCAGCAGCAGCGCCAGCGGGGCGAAGGCGGCGCGCACATAGGCCAGCGCCCAACTGCCGGCGAAGTCGATGCCGAGATGCCGGCGCACCGGAACGGCCAGGCTGCGCGCCGCGGCACCTTCGGCGAAGACGCGCGCCAGCATGGAATTCGAAGCCGCCCGTGCGGTCGCGGCCGGCGGCGGCGGCAGGAAGCCGCGGACCGCGGCCCGCAAGCCCAGTTCGGTCGCGACGGCGGCGGGCAGCAGCGCCAGCAGCCCGGCCAGCCGCAGCGCCAGGCCCGGCGCCCCCAGCCCGGCGGCCAGCTCCAGCACCCCGGCGGTGACGACCGCCAGCGTGGCCAGGAAGGCCAGCGCGCGCAGCTCCGGCGCTTCGGGCAATGCGTCGGCCGGCACCGCGGCCAGCAGGCGCTCGGCCAGCAGCAGCGGGAAGCCGAGCGCGATCAGGCCGCCGCCGAGCAGCCAGGCTGCCGGCGTCAGCGCCGTTGCCGCCGGGTCGCCGGCAGGAAGCAGGCATGCCGCGCCGACGCCGAGGCAGGCCAGCGGCACCACCAGCAGAATCTGCGGCCACCGCGCGGCCCGGCGCACCAGCGTTTGCGTCCCCGCCGGCAGCAGCACCGCACGGCGCCAGGTCCGCGCGGGCGCGCCGGAAGTGGCCCGGATGCGGGCCCACGCCAGGATCAAGGCGCCGGCGAGCCCGGCCGCCGCCGCCAGCAGCGCCGCCAGTGGCAGCGCCGCCAGCCGGGCGCGGGCCAGCTCGGCCAACAGCGGCGAGGGCAGCCCGGCGGCGCTCACCGTGGCTATCATTGTCCGGCTGGCGCGCGCATCGGCGTGCAGTTGCAGGCCGCCCAGCGCCGCCGCCAGCAGCAGCCCCCCGAGGGTCAGTGCGGTCAGCAGGCGCCGCACCTCCGCTCCGGCGGGCGCGGGAGAACGTCATGGTCAATGCCGGCGTGCGGCCGGGGCAAACACGGCGTCGTTGCCACGGTCGATGGTCAGGCTCGGGGCAAAGCAATGCAGCCGCAACCGTCCGGCATGGCAAGAAAGCATTGTGTAAGGGTCCTCCTGCCGCTCTGACAAGTTGGGGTGGCCGGACCCTAGTTATGTTCGGCTTGGATGCCCAGACCCTTGTGGCAGCAGGAAGGCCAGGGCTCTGCCCTGGGCCCGCAAGGGGGCAGTGGCCCCCTTGATCTCGATTATTTAAGAGTGGGTTCCAAGGGGCTACGCCCCTTGGTGGGGTCCAGGGGCAAAGCCCCTGGTGGGGCTCGGGGCTACGCCCCGATCGGAGCCGCGACACGATCCAGGTGCCTCGGGCCAGGTGCCTCGGGCCAGGTGCCTCGGGCCAGGTGCCTCGGGCCAGGTGCCTCGGGCCAGGTGCCTCGGGGCAGAGCCCTGGTCTTCCTACCCGATCTTAAAGTCGGCGGGCACGATATGCCCCGGCGCAAGACCGGCGAAATCGATCGAAGCCGCCCCTGCATTGCTCCCCAGCATCAGCGACGCGCCGCCATGTCCGTCGCTTTGCAGCGCGGCGAGCACGCCGGCGGGCGTCGTGTAGCCGCCGGCGCCGCCGGTCAGATCCACCACCCAGTGCGGGTCCCCGGCCAGACCGGTCAGGTCCAGGCTGCCCGAGTTCATCGTCACCACGATCGTCAGACCGCTCGACCGGTCATCGATGGCGGAAGCCGCCGCACCCAGGAACACTGTCGGAGCCGAGCCGCCGAGAAGGATCAGCCCCGTGCCGAGCAGGACGATGGCATCGCCGGCTCCGGCGTGCACGGTGTCGGCGCCGCTGCCGAGTTGCAGATGATCGCCCGTGCCCGCCAGCGTGACCGTGTCCTGGCCGTTGCCGAGGGTGATGCTGTTGCCGCCGCCGCCGGCCACCACCGTGTCGTTGCCGTTGCCGAGCGTAATCATGACCCCGCCTTGCAGGCTGGTCACCGTCACGCTGTTGTCCGCGCCGGTGATCCGGGTGACCAGGCCGCTCGCGCCGGTCGTGGTCTGGAGTCCGTTGCTCGCCACCGACATCCGGCTGCCGTCCGGATAGTCGATCACGGTCAACTGGGCCTGGGCGTTGTAGAAGCTGCGGGTGCCGTCGACCGCATCGACCTCGTGCTGCAGGTAGGTGCCGTTGGCGGCGTAGTACAGCCAGCCGTCGGGATAAATCACCTTCTTGCTGCCATCCGGATAGACGATCTCGGTGACCTGGCCGGTGACGCTACAGGTGGTCCGCGTGCCGTCGCTGCCGATCAGCACCTTGGTGCCGTCGGTGTTGTCGATTTCCGTCAGCGCGCCGCGGGCGCTGTAATGCGACACCGTGCCATCGGCATTGTAGGTCAGATACGAGCCATCGGGGTTGACCACTTTGGTGAGGATGCCCGAGGCGGCATAGTATTCGACCGTGCCATCGGCGAGCGTGGCGATGGTGCCGCCGTTGGGATTGTGCACGACCCGGGCACTGCGGGCGAGCGCGAGGGCCTGGCCGACAGCGGTCAGCCGCGACGTGTCACCGGTGGGATCGCCTGCAACATAGGTGGGGGCGAGCCATCCGCCCTCGTCGAACTCGTCCCAGGCGTAAACGAGGGCGGTGTTCGCCGTGTCCTGTGGATGGGCGGCGATCCAGTCCAGGGCATCGGTCAGTTGCGTGGCGATCTGCGCCGGGGTTGCCTCCGCGTAGCTCGCGGTGCCGTCAGACCCCCAGGGAACCGGGTTCGCGACCCGCGGGCTCGGGTCCCATCCGGTCATGACCGTGGGGATGACGGACAATCCGGTGCTGACCTCGGCATTCCAGCCGGCCTGCGCTTCGTTGCTCAGCGTCTGGTAGCTCCCGCCCTGGTCGCCGCCCTGGATGGCATAGGCGGAAATCGCGTCGGCGCCGAGGATTTGCGCATAGGACGCCGCCTCGAGCGGGCTTCCCATGATGACGACGAACGGGTTCTTCCCGGTTTCCGCCTCGACCTGCTGGCGCAGGTAGTCCACCGCCGGACGCAGATTGGCCGGGTTGCTGCCCCACCACGCCAGATTGGCCGCACTCGGCAGCATCAGGTAGTACAGCGGGCGACCGCCATCGACGCACTGATAGCTGGATCGCGCCATCAGGGCGACGCGCTGGTTGATGGCGGCCTGGTAGTCGGTGGAAGTAGCGCCCCAGCCGGCGGTATCGACGAGGCAGAAATCGACCAGAGTATTGTTCGGGTTGGCGAGGTACAATGACAGAGCGTTGTCCATCGGCGAACCCGCGCCATAGAAGTCAAACGCCCAGTAATTGATGCCCGCGTTCGCGGCTTCCTGGATTTCGGCGGTCATCTCCGCCTGGGTGTTCCCGTTGATGTACAGGTCGCCAGAAGCGTCGATAGTGGTGAACGAAGGCGCCCGGCTTTGGAATTGCGCCGGCGCCAGATCCGTCTCGACCGCCTGCTCGACCGTCCCTTCGGTTCCGTCGTACCAGGCGTCCCAGCGGATCGCGCCGACGAGGGCCACTTGCGGAGCGGCGGCGATTTGGGTCTGGGCGGCGGTGCTGGACATGCCTCGCTCCTTGCGGCGACTCGGGACGGCGCTGGAATACCGGGCAAGGTCTGAGCAGATGGTTTAAGACGCTGTCCAGGAACGTCATTTTAATGCGGTTTTGATGTCTGGCCGGTCTCGCGGCATAGACTGGGCGGCATCGCACGCACGACTGCGGGAGGCAGCGCATGACTGGACCGTCCGACGTGGTGATCGCCGTGGATGTCGGCTCGACCAGTGCGCGGGCGGGGGTTTTCGATGCGGGCGGGGCGCGCCTGGGCCGGGCCGAGCAGCCGTTCGCCACGCATCGCCCCGCGTCCGGTCATGCCGAGCACAGCGGCGACGAGATCTGGGGCGCGGTGGCGGCAGCGGTGCGGGCGGCGCGGGAGTCCGCCGGGGTGGCGGCGGGGCGGGTGGCGGGGCTGGCCTTCGATGCCACCTGCTCGCTGGTGCTGCTGGACGCGGCGGGCAGGCCGGTCAGCGTGTCGGCCACCGGCGAGGATCGCTGGAACGTGGTGATGTGGGCCGACCACCGCGCCATCGCCGAAGCCGAGGAGATCACCGCCACCGGGCACCGTGTGCTGGCGCATGTGGGCGGGGTGATGTCGCCCGAGATGCAACTGCCGAAGCTGCTATGGCTGAAGCGGCATCTGCCGGCCGCCTGGGCGCGCGCCGCCCTGGCGCTCGATCTCGCCGATTTCCTGGCCTGGCGGGCGAGCGGACGGGTCGCGGTCTCGGCCTGCACGGTGACCTGCAAGTGGACCTATCTGAACCACGAAACGCCGGGCTGGCAGCCCGATTTTCTCGACCGGATCGGCCTGGAGGATTTGCCCGCCCGGGCCGGGCTGCCGGGCCGGGCGGCCGAAATCGGCACGCAAGCAGGAACGTTGACGCCGGCTTCCGCCGCCGAACTCGGGCTGACACCGCGCTGCGTGGTCGGCGTCGGCCTGATCGATGCGCATGCCGGCGGGCTGGGGCTGCTGGGCGGGCTGGACGGTGCCGAGCTGGACCGGCGCATCGCCGTCATTGCCGGCACGTCCACCTGCCACATGGCGGCCGCATCGGCGCCGCGGCCCATTCCCGGCGTCTGGGGGCCGTATTTCGGCGCCATGATCCCCGGCAAATGGCTGAACGAGGGCGGGCAATCGGCCACCGGGGCGCTGCTCGACCACATCCTCGACTGGCACGCCGAGGGTCGCGGGGCGGGTCCGGACCGGCATGCAAAAGTGCTGGCGCGGGTGGAGGCGTTGCTGGCGGCGGAGGGCCCGGCGATGGCGGGCGGGCTGATGGTGCTGCCGGATTTTCACGGCAACCGTTCGCCGCTCGCCGATCCGGCGGCGCGCGGGGTGATCCATGGGCTCACGCTGGACAGCTCGTTCGACTCGCTCGCGCGGCTGTACTACGCGGCGTGCGTGGGCATCGCGCTGGGCACCCGCCATATCCTCGAGGCGATGGATGCGGCGGGGTATTCCATCCAGGTGCTGCACCTGACCGGCGGGCACGCGGCCAATCCGGTACTGTTGCGTCTGTATGCGGATGCGACCGACCGGGTGGTGGCGCTGCCGCGCGAGCCGGACAGCGTGCTGCTGGGCACCGCGGCAGTGGCGGCGACCGCGGCGGGGCTGCACGCATCCTTGCCCGACGCCGCCCGCGCCATGGCCGGCCCGGCCCGGGAGATCGCGCCGACAGCGGCGAGCCGGGCGCATTTCGCGGCGCAATACCGGCGCTTTCTGCTCATGCACGACCACCGGCGGGCGCTGGATGCCGGGCAATGAGGGAAACAAGAATTTGTGAGCCTATCGGTGCCTCATAAGGTGGCCCGCCATCATGGCAGCCAAGGGCCAAATCCATTCAACCAGCGACAAGCGGACTGTTCGTTGCAACCGAAATGCTTGCCATGCGTCCGATTCTCCGGATCAGCGGACAGGCAATCAAATCGACATGCCGCATTTCATGCACGTGGCTGAATTATCGCCCAACCCCACCTATTATCCAACCCACCTATTATCCAACCCCACCTATTATATTGTCGCGGGCGGCTTTTTGCCGCCTGAGCAAATTTCCCATCCGCACCGCCCGGGGGATAACGCCCCGGGGTCGACAGCGTCAGCGGCGGACGGGTACCCGCACGGCGATGGCGGCTGGCCGAACCGGCGGCAACGCAAGAACAGTGGCAAAGGATGCAGCTAGAGCCAGCGCAGTCAAAGTGAGGCTCGACATGACGGTGTTTCCTTATTATCTCCAGCCTGAACGGTCAGGCTCCCCGTGCAGATGAGCGTCGCAGATGAGCGTCGCAGATGAGCGTCAAAGCCACAGGAGCTATATAAGCCAAGAGTTACATTAATACACCTTCAACGCCCGCTGCAACGGTTAATAACCGGCCATCTTGCCCGGTTTCGCCCATCAGCATCAGCCCGACCGGCGGCGCGCCCGGGCGATGGCAGGGCAGGCTGATGGCGCAGCGGTCCAGGAAGTTGGCCACTGCCGTATTGCGTAACTGCAGCAAATTCACCCGGTTGTACTCGCCCTCGTCGTCCAGGTCGGCGATGCGTGGCGGCACCAACGGGCAGGTCGGCAGCACCAGCGCGTCATACGGTGCCGTCTCGGCAGTGATGCGCCCGATGATCGCGCGCCGCGCGGCCAGCAGTTCGATGTAGTCGGCGGCGCTTTGCTGCGCCCCGCCCTCGATTCGCCGGCGCACGCGCGGGTCGTAGCCGGCGCCTTTGTCCGCCAGCAGGCGGCGATGCCAGGCATAGGCCTCGGCCGCCGCCAATCCGCCGCGCGCCGTGACCGTGGCGATATCGTCCAGCGCCTGGAAGCTGGTGGTGACGATCCGCGCGCCCGCGGCCGAAAGCCTTTCCAGGGCCTGCTCGAACGCCGCCGCGACCACCTTGTCCATCCCGTCCAGCACATAGTTCTGCGGCACCGCCAGGCGCAGCCCGGCCAGCGCGGCCGGGCGCAGGATGGGCAGATCTTCGCCCGCCAGGACGGCGTCGAGTGCCGCACAACAGGCCACCGAATTGGCCAGCGGTCCTACCGAATCCAGGCTCGGCGCCAGCGGCAGCACGCCCGCGGTCGGCACCCGCCGCGCCGTCGGCTTGAAGCCCACGATGCCGCACATCGCCGCCGGCAGCCGGCACGATCCGCCAGTGTCGGTGCCCAGCGCCCCGAACGCCATGCCGTCCGCCACCGACACCGCGGCACCGGAAGACGACCCGCCCGGGATGCGGCTGCTTTCCCGGTCCCAGGGCGCGCGCGGCGTGCCGAAATGCGGGTTGATGCCGAGACCCGAGAAGGCGAACTCGGTCATGTTGGTGCGGCCGATCGGGATCAGCCCGGCCGCCAGCACGCGCGCGATCACCGGCGCATGGGCGGTGGCGGGCGGGGCGTCCGCCAGCACCCGCGACCCGGCTGGCGTCGGCTCCCCGGCCACGTCGAACAGGTCCTTGATGCTGATCGGAATGCCGGCGAGCGGACCCGGCGCGCGGCCCGCAAGCCGTTGCGCGTCGGCGGCGTCCGCCATGGCGCGAGCCTGCCCGGCATAAAGCTTCCGGAACACCCGTTCGCCCTCGCCGGCCGGGTCGGCGGCCCGGGTGAGACATTGCTCGACCAGGGCGCGGGACGTCGTGCGGCCCTCGGCCAGGGCGAGAGAGACGGCATGGAACGTGCGCATGGCGTGAAGCGTGCCCCTGCCGCTGCCGTGGCGCAAGCGCTCGGCGAGGGCATTCGGGGGGAAAGGAAGGAAGGCCAGGGCAGGGCCCTGGCCTTCCTTCCTTCGCCCAATCGCCCCGCAACCAAAGGGCCCAGACCCCGACACAGCTATTTCCCCCGGGTTACCGGCACACCGATTGCCAATTCGGCCACGTCCCATCTGACGAGGAGATCGGCAGCCGCCACGCCAACCCCGGCATCGCCCATATCGGCCTGCGCAAGCAGCGCCGCCACTGCATCGCTCTCGGCGAAGCCCGACCCGTTCATCCTCCCCTCGCGTTGGAGAGGGATCTGACCGTCGCCTGCCTGCAGGCCATGCGTCTCCGCGCGGAACAGAACCGACACCGGGTCCGCAGCGAACGACCCTGTGTGGCCGATCCTGAACTCCAAACCGGCAAGCCGGGCGACGTGGTCCCGTGCGTCGATCAGGCGGGGCAGCAGGGCGGCGGGGGTGGTGTCGAAGGGAAGCACCACGCCCGCCCCGGTTGCGCGGATACGCTCGGCGATGGCGCCGATGTCGAAGGCCACCGCCGGATAGCCGGCGGCCCAGATTTCCGACAGCACGAACGAGTATGTCTCCGGCCAGATCGCCGGAAAAAAAACAAAATGCGGGTCGAACCGGGCCAGCAGCGCCGGCAGTTCCTCGGGGCGGTATGATCCCTCGACCGATACCGAGGCGATGTCGGCGAACGAAGCCGGGTCATCCACCGCGCCGATGACCTTGATTCGTACCGGGGCCCCGGTCGCGTCGGCATGCAGCGCCAGGGCGCGGAGCACCTCGCGGCCTTTTGGCAGGTGGATGCCGCCGACCACGGCGATGCGGGTCTGATGGTCCGAATCCGCAGCCCGGTTGATCACCCCGCGTGGCAGTGTTTCAGGATGCGCGGCGCAGTGTGGCGCCAGCCCCGGGAAATGGGCGGCCATACGCGCGGCGGTGTCGCGCGAAGGCGCCACCACGACCTGCGCCCGCGCAAGCAGGGCGCCGTTGCGGGCGATCCAGGCCGGCAGGTCGGCGCGGATCAGCGCTTCGGCTTCGCCGAAATCATAGATCGGATTTGCCCGCACGCAGAGCTGGCAGTACCGCGTACCCGGCTCGCCGCAGTATTGCTCGGTCTGGTCGACCAGCACGACGCGCGGGCAGTACCACTGAAAGTCGTGCACATAGACGGCGAAGGGCAGGCTGCTTGCCGCGGTCACGGCGTAGATGTCGGGCCCGACGCCGATCAGCGAATGCACCACCAGTGCCGCCGCTGGCTGGCCGGGTTGTTCCAGCGCGAGCACGAGGTCGGTGATCGCCGCCGGACGCAGGCGCAAGGTCAGGTCGCGCTCGCGCCAGCGCACTTCGTAGCAGGGCTCGCCGAGCCAGTCGTCGGCCACCAGCGCACAGACCAGGTTGATCCCGCCGGCGGCGGCGAATCGCTCGGCCAACGTCTCCACCAGCTTGCCGGTGCCGCCGCCCATCTTGTGGGTGAAGTGAACCAGGCAGGGCCGGGCGGCCAGGCGGAGCAGCAGGCAGAACGCATCCTGCCGCACCGCCTGCAGCGGATCGTCCGCCATGAACGCCTTCAGATCGCTGATATATTCCGGATAGCGCTGTTCCAGCAGCGCGTGGTTGCGCTCCAGGATGTGGTTGCGTTCGTCGGCGCCGAACGAAACGTTGCCGCGGTGGTAGACGAAGGTGTCGACCGAAGCCGCGTGCGTCCAGCCACGGTCGCGGGCGCGCAGGCACCAGTCCACTTCCTCGCAATAGCCACGGCCCCATTCGGTGCCGAAGCTGCCGACATCCTCCAGCGCCGCGCGTTTGAGGAACAGGCAGAATCCGACGCCCACCGGGATATCCAGCACGCGGGCGCCGCCGCGCGTTTGCAGGAACAGGTTCAGTGCGCCGGTCAGGTCGGGCCCGATTGCATTGCCGCCGGTCCGGTCCGGCAGGCTGAGGATGGTGGCGTCATTCGACAGCGGCGTGACCGAGGCGATATCGGGCCGGCTGTAAGCCGCCGCCTGCAACCGGCTGGCGAAGCCCTCCGGCACGATCGTGTCCGAATTGAGCAGCAGGATATCGTTGTTCGGCCGCGCGGCCGCCATGCCGGCATTGACCGAAGCCACGAAGCCGAGGTTGCCTTGGTTGCGCAGAACCCGCACGGCGACGCCCAAGTGCTTGAACTCGACCCGGTCGGCGTGGTCGGCGAGAAGCCCCGCCATTTCCGGCTCGGGGGAGCAGTCGTCAACCAGGATGATTTCGCCAATCCCGCTGCGGCCGGTGCGCGCCGCCTCCGCCAGCGAGTCGAGGCACGCCTTGGTATCCGCGACACCCTTGTAGACCGGCACCACCACGCTCACCTCGCCCGGCGGCAAATGCACGGCGACCTGTAGCCCGGGCCGGACTGTCCGTCCGAATTCCTGCTGGGCGCGCAGTTCGATCAGCCGGTCGCGGCTCCAGGCGGTCTGCAGCCCCAGCATCCGCTCGACCTGCAGGAGGTCCCCGGCAACCCGCCGGAGCGCCGCGGCCGCGGTGCTGGGCGTGCGCGGGTGGAGCGAAGCGAAAAGGAGCTGCCCCTCCCGCCCGGCGCGCAGCTCGATACCGGCGTGCCCGAGGCAGGCCCGTGCCGGCGGCGGAATGGCGACGCTGAAACCGGTCTGCGCCCGTCCGCGCCGCGCCGAGGTCCGGGTGCTGTGGATGACGGCGCCGTCGCGGCAGACCGAGATGCTGACCGGCTCATCGTGCAACGCCGCGTCATGGAACCAGCCCGACACGGCGCCGTCGCTGCTTTCGTCGATCCGCACCCGCGGCCTGGCCTGCCAAACCAGATCGAAATGTGTGTCCTCGCCCCGCAGCCGGATCGCGTGCACCGCCCCGTCCAACGCCCTTGCCGGCAGCGCAATGCGGTAGCCGATGCAGGCCGGCGGCGGGACATACTGGTTCAGGTCGTGCCGCGTGACCGTGATCGCGGCGCCCGCGACGATTTCGTCGTCGATCAGCAGGTCCAGCGGCGGCACCGCCGCGCCGTGCAGGCTGGCGACCCATCCGGTCAGGCAATAATCGCGCACCCCTTCGATGCGGCCTGACAGGGTTTGTCCGGGCGCGAATGCCTCCTCCCAGAGCAGGTAGTCGTCGATCCGGACCTCGATGCCCCACGCCGCATTGCGCAGATCGGGCGAGGACAGCAACGCCTGCAGATCCACCGCCATGACCAGGGCGGTATCCTGCCGCAGCGGGTCGACGCTGGTCCAACGCTGGGTGGCCTGTAGCGTCTCGGCGTGTCCGGCACTGGTCCGGACCAGCGGCGCAATCTTCCCGGCCGGCAGGTCGTTGTCCAGCCGGATAACAACGCGGCCGGGCAGCAGATGCACCGCGATGACGTTATTGAAGGCGAAAGTCGCAGCGCTATCCGGTTGATATCGTTCCAGTGCGGCGGCCATCTGGACCCGCAGGATCGTGGTTCCCTCCGGCAGCAGCAGCCGCGCGGCGCCATTGGTCCAGCGCCAGCCCGCCTCGATGGGCTGCCATCCCTCCCGCAGGCTCCAGTGGTTCAGCGGCACGATCTGGCCGCCGGCTTCGATACAGGACACCGCGATGCCGAGCCGGCGATGATCGTCCGCACCACCGAGTTCCGACGGGACGGCAGAACGGGACCACAGGACGACTTCGCGCAGGGGGCGGTGCAGCCGGAATGTGACCCACGCCCCATCGAACTCCGCCGGCAGGGTCGCGTCCGCGCACATCAGGCAAATGCCTGGATCGGTGAGGTCGTGACCGGTGTCCGGATCGGCGAAGTCCTCGGCGGGATCGGCGGCTTGCGGGTCGGTCCGGATGATGATCGAGGCGAACTCGAACTGCCCGGGCTCCGCCAGGGGGGGGCGCAGCGGCCAGTCGGTGAAGCGCCAGGCGAGCCGCAGGAACGACCCGGAGGGTGCAGGCCGGAGGAACTCCGCCTCGATGTCGGCAAACAGGGTGACCGTGTCCCCGCCTTCCACCCGCCAGTAGCCGATCCACCATCCGTTGACGAACGCCTCGATGCCGAGTTCCCGGCCCGCGGCGCAGACCGGCCGGCCGGTGATTTCCAGCCGGCATGAAGCCGGAGGATGCTGCAGCACGACGTCAAGAACGGCCTCGGACCCGGCGTTGCGCAGGCCGTTCGCGGACAGGACGATGGTGTCCGTGCCGGTCGTGCAGAGTGGGTCCGGTGATGCGGTGGTCATGGATCAGCCGGCCCTTTCCTGTGAAGGCCAACAAGAACGGGCACGCGGCGGCCGGACGAAGCAGCGGGCCGAGCGGCGCATGTGCGTCAGCCTCTCCATGACTGCAGTAAATCTGAAAGAAATTGCAGTCCTTCGGGGGAGCGTATCAAAATACAGGATTCTCAGAGGGCGCATTGTATATTTCCGTGCCGGCCCGACGATACATGTAGCCGGCAAACCAGATCGAGCACGCGATATGGTGCGGTCCATGTTATGGCAGGCTCCCACGCGACATTTGAAATTCGTCAATTTCGTGCCAGCCGGTCGCCCTCGCTTGCCCTGTTCATGATCCTCATTCTGTTGCTTTCTGAAGGCTGACGCATGCACAAGATGAAAGGTACCATGGACCTGCCTATGATGGAAGCAATCCCCCCGGTAATCCGTTTCCACCGGCCGCCCGTGTCGTCATCAAATTGATAACGCAGGATGTTTTCATCCGCCGGGGAGTCGGGCGCTTGGAGTGGCGGGATGACTGGCACTGCGGCCGCCAGCGAATTTCTATGAGCCACTCCAAATAGGCGGTGCCGGCGTCGCAAAATTCAGCGCCGGCTGTTTTGTCAGGATTTGGTGTGCGACTACCGATGTATGTTTCACGCGCGTTTCGCTTTCCGTCACGAGTACTGGAGCGATATACCTGACCCGACCGCTGTTCGTCTTTGGTCACGACCCCTCCGCCTGCCATGAAACCGCGCGGCGCGCGTGGTGGCAACCCCGCAGGGGCGGGCAATCGGGTGAAGGAAGCAAGGCCAGGGCTCTGCCCTGGCCTTGCTTCCTACAACCGGTTGCTTCGCGGTATAATGTCCCGGAACGACGCGCGGCGGACCGGCGCACAGGTGTTGATTGCCATCATTCCCGCTTAACTCATCCGTCCGGCTATCATCGCCGGGTGCATGCCGGCCATCGCCACCGTCTGCCGCCAGGTTGATCGTGCTGTCCTGTTCGCTCATCCCGGTGGCGCCGGTGGTTGATGCCGTTGCCCCCTCGGCCGCTGGCTACCCCACCGACGGCGCCGCGCCATGAATCTGCAACCTCCCGCAGTGGCGGCGCCGGACCTCGCCGCCCTGCTGGTGCAGCGCGGCTGCGACCCGCGCGCCGTCGAACGCGGCCGCCGCGTCGCCGGCGAAAGTGGCCAGCGGCTGGAATCCGTGCTGCTGCAGCTCGGCCTGGTCAGCGAGCGCGACATCGCCGCGGCCTTCGCCGAGCTGCTGCAGGCCGCGGTGGTGCCGCCGTCGCGCTATCCCGACACCCTGCCCGACGCCGCGGCCGCGATCGCCCCGCGCTTTCTGCGCGGCGCCCGCATCCTGCCGCTCGCGGTGGAGCACGGCGTGCTCGTTCTGGCCCAGGCCGATCCCCTCGACCGCTTCGCAGCCAACGCCGTCGCCGCCGCCACCGGTCTGCCGGTGCGCATCGAGGTCGCGGTGCCGATCGAACTGGAGGCGGCACTCGACCGGTTGTGCCCCGCCGAGGACGCCACCGAAGACCGCGCCGGTGACGAGGCCGGCGGCGACCCGCTGGAGGAGGATGCCGAGCGGCTGAAGGACCTGGCCAGCGAGGCGCCGGTGATCCGCCTGGTCAACCAGATCATCGCCCGCGCGGTGGAGACCCAGGCCTCCGACATCCATATCGAGCCGTTCGAGGACGCGCTCCGCGTGCGCTACCGCTACGACGGCGTGCTGCACGAGGCTGAAAGCCAGCCGCCGCGCCTGGCCGCGGCGATCACCTCGCGCATCAAGATCATGGCGCGGCTCGACATCGCCGAGCGCAGGCTGCCGCAGGACGGGCGCATCCGCCTGGCGGTGCGCGGCCAGGACGTGGATTTCCGCGTCTCCACCGTCGCTTCGATGTACGGCGAGACGGTGGTGCTGCGCGTGCTGGATCGCAGCGCGGTGGTGTTCGACTACGCCCGCCTCGGCCTGTCGGAGCGCGTGGTGGCGCGGCTGTCGCAGGCGCTGCACCTGCCCAACGGCATCGTGCTGGTGACCGGCCCGACCGGCAGCGGCAAGACCACCACGCTCTACACCGGCCTGCTGTCGCTCAATTCGGTCACCCGCAAGGTGGTGACGGTCGAGGACCCGATCGAGTACCAGTTGCGCGGCATCAACCAGATCCAGGTCAAGCCGCAGATCGGCCTGACCTTCGCCAGCCTGTTGCGCTCGATCCTGCGCCAGGACCCCGATGTCATCATGGTGGGCGAAATCCGCGACATCGAGACCGCGCAGATCGCCGTGCAGGCGGCGCTGACCGGCCATCTGGTGCTGTCGACGCTGCACACCAACTCGGCCGCCGCCAGCATCACCCGGCTGCGCGACATGGGGCTGGAGGATTACCTGGTCACCGCGGTGCTGCGTGGCGTGCTGGCGCAGCGCCTGCTGCGCCGGCTGTGCCCGGACTGCCGCCGCCCCGCCGAGGCGGCGCCCGAACTGGTCGCGCGGTTCGGGCTGGTCGCGCCGGCGGCGGATGGCCCGGTGACGCTGTGGCACGCGGTCGGCTGCCCGGCCTGCCGCGGCACCGGCTATCGCGGCCGCCAGGCGATCGCCGAGTTCCTGGAGCCGAACGACGACATCGCCCGCCTGGTGTTCGCCCGCGCCGACCACGCCGCGATCGAGCGCGCCGCCGTCGCCGCCGGCATGACGACAATGTTCCAGGCCGGGCTGGAGGCGGCGCTGGCCGGCACCACCACGGTCGAGGAAGTGGTCCGCAGCATCCGTGCCGAAGCGTAAGGGGGCGGAGGCCTGATGGGCGAGTGGCGCTACACCGCGATCGACCGCAGCGGCCAGACCACCGCCGGCCGTCTGGAGGCGGCGGATGAGGCCGAGGTGCTGCGCCATCTGCGCCGCCAGGGGGCCATTCCCGTGCAGCTTGTCGCCCCCGGACGCGCCAGCGCCGTGGGCGGGCTGCTGGCCCTGGAACTCGGCCGTGGCGACACGCTGAGCCGCCAGGACGTGACCGCGCTGCTGCGCGAACTGGCGACCATGCTGGGCGCCGGCCAGGACCTCGACCGGGCGCTGCGCTTTCTGGTCGATACCGCGGCGAACGCCCGCATAAGGCGCGTCGCCTCCACGCTGCGCGACGCGGTGCGCGACGGCAGCCCGCTGGCGGCGGCCCTGGCGGCCCAGCCGCGCAGCTTCTCGCGCCTGACCATCGGCCTGGTGCGGGCCGGCGAGGCCGGCGGCACGCTGGCGCCCACTTTGGAACGGCTGGCGACCCTGATGGAGCGCGAGCGCAGCCTGGCCGCGACGGTGCAATCGGCGATGATCTACCCGGCCATGCTGCTGGCGGCGGCGGCCGGCGCGATCGCCCTGCTGCTGACCCAGGTGCTGCCGCAATTCGTGCCGCTGTTCGAGCAGAACGGGGCGCAACTACCCGCCTCCACCCGGTTCCTGATCGCCGCCGGCGATGTGGTGGCCGCCGATGGCCCGGCGGCGCTGTTGGGCGTGGCCTTGCTGCTGGTGGCGGGCCGGGTGGCGCTGCGCCGGCCGGGTCCGCGCCTGGCCTTCGACCGGCTGCGCCTGCGCGTGCCGCTGTTCGGCGGGCTGGCGCGCGAGGTGATGGCGGCACGGCTGTGCCGCACTTTGGGTACGCTGCTGCAGAACGGGGTGGCGCTCATTCCGGCGCTGGCGATTGCGCGCGAGGTGCTTGGCAACGAGGCCGGGGCGCGCGGGCTCGATCAGGCGGCGGTCAGCGCCCGCGGCGGCGCCGGTCTGGCTTCGCCGCTGGAGCAGACCAGGCTGTTTCCGGTCCGCATGATCCATCTGCTGCGCCTGGGCGAGGAAACCGCCCAGCTCGGCACGATGGCGCTGCGCGCGGCCGAGATCCACGAGGAGCGCACCCGCATCGTCACCCAGCGCCTGGTGTCGTTGCTGACGCCGGCGATCACCATTGTCATGGGCGCGGTGATCGCCGGCATCGTCTCGTCGCTGCTGCTGGCCATGCTGAGCCTGAATGATCTGGCGCAGCAATAAGGGGGCGCAGCAACAAGGGGGCGCCGCTGCCGGCGCCCCCGGTGCGAGCCGGGAAGGTTCCGGTCCGGCGGACGAAACAAATCGTTTGTGTCAGCTTTCCATTGCCGACGAAGACGTGCGGTACCTGGAGTCCTGCGACGCTGCTGTGCGGGACCGGGCCGGTCTGCGCGATGGTGGCTGTGGGCGGGGTGGTCGCGTTGTTCCAGCTGGAGACCGTGCCCGAAATGCAGGGGATGGAACTCGGATACTGCCACATTGCATCGAGGTCGTTGTCGGTCAGGCCTGACAGCGCAGGCCAGGGCATGACCTGGAGCGTCGGTGGGTTCCCGGGGAAGGCAAGGGCGGGCGTATGATTGTTTTGCTGCAAATCATGACCGGTTCGGAGGACCCTGAAGAACGTCGTTTCATCGGGGATTCCCGCCGGCAGCGGCCGGCCGGTTGACCAATCCGGCGTCAGGTTCCTGGCGAATTCGCCGCTGAAATCACCGCCGCCCGCCCTATATCCAGCCGTATTGATCACCGGGGTGCCCGAGTATGGCAGATCCTGCGGTTTGCCGTAAACGAAGGGAGGCGAGGCGGGAGGTGCAATCAGCCGAACCGCCGTGTACGGACCCGTACGCGCGGTGGTGTGAGAGGGGAGGGGCCGCGCGGCCCCTCCCCGTATCCCGATAGAGGGAGATCATCCATGCAATGTCAATGCACCAGCAACCACGGATGAACTCCCTGTTACGGACGTGCCAACCAACTCCACGATCGTGGTGTCGTTTGCCGCGCCGTTGTTCTCAACCAGCCATGTATTAGCGCCGCTGGTAAATGCTTCAACTGTGTGGGCATTTTCAGCTGCAGCAGACACAGCATTCGCCAGTTCATGACTAAAGTTGCCACTGGGAGAGAGTGTGTTGACGGCACCAGTCGCGGTGGCGTCAGCAGCGAACACGAGGATATCCGAGCCACCAGAGTTCAGGCCTTTGATGACCGCATACCCTTCCGGCCTCGATGCTGTTTGGGTTCCTGCCGGTGTCGTTGTTTGTGCATAACCAACATACACCAGATCTTCCGTTGCCTGTGGATGCGCGGCGAAGGTGATATTATCAGAACCAGATTCAGCATTGATTCCAGCACTGATAGTGAAGTAGTTACCGGTCGATTCCACACCATTAGATGCAGCAATAGGGCCGCCATTAAGATCGGTGGTGGTTATGTATGCTGATTGATCGGCAATGACAGTATTGGCCCCAGTGCCAAGCTTGATATTAAGTGTGCCTAAACCGTTGTCCAAGACCGTATTGTTGCCGTTGCCGATGGTAATGTTGTCGGTATACCCTTGAGCTGCGCCGCCTCCTGCAGTGCCTGTAGCGGCAGTGTAATCTACGCCGCCCCACGTTGAGGTCGTGAAGATCACGCCTACATCATCGCCGCCTTTCCCATAGTCTCCATTGTCGGTTCTGGCATTGACTGTAATACCCGTACTCGTCAACACACCACTCACATTGATGCCGGTATCTCCATTCAGATTTAGAGTGGCCAAGTTTGGAAGTTGGATGGAGACAAGTGGGTTGCCGCCGTTATCAGGCGCCGTAAATAAAATCCCATCGTGCCGGGCCCGATATTATCAATGGTGAGCGATTTTAGATAGGTCGATCCCGCAGCACCATCAGGGCCAGTGGCATTGGTCGCGTCTCCCCCGGTTACAATGCAACCGATATACACCCTGCCAACAAATGTATCGTTAATAGTTAAATATTTTTGCGTTCCAAGGAATAGGGAGTCCAGATAGAGATCTCCGGAATCAGGTCCGTATGCCGAATTATCACCATCTGCACTTGATGCCGCAATGTCAGTGCCGCCCAGGTTAAGAGTTGTCAGGTTCGAATCATAAACTCCTCCTGTAAGACCGACTCCGTGAATGAATGCGCCAAACGTTAAGCCATATGTACTGGTGCTGTCATCCGTAAGGGTGAGGGTGTTTACAGTGTCTATAAAGGTGTTATTTACTTGGAAATCTCCTGGCCCAGTGACAGTCAACGACGACAAATTAGGGTCAATCAAATAATTTACATAGGCATACCCACCGGTGCCCGCTATACCACCAGGATACTCTGCGGAAGTTTCGTAGCTTTGCGCGTCAACATTAACATTAAGATGGCCAATTCCGTTACCAACACTGTCTTCCAAGGTCAGGTAGTTAGCTGATTCGAAATCTTTCACGGTATTTGATATAGTAGCCGCGCTACCCAGTTGCAGATCCACGGTATCACTGGCGCCATTTTGACCGGAAACGAGGAGCACAACATCACTGGTGTTAGGCGCGGGGAGTTGATAGAAAAATGTGGTCATTGGTGTTTCCTCTGAGTTGCTTGTTTTTTTGGTTGCGTAGTTGCTTGGTCGGCGGAGCCACTATGGAGTTCCGGGTAGCGAAAAACACCGCAGAGCGCCGCCATGTGCACCGACGAATAAAGGCGGGTAGTTGCCGAGGCCCGCCCGGGCCGCGTCTTTCCCGGCGAGATAAAGCCCAGCCGGGCTGGCCGCAGAGCCCGCGGCGATCCGGTCGTCGGTGGTCGGGTCGATCCGGGCTTACGCGCCCTTGGCAGGCAGCGGCATGGCGCCGGCCAGAAGCGCACCCCCGAGCAACGCCGCCGGTTTGGCGACGGCTCTCCTCCGTATTTTCGATTCCATTCTGGACGTCCCTTCGGCAATTTTCTGATGAGAGGCTTATCCGGCTGCCCTGCGTTGCGCTTAGCGGGGCGTTGCGCTGCAGCAAGGACCGCGATCGTACGTTGGCAGACTTTTGTTCGTTGTGCAACGAACTTTTGAGATGTCTCGGAACTGGGACTCCGGTCGCGTGTTTAAGAAATTCTATTTTGGGAATTGGGCGGTTTGCGCCGGCTCGCTGCACCGCCGCGGCGGCCGATACGTGTCCGTCGCAGAATGGCAGAGACCACGGCGGTTCGGTTTTAATTCGAAATAGCATGCAATCCCGCCGGGCAGGTCATTGCCTTCGCTGAAACGCATCGCCGCAACTCGACCCGTTCCCCGACGCGGATGACCCTTCCGTCCGCGCCGGGGCGCGAGTACTGTTCATGGCACGCAACCGGTCCCATCCGGCGGGCGGCGCCCAGGGCAACCGGGCTGCGCACGGGATGGCCGTGACGGAAGTGAATGTCCACGCCACGAATCGATCCATGCAAACGCCGCCCCGGGCGCCCCCGCTTCGGTGCCGCCGGCTTCACGCTGCTGGAAACCGTCGTCGTCGTCGTCGTGCTCGGCCTGATGCTGACCATTCTGGCCGGCTTCGTGCCGCGCCGGCCGGCCCGGCTGGAACTGGCCAATGCCGCCGACACGGTTGCCGCCACGCTGCGGCTGGCCCGCGCGCGCGCCATCGCCTTCGGCCGCCCGGTCGTGGTGCAGGCCGGTCCCGGCGTTTTGGTGGTCGATGGCGTGGCCCGGCCATTGACCGGCGCGCCCGTGCTGGCCATGGCCGGCCCGCCCGCCATCCGCTTCGCGCCCGACGGCAGCGCCTCGGGCGGCGCCGTGCGTGTCACCGGCGCGGCGCAGGCGATGTTGGTGACCGTCGACTGGCTGACCGGCCGGGTCGCCATCGGCGATGTCCGGCGGGATGATGCCAGATGAGCCGGCCGGGGCGGGCGGGGGGGTTCACCCTGCTCGAAGTGCTGGTGGCCTTTGTCATCGCAGCCCTGGCGCTGGGGGTGCTGTATAGCGGCGGCATCGAGGGGCTGGCCGCCACCCGCCTCGCCAGCCGGCGCGACGAGGCGGTGTTGCGCGCCGCCGCCCGGCTGGAGGCGGCGTGCCACGGCGCACGGCTCGCCCCCGGTTTGCAAAGCGGCGACGACGGCAGCGGGTTTTCCTGGCGCACCCAGGTGCAGGTGGCCGACAGCGCCGTGCTCGCCCGCGGCAGCACCGACGACCCGCGCGCGAAGCTGCGCCTGACCCTGTTCAGCGTCGGCGTCACGATCTCCTGGCCGGGCGGGCTGCGTCCGCATGCGGTGTCGCTGGCCACGCGGTGCCTGGCGGCGGGGCGGGAAAAGCCCGGATGAGGAATGGCTTCACCCTGATGGAAGTGCTGGCGGCGCTGGCCGTGCTCGGCCTGCTGCTGGCCGGCCTGGCGCAGGGCGTGCAGTTCGGCCTGCGCGCCTGGGACCTGCAGGCGCGTGATGTGGCGTGGCGCAACGACATCGAGGCGGCGGACCGCACCATCCGCTTGCTGATCCGGCGCGTCCGCTCGGGCGCGGAGGTGCGCGACCGCCCTGTCGTGGTTGGCGGCCCGCAGGGCTGCGAACTGGTCACCCTGCTGCCGCCGCATGCGACCGACCCGGCCGGGCCGGTGGCGGCGCGCCTGGACGTCGATGCCGCCGGCCGGCTGGTGCTGCGCTGGCTGCCGATGCCGCACGCTGCCTGGACCGGCCCGCCGCCGCGGCCGCGCGAGGCGGTGCTGCTCAACCGCGTCGCGCGGGTGGAGTTTGCCTACTGGAAGGACCAACCCGGCGGCGGCGGTGCATGGCAGCGTGCCTGGAGCGAACCGGAGGCGCCGTCCCTGGTGCGGGTGCGCATCGTGTTCCCGCGCGGCGATGCCCGCCGCTGGCCCGATATCGTTGCGGCCCCCCGGCTCGATCGCACGTCGTCACGGTTCCTTCTTTTTCCCGCCCGGGCTAATGTCAATATAGCCACCCGCACAACAGGCTCGGTTCACACGCTGCATGCTGGCTGAATTCTTCTCATGGTGGACCGGGCAGCTCGCCGATCTGGCGCGCTACGGGCTGCGCCCGCACGGCGAGGCGCTGATGCGGGCCTGGCAGCCGGATGCGTTGCTGGTGGTGCCGCTGGGCGAGCTTGCCGCCGGTGTCATTGCGGTGGACCTGCTGCAGTGCCGGCGCGGCGTGGCCACCCCGCTCGGGCGGTTCGCCCTGGACGGGGCGGCCCTCGACGGGCGGGCTCTGGCCGCGGCACGGCGCGGGCCGGTGGTGCTGTCGCTGGGCGCGCAGCCGGTGCTGGCGCGCGAGGTGGCGCTGCCGCTGGCGGCCGAGCAGGGGCTGCGCACCGCGCTGCGCGCCGAGATGGACCGGCTGACCCCCTTCCGCCCGGACGATGTGTTCTGGGACTGCCGGACGCTGCGGCGCGACCGCGCGCGGGGCGTTCTGCTGGTCGAGTTGGCGGTGGTGCCGAAAGCGCATGTGGCGCCGCTGTTGGCGGCATTGCGTCGCGCCGGGCTCGCGCCGGCGGCGCTCGAAGGGCCTTTGCCGGACGGAACCCTGCGCCGCATCCCGCTCGGCCAGGCCGACCCGGCGCGGGCGGCGCGGTCGCGGCGGCTGCTGTGGCTTGCCGGTAGCGCCTGCGCCGCACTGGGGCTGGCCGTGCTGGCGACGCCGCTGGTGCAACAGTCGCTCGCCTTGCAGGATGCCGAGGCGCAGATCGCCACCCTGCGTCCGCGCATGGCGGCGGTGGACGCGCTGCGCCGCCGGCTTGCCGGTGACGCCGGCGCGGCGGCGGCGGCGCGCGTCCATGCCGGCGACACGCTGCAGGCGCTGGCCATGCTGACCGACCTGTTGCCCGACGACACCGCGCTCACCACGCTGTCCCTGCAGCACGGCAAGTTCCGGATTGAAGGCCAGTCGGCGGCGGCGACAAGGCTGATCGGCGCGTTGTCGGCCGAGCCGCATATTCGTAACCCGGGCTTCGCCGCCCCGGTGCTGCGCAGCGACGCGGGCGCCGATGTGTTCGCCATCGAGGCCGAATTCGCCCGGTGACCGTGCTGCCCGCCCTTGCTTTCCCCGCCCTCTCCTCCGGTGTGCGCGGCCGGCTGCTGGCGCTGGCGCTGGCGCTGCTCGCCGCCCTGCTGCTGTGGATCGGCATCGCGGCGCCGCTGCTCGGCTGGTTCGGCGAGCGCCAGGAGACGCTGCGGCGCCAGCAGGCGATCGGCCGCCGCATGGCGGCTCTGGTGCAGACGCTGCCGGCGCTGCAGGCCGCGGCGGATGCCGCCGGCGCGCGCGGCGCCGGGCGGCGCGAGGCATTGCTGGACGGCGGCAGCGACGCGGTAGCCGCGGCGGCGCTGCAGCAGCAACTGGACGAAATGGCCAGCCGCGCCGGCCTGCGCATCGTCAGCGTCGAGGTGATGCCGCCCGAGGCGGCCGGCGCGTATCGCGCCATTGCGGTGCGGCTGAGCGTGATCGCCCCCTGGCCGGCGCTGGTCACGCTGCTGCAGGCGATCGCCACCGCCGAGGTGCCGATGCTGGTGGACAATTTGCAGCTGCGCACCCTGCCGCGGAACGCCGTGGACACCGATGCGCCGATCGACGTGACATTCAGCGTCATCGGCTACCGCGGCGGCCGCGCGCCGGACGGCGGCGAGCCGACGGTGGTGGCACCATGACCCGTGCCACCGCGCTGCTGCTCTCGCTCGCCGCGGTGCTGTCGGCCGCGCTGGTGCTGGAAATGGTGGCCGGGCAGGACCCGGATGACGACCCGCCCACCCGCCTGGCGCCGCCGGCGGCCGCGGACGCCGCCACCGCGCCTGCGTCCGGCACCGAGGGCGCAGGCGACGACCTGGGCCGGCTGACGCGGACCATCCTCGCCCGCCCGTTGTTCAGCCCGAACCGGCGGCTGGCCTCCCATGCCAGCACGGCCGCCGGCGACCTGGTCTTCGAACTCGCTGCCGCGGCTGGCCGGCGTGGTGGTTGCACCCGGTGGCCGCCGGGCGATCTTCGCCCCGGCCGAGGGCCGCCCGTTGGTAGTGCCGGAGGGCGGGCACATCGGCCGCTACGTGGTGCGCGCCATCATGCCTGGACAGGTGACGCTGTCGGACGCCGAGCAGCAACTCGTGGTCCGTCCCAGCCATGCCAAGGGGACTCCGCGGTGAGGCGCCATTGTCTAGCGTTGCTACCGTTGCTTGCCCTTCTGAGCGGCTGCAGCCTGCCGAAGCCGCCACCGCTTCAGCCCCTGCCGGCCACGGCGGAGAACCTCGCCCCGGCGGCGCCCACCACCGGCAGCATCGCCCCCCCGGCGGTGCTGCCTCGCCCCCTGACCAGTGCCGGCGCTGCCGCACCGGTTCCACCCGGCGCCGATCCCGGCGCGGGGGGCGGCAGTGGCGGCGGCGCCTATTCGCTCGACTTTGCCGACACCGATGTGCGCGAGGCCGTCGCCCAGGTTCTCGGCGGCATGCTGAACCTGACCTACACGATCGACCCTGCGGTGCACGGCACGGTCACGCTGCACACCGCGCGGCCGCTGTCGCGTGCGCAGTTGCTGCCCACCCTGCAGGCGCTGCTGGCCGACGTGGGCGCGGCTTTGGTGCAGGGCAACGGGCTGACCCGCATCGTGCCGGCGGGGGCGGCGGGCGTCGCCGGAACCACCGTGGTGCCGCTGCGCTATGCCTCGGCCGAAGAGCTGGTCAAGGTGCTGCAGCCGCTCGCCGGCCCGACCGCGCGCATCGGCGCCGAGCCCTGGCGCAACGCGGTGGTGATTGCCGCCCCTCCGGGCCAGGTCGAGCCGCTGGTCGACCTGGTGCGCAGCTTCGACGTGGACGAGCTGGCCGGCCGGTCCTATGCGGTGCTGCCGGTGACCTCGGGCAATGCGCGCGACTTTGCCGAAGCGCTGCGCGAGGCGTTGCGTGGCCGTGCCGGGGGGGCGCCGGTCCAGGTGGTGCCGCTGCCGCGCTTCGATGCGGTGCTGGTGGCCGCGTCCCAGCCCCGCTTCATCGCGGCGGCGACCCGCGTCTACACGCTGCTCGACGCCGAACGCCGCCGCACGGTGCGCAGCTGGCACGTCCATTACCTGCAGAACAGCAATGCCGACGACATCGCCTATACGCTGCAGATGGCCTTCACCCCGAACAACGTCACCGCGCAGCCGGCCGCGCAGACCGGCGCCGGGCAGCGCCGCACCGCCGGCGCCTCGGGCCAGTCCGGCGGCGGCCTGGGCGGGTTGGGCGGTTCCGGCGGCATCGGTGCCGCGGGCGGCATGGGGGGCGCGGGGGGTATCGGCGGTGCCGGCGGCATGGGCGGCGCGGGCGGCCTGAGCCGCGGCGGCGGGCTGACCGGGCAAGGCGGCACCGCGTCGGGGAGCACCGGCGCCGATCAGCGGGCCGGCGCGACCACGACCGCCCCGCCGGCCGCCGGCAACCCGCTGCTGGGCGGGCTCGATCAAACCGCCGGCGCGGACAATCCCGACGCGCTGCGCATCCTCTCCAATCCGCAGAACAATGCGGTGCTGATCTATGCAACCACGCAGGAGGAGGAGTCGGTGCTCGGGATGCTGCGCAAGATCGACATCGCCCCCCTGCAGGTGCGCATCGACGCCACCATCGCCGAGGTGACGCTGAACGACCAGTTGCAATACGGCACCCAGTTCTTCTTCAAGGCCGGCGGCATCAACGGCATCCTCAACCTGCCCGCCAGCTCCACCCCGGTGACCGGCAACCTGGCCTCCACCGCGCTCAGCACCAGCTTTCCCGGCTTCGTGCTCGGCGGCAACCAGGCCGGCGGCGGGCCGCTGGCGATCTCCGCGCTGCAGGCGGTCACCACGGTGAACGTGCTATCCTCGCCGCAGATCATGGTGGTCGACAACCAGCCGGCGCGGCTGCAGGTCGGCGCCCTGGTGCCGTACCTGACATCGCAATCGCAAAGCACCCTGGTCGCCAACGCGACGGTGCTGAACTCGGTCAGCTACCAGCCGACCGGGGTGATCCTGGAAGTCACGCCGCGGATCAACGGCGGCGGGCTGGTGACGCTCGACATCGACCAGGAGGTGAGCGACGTCGACACCAGCGCGCCCACCACCTCGGGCATCACCAGCCCGCAGTTCCAGGAACGCAGCGTCACCTCGCGGGTGGTGGTGCAGGACGGGCAGACCATCGGCCTGGCCGGGCTGATCCAGGATTCGGTCAGCCGCGGCAACCAGGGCATCCCCTGGCTCAAGGATATCCCGCTGCTCGGCTTGCTCGGCGGGCAGCAGAACAACACCCGCACGCGCACCGAGCTGCTGGTGCTGATTACGCCGCACGTCATCCACGACCAGCGCGAGGCGCGGGCGCTGACCGAGGATATGCGCGAGGCGCTGCACGACGCGGCCGCCATGCCGGCGGCGCTGCAGGCGCTGCCGGCGTCGGGCTCCAGTGATCCGGGGGCCGGTGTGCGCGAGCGCGTCCGGGGGTGGGTTGCGCCGGACCAGTGAAGGAAGGCCAGGGCTCTGCCCTGGACCCGCCAAGGGGCAGTGGCCCCTTGGAACCCATAACTTAAGGAATGGGTTCCAAGGGGCCACTGCCCCTTGGCGGGTCCAGGGCAGAGCCCTGGCCTTCCTTCCTTCCCCCGGCTTCGCCCTGCTAGTCGTCTTATGGACCATCGCCCTGCTCGCCCTGCTCATGTCCCACATCACCGCCGCCTCCCGCCAGGCGGTGTCGCTGAGCCTGTTGCTGGACGGCGCCGCCGAGGCCGAGGCGCTGGCCGACGGGCTGGTGGATGAGGCGATCTTCCGCCTGCTCGATCGGTCGCCGCGCGGCTGGAAGCCCGATGGTGTCTCCCGTTCGGTCAGGCTTGGCGGCGGCGTTGGTGAGGTGGTGGTGCTCGACCATGCCGGGCGGGTCAACCCGTCGCTGGCGAGTCCGCAACTGCTGGCCGCCTTGTTGCGCCGCGACGGCATGGAAGAGCGGCGCGCCGCAACCCTGGCCGCCGCCATCGTGGCCTGGCATACGCTCAGCGACGCCGCCACCAGCGAGGCGAAGACCACCGCCTACCACGCCGCCGGCCTGCCCTATACCCCACCGAACGAGGCGTTCCGCAGCCCCGAGGAGCTCGGTCTGGTGCTGGGCATGACGCAAGATGTGCTGGCGCGGCTGTTGCCGCATCTGTCCGTCTGGACGCGTGGACGGATCAACCTCGCACGCGCCGACCCGGTGGTCGCGCAGGCGGTGCAGGAGACCGCGGGCGACGACATCAATCAACTCCAGCAGCTGCCGGAGGGGGAAGCGGCGCCGCTGGTGGCGGAGATCGTTGCCCGCGTGCGGGTGCGCGAGGCACAGGCAGTACGGCGGGCGGTGGTGTTCTTCTCGGTCGGCGACGACGAGGCGTCGCATCCCTGGCACATTCTGGCCTGGAACTGAGCCCGCCATGGACCTGACCGGCTGCGCGCCGCTGCTGGTCGCGCCCGCGGTGGGAAGCTGCCTCGGCGTGCTGATCCGGCGCCTGCCGCGCGGCGCGCCGGTGGCAGTGGCGCGCTCGTGCTGCGAGGCGTGCGGCACCGCGCTGGGGCCGCTCGACCTGGTGCCGCTGCTGTCCTGGCTGTGGCTGCGCGGGCGTTGCCGTTACTGCCGCGCACCGATCGGCGCGTTCCATGTCTGGATCGAACTGGCGGCGACCGGCGTCGCCGCCTGGGCGGTCGCGGCCGCCGGCGACGATCCGCAGCTTGCGTGGCTGAGCTGCGGGCTGGGCTGGACCTTGCTCGCGCTGGCGTGGATCGACCTCGACTGCCTGATCCTGCCGGATGTGCTGACCTTGCCGCTTTTGCTCGGCGGCCTGGCGGCGACCTGGCTGACCGATCCGGCGGCGCTGGGTGACGCCGCCCTCGGCGCGGCGCTCGGCTGGCTCGTGTTCGCCGCGGTGGCCGCGGGCTACCGCCTGCTGCGGGGCCGCGAGGGCCTGGGCGGGGGCGACGCCAAGCTGCTGGCGGCGGGCGGCGCCTGGCTGGGCTGGCAGGCGCTGCCGGAGGTGATGCTGCTGGCCGCCGTCGCCGCCCTCGGCGTTGCCGGCACGTGGCAGGTGCTGCACGGCCGTGCGCGCGGCGGCATGAAGCTGGCGTTCGGTCCCTGGCTCGCGCTGGCGATCTGGCTGGTGTGGCTCTACGGCGGCGTGCCCGGCTGAGCGTTCACCGTTGCCGGCCGGCGACGAACAGCGCCGTCGCGGCCTGCAGCACGCGCAGCCGGTAGGCCTGGTGCAGTGCGGGCGTGTGGGAATGGTAATCGCCCACCGCGGTCATCAGGTCGCCATGCGCTTCATCGAGGTAGGTGCGCAGGATCGCCCCGGCGGCGGCGACGTTGAAGCATCCGTCGTCGATCAGCCGCGCCCGCACCGTGGCCGGCGCCAGCCCGGTGAAGGCGGCGAGCGGCTGAATCCAGCGCGTATTGATCTGCATCACCCCGAGGTCTTCCGACCCGTCGGTGTTGCCGCTGACGGTGCCGATGGCGCCGCCCTCGACGCGCTGGATCGACGGCAGCACGCGCGGCGGCAGGTGGTAGTACGACGCGGTGGCGACCATGCAGGCGAGCAGCGGGATCGGCATCTCAGCGATTGCAGATCGTTTCGCTTGCCGCAGGTGTGCCGCCCGGCCCGTTCGAGCACAGGTCGTAGTCGTGGCCGCTGCGGCTGGACGGACTGCGGTACGTATAAGGATGGTTCCACGGATCGATCGGCACGTCGCCCTTCAGATAGGGGCCGTTCCAGCTTCCGACACCGCTCGGCGCCGCGACCAGGGCTTTCAGCCCCTGGTCGGTGCTGGGATAGGCGCCAACGTCCAGCTTGTACATGTCCAGTACCGCGCCGATCCGTTCGATCGACTGCTTGGCCACCGACAGGCGCGCGCCGCCCAACTGGCGAAGTGCGGCGGGGGCAACCAAGCCGATCAGCAGGCCGAGGATGGCAATGACGACAAGAATTTCGAGCAGCGTGAAGCCGCCTTCATTGTAGGAACGGTCATTGGTGGCGAGGCGCATGTCGGCGTGGCTCCTGGGATCAGGCGGGCGCGAGGGTTCATACGAACCGGTACTGCCGACTGACAAGGGACCACGGCGGAACCCCTTGCCGCTGCGCCCGCGCAACGCAGCGATATCCGGAATGTTTCTTCGAACCGTAATGTTAACGTGCGGGATGGCGCGACGGAATGCGCCGTAACTCCGCGCGAACGCGCCGGGCCTGCCGGCCAGTGCGTGATGCTCCGCCGACCGGCGGGCCAGCAAAGCGGGTAGAGGGCAAAGTGAAATGACGCTGAAGCAAGCCTACAGGACAAGCTGTGCAACGCTGGCGATTGTGGCGCTGCTGCAGAATGCGGCGGTGGCGGCGGGCACGCCGTCGAGCTCCGTTCTGGTCCCCGCCGGTGCGGTCGGCACCGCCGGCTCGGCGCAATACCGCAACATCGAGTACATCAGCGGCCTTTCGACCCAGCGCAAGCTCGCGCTGCTGCGCGAGAAGGTGAAATACGTCTTCGTCATCTTCCAGGAAAACCGGTCGTTCGACCATTATTTCGGCACCTATCCGGGCGCCAACGGGCTGTTCGATGCCCATGGCAAGCTGATCACCACGCCGAACAGCGGCACAACTCAGTGGATTCGGGACACGACCGGCAGCTACTTCAAGATGGCGCCGTTCCTGATCCCGACGACGGTCACCGATGTGAACGGCCGCACGGTGCAGATCTATCCCGAGGACACCGCCTCGACCGACCACTCGCACACCGGCATCGCCCACAGCGCCCATTTCGTCGAATCGACCAACCCGAAAACCGCGCAGAACGACGGCTACGCGCTGGACGAGGAAGGGCTGCACTTCTCCGGCGCCGCTTCCACGACCGCGACGGTGGTGAACGGGAGCAATGCCTCGCCGAGCACCAACCCGACGCTGGCACAGAAGCAGATGGGCGAACTGGTGCTGGGGCATATCGACTGCAACACCATCCCGTTCCTGTGGAACTACGCCGACCGCTTCACCCTGTTCGACAATTTCCACCAGACCATCATCGGACCGTCCACGCCGAATGCGATCGCCATGATCGCCGGCCAGTCGGGCGAGACGCAATGGGCGCTGCACCCGACGCAGTTCGCGACCGCCAGCAGCTACAGCGTGCCGGTGACCGGCGATGCGGGGCCGTTCGCGGGCTCGACAGGGTTTGCGGGCCACCCGGGCGACACCGCGCCGGTGAAGCCGCCCTATGGCACGCAGGATGAGAGCCCGCTCACACCGCAGGTGAACCTGACCTTCGCCTCGCTGCCGCTGTCCTTCATGGGCAAACAGATCAACCAGATCACCCTGGCGGACCAGCACACCCAATTCGACCTGATGGACGTGCAGCAAGACATCGCGACCATCGCCAGCTCGGACCCGAACGTGAACTGGGGCTGGTACCAGCAGGGCTTCGACACGGAACCTTTTGGCGGGACGCTGAACGCCTCCTACATCGTGCACCACAACGGCCCGCAATATTTCGGCTATGTCGGCGACAATACGATCGAACAGACCTACCTGCACGGCCTGGGCGACTTCTTCAACGACGTTGCCAACCAGAACCTGCCGGCAAATGGCGGCGTGTTCTACGTGCGGGGCGGCTACGCCAACAATGACAGCCTGGTTCCGCAGGTGCCGAACGCCGCCGAACAGGCCGATTTTGCCGGTAATGACGACCATCCGGGCTATTCCGACGCGTTCATCTCCGAGGCGCAGGTGGCCGACGCGGTGAACGCCATCGCCAACAGCCCGTACTGGCAAAACAGCGCGATCATCATCACCTACGACGAAACCGACGGGCTGTACGACCACGCGCCGTTCAACGTCCGTTCGTGGGACCAGAACAACGTGGCCCTGGCCGGCGGCCCGCGCATCCCTGCGATCGTGATCTCGCCTTACAGCGTGGCGCACAGCATCTCGACAGCCTACAGCGAGCATAGCTCGGTGATTAAGTTCATCGACGAGCTGTTCAGCCTGGTGCCGCTGGCCGACCTGCCGGACGAAAAGCGCGCGCGCACGCTCGGCCAGAGCAACCCGGCCATCGCCCAGAGCAACCTTGGGCCGGCCGACGATCTGGTCACCCCGATGGGCGACCTGACCGAGGCGTTCGACAACGACCGTCTGCTCGGCAACGTGCCGCTGCTGCCGGCGAGCTATGCCAAGATCGATCCGGCGGTCGTCCACAGCCTGCCGCACCTTAACCGGCAGGGCTGCTCGGTGCTTCACATCACGCCGACCGACTACCCGAACGGGGTGTCGCAGCCCCCGTCCGATCCTGCGCTCGGGGATTTCAACCCGCGGCCGTCCACTGCTCCGGGTAATCCGACTTCGGGGAACTGGACGCCCTGATCACGCCGCGACTCGCAACACGGGGACGGAGCCGGTTGGCTCCGTCCCCGCACTTTTTTCGGCAAGGCTTCAGGGTGTACGGAATGCGACTTGACTGGCGAAGCGCCCTGCTGGTGGCGGCGGGGCTGGCGGGCGCGACGGCGGACGCAAAGGCCGGCGCCACGCTCGACACGATCCGCCATGCAGGCACCGTCAGCTGCGGCGTGGTCACCGAAATCCAAGAATACAACAAGGAGGATCTGCACGGCAGGCTCGACGGGCTTGGCCTGGAGGTCTGCAAGGCGATCACCGTCGCCACGCTCGGCGATGCCGGCCACTTGCAGCCGAAATCGTTCCCGGTCGAGCAGGAGGCGCTGGCCGCGCTGCAGAAAGGCGATGTCGACGTTCTGGTGGGCGTAACGCCGAGCGCCAGCAGCGTCCGGCAATATGGTGTGCAGTTCGGCCCGCCGGTGTTCTACGACGCCCAGGGCATCATGGTGCACCGCGCGGCGGGCATCCGCACGCTCGCCGATCTGGCGCACCGGCACGTTTGCTTCATCGACGGCACCGATACGCAGCTGGTGCTGGACGCGGCGATGCGCGCCCGCGGCATCGCCTATGAACCCTATCCGTTCCAGGAGGAGGGGGAGATGGACGCCGCGCTCGCGGTCGGCCATTGCGACTCCATGAGTGCCGACCTCTCGCGTCTGGCCGAGAAACGCTCCAGCTTCCATGCCCTGGCCGCCGAGTTCGTGCTGCTGGCGGAGACGTTCACGCTGGAACCGATCGCGCCCGCCTATCGGCAAGGCGACCCGCAATGGGGCGCCATCGTCGACTGGACGGTGCACGCGCTGGTGCAGGCCGAGGCGAGCGGCGTCACCCAGGCCAATGTGGCGGCGATGCGCGACAGCGCCGATCCTGCCGTCCAGCGCTTGCTGGGCATTGATTTCGCCGCCGGGCGCGCGCTGGGCCTTGAGCACGACTGGGCCGCGCGGGTGATCGAAGCCGTCGGCAATTACGGCGAGATCTACGCCCGCACCGTGGGGCAGGATTCGCCGATGCGTCTGCCGCGGGGCGTCAATGCGCTGTGGACCACCGGCGGGCTGATGCATCCGCTGCCGGTGCGCTGAATCGGAGGCGGTGACCGGCAGAATAGACCGTTGGCGTGGAGGCTAGATTGATGGATGTGCAGGCGCCGGTCGTTCGCCCGCCCGCTCCCCAGACGTCCCCGGCCGACGGGCATGAGCTGCCTATGCCGCGGCCCCGCCACCTGTCCCGCAGGGCGCAACTCGCCCTGTTGGCCGTGCCGGCCGCACTGTTGGCGGGTGCTGTCCTGTTCGGCCCGGCACCGTTCGAACAGGCAACCACACCGCCCGACGCGGCCAGCCCGGCCGGGCCGGATGACGGTTTCAAGCCAACCGCGCAGCAATGGGCAAGCTTCGCCATCGCGCCGGTCGGACAGGCGGTGTTCGCGCCGGTGCAGGAAACCGACGGCAAGATCGCCTTCGATGACGATCTGACCACGCCGGTCTTCTCGCCCTTCACCGGCAGCGTCACCAGGATGTTCGCCCGGGCGGGCGACAAGGTCCGGCGCGGCGATCCGCTGCTCGCGGTGCAGGCGGCTGAGTTCGTGCAGGGCCAGAACGACCTGATCACCGCCGAGGCCACGCTGAAAACCGCGCGCGCCCAGCTCAATCTGGCGCAGACCAGCGAAAAGCGGCAGCACGCGCTGTACCTCGCCCAGGGCGGCGCGCTGAAGGACTGGCAGCAAAGCCAGGTCGATCTGGCGACCGCCGAGGCGGGGCTGCGCAGTGCCGAAATCGCGCTTGGCGCCGTGCGCAACCGGCTGCGCATCCTGGGCAGGACCGACCCGGACATCGACGCCATGCAGAGCGCGCCGGACGCGATGCGCTTCAGTCCGCAGGCGCTGATCGCCGCCCCGATCGACGGCGTCGTGACCCAGCGCCAGGTGGGCCTCGGGCAGAATATCGTCAGCCAGTCCAATGGCGGATCAACGCCGGTGTTCCTGATCGGCGGCCTGTCGAAAGTCTGGCTGCTGGCCAATGCGCGCGAGGCGGACTCGCGTCTGTTCCATGCCGGCGACCCGGTCGAGGTGCGCGTGCCGGCCTTTCCGGGCCAGGTGTTCAGCGCCCGGCTGTCCTACGTCGCGCCGTCGATCGATCCCGCCACGCACCGTCTGCCGGTGCGCGCCGAAGTCGACAATCCGGGCGAGCTGCTCAAGCCGGAAATGCTGGCGAGCTTTCGCATCACCACCGGCAGCGCCGCCGTCTCGCCCGCCGTGCCGGAAGGCGCGGTTATCTACGAAGGCGACACGGCGCATGTCTGGGTCGCCAGGCAGACCGACCGGACGCTGGCCATCCGCGCCATCACCACCGGGCGGATCAGCCAGGGCATGGTGCAGGTGCTGGCCGGGCTGCAGCCGGGCGAACTGGTGGTGACCGCAGGCTCGCTGTTCATCGACCGCGCGGTGGGCGGAGGCGACTGAGGTGGATCACGTCGTTGCGTTTGCCCTGAAGCACCGTGTGTTGATGGTCGTGCTCATGGCTTTCGTGTTCGCCGCCGGCGGTGCGGCCTTCCTGCGGCTGAACATCGAGGCCTATCCCGATCCGGTGCCGCCGCTGGTCGAAATCATCGCACAGAACCCCGGCCAGTCCGCCGAGGAGATCGAGCGCTACATCACCATTCCGATCGAAGTGCAGATGGCGGGCATTCCGCACCTCGCCTCGTTGCGGACCATTTCGGTATTCGGCCTGTCCGACGTGCGGGTGCAGTTCACCGACGAGCTGACTTACGAGCAGGCGGAGCAATGGGTGATCAACCGGCTGGCGCAGCTGGCGCCGCTGCCGAACGGGGTCACGCCGCAAATATCGCCCGAAAGCCCAATCGGCGAGATCCTGCGTTACCGGATCGTCGGGCCGCCGCACTACTCGGTCACCGATCTCAAGACCATCCAGGACTGGATGCTGGAGCGCCGTTTCCGCGCGGTGCCGGGCGTGATCGACGTGGATGGCTGGGGCCAGACGAAAACCTACGAAGTGACGATCGACCAGAGCCAGCTCGCGCATTTCGGCCTGACCGTGCCGCAGGTTCTGGCGGCGCTGAACAACGCCAACATCAATGTGGGCGGGCAGACGGTGACGATCGGGCCGCAGGCGGCGGTGGTGCGCGGCATCGGCCTGATCCACTCCATGGATGACATCCGCAACACGATCCTCAGCGCCAATGGCGGCTCGCCGGTGATGGTCAGCGATGTGGCACGGGTGAGCGTCGGCCATCTGCCGCGGCTCGGCATCGCCGGCCAGGACGATGCCGACGACATCGTGCAAGGCATCGTGCTAATGCGCCGCGGCGCCGACAGCCTGCCGACCATCCGGCGGGTCGAAGCGGAGATGGACAAGATCAACAGCTCCGGCGTGTTGCCGCCGGGCGTCAGGGTCGAGAAAATCTACGACCGGTCGGAACTGATCCGCCTCACCACCCGCACCGTGCTGAGCAACACGCTGTTCGGCATCGGCCTGATCTTCCTGGTGCAATGGATTTTCCTCGGCAATTTGCGCAGCGCGGTGATTGTCGCGGCCACCATTCCGTTCGCCCTCGCCCTCGCCATAGCGCTGATGCTGCTGCGCGGCGAATCGGCCAATCTTCTGTCGGTGGGCGCGATCGACTTCGGATTGATCGTCGATGCCACCGTCATCATGGTGGAGAACATCTTCCGCCGCCTGTCGCAGCGCCCGGAGGAGCGCTTTGCCTATGCGCTGCCGGCGGACCGCGCCCTCTATGCCGGCGATCTGCGCGGCAAGCCGCGCGTGATCGTCACCGCGGCGACCGAGGTGAACCGCAGCATTTTCTTCTCCGCCGCCATCATCATCGCCGCTTTCGTGCCGCTGTTCACCATGAGCGGGATCGAGGGCCATATTTTCGCCCCGATGGCGAAAACCTATTTCTACGCCATCGCCGGCGGCCTGCTCGCCACGTTTACCATCACGCCGGCGCTGAGCGCCCTGCTGCTGCGCGATCACGTGCAGGAGTCCGAGACGATCGTGGTGCGCGCCCTGCGCCGCCTGTATCGTCCGGTGCTCGCCTTCATGCTGGCGAACCGGCTGCTGGTGCTCGGCAGCCTGCTGCTGCTGCTGCTGTTCAGCGGTGTCGCCGCGCGTTCGCTCGGGCTGGAGTTTCTGCCCAAGCTCGAGGAAGGCAATTTCCTGATCGGCGTGACGATGCCGACCTCGATATCGCTGGAGGAGGGCAACGGCCCGGTCAACCGGATGCGCACGCTGTTGCGCGGATTCCCCGAAGTCAGCACGGTCGTTTCGCAGCAGGGCCGCCCGGATGACGGCACCGACACGACGGGTTTTTTCAATGCCGAGTTCTTCGTGGCGTTGCGCCCGCAGGCAAGCTGGCCACCGGGCATCGACAAGGAAACCCTCGCCAGCCAGATGACCGCGTCCCTGCGGGCCGAATTCCCCGCCGTCGATTTCTATTTCTCGCAGTACATCGAGGACAATGTCGAGGAAGCCGCCACCGGGGTGAAGGGCGAAAGCTCGGCCAAGCTCTATGGCAACGATCTGGAAAGCCTGGAAAAAACCGCAGGCAAGATCAAGGCGGCGCTGGCGTCGGTGCCGGGCATCGCCGATCTTGCGGTGCGCACGGCGCTCGGCCAGCCGACCCTGCGCATCGACATCGATCGCATCCGCGCGGCGCGCTATGGGCTGGCGCCGGGCGACGTGAACGCGACCGTGCAGGCGGCGATCGGCGGCCAGGCGGCCGGCAACCTGTATGAGAACGGCAGCGATCGCAATTTCCCGATCATCGTGCGGCTGGCGCCGGAATACCGCGGCAATCTGGAGGCGATCCGCCGCATCGCCATCGGCGCCCCCACGCCGGGCGGCGGCACAACGCCGATTCCGCTGGGCGATGTGGCGACCGTGCGGCTCGCCTCGGGGGCCGCGTTCATTTATCGCGAGCAGCAGGAACGCTACATTCCGATCACGTTTTCGGTGCGCGGCCGCGATCTCGGCGGCACGGTGCTGCAGGCGCAGCAGGCGGTCGCCGGGAAGGTGGCGTTGCCGGCCGGGTTTCATCTCGAATGGGTCGGCGAGTTCGGCAATCTGGAGGATGCAATGTCGCGTCTGGCGGTGGTGGTGCCCTTGTCGGTCGTCGTGATCTGCGTGCTGCTCTATGTGAATTTCGGCTCGGTGACCGACATGCTGCTGGCCGCCAGCGTGATTCCGATGGCGCTGATCGGCGGCATCCTGGCGCTTTACCTCACCGCCACACCGTTCAGCGTGTCCGCCGCCATCGGCTTCGTTGCTCTGTTCGGCATCGCGACGATGGACGGCATCATCGTGCTGACTTTTTTCAACCGGATGGTCGAAGCCGGGTTCGATCGCGCCGCTGCGATATGGCAGGCCGGCCAGGCGCGCCTGCGGCCCGCCATGATGACTTCCGTCGTGGCCGCGGCCGGATTGCTGCCGGCCGCGCTCTCTCATGGCATCGGTTCGCAGGTGCAGCGGCCGCTGGCCTTCGTGGTGGTGGGCGGGGCGTTGCTGGGGCCGGTGCTGATTCTGCTGGTGCTGCCGGTGCTGATCGACCTGTTCTCGCGGTGCGGCGTGGCGCAGGGGGTGCCTGACGCGGTGGGGAGGCCGGCGGAGTAGCCGGGGCTTTGCCCCTGGACCCCTTTGCCTAAGGAATGGGGTCAAGGGGGCCACCGCCCCCTTGCGGGTCCAGGGCAGAGCCCTGGCCTTCCTTCCTATTTATCGCATCGATCACCCAACGGCATTGGCACAGCAAGCCGCGCCTGCCCTATCATCGCCACGCACAGGGAGAGCGGACATGTCCACAACGCCAACCGAACGCCCGGTCCCCGATGCCGCCCAGCCGCGGCGGCGCGACGACCGTCAGATCGCTTTCGTGCTGCAAGGCGGCGGCGCGCTCGGTTCCTACCAGGCTGGCGTGTATGAGGCTCTGCACGGTGGCGGCTACGATCCCGACTGGGTGGCCGGCATTTCGATCGGCGCCATCAACGCCGCCCTGATCGCCGGCAACGCGCCGGATTACCGGGTGGCGAAGCTGCGCAGTTTCTGGGAACAGGTGTCCATGCCGTCGGCCGGCTGGCCTGACCTGCCGTTCGAGCCCTGGCAGCAGGCGGTGCGCCAGGGCGGTGCGCTGGCTGCGGTGCTGTTCGGCCAGCCCGGCTTCTTCCGCCCGAACCTGCTGGAATTCTGGCGCACCGGCCGGCCGCCCACCAGCTTCTACGACACCACCGAGCTGCGGGCGACGTTGGAGCGGCTGGTTGATTTCGACCGTATCAACCACGGGCCGATGCGGCTCAGTGTCGGCGCGGTGAACGTGCGCACCGGCAATTTCGTCTATTTCGACAGCGCCCGCGAGCCCATCGGGCCCGAGCACGTCATGGCCAGCGGCGCCCTGCCGCCCGGCTTTCCGGCGGTGGAGATCGACGGCGAGCTGTACTGGGACGGCGGCCTGGTTTCCAACACGCCGCTGCAATATGTGCTCGACAGCACGCCGCGCCTCAGCACGCTGGCTTTTCAGGTCGATGTCTTCCCCGCCAGCGGCGATGTGCCGGGCAATATCGAATCGGTTGAGGAACGGCGGAAGGATATCGTGTATTCCAGCCGCACCCGGATGGGGGTGAACTCGTTTCGCACCATGCACAATCTGCGCCGCCGTATTTCCAAGCTGCTCGCCAGCCTGCCGCCCGAACTGGCAACAACGCCCGAGGCCGACGCGCTGCGCGATGCCGCCTGCCAGACCCGGATGGACGTGGTGGAGCTGATTTACCGCTCCCGTGCCGTGCAGGGCTCGCACAAGGATTACGAGTTCTCGCGCGCCACCATGGCGGCGCGCTGGGACCAGGGGATGCACGATGCGCAGGCCACCCTCGCCGCCGCGCCCTGGCTGGAGCCGATGCCGCCCGAGATGGGGGTACGCACCTTCGACGTGCTGCAGCGCCGCCATGGCTGAGCTTGGCACCGCCGGCGCGGTCGCGCATGTCGTCTGGCTGCTGGCCTGCATCTGGGGCGGCATCGGCGCCCTGGTCGCCGCCGCTTTTCTGCTCGGCGGCGGCATCGAGCGGGTCGAGCCCGCGGCGCGCGGCGCCTATGCCGTGCGGCCGCTGCTGGTGCCGGGCATAATACTGCTCTGGCCGCTGGTGCTTTGGCGCTGGGCGGCGCTGGCGCGCGGCGGCGCGTGATGCGCCGGCGTCATCGCGCGGCGCATCGCCGCATCTGGCTGCTGCTGGCGGCAGTGCTGCCGGCGCTGCTGCTGGGCACGCTGGCGCTGCGCCAGAACGGCCCGACCGAGGCCGCGCCGCTGCGGCTGTCCGCGCCATGAGCGCGCGCCTTGTCCCGGTCGGCTGGACGCCGGCCAAGCTGGTCATCGACGCCGTGGCGGCGGCGGCGGTGGCGGCCTATCTGCTCGCCTATGTGCGGCTCGCCCCGCTGCTGCAAAGCCTGTCGCTGCCGCCGGACGACAACACGGTTCTCATGCGCGCCTATGGCACCTGCGCGTTCCTTCTACTGACCTTCGTGCTCGGCATCGGCCCGCTGGCGCGGCTCGACCGGCGCTTCCTGCCGCTGCTGTACAACCGCCGCCATCTCGGCGTGCTGACCTGCGTGATCGCGGCGGCGCATGTGCTGGCCGTGCTGGGCTGGTATTTCGCCTACAGCGCTGTTCCGCCGGTGCAGGCGATGCTGGCCGCCGATCCAGGTTTTATCGGCCTGCATGGCATTCCGTTCATCCCTTTCGGCCTTTTTTCATTCCTTATTCTTCTCGTCCTCGCCGCCACCAGCCATGATTTCTGGCTCGCCTTCCTCACCCCGCCGGTGTGGAAGGCGATCCATATGGGCGTGTATGGCGCCTATGCGGCCGCGGTGCTGCATGTCGCCCTCGGCGCCTTGCGCGCCACCGCCGACCCCACCCTGGCGGTGGTGCTGGCGGCCGGGCTGGGCAGCCTCATCGTGCTGCATCTGGCCGCCGCCGCCCAGGAACGCCGCCGCGACGCCGCGCTCGCCCCGCCCGGAGCAACAACCCCCTGGATGGCCGCCGGCCCCGCCGCCGCCGTGCCCGAAGGCGGCGCCATCGTGGTGCATCCGCCCGGCAGCGAGCCGGTGGCGATCTTCCGCCATCAGGGGCGTCTGTCAGCGGTCAGCAATCTCTGCGCCCACCAGAACGGCCCGCTGGGCGAGGGACGAGTGATCGACGGCTGCGTCACCTGCCCCTGGCACGGGTTCCAGTACCGGCTGGAGGATGGCTGCGCGCCGCCACCCTTCACCGAAAAAATCGCCACCTACCATCTCCGCCTGCGCGGCGAGACGATCGAACTCGACCCGCGGCCGAACCCGCCCGGCACGTTCGTGACGCCGCTGCCCGCCGAGACCCCGGCCGCGCCGCCGCCAGCGGATTTCTTCATCGGCTGGGCCGCCGCACCGCCGCGCGCCCTGCGCGCACTGCTGGCCTCCCTCGTGCTGTGCGTGCCGCTGGGCTTCGGCACGCTCGGCCTCGTGCTCGGCCGCGCCGCCGACGATCCGGGCGCCGGCGCTTTCGACTGGGACGCCGGCGAGCAACGCCTGGTCGGCATCGCCACCGCCCGCCCCTATCCGTTGCTCGCTTTACCGTCCGGCCACACGCTCATGCTGGTCGGGCTCGGCAAATCCGGGGTGGATCTCGACCCGGCGCTGGACGGGCGGCGCGTCGCCGCCAGCGGCGTGATCATCCGCCGCGGCATGCTGGACATGCTGCAGGTCGATGCGCTGGCGCCGGAGGACGGTCCGGCGCTTGTCCCCGTTCCGGTTCCGCTGGGACGCTGGCGAGTGGTCGGCGAAATCTGCGACGGCAAATGCGAAACCGGCGCCATGCGCCCGGGCAACGGACTAGCGCACCGCGCCTGCGCCATACTATGCTTGGCCGGCGGCGTGCCGCCGGTGTTCGTCACCGCCGGCCCTGTGGAGGGGTTGGGATTCCTGCTCCTGGCCGGCGCGGATGGCGGTCCCATTCCCGCCTCCCTGCGGGCGCTGACGGCACTGCGCGTCGTCATCGACGGCACGCTGGAGCGTCGCGGCGACCTGCTGGTGTTTCGCGCCGACCCGGACGGGGCACGACTGCCATGAGGCGCGTTCTGCTCACCCTCGCGGCGCTGCTGGCCGCCGCCCTGGGCTGGCTCGCGGGCGGCGCGGCGGCGTCGCTGACCGGCCTGGACGAACTCGACCCGCTGCTGCGTCTGGCCGCGATAGCGCTCGCGCTGGCCGCCGCCGAGCGTGCCGCCGCCCGCCTGTCACACTGACCGCCCGCCCCCCGCGAGCTGCCGCGCCCGGCCCGACACCGCCCACGCCACCAACAGCGCCAGCGCGACCACCCCCAGCACCACCGTCGCCAGCGCGTTCAGCACCGGCGTCGCCCCCAGCCGCAGCATCGAAAACACCACCATCGGCAAGGTCGACGCCCCCGGCCCCGAGACGAAGCTCGCGATCACCACATCGTCCAGCGACAGGGTGAATGCCAGCAGCCAGCCCGACACCAGCGCCGGCGCGGCCAGGCGCAGCGTGACATGCACGAACGCCAGCAGCGGCGAGGCGCCGAGGTCCGTCGCCGCATCCTCCAGCGCCGTGCCCGCATCGTGCAGCCGCGCCTCCACCACCACCGCCACAAAGGCCATCGCGGCGGTGGCGTGCGCCACGGTCACCGTGCCAGCCCCCCGCGCAGGCCAGTCCAGCACCATCTGCACGGCGACGAACAACAGCAGCAGCGCCATGCCGATCAGCAAGTCCGGCAACACCAGCGGCGCCGCCAGCAGCCCGGCAAACAGCGCCCGCCCGCGAAAGCGCCGCAGCCGCGCCAGCGCCACCCCCGCGAGCGCCCCGAGCACCGTCGCGATCGTGGCCGACACCGCGGCGATGCGCAGCGACAGCAACGCCGCCGCGATCAGCAAGTCATCGGCGAACAGCGCCGCATACCAGCGGGTGGAAAACCCGGTCCACACCGTGGTCAGCCGCAAATCGTTGAAGCTGGTCGCCACCAGCAGCCCGATCGGCACATACAGGAACGCATAGGCGCCGAGCAGCCAGGCGAGCAGAAACCGGCTCATCGCGTCCGCCGCAACGCCACCGCCGGCAGCAGCAGCACCGCCAGCAACGCCAGCGACAGGGCGGCAGCCAACGGCCAGTCGTGATTGTCGAAGAACTCCTGCCAGATCACCCGCCCCATGGTCTGCGAGCCGGGACCGCCGAGCATCTCGGGAATGACGTAC
>CAVQNU010000016.1:0-234414 GCA_963714255.1 uncultured Alphaproteobacteria bacterium
TGCGAAATTCATGAATTGCTGTTATACGAAGTTTCTCAATTCATGCGGGCTTCATGTTCGGTGTCATCACGCTGGCAACCTCCAAAGGCGGGGTTGGAAAATCGACGCTGGCCCGCTGCCTTGCCGCGCACTGGTTCAACCTCGGGCACAAGCCTGTCCTGGTCGACGCCGACCCGCAGCGCTCCCTCGCTAACCGTTACGATCCAGCGGGGAAGCTCAGCGCCGTGCCGGTCGTCGCCGAGCCGGAGAAGCGCGTCGCCGACGTGATCGACGAACTCCGCACCCGGCATGCGCCGGTCATCGTCGACACGGCCGGATTCAGGAACGGGCAACGATTGCAGCCCTCGTGGCGACCGATGTGGCCCTAATTCCCCTCAAACCTGCCGTCGATGATGTCGACGCAGCAATCGCCACCTTCGGGTTAATCCAAGAAATCAACGAGATCGACGAACGCGCCGGTCGGCCGATCCGCGTCGCGATGATCCTTACGATGGCCATGCGCGGCACGGTTATCGCCCGCCACGTCCGTGATCAACTCGCCACCGCCGGTTATCCGCTGCTCGAAGCCGAGATGCTCAACCGCGTTGCCTATCCGGAGGCGGGGATCGAAGGGTTGAGCCCTAGCATTACCGACCCGGACGGTGCCGCCGCCCGCGATATCGCGGCGCTCGCACGCGAAATCATGAAATTAGAAACTCCTGAATTTACGGCGCCCAAGAGGGCCGTCGCATGACCAGCAAAAAGCTCGGCGCTTTTCTGCGCTCCGTTCCCCCGGCGACAGCGCCGGCGGAGCCGCTACCGCTGGCGCCATCCCCGGCCGAACCCGCCCCTGCGCCCGCAATGGCCGCCGAAGAATCAGTCCGGCGCCAACTGCGTCCGGTAGCTGCCAGCGAGCCAGAGGTGCCTTCACAAGTGCTAGTCCCGGCCAGCGTCCGCAAACAACTCGCTCTGCAGGCCGCGGAGGAGGGACAGAGCCTTCGCGCACTCGTGCTGCGCGCGATCCGTAGCCTCGGCATCACCGTCACAGACGCGCAGATCAGGGGAAAGCGAGGTCGCCGAAATTCGTGAGTTTATGAATATCTGAATTCATGAACGCATTATCCGATGAGGCGAGCTGCCCCTATGCCCTACCGCATCCACGCATCGCGCATCGCGGCAAGAAAAGTCTCTGGTCCAGCCAGCCAAACCAAGCCAACGCTCCGATTGGCGGCTCGAGGCCAGATAAATCCCAATGAAGGCTGGACTCTCCCGGGTCCACAAAGTCTTCACAGGACCTCTGAATCGCCATCCCAGCAATCCCGGGCAGGTGCCGCCGCGATCTTGGTTATCCACAGACAGGGCTGGACTCTTCCAGTAACTGCTCCCCCCTTTGCGGCGGAGTTCAAGCGGCCTGCATGACAGGCATTCCGGCGAGTGCGTTGGCGAGCGCCTGGAGCGCAGTGAGACCATAGAGGCGGCCGGTGGCGATCACCGAGGCGGCAGCGGCATAGACCTTGGCGCCCCAGTGCGAACGGAAGCAGCCCGTGACCTTGCGGACGATCACCGATGGCCGCAGCGCCCGCTCACAGGCGTTGTTGGTGTATGGCACGCCACGCCTGCAATGCGGCCTGTGCGCCGGGGGCGAAGGGCACCAGCAGCGGCGCCGGGGGCGTCCACGGCAGCGCCCGCAGCCGGGCAAGCCAATCTCGCGCGCGGGCGACAGCCAGCCCGTCTCGGGGCCGCCGTGGCTTCTGCGGAGATGGCCAAGTGTAGAGGAACCGCGCGGCCAGCCAGTCATCGTCGCCGGCCAGCAGCAGGGAGGCGAGGCGATCAGGCTGAATCCCGCCGACGATGGACCAAGTTAAGGTTCGGGACCGAGATTTCCGCGTCGCCATCCTTCACCCGATCGGGGGACCAGTGCCGACCACCGTAGGCTTGCAGCCAGAAAGCCCGATGGCTGCCTGCACCGTTGTTGTAGCGGTCCATGCCTGCGATCCATCCGGCCAGTTCGTCGCGCACCAGCGCCAAGCCGCGCGGGTTGGCTGCGGACATGCGTTCGGCTTTCGCAACCGTGGGATCAGTCGAGAGGATACGGCGCCGCTGGATCGGGTCGGGCTCGTCCGCGTCGGCCGGCATGATCGGCGGCAGGCCGCCGCTCTTCAGCGCCTCTTTGACGTCTTTCTCCCAATTCCCTTTGCGCAACGCCGCAGCAGTCTTTTCGGTCACATGTTCCCGCTTCCGCTCTTTCCAATCTTCGTTGTCCCCGGCTTCGATCTCCGAAAGCGGCGGGGTCACGGCATCGAGCGCAGGGGACTTGCCTGCACTCGGATTGCCGATCAGAGCCGCGTTGATGGCGGGCGGTTCCTGCCACCCCTCCCACGGGTTCGCCCAGCGCGCGTTGCCGATCAGGGCGCCGGCAACGGACAGCAGCGCCACCGCGACATAATCGGGCGGCGCACCTTTGGACTCCGCGGCCGCTTCGATCCATGCGGCCCAGCCGGCGGGGAACACATCGCGCGGCAGTAGCGGCGGTGGAGGTGTGTCGGCCGCGGCGAGGTCGAGGGCTGGCGCAGGCCAGGGCGCGGGTGCCCCCTGCCAGATAGCCGGCTCGCTGTCCTCTGGCGGCGGCGCATCATCCGTCCAGTTGCCGGCTGGCTCGCTGTCCTCTGGTGCCATAAGCGGCGGTTCCTGCCGGCGCTTGCCTCTGTCCTTCTCCCGCGCCTCCTTGACGTAGATGTCCTCCAAGCAACGATCAACGTCCGCGCGGCGGGTCTGCCACCGCGCCGTCTGTTCTTCGGTAGGGACCGCATCGAATGCGGCCAGCAACCTTTGCCTGGCCTCCATAAGCGGGATGCCATCGCGCGCCCAGCGGCCCAATAGCCGCACCTTCGCAGCGTGAAAGCTCGTGCCGCTGGTGATCTCGGCGAGTAGCGCGGCCTCGTCCACCGGCCCGGCCACACGCTCGCCGTTCGCCTTGGTCGCGGTGCTGGTGTTCGGCTTTCCCGTCCAAATCGCGTCAAGCTCGTCGTGTTCGTCTATCGGCGTGCCGTCTATCAACTCCACGACGTGCGACGGGTTCCCGTTCACGCTGCCGTAGTAGTAGGCTTGTGAAAGTGTCCAGCTTTCGCCACTGAAGATGCCGCTGAACAGGCCGTTCAGCCTGCCCATCAGTTTCTCGCGACGGTCGGTCGGCAGAGCGGTTGAGGTCGGGCAGATTACGCGCCAGCGCGGCGTGTCCTCGGTGTGCGACGGGCTGGTGTAGACCATGGCCAGGATGCCGGCCTTCTCCAACTTCTCCACCGCCTGGGCGACGGAGATTTTCTCCGCGTCGTAATCGGCCTCGATGCCGGTGATCCCCAGCACATTGCCGTCGTGGCGCAAGCTATTCTTGTCGGTGCGGACATCACCGAACCGGGCCAGCTTGAGCCGGGGCAAAGCCTTCTTCTCGCGCGCCGTGGTGGCGTGGATGCGCGGGGCGAGCGTACGGAGGGTCCACCGTTCCTCGTGCTTCGTTGCTGCGGCGAAATACTTGAACGTGGTCAGCGCAAAAGGGAGGTCGAGTCCGTCGGGCTTCGTGTCCGGCATCGCGGCAACAGCACGGGTGCCCGACGGTGACAGGGGAGAGCCAGCGTCGAAGGGTGTCATGCCAGCGCCTCCGGGTGCGCCAGGCGAAGCGCCTCAATGACCGCCGTGCTCCACCTCTCTTGGGTCGGGCGGTCGGCGAAACTGACGGTCGGCTCGTACCGCGTCTTGCCGTTCGCATCGCGCTGCACCGCGCCATCGCGGCCGATGACTTGTTTCGATGGTGGCGAAGCCCGGGCGCGGCCGTCCTTTGTGAAGATGCCGCAGCGGTGCAACGTCATGCCACTCGGCATGGTCACGTCGCAGAAGCCGCGCATGGCACCAGCGGCGAGGGGCTTGAAGTCGGAAATGGTCATGCTGCTCATGCCACCGGCCTCCGCAGCGCCGCCGCACGCCACCAAAGCGTCTTGGCAGCGTTGTGGTGTCCGTCGCGTTCGGCCGCCTCGGCGTCCCGCTCGATCAGGCGAACGATGCGCGCCAACTCGTCAGGCGTAAGAAAGCAGCGAATGGTTGAAGGGCCGGTGCGCGGCAGCCTGCGCGGGCCGGCAGCGGTGTTGATGGTGCTCTTGATGGTGATCATGAGGCAGTCCTTTGCAGGGCCGCCCCGAGACTAGATTTTCCTGCGCCGCACGCTTATCTTCGGGGGGTTCCATGCCGCCGAAGTTGTGCGCCGCCGGTTCCCGTCTCGGGGCCGGCGGTTTCGTTAGGCGGCGGGTGCGCCGGTCACGTTGTTGGCGGTCATCGGCGCCTGATTGATCAGACCGGTCGTCGGCATGGTGGCGCCCGTTGCGGCGATCGGCGCCGGAGTTGCGGTGCCAGGCACCAGCGTTTGCGGCGTGCCGGTGACGGGCGCCGAGGACGCCACACTCTTAGGCATCGCCATCGCCGCAGTCTGCTGCCTTTGCTGGGCCGCCGCTGCGTTGTTGGCCGCGGCCTGGGCGTCATACGCGGACACCTGCGCAGGGGTGAGCGTCGACGTGGCCCCTGAGATCATCGAGCCGGCCGCCTGAACGAGACCATAGGTGACCAGCGGATTCTTTTGGGCGAAGTCCTGGAGGTCGCTGAGCGCACCGGAAATGCCACCGGACGATGCGTTCTGCCCGGCCGTGGCCATGCCGCCGAGTTCCGGGTTGCCGTTGGCTGCACCGAATGCAGTCCCCGAGCCGATACCGGTCTGATTCGCCGTTGCTGCGGCAGCCGCTACAGGCGGCGGCAAAGACGGCACGGGATTAGCCACCGGCGCCATCGGATCGGGCATCGGAACTGCGGCCTGGCCGATAGGCGTTGCCTGGCTTGTCGCCATGATCGTGTTTGCATCGGCGGCAGCGGTATTCGCTCCCGCAGCGCCGCTGGCGGCTTCGGCCGCCGTCTCTGACCCTGCAGCCGGCGCCGCTGCCGCCGTGTCAGCCGCCGATGTCGCCGCATCCGCCGCAAACGTCGGCGCCGTGACGATGTTTCCCGCGGAGTCGACCGAGCCAACGGCGCCAGCCTCCTGCGTCGCCGCAGCGCCGGTATCGGTCCAGTCCGCGGCATTTGCCGTGGTCTCAGCGCTCCATCCGCCAGAGCCGCCCGCCATGGCCGTGGTGCCGCTGGCCGCCGCGTCGGCCGTCGAGGCAGCCGGCGCCGGCCCGAACAACGGCGCGCTGGCCCCATCCCCCAGCAGGCCGGCGGAAGCCGCCAGGCTGCCAACCGCACCAATGGCGCCGATCACGCCGCCCGCGATCATCAACGGCTTGTCCTTCGTCACGGCTCCCACTGCCGCGACAGTTGCGCCAACGGCAGCGACGGCGCCGAGCGCGGTGAGGGTGCCTCCAATGGCGGCGGCGCCGGCAATGGCATCAACGCCAATAGCGACCACAACGGCTACGACGGGCATCTCAGGCCGCCTTGCGCTGGCCGGTGCGAATGTCCGCACGCGGCAGGCTGGCAAGGTAGGCGCGCAGCAAGTCGGCCGGGATCAGCGTGCGGTTGCCCGACTTGCGGGCTTCGATCTTTCCGGCCCCGATCAACTCGTACAGCGAGGTCCGGCCAAGGCCGGAAACCTTCGCAGCGTCGGCGATCGTGTGGGCAATCACTTCGGTCATTGGTGGACAACTCCGTATTCGCGGTTGAACACGGCAAACCAAATAGAGGGCAAATCGACGCCTGAAAATCGAGGACATTCGCCCAGTGTTTTGTACCGGTACAATCAGCCTAGGTTTTGTACCGGGTAGAATTTGCCCTCTTCAGGTGCTGGGCGACTTGGCTTGTGGTCAATGTCTCACCCGTAATCAGATGTAGCACGGCCGCAACGAAGCGAGGTGCCGGGCCATCATTTGATATACCAAGGTCGGCATCCGGGTTCGTGCTGCGTATCGCTAACTGAAGTTCATCGGCAACCAGACAAGCGAAGTCAGTCCATTTTCTTGTCGTTAAGGTAAGCTCAGGCGGTACAATGGGTATTGCATTCGGATGGCGCGCTGCTGTGGCGGCGAACCAAAGTGCTTCCATAATCTGTATTTGTTCTTTAGCCTCGCGGGATACCTTGTTTTCCAGAAATTTTTTGAATAAATGCAGATCGCCGTCTGAGCTGAATGCACTTTCTGCCGAAATATTTTTGTTTGAATTCAGACCGATGCCATAAAACGATTCCAATATGGCCGGCATAACGGCTTCTATTTCTTCAAGTGCCATCCACAAACGAAGAAGTGGCGCGCTCTTTTTGTATGGTTCCCGGAACATATCAAGCCAGCACGCGAGCCTTCGCAGCGCATCGATATCTGGCATTTGCCACGATGCAGTCTTTCCGCGCTTAACAAGCACATGCTCATTCACTAATGCGCGCACCAATTCTTCAGTGAAGGCGGAAGCCGGGGGCGGATCGCCCGCCCCCTTCGTCGCCTTCGTCACGCCGGCCCCCGCGCCAGCACGTCGCGCAACACAGACCATGTGATCATGTGATCTTCCGTCGGTGTCTCGTCCGCGTGCAGGTCTACGAACGTCATCGCCATTTTTGCTTTGGCGCGGAGACCTTCGGCCGTGCGGGCCGGCAGCGCCGCGACCTGGCGCTTGCGCTCGTGCCAGATGTCCATGAGGCCATAGGCCCGCGCCAGCAGTTCCTTGCCCTTGGCGTCCGCGATCGGCAGCGCCCAGGCGCGGTCAAAGATCGGATCAGCCTGCCGTTGGAGTGCGTCCATCTCGCCCAGCAGCCGCAGCAGCTCGGCGTCAGGGCCGCCGGAAGCCTCGGCCGGTGCAGCAACAGCCGGAAGCGCTGCGGCGGCGCCCGCCAGAACGGCGCGACGGGTGGGGGTCGCGCTCATGCCGACAGCCCCATTGCCGCACGGGCAGCGGTATCGAGTTCTTCCGCTACGTCTGCCAGTTCGGCCATCAGCCGGGTGGCAATCCATTCGACCGTGCAGCGCATTTCGTCCGCTTCGGCCTCCTCGAAAATCCAGTCCGCATCTGTCAGCGCTAGCAGCGCCATAACGCCCGGTCGGCACTTGATATTGAGGTTGCAAAGCGCCTGGTGAAGCGCCGCCCGGGCGGTCAGTGTCGCGTTCGTGCTGTCGGCCGTGGTAGTCTCCGGGTTGGTCCCGTCCATGGTCAGTTCCTCACTGTCTCCGGGGCCACCGGCGGCGGGTGGTGCAAACACCCGTCGCCACCCCGCTCATTGCCCGGAACCGCCGAGCGCGGTCATCCCCCCGCGGGTTTTGGCACTATTGGCAGTTTTGACATGGGGGCATTTTCGGCAAATCGGCCTTCACCGGCCCGGCCTCCGCCGGATCGGTTTCACCGTCGTCTCGGCCACGATGCCCAGCGTCCCGAACGACTGCCGCACTGTGTCTGCCACGTAGGAGGGCGACAGGTGGGCATAGTGCCGTTCGGTCATCCGGGTATCAGCGTGGCCAAGCTGCGCCGCTATCACGCCCATAGGCACACCACGCATGGCCAACCGCGAGCCGTAGGTATGGCGCAGCTCATGGAACGAAATGGCCGGGGCGATCTTCGCCGCGGCGCAAGCCTCGCGCATGAACCGGAACTGATCTGACTTGCCCCAGGCAACGCGGCCGGTTTCGGCCGGAGCCTCCCGCGTCGCTTGCTTCACCGTCCCGTCACGATGGAACAGCAGCGCCGCACCAGCCTTGCCGGCTGCCAGCCGTTCGAAGAACGTCCGGCCTTCATCGGTCAGTGCCACATGGCGCGGCTTGCCTGCCTTGCTGCGCCCGATGGTGACGGTCCCGGCCTGCGGATCGAAGTCACCTGCCTTCATCGCAGCGAGCTCGCCATACCGGCAGCCGGTCAGCAGCGCGCCCGTCACCAGATCGCGGAAGTCCGGAGGGCAGGCGTTCACCAGCCGGGTTATTTCGTCGTCCAGCAGGTAACGCACCTTGGGCGCGTCGGCCTCACGGAACGGCTTCACGGCAGCCCAGGCATCGGCCGGGCAGGTCACCTTGCCTTCGCCCTTCGCGTGGTTCAGCGCCGCCTTGAGGATGGTCAACACGCGGTTGGCGGAGGATCGGCGGCGCCGGGGCGCCTCGGGATCGTCGGTCGTGTCCCGGTGCCGTTCCTCGCCCTGCTTGGCGCGCAGGCGGGCCGGGGAAGCCGCAAGCGCCCGGTGCCAGCCCTTCAACCGCTCCCGTGTCAGCCGGCCCACCGGCAGCTTGCCCAATGCCGGCAGGATATGCGCCTCGGCCGCCTGCCGGGTTGTGGCGAGCGCTTTGCCACCGCGCGCGGCGTAGTCGGCGAGGTAGTCGGCGATGGCCTCGGCGACGGTGTAGGGCGCGGCAGGGGCGGCAGCCGGCTCCGGTTCCAGGCCAGCCGCAACGCGATGGTGGCGGGCGATCCACTCCCGCGCCATCGCCTCGGCATGCCGGTAGTCCAACACTTCGGTGCCGGCCGCCTTGAGGGCATCGTCAGCCCGGCCGAGTGCCGATTGCCGATAGCCGCCGCCGGCAGTCGGGTCGACCACGCGCACCAGCCACACGCCGCCCATGGCGCCCTTGCGGTAGCCCACTGCGGCGCCGGCTTCGATCGCCCGCCAGTAGGGTTGATGCCGGACTGCCAGGCGTTCGCGGGCCGCGCGTGTCGTCAGAAGGGCATCGTTGACGGTGCGGGGCATGAGGGTCGTCCGGGCTTACAAAGGACCTTACCAACAATACGCACCCGTCCGCCGCCGTTCAAGCTCACTCGTGTTTTTCGTTTCCGTAGTCTATAGCGAGAGCTCTACCGTTCGCCCCTGTCCGCCGTTGCTCCGTTCTATCTCCCTATCACGGCGGTAACATGGGTTCGAATTCCCTGCGGGACGCCAAGTTATTTCAATTAGTTAGCGACCATCACCACAGCCCTCTCGGCGCACATACGGCAAAAATACGACATGGATGATGCCGGACGCAGCCGGCAGAAACGGGCCGCATGACACCCCGGCGTCATTGCACTGGCGTCGTTGCGTCGCTCGCAACGTTGGAGCGCCACCATGGAAACTGTCCCGCTGATTAAAATAATAGGCTCAATAAGTGAGTTGCCGCCGCAGGCTGCTTTACCAAAACGCATGGCAATAGAAATCCAAACGTCGGGAAGGCCAAGGAGTTTGCAGTTTTTGCCGTCTGCATTTCAAAATTTTCACAGCAATCTTTATATCTATCTTAATCCACCATACCTTACGACCTCACGACTCCCAATCGGGCATCCGCTCGTTTTGAAAGTATACTAAAATATCAAGGAGTTGGCCGTTCGGCACTGTTGGCACAATCCATTGATATCAGTGGCCATTCTCAAAATAAGGGATACCCAAGCGACCCGCCTCATTTTCTCCATCTCAGATCTTGCGCCGATTCGCGCCGATTCCTCACCAGATCCGGGAGTGTTCTTGCATGACTGGGCGGAATTGATATGGAGGAAACGGCAGGCCTGCGGGATGGCGGACGGCTGAAGGACATGCACGCGTTCATTGACGGCCTCTACGGCCACGACCTCCACGCCAAGCGCGTGGAGTCCCTGGCCGCGGCCACACTCGGCGTCATGACCGGGGCCTCGCTGGCGGTGGCGATGATCGGGCAGGCATTGGCGCAGCCACGCGGCCTCCTGACCAAGCACGCGATCAAGCAGGTCGACCGGTTGCTCAGCAACAAGGGCATCAACGTCTGGGACAGCTTCGCCCGCTGGGTGCCGCATCTGATTGGCACGCGCAAAGAGATCGTCGTTACCATGGACTGGACCGACTTCGACGGCGACGACCAGGCCACCCTCGCGCTCAATCTCGTGACCGACCATGGCCGGGCGATGCAACTGTTATGGCTGTCAGTGTGGAAGGACGAGTTGAAGGATCGGCGCAACGACTTCGAGGATGCATGTCTGCTGCGATTGTAACAACTCATCCCGCCGGGCTGCCGTGTCACCATCCTGGCTGACCGCGGCTTCGGCGATCACAAGTTGTTCGCCCATCTCGCTGATCTTGGCGCCGGCTATGTCATTCGCTTCGGCGGCGACATCCACGTCACTGATGCCTCCGGCGAGGCGCGGACCGCCGCCGAATGGGTCGGCAAATCGGCTCGGGCGCGCAAGCTGCGCGCTGCTCGCGTCACGGCGTCGCACGCCTATCAGGTGGGTGCCGTCGTCTGTGTGCACGCACGTGACATAAAGGAGCCATGGTGCCTCGCGGCCAGCGACGCCGAGGCGCCCGCCGGGACGGTGTTCAGGCAATGTTCACGGCGCCGGACCATCGAGCCCAGCTTCCGGGGCAGCAAAGATCTGCGCCTCGGCATGAGGATGGCCGAGATCCGCATCGCCAAGCCGGAGCGACGGGACCGGCTGCTGCTGATCAGCGCCTTCGCCATGGCGTTGCTCACCGTGCTCGGGGCGGCCGGGGAGAGTCTGGGAATGGACCGGCGGCTCAAGTCCAGCACGTCGAAGACGCGCACGCATTCACTGTTCCGCCAGTGCTGCATGCTCTACGAGTTGATCCCGAACATGCCTGAGCATCGGCTCCTGCTTCCGATGCAGCAGTTCGCGGAAATGCTGGCGCGGAGCGGGCTGTTTTACGGGTTACTGCCGGAAACGAAATGAGGGGATGCGTGAGGGGTTTGACCACTATATGGATGCGGTTTGCGGCCTTACGGCCAACACGCGCAAGCAACGCGGGCAGATTTTTAGTCGGGTCCTGACCGCCCGCTTCGGCTCCGGTCCGATCGCGGCGCCGGCGATCATCGCCGCCGATCTGCGGCGCTTCGTGTTGGGGAGCGAGACGCCATACAGCGCCGGAACCGTGAGGGTCATGGCCAGTGCGCTACGCTGCTATCTGCGGTTCCGGACCCTCGCCGGTGATCCGGTTGGGAACTTGGGGTGACAATCCCGAGCCCGGTGCACTGGCGATTGGCAACACTCCCAGATGTGCTCTCCAACGCCGAGGTGGCACAGCTCCTCGCGTTCTTCGGCGCCGAGGTGCCGTCGGCACGACGCGGTTATGCGATAGCGCGCTGTCTGGTCGACCTGGGATTGCGTGCCAGCGAGGATCCATCTCGCCCTGACTCGTCCCGCTACACCCGACGACCACCAAGGCGATTGCCCGATACCTGGCCGTGCGTCAGCGCTGGGCGCCGCCGGCACCGGAGGCCCCGTTGTTCGTGTCGCCGGACGGGACCGCCATTGCGGCACGGACGGTGGCTACGATCTTCCAGAAGCTGCGTGCCGAGTTGGGATGGCTCGCCCGCGCCGGTCATCCGGCGCCGCGAATCCACGATCTGCGCCACACCTTCGTTTGCCGCCGGGTGATGCTCTGGCACGCGAACGGGACTGACATCGACCACGCCATGCTCGCGCTGTCGACCTATGTCGGGCACGCCAAGGTGTCCGACACCTACTGGTATCTGACCGGCGTGCCGGAACTGATGGCCGTCGCCGGGCAGCGCTTCGAACTTTTCGCAGCCAATGCCGAAGATGTCCGTCATGGTTGAACGTCCGACAGCACCCACCTTTGCGATGCTACTGCAGCGCAACTTCGTCGAACACCTGACGCAGCATCGCGCCGTCAGCCTGAGGACCGTCGCCGCCTGCCGCGCCATGTTCCGGCTACTGCTCCTGTTCGCCGAGCGGCATGCCGGCAAGCCGCCGGCCGCTATCTCCCTCGCCGATCTCGATGCAGAGCTGGTGCTGGCGTTTCTCGACCACCTTGAGTGAGACCGTGCCAACGGCGCGCGCAGTCGCAACGCGCGCATTGCCGCCATCCGCTCCTTCCTCCGCTACGCCGCGCGCCACGACATCGGCGCTCTGCCGACGACCGAGCGGGTTCTTGCCATACCAATGAAGCGTTTCGACCGCCAGCTGCTCGGCTTCCTGTCGCGCGATGAGATGCAGGCCATCCTCGGCGCACCCGATGCGCGGAGTTGAACTGGCAGGCGGGACCGGGCATTGTTTGCCGTGCTCTACAACACAGGCGCGCGGGTATCCGAAGTTACCGGCTTGCATGTTGCCAACGTGGTCCTCGACGGCTCACCTTGTGTCCACATCCACGGTAAGGGCCGCAAGCAACGGACGGTACCCTTGTCGGGCTCGACGGCAGCCCTCGTGCGGGCCTGGAAGCGGCAGCTCGGCAACCTCGCCGACACGGCATCGCTGTTTCCGAACCAGCGCGGGACCGCGATGACGCGCTCCAACGTCACACAACGGCCAATATCGGGCCTGGGACCAGCGGCGGCGAAGGCCAGCAAAATGTTGAAACCGGTCAATCGGCGACGTTGCAGCTAAAGCCACCCTGTCGTCACCCCGCGCTGCCCATTGCCCGCACGGCCGCCTCACATGCGGCGGCAACCGCCGCCGCCCCCGCGCGATCGTTCGCTGTCGCGGCAAAGCACAGCGGCGCACCAATCCGCAGCCTGATCCTGCCCGGGCGCGGCAGCTTCCGACCAGGCGGCCAGGCGGCGTGGGTGCCCTGCAGGAAGCACGGCACCACCGGCACCTCACTGCCCGCCACCAGCGCGCCGATGCCGGGGCGAAACGGCGCGATCTCGCCGGTGCGGCTGCGGGTGCCTTCGGGAAACAGGATGAACACCAGCCGGTCTTCAACCAGCCGTTGGCGCAGGAATTCCAGATCGGCCGCCGAGGTCCGCTTGCGCCACACCGGCAGCGCATTCACCGCCAGGGCGGCAAACCCGGCGGCCGGCAGGCTGGAAAAGAACACCTCGCCCGCCGCCAGCGAGAATGCCGATTGCGACAGGCGGCGCGGCAAGGCAGCCGCCAGAGTCAGCGCGTCGAGATGGCTCGCATGGTTGGCGATCAGCACGAAAGGCGGCGCGGCGGGAAGGTTCTCCCGTCCGCGGACCGACAGGCGGTGAAACGCGGCCAGATACGCCCGCACCAGCATCGTCCATGCCGCATGCGCCAGCAGGCTGAGCAATCCCGGCTCGCGCCCATGGCTGCGCAGCCTGCGGCCGAGCGGCAGGCCGAAATCGCGCGCCGGGCGGAGATTCCACTCCATCAGCTGCCGGTGATGATCCGGCTCGGCGCGCCCAGGCCGATACCGACGACGTAGTTGACCAAATGAAACACGGCGGGGGCGACCAGCAGCAGGCTGTTGAACCGGTCCAGCACGCCGCCATGGCCGGGCAGCGTCACGCCCATGTCCTTGATGCCGAGGTCGCGCTTGATCGACGACAGCATCAAGTCGCCGGCCTGCGCGCCGATGCTGACCAGCGCGCCGAGCAGGCCCAGCAGCAGCGGCCGGTCCATCGCCGTGCCGGCGAACACCGCGTGCGCGATTGTCGCCACGATCAAGGTGGTCCCCGCCAGCGCCCCCAGCGCGCCCGAGCGGGTCTTGCCCGGGCTGGTCGCCGGCAGCAGCTTCGGCCCGCCGATCAGCTTGCCGGCGGTGAAGGCCAGCACGTCGTTCAGCGCCACCGACAGCAGGATCAGCAGCACCAGCGGCCGGTAGCCGGGATCATTGGCCATGAAGCCGAGATGCGCGAGCCCGACGCCGAACAGCATGAAGCCGAAAATCCCCAGCGCCGTGCGCTGGATATAGCCGGCGGGCCGGTCGAGCGGGATGGACGCCACGGCGAGCACGCTGACGCTGAGCGGCACCAGAGCGACAAAGAACCCGTACCAATGGTCGAGCGAAGCGAAGTTCACCATCAGCAGCCCGAGCACCGCGACGGCCTGCACCACCGGCTCGCGGAACAGGCCGGTCGCGCGGCTGTATTCGCGCAGGCACAGCAGGCCGAGCACGGTCACCGAAGCGATCAGCCATGTGCGGCCGGCCAGCACCGGCAGGATCATCGCCGGCAGCAGCACGAGCCAGGTGCCGAGGCGCAGCCACAACTCCCGCCGCAGCGCGGGGCTGGCCCGTCCGGTCAACGACAGCGCGCCGATCACCAGTGTGGCGGCGAGCACCACGGCCAGCACCGACGCCACCAGCAGCGATGTGACCGGGCTGGCGAATGCCTCGGCCGCGTCGGCGACATGGAAAATCATGGCGCCGGGCCGCCGCGCAGGGCGGCCGCGATGCGCCGGAGCCTGCGCGCGGCGGTGAACACGGACAGCAGCGTGACCGCCGCCAGCACTGAGACCGGAACGGCAGAGCCGACGCCCCATCCCGCCGGCGCGAAGGCGCACCAGACCGCCAGCGCCGTCACCAGCGCCATGCGCTGTTGCTTGGCCATCGGGCCGGAGAAGTCGCTCGGCGCGCCGGCGGCGCGGCCCACCGCCCGGACATAGGCGGTGCTGATCGCCGCCAGCGCGGCGGCAAGGCCGAGCCCCAGACCGGCGCCCGCGCCGACGGCGATGCCGAGCAGGATCGCGGTGTCGGATAGGCGGTCCGGCACTTCGTTGAACAGTTCGCCCACCGGCGAGGCGATGCCGCGCCCGACCGCGACCATGCCGTCCATCATGTTGGCGAGCAGCCGCAGTTGCACCAGCAGCGCCCCTGCCAGCCAGAGCGGCGCCGACGCCCCGGCGAGCGCGAAGGCGGCTCCGGCCAGCAGCGCGCAGGCCATGCCCGCGACGGAAATTCCGTTGGGCGAGGCCTCGGCGCGCACCAGACGGTTGGCGAGCCATATCACCGGCCGAAGCTGCCGGGCGGCGATCGGGCGTCGGTCACCGGGTTGGTTCAAGGTTTCCTCGCGTTCGGCTGCGCCGGCTGGTCGTCGCAGTATCGCAACACATCGGCGGAAGGAACGCCAGGAGCTTAAGGAGCGGGGTCCAGGGGCCTCTCGGCCCTTGGCGGGTCCAGGGCAGAGCCCTGGCCTTGCTTCTCATCCGGCACCAGCACCGCCGCCCCGCTCAGTTCTCCGCGCCGCAGCCGCTCCAGCGCCTCGTTGGCCGCCGACAGCGGAAAGCATGTCGTTTCGCTGATCACCGGAATGCGCGCGGCGATGGCAAGAAACTCCGCCCCGTCGCGGCGGGTGAGGTTGGCGACCGAGCGGACGGTGCGTTCCATCCAGAGCAGCGAATACGGAAACGCCGGAATATCGCTCATATGGATGCCCCCGCACACCACCGTACCACCGGGCGCCACCGCCCGCAGGGCGGCGGGCACCAGGGCGCCGACCGGCGCGAAGATCAGCGCGGCATCCAGCGGCTCGGGCGGCGCCTCGTCCGACCCGCCGGCCCAGACGGCGCCGAGACGGCGGGCAAAATCCTGCGCTGCGGTGTCGCCGGGCCGGGTGAAGGCGAACACCTCGCGCCCCTCCCAGCGGGCAACCTGGACGGCGATATGGGCGGCGGCGCCGAAGCCATAGAAGCCGAGGCGGCGCACGTCCCCGGCCATGCGCAGGGTGCGGTGGCCGATCAGGCCGGCACACATCAATGGCGCGGCCTGGACGTCGGAGAACCCGGCGGGAATGGCGAAACAAAACCGGGCGTCGGCGACGGTATAGTCAGCATAGCCACCGTCGATCTGGCAGCCGGTGAAGCGGGCGTTGGGACACAGATTCTCACGGCCGCTGAGGCAATACCGGCAGGTGCCGCAGGTCCAGCCCAGCCAGGGGATGCCAACCCGGTCGCCGACGGAGAACTGCTCGACACCAGGGCCGAGCGCATCCACCCGGCCGATGATCTCATGACCGGGAACGATCGGCAGGGAAACATTGGGCAACTCCCCATCGACCACATGCAGATCGGTGCGGCAGACGGCACAGGCGGCAACCCGCACACGAAGCTGGCCGGGGCCGGGCGTGGGGACGGAGCGGTGCTCGGGGTGTAAAGCGGCGCCGACCCTGGACAGGACCATGGACGTCATGGAACACCCGGGGCGCTGCCCCGGACCCCGGCAGGGGCTTTGCCCCTGCACCCCACCAGGGGCAAAAGCCCCTGGACCCCTGATCTTATCCTTGCGATTGCGTTTGGCCCTCTGCCGATGGGCGCCAATCTCTGAAGAACGCCGTGCCGATCTCGCCGGCCAGCAAAATCAGATCCCGCTGCACCCCATCGAGAAAATGGTGCAGACCATCGGCAATGATGGCCTCCACCGGGCGGCCCATCAGGCCGCCGCGCAGCTCTTCTACCCGCTCCAACGCGGCGACCGTCCCACGCAGCCCCCAGCGGCTGCGCAGCCTGCCCAGGAACCACTCGATCTGCTCCACGCACAGCGCCACGCTGCGGGGGAAATGCGTGTCGGTGAGCAGAAAACTCACCACGTGCGACGGCGTGAAACCGGGCGGCGCCACCCGGCGGAACGCGTGATACCCGGCCGCCGCCCGCAACACCCCGCCCCATTGAGTCAGCTCGGCCACCCGCAACTCCTCGCCGCTATCGGCCGGCACCAGCAGGTGATAGCGGATGTCGAGCAGCCGCGTGGTCTGGTCCGCCCGCTCGATCAGCCGGCCAAGCTGGTAGAACAGCCAGCCCTGGTCGCGAAAGAACGTGCCCTCGGTGATGCCGGTGTGGGTCTGCACCCCCTCCTTGATGCGCCCGCACAGGCGACTGAGCAGGTCGCCCTGCAGCTCGGACGGATCGATGCCGGTCATGTCGCGGTGGAACACATTCAGTTGCGACCACATCTCGGTGGAAATCAGCGGGCGCAACGTGCGCGCATTGGTCCGTGCCGCCTCCAGCGAGGCAGGAACCGAGGTCGGGTTGTCGCGGTCGAGCAGATAAAAATGTTTCACTGCATCGGCCGTCGGCGCCACGCCGCGTTTGGCGAATCCGGCCTCGTCGGCATTGATGCGAATCAGCGCAAACCAGCTTTCCGCCTCGCGGCCCGGACTTTCGAAGGTCTGCGTCACATCGACCAGGCGGGCCATGTTCTCGACCCGCTCGACATAGCGCGCCATCCAGAACAGGCCCTCGGCGTAGCGCGCCAGCAGCACCAGATCGCGGCTCATCGGTGCGCCTCCCCCGGATGGCCGTCGTCGGCCAGCACCCAGGTGTCCTTCGAGCCGCCGCCCTGCGAGGAATTCACCACCAGGCTGCCCTCCTTCAGCGCCACCCGGCTCAGCCCGCCCGGCAGCACCCAGGTGCTGCGGCCAGTGACCGCGTACGGGCGCAGGTCGAGATGGCGCGGCCGGATGCCGTCATCGGTCAGCGTCGGCGCCACCGACAGCGCCACGACGGGCTGGCTGATCCAGTTACCCGGGTCGGCCAGCAGGGCCGCGCGGGCATGCTCAAGCTGCTCGCTGCTGGCGCGCGGGCCGATGGTGATGCCGTAGCCGCCGGATTCGCCCACCGGCTTGACCACCAGCTCGGCCAACCGGTCGAGCGTGAAAGCCAGCCCCTCCGGCTCGCGGCAGATATGGGTTTCCACATTGGCGAGGATCGGGTCTTCGCCGAGATAGAAGCGGATGATGCGCGGCATATAGGCATACACCGCCTTGTCGTCGGCGACCCCGGTGCCGACCGCATTGGCCAGTGCCACGTTGCCGCGCCGCCAGGCGCCGATCAGCCCGGGCACGCCGAGCAGGCTCTCCGGGCGGAATACGGTCGGGTCGAGGAATTCGTCGCCGATGCGGCGATAGATCGTGTGCACCGGCTGCCGGCCGCCGGTGGTGCGCATCCAGAACCTTGTCGTGCTCGACGAACAGGTCGGCGCCCTCGACCAGCGGCACGCCCATCTCGCGGGCGAGAAAAACATGCTCGAAATAGGCCGAGTTATAGATGCCGGGGCTGAGCAGCACGACCTGCGGGTCGTCCACCCCCTCCGGCGCGATTTCCGCCATCGCTTCCAGCAGACGCAGCCCGTAATCGTCCACCGGACGCAGGCGCATCCCCGCCATCAGGTCGGGGAAGGTGCGCGACATCAGGTGTCGGTTCTCCACCACATAGGACACGCCCGAGGGCGTGCGGGCATTGTCCTCCAGCACCAGGAACCGGCCTTCGCGGTCGCGGACGATGTCGGTGCCGCAAATATGCACATAAGTCCCGAAACGGACCGGGAATTCTTCCATCGCGGGCTGGTAGTTCGGATTGCCGAACACCAGCTCGGCCGGGATCACGCCTTCCTTCACGATCCGCTTGCCGTGGTAGATATCGTGCAGGAACAGGTTGAGCGCCGCCACGCGCTGCTTCACCCCGGCCTCCAGCACCAGCCATTCGGCCGCCGTCAGGATGCGCGGAATGCAGTCGAACGGCAGGATGCGGTCGATGGCATTCGCATCGGAATAAACGGTGAAGGTAATGCCCAGATTGATCAGGTCGTGTTCGGCGGCGGCGGCCCGCGCGCGCAACGCGTCCAGGCCGATGCTGCCGATGCGGGACCGCACCGCTGCGGCGGCGCCACCGTCACCGGCGCGATCGGTGGTCAGCTCGCAGAAATAGGGTCCAGGCCGGTAGTTGCCGAAAGGATCGGGAACACTCTGCTGCATGCGGCTCTCGTCACGGCTGTGTCAGGTCTAGCATGGGCGCCAGCATATCAGACCTGCGGCAGATGCAACCCCCTCAATCACTGCAGCGCAGCGTCCCCCTCAGGTCGGGCGCCTGAGGGTGCTGTTGCGTAACGCTGCGGACCCGGCCTATTGCTGCATGTCTCCCCCTGCCTCTGGATGGTTTGCATGCTGCGTCCCGTGCTGGTCCGATCCGCCGCCCTGTCACTCGTCGCCCTGCTCGCCGGCTGCGCCAAGGAGGCGCCCCCACCGCCGCCGCCGCAGGCCGCCTACGTGCCGCCGCCGCTGCCGGAACCACCCCCGGCCCCCTGGTGCGCCCACCATACCGAGGTCACGGCGTTCTCGGTGGCGGCGCTGCAGAGCAATCTGATGGTTGCCGCGCTCTCGTGCCGGGCGGATGACAAATATAATGCCTTCATCACCCGCTACCGGCCGGCGCTGCTGCAGCAGGCGAAGACAGCGGAAACCTACTTCAGCCGCAACGACAAGCGGCGCTGGCAGCAGACGCGCGACGAGTACGTCAGCCAGCTCGCCAATGCCCAATCGCAGCGCGCCATGGTGCTGGGCAGCCAGTTCTGCGAACGCACCCTGGGTGAGTTCGACGAGGTGATGGCGCTGGGCAAGCCCGAGGAACTGCCGGGCTTTGCCGACACGAAAACGCAGAGCATTCCGCAGGCGCTGAAGTTCAGCGAGTGCCCGGCGGGTTCGCCGGCACCGGCTGCGCATCCGGCGCCGGCGAAGCCGCCGAAGCCGGCAAGGCACGCGTCTGCTGCGACGAAGTAAGGCCAGGGGCTCTGCCCCTGGACTCCGCCGTCGCGCGCAGCGCGCCTCCGGCGGGGTCCAGGGCAGAGCCCTGGCCTTACTTCCTTGCCGCCGTACAAGCAAACGCCGCCGCCCCGAAGGACGGCGGCGTTGCCCTTTAGCCGAAGACTACTTCAGGACGATTTCGACGCGGCGGTTCTGCGGCTCGCGAACGCCCGGGCCGGTCGGCACCAGCAGGTGCGTGTCGCCGAAGGCCTGGATGGCGATGACGTTCTTGGGCACGCCCAGACGGACCAGTTCGGCGGCCACGTTGTCGGCGCGGCGGCGCGACAGGCCCAGGTTGTACTGCGCGGTGCCGGTGCGGTCCGCGTAGCCGGAAACCTCGATCTGGGTCAGCGCCACGTGGGTCGACGCCTGCGCCGCTTCGGCGATGATCTGCCGGGCGCGGCCGCTCAGGTCGGCGCGGTCCCAATCGAAGAACACGAGGTAGGTGCGGGCCGGAGCCGGGGCCGGGGCGGCGATCGGAGCCGGGGCCGGCGGCGGCGGCGGCGGGGCCGCGTTGAAGGCGTAGCGCAGGCCGATCAGGAAGCTCTCGTTGGTCGGCGCGTCGAGCTTCAGGCTGGTGCCGTAGATGCTGCCGCCGACCGGACGCGCGAGGGTCGTCTGACCCTGATAGGTCTGGTTGGCGAACTCGCCCATGAAGCGGAACTCGGTGGTGATCGCCAGGCCGGGCACGCCCACCGGGAACGCCGCGCCCAGGATCAGCTGGCCAGCCGCCGCGCCCTTGGCGGAGTCGGTGAAGTTGACGGTTGCCTGGTTGGCGAGGGTGGTCGAATAGATCCGGCCGCTCTGCAGCGTGTTCTGGACGTAGCCGAAGCCGATGCCGACATACGGCGACACCCAGGGGGCGACGGTGGTGAAGTCATAGAGGCCGTTAACGAACACGCCCCCTTCCTGGTAGTTGGCGCCGCCGCCGACATAGACCGAGTTGCCCACGCGCACATGGTTCTGGCGGAAGTCGCCTTCGACTTCGAGGCGCAGACCGTTGCCGAAGCCCCAGCCGACGCTGCCGAGCGCGACCCAGCCGCCGTTGGAGGTCAGATTGGCGCTGTTGATGGGAACGCCGTTACCCGGGTTGCCCTTGATCGGCAGCGGGAGCACCAGGTTGGTCCCGTTCACCGTGTTCAGATAGTCGAACCCGGCACCCAGGCCGACGTAAACGCCGTTGACAGGTTCCGCTGCCATAACCGCCGCCGGGACCGCCATGATGGTCGCGGCCAACAGCAAACTCCGAAGCTTCATAGCTCGTTCTCCTCGTGTTTCGGGTCGCCGGGCGCAACCCCCGGACGGACGACTGGCCGCCCATTCGACTTCTCAAGCAACGTATTGCTATGAAAGCCGCAAGGCCAGCGCGGAATACCGGTGCACCGTCAGGTTCAAGCGTTTCCGGTGCCGAATGTTGCATCTGCGCCACACCCCCTGTGTCGGTCGCGAGACTGTGATCGTGCGAATGGATTTCAAGGACTTACTCAAAAATTCGCTAACGTGCGGCAGGCTTTCCACCGCTTGCCGTGCTGGGTGCCCGGCGTTGCGTGGATGCGCTTCACGCCGGCGGCCGAAAAACCGGTACTGTACATAAGTGCCACATGAGCGCCCGAATTGGCCAAGGGCAGCTTCCAGCACAACAGGGACACGAAAATACGACCGCGACTCAGATGTTTCTAAGGAGTCTACTGTGCATAACCGGCGGACCCGTCTGACCGGACAGGGCCTTTCGACCGGGCGGGCCGTCAGCGCCGGGCAGAAACGATCATAGATGGCTGAAAAGACGGGGCTGGTATGGCCGGCGCGGCGCGCATGTGCACCGGCGCTACTGCACCGGCACCATGCCGGGCGCCCACCGCCGGATATATCCAATCGCAGAGGGGATAGCGGGCGACGTGCCGGGTCCGCCGGGCGACAATGCGCATCCGGCGGCCTGCAGGTGCAGACCGCCGTACGCAAACCATTGTTCCCGCCGGCACGCCGGCGTCCGACACATCACGGGAACGGACGGAGGCGTCAGTTCGGCAGGCGCACCAGCGTGAAAAGGCCGAACGGCGGCACCGGACGCCGCGTGGCGGTGGCGCGGTCCGCCTCCGGCAACAGGGCTTCAAGGGCAAAATCGGGATGCCATCCGAGCTTGCGCGAGGCTGGCGCCAAAGCCCGTTCCACCCACCAGCGCGGGCCGCGCTCGGCGGCAAAGTGGTTGACGAACAGGATGTGGCCGCCCGGCCGGACCACCCGCCGCATCTCGGCCAGCAGGCGGCGCGGGTTCGGCACCACGGACGCCACGAACATCGCCACCGCGATGTCGAAGCTCGCCGGGGCAAAACTGGTTGCCTCCGCGTCCATTTCCAGCAGCCCGATTACGTTCGCCAGGTCTTCGCGCACGACCCGCGCGCGGGCCCGCTGCAGCATCTCGGCCGAGAGATCGATGCCGGTGATGCGCTTTTCCCGCCGGTAATGCGGCAACGCCAGGCCGGTGCCGACACCCACCTCCAGCACCCGGCTGCCGGGCAGAAGGTTCGCTTCGGCCACGGCGCGCCGGCGCCCCCAGGCCGAGACGCCGCCGAATACGGCGTCGTAGCTCGCTGCCCAACGCCGGTAGGCCGCACGCACGGCATCGGCATCAAGCGACGCAATCGGTTCCGCCCGACGCTGGGTCTGGGTGGTTTAACTCATGATCCCTCGTTCATCCGCTGTGGACGCGCTCGCTGGCCACGGCGAAGCGCGCGGACGCGCGACGGTGACACCGTTGTGTAACACAAACGCAAATAAAAGGAAATGCATGGCTGACCAACCGGGCGTGGGACCCGCTTTTTGCCCACCCCCAGGACACGCCAAGCGTACTCCGGCCCGCCCCACAGGACGGGCTGGCACCTCGCCGGCGGTGGTGGCCCGTCTGATCGGCGAAGCAGTCAAACCGCGTTCAGATGGCGGTCAGGTTCACCGCGGCGGCCCGTCCGTTCTGCTGCTGCTCGATCTCGAAGCCGAGCGTTTGACCCTCGTTCAGGCTCCGCAGGCCAGCCTTCTGCACGGCGCTGATGTGCACGAAGACATCCTTGCCGCCCGTGTCCGGCGCGATGAACCCGTAGCCCTTGGTCGGGTTGAACCACTTGACAGTGCCCTTGGGCATCGACGTGCCGCCTCCTTGCTGCGGGCGCACGTTTGGCCGCGCCCCTGCCGCGGGGGCCGGCCCGTCATTTTTTGTCCGGGCAACGTAGCCGGCCACCACATGGAACGATACGCTGAATCCGTGTCATCTGCAACGGATGGCGATGCTGCCGGCCTTTATGGCACCAGCTGCGTCGGCCCAGGGGCGGAGAAGGGCACGGCCGAGGGAAGCGGCGGGGCAGTGGCGGGTGGCGGAGCCGGCGACGTGAGGTCCTGCTGCTCCACCGGTGCTGCCCCCGGTGCCGCCGGCGCGGTGGTCTGCAGATCGTCGCGCAGCGATTTCTGCACCTGGTACTGGAATTCCACATTCATGTCCGACATCATTTGCTTAACCATGTCGTACAATTCGGACCGAACCGCGTTTGGACTGTCGTCGTTGATCACGTGCGTGCGGGCCACCCGCGCCGTGGCAAAGCCGCGACGCGTGCCGTCTGGCCCCAGCACATCGAGATGCACGGCGAAGTTGCCCTGGTAACTCTCGCGCAACTGCACAATCGAGGCGTCGTCGATGACGAACACCGCCCGCCCCGAGGCGCCGCCAGGGATCAGCCGGTCCTCGGCCATCCGGCGCAACGCGTCCACCGGCGGGGTCGGCGCGAGGAATCCCTTCTCCCGGCTGCCGGCCCGCGACACCCAGGAAGTGTCCACGTCGACCGTCGCCACGTTCAGCTTCAGCGGCTGCAGGTAATCCCAGCTCAACGGGGCGAACCGGACCGGCGGTGGCGGGCCGCCGCAGGCGGTGAGGAGCACCGGAAGGAACAGGGCAGTGAAGGCGGCACGGCGTGCGACCCGGGGTGTGGTCATGGTGGCTCTGTCCGGTCGTGTTTGCGTTTCGGCTTGGCAACCTGCGCAGGGTGCGGCTGGAGGTCAACCGGGGCAAGCGCGGCTTGGTCCGGTCGGGGCGATGCCCCGAACCCCCCCGCGCGCAGCGCGCCTTCGCCGCGGCGGCTTCGCCCTGGACCCGCCTAGGGCCAGTAGGCCCTTGGAGCCCATCAATTTCCGAACGATTGGACCCGCAAGGGAACGCTTGGCTGCTTGCGGGTCCAATGGTCGGTCAGTGCATGTGCATGTGATCCATCGGCGCGGCGGACGCGCCGGGCGCGGTCACCGTGACAGTCACCGTCACCGCCGGCTCGGCGGCGAAGTTGAGGGTGAGCGGGAATGTCTCGCCCGGTTTCAACGGCTGCTTCAGACCGGTGAGCATCAGATGGTAGCCGCCGGGGGCGAGCGTCACCTTCTTGCCCGCCTCCAGCTTCAGGCCGTCTGCCAGCTCGCGCATGCGCATGACGCCGTTATCGTGAACGATTTCATGCACCTCGACGCGGGCGGCCACCGGCGTGCTGGCGCCGGTCAGTCGGTCGGCCGCGCCGGCCGTAAGCGTGGCATAGGCGGCGCCGTTTTCGGCATGCTCGGCGGTGGCGCGTGCCCAGGGCTGCTCGACCGTGACGGTCTGTGCCCTTGCGGCCGGGGCGGCGAGCAGAAGGGCGGCGATGAGGATCGGCAAACGCATGGGGAGTCTCCCTGCAGGACAGGCTGCGGATCGCAGCGGGATCGGTCGACAGCGAACGGGTCAGCCGATGGCCTGGGGCGGCGCGCGGGACGCGTAGGGAGAAGCGGGGCGGGGGGCGAAAATGCGCGGCCCGGGCGCCTGACCGGCGGCGGCAACCCGCAGGGGCACCGGCAGGGAAGCTGGCTCCGGCGGCAGCAGCAGCGGCACCGGGCCGGGCTGGCAGGCCGGGCAGTTCGCATGGTCGTGCTGGCGAGGTGGAATGCCCGGGGCACCGTGGCCGGGGCCGCACAGCCCGGCCATCCGCACGAACGGGTCGTCGCGCAGCGGATTCCAGACCGGCGGCAAAGCGGTCTGCAGCAGCAGTGCCAGCACCGCCAACAGGGAAACGTGCAGACGGGCTGGTCGGGCAGGGCGCCATGGCGACATGCGCCCGTCCTTAGCAGACGTAGGACTACCGCGAACCCGTCAGCGCGGGCATGCGGTTGCATCCGGACAGAAAACACCTCGACCGGGCGCCAAACGCTGCTGGGTTGCGGACTATACGGCGATGCGGGGAGACGAAAACTGGTGGAGCCAATCGGGATCGAACCGACGACCTCCTGAATGCCATTCAGGCGCTCTCCCAACTGAGCTATGGCCCCACTGGTTCCGAGTGTGCCGGGGCTGGGTCCCGGACGCGGAGGGCGGCATATAGACGCGGGTGGACGACACAATCAAGGCCCGGAATCACAGATTTGACATGTGCACACCAGCATGGCGTCCGGCGAACGAAGCGGCATCGGTGAGCGCCGAATCGGTGCTGCTGGAATGGCTCGCCGCCCTACGCGGCTTGCGTCTCGATGGTCCCGAACGGCTGCGCGAATGGGCGCGCCAGCGACCCCGCCGGCTTCCTCGCGGCGTTTGCCGCCTTTGCGCGCATCAACCCGGCGGTCGCGCAGGCCGCGTCCGGATGGCTGCTCGGCGCCGGCGTGCGGCCCAATGACCGGGTGCGCTGGACCGGCGCACCCTCGGACGCCTGCCTCGCCGGGCTGGCGGCGATCGCCGGTGCGCTGACCGACGATCCCGCGCAGGCGACCATCGTGCTCGGGCGGCCTCCGGTCTGGCCGCCGCCGCTCAGGCCGCGAGTTGCAGGTCCGGATGGACCGTGAAACCGGCCTCGGTCTTCTCGCGGATTTCCTCGACCGTCACCCCGGGCGCGATGTCGATCAGCACCACCCCTTGCGGGGTGATGGCGAACACGCCCAGTTCGCTGATCACCGTGTCGACCACCCCGGCGCCGGTCAGCGGCAGGGTGCAGCGCTTCAGCAGCTTGGGCTTGCCGCCGGCCGTATGCTCCATCAGCACCACCACCCGGCGCACCCCGGCCACCAAATCCATGGCCCCACCCATGCCCTTCACCATCTTGCCCGGGATCATCCAGTTGGCGAGGTCGCCCTGCTCGCTGACCTGCAGGGCGCCGAGGATGGACAGATCGATATGCCCGCCGCGCACCATGGCGAAGCTGGCGGCGCTGTCGAAGAAACTGGTGCTCGGCACCTGGGTGACGGTCTGCTTGCCGGCATTGATGAGGTCGGCGTCCTCCTCGCCCTCGAACGGGAAGGGACCCATGCCCATCATGCCGTTCTCGCTGTGCAGCTGGATCTGCATGCCATCGGGAATGAAGTTGGCCACCAGCGTGGGAATGCCGATGCCGAGATTGACGTAGAATCCGTCCTGCAGTTCGCGGGCGGCGCGGGCCGCCATTTCGTCGCGTGTCCAGGCCATGTCCGTGTTCCCCCTTAAGCCGCCTGCGCCTTGCGCACGGTGCGTTGCTCGATCCGCTTGTGCACCTGCAGCAGCGGCACCAGGCGTTTGACGAAAACCCCGGGCGTGTGGATCTGGTCGGCCTCGATTTCGCCCGGCTCGACCAGGATTTCCACCTCGGCGACGGTCACGCGGGCCGCGGTGGCCATGATCGGGTTGAAATTCCGCGCGGTCTTGCGGAACACCAGATTGCCCTCGGTGTCGGCCTTCCAGGCATGCACCAGCGCCAGATCGGCGACCAGACCGCGTTCCATGACGTATTGCTTGCCGTCGAATTCGCGCACTTCCTTGCCCTCGGCAATCTGGGTGCCGACGCCGGTGCGGGTGTAGAACGCCGGAATGCCGGCGCCGCCGGCGCGGATGCGTTCGGCCAGCGTGCCCTGCGGATTGAACTCGATCTCCAGCTCGCCGGCCAGGTACTGGCGGGCGAAGGTGGCGTTCTCGCCGACATAGGAACTGATCATCTTGCGGATCTGGCGGGTCTGCAACAGCAGGCCGAGCCCGACATCATCCACGCCGCAATTGTTGCTGATGACCGTCAGGTCCTTCACGCCGGACGCCTTGACCGCATCGATCAGCACCGCGGGAATGCCGCACAGGCCGAAGCCGCCGGACATGATGGACATGCCCTCGTGCAACAGGCCCGCCAACGCGGCGGCTGCATCGGGATAGACCTTGTTGACTGCCATCGGCTGCCTCCTGCTCGGATGCGGTTTTGTGCCATTGCGTGGGGATGGCAGCAAGGTCGGGGGGCTGTGGCGCAATCAGGTGAAGCAAGGAAGGCCAGGGCTCTGCCCTGGACCCGCCAAGGGGCAGTGGACCCTTGGAACCCATTACTTTTAGGCAGTTGATATGAGAGGGGGGTGAGGCGGTGATCCGGATCACCGCCTCACCCCCCTCTCATATCAACTGCTTAAGTAGCGGGGTCCAGGGGTCCACTGACCCCTGGCGGGTCCAGGGCAGAGCCCTGGCCTTCCTTGCTTCGCCTGATTGCACCGCAAGCCTCCCAACCTTAACTGCCTGCTTCTGGCGGCGCAACGGCGGCTGGGCTACAGCGTGCCATGCTCCGTGGCATCCTCACTGTCGGCGGCTGGACCATGGCCAGCCGCTTCCTGGGTTTTGCCCGGGACATCCTGATCGCCGACCTGCTCGGGGCGGGTCCGGTCGCGGATGCGTTCTTCCTCGCCAACCGTCTGCCCAACCTGTTCCGCCGCCTGTTCGGCGAGGGCGCCTTCAACGCCGCCTTCGTCCCCGGCTTCGCCGGCCTGCTCGAAACCGAGGGCGCGGACGCCGCCCGCCGCTTCGCCGAGCAGGCGATCGCGGTCATGGCGTTCTGGCTGTTCGGCCTGACCGTGCTCGCCGAGATCTTCATGCCCCAGCTCATGGGCCTGTATGCGCTCGGCTTCACCGACGACCCGGCCAAGTTCGCCCTGACGGTGGAACTCGGGCGGATTACGTTCCCGTATATGCCGCTGATCTGCCTGACCGCGTTGCTGTCGGGCGTGCTGAACGGGCTCGACCGGTTCGCCGCCGCCGCCGCCGCGCCGCTGATCTATAACGTCGTTTCGATCGCCTTCATGCTGGTGTTGCCCGGCATCGTGCCGACGGTGGGGCATGCGGCGGCCTGGGGGGTGAGCGTCTCCGGGGTCGCCCAGATCCTTCTGCTGTACTGGGCGGTCAACCGCGCCGGCATGCGCCTGCACATTCCGCGCCCGCGGCTGACCCCGCAGATGCGCCTTCTGTTCCGCCGCATGGCGCCGGGCCTGCTGGGGTCGGGGGTGATCCAGCTCAACCTGGCGGTGGACGCCTTCATCGCCGGCCTGCTGCCGGCCGGCACCGTCTCGGTGATTTATTATGCCGACCGGATCAACCAGCTTCCGCTCGGCGTGATCGGGGCGGCGGTCGGCACGGCGCTGCTGCCGACCCTGTCGCGGCAGGTGCGCAGTGCCCAGCCCGAACAGGCCGTGTCCACGCTGAACCGGGCGATCGAATACGCACTGATGCTCACTTTGCCGGCGGCGCTGGCGCTGCTGGTGGTGGCGCTGCCGATCATGTCGGTTCTGTTCGGCCGCGGCGCTTTCACCCATGACGACGCCGTGCGTTCGGCGCAGGCGCTGGCGGCCTATGCGGTCGGGTTGCCGGCGTTTGTCATCGTCAAAGTGCTGGTGCCGGCCTTCTTTGCCCGCGGCGACACGAAGGCGCCGGTCTGGACCGGCACCCTGGCGGTGGCGCTGAACCTGGCGCTGAACTTCGCCTTCATGGTGCCGCTCCAGCACATGGGCCCGCCGCTGGCTTCCTCGGTCGCCGCCTGGTTCAACGTGGTCCTGCTGGCCTGGCTGCTGAACAAGCGCGACCACATGGCCGCCGATGCCGCGTTGCTGCGGCGGGTGCCGCGCATGCTGGCGGCGGGGCTGGTGATGTGCGCCGTGCTGTGGGGGGTCGAGCACACGCTGTTCGCCGCCATCGGCACCGCCCACGGGCTGCGCTGGGTGGCGCTGGCGCTGCTGGTGGGGTCGGGGCTGGCCGCTTACGGCGTGGCCGGGCAACTGCTCGGCGGGTTCGACCTGCGCGAGGCGGCCGCCATGATCCTGCGCCGCCGCGCCGGCAAACGATCGCGACAGGAGACGGTGAGAAGCGGCGAAACCTGATCGCTGCCCATGGGTTTCGCGGGGGCGGCCCCTGCTTGCGCGCCTCCCATGCGCCGGCTAGTCTCAGGCTTATGGTCCGGACCACCAAACGACCCGACCGCCTCTGGCGCCGCTGGCGAAACATCCCAGCGGCCTAGGGTCGAGCCTCCCCGACGACACCCAAGCCGCCCCACCGAGGCGGCTTTCGTCTGTCCAGGCCGAGCGCCAGCCGAGCGTGGAACGGCCCCACCCCAGGAGCCAACACCCACATGCAGCGCATCTTCTCGGGCATCCAGCCCACCGGCGTGCCGACGCTCGGCAATTACCTCGGCGCGGTGCGCAACTGGGTGAAGCTGCAGGACGACCACGCGTGCATCTACTGCGTCGTCGACCTGCACGCCATCACCGTGGCGCACGACCCGAAAACCCTCGCCCAGGCGTCCCGCGAAATGGCCGCCGCCCTGATCGCGTCCGGCATCGACCCGAAGGGCTCCATTCTGTTCCACCAGTCGGCCGTGCACGCCCATCTGCGGCTGTCGTGGATTTTCGAATGCGTCGTGCGCATCGGCTGGCTGAACCGGATGACCCAGTTCAAGGACAAGGCCGGCAAGGACCGCGAGAACGTCTCCGCCGGCCTGTATACCTATCCCGCGCTGATGGCCGCCGACATCCTGGCCTACCACGCCACCCGCGTGCCGGTGGGCGACGACCAGCGCCAGCACCTCGAACTGGCCAACGACATCGCGCAGAAATTCAACTTCGATTTCTGCGGCGGCGAAACCTTCTTTCCGCTTATCGAGCCGCTCATTCTCGGGCCGGCGGCGCGGGTGATGAGCCTGCGCGACGGCACCAAGAAAATGTCCAAATCCGACCCGTCCGACCAGTCGCGCATCAACCTGACCGACGACGCCGACACAATCGCGCAGAAAATCCGCCGCGCCAAAACCGACCCCGAGCCGCTGCCCTCCGACCCCGCCGGGCTGGAAGGCCGGCCGGAGGCGCGCAACCTGGTGGGCATCTACGCCGCCCTGACCGACACCGACCACGCCGCCGTGCTGCGCGACTACGGCGGGCGCGGCTTCGGTGACTACAAGAAGGCGCTGGCCGACCTGCTGGTGGAAAAACTCTCGCCGATCGCCAGCGAAATGCGCCGGCTGCTGGACGACACGGCCACCATCGACGCCATCCTGCGCGACGGTGCCGCCCGCGCCGAGGCGATCGCCGAGCCGATCGTGCGGCAGGCGGAAGATCTGGTGGGCTTCCTGCGGGTCTGACCGCACATGCGCGCAGCACTGGCCGGTCTGATCGCCGGCGTGGTGCTGCTGCGCCTGGCGGCGTATGCGGCCCTGGCCGCGCCCTATGGCGGGCTGGCCGAGGCGATGTGCCAGTTCGATTGCGGCTGGTACGAGCGCATCGCACTGGCCGGCTACGGCGCCGACGCCGGATGGCCGCCGTATGGCAGCCTGCCGCACTGGGCGTTTTTTCCGCTCTATCCGCTGCTGCTGCGCGGTGCGGCGCTGGTCACCGGGCTGCCGGCGCGGCTCGCCGGCATTCTGCTGTCGAGCCTGTGTCTGGCTTTGTTCATGGCCGCCGGGGCTGCGTATCTGTGCCGGACGCGCGGTGCGCAGGCCGCCCCGGCGCGGTTCGTGGTGCTGGCGTCAGTGATGCCGTTCGGGCTTTTCTTCTCCGCGCTCTATACTGAGGCGTTGTTCGCTCTGCTGGTCGCTTTGGCGCTGCTGGGCTTGGCGAAGGCCCGTCCGGGCGCGGGCGCCGTTGCGGCGGCGCTGGCGAGCGCGACAAGGCCGACCGGCATTCTGCTGGCGCCAGTGTTCGCCCTGCGCGGCGTGCTGGCGCTGCCGCGCGAGGGAATCCGCGCCTTGCTCCCGGCCGTGATCGCGCCGCTCGGCCTGGTCGCCTTCATGGTCGCGCAATGGATCGCGGTCGGTGACCCGCTGGCGTTCAGCCATGTGCAGGCATTGTGGGACCGCGCCTGGCGTGGCCCGCCGGCCTATTTGTGGGACGGGATGGCAGCCTGGGACTGGTCGCTTCTGGGCGGGCTGATGGACCAGCCGAGCCGTTCGTTCTTCGCTGCCTGGGGTCTGCTGGGCCTGGCTGTCGCGGTCTGGCTCACGGCGCAGCGGCGCTGGACGGAGGCATGGCTGCTGGCGGCGAGCCTGCTGCTGCCGGCTGCCTCGGGGCTGGACTCGCTGCCGCGCTACGTGGCGTGCAACCCGGTATTCCTGTTCGCGGTGCATGATGGGCTGGCGCGGCTTGATCGGCGCGCGGCGGCCTTGGCGCTGGCGGTGCTTGGCGCGATCGGGGTTGTGCCGTTGCTGGCTTGGTTGCAGGGGCATGGCGGTGTGTTTTGAGACGGGGCTTCGCCCCGAACCCCACCAGGGGCTTTGCCCCTGGACCCCACCAAGGGGCATAGCCCCTTGGAACCCATTCTTAAGTAATGGGGTCAAGGGGGCCACTGCCCCGTCGCGCGAAGGCGCGCTGCGCGCAGGGCGGGTCCAGGGCAGAGCCCTGGCCTTCTTTACTTCGCCATCTCCGAAAGCGTCCGCAGCAGCGTCGGCACAAACAGCAGCGTCGCCACCAGCGTGCACCCAAGGCTCAGAAGCAGCAGATCCCCCATGCTCGCCGTGCCCGGATGGCGCGACAGCGCCAGCGAGCCGAACGCGGTGCCGGTGGTCAGGGCGGAGAACACGATCGCCCGCGCCGTGGCGGTGCCCAGGAAGCGGCTGGCCCCGGCGCGCCAGTTCATGACGAAATAAACGTTGAACGACACCCCCACGCCCAGCAGCAGCGGCAGGGCGATGACGTTGGCGAAGTTCAGCGGCAGCGGCAGCAGCACTGCCGCCAACGCCGTCAGCAGTGCCGACAGCAGCAGCGGCGCCATCACCAGCGCCACGTCGATCACCCGGCGCAGCACCAGCACGAGAATCGCCGCAATGGCCACCAGCGCCAGCAGGGCGGCCGAGCGGAAGGCGCCGACGATCGTGTCCGCACTGGCAACAATGGTCACTGCCGAGCCGCCGGCTTCCGGGGCAACCGTGCGGACCTCGGCGACGAAGGCGCGCAGGCCGCTGGAATCGAACGACTGCGGCTTGGCCGTCACCTGCACCCGTGCCCGCCCGTCCGGCAGAAGCCAGTCGCGGCTGATCTCCGGCGGGATGTCGCCCAGCGTCACCGGATGCGCGCCCAGCGCGCTGCGCAGGCGGGCAAGCTGCATCGGCAGGAAGCAGGTGAGCGCCCCGTCCGCCGCGATCAGGGTGGCATCCGGCGCGGCCACCAGCCGCCGCATCGCCTCGGCGACCCCGGCCACGACCGAGCCCGGCGGCAGTTTCGCCGCGGCGCGCTCCATGCCGGTCAGCGCGGTTTTGGCGGCCAGCCGCAGGTCGGCGGCGGTGACCGGGGCCGCCGGGCCACGCGGCGCCAGCGTGGCCGTCAGGATGCTGGCCGCGTCGGCCACCAGGGCGAGCTTGCCAGGCTGGCCGTCCGGCACGAAGCTCGACAGGGTGATGGCGTCGTCCACCAGCGGCAGGGTGCGCAGCCGCGCCGCCAGCGCGTCGGCCTGCGTCTGGTCGGGCACAAGGATGTCGATGCTGTACGGGTTGGTCAGCGGCGCGCCCATCAGGTCGGCCAGTGTGCGCATCGCTTCGGTGGACGGGTCCTTGGTGTGCAGCGGGTCGGAGTCGAAGGTCAGCGCCGGCAGCAGCACTGCGCCGAGCACGGCCAGGCCCGCGAAGCCCGCCAGCACCGGCCGGCGGGCACGGAACAGGAAGGCCTCGGCGGCGCCGCCCCAGGCAAACCCCATCTCGCGCGCCTCGCCGCGCGGGCGGAACAGCGCGAGTGCGGCCGGCAGGAAGCCGAGCGTGCAGGCAAACGCGATCAGCATGCCGGTGCCGGCGATCAGGCCCAGCTCGGCGACGCCGCGGAAATTCGTCGGCACGAACGCCAGGAACCCGCAGGCGGTGGCGGCGGCGGCGAGCAGGATCTGCGGCCCGACGCGCGCCCCGGTGGCGGCCAGGGCCGCCTCGGTGGAGCCCTCGTGCAGCCGGATTTCGCGAAAGCGCACGCAGAACTGAATGGCGAAATCCACCGCAATGCCGACGAACAGGATGGCGAAGGCGACCGACACGAGGTTCAGCGTGCCCACCGCCAGGGCGGCGAAGCCGGTGGTGAGCGTGAGGCCCAGCCCCAGCGTGAGCAGGATCGGCACGATCAGCCGCCACGACCGCACCGCCAGCACCAGCCACAGCGTCACCAGCAGCAGGCTGCCGATGATGCCGGCGACGGCGCCCTGGGCGACGGTGGCGAATTCCTCGTCGGCGAGGGCGACCGACCCGGTGATGCGCACCCGCGCCTGCCCGGCCTGCACCCAGGGCAGCGCAGCGGCGGCCTGGCGGATGGCCTGCGTGGCCGCGCCGCCGGGCTGCAACGCGCCGTAGTCCAGCTTCGGCTGGGCAAGGACAAACCGGAACCTGCCGGCCTGCTCGGCAAGCCCGCCGGCCAGCAGGGCCTCCCATGACAGCGGCCTGGCATGGCCGTCGGCGGCATCGGCGAGGGTGCGGCGAAACGCCTCCAGCGCCGGGGTGATCGCGCCCAGCTCCGCCCCGCCGCGCTCCACCCCCACGCCGAGCAGCGTCAGGGCGGCGAACAGGCCGCGCGCGGAGGGATCGGCCGCGAGCTGGCCGAGGAAGGGCTGGGCATCGATGGTGCGGTCCATCAGCCCGCCCAGGGCTTTCTCGTCCAGGAACAGCAGCCCGGTGGTGTCCAGGTAAGGCGACGTGTCGGGCCGGCGGACGCTGCGCAGATGCGCGGTGTCGCGCGCCAGGGCCTGGGCCAGGCCGGCGGCGGTCTGGTCGGCCTGCTCGGGGGTGTCGGCGTCCACCACCGCCACCACCAGGTCGGTGAACTGCGGAAAGGCGCGGGCGAAGGCCAGGTCGCGCTGACGCCACGGCAGCGAGGCCGCGAACAGCTCGTCGGTGTCGGTGCTGACGCCAAGGCGGGCGGCGGCGAGCCAACCGGACAAAGCAGCGATCAGCGCGGCGCCAACCAGCACAAGGGCGGCGTGGCGCAGGCTGCCCTCGACGAGGGCAGCAAGCAGGCGGGAAAGCGGCATGCGGGAGCGAATCCGGTGGTGTGGCCGCGCCGGGATAGTCCCTCCGCGCCGGGCAAGGCAAATCGCGCCGAAGTCACCGGGCGCGTCCCTGCCCCGTACGCCCGTATGCCCGCGTACGCCAGCAAGCCCGCCGCGCCTTCGCGCGACGGGCTAGCAGGCCGTCGAACAGGCTGATACGGGCGTCCGCCAGGCGGCGGCGACCGGGATATCTACTTGATCGTCGGCGGCAACAGCTGGACGGGGTTCGCATGAACCGTGCCGTCGAGCCAGTTGAAGCGGGTGCTGTTGAGCAGCGTGAAGTGAATCAGCAGGGCCAGCGCGAACAGGCCGCCACCGGTCGCGATCAGCGCCGTGCGCGGACTGAACTGCGTCCAGATCCACCAGAACCCTTTCAGCTCGCTTGTGTCAGTCATGCGGTCCTCCTAGACCAAAGAGCCGATGAACTGCTGGACCGTGTCCAGCGCCGAAGTAACGTAGCCGTTCGCGCCCGGCACCCATGGACGCCAGTGCCACGCCAGGACATGGGCGATCACGGCAACCACAATGAATGCGGTGAAACTGCCGACGTATATCTTGTGGAACTCTTGCGCTTCTTCGTCGGTGAGGCCCGACGGGTTGGTCTGCTCAGTCATGCAAGCACTCTCCGGATTGCGGCCCTTCGGCCCGTTCCGCGCACGTCCCGCGCGGCTGGGATCGCCGAGGCGCACCGCGCCCGGTAAACCGATGCCAGGGCCCCGCACCGCCGCAGGCGGCAGGCCGGATGCGGACCCGCGAAACGCTGCGCGCCTGGCGTGGACGGCCCGACCGACGGCACGCGCCGAGCTGCGCGGACCTCGCCGCCACGCCCCACCGGACTGCCGGCCGGGCGCTCGCCCGCGGACTGCATGCGTTCGCTCCTGGAATCTGGGAGTCTGTGGTTCACGCGTTTGTCGAGGCAGGAGTACACCCCAACCGTCAAGCCAAGCTTACAGTATTCCGCGGGCGGTGCAACGACAACATGGACAAAAAGAATATTTCGGTTCCAGCGCAAAAAACCGCGTCTTTCCCGAGATCTACCCGCCAGAAACCCCCAGCACCAGGTCGGGCAGCCACAGCGTCAGCGCCGGCACATAGGTGATGACCATGAGCACACCGAGCAGCAGGATGACGAACGGGACAATGCCGCGGATCACCTCGCCGACCGGGGCGGCGGAGATGGTGGCCAGCACGAACAGGTTCAGCCCCACCGGCGGGTGGATCAGGCCGATTTCCATGTTGTGGGTGAAGATGATGGCGAAATGCACCGGATCGACGCCGAGCGGCTGCAAGGCCGGGGCGAGGATGGGCATCACCACCAGCAGGGTCGCGATCACCTCCAGGAAGCAGCCGATCACCAGCAGCAACAGGTTCATCGCCAGCAGGAACTGCCAGGTGGACAACCCGTGGTCGAGGGTGAACTGCACCAGCCGGGCGGGGATGCCGGAACTCGGTCATCCAATGCCCGAAGGCCAGCGCGGTGGCGACAATCAGCATGATGGCGCCGGCGGTGCGGATCGCGTCGGCGACGACACCGAGCGTGTCCGGCAGGCGAAAGCCGCGATAGTAAAACAGGCTGATCAGCAGCGCCGCCACCGCCGACAGGGCGGCGGCCTCCACCACCGTCACCAGCCCGCCATAGATGCCCACCAGTACCACCACCGGCACCACCAGGGCCGGCAGCGCCTGCAACGACACGCGGATGCGCCGATGCAAGGGCACCGCGGGTTCGACCGGCAGGTTGCGCCGGCGCGCGTCCCACCACACGAAGGCGAAAAACACCGCGGCCTGCAGCAGCCCGGGCAGGATGCCGGCCAGGAACAGCCGCGGCACCGATTGCTCGGTGACGATGCCATACAGAATAAGTGCCAGCGAGGGCGGCACGACGATGCCGATGGTGCCGGAGGCACCGATGACGCCGAGGGCGAAGCTGCGCGGATAGGACCGTTCCAGCATCGCCGGCAGCAGGATGGTGCCCATGGCCAGCGCGGTCGCCACCGACGACCCGCAGATCGCCGCGAACAGCGTGCATGCCACCACGGTGACCAGGCCGAGCGCGCCGCTCAGCCCGCCGAGCCAGACGGTGGCGAGGTCCACCAGCGCGCGGGCGATGCCGCCCTGGCGCATGAAGGCCGCCGCCATGACGAACAGCGGCAGCGACATCAGCGTGGGCGCGTTCAGGTGGTCGATGATGACCTGCGCCACCCCGATCAGCGGCTCGCCGGCATAAATATAGAGCGCCGCGGTGAGCACGCCGAGCACCAGGAAGATCGGCATGCCGCAGGCCAGCAGGCCGAAAAAGCCGCCCAGGAAAAGTGCGGTCTCCATCGGTCAGGGCTTGGGCGGCAGGGTGATGCCGGATGGCGCCTCATGGATCGCATGTCCCGCGCGCATCGTCGCCGGGTCGAAATGCCAGAGGTAGCGTGCCAGCCTGATCGCGTACCGGATGCCCATCAGCGCCCCGCCGGTGGGCAAGGACAGATCGTAGATCCACATCGGAAAGCCGAGTCCGGTGTAGCTGCGTTCGTCGAGCATTTGGGCGGTGTCGACGATGTCCCAGCCGTACCACACCAGGCCGGCGCAGAAGGCCAGCGCGACCAGGCAGTTGAACACTTCCAGCCCGCGTTGCGCGGCCGGCGGCAGCAGCCGCAGCACGAGGTCGGGGCGGACATGGGCGTCGCGCCGCACGAGCTGGCTGGAGACGATCATCAGCGCCCAGATGATGAGGTAGACGATGATTTCGTCGCCCCAGCCGGAGCCCATCGAGGGATCGATATAGCGGCCGAATATCTGCCACATGCCGATGCCGAGGGCGGCGCAGCCCAGCAGGCCGACGATCACACGTTCGGCCGTATCCCAGGCGCGCATGAACGGCGCTGCCCGCGTTTGTGGCATTGGACGGGCCTCCCGACGTTACGGCCGTCCATTCATTCCGTCATGCTGAACGAATGGGGTCAAGGGGGCCACCGCCCCGTCGTGCCGAAGGCGCGCTTCGCGCGGTGCGGGTCCAGGGCAGAGCCCTGGCCTTTCTTCCTTACGGCAACGAAACCCGCCACCCCTCCTGCCCGCGCACCCGCCGGGGCGACAGCATATCCCACGGGCTAGGCATCTCTCCCACCGGCACATGCACCAGCGCCGGCGCCCGTGCCGCCAGCGCCTCGCGCAGCGCCGTCGCCAGGCTCGCCTCGTCGGAGGCACGGAACGCATTGACCCCGAAGCTGCGGGCAAAGGCGAAAAAGTCGGGGTTGGCGAGGTCGCAGGCGATCAGCCGGTTGCCGAAGCGCTCGGCCTGGATGCGGCGGACATTGCCGAAGGCGCCGTCGTCGAACACCACCGCCACCACCGGCAGGCCATGGCGGACGGCGGTGGCCAGTTCCGCCGCCTGGTACATAAACCCGCCATCGCCGCAGATCGCCACCACCGCGCGGCCGGGCAGCGCCGCCTGCACGCCCAGCGCGGCGCCGTAGCCCCAGCCCAGATTGTCCTGATAGCCCGGCGAGATGTAGCGCCGGGGCGCGGCCACCGGAAACGCCAGCCGGCCGCAGAAGCTCACCTGGGTCACGTCTTCCACCACCACTCCGTTCTCCGGCAAAGCGGCGCGCAGGGCGCGCAGGAAGCCCATTTGCGGCTCCTGGCGGGACATGCGCTCGGCGAACCAGGCTTGCGCCGCGGCCACGTCCGCGCGCGGCGCCCGCACCCGGTTATGCGCCGGCAGGGCGGCCAGCAGCGCCCGCAGGCCGGCCGCGGCGTCGGCCAGCACAGCGGCGTCGGGGCGGCGGAAGCGCGCAATCTCCTCCGCGTCGATGTCCAGGCGGACGATTTTCAGATCGGGGTCGGTGCCCCAGACCGACTGGGCGAAATGCAGCCGCGTGCCCACGCCCAGCACCGCGTCGGCCTGCGGCCACAGGCGCTGGCCGACCGGCAGCGACACCGCCAGAGGATGGGTGGTGGGCACCACGCCGCGGCCGCGGCGATAGGTCACCACCGGCGCCTGCAGCAGCTCTGCCACCGCCAGCAGTTCCGGCCCCGCGTCCAGCGCGCCGCCGCCGGCGACGATGATCGGCCGCTCGGCCGCACCCAGCAGCCTCGCCGCCTGTGCGATCGCGTCGGGATCGACCTCGGGGCGGAACGGCGGCAGCGGATCGACTGGTGTGGCCTGGCCCGGCCGGCCCCGAACGTCGATGGCGCATTCCAGCGCCACCGGGCGCGCCCGCCCGCTCAGCGCCGCCCGCACCGCCTCGGCCACCAGCCCCGGCGCCGCGGACGCGGACGGGATGCGCGCGCCCCATTTTACCATGTGCCGCAGCAGGCCGAGCTGGTCGGGCAGTTCGTGCAAATGGCCATAGCCGCGGTCGATGGCATCCGACGGCACCTGGCCGGCGATGGCCAGCACCGGCGCGCCGGTGCCATACGCGGTCAGCAGCGCCGCCGCGGTGTTCAGGATGCCCGGCCCCGGCACGGCTGCGTAGGCCTGCGGCCGGCCGGTCGCCAGCGCGGCGCCGAGCGCCATATAGGCCGAGGTCTGCTCGTGGCGCGGATGCAGCACCCGCATGCGGCCGGCGGCGGCGTGCACCGCGTCGAACAGATGGTCGTTGTGCACGCCGGGCAGGGCGAACAACGTGTCGATGCCGTGCCGGAGCAGGGCGTCGACGGTGGCTTCGGCGGTGGTCATGCGGGGCATGGCGGGTCCTGAAACGCGGTTATTGGCGCTGTATTGACACGGCCTCGCCGGGGGCGGCACATCGGGGTGGGAGTTGGGTGAAGGAAGGCCAGGGCTCTGCCCTGGACCCGCCAGGGGGCGGTGGCCCCCTGGACCCCGCTACTTAAGCAGTTGTCTTGAGCGGAGGGTGAGGCAGTGAACCGGTTCACTGCCTCACCCCCCGCTCAAGACAACTGCTAAAGAGTAATGGGTTCCAAGGGGCCACCGCCCCTTGGCGGGTCCAGGGCAGAGCCCTGGCCTTCCTTCACCCAACTCCCACCCCGATGTGCCGCCCCACGAGGAGTCCCCCATGTCCACGTCCCGCGCGCCCGTGTTGCTCGCAACCATCGGCGCCGCGTTGCTGTCGGCCTCGGTTGCGGCGGCCGACACCATCCGCATCGGCGTCAGCGTGGCCGCGACCGGCCCGGCCGCCTCGCTCGGCATTCCCCAGCGCAACACCGTGGCCCTCCTGCCCAGGCAGATCGCCGGCCAGACCATGGAATATTTCGTCCTCGACGACGGCACCGACGCCACCCGCGGTGTCGCCAACATGCGCAAGCTGATCGACGAGGACAAGGTCGATGCCGTCATCGGCTCCTCCGCCACCCCCGCCTCGGCGGCGATGAGCACGGTGGCGGCGGAGAAGGGCGTGCCGCTGGTCGCCCTGGCGGCCTCGGCCTCGCTCATTCTGCCGATGACGCCGGAGAAGCGCTGGGTGTTCAAGGCGCCGCAGAACGACAGCCTGATGGCCGACGCCATCGCCGCCGACATGGCCAAGCGCGGCGTCAAGACGCTGGCGTTCATCGGCTTCAACGACGGCTACGGCGACGGCTGGCTGGCGGAAACGGAGCGCGCCGCCACAGCGCAGAACATCCGCGTGGTGGACGTGGAGCGTTATGCCAGGCCGGACACCAGTGTGACCGGGCAGGTGCTGAAGATCATCGCGGCCAGACCCGACGCGGTGCTGATCGGCGCCGCCGGCACCCCGGCCGCGCTGCCGCAGAAGACGCTGCACGAGCGCGGCTATAGGGGGCTGTACTACCAGACTCACGGCGCCGCCAACGCCGACTTCCTGCGCGTCGGCGGCAAAGATGTCGAAGGCACGTTCCTGCCGGTCGGGCCGGTCGTGGTTGCGGCGCAGCTGCCCGACTCCAACCCGGTCAGGCAGGTCGCGCTGGACTACGTGAAAAGCTACGAGGCGGCGAACGGCCCCGGCTCGGCGACCGCGTTCGGCGCGCATGCCTACGACGCCTTCCTGATGCTGCAGGCGGCCATCCCCGCCGCGCTGCAAAAGGCCAGGCCGGGCACCGCCGAGTTCCGCGCCGCCTTGCGCGACGCGCTTGAGAACCAGCACGACCTGGTGCTGACCCACGGCATCGCCAACACCTCTCCGCAGGACCACAACGGCTTCGATACGCGCGCGCGCGTCATGGTGACCGTCAAGGACGGCGCGTGGAAGCTGCTGCCCTGAGCTTTGCTGTGTGCCGGAGCAACTGCCGGCGCAACAAGTTGACAGGCTTCCCGGCCGGCCCCTACACCACCGGCCAACCTGACAAGGCCTGATCCGCCCCGCGGCGGCGGAGACACGTCCAGAAACGGAGAGGAAATCTGTCCATGCTGAGACAAGTCGCCGCGCTGGCCGTGCTCGCCGGCTGTCTGCTGGCGCAGCCGGCCGGGGCTGACACCATTCATGTTGGCGTGACCGTTTCCGCCACCGGACCGGCCGCCTCGCTGGGCTTGCCGGAACAGAAAACCGTGGCGCTGCTGCCCACCGAAATCGCCGGACAGACGATCGAATACACCGTGCTGGACGACGCCGGCGACAGCTCCCGCGGGGTCGCCAACATGCGCAAGCTGATCGACGACGCGCAGGCCGATGTCGTCATCGGCTCGTCGGTCACGCCGGTTTCGCTCGCGCTGATCGATGTCGCCGCCGAAAAGAAAGTGCCGCTGCTGACCATGTCGGCCTCGGCGCGGCTGGTATCGCCCATGGATGCGCAGCGCCACTGGGTGTTCAAGCTGCCGCAGAACGACAGCCTGATGGCCGACGCCATCCTGGACCACATGGCCAGGCACGGGGTGAAAACATTCGCCTTCATCGGCTTCAACGACGCCTACGGCGACAGCTGGCTGGCCGAGACGGAACGCGCCGCCCGCGCCCATGGCGTGAAGCTCGGCGGCGTGGAGCGCTACGCCCGCACCGATACCAGCGTCACCGGCCAGGTGCTGAAAATCATCGCCGAGAAACCCGACGCTGTGCTGATCGCCGGCTCCGGCACGCCGGCGGCACTGCCGCAAAAGGCGCTGCACGAACGCGGCTACATGGGAAAGGTTTACCAAACGCACGGCAGCGCCAACAACGACTTCCTGCGCGTCGGCGGCAAGGACGTCGAGGGCACCATCCTGCCGGTCGGGCCGATCGTGGTCGCCGCCCAACTGCCGGACAGCAACCCGATCAAGAAAGTCGCACTGGATTACGTGCACCGCTACGAGGCAGCCAACGGCGCCGGCACCGTCTCGTCCTTCGGTGCCCACGCGTGGGACGCCGGGCTGATGCTGCAGGCAGCCATTCCGGCGGCGTTGAAAGTCGCCAAACCCGGCACGCCGGAATTCCGGGCGGCACTGCGGGATTCCTTGGAGTCGCTCAGCAACCTTACGCTCTGCCATGGCATCACGACGATGACGCCGGAAGATCACAACGGGTTCGATCAGCGCGCGCGAGTGATGATTACGATCCATAATGGCGCTTGGACGCTGCTGCCCTGATAAAGAAAGCAAGGCCAGGGCTCTGCCCTGGACCCGCCAGGGGGCAGTGGCCCCCTGGACCCCGCTCCTTTTCACCCTGATGGACGCCTCGATCGCCTTGATCCTGGTGCAGGATGGCATCGTCAACGGCGCCATCTATGCCCTGCTGGCATTGTCGCTCGTGCTGGTCTTTGCCGTGACGCGGGTGGTGTTCATCCCGCAAGGCGAGTTCGTCGCCTACGGGGCACTCACCTACGCGGCCCTGGATGCCGGACAACTGCCGGGCAGCGTCTGGCTGCTCTGCGGCCTCGGCGCCGCCGCCTGCATCGCCTCCCTTTGGGCGGAGCGGCGCACATTGAAGCCACGTGGCATCGCACGGCTGCTGGCGGGCACGCTCGGACTGCCCGCCGCCGTGCTGCTGGTGACGCGCGAACTGGCGCCGCTGCACCCGGGCGTGTTGGTGCAGGCGCTGCTGGCCCTGCTGATCGTCACCCCGATGGCGCCCCTCCTGTACCGCGTGGCGTTCCGCCCGCTCGCCCAGGCGTCCGTGCTGGTGCTGCTGATCGCCGCCGTCGGCGTGCACCTCGCCATGGGCGGGCTGGGGCTCGTGTTCTTCGGGCCGGAAGGATCGCGCGCCGCCGGCTTCTCCGACGCCAGCCTCGACCTCGGGCCGCTCACCGTGCCCGGACAGTCGTTGTGGATCGTCGGGCTCACGCTCGCGCTGATCCTGGGGCTGTACGGGTTCTTCGGGTTCACCCTCTACGGCAAGGCCCTGCGCGCCACTGCGGTGAACCGGCTGGGCGCGCGTCTGGTCGGCATCGGCACCGCACAGTCCGGTGAAATCGCCTTTGCCCTGGCCGGCGCCATCGGCGCCCTGTCCGGCATCCTGATCGTGCCGCTCACCACCGTCTATTACGACACCGGCTTCATCATCGGCCTGAAAGGCTTCACCGCCGCCATCATCGGCGGCATGGCGAGTTACCCCGGGGCGGCGCTGGCGGCCCTCGGGGTGGGGGTGCTGGAGAGTTTCTCCTCGTTCTGGGCCAGCGCCTTCAAGGAAGTGATCGTGTTCACCGCCATCATCCCCGTGCTGCTCTGGCGCAGCCTGCGCGCCGGCGCCGTGGAGACCGAGGAATGACGGCACGCACAATCTGGCCGCTGCCGGCGCTGCTGCTGTGCCTTGCCCTTCCCTGGCTGCCCGGCCTGCCGCCCTTCTGGGTCACGCTCGGCAACTACATCGGCATTTCCGGCATCGTTGCCATCGGGCTGGTGGTGCTGACCGGGGTTGCCGGCATCACCTCGTTCGGCCAGGCGAGTTTTTTCGGGTTTGGCGCCTACACCACCGCCATTCTCACCGTGCAGACGCAGATGTCGCCGTGGCTCACGTTGCCGTTGGCGCTCGCGGTCAGCGCGGCGGCGGCGCTGGCGATCGGCGCGATCACGCTCCGCCTGTCCGGCCATTATCTGGCGGTCGGCACCATCGCCTGGTCGGTGAGTCTTTACTACACCTTCGCCAATCTCGACCTGTTCGGCCGCAATGACGGCATTTCCGGCATCCCGCCGCTGACGCTCGGCGGGCTGCCGCTGATCGACGGGCGGCTGTATTTCAGCGTCATCTGGACCGGCGTGGTGCTTTCCGCCCTCGCCACCGGCAATTTGCTGGACAGCCGCGCCGGCCGCGCCATCCGCGCGCTGCGCGGCGGCGCGCTGGCGGCGGCAAGCTTCGGGGTGAACACGCCGCAGGCGCGCTCGCTGGCCTTCGTCTATGCCGCCATGCTGGCCGCCTTCGCCGGCTGGCTGTATGCACATATGCAGCGCTCGGTGAACCCCACCCCGTTCGGCCTGAACGCCGGCATCGAATACTTGCTGATGGCGGTGGTGGGGGGGGCGGCGCATATTCCCGGCGCGCTGCTCGGCGCCGGGCTGGTCACCGTGGTCAACGACCTGCTGCAGGATGTGCTGCCGAAGCTGATCGGCACCCAGGGCAATTTCGAGACCATCGTGTTCGGCGCCATTCTGGTGCTGGCGCTGCAGGCCTCGCCCGAGGGCATCTGGCCGCACATCGCCCGCGTGCGCCCGCGCCCCCACCGCGTCCGTCCCGACGCCGCCCCCTTGCCCACGCGCCCCATGCCGCAGCGCGGCACCCCGGTGCTGGACGTGCGCGGCCTGCACCGCCGTTTCGGCGGGCTGGTGGCGGTGAACGATCTGTATTTTACCCTGTCGGCCGGCGAGATCGTCGGCCTGATCGGGCCGAATGGCGCTGGCAAAAGCACCACCTTCGATCTGCTGACCGGCGTTGACCGGCCGAACGCGGGCGAGATCGAATTCCTCGGCCGCCCGCTGGTGGGCATGGCGGCGCCGGCGATCGCCCGGCTGGGCATCGCGCGCACCTTCCAGCACGTGAAGCTGGTGCCCAGCATGTCGGTGATCGAGAACGTGGTGATCGGCGCCCATCTGCGCGGCCAGGCCGGCCCGCTGCAAGGCGTGCTGCGCCTCGACCGCGCCGAGGAGGCGCAATTATACGCCGAGGCCGCCCGCCAGCTCGCCCGGGTGGGGCTGGCGCACTATGCCGACCGGCCCGCGACCAGCCTCTCGCTCGGCCAGCAGCGGGTGGCCGAGATCGCCCGCGCGCTGTGCCTCGATCCGGTGCTGTTCCTGCTGGACGAGCCGGCCGCCGGGTTGCGCCACACCGAAAAGACCGAGCTCGCAGGGTTGCTGCGCCGGCTGCGCGGCGAGGGCGTTACGATCCTGCTGGTCGAGCACGACATGGAGTTCGTGATGAACCTCACGGACCGGCTGGTGGTGATGGATTTCGGCACCAAGCTGGCCGAGGGCCCGCCGGGCGTGGTCCGCTGCGACCCGGCGGTGATCGAGGCCTATCTGGGCAGCGTGGCGTGACGGCCCTGCTGGAACTCGACGATGTGTCGGTGGCCTATGGCGGCATTCCGGCGGTCACCGGCGTTTCGTTGAGCGTGGAGGCCGGCCGCATCGTCACGGTCATCGGCCCGAACGGGGCGGGGAAATCGACCCTGCTGAACGCGGTGATGGGCGTGTTGCCCGCGCAGGGCCGCATCCGCTTCGCCGGGCAGGACCTGGGCGCCGCCGGGGTGGAAGCGCGCGTGCAGGCGGGCATGTCGCTGGTGCCGGAGAAGCGGGAATTATTCGCCAGCATGAGCGTGGAGGACAATCTGCGGCTCGGCGCCTTCCGCCACCGCGCCGAGGGCCGCGCTGCCGCCACGCGTGGGCTCGACGATATTTTCGCCCTGTTTCCCCGCCTGCGGGAGCGGCGGCGCCAGCAGGCCGGCACGCTCTCGGGCGGCGAGCGGCAGATGCTGGCCATGGGGCGGGCGCTGATGGCGCGGCCGGCGCTGCTGATGCTGGACGAACCCAGCCTGGGGCTGGCGCCGATGATCGTGCGCGACATTTTCCACACCATCATCGCCTTGCGCCGCACCGGCGTCGCCATTCTGCTGGTCGAGCAGAACGCCCGCGCGGCGCTGCAGGTGTCTGACCACGGCTATGTTCTCGAAACCGGACGGGTGACGCTGCAGGGGCCCAGCGCGGCGCTGGCCGCCGACCCGCGCATCGTGGAACTCTATCTCGGCCACGGCCGCGCATGAGGCGGCGCCCGCACCGACCAGCGAGAAACGGAGAAACGTCATGACCTTCAGCCGCATCGCGGGCGCCCTGCTGACCGCCGGACTTTTCGCGGGCCTGGCCGCTCTCCCGGCCGCGCGTGCGCAGGCGCCGCATGAGGTGGTTCTTCCCGGCAAGGCCAGGACCGGCGCGGATGCGCGCGACGTGCGCTTTCTGTTCGCCTGCACGGCAAACGACGGCGCGAACGTCACGGGTGCCCTTTCCGTCGAATTGGCCGTTCCCGGATACGAGCAACTCGGTGCCGCGTTTTCGTTCGATGACTTCGAGGGGCCGGATGCAGACGCGGGCAAGCTGACCCGTCTCGAGGCGACCGGCGCCGGCGGCAAGGCGCAGGAGGTGTTCCAGGCCGCCGGCTGGGTCGGCGTCGAGGCGGACCAACCCTTCTACCTCGGCGTGAGCGGCGCCCTGCGCAACGATGCGGCAAAGCTCGCCGCCGTCGCGAAGGTGCTTCGGCCGCTGACCTCGGGCGCGGGCCAGCTGGTCTGGCGGCAGGGTAATACGAAGAAGGACGGCGTTCCTTTGATCGCGACGCTGAGCGTCGCGGCGGCTGATGCCACGCGGCTGCTGTCCCTGCTCGGGCCGTGCCTGGCGGCTGCGGGGCGGGGGAAGTAAGCAAGGCCAGGGCTCTGCCCTGGACCCCGCTACTTAAGCGGTTGTCTTGAGAGGGGGGTGAGGTGGTGAACCGGTTCACCGCCTCCCCCCCTCTCAAGACAACTGCCTAAAAGTAATGGGTTCCAAGGGGCCACTGCCCCTTGGCGGGTCCAGGGCAGAGCCCTGGCCTTCCTTCCTTCGCCCGGCCGCGCCTCCACCATAGGCGTGCGTCCCGGCGCCAGAAGTGATAAACGAGCCTTATGAACGCACACCCGCTTGACACCTACAAGCTGGTCCAGAAGCTCAAGGGCGCTGGCTTCTCCGAGGAGCAGGCCGGGGCGGTGACGGACGCGTTGCGGGAGACGCGGGAATTCGACCTCTCGGAGCTCGCGACCAAGTCGGATATTCTCGCGCTGAAGTCCGATATCCGGGCGCTGGAAGCCTCGACCCGAACCGATATCCAGGCGCTGGCAGCCGATATCCGGGCATTGGAAGCCTCGACCAAGGCCGATAACCGGACTTTGGAGGCCAACATGATCACCAGGATCACCGAGTCGCAGCGGGCGATGCTCCAATGGGCGGTTGGGCTGTTCCTGGCTCAGATCGCCTGCGTCGGAGGCCTGCTGAAGCTGCTCCATTAGCGGCGGACGGATCGCAGTCCGCCCGGAGGCTGCCATGGCCACGCTTGGACACGCTTTGCTCGATGCCCTGCGCGCCCACGGCGCGCGCGAGATTTTCGGCATCCCCGGCGATTTCGTGCTGCCCTTCTTCAAGGTCATCGAAGAGTCCGGCACGCTGCCGTACTACACGCTCAGCCATGAGCCGGCGGTGGGGTTCGCGGCCGACGCGGCGGCGCGGTTCCATGGGGCGATCGCGGTGGCGGTGGTCACCTGGGGGGCGGGCGCCTTCAACCTGGTGAACGCCATCGCCGGCGCCTTCGCCGAGCGCTCGCCGGTGGTGGTGATCTCCGGCGCCCCCGGCACGGCCGAGCGCGCCGCCGGCTGGCAGTTGCATCACATGGCGCGCGCGCTGGACACCCAGGCACGGGTGTTCCGCGAAATCACCTGCGACCAGGCCATCCTGGACGATCCCGCCCGCGCGCCCGGCGAGATCGCCCGGGTGCTGCGCAGCGCCCGGGAATTTTCCCTGCCGGTTTATATCGAATTGCCGCGCGACAAGGTGGGCGCCGAGACCGGCCCGGTCGCGGTGCTGCCGCACCGCCCGGCCGACCCCGAGGCCCTGGCCGAATGCGCCGAGGAGATTCTGGCCCGGCTGCGCGCCGCCAGCCGCCCGGTCGTGATGGTGGACGTGGAAACCCGCCGCTATGGCGTGGAGGAAAAAGCCGCGGCACTGGCTCGCGCGCTGGGCATTCCGGTGGTCACCACCTTCATGGGCCGCGGCCTGCTGTCGGCGCATCCCGACGTGGTGCGCGGCACCTATCTGGGTGCCGCCGGCGAGCCGGCCATCACCGAACTGGTGGAAGGATCGGACGGGCTGCTGCTGCTGGGCGTTATTCTGTGCGACACCAATTTCGGTGTGTCGGTGCGCAAGATCGACATGCGCCGCGCCATGCTGGCGATCAACCGCGAGGTGCGCGTCGGCCACCACACTTACGCCGCCATTCCGCTCGATGATCTGCTCGATGCCCTGCTCGCCCAAGCGCCGGCGCCGGGCGCGGCGGGCCCGGCGCCGCCGCCGCGCTCCATCAGTACGCTGGTGGCCGACGATACGGCGCTGCAGCCCTCGGACATCGCCGCCGCGGTGAACGATTTGTTCGTCCGCCACGGCCCGATGCCGATGGCGGCCGACATGGGCGACTGCCTGTTCACCGCCATGGAGATCGCCAACGCCCCGCTGGTGGCGCCCGGCTATTACGCCGGCATGGGGTTCGGCGTGCCGGCCGGGCTCGGCGCCGGGGTGGCGACCGGCGCGCGGGTGCTGGTTCTGGTGGGCGACGGCGCGTTCCAGATGACCGGGTTCGAGCTCGGCAATTGCCGGCACTACGGCTGGGACCCGATCGTGCTGGTGTTCAACAACACGAGCTGGGAGATGCTACGGGTGTTCCAGCCCGAGAGCCGGTTCAACGATCTCGATGACTGGCGTTTCGCCGAACTGGCCGGGCCGTTGGGCGGCGAGGGGGTGCGGGTGCGCACCCGCCGCGAACTCGCCGCGGCGCTGGCGCGGGCGCACGCGACACGCGGGAAATTCCAGTTGATCGAGGTCATGCTGCCGCGCGGCGCCACCTCCGACACGCTCGCCCGCTTCGTCGCCGGTTTCAAGGCGGCGCGGGACCGCAAGGGATGAGGGCCTGAAGGATTGCCGTGCGAGGAGCTGGGGGAACGTTCAAACATGTACAGCCAGGGCCTGACCGCCACCGAAATCGTCGCCACCGACGATCCACGGCAAGCAGCCTTCCAGGCGCGCATCGACGCGGATGCGAAAATCGAGGCGAACGACTGGATGCCCGATCCCTACCGGCGCACCCTGATCCGCCAGATCAGCCAGCACGCCCATTCCGAAATCGTCGGCATGCTGCCCGAGGGCAACTGGATCACCCGCGCCCCCAGCCTGCGCCGCAAGGCGGCGCTGCTGGCGAAAGTGCAGGACGAGGGCGGGCACGGGCTGTACCTGTACGCCGCCGCCGAAACCCTGGGCGTCTCCCGCGAGGACATGGTGGCGCAATTGCTCGCCGGCCGGGCGAAGTATTCGTCCATCTTCAACTATCCCACCCTCACCTGGGCCGATATCGGCGTCATAGGCTGGCTGGTGGACGGGGCGGCGATCATGAACCAGATCCCGCTGTGCCGTTGCTCCTACGGCCCCTATGCCCGCGCCATGATCCGCGTCTGCCGGGAGGAAAGCTTCCACCAGCGCCAGGGCTTCGAAATCATGCTGACTTTGTGCCGCGGCACGCCGGAACAGCGAGCGATGGCGCAGGACGCGCTGGACCGCTGGTGGTGGCCGGTGCTGATGATGTTCGGCCCCTCCGACGCCGACAGCCGGCACAACGACGCCTCGATGCAGTGGCGGATCAAGCGGTTCTCCAATGACGGGCTGCGGCAGAAATTCGTCGACGCCACCGTGCCGCAGGCGGAGCATCTCGGCCTGACAATCCCCGACCCCGAATTGCGCTTCGATGCGGCGAGCGGCCATTGGCGTTACGGCGCGATCGACTGGGCCGAGTTCCAGCGCGTGCTTGCCGGTGACGGGCCATGCAACCGCGAACGCCTCGCCGCGCGCCGGCAGGCGCATGAAAACGGCGCCTGGGTGCGCGAAGCGGCGCTGGCGCATGCCGCCAAACGCCGCGCCCGCGCGCAGGCCGCGACGGTGCCGGCATGACCGAACCCGCGACTCCGCTCTGGGAGGTGTTCATCCGTCCCCGCAACGGGCTGGCGCACCGGCATGTCGGTTCGGTGCACGCCGCCGACGCCACGCTGGCGCTGCACGCCGCCCGCGACGTCTACACCCGCCGCGGCGAGGGCCTTTCGATCTGGGTGGTGCCGTCGGCGGCGATCACCGCTTCCGATCCGGCCGGCAAGGACATGATGTTCGAACCGGCCGCATCGAAAATCTACCGCCACCCGACCTTCTACGACGTGCCCGACGAGGTGGGTCATATGTAATGGCGACCACCTCGATCACGGTGCGCGAAACGCCGCTGGTGGCGCTGGCCCTGCGCCGGGCCGACGACGCGCTGGTGCTGGGCCATCGCCTGTCGGAATGGTGCGGCCACGCGCCGGTGCTGGAGGAGGAGCTGGCGCTGGCCAATATCGCGCTCGACCTGATCGGCCAGGCGCGCTTGCTCTACGCCCTGGCCGGTGAGGCGGAGGGGGAGGGCCACAGCGAGGACGATTTCGCCTATCTCCGCGACGCGCGGCAATACCGCAACCTGCTGATGCTGGAACTGCCGAACGGCGACTTCGCCCGCACCATCGTCCGCCAGGTACTGTATTCGGCTTTCATCGATCCGTGGTGGCGCGCCTGCGCGCAGGCATCCGAGCCGCGTTTGGCCGAAATCGCCGCCAAGGCGGAGAAGGAAAGCGCCTATCACCTGCGCCACGCCGCCGCATGGCTGATCCGGCTCGGCGACGGCACGGCGGAAAGCCATCGCCGCGCCCAGGCGGCGCTGGACTGGCTGTGGCCTTATACCGGCGAGATGTTCGCGGCCGAATGCGCGGGCCTCTGCCCCGATCCGCCGTCGCTGCGGGCCACGTGGGAGGCAACCATCGCCGGGGTGTTGGCGGAGGCGACGTTGCAGCGGCCGGCGGATGGCTGGATGCAGACCGGCGGCCGCGCCGGCCGGCACAGCGAGCATCTCGGCCATTTGCTGAGCGAGCTGCAATATCTCCAGCGTTGCTACCCGGGGGCGACATGGTAGCACCCGACCTTCGCCAGCGCGCGTGGGAGGCCGCCGCGCGCGTCGCCGATCCGGAAATCCCGGCGCTCTCCATCGCCGATCTCGGCGTGCTCCGCTGCGTATCCGTCGGGCCGGACGGGGTGGAGGTGACGATCACGCCGACCTATTCCGGCTGCCCGGCGATGCGCATCATCGCGCTCGACATCGCCACGGCGCTGGAGGCCGCCGGCATTCCGAACGCCCGGGTCCGCATTGTGCTGTCGCCGGCCTGGACGACCGACTGGCTGACCGACGCGGGCCGTCGCAAGCTGGCGGCAAGCGGCATCGCCCCGCCCTCGCGCGCCGGTCCGGTGTCCTGCCCGCGCTGCGGTGCGGCCGACACCGAGGAGCTGAGCGCGTTCGGCTCGACCGCCTGCAAATCGCTGTGGCGCTGCCGCGCCTGCCGCGAACCGTTCGACTTATTCAAGTGCCACTGACGATGCCTGTGTTCCATCGCCTGCGCATCGCCGACATCAGCCGCGAAACCGGCGAGGCGATCTCGATCGCCTTCGACGTGCCGGCAGACCTGCGCGCGCTGTTCGCCTTCACGCCCGGTCAGTACCTGACGTTGCGTGTGGTGCTCGACGGCGCGGCGGTGCGGCGCTGCTATTCGATCTGTTCCGGCCTCGACGACGATGGGTTGCGCGTGGCCGTCAAGCTGCTGCCGGAGGGCCGGTTTTCCGCCTGGGCGAACGCTACGCTGCGGCCCGGCGATACGCTGGAGGTGATGCCGCCGGAGGGACGGTTCGGCATCATGCCGGATGCGGCGGCGGCGCGGCTTTACCTCGGCATCGCGGCGGGCTCCGGCATCACGCCGGTCCTTTCCATCCTGCGCAGCGTGCTGATGCGCGAGACATCCAGCCGTTTCGTGCTGCTGTACGGCAACCGCAGCACCGGCTCGATCATGTTCCGCACCGCGCTTGAGGATCTGAAGGACCGGTTCCTCGACCGGCTGTCGGTGCTGCATGTTCTGTCACGCGAGCAGAACGACGTGCCGGTGCTGTGCGGGCGGCTGGATGCAGCGAAGCTGCGTGCGCTGCTGCCGGCGATTTGTCCGCCGGAGCGGATCGGCCATGTGTTTCTCTGCGGCCCGGCCGGGCTGATCGCGGACGCCGGCGCCACGTTGCAGGCGCTTGGCGTGGCGGCGGCGCGCATTCATGCTGAGCGATTTACCGCCGCCGCTGGTTCGTCCCGTGTCGAGGCGTTGCCCGCCCCTTCGGTGCCGGCATTCGCCACCGCCACGCTGACCTATGACGGCACGACCACGACGGTGCCGGTGGCGGAGGGCGAGGCGATACTGGATGCCGGCGAGCGTGCGGGTCTGGTGTTGCCCTGGTCGTGCCGTGGCGGGATGTGCAGCACGTGCCGCGCCAGGCTGATCGCGGGCGAGGTCAAAATGGCGCAGAATTTCGCCCTGGAGCCATGGGAAATCGCAGCCGGCTTCGTGCTGACCTGCCAGTCCCGGCCGGTTACCGGCCATGTTGAGCTTGACTACAACTTCGTCTGATCAATTGTGGGTCCAGGGGGCAAAGCCCGTCGTGCCGAAGGCGCGCGCCGCGCGGGGCAGGGTCCGGGGCAGCGCCCCGGCCGGTTTTCCGGATGCACCCGCCCCTCTCCATGCGCTACAATATTTGTACACCGGCCCGGAACACCTTCCGTCATGTCGCTCGCTGTCCGGCTCGCCGTGTCGCTTCTCGCCCTGACGCCTTTTGCCGTTCAGGCCGATTCGGCCGCCGATGCCGCGGCCGGGCTGCAGGCGGGCATCCGGGCCTGGATGGAACGCGTGGCCGGCACCGATCCCGGTCCCCATACCGTGCAGGTCGCCCCGGCGGGCGACGATTTCCGGTTCGAGTTGCCGGTGGCCGGTCCGGTCGGGGGCACCGGCTGGCGGCTCAGCGGCGATCCGGTCAGCGCCGTGGCGAAACCGCTGGACGGCGGCCTCTGGGCGATCGAATCGCTGCGCCTGCCGACGCCTCTGCGCGCCGAGCAGGACCGCACGCCGGGCGGCGCGCCGCCCGGCTGGACGCTGACGCTGGCCGAGCAGACCATCAGCGCCCAGTTCGATCCCAGCCTCGCCAGCGGCTCCAGCCTCGCGGCCACGCTGCGCGGCTTTGCCCTGGCCGTTCCGGCGGTGGACGGCGGCACGCAGACGACAAGCTTCGACCGCTATAGCTGGGTCGGCGGCTGGAAGCCCGACGGCGACGGGCGCGTAACCGTGGCGGGCGAGGGCAAGGGGGAGAATCTGAGCGTCGTCACCGATGTTCCCGGCCGCCCGGACCGGGCCAGCGTGACGGCCGCGGCCATACGCAACAGCCTGCGGGTGGACGGCCTCTCTTTCGACCGTCTCGGCGCCGCGGTGCGCAGTATCGCTAGCCTGCTGCCCGGCGCCGCTCAGACGCCCGGCCCGGCCGCGCCGAAGGACCGGGCCCGGCTGCGTGACCTGGTGCTCGCCCTGCGCGACCTGCTCGGCGGGGCCCAGCAGGAGACGGCGCTGGAGCACGTGCAGTTCGGCATGGGCGGCCAGGGCGGCACGCTGGCCAGCCTTCGTATCGGCGGACGGGCGGCGGCGACCGACGGCATTGTCGACGTGTCGCTGAGGCTGTCGGCCGAGGGCGTCGATTTGCCGCAGGTTCAGCTCGGCCCGCTGCACGACTACCTGCCGCGCCGCATTACCCTGGCGCCGCACATATCCGGCATTCCGGCCGATGCGCTGGTGTCGCTGCTGCTGCGCGGCCTCGACGGCGGCGACCCGGAACAGTTGCAGGCCGAGGCGCTGACCCTGCTCGCCACATCGTCCCTGAAGGCCGGGCTGGATGATGTGGTGCTGGATCTCGGCGCCGCGGTGGTAAAGGCGAGCGGGACCATCGCGGTCGCCACGCCGGACGACATTGCCGGCACGGCCCGCATTGTCGCCACCGGCCTGGACGGGCTGATCCGCCGGGCCGACAGCGTGCCCGAACTGAGCGGCGTGGCGCCGTTTCTGCTGCTGTTGAAGGGCATCGGCGAGCAGCAGGGCGACGCCACGGTGTGGAATGTCGTTTATGCCGATGGCCAGACAGCGGTGAACGGAACCGATCTGAGCGCGCTGCTGCTGGGGCCGGCGCCGGAACGCCGGCGCGGCCGCAAACCGTAGGGGGGCGGGCGGTTACCCGCGCGGCGGCCCATTCAACGCCAGCGCCGCCATGGCGGCGCCACAGCCGGCCCCCAGATAGGCGCCGGCCACGATATCGCCGAGGAAATGGTAATCGGCGCCGATCAGGCCAACCGCCACCAGCAGCACCGGCAGCGCCCATAGCAGGCGCAGGCGCGGGTATGCGCAGGCCATCACCATCATCGCCGCGGCGATGACCGTCGTGTGGCCGGAGGGGAACGATGCCCAGCCGGAGCCGCCGTGGAACGGGAAGAACCCGAACACCCCGTCCCTGATCCAGGACGGGTTGTTGTTGGTCCAGGTTTCCGGCCAGGTGCGGCCGAAGGCGTATTTCAGCTCCTCCTTCACCGACCAGGAGACGAAGACGGCGAGGCAGGCCACCACCACGGTGCGCCCGGCCCGTCCGGGCCGCCAGCCCAGCAGCCAGGCGAACCCCGCGGCTATAAGAACCACGGTTGAGGTGCCGAGCAGCACTTCGGAAATCCGGGTCAGGGTGATGAATATCGCCATGCCGCGCGTCGTTTCGGCGACCCAGGACGAGACCGTCCGGTCGAGCAGCAGCACCGTCAACGGCACCAGCACGGCGCAGGATAGCGCCGCGAGCCGGACAGCGCGGCGTGAATTGCCGGGGGCGTTCGAATCGTCCTGGTTCATTGCTGCCGGCTTCCGTCCGTTCTGGTTGCGGTTCAGGCTAGCGGGCAATCGGCGGTTGGTGAAGCGTGTGAAGGAAGGCCAGGGCAGAGCCCTGGCCTTCCTTCACACGCTTCCGGCACCGCCGCCGCCTCTGTATACCCCTCTATTGTGAAACCAACCCCGCCCTGTGCGCCCAAGCGACCGCGCGGAGCCCGGCCATCCTGACCGGGTTTTCCCTGCTCGTCGCGGCCCTGCTGGGCCTGGGCGCGGCGAGTGCGGTCATGCCGCAGCGCATTGCCGGACCCGGCAGCCTCGCCTTGTGCGGCCTGGGCGTGCTGCTTGCGTTCGCCTACCTGCTGACCGGCGCGGGCCCGGCCACGCTCGCCATCCCGCTCGGACTGCCCGGCAGCCCAACGACGCTGGCACTCGACGGGCTGTCCGGCTTCTTCCTGCTGCTGCTGATGGCGGCCGGGATGGCGGCCTCCGCCGCATCGCTGGACAGCCACGCCGCCACCGCCCCGTTCTTTCCCGCCTTCCTCGGCGCCATGGCGCTGACCCTGCTGGCCGGCGACGCGTTTGCCCTGGTGCTCGGCTTTGAGCTGATGTCGCTCGCCTCCTTCGCGCTGGTGCTGACCCGCCACGACGACGCCGCCGTGCGGGCGGCGGCGCTGCTGTATATCGGCATGGCGGCGCTGGCGGCTGCCTGCCTGATTCCGGCGCTGGCGCTGCTGGCCGGCGGCGCCGGCTGGGATCTGCGCTTCGCCGCTATCCGCGCCCACCCGCCGGAAGGCTGGCAGGCCACGCTGGTGCTGCTGCTGGCGCTGGTGGGGGCGGGGTCCAAGGCCGGACTGGCGCCCCTGCATGTGTGGCTGCCGCCCGCCCATGTGGCTGCCCCTTCGCATGTCTCGGCGCTGATGTCTGGGGCGATGACCAAGGTGGCGCTGTATGTGCTGGTGCGCCTGCTGTTCGACCTGTGCGGGCCGGCGCAGCCGATCTGGTGGGGGGTGCCGCTGCTGGTGCTGGGGGCGGGCGGCGCCGTGCTGGGCGGGCTGCGCGCCAATATGGAAGACGACATCAAGTCGGTGCTGGCCTGCTCGACGGTGGAGAATATCGGCCTGATCGCCATCGGGCTCGGGCTGGCGCTGGCGGCGCGCGGGGCCGACCTGTCGACGCTGGCCGCACTGGCGCTCGGCGGGGCGATGCTGCACGCGCTGGCGCATGCGCTGTTCAAGTCGCTGCTGTTCGTCGGCGCCGGCGCCGTGCAGCATGGCGCCGGCTCGCGGTCGCTGGCGCGGCTGGGCGGGCTGATCCATCGCATGCCGGTCACCACCGCCTGCGTGCTGGCGGGCGCGGCGTCGCTGGCCGCGCTGCCGCCCAGCGCCGGGTTTGCCGGCGAATGGACGCTGCTGCAGGCGGTGCTGGCCGGACCCCGCATCGGCGGGCTCGGCCTGCAGACGCTGATCTGTGTGGTGGCGGCGCTGATGGCGCTGGCGGCGGCGCTGGCGGCGGCGGCTGCGGTGCGGCTGGTGGGGGTGGCGTTCCTCGGCCGGCCGCGGGTGCCGCGCGCGGCGGTGGCCGAGGAGGCCTTGCCGCCGGTGCGCGCCGCCATGATCGGCCTGGCGGTTGCAGCGGGCGTGGTCGGGCTGTTTCCCGGCGCGGTGTTGGCCCTGGCCGAACCGGCGCTGCGCCGGCTGACCACGTCCGGGCTCGACCCGGGCACGGACCTGCTGACCGTTGTGCCGCAGGCCGACATGCCCGGCTATTCCGCCCTGGGCATCGCCCTGCTGCTGGCTCTTGCGGCCTCGCTGGTGGTGTGGCTGGTGCGCACCTGGGCGGTGCAAGGCCACCGCGCCGGCCCGGCCTGGGATTGCGGCTTCGGCCCGCCGCCGCCCTGGCTGCCCTTCGGCGATCCGCTGACCCAGTACGGCGGCGCCAGCTTCGCCCAGCCGCTGCGGCGCGCGCTCGGCCCGGCGCTGCTGCACGCGAGCGAAACCGTGGACATGCCGGCGCCGGGCGAAACGCGGGCGGCGCATGTCGCCGTGCAGACCAGCGACCCGGCCGAGGGCGGGCTGTTCGCACCGGTCGCGCGGCTGCGGGTGCGGCTGTCGGAATTCGCCGACCAGCTGCAGTTCCTGACCATTCGCAGCACGCTCGCGCTGATGTTCGCCGCCCTGGTTCTGTTTCTCGCCGTCATCGCCGTGCGGGAGCAGCTGTGACCGCCCTGATCGGCATCGCCGCCCTGCTGGTGCATGTGGGGCTGATGCTGGCCCTGGCGCCGCTGCTGGTCGGGTTCCTCCGCTGGATCAAGGCGCGGCTGCTGGGCCGGGTCGGGCCGCCGGTGCTGCAGCCCTGGCGCGATCTGCGCCGGCTGGCCCGCAAGCAGCCGGTGCTGGCGGAAAACGCCTCCTGGCTGTTCCGCGCCGCCCCCGCCGCCGGCTTCGCCGCCACGCTGGCTGCCGCCGCGCTGGTGCCGGGCTTCGCCCTCGGCATGGCGACCGCGCCGCTCTCCGACCTGCTCGCCATCATCGGCCTGCTGGCGCTCGCGCGTTGCGTCCTGGCGCTGGCCGCGCTCGACATCGGCACCGCTTTCGGCGGCATCGGCGCGGCCCGCGAAATGACGTTTGCCAGCTTCGCCGAGCCGGCGATGCTGCTGGTGGTGTTCACCCTGGCTTTGCTGGTGGGCACCACCAACCTCGACGCCATCGCCACGGCGCTGCGCGAGGCCGCGGTGGGGCTGCGGGTCTCGCTCGGGCTGGCGCTGGTGTCCATCCTGGCCGTCGCCATCGCCGAGAACGGCCGCATTCCGGTCGACAACCCGGCCACCCATCTGGAACTCACCATGGTGCACGAGGCCATGGTGCTGGAATATTCCGCCCGCCATCTGGCGCTGATCGAATGGACGGCGGCGCTGAAGCTGCTGCTGTGGATGACGCTGATCGCCGCGGTGTTCGTCCCGTTCGGCACCGCCTCGCCCGAGTCCGGCCCGCTCGTGTGGCTGCTGGCGCTGCCGGCCTGGGGGCTGAAAGTCGGGGTGCTGGCGGGCGGGCTGGCCTTGTTCGAAACCGCGCTGGCCAAGATGCGGGTGTTCCGGGTGCCGGAATTCCTCGGCGTGGCGCTGCTGCTCGGGCTGCTCGCCGCGGTGTTCCTGTTCCTCAGCCAGGGGTTCGCGTAATGGGCGGCCACGCGATCGGCGGCCCGATGGGGTTCGGCGAACTGTCCTACGACGTGGCGCATCTGCTCGGCGGTGCGGTGCTGGTGCTGACCTTCGGCCTGCTCTACCAGCGCCGCATCACCGCGGTGATCAACACCTATGCCCTGCAGTCCTGGGTGCTCGCCGCGGCGGCGGCATGGCAAGGCTGGGTGCAGGGCTCGCCGGAGCTGTATGTCGCCGCCCTGATCGCGCTCGGGGTCAAGGGCGTGGCGATCCCGATCGGGCTGCGCCGGATCGTGCTGCGGCTGCAAATCCACCGCGCGGTGGAAACGGCGATGGGCATATTCCCCAGCATGGCGGTGGGGGTGGGGCTGGTCGTGCTTTCCATCCTGATGGTGCTGCCCACCACGATGGAAAGCCAGGTGCTGACCCGCGAAGACCTCGCGCTGGCGTTGTCGGTCGTGCTGCTGGGCCATCTGATGATGATTACCCGCCGCACCGCCCTGACCCAGGTGATCGGCTTCATGTCCATCGAGAACGGGCTGATCCTCGGCGCTGTTGGCGTACGCGGCATGCCGCTGGTGGTGGAGCTGTCGGTCGCGGTGCTGGTGCTGGTCGGCGGGGTGGTGTTCGGCGTGTTCTTCTTCCGCCTGCGCGAGCGCTTCGAGAGCCTCGACGAGAGCCATCTCGACCGGGTTGGCGAGGCGCATCGGTGAACGAACTCTTCATCATCGTCAGCTGGGTACGCGAGCTGTTCTCCGGCCCGGGGCTGGTGGTGATGGTGCCGCTGGCGACGGCGGCGGGGCTTGGCTTCGTCACCGACGCCAGGCGCGGCGCCTGGATCAACATCGCCGCCGCGACGCTCGCCTTCCTGCTGGCCTGTGCCCTGCCCTGGGAGGGCCGGGCGGGGCTGCTGCTGCTGGTCGACCCGCTGGCCGCGCACATGGCCATCCTGACCAGCTTCGTCGGCATGACCAGCGCCTGGTTCAGCCAGGGCTATATCGCGGTGGAGGAAGCTTCCGGCCGGCTCGATGCCGGGCGGATCCGCGCCTATCACGCGCTGTTTCAGACCTATCTGGGCTTCATGCTGCTGGCCCTGCTGTCCAACAACGTGCCGGCCACCTGGGGCTCGATCGAGGCCGCCACCATCGCCTCGGTGCTCGTCGTCGGGCTGCCGCGCACCGCCGAGGCGGTCGAGGCATCCTGGAAACAATACCTGGTTTGCGGCCTGGGCATCTCGATGGCGTTCTTCGGCACCACGCTGCTCTATCTGGCCGCCGTGCCGGCGCTCGGCTCCGGCCTGCCGGCGATGAGCTGGGACCGGCTGCCCGCCGCCGCCCCCGAATTCCACGCCGCCATGCTCAACCTTGCCTTCGTGTTCCTGCTGCTCGGCTATGGCACCAAGGCGGCGCTGGCGCCGCTGCACGCCTGGCTGCCCGACGCGCACGCCGAGGGGCCGACGCCGGTCTCCGCCGTGCTGTCCGGCTCCATCCTCAACGTGGCGCTGTTCGTTATTTTGCGGCTGCGCGGCCTGCTGGACGCCAACCCGGGCGCCATCGCGCCGGGGCCGCCGATCATGGCGCTGGGCCTGGCCACCGTGCTGATGGCCGCGTTCAGCCTGTGGCCGCGACGCGACGTGAAGCGGTTCTTCGCCTTTTCCACCATCGAGCAATCCGGCATCGCCGCCTTCGCTTTCGGGCTGGGCGGGGCGGCGGCCACCTTCGCGGGGCTGCTGCACCTGACCCTGCACACGCTGACCAAGGCGGCGATCTTTCATTGCGTCGGCCGGGCGGTGCAGCTCAAGGGCGGGCAGTTTTTCACCGATATCGGCGGGCTGCTGGTGCATGACCGGGCCCTCGGGCTGACGCTCGCCGCCGGCATCGTGGCCGTCGCCGGGCTGCCGCCGTTCGGCCTGTTCGCCAGCGAGTTCCTGGTCATCACGGCGGCGGTGCACGCCCAGCCCTGGCTGGTGGCGCCGCTGGCACTCGGGTCTGCTGGTCAGCTTCTGGGCGCTGGCGATGCGGCTGGTGTCGTTGTGCCTGGGTCCGCCGACGCCCGATCGCGGCCCGGCGCCGGGCCTGGGTGCGCTGGTGCCGGCCTGGGTGCATCTGGCGGTGGTGCTGGTGCTCGGCCTCGCCATGCCGGGCGCGGTCGTCGCCTGGTTCACCGCCATCGCCGGGGCGGCCGGATGAGCGTCTGCGCCGGCATCGTCCGCGCCGCCCCCGCCGAGCCCTGCCGGCCCTGGCCGCGCCATCAGTTGCTGGCCGAGGAATGGCGGGCGATGGCGGCGTCCCTGGCCGATCCGGGCGCCCCGTCGCTGCTGGCATTGTGGGCCGACACGCTGCGGGTGCACGCGCTGCTGCACGATGCGGGCGCCGGCGCCTGGCTGCTCGCCTCGGTCGCGGTGGAGGGGGGGCGCTATCCGGCGCTGTCGCCCCTATGCCCGTCCGCTTCCTGGTTCGAGCGCATGATCCGCGACCTCTGGGGCCATGACGCCGAGGGCGGGCGCGACCGCCGCCCCTGGCTGGAGCATGGGCACTGGCCGGTCACCGTGCCGATGTCGCTGCGCCCGCTGGCCCGCCAGTCGCCGCCCGAGCCGGCGGAATTCCTGGCCGTGGAGGGCGAGGACTACCACCAGATCCAGGTCGGCCCGGTGCATGCCGGCATTATCGAGGCCGGGCATTTCCACTTCTCCGCCCTCGGCGAGACGGTGGTGCGGCTGGAGATCAGGCTCGGCTGGCTGCACAAGGGCACGCTCGGCCTGCTGCGCGGCAAGTCGCCGCGGGCGGCGGCCCGCTTCGCCGCCCGGCTGTCGGGCGACACCACCGTCGCCCATTCGGTTGCCTTCGCCCGCGCCGCCGAGGCGGCCAGCGGCGTCGAGGCGCCGGCGCGGGCGGCGGCGCTGCGGGCGGTGATGACCGAGCTGGAGCGGGTAGCCAATCACCTGGGCGATTGCGGCGCGATCGCCGGCGACGCCGCCTTCATGTTTGCCCCGGCACGCTTCGGCCTGCACCGCGAGGCGATGCTGCGCGCGGCCTCGGTGGCGTTCGGCCACCGGCTGATGATGGATGCGGTGGTGCCCGGCGGGGTGGCGGCCGACATCGTGCCCGGCGGCGCCGAGGCCATCCTGCGGGCGCTCGCGGCGCTGGAGGCGGAACTGCCGGAGCTGACCCGCATCTACGACACGCATTCCTCGCTGGTGGACCGGATGGTGGGCACCGGCATTGTCGCGCCGTCGCTGGTGGCCGCCTTCGCCGCCGGCGGCTTCATCGGCCGCGCTTCCGGCCGCGGCTTCGATGTGCGGCGAACGCCCGGCTACGCCCCGTACGACCGCCTGGCCTTCGACGTGCCGCTGCGAACCGAGGGCGATGTCGATGCGCGGGTGCGCATCCGCTTCGCCGAAATCGACGAAAGCATCAAACTCCTGCGCGCCCTGCTGGCCGATCTGCCGGAGGGCGGGGTTTCGCTGCCGCTGCCGCAGGCCTCGGGCGAGGGCATCGGCTGGGCCGAGGGGTTCCGCGGCGATATCTGGCACTGGCTGCGCCTGGACGGCGGGCAGATCGCCGCGGCCTTCATGCGCGACCCGAGCTGGCTGCAATGGCCGCTGCTGGAGGCCGCCATGCACGGCAACATCGTCGCCGACTTCCCGCTGTGCAACAAATCGTTCAACTGCTCCTATTCCGGGGTGGATTTGTAATGGTCTGGCGGCGGGTGTTCACGACGCTGCGCGACGGCCCGGCGACGCTGCCGGCCACCCGGCCGGACGAGGCGGCGACCCGTGCGCTTGCCGAGCGGCTGGCGGCGGCGGCGCACCGCAGGCTCGGGCGCAGCCTGGCGATCCGGCAGGTGGATGCGGGCAGCTGCAACGGCTGCGAGCTGGAAATCCAGATGCTGAACACGATCGTCTACGATCTGGAGCGCTTCGGCCTGCGCTTCGTCGCCAGCCCCCGCCATGCCGATGTGCTGCTGGTGACCGGCCCGGTGACCCGCAACATGCAGGAAGCCTTGCTGCGGACTTTCGACGCCACGCCCGATCCGAAATTCGTGGTGGCGGTGGGCGACTGCGCCATCGACGGGGGGGTGTTCAAAGGCAGCTACGCGATCAGCGGCGCGGTGGGGACGATGCTGCCGGTCGACCTGGTGGTGCGCGGCTGCCCGCCGACGCCGGCGCTGCTGCTGAACGGGCTGCGGACGCTGCTGGAGGTGAATGCAGGCTAAGGCCAGGGCAGAGCCCTGGCCTTGCTTACTTCCCCCGCCCCGGCGGCCGCTCCAGTTCCCGGTCATGCCCGACCACGAGCACGATCACCATCGCCACCAGCGCCAGCCCGGCAATCAGCAGCAGCCCGCCGGTGAAGCTGCCGGTCGCATCCTTCACCAGCCCCATGGCGTAGGGCCCGGCGAACCCCGCCAAATTGCCCACCGAGTTGACCACCGCGATCCCCGCCGCCGCCGACGTGCCCGACAGCACCGCCGTCGGCAGCGTCCAGAACACCGGCAGCAGGGCAAACACGCCGCACGAGCCGATCGTGAACGCCACCATCGTCAGCGTGGGGTCCCTGGTGAGCGTGGACGCGGCGATGCCGATCGCCGCCACCAGCAGCGCCACCGCCGCATGGAGGGTGCGTTCCCGCCGCCGGTCGGACCGGTGACCGAACCAGATCATCACCCCGGCCGCCACCACGTACGGGACAGCCACCACCCAGCCGGTCGCGGCGTTGCTCAGGCCGAACGCCTTGACGATTTGCGGCAGCCAGAACCCAACCCCGTACAGCCCGGCGACGGCGCCGAAATAAACCAGCGCCAGCGCCCAGACCCGGATATGCGTTATCGCCTGCCAGACCGAGAGGTCGTGCACCGCCTCGCGCTGGGCCCGCTCGGCCTGCAGCCGGCCGTCGAGCCAGGTGCGCTCGCCTTGGGTCAGCCAGGTCGCATTGGCCGGCCGGTCGGTCAGATAGAAATACGTGACCGCGCCGAGCAGCAGGGCAGGGGCGGCCTCGATGAGAAACAGCCATTGCCAGCCCGCCAGCCCCGCCAGCCCGTGCAGGCCGAGGATCTCGCCGGAAATCGGCGAGCCGATGGCCGATGATACCGGAATGGCCGCCATGAACTGGCCGATGATCCGCGCCCGGTAGACCGACGGGAACCACAGCGTCAGGAAAAAGATGATGCCCGGAAAGAACCCCGCCTCGGCCACCCCAAGCAACACCCGCAGCAGGTAGAAACTGAGCTCGTTGCCCAGCCCGGTGTGCTGCCCGATCTGCGGAACGAAGGCCATGAGCCCCGAGATAAGGCCCCAGGTGATCATGATCCGGGCGATCCACTTGCGCGCCCCGAAGCGGTCGAGAAACAGGTTGGAGGGAACCTCGAACAGGAAATAGGCCAGGAAGAAAATGCCCGAGCCGAAGCCGAACATGGTCGCGGTCAGGCCGAGGTCCTGGTTCATGGTGAGCGCGGCGAAGCCCACGTTCACCCGGTCGAGGTAAGCCACGAAATAGCAGAGGATCAGGAACGGAATCAGCCGCGCCGCCACTTTCCGGATCGTGCGCTGTTCGAGTTCGTCCATCTTGCGCCCCCTCTGCGCCCACGCGGGCGGGCTTGTCTTGGTTTGGCGCAGGTTCCCGCCTTTCCCGCCGCGCCGCAACCCCGGGATGGCGGGGAAGGAAGGCCAGGGGCAGCACCCCTGGCCTTCCTCCCTTTGCCCCGCTCCCCGCCGAACGCAACCATTGTCAATCCTGCGTTAATTCGGCACAGTTTGTAACGTGCCGATGCAGAACGCCGGGAACTCCCGGCGCTCGCCCTCGGCGCAGTACCCTTGGCCACCCATCAGGAGCCGGCGAATGTTGCCGACGCGAACAAACCGCCGCGCCGTGATCGTCTGGATTTTCCTCGCCAGCTGCGCGATCAGCCTGTTGTCGAGCCTGTTTTTTTATGCCTATTTCGGCCGCACTGACGGGGCCGTGTTCCTCCAGCCCGACCGCCTCGCCATCAGCATCCTGAGCGATGGCATCGGCGCGGTGCTGTTGCTGGCCATCCTGTTGCCGCTGCGCTCGGCCGGGCCGGGCCCGTTCTGGGCATGCGGGTTCGGCGCCCTGGTCGTGCTGTGGCCGCCGTTGAGCGAGCCGGTCGGCGCGCTGCTGCAACGCGCGTCCGGCGGACTGGCGCCAGCGGCAGAAAACGGCACCCTGCACGACTGGTTTTATTGTCTGCTGCACTTTCCCGACAACCTGGTGCTGGTGACCGGCAGCGTTATTCTGCTGGCGGTGGTGGACAGGCTCTGGCCGGCGCCGCCGCCCGAGGCAGCCTGGGCGCCCCGCCGCTATCCCGGATCGGTCGCGGGATGGCGCGCGCCGCTATCGGTGGCCGAAATCCTGTTCGCGTTCAATGACCGCCTCAATCGCCGGCCTTATATCGTCGCCACCGTGGCGATCGGATTGCCGAACACGGTCCTGCAGACCGTTGTCCCGACCGATGCCGGGCTGCTGGCGCAGATCGTGCTGTTCTGGCCGCTGCTGGCCCTGGGCACGAAGCGCGCGCACGACCGCGGTCACGGCGCCGACTGGATTGTCTGCATGCTGGCACTGCCCGGCGCTTTCGGCGTTCTGCTGGAGCTCGTCGTGGCTGCAGAGGCGGTCAAAGGCGGGCTTGATGCATCCACCCTGAATCTGATCGTTGCGCTCGATCTGCTGCTCGTCCTGCCGGTGCTTTGGGCATCCATCGAGCTGGTGTTTCTGCGCGGCGTGGCGGGCGCGAACCGGTTCGGACCGGACCCGTTGGCCGCCGGGCGCGACCGCCGCGCCGGAGCGGATTTCAGCGACGGGCTGCGTGCCGGCGCGGCGGTGGTCAAACCGCTCGCCACTTTCCCCCCGCACGTCACGCCGGAAGCCGCTGCGCGGTTCCGGCAACGGTTCAAACGGCGATAGGTGCGGACGCCCTCGCCCTACTCAGGGGCGTACGGATTCTCCGTCCCGCGGAACTGCAGCCGGATCGGCGTGCCGGGAAGTTCGAAACTCTCGCGCAGCCCGTTCACCAGATAGCGCTGGTAATCCTCCGGCGTCTGCTCGGCGCGCGTGCCGAACACGATGAAGGTGGGCGGGCGCGCCTTGGCCTGGGTCATGTAGCGCAGCTTCAGCCGCCGTCCGTTCACCAGCGGCAGCTGATGGCGCTCAAGCGCCGCCTCGAACCAGCGGTTCAGCGCGCCGGTGGCGATGCGCTTGTTCCACACCGCATGCGCCGCCCGCACCGCCGGCAATAATTTGTCCAGGCCCTGGCCGGTGATCGCCGACAGCGTCACCACTGCAATGCCCTTCATCTGCGCCAGGCTGGTCTCCAGCCGGTCCGACACCCCGCGCCGCGCGGCGTTGCGGTCGGCCACCAGGTCCCATTTGGTCAGCGCCAGCACGCAGGCCCGCCCCTCGCGCTCGACCAGGCGCGCAAGTTGCAGATCCTGCTCGTGCAGCCCCTCGGTGCCGTCCACCGCCAGCACCACCACCTCGGCCATTTTCAGCGCCTCGATCGAGGCACTCACCGACATCTTTTCCAGCGCCTGCTCGACGCGCGCGCGCCGGCGCATGCCGGCGGTGTCGACCAGCTCGATCACCGTGCCGTCGGCATCGGTCAGCCGCGCCGCCACCGCATCGCGGGTCAGCCCGGGCTCGGGGCCGGTGATCATCCGCTCCTCGCCCAGCAGGCGGTTCAGCAGGGTGGACTTGCCCGCGTTCGGCCGGCCGATGATGGCCAGTTTCAGCGGCTTGTCGTCCTCCGCGCCCGCTCCTGCATCCGCGGGCAGGCGGTCGGCGATTTCCCGCATCAGGTCGGCCAGCCCCTCGCCGTGCTCGGCCGACACCGCCAGCGGCTCGCCCAGGCCGAGCGCATAGGCTTCCAGCGCGGCATTCGACCCGGCGCGCCCCTCGGCCTTGTTCACCACCACCAGCACCGGCCGGCCCTGGCGGCGCAGCCAGGCGGCGAAATGCGCGTCGGACGGGGTGATCCCGGCGCGCGCGTCGACAATGAACAGCACCAGATCGGCGGTCGCCACCGCGCTTTCCGAAGACGCCCGCATGCGTCCCGCCAGCGTCTCAGGCGCCGCTTCCTCCAGCCCCGCGGTGTCCACCAGGGTCACCCGCCGCCCGCGCAGCATCGCCTCGGCTTCCTTGCGGTCGCGGGTCACGCCCGGCGTGTCCGCCACCAGCGCGCTGCGCCGTCCGGCCAGGCGGTTGAACAAGGTGGACTTGCCCGTATTCGGGCGCCCCGCGATGACCACCACCGGGAGCGGGTTCGGGGTCAGCGGAGTGCCACCAGCGTCGCGTCGTCGGTAATGACGAACACCGTCCCGCCGGCCACCGACGGCGCCACCGACAACGCGCCCGACAGCGACTGCCGGCCGAGAATCTCGCCGGTATACGGGCTCACCGACAAGGCCAGCTCGTTGCTGGACCCGAGGATCAGCCGGTCGCCGGCGAGCGCCGGACCGGTCCAGTGGATCGGTTTCTTCTTCTTTTCCTCGTCCTCGAACTGCGGCAGTTCGGTGACCCAGGCGACCTTTCCGTCGGCCCGCGACAATGCCGCCACGTGCCCGCTGGTGGCCAGCAGGAACAGCCAGTTGCCGGCCACCCACGGCGTGTCGCCGGTGGCGATTTCGCGCTCCCACAGGCGCCGTCCGGTGCGCAGGTCGAGCGAGACGGTCAGCCCGCCCAGGCTGCCGGCGTAAACCCGCCCCTCGGTCACCACCGGCAGGCCGCGCACCGCCGACAGGTCAACCAGGCTGTTGCGCCCGCGCGTCGCCGCCAGGCTGTCGCTCCAGGCCACCAACCCGGTCGCGGCGCGCAGGGCCACCAGGTCCCCGGCGCCGAACCCGGCCACCACCAGCCCATCGGCATAGGCCGGGGCGGGCAGGCCGAGCACGCCGGTTTCCGGCGCCCGCGCCTGGTAGCTCCACAGCCGGTGCCCGTCATCGACCGCCAGCGCCTGCAACTGGTTGTCCAGGGTGAGCACGAACATGCGCCCGTCGGCGATGGTAGGGGCGGCCCGCACCGGCGTGGTCATTGCTTTGCGCCAGCGGATCTTGCCGGTCGCCGTCTCCAGCGCCAGCACCTCGGCACGGCCGGTGCCGGCATACAGCGTGTCGCCATCCACCGCGATGCCGCCGCCCACATTGGTGCTGCGGTCTTCCTCGCCCTGGGTTTCCGTCCGCCAGACCCGCCCGCCGGTGGCGGCATCGTAGGCGGTCACCACGCCGTCGCTGTCCATGGTGAACACCCGCCCGCCGGCAACCACGGCCTGGGCGGTGATCTTTTTGCGGTAGCCGCCGCCCGCGCCGATGCCCGACCGCCAGGCGGTGTCCAGCGCGTCGCGCACCTGCAGATGGCCCATCGCATGCGACGGCATACCGCCGGCCTGCGGCCAGTCGGCATTGGCCACTGGCGGGGGCAGGACGATATGGGTGTCCTGGGCATCCACCTCCATGCCGCGGCGCGGGTTCATCACCGACACCCGCGTGCCGGGCAGCGGCGGCTTGGTTTCGCCGAACCAGGAATCGAAAAGGCTGCAGCCGCCCAGCACGCCCGGCAGCAGCAGCGCGGCCCGGCGCGACAGGCGCCCCGGCTTGCCGGTCACGCCGCTCACCCGCCGAGCCGTGACAGCAGGCCGTTGGCGGTCCCGCGCACCCCGTCCGGCGCGGTCACGTCCTGCACCAGGCGCTTCAGCGTGTCGCGCGCCGCCTCCCGGCGGCCCTGCCGCAGATCCAGCAGCGCCTGCGCTTCCTCGGCCAAGGCATGCCACGGATTGTCGGGCGCGGCCAACGGTTTGAGCCGGTCGGCGAGCGCTGCGGGATCACCGGAGTCGAGCTGGTGCAGCACAGATTGCAGCACCGCGGCATCGCGCAGCAGCCGGTCGGCGGCGGCATCGTTGGCCACCTGCGTCCACAGCGCGTCGGCGCCGGCGGCATCGCCGCTATCGGCTTTCAGCGCCGCCTCGCGCAGCCGCGCCTGGGTGCGGTAGCCGGGATTGCCCTCGCGCGCCACCTGCTCCAGTTCGAGCGCCGCCGCTTTGCGCCCGTCCCCCGGCGCGCCGGCGGCACCGTCGAGCGCGGTCAGGAACAGTTGCGCCACCCGGGCGTTGTCCTTGTCCACATGGGCTTTCCAGGCTTCCCATCCGCCCACGCCGGCAACCACCAGCGCGGCACCAAGCACCAGCAGGCCGCCATAGCGCTGCATCGCCTTGCGGGCGCGTTCGGCGCGCAGATCCTGGTCGACTTCATCGAAGATGTCGGGCACGGAAGTTCCTCAAGCAACGGGCGGCGGACCATAGCGGCGGCGCTTGCCGGGGGCAAATTCCGGGAGCAACGAAGTTTTTACCTCGCCCGGCCAGGGTGGCCGCATGCGCCCCGCCCTGCTGTCCATTCTTGTTTTTGGTCTTGTTTTTGGTCTTGTTTTTGGTCTTGTCCCGGCGGGCTGCGCGCCGTTGGTCAAGCCCGTGGAGCCGCCGCCCGCGCCCCCGGCGTTTTGCACCCGCAGCCTCGGCACGGTCGATTGCTGGTCCAACCCCGACGCCTTGAACAGCCCGCCGCCGCGCGGTGTCGCTGACGGGCCGAGCACGCTCACCCCGGCGCAGGAAATCAACCGCACCTCCCGCTGGCCGGGGTTTTAGCCGCCGCGCGCTGGCGTGCGGCGGCGCGCGGTCAGCGCGCCATCACCATTTTCATGTGGCGGATCACCGCGTGCAGACCGACGAAAAACGCTTCGCCGACCAGGAAATGGCCGATATTCAGCTCCTTCACTTCCGGCAGCGCCGCGATCGGCCGCGTGTTGGAAAATGTCAGCCCATGGCCGGCATGGCATTCCAGGCCGAGCGTCGCCGTCAGCGCCGCCGCCGAGGCCAGCCGTTCCAACTCGCCCGGCACGCCGAGCGCGTAGGCGCCGGTGTGCAGCTCCACCACCGGCGCGCCGATGGCCGCACTGGCCTCCAGTTGCGCCGGGTCGGGGTCGACGAACATCGACACCCGGATGCCCGCCGCCCGCAGGGCCGCCACCACCGGCGCCAGCGCCGCGCGCTGGCCCACCACGTCCAGCCCGCCCTCGGTGGTCACTTCGGTGCGCTTTTCCGGCACCAGGCAACAGGCATGCGGGCGCACGTCCAGGGCGAAACGCACCATCTCGTCGGTCGCCGCCATCTCGAGGTTCAGCGGCGCCGCGATGGTGGCGCGCACGTCGCGCACGTCGCTGTCGCGAATGTGGCGCCGGTCCTCGCGCAAATGCATGGTGATGCTGTCCGCACCCGCCGCCAGCACCGCCCGCGCGGCGCGCACCGGGCTGGGGTCGAGCCCGCCGCGCGCGTTCCGCACCGTGGCGATGTGGTCGATATTCACACCCAGCCGGATCGGGTTCATGGACGGGCCTCCGTGTGGGCGGCTAGCTCGGCCGCCAGGTCGATCGCCGCGATCAGGCTGGACGGGTCGGCACGGCCCTGCCCGGCGATGGCGAAGGCGGTGCCGTGGTCAGGCGAGGTCCGCACCACCGGCAAACCCAGCGTAACGTTGACGCCATGGCGCATGTCAAGCGTCTTGAGCGGAATAAGTGCCTGATCGTGATACATCCCCATGGCGACGTCGTAGCCCGCCCGCGCCTCGGCCGTGAACAGGCTGTCGGCGGCGAACGGGCCCGACACGTCCAGCCCCTCGGCGCGCAGCTGCGCGATGGCGGGGGCGATGATGGCGGTTTCTTCCTCGCCCATGGTGCCGTCCTCGCCGGCATGCGGGTTCAGCCCGGCCACCGCCAGCCTTGGTGCGGCAATGCCCCAGTGGGTGCGCAGCGCCGCCTCGGTCACCCGGCACACGGCGACGATCCGCTCCACCGTGATCATGTCCAACATGCGCCGCAGCGAGGCATGCACGGTGACCGGCACCACCCGCAGCAGCGGGCTGGCCAGCATCATCACCGGCAAGGGCGCGCCGGTCAGGGCGGCGAGGAACTCGGTGTGCCCGGGATAGGGGAAGCCGACGCCATAAAGCGTGGACTTATGGATCGGATTGGTCACCACCCCGGCGGCGGCACCGGCGAGCGCCAGCTTCGTCGCCTGCTCGATGGAGGCGATCACGGCGGCGGCATTGGCGGGGTCGGGCGTGCCGGGGCGGGCGGCAATCGCAAGCTTCACAGGCAGCACCGGCAGGGCGTCGCGGAACACCCCGGCGGCGGCGCCGATGGCGTTCACCACGCGAATGGGCACGTCCAGGCCGAGGGCGCTGGCGATCGCTTCCAGGCGGGCGGGGTCGTCGAGGGCGACGAAGGGAAAGCCTTCGTGGCGGGCTTGCCAGGCGCGGAGGGTGAGCTCGCCGCCTATGCCGGCGGGGTCGCCCATCGTCAGCGCCAGGGGACCCGGCCGGGGCGCTGCCCCGAACCCCGGCAGGGGCTTTGCCCCTGCACCCCACCAAGGGGCGGAGCCCCCTGGACCCCGGGGTCTCGGGCTGAGCCCTGGGCCTTCCTCCTTCATATATGGATCGCGCGGCCGTCCACAGCCAAAGCGGCCTCCTTAACCGCCTCATTCAGGCTCGGATGCGCATGGCAAATCCGCGCCACATCCTCCGAAGACGCGCCGAACTCGATCGCGGTCACGATTTCGGCGATCAGCGTGCCCGCGTCAGGCCCGACGATATGGCAGCCCAGCAACCGGTCGGTCGCCCGGTCGGCGAGGATCTTCACGAACCCGTCGGTGCTGCCCATGGCCCGGGCGCGGCCATTGGCGGTGAATGGGAATTTCCCCACCCGGTACGCAACGCCCGCTTCCTTGAGCTGCTCCTCGGTGCGGCCGACCCCGGCCACCTCCGGCCACGTATACACCACGGCCGGAATCGCCTCGTAGTTCACGTGCCCGGCCCGGCCGGCGAGCCGCTCGGCCAGCGCCACACCCTCATCCTCCGCCTTGTGCGCCAGCATCGGCCCGGCAATCACGTCGCCGATGGCGTAAATGCCGGGCACGTTGGTGGCGAAATGCCCATCCGTCTTCACCCGCCCGCGCGCATCAACCGCCACGCCGGCCGCCGCCAGCCCCAGCCCCTCAGTATAAGGCCGCCGTCCGATCGCCAACAGCACCACATCGGCCCTGATCTCCTCGGCAGGTCCGCCGGCAGCCGGCTCCACGCTCAGGGTCACGCCGTCATTGCCCACCCGCGCCCCGGTCACCTTGGACGACAGCCGGAACGTCAGCCCCTGCTTGGCCAGAATGCGCTCGAACTGCCTGGCCACCTCGCCGTCATTGCCGGGGATCAGCCGGTCGAGAAACTCAACCACCGTCACCTGCGCGCCAAGCCGCCGCCAGACGCTGCCCAGCTCGAGCCCGATCACCCCGCCACCAATCACCACCAGATGACCCGGCACCTGGTCGAGTTCCAGCGCCCCGGTGGAGGTCACGATGCGCTGCTCGTCCACCGCAACGCCCGCCAGCGGCATGCTCTCGCTGCCGGTGGCGATGACGATGTGCCTGGCCGTATAGGCGCGGCCGTCCACCGAAACGCGGCCGCCGCCGCGCAGGCTGCCGTGCCCCTTCAGCCAGGTGATCTTGTTCTTTTTGAACAGGAACTCGACGCCGCGCACATTGGCGGTCACCACCTCGGCCTTGCGCGCCTGCATGCGCGCGAGGTCGAGCTTTATCCCGTCGATCAGAATGCCGTGATCGGCGAAAGCGTGTGTCGCTTCGGCATAGTTTTCGCTCGATTGCAGCAGCGCCTTGCTGGGAATGCAGCCGATGTTCAGGCAGGTGCCGCCCAGCGTGGCGCGCTTCTCCACGCAAGCCACCTTCAGGCCAAGCTGGGCCGCACGGATGGCGCACACGTACCCGCCCGGCCCCGAGCCGATGACGATGACGTCAAAGGCGTCTTCCATGGGCTAAAGGTCCAGCAGCAGGCGGCGGGGGTCCTCGACGCCCTCCTTCACCCGCACCAGGAACGACACCGCCTCTTTCCCATCCACGATCCGGTGGTCGTACGACAAAGCGAGATACATCATCGGCCGGATCTCGACCTTGCCGGCGATGGCGACCGGGCGTTCCTGGATTTTGTGCATGCCCAGGATGGCCGATTGCGGCGGGTTGAGGATCGGCGTGGACATCAGGCTGCCGTACACCCCGCCATTGGTGATGCTGAACGACCCGCCGGTGAGCTCCTCCAGCTTGAGCTGCCCGTCGCGGGCGCGGCGGCCGAAATCGGAAATCGATTTTTCGATCTGCGCGAAGCCCATCCGGTTCACGTCGCGGATCACCGGCACCACAAGCCCGCTCGGCCCGCCCACGGCGATGCCCATATGGACGTAATTCTTGTAGACGATTTCGTCGCCGTCGATCTCGGCGTTCACCGCCGGGAATTCCGTCAGCCCGACCACGCAGGCGCGCACGAAGAAGCTCATGAAGCCCAGCCGCACACCGGCATGCTTCTTTTCGAACGCCTCCTTGTACTCGGCCCGCAGCGCCATCGCCGCACTCATGTCCACCTCGTTGAAGGTGGTGAGCATGGCGGCGTTGTTCTGCGCTTCCTTCAGCCGTGCCGCGATGGTGCGGCGCAGGCGCGTCATCCGCACCCGTTCCTCCCCCGCGGCGGCCGGGCGCGGCGGGAGCACCACCGGCACCGCAGGCGCGGGCGCGGCGGGGCGGCTGAGGAACGCCAGCACATCGCCCTTGGTGATCCGCCCGTCCTTGCCGGTGCCTTCGCCCAGCAGCGCCGGGCCGACGCCGGTTTCTTCCATCAGCCGCACCGCCGCCGGCAGCGGCGCATGCACCGGGCGGTCGGCCTGCGGCGTCGCCGGGCGGGCGACCGGGCCGGGCGGCGAGGGCGGCGGGTTGATCCCGGCGGAAGGGTTGGCGGCCGGGCGCTCGACCTCGACCGGCTTCGGGCTCAACGGCCGGGCCGGCGTCAGCACGGCGGCGCCATCCACCAGCACGCCAAGTAGCGCGCCGACGCCGACCTCCGCACCTTCGTCGGCGGCGATTTCCGACAGCGTGCCGGCGAACGGCGCGTTCACCTCCACCGTCACCTTGTCGGTTTCCAGCTCCACCAGCGGCTCGTCGGCCGCCACCGCCTCGCCGGCCCGCTTCAGCCAGCGCGCGACGGTGGCCGAGGTAACGCTCTCGCCCAGGGTGGGCACCTTGATCTCGGTCGCCATGGCGGCAGGTCCTGTCTGGTCGTGTCTGGTCGGAAACAAGGGGATCACTCGAGCGTCAGCGCGGCGGTGACCAGCGCGGCCTGCTCGGCGGCGTGGATTTTGGCCAGGCCCGTGGCCGGGCTGGCGGCCGAGCGGCGGCCGATATAGCGCGGCCGCACCGCAGCCCCCCCCAGCTTGCCCAGCACGGTCTCGATACGCCGGTCGGCGAAATGCCAGGCGCCCATGTTCTCCGGCTCCTCCTGGCACCACACCACCTCGGCGCGGCTATACGCCGCCAGCGCCTTGGGCAGCGACACTTTCGGGAACGGATAAAGCTGCTCCACCCGCACCAGGGCGATAGTGTCGATGCCCTGCTCTCGGCGCTGCGCCAGCAGATCGTAATAGACCTTGCCTGCGCACAGCACGACGCGTTTCACCTGCTCGGGCGGGGCGATCGCATCGGTCTCGGGAATGACGGTCAGGAACCGCGTGCCCGGGCCGAACGCCTCCAGCGGCGACACGCACAGCTTGTGGCGCAACAGGCTTTTCGGCGTCATCACCACCAGCGGCTTGCGGAATTTCCGTTTCAGCTGCCGGCGCAGAGCGTGGAAATAATTCGCCGGCGTGGTGATGTTGGCGACGATCATGTTGCGTTCGGCGCACAACTGCAAATAGCGTTCCAGCCGCGCCGAGGAATGCTCTGGTCCCTGGCCTTCATGGCCGTGCGGCAGCAGCATCACCAGGCCCGACATGCGCAGCCACTTGGTCTCGCCGCCGGCGATGAACTGGTCGATAATCGCCTGCGCGCCATTGGCGAAATCGCCGAACTGCGCCTCCCACAGCACCAGCGAGCGCGGGTCGGCCAACGAGTAGCCGTATTCGAAGCCGAGCACCCCGGCTTCCGACAGCAGCGAGTTGTAAATCTCGATCTTCGCCTGCGCCGGGGCGATGTTGTTCAGCGGCACGTATTCGTTCTGGGTGGTCTGGTCCACCAGCACCGCGTGGCGCTGGCTGAACGTGCCGCGCTGGCAATCCTCGCCCGACAGCCGCACGCGGTGGCCGTCCAGCAGCAGGGTGCCGAAGGCCAGCGCCTCGCCGGTTGCCCAGTCGATGCCCTGGCCGCTTTCGATCATCACCCGCTTGGCCTCCAGCTGGCGGGTGATCTTCGGATTGGCGTCGAACCCCGCGGGCACGCGGGCCAGCGCCAGGCCCACCTGGCGCAGCACATCCGGCGCGACGGCGGTGTCGCCATCGGGCCATTCGGCCGCCGAGTCGGGTGCCGACAGCCCGGCCCAATGGCCTTCCAGCCAGTCCGCCTTGTTCGGCTTGAAGCCCTGCGCCGCCTGATAGGCGGCTTCCAGCGTGGCGGTGAACCCGTCCCACATCGATTTCACCTCGTCGGCCGACACCACCCCCTCGGCCACGAGGTGTTCGGCATACAGCGCCCGCGTGGTCTTGCGGTCCCGAATGGCGCGGTACATCAGCGGCTGGGTGAACGCCGGCTCGTCGGTTTCATTATGGCCGTGCCGGCGGTAGCAAACGATGTCGAGCACGAAATCGCAGCCGAAGGTCATGCGGAACTCGGCCGCCATCTCGGCGCACCACACCACCGCCTCGGGGTCGTCGCCGTTGACATGCAGGATCGGCACCTGGATGGATTTGGCCACATCGGTGCAGTACAGCCCCGAATAGGCGTGCGCCGGCACGGTGGTGAAGCCGATCTGGTTGTTCACCACCACATGCACCGTCCCGCCGGTGCGGTAGCCGATCAACTGGCTCATCGCCAGGGTTTCATACACCAGCCCCTGGCCGGCGAAGGCGGCGTCGCCGTGCATCAGGATGCCCATCACGGAATGCCGCCCGCGGGTGTCGCCCGCCATGTCCTGGCGCGCCCGCACCTTGCCGACCACCACCGGATCGACCGCTTCCAGGTGCGACGGGTTCGGCTGCAGCGACAGATGCACCATGTGCCCGGCGATCTCCACGTCGGTGGAGGTGCCGAGATGGTATTTCACGTCGCCCGAGCCCTGCACGTCGTCCGGCTTGAAGCTGGTGCCGCTGAACTCGCTGAACAGCGCCGCGTAGGGTTTCTTCACCACGTTCACCAGCGTGTTCAGCCGGCCGCGATGCGGCATGCCGATATCGATTTCGGTCACCCCGTTGCGGGCGCCGACCTCGATGATGGCGTGCAGCGCCGCGATGGTGACTTCCGCGCCCTCCAGGCCGAAGCGCTTGGTGCCCACATAACGCTTCTGGCAGAACGCCTCGAGCCCCTCGGCCTCGGTGAGGTCATGCAGAATGGCCCGCTTGCCCGCGGCGTCGAAATGCCTCCGCCACGGCGCGCCTTCCACCCGGCGCTGGATCCAGGCTTTCTGGTCGGGGTCCTGGATATGCATGAACTCGACGCCGACCGGGCCGCAATAGGTCTCGCGCAGCACCTGCAATATCTGCCGGACGGTCGCGGTCTGCAGGCCGAGCACCATGTCGATGAAGATCGGCCGGTCCATGTCGGCGGCGGTGAAGCCGTAGGTGGCCGGGTCGAGCTCGGGATGCGGGGCGGGGATCTGCAGGCCGAGCGGGTCGAGCTTCGCTTCCAGATGGCCGCGCACCCGGTAGGTGCGGATCATCATCAGGGCGCGGATACTGTCCTTGGTGGCGGCGCGCACCTGCTCGGCGGTGACCTGCTCGGCGGTCGGCGGCGGGGTGGGGCGGCGGTCCTTCTCGCGGCGGTCCTTGGCCGCCGGGCCGGCGGGCGCCGGTTTCGCCGCGTCCGGCTCGCCGAACTGCCATGTCCGCGGCGCCCAGGAGGCGCCGGAATTGTCCTCCAGAATGGCCCGGCTTTCGTCGTTCAGGGCGGCGAACAGATCGGCGAAACCCGGGTCCACCGCCCGCGGATCGGCGACCCAGCGGGCGTACAGGTCGGCGATAAAGGCGGCGTTGGCGCCATTGAAGGCGGTGGCGAGAAGATCGACGCCGGCCATGGTGTTCCCCCTCGGTTCGTTCACGCCCGCCGCACCCGGGTGCGGCGGGCGCGCCGCCGTCAGCCCCGCAAGGCCTTGAGCATCGTGCTGCCCAGCGCCGCCGGGCTGTCGGCCACATGGATGCCGGCCAGGCGCAGCGCCTCGAACTTCGCCGCCGCGGTATCGCGCCCGCCGCTGATCACCGCACCCGCATGGCCCATGCGCCGGCCCGGCGGGGCGGTGGCCCCGGCGATGAAGCCCACCGTCGGCTTCTTCACCCGGCTGGCGGCAATGAACTCGGCCGCGTCGATTTCGCTCGCCCCGCCGATTTCGCCGATCATGATGATCGCCTCGGTCTCGGGATCGCCCAGGAACAGCTCCAGCACCTCGATGAAATCGGTGCCCTTCACCGGGTCGCCGCCGATGCCCACGCAGGTGGACTGGCCGAGCCCGGCCGCCGTGGTCTGCGCCACCGCCTCATAAGTCAGCGTGCCCGAGCGCGAGACGATGCCCACCTTGCCACGCCTGTGGATATGGCCGGGCATGATGCCGATCTTGCACGCGTCCGGGGTGATCACCCCCGGGCAGTTCGGCCCGACCAGCCGCGCCCCCGAGCCGTCCAGCGCCCGCTTGACCCGCACCATATCCAGCACCGGAATGCCCTCGGTGATGCACACGATCAGCCGCACGCCGGCATCGATCGCCTCCAGGATGGCATCCGCCGCGAACGGCGGCGGCACATAGATCCCGGACGCATCGGCGCCGGTCGCGGCCACCGCCTCGGCCACCGTGTCGAACACCGGCAGGTCGAGATGGGTGCTGCCGCCCTTGCCCGGGGTGACGCCGCCGACCACCTTGGTGCCGTAGGCGATCGCCTGCTCGGAATGGAACGTGCCCTGCGCCCCGGTGAAGCCCTGGGTGATGACGCGCGTGCCGGCGTCGACGAGAATGGCCATCAGGCGGCCTCCTGCACGGCCTTGACCACCTTCTCGGCGGCATCGGCCAGGTTGTCCGCCGAAATGATCGGCAGGCCGGAACGGGCCATGATCTCCTTGCCCAGCGCCACGTTGGTGCCTTCCAGCCGCACCACCAGCGGCACGTTCAGGCTGACCTCGCGCGCCGCCGCCACCACGCCCTCGGCAATCACGTCGCAGCGCATGATGCCGCCGAAAATGTTGACCAGGATCCCCTCGACGTTGGGGTCCGACAGGATGATCTTGAACGCCGCGGTCACCCGTTCCTTCGTTGCCCCGCCGCCGACATCGAGGAAATTGGCCGGTGAGGCGCCGTACAGCTTGATGATGTCCATCGTCGCCATGGCCAGCCCGGCGCCGTTCACCATGCAGCCGATGGTGCCGTCCAGTGCCACGTAGTTCAGGCTGTGCTTGGCCGCCTCCAGCTCCTTCGGGTCCTCCTCGGCCTCGTCGCGCAGCTTCTCCACCTCGGGATGGCGGAACAGCGCGTTGTCGTCGAAGCTCATCTTGGCATCCAGCGCCACCACCTCACCCGCGCCGGTCACCACCAGCGGGTTGATTTCGATGATGGTGGCGTCGAGCGCGGTGAAGGCCTGATACAGCCCGGCGATGAATTTCCCGAACGCGCCGATCTGCTTGCCCTGCAGCCCCAGCCCGAAGGCCAGCTTGCGGGCGTGAAAGCCGGAAATGCCGGAGGCCGGGTCGATCGCGGCGCGCAGGATTTTTTCCGGGTGCGCCGCGGCCACCTCCTCGATCTCCATGCCGCCCTCGGTCGAGGCGATGATGGTCACGCGTGAGGTCGCGCGGTCGATCAGCAGCGACAGATAAAGCTCGCGCGCGATATCGCAGCCGGCCTCGACATAGACGCGACGGACGCGCCGGCCGGCCGGCCCGGTCTGCTTGGTGATCAGCGTGTGGCCGATCATCGCTTCGGCCGCCGCCCGCACCTCCTCGGGCGACTTCGCCAGCCGCACGCCGCCCTTGCCCGCCGGGTCATCGGCGAACCTTCCGGCGCCGCGGCCGCCGGCATGGATCTGCGACTTCACCACATAAACCGGCCCGGGCAGCCGGCGCGCCGCCGCCCCGGCCTCCTCGGGGGTCCAGGCGGCAAATCCCTCCAGCACCGCAACGCCATAGGGCCGGAGCAGTTCCTTGGCCTGGTATTCGTGAATGTTCATCGTTTCAGACGCCCAGCTTCTTGAAGGCTTCGATCAGGTCGCGCACCGCCGCGCAGGATTTCTCGAACGCCGCCTGTTCCTCGGGGGTGAACTGCACCTCGACGATCCGCTCCACCCCGCCCGCGCCCAGCACCACCGGCACGCCGACATAAAACCCGCTCTGCCCGTATTCGCCGTTCAACAGCACCGCCGCCGGCAACACCCGCTTCTTGTCCTTCAGGAAACTCTCCGCCATGGCGATGGCGCTGGCCGCCGGGGCATAGAAGGCACTGCCCTTCTCCAGCAGCTTGACGATCTCGCCGCCGCCATTGGCGGTGCGTTGCACGATCGCGTCGATCCGCTCCTGCGTGCTCCAGCCGAGCTTGATCAGGTCGGGCACCGGAATGCCGGCCACCGTCGAATAGCGGATCAGCGGCACCATGGTGTCGCCATGCCCGCCCAGCACGAAGGCGGTCACGTCCTCCACCGACACGCCGAACTCCTGGGCGAGGAACAGGCGGAAGCGCGAACTGTCGAGCACGCCCGCCATGCCGACCACCTTATTGGCCGGCAGGCCGGATTTCTGCTGCATCACCCACACCATCACATCCAGCGGGTTGGTGATGACGATAACGAAGGCGTCCGGCGCATAGGTCTTGATGCCCTCGGCCACCTCGGCGATCACGCCGGCGTTCTTGGTCAGCAGGTCGTCGCGGCTCATGCCCGGCAGGCGCGGGAAGCCGGCGGTGACGATCACCACGTCGGCCCCGGCGATGGCCGCATAATCCGAGCCGCCGGCCAGAGCGCAATCGAACCCGTCGACCGGGCTCGACTGCGCGATATCGAGCGCCTTGCCCGCGGCGACCCCGCCGAACACGTCGAACAGCACGACGTCGCCAAGTTCCTTCAGGCCGATCAGGTGCGCCAGCGTGCCGCCGATGTTGCCGGCGCCGACCAGGGCGATCTTATTGCGTGCCATAACGGGAGAACCTTCCGAAGCGGAGGACGGGAACAAACACGTTCCAAGCAAAACCTTTGACCGCCCGCCGGGCACCCGGGGGGTCCCGGAAGGCCCACGTTGCTAGCCCATCACGGCGGGGGGGGCAAGACGCGCACCGCCCGCACACAAGGCCGTGCGCGGTCACGTCAGATGCGGCAGCGCCAGGTATTCCTGGCTCTGCATTTCGGCCAGCCGGCTCGCCGTGCGCTCGAACATCCTGGCACTTTCGCCGCGCTGATACAGCTGATCGGGCCAGGCCTCGGCCGAGGCCACCAGCTTGACGCGGTGGTCGTACAGCGTGTCGATCAGCACGATGAACCGGCGCGCCTCGTCGAATTTCGCCGGCGAGAGGCGGGGGATGCCGTCCAGCACCAGGCTGTGGAAATGGGTCGCCACCGCCAGGTAGTCGCCCGCCCCGAGCGCGGTCGCGCACAGCGCCCGAAAATCGAACCGCGCCACCCCGCCGGCGGCAACCGGCACCTCCACCGTGCGGCCCATCACCAGCAGATGCGGCTGGCGCACCGGCGCGTCGCCCGCGAGTTCGGTGAACGCGGCATCCAGCGCGCGTTCCGCCCTTGCATCGGCCGGCACATACCAGGTCGGCATGCCGCGCAAGCGTTCCCGCCGGTAGTCCTGCCCCGGCTCCAGCACCAGCACGTCGAGATTCTGCTTCAGCAGGGCGATGAAGGGCAGGAACGCGTCGCGCCCAGGCTGGCCCTTGAACAGATCGTCGGGCAGCGTGTTGGAGGTCGCCACCACCACCACCGCGCGGTCGAACAGCGCCTGGAACAGCCGGCCCAGGATCATCGCATCGACGATGTCGTTGACCTGGAACTCGTCGAAGCACAGCAGCGCCGCCTCGGCCGCGATCGCATCGGCCAGCGGCGGAATCGGGTCGGTTCCCTTTGGGTTGGCCTGTTTCCAGGCGTGGATGCGCTTATGCGTGTCCTGCATGAAGCGATGGAAATGAATCCGCCGCTTGCGCCGCACCATGGCGGCGGCGAAGAACAGGTCCATCAGCATCGTCTTGCCGCGACCCACCTCGCCGACAAGATACAGCCCGCCGCGCCGGTCCTCGTTGGCCCAGTCGGCCCGCTTGCGGTGGGTGAAGCGGCCGAGCAGGCCGGGATTGGCCGCCGGCTTCGGCACCGGGTCGTAGCCGCGCAGTTTCACCCATAATTGCTGCAACCGCTCGGCCGCGTGCTCCTGCGACGAATTGCGGGTGAGATCCCCGGCGTCGCGGCGGGCCCGATAGGCCGGCAGCGGCCCGCTGGCGAGCAGGGCCGGGTCGACGGCGGAAGCGTCCATGGCACTGCCGGATAGCGTGAATCCGGAGCCGTATCAATGAAGCCCACGACTGGCGAGACCTGCATCCTGCACCTATCTAAGCCCGCTCGGGGAACGCGGGAGAACGCAATGCCACTGGCCTACGACGCACTGGCGGCAACGCCGGTCGCCACCGACCCGTTCGCCCATATCATCGTGCCCGGCTTTGTTCCCCCGGACGACCTCGACCCGGTGATCCGCGACCTGCCGCCGGTCGGCAGGCGTGGCAGCTTCCCCATTGGCGCGCTGCGTCTCGGCCCGGCGGCCCGCGCCCTGATGGACGACCTCGCCGGCCCCTTCCTGCGCCGCGCGATCGCGCAGAAATTTGGCCTCGACCTCGACGCCGCCGCCACCATGCTGACCCTGCGCGGCCACTCCGGCGCGCGCGACGGACGCATCCATTGCGACTCCACCGCCAAGCGTGTCACCATTCTGCTTTACCTGAACCGCGCGACCGATGCCTGGAGCCGCCACGAAGGCTGCCTGCGGCTGCTGCGCGGTCCCGGCGACATCGAGAACTACGCCATCGAGGTGCCGCCGGTGAACGGCACGCTGCTGGCCTTTCCCAACGGCCCGGCCGCGTGGCACGGACACAAACAATTCGTCGGGCCGCGGACGGTGGTGCAACTGAACTACATGGCCAACGACGCCGCCGCCCGCGCGGAACTGCGGCGGCATCGGGTTTCGGCGTTCTTCAAGCGGTTGGGGGCTGCGGCGTAAGTGAAGGAAGGCCAGGGCTCTGCCCTGGACCCGCCAGGGGGCGGTGGCCCCCTGGACCCCGCTACTTAAGCAGTTCTTATGAAGAGGGGGGTGAGGCGGAGAACCGGTTCACCTCCTCCCCCCCTCTTCATAAGAACTGTCTAAAAGTAATGGGTTCCAAGGGGCCACTGCCCCTTGGCGGGTCCAGGGCAGAGCCCTGGCCTTCCTTCCTTCACTCCCGCCGCAGCACCCAATCGTTGAAGAACGACGAGACCCCGTTGGCGGCAAAGGTTTCCCGCAACCGGGTTTCGTGATATTCGTTGCGGACCCAGTCGAGGAACGGCAGGCGGCCTTCGCCGGTGGTCGCGTAGTGCAAGAAGAACGCGTCGAGGATGCCGGCGCGGCTGTCTTTCACATGGCCGAAGCGCCAGGACAGTTGCCGCATTGCCTCGGCGGCGCCGCCGCCTTCGAACAGGATAACCAGGCCCGCCGCAAGCCCGGCCCGGTCGGCGCCGGACTTGCAGTGGATCAGCGCCGGGGTTGCCATGCCGCGGTAGAGGTCGTGGAAGCGCAGGATGCGGTCGCGGTGCGGCGCGCCGCGGCTTTCGAAGGCAAGGAACGCATGGTCCAGCCCGAGCCGGCGGGCGGCATCCACCGAGAGCGCATTGGAAAAATTCGGCTTCTCGCCGCGCAGGTTGACCACGGTGCGGATGCCGTACCGGCGCGCCATCCGCGCCAGCCGCCCCGGCGTCGGGTGGTTGGAGCGGTAGAGCCGGCCGGGAATTACCTCGGCGAAATTATCCCAGGCCAGCCGGAACACGGCATGGTCGGCCAGCAGGCTGCCGGCCCAGGTGGCGAGGGGTGCCCCCGTCAGCCCTCGCGCTCCATGATCTGCAGCTTGATGTTGCCGATCGCCTTGGCCGGGTTCAGCCCCTTGGGGCAGGCTTCGGTGCAGTTCATGATGGTATGGCAGCGATACAGCTTGAACGGGTCCTTCAGCCCGTCCAGCCGTTCGCCGGTCGCCTCGTCGCGGCTGTCGGAAATCCAGCGATAGGCGGCCAGCAGCGTCGCCGGACCCAGGTAGCGGTCGCCGTTCCACCAATAGCTCGGGCACGAGGTGGTGCAGCAGAAGCACAGGATGCACTCCCACAGCCCGTCGAGCTTGGCGCGTTCCTCGCGGCTCTGCCGCCGCTCGCTGTCGGGCGGCGGGGCGGTGTCGGCCTTCAGCCAGGGCTCGATGCTGCGCAATTGCGCGTAGGCCAGCGACAGGTCCGGCACCAGGTCCTTCACCACCGGCATATGCGGCAGCGGGTTGATCTTCGCCGGCTTGTCGGTCGCCTCGTTGATCGGCTTGACGCAGGCGAGCGCGTTGGTGCCGTCGATATTCATGGCGCAACTGCCGCAAATGCCCTCGCGGCACGAGCGGCGGAAGGTCAGCGTCGGATCGATCTCGTTCTTGATCTTGATCAGCGCGTCCAGCACCATCGGTCCGCAGGCGTCGAGGTCGACCTCGTAATTGTCCATGCGCGGATTGCCGCCCACGTCCGGGTCCCAGCGGTAGATCTGGAACGTCTTGACCCGGGTGGCGCCGGCCGGCGCCTTCCAGGTCTTGCCGATCGTCGGGCGGCTGCCCTTGGGGAGATCGAAGAAAAAGCGCTTGGTCTCGACCATCTCGTGCCGTCCTTCCGCTCAGTACACGCGCTTTTGGGGCGGAATGACCGAGACTTCGTTGGTCAGCGTCTGCATGCGCACTGGCCGGTAGTCCAGCCGGACGTTGCCGTTCTCGTCGACCCAGGCCAGCGTGTGTTTCATCCAGTTCACGTCGTCGCGTTCGGGATAGTCGTCATGCGCCTGCGCGCCGCGGCTTTCCGTGCGGGCCTCGGCGCCGTACATGGTGGTGATGGCGTTGGCCATCAGGTTCTGCAGCTCCAGCGATTCCATCAGGTCGGAGTTCCAGATCAGGCTGCGGTCGGAAACCGACACGTCGCCCAGCTGGCTCCAGACCTTGGTGATCTTCGCCACCCCCTGGCGCAGGCTTTCGCTGTTGCGGAACACCGCGGCGTGGGCCTGCATGGTGCGCTGCATTTCCAGCCGCAGATCGGCCACCCGGATGCCGCCCTTGGCATGGCGGGTGCGATCGAACCGGTCGAGCGAGGCCTCGCCCGCGCGCGGCGGCAGCGGCGCCTGCGGCCCGTGCGGCTTGAACATCACCGCGCACCGGTGCGCCGCGGCCCGGCCGAACACCACCAGGTCGAGCAGCGAGTTGGTGCCGAGCCGGTTGGCCCCGTGCACCGACACGCAGGCCGCCTCGCCCACCGCCATCAGCCCCGGCACGATCGCGTCGGGCTTGTCGCGGGTCGGCCGCAGAACTTCGGTGCGGACATTGGTGGGAATGCCGCCCATGTTGTAGTGCACGGTCGGCAGCACCGGGATCGGCTCGCGCGTCACATCGACGCCTGCGAACACCCGCGCGGTTTCGCTGATGCCGGGCAGCCGCTCGTGCAGGATCTCCGCGCCCAGGTGCTCCAGGTGCAGCATGATGTATTCTTTATTGGGCCCGCAGCCGCGCCCGGCATTGATCTCCAGCGTCATCGAGCGCGAGACCACGTCGCGGCTGGCGAGGTCCTTGGCGGTCGGGGCATAGCGCTCCATGAAGCGCTCGCCCTCGCTGTTGGTCAGGTAGCCACCCTCGCCGCGCGCCCCTTCGGTGATCAGGCAGCCGGCCGGGAAGATGCCGGTCGGGTGGAACTGCACGAACTCCATGTCCTGGCAGGGCAGGCCGGCGCGCAGCACCATGGCGTTGCCGTCGCCGGTGCAGGTATGCGCCGAGGTGCATGACAGGAAGGCGCGCCCGTAGCCGCCGGTGGCCAGCACCACGGTCTGCGCCCGGAAGCGGTGAATGGTGCCGTCTTCCAGGTTCCAGGCGATCACCCCGCGGCAGGCGCCTTCCTCGTCCATAATCAGGTCGAGGGCGAAGTATTCGACGAAAAACTCCACGTCGTGCTTCAGCGACTGCTGATACAGCGTGTGCAGGATGGCGTGGCCGGTGCGGTCGGCGGCGGCGCAGGCGCGCATCGCCGGCGACTTGCCGTAATCCTTCATGTGGCCGCCGAACGGGCGCTGGTAGATGCGGCCGTCCTCGGTGCGGCTGAACGGCACCCCGTAGTGTTCCAGCTCGTAAACCGCCGGGATGGCCGAGCGGCACATGTATTCGATGGCGTCCTGATCGCCCAGCCAGTCCGACCCTTTCACGGTGTCGTACATGTGCCAGCGCCAGTCGTCCTCGCCCATGTTGCCGAGCGCGGCGCCGATGCCGCCCTGCGCCGCGACGGTGTGGCTGCGGGTGGGGAACACCTTGGTGATGCAGGCGGTGGTCAGCCCGGCCGCGCCGATGCCGAAGGTGGCGCGCAACCCCGCCCCGCCGGCGCCCACCACCACCACGTCATAGGTGTGGTCGATCACCTCGTAAGCGCCGCGGGAAGGTTTGCCGATCGCGTTCATCTTGGCTCCGTCCGATAGGGCGCGGGTTCACATTGCGCCGCGCGCGGGGTCATCCGGCAATGGCGAGTTTCAGCACGGCGATGGCCGCCGCCAGCGCCAGCAGCGCGCTCGCCGCCTTCACCGCCAGCACCAGGGTCAGCCGGACCACATCAGTGTGGATGTAATCCTCGGCGACGGTCTGCACGCCCAGGTGCATATGTTCAAATGTCGCGGCGATCAGCGCCAGCAGCAACGTGGCATTCACCGGGCTGCCCGCCCAGGCGCGCACCTCGGCATAGGGCGCTCCGGCAAAGTGCACCAGCGACCAGACGAACCACAGCGTCAGCGGCACCAGCGCCAGCGAGGTCAGCCGCTGCACCCACCAATGGTGGAACCCCGCGTGCGACGCCCCCAGCCCGCGGGCGCGGCCCAGGTACGAGCGCATGATTTCGATTTTCAGGCCCTTGGCGTCGGCCATGGCGCGGTATCCCCGGAAACTACAGAAGGGCGATGAACCAGGTGAGCAGGGTGAGCGCCACGGTGGCGCCGAGGATCACGCCGCGCGAGCGCCGCACCGTGGGCACGTCGTACATCAGCCCGGTATCCCAGATCAGGTGACGGATGCCGACGCAGAAATGGTACCACAGCGCCGCCGTCCAGCCGAACAGGACGAAATAGCCGACCGGCGTGCGCAGGAACCACGACACGTGGTCATAGGCCGCCTCGCCGGTGGCCGTCGCCACCAGGAACCAGACCAGCAGGATGGTGCCGAACGCGATGGCGCAGCCCGTCACCCGGTGGCCGACCGACACAATCATGTCGAAGTCGAGGTACACCGACAGATGTCCGGACAAGGGCCGCTCGACCAACCGCCCGTCGCTGGTGCGGCCGATCATCTGCACGTCGCGAATGTCCCTCATGGGGCGTCAGCACTCCTTCTGCGGTTGGCGCCTCCCCTGCTGCCACGCCAAAGCCCCGCGCGGCGCGCCGATTGTTGTTGCATTCGCCATACTCCGCCGGTCGGGGCGGGTCAACGCGGCCGCCCGCATGGGGCCTGCGCGCCGGCACGGTTGTGCAACAATCTGACTCAGGAGCCGAGCTTCAGCCCCGCCACGCCGGCCAGGATCAGGCCCACGCACAGAATACGCAGCGCCCCGGCGGGCTCGCCCTCCATGGCGATGCCCCAGGCCAGCCCGCCGGCGGCACCGATGCCCGTCCACACCGCATACACCGTGCCCATTGGCAGGGTGCGCAGCGACTGCGACATGCAGAAGAAGCTGACCGCCAGGGCGGCGACGGTGGCAGCCGAAGCCACCGGCCGGGTGAAACCGTCGGTCTGCTTCAGCAGCACCACCCAGACAACCTCCAGCGCGCCGGCCGCGGCCAGCCAGAGCCACGCCACCCGGCCGCCCCGCTTACGCGGCGCGCCGGAGCAGTCCGCCCTGCGCCACCAGCGTCTCGGCGATCTGAATGGCGTTCAGCGCCGCGCCCTTGCGCAAATTATCGGCGACACACCAGAACGCCAGCCCGTTCTCCACCGTCGGGTCGGTCCGGATGCGGCTGATATAGGTGGCGTCCTCGCCCTGGCATTCGAGCGGCGTGATGTAGCCGCCGTCCTCGCGATGATCGAGCACCACCACCCCCGGCGCGTCGCGCAGGGCCGCGCGGGCGCCCTCCACCGTAATCGGCCTCTCGCACTCGATATACACCGCCTCGGCATGGCCGATGAACACCGGCACCCGCACGCAGGTGGCAATGACCTTGATGTCCGGGTCGAGGATCTTCCGCGTCTCGACCGCCATCTTCCACTCCTCCTTGGTCGCCCCGTCCGGCATGAACTTGTCGATATGGGGAATGACGTTGAAGGCGATCTGCTTGGTGAACTGCTCGGGCGTGACCGGGTTGTTGACGTAGGTGGCCTTGGTCTGGGCGTACAGCTCGTCCATGCCTTCCTTGCCGGCGCCGGACACCGACTGGTAGGTGGACACCACCACCCGTTTCACCCCGTAACGGTCGTGCAACGGCTTCAGCGCCACCACCATCTGAATGGTCGAGCAGTTCGGATTGGCGATGATGCCCCGGCGGATGCGGGTCAGCGCCTGCGGGTTCACCTCCGGCACCACCAGCGGCACATCGGGGTCCATACGGAACTCGCTGGTGTTGTCGATGACGATGCAGCCGGCAGCGGCGGCGCGCGGCGCATGCACGGCCGACACCGCGGCGCCGGGGCTGAAGAGGCCGATGTCCCAGCCGGTGAAGTCGAACTTGTCCAGGCTCTGGACGGTCAGCACCTGCTTGTCGCCGAAACTGATCTGCTGCCCGGTGCTGCGCCCGGAGGCCAAGGCGGCCACTTCCTTGACGGGGAACTTTCGCTCGGCGAGGGTCTTCAGCATCTCGCGCCCGACTGCCCCGGTGGCACCGACGACCGCGACCCTGTAGCCCATCACACTGTTCTCCCGCTGCGCTCTGCCCCCATGGCGGCGCGTTTGGCCACGATTAGCGATCCGGCTGCCCGGGAGCAAGGGAAAGAAGGAAGGCCGGACCGCCGGCCCCTAAGGGAATGGGTTCCAAGGGCCTCCCGGCCCTTGGCGGGGTCCAGGGGCAGAGCCCCTGGCCTTTCTTCCCTGCCTTTGGCCAGGACCCGGTCTAAGCGCAGATACGGCCGAAGCAGCCGACGATGGGGTGGAACGGCGGCATTGGCGGCGGTACGTGATGCCACCAGAGCCCGCCCGTCGGCGGGGGCGTTCCGCCCGTCGGCAGTTGACCCGCCGTGACCCTTTCCATTTGCGAGTTGGTCAGCTTGGTCGGTGCCGCCGATGCGGCCACGCTGGTTGCCGCCAGGACAATGACGACGATGAAGCCTGTCTTCATGGGTTCTCTCCCTGTTTGGGGCAGAGCGTCCGGTCTGGTCTGCAGACGGTCGCCGCGGTCAGTGGCCGGAGGTGCACCTGCCACCGAAGCAAAACAGGATCGGATGAAAAACCGGCGGCCCACCGGGATGCCAGGGATGTCCGTTCACCGGTGGCGGATCGACGGGTACGTGCACCGTACCCGCGGTGACGTTGTCCAACTGCAGGTCGACCAGCTTCGTCGGTGCTGCTGATGCCGCGGCGGCGCTCGCCGCCAGTAGAATCGCGACGGCAAATAACGTTTCCATTCTTTTTCTCCCTGTTCACACTTTTTTTAAGGCTTCCGTCGAAGTCCGCGAATGAACAATTCACAGCAATCCACGGATGCAGATAATGCAGAATATCCAGCGCGCCAATTCGTCCTTTCGGACTACGGCGCTGCAATTGGTCCTTTCGGCGTGTGGTGCTGTCATTCGTCCGAAAGGATTATGGCGATGGGCGCGTACCCGCCTCGGCCCGCAATGCGTCCCGGTAAATGCCGGTCCAGGCTACCCCGTCGGCGCCGATCCGGCCGCGGTACATGCCGGCGGTGTTGAAGGGCAGCGCCACGTTGCCCGCCGCGTCCACCGCCACCAGCCCGCCACCGCCACCCGCCGCCTTAAGCTCCGCCACGACCGCGTCGGCCGCCGCCGCCAGCGCCGCGCCGCCATGGCGCATGCGCGCGGCAATTTCGTGCGCTGCGGCCCAGCGAATGAACACCTCGCCCTGCCCGGTGCACGATACCGCGCAGGTGGCGTTGTCCGCCCAGGTGCCGGCGCCGATGACCGGGCAGTCGCCCACCCGGCCCGGCAGTTTCGCCGTAATGCCGCCGGTGGAGGTGGCGGCGGCCAGGTTGCCGGCGGCATCGCAGGCAACCGCGCCGACCGTGCCGTGTTTCTCCGCGTCGTCGCGCGTGTCGGGCGCGGCGCGGCGGCGCCGTTCCAGCTCGGTCTGCAGCGTCTGCCAGCGACGGTCGGTGTGGAAATAGGCCGGCTCCTCCCAGGCCAGTTCCTGGGTGCGCAGGAACGCCATCGCGCCCTCGCCGCTCAGCAGCACCGCCCCGCCGTGCCGCATCACCGCGCGCGCGGCCAGCACCGGATTGCGCGGGCCGAAAATGCCCGCCACCGCCCCGGCTTCCCGGCCGCGCCCGTCCATCACCGCGGCATCCATCTCAAGCCGTCCGGCCGAGGTATAAACGGCACCCCGCCCGGCGTTGAAGTGCGGGTCGTCCTCCAGCGCCATCACCGCCCGCGTCACCGCGTCCAGCGCCGGACCTCCGGCGGCAAGCACCGCATGTCCGGCCCGCAGGGCGGCGCACAGGCCGGCCCGGAACGACGCCTCGGCCGCCGGCGTCATGGCGCTTTGGCGCATGGTGCCGGCACCACCGTGGATGGCGAGAACAGGGGGCATGCGAACCTCTATGCCAGGGAAGCGAGTCCGGCGCGGGCCGCACGTGGCTGGCGGCGGTGAAATCCCGCCACCGGTGCACCGCCGGACAGGTTACGTCGGCGTCTGTCGAGGCGCCTCTGTCGAGCGGTCAGCATGCGGCCCTCCCGGATGTCCCACTCAAGCCCGGGCGAGGCATGCAGGCAAGCGATCGCTGATCCCGTCGGGTGGGCTTCAGCCCACCAACGCAAACCTGCCGCGCACCATGCGACGGCGGGCTGAAGCCCACCTACCTGCTTTCACGCCCAGACGCGACGAAACGGAAACTGCCGTCGCGCAGCTGCGCAAAAATTCTCGCGCAGTCCGGCGCCCGGAGGCGTCCGAGAAGCCCATTATATGCAACGATCTCGTCGCTCAGGGGACGGTGTACCCGCCATCAACAGCAAGTGCCTGACCGATCACGAAGCTTGCACCAGGACTGCAGAGCCAAAGAACCGCTGCGGCGACCTCTTCTGGACGGCCAAGTCGACCAATGGGTACGGTTTTCAACATCTCGGCAATCGCATCAGGTTGAGTAGCCACCATTTCGCCAATCATCGGCGTATGGATGATGCCCGGACATACCGCGTTGATGCGGATTCCCCTCGCGGCATATTCGAGCGCAGCGCACTTCGTGAGTCCAACCACGCCATGCTTTGAAGAACGATAGATGCCCCGTCCGGCGATCCCGACGAGTCCACCGATAGACGAGCAGTTGACAATGCTGCCGGTTCCCTGCGCGCGCATCTGCAGCAACTCGTACTTCATGCAGTTCCAGACACCGCCCAGATTGATGGCTATCACTCGGTCGAAGTCGCCACGGGCAGCATCAGCGGTTTCCGCATAGGGGCTCTGTATGCCGGCATTGTTGTATGCAGCATCCAGCCGTCCGAAAGTGGCAACGGTCTGTTCGACCATGGCCGCCACGTCCACGTCCCGCGCGACATCGCAACGGATGCCAATCGCCTTATGGCCGGCGGCGGCCAGGTCGGCCGCAGCGGACTGAACCGCAGCTTCATTGATATCCGCCAACGCGACTGCGGCGCCGGCCTCTGCGAATGCCCTCGCGGTCGCCAGACCAATTCCAGAAGCGGCCCCGGTAACAAGGGCGACCTGGTTTTCAAAAGAGATGCGCATTGGAGTTTCCTCTCACATCGCTAAACGCGCGAGGAGCACAAGGGTGGGCTTCAGCCCACCATCGCACATTGCCGCCGCCCGTCGGTATCAGCCAGCGAGCGTGGGGTGGGTAAGCGAAGCGCCACCCACCAACGCAAGCCGCGGTTTGCACAGGCATTTCGGGATCACGCACGATGCCGTCGAGGCCACCCAAAAAAAAGCGGCGATTGCACCTCGTGGCGTCGGTGGGTGGCGCTACGCTTATCCACCCTACAAACCGGATGACACCCGCCCCGCCCGAACGCTCGCCATGGGCGCACGCCCGACACCGGCACCGCCAGCCCCCAACGCCCCCATCTCTTCCGGCCCCGCGCATCAAGGCAGGCCCGCTTCCTCAATCCCCGTTGCGATCCGCCCGCACGCGTGCTAGGAATATAATCCATGCACGCCCAGCCCCACCCCGCCACCCCCAACCTCGCCCCTTCTCTCGGCGTGGCCAACTTCGGCGTCATCCTCCGCACCCTCGCCGCCCTCATCGCCCGTCGCTTCCTCCACGATCCGCTTCTCGCCGCCCTCATCATCCCGCTCTGGCAGCACCTCACCCGCGCCGCCCGCCGCCTCGACCGCCTGCGCGCCCGCCTCGCCGCCGGCCCCATCCCGCCGCCGCGGCCCCGCGCCACCAACCACAGCGGCCCCCACCGCCGCTCACCCTTTCCCACCACCAGCGCCTGGCTGATCCGCGCCCTCGGCGCCGAGGCCGCCGCCTGCGCCGCCCAGCTCGAGGCGCTGCTGGCCGATCCCGCCGCCGCTGACCTGCTCGCCTGCACCGCCGCCCGCCGCACCCTCGCCCCGATCCGCCGCATGCTCGGCCTTCTGCCCGCGCCCAAACCCCGCCCCATCACGCCCGCATCCGCCGCAACGCCCCCTTCTGCACCGCCCCGCCGGCCGCCGCCCCGGCCGGACCCGATCCCGCAGCACCCGACAATCGACCCGCGTCCCACCGCAAGCCGCCGTCCCTGGTGGCTGCCGCCGCCCCGCCTGCGCTCGGGCTGATCGGGCCCTATGCTCATCGACCGGCACCGGCCTGGCGCCCGGCGCCGTCCTCCCGTGCCCGGTCGCCGTTCAAACCGCAGCACCACCGTCCGAGCCGGCTTCGCGCCGGTGCGCCTCCACCATGTCCGCCAGCGCGGAAAACCGGAAATCCCACGCCGCGCCTTCTGGCGGCGCCGCGGTGGCGCCCCAGCCGGGCCGGTCGTGGCGGCGGTCGATCCAGGCGGTGGCCAGGCCGCAGCGTTTGGCCGGTGCGTGGTCGTGGAACAGGCTTTGCGCGGTGTGCAGGATGTCGGCACGGCCGTAGCCGATTGCGGCGAGCCGCTCGAGCAGGAAGCGGAAGTTCTCCGGGTCGGGTTTGTAGCTGCCGATGTCCTGGGCGGTGCAGACGGCATCGAAGCTCACGCCGAGGCGGCGGTTGCTGGCGGCGAAGCTGGCCCGGTCGATGTTGGACAGGATAACCAGCTTATAGTGCTGTTTCAGGTAGTGCAGGGCGGCTGGCGTGTCCGGAAATGCGGGCCAGTCCGGCACCGAGGCGCCGAAGCGTTCGTCCTCGGCGCGGCTTGAGTGCACCCCCCATTCGCCGGCCAGCCTGTGGTGCACTTGGGCGAGCACGTCGGAATAGAGCATCGCCGGCGTTTCGGTCTGTTGCGCCGTTTCGTGGCGGGCGAAGGCTTCCAGTGCGGTCTCGCCGGAGCTGCCGGTGCGGCCCAGCAGTGGTTGCAGGGCGGCGAGCAGTCCGCGTTCCCAATCGATCAGGGTTCCGTAGCAATCGAAGGTCAGCACCCGGAACTCACTGAGCAGCATGGATCTGTCTCCCAATGGGTTCCAAGGGCTAGCCCTTGGTGGGGTCCAGGGGCAAAGCCCCTGGCGGGGTCCGGGGCAGCGCCCCGGCTGCCGGTGCCAGCACATCAGCGCGTGCCTTCACCCCCGCCGCCAGTGCCTCAGTCACCGCCCGGATACGCGGCATATGCCGGATGTCGGTATGCACGCCCAGCCAGAGTTCGCGCACCGGCGCCGCTGTCGGCGTATCCAATTGTACAAGGCTGGTGGCATCGGCGAGATAGCGGGCGACGCAGGCGATGCCCAGTCCGGCCAGGGCTGCGGCGCGATGGCTGTAGCGGCTGTTGGTGCGCAGCGCGGGCAGCGCGCGGGGAAGCATGCCGGTGAGCCAGGTCATTTCCGCTCCCCCCATCAGTTCCGGCTGGGTCAGGATCAATTCGTGTCCTTCCCCGCCGCGGTCGAATTCCGGCGGGCCGCGTGTGTCCAGGTAGCCTGCCGACGCATAAAGGCCAAACCCAAGCTGCCCGATGCGGCGCACAGTCAGGTCGGATTGTTCGATCCGCGCCATCCGCAGCGCCACGTCGGCCTCGCGGCGGGTCAGGTTCAGGTTGCGCACTTCGGCCACCAGGTCGATGTCGATGCCCGGATGGCGTAAGCGCAGCCCCGCCAGGATGGGCATCACTATCTCGGCTGCGAAAAATTCGACGGTGGTGATCCGCACCGTGCCTTCCAGCTGCACGTCGCGGCCGGTGATGCGTCGTTCCACCGCCAGCGTCTCGGCCTCGATGCGCTCGACATTGCCCAGGATGGATTCGCCCGCCGCGGTGGGGATGTAGCCGCCTGGGGTTTTCTGCAGCAGGCGCGTGCCGGCCCGTTGATCCAGGGCCGCCAGCCGCCGCCCCATGGTGGGCTGGTGCACGCCGAGCGCCCGGGCCGCTGCCGAGAGCGTGCCGTGCCGGGCGATGGCCAGGAAGGTGCGCAGATCGTCCCAGTCGAGCATGTGTGCGCTTTCGCATAGTGAGTCTGCCATATTATACCACTGCAATGCGGAACCGGGCATCCGATGTTGGGTGGGCGCCGGATGGTCCGGCGCGGACCGACAGGGAGACCTCCGATGACCGATTCTCGCGTGCGCGATCAGGCCGAATGGGGCGCGCTGCTGCTGCGCGTGGTTCTGGGCGCGCTGTTCCTGGCGCATGCCGGGCTGAAGATTTTCGTGTTCACCCCCGCCGGCGCCGCCGGGTTTTTCGCCGCGCACGGCCTGCCGGGGGCGCTCGCCTACCTGACCATCCTGGCCGAGGTGGCCGGCGGCCTGGCGCTGATCATCGGGTTGTGGACACGTTGGGTGGCGCTGGCGCTGGTGCCGGTGCTGCTGGGCGCCATCTTCGCCGTGCACGCCGCCAACGGATTCTGGTTCACCGCCCCGGGCGGCGGATGGGAGTATCCCGCGTTCTGGGCGCTCGCCCTGGTGGTACAGTCGCTGCTCGGCGCCGGCGCCCTGGCCGTGCGCGTGCCGGGCCGCACCGCCGCCTACGCCTGAGCGGGAGATCACGCCATGCCGCCGAGCCTGTTCCTCAGCCACGGGTCGCCCATGGTGGCGCTGACACAAGACCCGGCGCACGACTTCCTGGGCGGGCTCGGCGCGGCACTCGGCCGGCCGCGCGCCATCCTGGTGGCCTCCGCGCACTGGGAAACACCGTTTCCCGTGGTCAACGCGGTGGTCCGCAACGACACCATCCACGACTTCGGCGGCTTCCCGCGGGCGCTGTACGACCTGCGCTACGACGCCCCGGGTGACCCGGCCCTGGCCGAGCAGGTGGCGGATCTGCTCGGCGCGGCCGGGCTGCAGGCCGGCATCGACCGCGCCCGCGGCCTCGACCACGGCGCCTGGGTGCCGCTGCTGCTGGCCTATCCGGCGGCCGATGTGCCGGTGCTGCAAATCGCGGTGCAGAGCCATCTCGGCCCGGCACACCATTACGAGGTCGGCCGGGTGCTGGCGCCGCTGCGCGAACAAGGCGTGCTGGTGATCGGGTCGGGCAGCTTCACCCACGATTTGTCGCGCTTTCGCGGCCAGGCACCCGACGCACCCGAGGCGGCCGACGTGGCGGCGTTCGCCGCCTGGATGGACGCGGCCCTGCTGGCGGGGCGCCGCTGCGACCTGCTGACGTATCGGCACAAGGCGCCGCACGCGCTGGAACAGCACCCGACCGAGGAACACCTGCTGCCGCTATTCGTGGCGATGGGGGCCGCGGGACCGGACGCGCAGGTCGAGCGGCTGCATGCCAGCGTTGCCTACGGCGTGTTACGGATGGATTCGTACGCCTTCCAATCCTAGCGGGGCGTTGCCCCGCGCCCCACCAGGAGCTTCGCCCCTGGACCCCACCAAGGGCAAAGCCCTTGGAACCGTTTATCAACGGTGGCATGGCGCGAACCACCCTTGACAGAAACGCCGCCACATCCTTTCTACCGCCCTCCGCACCCGGCTTGCGCGGCGACGTCTCCGGGAGCCGGTAGGGGTGTAGCTCAATTGGCTAGAGCGCCGGTCTCCAAAACCGGAGGTTGGGGGTTCGAGACCCTCCACCCCTGCCAATACATCGACGTTCGAAAGGCAACCCAGGAGCATGAGCGGATTGGCGTTCCATCCGGTGAGGTTCTTCCGCGAAGTGCGCACCGAGGTGACCAAGGTCACCTGGCCGTCGCGCAAGGAGACGCTGGTCACGACCGGCCTGGTGTTCCTGATGGCGGCGCTGGCGGCGATGTTCTTCTTCGTTGCCGACCAGGTCATCGGCGTGTTCGTGCGCCTGCTGTTCGGCGTGGCGGGCTAAGGAAGCCGGAATGGCCAAGCGCTGGTACGTCGTGCACGTCTACTCGGGCTTCGAGAAGAAAATCGCCCAGCAGATCAAGGAGCAAGCGGTCCAGAAAGGACTGGCCGACCAGATCGACGACGTGCTGGTGCCCTCCGAGCAGGTGGTGGAAGTCCGCCGCGGCCAGAAGATCAACGCCGAGCACAAATTCTTCCCCGGCTACGTGCTGGTGAAGATGGAGCTGAGCGACGACGTTCTGGCACCTGGTGAAAGACACCCCCAAAGTCACCGGCTTCCTCGGCACCAAAACCCGTCCGAGCCCGATTTCCGACAGCGAAGCCGAACGCATCCTCAAGCAGACCCAGGAAGGCGTCGAACGTCCGCGGCCGTCCGTGGTGTTCGAGGTCGGCGAACAGGTCCGCGTCGCCGACGGCCCGTTCACCAGCTTCAACGGCGTGGTCGAGGAAGTGGACGAGGAAAAAGGCCGCCTGAAAGTCAGCGTCTCCATCTTCGGCCGCTCCACCCCGGTCGAGCTGGAATACGGCCAGGTCGAAAAGGTCTGACCCGGGCGCCCCGGCCCGCCGGCCGGGGAATGCCGGAGTATCCGGTTGCGGAAGGCGCCGCCGTCCGATCCGGCGTGTTGCGAATCTGGTCGCCGCCCCTGGATCGTGTGGAGTCCGCCGTGCATTCCCGGAAACCAACGATTTCGACGATCATTCCGTTATACAACGGCGCCCCCTATATCGAGGCGGCTTTGCGCAGCGTCCTGCGGCAGACCCTTCCGTGCGCCGAAATCATTGTCGTCGATGACGGATCAACCGATGACGGCGCGGCGATCGTCCGCCGGATCGCCGCGGAACACCCGGTCACGCTGCTCAGCAAGGCCAACGGCGGCCAGTCGTCGGCGCGCAATTTCGGCGTCGCCCATGCCGGCGGCGATCTGATCGCCCTGCTCGATCAGGATGACATCTGGTACCCGAACCATTTGGAAGAACTCGTCGAACCGTTTCTCGAACTGCGCTCGCCGCCGCTCGGCTGGGCCTACAGCAACCTCGACGAAATCGACGCCGCCGGCCAGCTCCTGGTCCGCTCGTTCCTGCACGCGCTCGGCTCGAAGCACCCCAAGCGCGACGTGTTTTCCTGCCTGCGGGAAGACATGTTCGTTCTGCCCTCGGCCTCGCTGATCGACCGCGCGGCGTTCAATGCGGTCGGTGGCTTCGACGAGCTTTTGTCGGGGTACGAAGACGACGACCTGTTCCTGCGGCTGTTCCTCGCCGGCTACGACAACGAATTCATCGACACGCCGCTGTCGCAATGGCGCGTCTACGAAACCAGTTCGTCCTATTCGCCGCGCATGGGCAAAAGCCGCGCCGTCTATGCCCGCAAGCTGCTGGCCGCCTACCCGGATGACCCGGCCAGATCGATGTATTACACCAGCGACCTGCTGCTGCCGCGCTTCTATCGCCCGATCGCGGCGGAATGCCGCAAGGCCCTGCGCGCCAACGACGCCGACGCGATTCGCGCGGCGCGGGTGGATCTCGATTTCATTTCGGAATTTCTATCGCCCGCGCACACCGGCGGGCGCGAGGCCAGGGACCTTGTCATCAGCGCCGTGATTCCGCTGTACAATGGCGCCCGCACCATCGAGCAGGCGCTGCGCAGCATCTTCTGCCAGTCCCTGCCGGCGGCCGAGATCATTGTCGTCGACGACGGCTCCACCGATGACGGCGCAGCGGTGGTCGAGCGGCTGGCGCGCGAGCATCCGGTCAAACTGTTCCGGAAAAAAAATGGCGGCCAGTCCTCGGCGCGCAATTTCGGTATCGCGCGGGCCGGCGGCGATTTCATCGCCCTGCTGGATCAGGACGATGTTCGGTATCCTAATCATCTGGAGCGGCTGGCCCAGCCCTTCGTCGAGCCGCGCGTGCGCGAACTCGGATGGGTCTACAGCAATCTCGACGAAATCGACGAAGACGGGCGCAGGGTCGCCGACCTGGCCCTGTCCGGCCTGCCGACCCAGCACCCCAAGCGCGATGTGTTCGCCTGCCTGCGGGAGGATATGTTCGTGCTGCCCTCGGCGTCGCTGATCGCGCGCCGGGCGTTCGATGCGGTGGGCGGCTTCGACGAGGCGCTGTCCGGCTACGAGGACGACGATCTGTTCCTGCGCCTGTACCGTGCCGGATACGGCAATGAATACGTCAACGAGGCGCTGTCGCAATGGCGCATCTACCCGACCAGCGCATCGTACAGCCCGCGCATGGCCCGCAGCCGGGCGACCTATGCAAGCAAGCTGCTGGCGACCTATCCCGATGATCCGCGGCGGGCGCGGTATTACGCGCGCAACATGATCGCGCCGCGGTTTTTCCCCCAGATGGTGGTGGAGTATCTGAAGGCGCTGCGGTCGGGGGACCGGAGGATCATGCGCGAAGCCGCCGAGCACCTGCGTATCCTGGCACCCCACCTGCGGCTGCGGCGGAGCCTGGCGCTATGGGTTCTGCTGTCGCCGGTGATGAAAATCCGGCCGGTTGCCCATGCAACCGTCGCTCTGGCCCCGTTGCTGCGGCCGTTCGCCCGGTGGGCGCTGCGAATCTAACCCGGTGGTGCCAAACGACGGCCGCCGCGACTACCCGGCGGGAAGCAGCAGCGCGCTGCCCTCCACCGGCAGGGGTGCGACCGGATGCGCGGGCGGGCGGGCGAGTTCCGGCATCCGTTCGAGCAGGGCGCGGTGCAATTCCTCGCGGCGCGCCCAAAGCGAGCGGTACCAGGTCAGGCGTTGCGGCACCTGGGTGGCCAGCATGCGCTGGCGGGCCACCATGGCGCGGGCCGCATCGCCGATGGCGCGGCACTGTGCGGGATCGGCCAGCAGGTGCAGCAGCCGGCGCTGCAGTTCGGCGGCATCGCGAAACAGCAGCCCGGTGCGTCCGTCCTCGATGCTGGCTTCGTAGACCACCGGGCTTGCCAGCGCGGTGACCCGGTGGGCCGCCGCCTCGATGAACTTCAGGTCCGATTTGCAGCGGTTGAAGCCGGTGTCGCGCAGCGGCATGAACGAAATCTCGCTTTGCGCCAGCAGGTCCTTATAGGTTTCGTAGTCGCACAGCGGCACGAAGCTTTTGTGCGGGGTCTGCAGCGCCTCGAACAGGGTGTTGTCGGCGATGATGCGAAAGTGCAGCCGCTCCCCGGCCAGTGCGGCCACCGCGTTCAACGCCCCCAGGAACGGTGGCCAGTCGTCCTCGCGGTTCAGCCCGCCGAAGAACAGCGTCAACCGGTTGGGGTCGGTGTGGTTGCGCGCTTCCGGCAGCCGGACGATGGCGTTGGGGAACACCGCCACTTCCGGATTGTGCGGGCGCAGCACGGCGGCCAGCGGCGCGGTCGAGGTCTGTACCGCGTGGACGGCGCGGAAATTGTGCACGTCTTCGCGCTGCATCGCCGGCATGTAGCCCGGATGATCGTCGAATTCGCACAGTACAACCCAGCCGCGCGCGATCAGCGCGCGCACGTGCTCCAGGCCGCGCTCGCCGGCCAGCACCGGGCGGTGGAAAATGAACAGCCGCGCCGCGTCGATCTGCTCCGGCGGCAGCAAATGCTGGCCGAGCGGCACCACTTCGGTGGTCACCCCCGGGCTGGCTGCCAGGGCCTGCATGGGCTGCACCACCCGCACATGGCTCACCCCGCCGACATGGTCGAGCATCGTCGAGCGCAGGTGCAGCGGTGCCGGCGCCCGCCTTGCTGCGCGCCAGACATGTTGCAGCGGCAGCGCGCGGTTGCGGTAGCCCTCGCGGTCGATGCCCAGGGCCGCCAGTGCCGGCGCCATGGCCTGCACGAAGGCGTCGCAGGCATCGGCATCGAAGATGCGCGGGGTGGCGTCGAGCGGCACCAGCCCGGCGGCGAGCAGGGCGCGATGCGTCGTCTCCCAGGTGAACCAGCGCAGATGGGTGCGGTCGAACAGCCCGATCGGCTCGTAGTTCCAGGTGCCGCGCAGCAGCCGCTCGGCGAAGCTCCAGTGCTCGGCGTTGGGCATGCAGACCAGCATCAGCCCGTCTTCGGACAGCGCGGCGGCATGGCGGCGCAGCAGGGTCCACGGGTCGCGCAGATGCTCCAGAACGTCACCGTAAATGATACAGTCGAACGGCCCGTGGCCGAGCGGGAACGGCTCGGCTTCGACGCAGCCGGTCGCAACCTCGTCCAGCCGTCCGGCGGCGATCCGGGCGGCGTCCGGGTCGGCATCGATGCCGAGAAAGCGACAGCCCGGGTTGCGCCGCTTGTGGGCCCCGCCCAGCGCCCCGCTGCCGCAGCCGACATCGAGGATGACCTTCGCATCAAGCGGGATGCGGTCGAGCAGGTCGGCATTGGGGACGTTGGGATAGATCGACATGGTTGTGTGATGCCCGCAACAAGGGGGCAAACGCAAGAGATTCGGGGGCTGGGTGAAGGAAGGAAGGAAGTCCAGGGCAGAGCCCTGGCCTTTCTTGCCTTCACCCCTGCCGCGAACGCCGCCCCGCCGCCTCATCCAGCGCCGCCTGCGCGCGCCGCGCCGCCTCCGCCTCGCGCTCGGCGGCGCGGCTGGCCAGCAGCCGGTCGGCCGCCTCCGCGCTGGCCCGCGCCGCCGCCAGCACGGCGCGTGCCTGCACGGTGGCCGCACTCGCGCGGGTGTGGGCCTCGCGCGTCTGCGCCACCGCCTTGCGGCCTAGCGGCAGCCAGGCGGCAAATGCCTCGACCGCGCCGTCGCCGGCTCCCATGGCGCCGGCGGCGCCTTGTTCGCGGAAGATCGTCGCTTCGGCGCGGCGCATCGCCGTGCTGGCGTCCTCCTCCGCTTCCAGGCAGGTGGCGAGCGCCCGGCGGGCGTCCTCGACCAGTCCCTGGCGCAGCCGGGTGAGGGTTTCCAGCGGGTCGCGGCTCATGTCCGCGGCGCCTCGATGGCGGCGCGCAGCCGGGCGAAGCTGTCGGCCAGCGAGGTGCGTTCCTCGCGGGTCTGGCGCAACACCGCCTCCAGCCGCGGGGCGACGGCGATCGCTTCGTCCACCGCCGGGTCGCTGCCGGCGCGGTAGGCGCCCAGGCGCACCAGGTCGGCCATGTCGGCGTGCAGCGCCAGGATGGCGCGGGCGCGCCGTGTCAGCGCGTTTTCCGCCTCGCTGTTGCAGCCCGGCACGGCGCGCGACAGCGAGCGCAGCACGTCGACCGCCGGGTAGCGGCCGCCCTCGCCGATGCGGCGGTCGAGGATGACATGCCCGTCGAGGATGCCGCGCACGGCGTCGGCCACCGGTTCGTCATGGTCGTCGCCCTCGACCAGCACGGTGAACAGCGCGGTGATGTGGCCGATTTTCTGCCCCGGTTCTTCCGGGCCGGGGCCCGCGCGTTCGAGCAGCCGCGGCAGTTCGGCGAACACGCTGGGCGGATAGCCGCGGGTGGCCGGCGGCTCCCCCGCCGACAGCCCGATTTCGCGCAGCGCCAGGCAGAAGCGGGTGACGCTGTCCATCAGCAGCAGCACCGACTTGCCCTGGTTGCGGAAATGCTCGGCCACGGTCATGGCGGCGTAGGCGGCCTCGCGGCGCATCAGCGGCGGCGCGTCGGAGGTGGCGACCACCACCACCGCGCGCGCCAGGCCCGCGGCGCCGAGATCGTCCTCGATGAACTCGCGCACTTCGCGGCCGCGCTCGCCGACCAGCGCGAGCACGGCCACATCGCAGGCGGTATGCCGGGCCAGCATGGCCAGCAGGGTGGATTTCCCGACCCCGGAGGCGGCGAACAGGCCGAGTCGCTGGCCGCGGCGGCAGGTGGTGAACGCGTTGAGCACGCGCACGCCGAGGTCGAGGCGCTCGCCCAGCCGGGCGCGCCGCGTGGCCTCCGGCGGCATGGCGCGTACCGGCAGCGGCGCGGCACCTCGCGGCAGGCCGCCGCGCCCGTCCAGCGACCGGCCCAACGGGTCGATGACGCGGCCGATCCAGCCGTCCGATACGGCGAGGGTGGCGCCGTGCGTGGCCCCCGCCGCGGGCAGCGCGGCCAGCGCGGCGCCACCGGGGCCTAATCCGTCCGCCGCGCCATAGGTCATGGCCTGCGCCATGCCGTCGCGAAAGCCGATGATTTCGGCCGGCACGTCGCGGCCGGTACGGCTGCGCAGGGCGATGCGGTCGCCGACCGCGAGGTGGTGCGACAGGCCGCCGATTTCGACCGCGAGCCCGGCGACGCCGGCGACACGGCCTTCCAGCCGGATGGCGGGCAGGTCGTGCAGGGCGGCCAGGGCGGCGGCGCTGCGGTGGGCGAGGGATGTGCGTCTCATTAACAGACCTTTAAGATCTAAAATACACGAATGACCAAGGGTTGCGCCGCTTTCGCCCTTTGTTCCGTCTCGTATTGCGAAATATGCTCCCAGAAGATGAAAAAATGGTGGCGAAGCTCGCGTTATGGTGGTAGGTTTACAACCGAAGATAGCAGAAGGTGCTCACCAATGCGCGTCCTCCTGGTTGAAGACGACCTCACCTCCGCCCGCGGGCTCGCCCTGATGCTGCGCTCGGGCGGCGCCGTCGTGGACCACGCCGACACCGGCGAGGAGGCGCTCGAACTGGTCCGCCATTACGACTACGACATCATGGTGCTCGACCTGATGCTGCCCGACATGGAGGGCTACGACGTGGTCCGCCGCATGCGCTCGGCGCGCATCGAAGTGCCGGTGCTGATCCTGTCCGGCCTGACCCGGCCACAGGCCAAGGTGAAGGGGCTGGCTCTGGGCGCCGACGACTTCCTCACCAAACCCTTCGACAAGGCCGAACTGGTTGCCCGCATGCAGGCCGTGGTCCGCCGCAGCAAAGGCTTCAGCCAGCCGGCCCTGAGCGTCGGCGGCCTGCTGCTCAACCTCGACAGCCGCGAAGTCACCGTCGATGGCGCGCCGGTGCACCTGACCGGCAAGGAATATGCGATCCTGGAACTGCTCGTGCTGCGCAAGGGAATGGTCCTGACCAAGGAGGCCTTCCTGAACCATCTCTATGGCGGCATGGACGAACCGGAGATGAAGATCATCGACGTCTTCATCTGCAAGCTGCGAAAAAAACTGGCGCAGGCCGGCGCCGACAACCTGATCGGTACCGTCTGGGGCCGCGGCTACATGATCCGCGAACCCTCCGCCCACGGCGTGCTGCCGCCGCTGCCCGTCGCGCCACCGCTGCCTGCTGCACCCTCACAGGCGCCGGCTGCCTCCGGGCACTCTGGGTTTGATTATGAGCGGGTTTACAACGTCGCTTGACGGGACTTGCGGCAACCGGGGCGTTGCCCCAGGCCCCACCCCGCGCGCAGCGCGCCTTCGGCACGACGGGCTTTGCCCCCTGGACCCGACCAGGGGCTTTGCCTCTGGATCCCGTTAGGTTGTGAACTGCTCGGCGATGATGCGCTCGGAGAGGCCCTGGTCGGGATCGAACAATACCAGCGCCGCGACCTTGTGGTCTTCACTCACCGCCACCGACACCACGTTGCGTACCTCGGTGTCGTCGGCCACCGCCGCCACCGGGCGCTTGTCGGCCTCCAGCACCTCGAACAGCACCTCCGCCGTGCTCGGCAGCAACGCCCCCCGCCAGCGCCGCGGACGGAAAGCACTGATCGGGGTCAACGGCAGCAGATTGGCCGATAGCGGCACGATCGGCCCGTGCGCCGACAAATTATAGGCGGTCGATCCGGCTGGCGTGCAAACCAGAACCCCGTCGCACATCAGCTCCGGCAGCCGCACCCTGCCGTCAATGCTGATGCGGATCTTGGCGGTCTGGCGCAGTTGCCGCAGCAGCGACACGTCATTCAGCGCCAGCGCCTCCTCCACCGTGCCGGTCGCCGTCACCGCATGCATGCGCAGCGGCCGCAGCACCGCCTCCTGCGCCCGGGCCAGCCTTCCGGGCAGATCGTCCTCGCTGAACGTGTTCATCAGGAAGCCGACCGAGCCGCAGTTCATGCCATACACCGGCATGTTGGTGCCGAGCCGCCGGTGCAGCGTTTCCAGCATGAACCCGTCGCCGCCGAGTGGGACGATGACCGCAGCCTGATCCACCGGACAGTTGCCATACCGCGCGATCAACCGCGCGCGGCTTTCCGTCGCCAGCTGCGTGGGCGCCGCCACGAAGGCGATCCGGCCCTCCGGCACCAGCCGCAGCCCGGCCCCTTCCGCTGACGCGGCGAGTTGGGTCACCTGCGGCTCAGCCCAGCCGCCGGTGGTCCAGCACCGGCATGTCGCGGCGCACCCGCGCGGTCAGCGCCGGGTCGATCCGCGCCGTCGCCCACCCTGTCCCGTCCGACACTTTCGCCACCACATGGCCCCACGGATCGCAGACCAGCGAGTGCCCATAGGTGAAGCGCGGGTCCTGCCGCGCGCCGTCCAGATGTTGCCCCCAGGTGGCGGGGGCTGCGATCCAGCATTGCGTCTCGATGGCACGGGCGCGGATCAGAGTTTCCCAATGGTCCTTGCCGGTCTGCAGCGTGAACGCCGCCGGCAGGAAAATCAGCTCCGCCCCGGCCCGGCGCAGCGCCAGGAACAGCTCCGGAAAGCGCACATCATAGCAAATCGCGCAGCCGACGATGACCTGGCCCGCCTGGTAGGTGACGATCTCGCTGCCGGCCCCATAGAGGGCGCTCTCGCGATAGCCCTGCCCATCCGGGGTTACGATGTCGAACAGGTGGATTTTGCGGTAGCGCGCGCATTCCTGCCCCTGCGGGTCGAACGCCACGGTGGTGTTGAACAGCTTCTCGCCGGCCCGTTCGCCGATCGAGCCGCCATGCACGTAAATGTTCCGGGCACGGGCGACGCCGCGCAGGAACTCGTAGGCCGCGCCGCCCGCTGCGTTGCTGCCGGGCGGAGGCAGTTCCTCGGCCTGGGCGAACTTGCCGGCACGGTCACCGCCCAGGCATGTCCAGATCTCGGGCAGGCTGATCAGGTCCGGCGTGTCGGCAGTCACGGCCGCATCAATGAGGGCGCCGGCCTGGGCGATGTTGTCCGCCTTGACGTGGCCCGGGTTCATCTGCACGACGCTGATGCGCATCATTAGGACCTCCTCGGTCTCGGCCGATTTTCCGTTCACGCTGAAAACGGATGCACACAGCCGGCAGGCTGGGTGCGGAACCTCAGCGCGGCCAGTCCACCCGCGGCTCGCCGCGGTTCGGCCGGCTCGGGCCGATCAGCGGCCGGCGGCGGGGCATCCCATGCTCTTCGGCGCCGGCTGGCCCATCGGCCTCGTCTTGCCGGTACAGCTGATCCGTGTCGGGCGGCTCGGTATCGAGCGTCTCGGGCGGCGGCCGGGTGGGCCGCTCGAGTCTTGGGGACTCCAGCGGCGGACGCCGCGGCACCAGTACCGGGGGCTGGCGGAATCGGCGGGCGCGCCGGCCGGTTGTCCTCGGCGCGGAACGGCGCGATTGGCGGCGGCGGGTCGGTCCAGTCCGGGCCGCGGCCACGCTGCTCGGGCATGCGCAGTACCAGCGAGCGGATCTCGCCCTGGATTTCGTCGAGCCGCGCCTCGATCGCTTCCAGCCGCGCTTTCAGCCCGAACACGCTGAACGGCATCAGCAGGAACACAAGAAGATACAGCAGCCCGGGCACCAGCACGGCCATGGGCACCCACGACGGCAGCCACTCCGGTAGGGGCAACAGGGATGTCATGCTCGCGTTCATGGGGGGCAGTGTAGCAGCCAAGTGGCCGCAGGGCGATCGGGGAAGGAAGCCCTTCCGGCCCGGCTTGCCCGTCCGGTGCTTGTGTCGGATAACCGGCTCCTGCGCGGCGCCCGCCAGGCCCGTGGGGGAAGCGACACGCATGTCCACCGACCTCGAAATCGCCCGCGCGGCGACGCTCCGCCCGATCGCTGAAATCGCCGCCCGCGCCGGCATCCCTGCCGACGCGCTGGAGCCGTACGGCCGCTACAAGGCCAAGGTCGGCTTCGATTTCATCCGTTCCGTGCAGGACCGGCCCGACGGCGCGCTCGTGCTGGTCACCGGCATCAGCCCGACCCCGGCCGGCGAAGGCAAAACCACCACCACCATCGGCCTCGGTGACGCGCTGAACGCCATCGGCCGGCGCACCATGATCTGCCTGCGCGAGCCCAGCCTCGGCCCGTGCTTCGGCGTCAAGGGCGGCGCCACCGGCGGCGGGCGCGCCCAGGTGGCGCCGATGGAGGAAATCAACCTCCATTTCACCGGCGATTTCCACGCCATCACCGCCGCCAACAACCTGCTGGCCGCGATGGTGGACAACCACATCTTCTGGGGCAACGCGCTCGGCATCGACCCGCGCCGGGTGTCGTGGCGGCGCGCCCTCGACACCAACGACCGTGCCCTGCGCGGCATCGTCGCCGGGCTCGGCGAGGGCGCCAACGGGGCGGCCCGCGAGGACGGGTTCGACATCACCGTCGCCTCTGAAGTGATGGCGGTGTTCTGCCTCTCGCGCGACCTCGACGATCTGCAGGACCGGCTCGGCCGTATCGTCGTCGCCACACGGCGGGACGGGTCGATGATCACGGCGCGTGACCTCAAGGCGCACGGCGCCATGGCCGCCCTGCTGCGCGACGCGCTGCAGCCCAATCTGGTGCAGACGCTGGAAGCCTCGCCGGCGCTGGTGCATGGCGGGCCGTTCGCCAATATCGCGCATGGCTGCAATTCGCTGCAGGCAACCCGCCTCGGCCGCAAGCTGGCCGACATCGTGGTGACCGAGGCCGGCTTCGGCGCCGACCTGGGCGGCGAGAAATTCCTCGACATCAAATGCCGGGTGGAGGGCATCGCGCCGTCCTGCGCGGTGGTGGTCGCCACCTTGCGGGCGCTGAAGATGCATGGCGGCCTGGCCCGGACCGATCTCGGCCGCGAGGATGTGGCGGCGGTGCGGCGCGGTGTGGCCAACCTCGCCCGCCATGTGGAGAATGTGGGAAAATTCGGCCTGCCGGTGCTGGTGGCGCTGAACCGGTTTTCCGCCGACACCGACGCCGAAATCGACTGCGTGCAGGCGGCGCTGGCGCGGCTGGGCACGCGGGCCTACCTGTGCACGCACTGGGCGCACGGCGCGGCCGGGGCTATGTCCCTCGCGCGGGCGGTGGCCGAGCAGGTCGATGCAGGCACGGCGCAGTTCCGCATGCTGTACCCCGACGACATGCCCCTGGCGGAGAAGCTGCGCACTATCGCCCGCGAGATCTACCGGGCAACCGACATCGCCCTGCCGGCGGCAGTTGCAAAGAAGCTGGAGGGCTGGGAACGCGCGGGGTTTGGCCATGTGCCGGTGTGCGTGGCGAAAACGCAGTACAGCTTCAGCGCCGACCCGACACTGCTGGGCGCGCCCGAAGGGCACGTGCTGCCGGTCCGCGACGTGCGCCTGTCGGCCGGGGCGGGGTTCGTGGTGGCGATCTGCGGCGATATCATGACCATGCCGGGGCTGCCGCGCGTGCCGGCGGCCGAGAAGATCGGGCTGACCCCGGACGGGCTGATCGACGGGCTGTTCTGAGGGGGCTGGGTAAGCAAGGAAGGAAGGCCAGGGCTCTGCCCTGGACCCGCCAAGGGGCAGTGGCCCCTTGGAACCCATTACTTTTAGGCAGTTGTTATGAGAGGGGGGTGAGGAGGTGTTTGTGGCCTCTCCTCACCCCCCTCTCATAACAACTGCTTAAGTAGCGGGGTCCAGGGGGCCACCGCCCCCTGGCGGGTCCAGGGCAGAGCCCTGGCCTTCCTTCCTTGCTTACCCAGCCCCCCTCAGATCCGCGCCTGCGCCGCCGCCCGCAGCACGGTCTGCGCCAGTGCCTGTCCCAGGCAGGCATTCAGGCGTTCGGTCATTTTCGACCGGTCCGGCTTGGCGGTGCTCTCCAGGTCGAGCTGGCCGGCTTCCACCCATTGCCGGATCAGGTCGAAGCGGCGGAACAGCACGGCCGCGTGGCGGTGCGCGACCTGCAGCATCGTCTCGCGATAGGGGGCGAGGGTGGTGTGGCTCTGCAGCATGCGGCTGTACCTGGGGGTCGACCAGCAGAAGATCGGCGCCGGCCGCCCGGGCCGCCTCGGCGCCGGCATCCAGTGTGCGGGCGAACTCCTCGGGTGGCAGCCTGCGCACGGCTTCGACCGTGCCGGTCTGCCACACCACCAGACCGACCGTTTTGCCGTCGAGGCTTTTGCGCAGGGCGGCGAGCATGGCGGCGGCGGTCATGCCGCGTTCGCCCTCCACGGTCAGGTGGATTTCGGCGCCCGGCGAGGCCGCGCGCAGTTCCTGCACCATGCGGTCCGGGAACGATCCTTCCGGGCGCCCGCGCGCGCCCAGTACGGTCGCCGAGCCGATCGCCAGCACGTCCAGCCGCCCGGCCTTCAGCGCCGCGGCGACCCGCGGCATGGCGTCGGAGGTCGCCGGCATGGCGGCTGTTTCGGGCACGGCCGGGCAGCCCGTCACGGTACTTTCCGCCGGCACGGCGCACAGCAGCGCGAGCGGAACCAAGGCGGCAAGGAACACGTACCGGATCATGGGCGCATCGCCTATCAGCCGTTGCCCTGCTGGGCAAGCGCGCCCTATGCGCCCCTGAGTCCCGCTGCGATGGCTTCGATATCGGCCGCCGCCGGGGCGGTCGGATGGCGGGTGAGGAACAGGGTTTGCCGGCGGATCGCCTCGCGCACCCGGTCGTCGCGGCGCACCACCCCGGCGAGCGACGGCGCGCGGCCGAGGAAGGCGCGGCAGGCGCGCGCGAGCGTTGCATAGGTGCGTTCGCCGGCAGCCCGGCTGCCGGCCTGGTTCACCACCACGCGCGCCTCGCCCGCCGGCACGTCGGCGGCGTGGAGTTTCAGCGCCGCATAGGCATCGGTCAGGCTGGTCGGCTCCTCGGTTGCCATCACCAGCAGCGTGTCGGCGAACCCGGCCATGCGGCGCACGCTGCGGTCCAGCCCGGCGCCGAGGTCCACCACCACGCGATCGAGCCGGGCGGATTCCTGGCGCAGCGCCGCCAGCAGCGCTTCCAGCGCTGACGGGTCGAGCTGTGACAGCGCGCCCGACCCGGACCGCCCGGCCAGGATGGCGAAGCCGCCCGGGTGCGGTTGCGCCGCCTCGGCCAAACCGATCCGCCCGTTCACCACCGATGACAGATCGTGCACCGGCGTCAGGCCGAGCTGGATGTCGACATTGGCAAGGCCGAGGTCGCCGTCGAACAGCAGCACCCGCTCGCCGGCACGCGCCAGGGCATGCGCCAGCGTGATGGCGAACCAGGTTTTGCCGACGCCGCCTTTGCCCGACGCCACCGCCAGGATGCGGCCGGCCGGGCCGGGGGGGGCGACGGGATCGTTGGCAGGCGAGACGATGGTGGTCGCGGCGGTCATGTCGGGCGCGCTCCGGGGCGGGCGGCGGGAAGCTGGGGCATGCGCATCAGCCGTGTGGCCAGGAGGTCGGGTGTCATGGGCACGAGGCCGTCGGCAGCGCCCGGGCCGATGCCCGCCTCAGCCAGGGCCAGGCCGGCGCCGGCGGCGGCCAGCACCGCGCCGATGCGCCGGGCCAGGTCCAGGCGGGTGGCCGCCAGCACCCGCGCGCCACAGGCGGCGTAGGCGCCAGCCAGGTCGGTGGCCTCGGCTACGTCCAGTCCGGCCGGCAGCACCACCGCGAGCGCGGCGCCGGCGGTGCCGGCAAGGGCCGCGATTTCGTCGCGCTGGTCGGGATCGAACGGGTCACTGCCGGGGGTGTCGATCAGCACCGGCGCGCCGTCTTCGCGGCGCGCAAGGGCGCGCGAGAGTGCCGCCGGGGCGCTCGCCACCAGCAATTGGAGGCCGAGCAGGCGGGTGAAGGCGGCGAGTTGTTCGGCCGCCCCGGCGCGTTTGCCGTCGGCGGTGACCACGACCGGCGCGCGGCCGGCCATGACCAGCCGCGCCGCCAGACGGGCGATGGTGAGGGTTTTGCCCGCGCCGGGGGGACCGACGACCATGAGCGGCGGCGCCGCCTCATCCAGTGCCAGCTTTTCGAAGCGCAGCGCCGCCGAAAGGGCGAAGGGCAGCGGTCCGGCTTCCAGCCGCCGCGCGAGCCCGGCCGGCACGTTATGCCAGGCAAAGGCGGCGGCGCGGTTCGGCTCGGGCGGAGGATCCTCGGCCGGCTCCAATGCCGCCGTGACTTCGACCCCGCCCTGGATGCGGCGCGAGGACAGGATCAGCGCGTCCGGCCCCAGTTCGGCGCGCACCTGCGCCATGGCGTCGGCGGTATCGGCCGCCCGATAAAGTTTCAGCCGCATAGCGAATTTCTTAAGTAATGGGTTCCAAGGGCCTTTCGGCCCTTGGCGGGTCCAGGGCAGAGCCCTGGCCTTCCTTGCTTACTGCCCCTCATATCGACCCAACTGTCCGGATACGCACCCGAGGGAAAATCTCCGCCTGTGCCAGCACCGGCGTAGCTGGCCGGATGCGTTCGACGATGGCGCGCACGTGGAAGCGGATGCTGCCGCTGGTGAGCAATACCGGCGCCTCCCCGGCCTGGGTTGCCCGATCGAAGACCGCCCGCAGCGCCTGCATGAACTCGCTCAGGCGGGAGGGTGCCATGGCCAGTTGCCGGTCTTCGGGCGGGCCGACCAAAGATTCGGCGAAGGCTGCCTCCCAGTCCGGGCTGAGTGTCACCAAAGGGATGTAGCCGGCGCCGCCGACGTGGGCGTCGCTGATCTGGCGTGCCAGCCGGGCGCGCACATGGCCGACGATGGACGGGATAGCGCGGGCGCCGCCGGCGCAGGCCTCCTGGATGCCTTCCAGGATCGTCGGCAGGTCGCGGATGGAAATGCGTTCGGCCAGCAGCATTTGCAGCACCCGCTGCACCCCGCCCACGGTGATCTGTGCCGGGATCAGCTCGGCCACCAGTTTCTGCTGCTCGCGCGGCAGTTCGTCGAGCAGCTTCTGCGTCTCGGCGAACGACAGCAGTTCGGACATGGTCTGGCGCACGATTTCGGTCAGGTGGGTTGCCAGCACGCTGGGCGGGTCGACCACAGTGCAGCCGCGAAATACCGCTTCTTCGCGCAGCGCCGGGTCGATCCACAGCGCCGGCAGGCCGAAGGCGGGTTCGATGGTGCGTTCGCCCGCCAGGTCGGGGATGCCGCCGGCGGGGTCCATGGCCAGCATCATGCCGGCGTGGATTTCGCCTTGCCCGGCCTCGATTTCCTTGATGCGGACCGAGTAGCCGTGCTGCTTGAGCTGCATGTTGTCCTGGATGCGCACGGGCGGCAGTACGAAGCCCATCTCGCTGGCGATGGTGCGGCGCATGGCTTTGATCTGTTCGGTCAGCCGGGGCGTTTCGCCGCCGGCCAGGCCGAGCAGGCCAAGCCCGAGTTCGAGCCGGATCATGTCCATGCGCAGCGCTTCGCTGATCGGCGGCTCGGCGGCGGGTTGCGGCGGCGGTGCGGCTGCGGCGGCCGCGGCGGCGGCGCCGGGCGGGTGAAGATGGCGCAGATAGGAAGCGGTGCCGGCCAGCGCCGCGAGCGTGAGGAAGGGCAGGGTCGGCAGGCCGGGCATCAGCGCCAGCACCGCCGCCGCACCGCCGGCCAGGGCGAGCGGCTTGGGGTTGCCGCCGAGCTGGCGCATCAGGGCCGCGTCCGCGGTGCCCTCGGTGCTGCCTTTGGTCACCACGATGCCGGCGGCGGTGGAGACCAGCAAAGCGGGGATCTGCGACACCAGCCCGTCGCCGACGGTCAGGGTGGTGTAGGTGGCGGCGGCGTCGGCGAACGGCATGCCGTGGCGCACCAGGCCGATCGCCAGCCCGCCCAGGATGTTGATGAAGGTGATCAGCAGGGCGGCGATGGCGTCGCCGCGGACGAATTTCGCCGCGCCGTCCATGGCGCCGTAGAAGCCGCTTTCCTCCTGCAACTCGTGCCGGCGGGCGCGCGCGGTCGGCTCGTCGATGGCGCCGGAGGAAAGCTCGGCGTCGATCGCCATTTGCTTGCCGGGCATGGCGTCCAGGCTGAAGCGGGCCGCCACTTCGGCGATGCGGCCGGAGCCCTTGGTGATGACCATGAAGTTCACCACCAGCAGGATGCCGAACAGGATCAGGCCGATCACCACGTCGCCGCCCATCAGGAAGCCGCCGAAAGCCTGCACCACGTGGCCGGCGGCCGATGGGCCTTCGTTGCCGCGCGACAGGATCAGCCGCGTGGTGGCCACGTTCAGCGACAGGCGCAGCAGGGTGGTCAGCAGCAGCAGGGTGGGGAAGCTGGTGAAGTCGAGCGGCCGGCGCAGGAACAGCGCCACCATGAGCACCAGCACCGCCGAGGTGATGGAGAGCGCGAGCCCGAGGTCGAGGATCAGGGTGGGCAGCGGCAGGATCAGCACCGATAGCAGCGCCACCACGCCGACCGCCAGCCACACATCGGTGCCCGGCGCCTGCAGGCGCAGCTTCATGGCAAGCCCGCTCAACTGGATCGGCGCGGTGCCCGACATGGTGATGTCAGACGGCGAGGCTGGCCAGCGGCACGGCGATGCCGGCCGGCGGCGGCGGCACCGGAATGCCTTGCGAGGCGTAGTCGCGCAGCTTGTTGCGCAGGGCGCGGATGGAAATGCCCAGGATGGTGGCGGCGTGGGTACGGTTGCCCAGGGTGTGGGTCAGGGTTTCGAGGATCAGGTCGCGCTCGACGTCGTCCATGCGGCGGCCGACCAGCGCGGCGACGCCCTCGCCGGCCGGCGCCGGTGCCGATGGAGCCGCCAGCATGGCGCCGGCGCCGCCGGGTGCGAGTTCGATGGCATCGGTGCCGATACTGTCGCCCCCGGCCAGCAGTACGGCGCGGTGCAGGGTGTTTTCCAGCTCGCGCACGTTGCCGCGCCAGTGATGCGCGCTCAGCAGCCGTAGCGCGTCGGCGGTGAGCGGGCGCAGCTTCAGCCCGTTCACCTCGGCGTAGCGGCGGGCGAAATGCTCGGCCAGCGGGGCGATGTCGCCCGGCCGTTCGCGCAGCGCGGGGATGCGCAGCGACACCACGTTGAGGCGGAAATACAGGTCTTCGCGGAACGTGCCGCGCGCCACTTCGGCCGGCAGGTCGCGGTTGCTGGTGGCCAGGATGCGCACGTTCACCCGCACCGGGGCGCTGCCGCCTACCCGGTCGATTTCGCGCTCCTGCAGGGCGCGCAGCAGCTTGGCCTGCAGGCGCAGCTCCATTTCGCTGACTTCGTCGAGCAGCAGGGTACCGCCGTCGGCGGCCTCGAACTTGCCCACCCGCCGCGCCAGCGCCCCCGAGAAGGCGCCCTTCTCGTGGCCGAACAGTTCGGATTCGAGAAGGTTATCCGGAATCGCCGCACAGTTCAGGGCCACGAACGGGCCGGCGGCGCGGCGCGAGCGGCGGTGGATGTGGCGCGCCAGCACTTCCTTGCCGGTGCCGCTCTCGCCGGTGATCAGCACCGAGGCCTCGGCCGCGGCGACCTGCTCGGCGCGGCGCAGGGCGGCCAGCATGGCCGGATCGCGCGCCACCACCGTGTGGCTTTCGCCGCTGGCGGCCTGCAGGATGGCGGCGATCAGGTCGGGGTCGGGCGGCAGCGGCAGGAACTCGCGGGCGCCGGCGCGGATCGCCCGCACCGCGGCTTCGGCGTCGGGGTTGACGCCGCAGGCCACCACCGGGACCACCATGCGCTCGGCGGCCAGGGCCGCTACCAACCCGGCGATATCGTGCGCCAGGTCGCACAGCACGAGGTCGAACCGCGCATCGGCGCGCAGCTTCACCAGGCCGGCCTCGGCGTCGTCGGCCTGGTCCAGACGCGCCCCGCGCGCCATTGCCATGCGGGCGGCCTGGCCGAGTTCGGCGGCGAGCGATCCGATGATGAGGACACGCATGCCCTGGCTCCCTCCCGGCATCAGGAACGCTGATCGCCTTTGACGATTTCGGTCATGGTCACGCCGAGGCGATTGTCATCGACCATCACCACCTCGCCGCGGGCCACCAGGCGGTTGTTGACATAGATGTCGATCGCCTCGCCCAGCTTGCGGTCCAGTTCCACCACCGCGCCGCGGCCGAGCTTGAGCAGCTGGCTGACCTGCAGCGTCGCCTTGCCCAGCACCGCGCTGACGGTGACCGGGATGTCGTACACGGCCTCCAGGTCGCGCGCGGTGCGCGGGCCGATCTGCTCGGGCGCCGGTGAAGCGGTGTCGCCGAGCTCGGTCAGGTCCATGTTGTCGGACATCGTTTTCTCCCTGGGAGTCAGCCGGCGGCGGCGGCAGAGGGCACCGGACCGGCGGGCGGATGATCGTGCGGCTGTGCCGCCGGCGGCAGCAGGTCGAACGGCGCCAGCGCTGCGGCGACCTCGCGCCACAGCGCCGTGGCGTCGCGGCCGGCCGCGCCGTCCTGCCAGGCGATGCGCGCATCGCCCGGCGCCACCGCATCGGTGGGCACCAGCGCCACGCGACCGTGCAGTTCGGGGTCGAGCCGGGCAAGTTCCTGCTCGACCGCGGGCACGACATGCGGACTGACGCGAATGGTCACCCGCGGCTCGCGGGTCAGGGCCGGCAGCACCGCCCTGGTCAGCGCCGCCACCTCGGCAGCGCCATGGCGGGCGCACAGCGCCGGCAGCATGGTCGCGAGCGTGCCCAACAGCAGCCGCGCCAGCGCGTCGGCCTGCTCCTCGGCGAGGACCGCCGCCTCGGCGCCGGCGCCGCGCAGCCGCTCGGCGATGGTGCCGAGCATCTGCCGCGTAACCTCGGCGCGGTCGGCGGCGGCCCGGGCGAGGCCGCTGCGATGGCCCTCGGCATAGGACTCGGCGCGGGCGGCGGCGAGCTCCGCCTCGGTGATCGCCGGCGGCGGGGGCGGCGGCGGGGGAGGGGGCGGGGGCGGCTCGGGCTCGTCCGGCGGATCGTCGAGCACGGTGACGCCGGGTGGGGCATCGAAATCCTCGGCGAACAGGATGGCAGGGCGGCGCGCGCGGCCGGCCGGCGGGGGCGGGGGGCGGACATGCGCGCGGCTGGCGGCGTCCCTGGAGGCTGCGTCCATGCTAATACACCAGCTCCTCGTCCTTATTCTCGGCGATCTCGATCTGGCCCTGGGCTGCCAGGTCCTTGGCCAGGGCGACGATGCCGGCCTGCGCCTCGTCGACTTCGCGCAGCTTGACCGGACCCAGCGCGTCGATTTCCTCGCGCAGCATCTTGCCGGCCCGCTCGGAGAGATTGGCGAAGAACATGTCGCGCAGCTTGTCCGACGCGCCCTTCAGGGCCAGCGGCAGCTTGTCTTTCTCGACCGAGCGCAGCAGCATCTGCATGGCCGGGCCGGCCAGACGCTGCAGGTCGTCGAAGGTGAACATCAGCGACTTGATGCGCTCGGCCGCCTCGCGGTTGCGTTCCTCCAGCGCCGCGAGGAACCGCGTCTCGGCCTGGCGGTCGAGGTTGTTGAAGATGTCCGCCATCATTTCGTGCGCGTCGCGCCGCGTGCTGCGGGCCAGGTTGGACATGAACTCGGAGCGCAAGGTGCGCTCGACGCCGTCCAGCACGTCTTTTTGCACGCTTTCCATGCGCAGCATGCGCATGACCACTTCCATGGCGAAACTGTCGGGCAGCAGCGCCAGCACGCGCGCGGCATGTTCGGACTTCACTTTCGACAGCACCACGGCGACGGTCTGCGGGTATTCGTTCTTGAGGTAGTTGGCCAGCACCGCCTCGTGCACGTTGCCGAGCTTGTCCCACATGGTGCGACCGGCCGGGCCGCGGATTTCCTCCATGATCTGCGCGACCCGGTCGCGCGGCAGGGTTTTCAGCAGCAGCCTTTCGGTGTTCTCGTAGCTGCCGACCAGATTGCCCGCACCGCCCAGGCTTTCCGCGAACTCGGCGCACAGCCGCTCGACCACGTCCGAGCGCACCGGGCCGAGCTGTGCCATGGCCGACGAGATTTCCTTGATCTCGTCCTCGTGCATCATGCCGAACAGGCGCGCACACTGCTCCTCGCCGAGGGCGAGCATCAGCACCGCCGCCTTTTGCGGACCAGTCAGCGTGCGGTAGTCGTCCGGGGCGCGCGCCATCAGCGGCGTTCCTGCTGCATCCACGCCCGCACGATCGACAGGCTTTCCTCGGGATGGCGGTCGACCAGCTCGGTCAGGCGGCGGATCGAGGAGGCGCGCAACTGGCCTTCGATGTTGGCGACCCGTACCATGCTTTCATCCTCCAACGCCCCGGCCGCGCCGCCGAGGAAAGACAGCTCGCCGGTGACCGGATCGGGCGTGCCGAGCAGGGCGCCGGTCTCTGCCGCGCCGCCGAGCGGCAACCCGCCGCCGCCGGCCAGCGCCGCCGCCCCGGCGCCGCCGGGCAGTGCCGCCATGGCTTCGACCGGCGTGGTCAGGCGCAGCACCATCGGCCGCAGCACCAGCAGCAGGGCGGCCACCGCCACCAGGCCGAGCAGCGCGGTCTGCGCCAGGCGCATCAGGTCGGCGCGGTCGAGCGGCAGGCCGAACAGGCCGCGCGGCTCGGCGCCGGTGGCGTCCGGATCGACGGCGAAGCGCATGTTCACCACCTCGACATGGTCGCCGCGCTTTTCGTCGAAGCCGATGGCGGTGCGCACCAGACGGGCGATGCGGTCGAGCTCCTCGGCGGTGCGCGGCCGCCAGGCGAGCACGCCGTCCGGTCCCTTTTCCTCGGCGCCGTCGACCAGCACGGCAAGGCTGACCCGGTGGATCTGCGGCTGTTCGCGGACGATGGTGCGGACGGTTTTGCTGATTTCGTAATTGGTGGTTTCTTCCTGCTTCTGCTCCTGGCTGCCCGCGCCCTCGCGCCCGGCATCGGCATTCGGCAGGTTGTTCTGCACCGACACGGTAGGCGCGGTTTCAGTGCTGCGGCTGTTGCCGTTCACCGACTGGGTGCTGCGGACCACCTGGCCGTCAGGGTCGAACCGCTCCTGGGTCTCGCGCGTCTGGTCGAAATCCATCTCCACGGTGGCCTCGGCGCGCACCCGGCCGGGGCCAAGGCTGCGCTCCAGCATTTCCTCGACCGCGCGGGCGACGCGCAGTTCGGTCGCGCGGCGGATTTCCTCGGTGGATTGTGCCGCCGCGGCCGGGCCGGTCGGCGTGCCGGCGCGCGAGAGCACGTTGCCGCGGCTGTCGATGACGGCGATGTTCTGCGCCCGCAGGCCCGGCACCGCCGAGGACACCAGGTTCAGGATCGCCTGCACCCCCTCGCTGTCCATACGCATGCTGCCGGCCATGGTCAGCACCACCGAGGCCTGCGCCTCCTGCCGCTCGCGGGCGAAGGGCTCGCGACGCGGCAGCACGAGATGCACGCGCACCGAGCGGACGCCGGAAATGCCGCGGATGGTGCGCGCCAGCTCGCCTTCCAGCGCGCGGGCCTGGTTGAGTTCCTGCTGGAACTGGTTGGCGGTGAGGCCGTCGCCGCGGTCGAATATTTCGTAGCCGATGGACCCGCCGGTCGGCAGCCCTTCCTTGGCGAGCAGCAGGCGCACCCGGGCGACCTGCTCGCCCGGCACGCTGATCTGGCTGCCGCCGGCGCCGAGCTGGTGGGGTACGTGCTGGCGTTCGAGCAGCTCGACCACCTGGCCGGCTTCGCGCGGGTCGAGGTCGGCGTAGAGCAGCGCCATGTGGTCGGACGGCGTGTGCAGCATGAGCAACGCCAACAGGCCGAGAATGGCCGCGGCGACGGCGCCCATGGCGGCGAGCCGCCCCGGGCCGAGCGCCTTCAGCCCTTCCAGCAGCCCGTTCACCGCCGTGCTCCAGGGAGGGGGGCTCCAGGCAGGGGGGGGCCGCCACCACGATCAGCGCGCGGCGGATGGATGTCAGGCGCGGCGAGATGGGAGGTTCCCATGGTGGTCCCGGCTCGTGCTGGCCCGACGTTCTGCCGGGTGGCGCAAACTCGCGCTGCCGGGGTTACGCAGCGGTTAAGCGATCGGCATTTCCTGCCGGCCAGCGCCCGTGCCCTGCCGTGCCCGCGCGGCGGGCGCGGCGTTGTCCAGGGGACCGGCGCGGCGCTTGAACCGCAAGCCGGAATTGTCAATGCAGAGGATCAAAAAACGCCCCCGGGATGGTGTCATTTTGCAACGCGGGGGTGCTAAGGTCCCGGCGTGCCGAACGTAGAGCAAAAGCAAACGAGGGGGCTGGAAATGACGACGATGCGTGTCCGTGCGCCGTCCGTCTTGCGCGGAGCCGAGCCCTGTGCCTCCTGCGGGGCGCGCGGGTCCAGCGTCTGCGCCGCCATCGACGAGAAGGACCTGGAACGCCTGGCCGCCCTCGCGGTGCCGCTGCCGGTGCCGCCCGGGCGCAGCTTCATCACCGAAGGCGATCCGGCGGAACACTTCTTCAACGTTACCCACGGCACGGCAAAATTGTTCAAACTGCTGCCCGACGGACGGCGGCAGGTCACCGGCTTCGCCTCCGCCGGCACGTTTCTCGGCCTTGCCGTCTCGTCCAGCTACGCGTTCAGCGCCGAGGCGGTCGAGCCGATCCAGGTCTGCCGCTTCTCGCGCACCCGGCTGCGCCATTTGCTCGACGATTTCCCCGCCATGGAACGGCGCCTGCTGGACGTGGCCTCCAACGAGCTGGTGGCCGCGCAGGAGCAGATGCTGCTGCTGGGCCGCAAGACCGCGCGCGAGCGGGTCGCCTCGTTCCTGCTGGCCCGCGAAGCCTGCGCGACGCTCTGCCAGCCGCCGTCGCTCCCCGGCCGGGTGTCGCTGCCGATGGCGCGCACCGACATCGCCGACTATCTCGGCCTGACGGTGGAAACGGTCAGCCGCACGATGACGCGCCTGCGCATCGAGCGGCTGATCGACATGCCGGCGCCGACCGACATCGTGCTGCGCAACCATGCGGGGCTGGAGGAGTTGGCGGCCGGGCTGGCCTGACGTTGCGGAATCGGCGTGGAATGTCCGGTGCTGGCGCACCATGTAGTGGTCTCAAGCGGCACTCGTTGAGTGACCCTGCGGAGACCAGCCGCCATGCGGTGTCCCCCATTCATTTTCGCCATCGCGACCGTCCTGCTGCCCGGCCTGGCGGGCTGCGTCGCCGCGCCCGGGTACGGCTATCCTGGTTATGCCGCGCCCTACGGCTATTCCGCGCCGCCGCCCGACTACGCTCCCGGCGCGGTCTATGTCGCCCCGGTCGCGCCCTGGTATGGCGGCGGCTATTACCAGGGACGGCCGGAGGGGGCGCATGAGGGCGGCCAGTATTATGGCCGCGCACCCGACTATCACGGCGCCCCGCCGCCCCCGCGCGGGCAGCCCCGCCCGCCGGAACGCGGCGCCCCGCAGCCACCGCCGCGCGGACCGGGACAGCCGCACGAGCACGAGCGCGGCCAGGTCGACCCGCGCTGACTGCGACCGCTGGGCTTTGGGCGTCGCCGTTGCGCGCGCCTCCGTTGACGCCGACGCGGTGGCGGCGCACCTAGCCGGCCGGGCTGTTCAGGAGAAACAAGGATGACGGCGGGCGCAATCGCACCCGAGACGCTGGCGCATGCATTCGACCTGCGCTCCTTGTCCCCTTCCTTCCTCGACAACCCCTATCCGACCTATCACGCGCTGCGCGCCCACGATCCGGTGCGCCGCATGCCGGACGGCTCGCTGTTTCTGACGCGCTACGACGACGTCGTTGCGGTCTACCGCAACACCAAACTGTTCAGCAGCGACAAGAAGGCCGAATTTGCGCCGAAATTCGGCCCCGGCACGCCGTTGTTCCGCCATCACACCACCAGTGTGGTGTTCAGCGATCCGCCCCGGCATACCCGCGTGCGCCGCCTGCTCACCGGCGCGTTGTCGGCGCGGGCGCTGGCCGATACCGAGCCGGCGCTGATCGCCCTGGTCGATGGGCTGCTCGACCGCGCGGCCGGGATGGGACGGTTCGACCTGATCGGCGATTACGCGGCGCTGATCCCGGTCGAGGTCATCGGCAACCTGCTGGGCATTCCGCGCGAGCGCCGCGAGCCGCTGCGTGCGTGGTCGCTGGCCATCCTCGGCGCGCTGGAGCCGGTGCTGACGCCCGAGCAGGAGCAGCGCGGCACCGAGGCGCTGCTGGCATTTCGCCCGTTCATTCAGGAGCTGATCGAGGAGCGCCGGCGCAACCCCGGCGATCCGTGGCGGGACGTGCTGACCCGGCTGATCCAGGGCGAGGGCATCGACCGGCTGACCGAGGACGAGCTGATCGAGAACTGCGTGTTCCTGCTCAATGCCGGTCACGAAACCACCTCCAACTTCATCGGCAACGCGCTGGCAACGCTGCTCGACTGGCCGGACCAGCGGGCCCGGCTGCTGGCGGACCCGTCGGTCATCCGCATGGGGCTGGAGGAGTTCCTGCGCTTCGAGAGCAGCAACCAGCTCGGCAACCGGATCAGCACGGCGGCCGGCGCGATCGGCGGGGTGGCGTTCGGAGCGGGGCAGCCGGTGACGCTGTGCATCGGGGCCGCCAACCGCGATCCGGCGGCGTTCGAGAACCCCGATGTGCTGTTCCTCGAGCGCTGGCCGAACCGGCATATGGCGTTCGGCTACGGGGTGCATCTCTGCGCCGGGCTGTCGCTGGCGCGGCTGGAGGGGCGGGTGGCGATCGGGCGGTTTCTGGAGCGGTTTCCGCGCTATTGCGCGGACGGGCCGGCGGTGCGGGGTGGGCGGGCACGGTTCCGGGGGTATCAGTCGGTGCCTGTGGCGGTGGGGTGAAGTTGGGGTTATAGAGGAAGGAAGGCCAGGGCTCTGCCCTGGACCCGCAAGGGGCCAGTGGGCCCCTTGACCCCATTACTTAAGAATGGGTTCCAAGGGCTTTGCCCTTGGTGGGGGTCCAGGGGGCAAAGCCCCCTGGTGGGGTCCGGGGCAACGCCCCGGCTGCCGCAAACAGGAGGAACACCATGCTAACCGGATTCGGCAACGAGTTCGCCACCGAGGCGATTCCCGGAGCCCTGCCGGTCGGCCGCAACTCCCCCCAGCGCCCGGCGCACGGCCTGTATGCCGAACAACTCTCCGGCACTGCTTTCACCGTGCCAAGGCGCGAGAGCCGGCGGAGCTGGCTGTATCGCATCCGCCCGTCGGCCGACCATCCGCCTTATCGGTTCGTGGCCGCGGCCCCCGCGCTTGCCGCACCCACGCCCAACCGGCTGCGTTGGGACCCGTTGCCGGTTCCGGACGTGCCCACCGATTTCGTGGATGGCCTGATCACCATGGTCGCGACCGCGGCGGGTGCCTATGAGTCCGGGGTGAGCGTGCATGTGTATCGCGCCAACCGCACGATGCAGCGGGTGTTCTGGACTGCCGATGGCGAACTGCTGTTCGTGCCGCAACAGGGCCGGCTGTTGCTGGCCACCGAATGCGGGCGGCTGGAGATCGCCCCCGGCGAGATTGCCGTGGTGCCGCGCGGCATGCGCTTGCGGGTTGAACTTCCGGAGGGCGCGGTGCGCGGCTATGTGGCCGAGAACCATGGCGCGCCGCTGCGCCTGCCCGACCTGGGCCCGATCGGCGCCAACGGGCTGGCCAATCCGCGCGACTTCCTCGCCCCCGCCGCCTGGTTCGAGGAGCGCGACGAGGCCACGGAGGTGGTGCAGAAATTCATGGGCGCGCTGTGGGCGACCACGCTCGGTCATTCGCCGCTGGATGTGGTTGCCTGGCACGGCACCCTGTTTCCCTACAAGTATGATCTCGCGCGGTTCAACACTATCGGCACGGTCAGTTTCGACCATCCGGACCCCTCGATCTTCACCGTGCTGACCGCGCCCACCGACACGCCGGGGCGCGCCAACATGGATTTCGTGATCTTCCCGCCGCGCTGGATGGTGGGGGAGGACACGTTCCGTCCGCCATGGTTTCACCGCAACGTCATGAACGAGTGCATGGGCCTGGTGCGCGGCGCTTACGACGCCAAGGCCGAGGGGTTCGTGCCCGGCGGGCTGAGCCTGCATGGGCTGATGAGCGCGCACGGACCGGACGCCGTGACGACAGAGCGCGCCATGGCGGCGGAGCTGGCGCCGCAGAAGATCGACGGCACGCTGGCCTTCATGTTCGAGACCAGCCGGGTGCTGCACCCGACCGAATTCGCCATGACCTGCGCGCAGCTGCAGGCCGGTTACAATTCCTGCTGGAACGGACTGCGAAAGAATTTTCACCCATGACCAACCATACCCATGATCAGCGGCGGCACAGCTGGGTCGCCTCCGCCAACGGCCACGCCGATTTCCCGGTGCAGAACCTGCCCTTCGGCGTGTTCGCGCCGCACGGCGCGCGCCCGCGCGGCGGTGTTGCGATCGGCGATGCCATTCTGGATGTCCCGGCCGCCCTGCAAGCCGGGCTGTTCGACGGCGCCGTGCAGGACGCGGCCGAGGCGGCGGCGTTGCCGGCGCTCAACCGGTTGCTCGATCTCGGCGCCGGTCCGCGCGCGGCGCTGCGCGAGCGGCTGTTCGAAATCCTGTCCGACGAGGCGACCGCCGCAGTGCGGGCGCTGGCGCCGCGCATCCTGCACCATACCGACGACTGCACGATGCACCTGCCGGCCACGGTCGGCGACTACACGGATTTCTATGCCGGCATCCAGCACGCGACCAATGTGGGCCGGCTGATGCGGCCGGACAGCGCGCCGCTGATGCCGAACTACAAATACGTGCCGGTCGCTTATCATGGCAGGGCCTCGTCGGTGCGGCCGTCCGGCACGCCGGTGCACCGGCCGAATGGCCAGCGCAAGCCGAGCGGCGAGACCGTGCCGAGCTTCGGACCGACAAGCAGCCTCGACTATGAAATCGAACTCGGCGTCTGGATCGGCCCGGGCAACCTGCTCGGCGAGCCGGTGCCGATCGCCGACGCGCACGCCCATGTCGCCGGGTTCTGCCTGCTGAACGACTGGTCGGCGCGCGACATCCAGGCCTGGGAATACCAGCCGCTCGGCCCGTTTCTGGCGAAGAATTTCCTCACGTCGGTTTCGCCCTGGATCGTCACCACCGAGGCGTTGCGCCCGTTCCGGCGGCCCCAGCCGCCGCGGCCCGAGGGCGATCCGGCGCCGCCGCATCATCTGTGGTGCGAGTTCGACCAGACCCACGGGGCGCTGGACGTCGGGCTGGAAGTACTGCTGACGACGAAGGTCACGCGCGCGCGCGGGATGCCCCCGCAGCGCCTGTCGTTTGGCAGCACCCGGCATCTGTACTGGACGGTGGCGCAGATGGTGGCGCACCACACCAGCGGCGGCTGCAACCTCGCCGCCGGCGACCTGTTCGGCTCGGGCACGATTTCCGCACCGGACCCCTCGGGCTGGGGCAGCCTGCTGGAACTCAGCCAGGGCGGCCGGGCGCCAGTGCACCTGGCCTCCGGCGAGAGCAGGCGCTTCCTGGAAGACGGCGACGAGGTGATCCTGTGTGCCCGCGCTGCGCGCGACGGTTTTGCCCCGATCGGCTTCGGCGCATGCCGCGGCATGGTGGTGGCGGCGCACTGAGGGGGAGGCGGGCATGCACCGCACCAGGCTCGCGCGCCGGGGGCTGCTGGCGGCGGTGCTGGCCGGCGCCGCCGGAGCGCCCGCCCCGGTGACGATCGGCGTGCTGACCGACGAGACCGGGCCATATGCGGACAGCGGCGGTGCCGGCTCGATCCGGGCGGCCGAAATGGCGGTGGCGGATTTTGGCGGCAGCGTGCTCGGCCGGAAGGTCCGGGTGGTGCATGCCGATCATCAGAACAAGCCCGATGTCGCCGCCACCATCGCGCGGCGCTGGTACGATTCGGAGGGTGTGGACGCCATCGTCGACCTGCCGGTGACCGCGATCGCACTGGCGGTGCAGCAGGCCGCCCGCGAGCGCGGCCGCACGGTGATGATCACCGCCGCCGCCACCTCGGACTTCACGAGCAAGTATTGCTCGCCCACCAGCACCCATTGGGCCGACGATACGCATGCGCTGACCGCCGGCACGGCGCGCGCGGTGATCGAGGGCGGCGGGCTGTCGTGGTTCTTCATCACCGTCGACCACGCGTTCGGGCGGGCCTTGCAGGCGCAGACCGCGGCTGTAGTCGAACAGGCCGGCGGACGGGTGCTGGGGGCGGTGCGGCATGCGATCGGCGAGACCGATTTCTCCGCGCTGCTGATCCAGGCGCAGCAATCCGGCGCGCAGGTGGTCGGGTTTGCCTCGGTCGGCGGCGATCTGGTCAACGCGCTCAAGCAGGCGCACGAGTTCGGGCTGGGGGGGAAGACCGGCCAGACGCTGGCCACGTTCCTGACCTATATTTCCGACATCCACGCGCTCGGCCTGCCGGTGACGCAGGGGCTGACCTTCGCCGGGAGTTTCTACTGGGACCAGAACGACGAGGCTCGCGCCTGGGCGCGGCGGTTCCTGGCCGACCGGGCGGCGATGCCAACCAAGAACCACGCGCTGGTCTACGCCAGTACGTTGCACTTCCTGAAAGCCGTGGCTGCCGCCGGCACCGCTGAGGCGGTGGCGGTGAACCGGGCGATGCGGGCATTGCCGGTGGCGTATTTCGGCCGGCGGGCCAGCATCCGCAGCGATGGGCGGGTGCTGTTCGACCTGACGCTGTGGCGGGTGAAGGCGCCGGGGGACAGCCACGGCGAGTGGGATTTCCTGTCTTCCGTGCGCAGCATTCCGGCGGAGGAGGCGTTTTTGCCGGTCAATACGTCCATTTGTGGTGCGGCTTAGGCGCGGCTGGAGAAGGAAGGAAGGCCAGGGCAGAGTCGTGGCCTTCCTTCCCCCGGCTCAGCGTGGCCCAGCTTGGGCATTCTTCGGCGCCTCGCGGAGAAATGCCGCACGCGCGTCCGCATTTTCGATATGTGCCGCCATCGCCTGCCACAGAGACGGCGCCGAGACGGCGCTGGCCGCCGCCCGTTTGATCAGGACGCGGGCGACCGGGCCGACATGGCGCGCGAGCGCGGTTCGCAGCCGCTCCAGTTCGTCGGGCGATATGTTGCCGCCGGCGGTCGTTGCCGACCGCAGTTGCGTGGCCACGCCACTGACGGCGATCTGCCGCCGGACATCGTGGGCGAAGATGTCGCGATCGCCGGGGCGTTCGATTCCCTCGGCCAGGGCGGCGCACAGCCCTTCCAACGTGTCGGTTCTGCGCACGGCACTTTGCACGAGATAACGCGCGATCGGGCCGACATAGTGGGCCAGCTTGCGCTGCAGCGTGTCGAGCAACTCGGGATCGAAGCTGCCGGTGCCGGTCTGGGACTCCGGGGACTCCGTATCGCGCGGCAGAATCAGGGTGAGCCCGGTCAGCACCGTTCCGCTCTCGGCCGCCGCCGTCTGCAGGGCCGCCGCCATCTCGCCGGCCGAGGCGAAACGATCCTGCGGTGCCTTGGCGAGGCTGCGCGCGATCACCGCCCGCATCCCTTCCGGCAGGCCGGGGCAGAGCGGGAGAATATCCGGCGCGTCTTCGTGCAGCAGCCGGGTCAGCACCTCGGCGGTGTTGCGGCCATCGAACGGTCTGACACCGGCGAGAAGTTCATAGAGCACCACGCCGGCGGAGAACAAATCGCTGCGAGCATCGACGGGGCCGCCGCGGCATTGTTCGGGCGACATGTAACTGGGCGTGCCGACCATGACGCCGTCCAGGGTCAGGCCCGAACTCTCCAGGCGGGAGATGCCGAAATCCGTCACTTTCACCCGCGTTCCGCCGACCAGCATGATGTTGGCCGGTTTGATGTCGCGATGCACGATCCCCATCGCGTGCACGGCGTCGAGCGCGGTCAGCACTTGCAGCATGACGAAGACCGCGTCCTCGAACGCGAACCGGGGGGTGGCGCGGCGCGCCTGCTCCAGGGTTATGCCATCGACGAACTCCATGGCCAGGAACGGATTGCCCTCGTGCAAGGCGAAATCGTAGATCGCAACGAGATTCGGGTGTGCGCAGCGCCCGGCCGCCTGCGCCTCGCGGCGGAAGCGGGCGATGAAGCCTGCCCGGTCATCGCCGTCCAGCAAATCGGCGCGGATCAGTTTGATCGCCACGTTGCGGTCGATGTCGGGATCGTGCGCGAGATAGATTGTGCCCATCGCGCCCCGCCCCAGCGTGCGCTGGATCGCATAGCGGCCGATGAATTGCGGATCGCGCGCCATCCCGCGGATGCTACTCCCCCAGCAGCTTCAGAGCGTTTGCGAGGCTGCGGCGCATCCGGTTGAAGGACTCGGCGAGCGAGGCGATCTCGTCCTTGCCGCGGATCACCAGCTCCGGCGCGTCCATGTTGCCCAGGCTGACTTCGATGGCGCGCGCGGAAATGTCCCGGACCGGCTTGATGATGACGAAATGCAGCAGCAGGTTCAGCAGCACGATCATCACTGCGAACACCACGGCGAGGCCCGCCATCACGCTGACGAAGGTCCGGTTCGCGCGCTCGAACGGCACGCTCATGGGCACGCTGACGATCTGCGCGCCGATCACCTGGTTCATCTTCCAGCCGAAGCCGTTGTTCGGTCCGTACAGGTCGATCATCGTGGCCGGGGCCATGTCCGGCGTTGTGTGGCATTGCAGGCACGCGGGATTGGTGATGATGATCGGATGCGAGACTGACAGGATGCGTCCGGTGGGCGTGTCACGCTCGGTGACCAGTTTGTTCAGCTCCGGCTGCTGCGTCAGTGCCGCAATGATGCGGGCCTGCCAATCGGCAGGGGTGTCGGCGGGGTTGGTCGGGTTGAGCACGACTGCCGCGAAACTGTAATCGGGCAGGCGTTTTTGCAGACTGCGGAAATTGGTCTGCGTCGCCCAGGCGGGAACGGATTGCGGCAGGAAGCGCCGGGAGAACTGGCTGGCCAGCAGCGGTGCGATCTCGTTGGCGGTGTACTGGTTGATCGCAGACGCCTGGGCGTCGAGGATTTCGGCCTCGTTCAACACCTGGCTGAAGGCATTGCGGCTGACCAGCGTGTACGACAGCCCGCCCGCCAGTCCGAGGCCGACGAGGAAGGCCACCAGCATCACGAGATTGAATTTCGCCCTGAGTCCCATCGCGCGTTCCTTTATCGGGCGTCGAGCAACAGCCGCGCGGCCTGTTCCGCCGTCAGCTGTCCCGTCATTTCGGTGCCCAGCTCGTGCTGGAAGCGGCGGATCGCCGCTATCGTTTCCGGACCGTAGATGCCGTCCACCGTGCTGTCGTAATAGCCCAGCCGTTGCAAGGCGAGCTGGACCCGGCGCCGGTCCGCTTCGTTGAACATGGCCGGTTCCGGGGGGGGGCCGGTTGGTGCGGGTGCAGCGGCGCCAGGCGGTGCGGCCGGAGGGGGCGCTGGCACCGCGACCGGGGCGGGCTGTGCCGCCGGTCCGCCGCGCAGCCATGCGGGGCTGGCCGGCGGGAAGACGGAAACAGCCAGCCCCGGAATGCCGCGCAAGGCCTCCTGCAAATCCTTCAGCATCGCCCGCGCTTCGACCTCCGGTGTGGCGAGGCCGGCGACCAGTGCCGCGGCGAGCGGCGTCGCGCCATCCGGCAGCGGCGCGGTGCTGTCCGCGGCGACAAAGCCGGTGGTGCCCAGCCCGGCCGGGTTGATCATTGTGTCGAGCGGCAATGCCGCGGTTCGCCCGGGCGGGGCGGCGCTGTCCAGCAGCACCAGGCCGGCCGAGGCACCCGCGGCCAGCACGCTGCTGCTCAGAATCCGGCTTACCACCCCTTGGGTCAGGGTGTCGGTGGCGCGTTCCAGGTTGGCCGACACGGGCAGCAGGAACACGCGCCCGTCGAATGCCACCGCGTAGCCACAGGCATAGACCACCGCCACGCTGCCGGGCTGGCGTGCAAGTGCGTCGCCGAATTCGGTTATCGCAGCGCCCATGGCGCCGTTGGAAAGGTCGCGCCGCTCCGTGACGTCGAAGCCTGCCCGTTTGAGCGCGGCCGAAACCGCGCTGGCCGAGGCGCGGCAGGCCCCCAACGGCGGCAGCGCGGCATACGCGCTGTTACCGATCACCAAGGCAAGGTGCGGCGCATCGGCCGCCACCGCGCCGCTGCCGGCCGCCACGATCGCACCCGCCATAAGCCCGGCCCAGCGCCACATTGTCCTTGGCCTCGGTTCGCGGACAGGCATCGTTATGCCTGGCGCGTTGTATCGTATTTGGGGCGTAGACCGGACTTTCCAAATGGCGGCAAAAACGCCAGGGCTCTGCCCTGGACCCCGCACCCTAAGTAATGGGTTCCAAAGGCCTCTCGGCCCTTGGCGGGTCCAGGGCAGAGCCCTGGCCTTTTTTGCCGGAAGGATCAGCTCGTCTTCATGCCCAGCAGGTCATAGGTCACAACCGCACCCTTCTGCGGCACGCCCTTGTCGTCGAGCGGCGAGGGGGTGACCATGATCTTGGTGAAGTTGAGCGAAATGCTTTCGGTTGGATTGTCACCGCCAGGTACCTGACGGAATATCCGCTAATACCGCATTGGCTCAGTTCGTAGGAGAGATACGTATCTGTTTTATTCTTGGTCGTCTGCGTAAGCTTGATTTCCACCTTGGTGTCGAACGCGCCGGCCAGCGCATCCTGGTAAAGCCCCGGGGACGCCTTATCGTAGACTTTGCTGATGGCGATTTCGCTGATGCTGGGCGCCGTGCCTTCCCGCTGCTTGCCGCCGGCGCCGGTGCCCACGCCGCGGCCCGCGCCGAACTGGAACGACAGCAACTCGATCCATTCCTTGAACCCCTCGGTCGTCACCTGGCCCGTGATCGACCCGAATTTCATGTAGATCGCCATGTCCGGTCTCCCCTACCAATTCAACACGATGAAGTAGCAAACACGTCACGGTCCGTCGACAGCATATTCGAACGACCTGTCCGCGTTCAGACCAACGTGAACCCGGCCGACCGGGCGCCCGTCCGCCAGCCGCGCGAGCACTTCGGCCGACAATTCGGGCAACAGGGTGCGCGAAAGAATGTTTTCGATATTCCGCGCCCCCGAGGCGCTTTCGGTGCAGCGCGCGGCGATGGTTTCCACCAGCGCCGGGTCCCAGGCGAATGTCGCACGGTAGGTCGCATGCACGCGGGCGCGAATTCGCTCCAGTTGCATGACGACGATTTCGCGAATGATCGCGTCGGGCAGCGGGAAATACGGCACCAGCGTGACCCGGCCAAGAAAAGCGGGCTTGAAATGCTTCGCCAGCTCCGGCCGCAGCGCCTCGGCCAGGCCCGCCGCGTCCGGCGCCGTCTCGGGATCGGCGAACAGCTTGGCGATCAGCTCGGTGCCGGCATTGCTTGTCATGACGATGACGGTGTTCTTGAAATCGATGTCGCGGCCCTCGCCGTCCTTCATGGTGCCCTTGTCGAACACCTGGAAAAACACATCCTGCACGCCGGGATGGGCTTTCTCCATTTCGTCGAGCAGCACCACGCTGTACGGCCGCCGGCGCACCGCCTCGGTCAGGATGCCGCCCTCGCCATAACCGACATAGCCGGGCGGGCTGCCCATCAGCAGGCTGACCTTATGTTCTTCCTTGAACTCGGTCATGTTGATGGTGGTGACGTTCTGCTCGCCGCCGTACAGCAGGTCCGCGAGCGTCAGGGCGGTTTCCGTCTTGCCCACGCCCGAGGTGCCCACCATCAGGAACACGCCGATCGGCTTGCGCGGGTCGGTCAGGCCCGCCCGGCTCGTGCGGATCGCCTGCGCCACCGATTCCAGCGCATGGCCCTGGCCGACCACGCGGCGTTCCATCGCCTGGCGCAGGTTGAGAACGGTGCGAATTTCGTCCGACTGCATCCGCCCCGCGGGAATCCCCGTCCAGCTTTCGACGATTTCGGCGATCGCCTGCCCGTCGACCACGGGGAAGATCAGCGGCTGTTCGCCCTGCAAGGCGCGCAGCCGCTCGCAGGCCTCGGCGAGGGCGGCGCGATCCGGGGCGGTGTCGGCGTCTGGCGCCGCCGCGTCGATGCGCGCGCGGATCGCGCCGGTTTCGCCGACCAGAGTCTTTTCCTGCTCCCAGCGCGCCTCCAGGGAAGCGAGTTCGCCGGTCACCGCGGCGCGCTCCGCCGCCAGCTCGTCGCGCCGCGCCGAATGGTCGAGGCCCGCGGCGATTTCGCGATCGACGATGCGCAATTCCGTGTCGATGAGGCCGATCCGGCGGCGCCGGTCTTCCACCGGCGGCGGGATGGCGTTCTGGCTCATGGCGACGCGCGCGCAGGCGGTATCGATCAGGCTGACCGCTTTGTCCGGCAACTGGCGGGCGGGGATGTAGCGGGCGGACAGCCGTACCGCCTCGCTGACCGCCTCGTCGAAGATGCGCACCTTGTGGTGGTTCTCCAGCGTGGCGACCAGGCCGCGGACCATGGCGATCGCCATTTTCTCGCTTGGTTCCTCCACTTTGACGGTCTGAAAGCGGCGGGTGAGGGCGGCGTCTTTCTCGAAATACTTCTTGTATTCGGCCCAGGTGGTGGCCGCGATGGTGCGCAGCTCGCCGCGCGCGAGGGCGGGTTTCAGCAGGTTCGCCGCATCGTTCTGCCCGGCCGCCCCGCCGGCGCCGATCAGCGTGTGCGCCTCGTCGATGAACAGGATGATCGGCTTGGGACTCGCCTTGGTTTCGTCGATGACCGATTTCAGCCGGTTCTCGAACTCGCCTTTCACCCCGGCGCCGGCCTGCAGCAGGCCCAGATCGAGGGTGCGCAATGTTACCTCGCGCAACGCCGGCGGCACGTCGCCAGCAGCGATCCGCAGGGCCAGGCCCTCCACCACCGCGGTCTTGCCCACCCCGGCCTCGCCGGTGAGGATGGGATTGTTCTGCCGCCGCCGGGTCAGGATATCGACCATTTGCCGGATTTCGGCGTCGCGGCCGAGGATCGTATCGATCTTGCCGGCGCGAGCCTGCGCGGTCAGATCGATGGTGAACCGGTCCAGCGCCGCCGATCCGCCGGGCCTTGCTCCATCCGGCCGCGCGCCCTCGGAGGGGGCGCCGCCGGCCGGGCCCGGATCGGCGGCCTGCCCGGCCGCCTCTGCGGCCTCGACCGAATTGGCGCAGATCGAAGCGTAGTCCCGCTTCAGGATGTCGGGTTGGATGCGGGCGAACTGGCCTGATGCCTCCCTGGTGCGCCGCGCCAGTTGCTCATCGGCCAGCAGGGCCCACAGCAGATGGCCGGAGCGCACCCGGCTCGCGCCCTGTTCGACCGAGGCGAGCAGCCAGGCCTGCTGGACCATGTCCATGATGTCGGGCGACAGCGCGGGCAGGCGCGCGTTGCCGGTTTTCATCCGGTCGAGCGCGCGGGTGAGGTCGGCGAGCAGGCGCGCAGCCGGCACCTCCCAATGGCGCAGGATCGCGGCCATGTCGGTGCCGGCCCGATCAATGAGCGCGTTCAGGATATGCTCGATTTCAACGTTGTAATGGCTGCGGGTGGAGGTCAGGCTGACCGCATCATTCAGCGCGCGGTGGCACGTTGCATTCAGCCGCCCGATGAGCAGCTTTGGATCAATGTCGGCCAAGACCGTCTCCCCGCGCTTTCGCTTGGACCTTGGCACGCTAGATTGGTAGCGTAAAGGACGCGACAAGGTTCTTGCACAATGAAATTGGAGCGTGATGTGTCCGGTCTCGAAGCGGTGCTTGCCCCCATTGCCGGCGAACTCCCGGCGGGGGCGGATCTGCGGCAGAATACCTCGCCCCAATCGATTTATTTTCGCCTGCGCGACGCCCGCGCCGAGGCGCGCGCCGCCGAACGCCAGGCGGATGTCGATGGCGACGAGGGGATACTGAAGCTCTGGCGCCCGGTCGCGACGCTCGCGCGCGAGGCACTCACGGGGTCCGCAAAAGACCTTGAGGTCGCGACTTGGCTGACCGAGGCGCTGGTGCGTACCGCCGGTCTGCCCGGCCTGTCGGACGGCGCCTCGATCATCGCCGGCCTGGTGGAACGTTATTGGGAAGCCCTGTATCCGCTGCCGGACGAAGACGGCATGGAGACGCGGGTCGCTGCACTCGCCGGCCTGTCCGGCCAGGGATATGACGGCACGTTGCTGCAACCGCTGCGGAAAACGGTGCTGTTCAACCGGCCGGACGGCACGCCGTTCGGCCTCTGGCAATACGAGGCGGCGGAGAAATTGTCGGGCATTTCTGACCCGGACCGGCGCACCCAGCAGATCGATGCCGGTGTCGTGCCATTCGCCGATGTGGAGAAGGAGGCGCGCCTGGCGGGCCAGGCCCACTGGGAAGCACAGCGCGCTCAGGTGAGTCAGGCGATGTCATGCTGGGCGGAAATGGGGCGCGTGCTCGATGAGAAGGCCGGCGCGGCCAGCCCGTCCGGGTCACGGGTGCGTGATGTGCTGCAGATCATGCTCGATGTGTGCAACCGTTTTGCGCCGCCGGCCGACGTGGAGGCGTTGGACGCAGCGGCGCCGACGGGCAACACACCGCAGGGCGGCTTGCAGGCCGGCGGCGCGCCAGCGGGTGGCATCGGCGGCCGCGAGCAGGCACTGCGCCAGCTCGGCGAGATCGCCGCCTGGTTCAAGCGCACCGAGCCGCACTCGCCGCTTGCCTACACGTTGGAGGAAGCGGTCCGCAGAGGGCGGATGGGCTGGCCGGACCTGATCGAGGAACTGCTTCCGGACGAGAGCACGCGCCACGCGCTGCTGACCAGCCTGGGCATCAAGCCGTGGGGACCGAAAGAATAACGCGCGGGGAAGGAAGCAAGGCCAGGGCTCTGCCCTGGACCCCGCTACTTTAGACAGTTGCTCTACGAGGGGGGTGAGGCGGTGAACCGGTTCACCGCCTCACCCCCCTCGTAGAGCAACTGTCTAAAAGTAATGGGTTCGAAGGGGCCACCGCCCCTTGGCGGGTCCAGGGCAGAGCCCTGGCCTTGCTTCCTTCCCCCCCAATCACCGAGCGGATCGGCTTCGTTTCATCTCCTCTTGATTTGACGCCCCCGCGACGACGCTCCTAACATTTTTTTTGCTTGCGGCGCCTGCCGTCGTTGATACGCTGCGCCGCAAGGGGAAGCTGGGGGAATGCCGGCCGGGCGACCTCGGGAAGCGTAGGCTCGGGAAACATCAGCAAGGAACCTGGTCCGATGAGCGCGAGCATTCACGACAAGCTCAACCGCGTGCGCAAACCGCGCGTGCATATTACCTACGAGGTCGAAACGGAGGGCGCGGAAATTCTGCGCGAGCTGCCGTTCGTTGTGGGCGTGATGGGCGATTTCTCCGGCGATCCGACCACGCCGCTGAAGCCCATGGCCGATCGCAAATTCACCCAGATCGATCGCGATAATTTCAACGACGTGATGGCCAGCATGACGCCCGGCCTCAAGCTGAAGGTCGAGAACACGCTCGCCGGCGACGGTTCGCAATTGCCGGTCGACCTGAAGTTCAGCACGATCGAGGATTTCGAACCGGCCCGGGTGGCCGCCCAGGTGCCGGCGCTGAAGGCGCTGATGGAAACCCGCGCCAAGCTGCGCGATCTGATGAGCAAGGTCGACCGGTCCGAAGAGCTGGAGACGCTGCTGGAGCAGGTGCTGCGGTCGGAGGGCGAGCTGAAGGCGCTGTCCGGCGAACTCGGCATCAACAAGAAGCCTGACGACGGCCAGACGGGGGGTTAAGCGATGTCGGAAACCGCCGGTGCATCCGGCACCGCCGCGACGGTCACGGAAACGACATCCGGGCTGCTCGACCAGATTCTGGCCAATACCAAGCAGACGGCGCGCGACCGGGCGCAGGACCTGGTCAAGAACCTCGTTGAGCAGGCGCTGACGGGCACGGTTACGTTCGACCGCAATCTGACCCGCACCTTCGACAAGGCGATCGCGCTGATCGACCGCAAGCTGTCCGCCCAGCTCAATGCAATCATCCATGATCCGAAATTCCTCAAGCTCGAGGGCAGTTGGCGCGGCCTGCATTATCTGGTGCAGAACTCCGAGACCGGAACATCGTTGAAGCTGCGCGTGCTGAACCTGAGCAAACGCGACCTCGCGCGCGACCTCAGCAAGGCGGTCGAGTTCGACCAGAGCCAGATGTTCAAGAAGATTTACGAAAACGAGTTCGGCACGCCCGGCGGCGAGCCGTACGGGGCGCTGATCGGCGACTATGAATGGACCAATCATCCCGAGGATGTCGAAACCCTGCGCCTGATGTCCAATATCGCCGCCGGCGCCTTCGCGCCGTTCATTTCGGCGGCGGGGGCGGGCATGTTCGGCTTCGACGACTGGACCGAACTGTCCAAGCCGCGCGACCTCGCCAAGATTTTCGAAACCGCCGAATACATCAAATGGCGCAGCTTCCGCGACAGCGAGGATGCGCGCTTCGTCAATCTCGTCATGCCGCGGGTGATCGCGCGGGTGCCCTATGGCAAGGCGACCAAGCAGATCGACGAGTTCGCCTACGAGGAAGCGCCGTACGACGAGGACGGCACGCCGCGGGCGATGGGCCATCACGATTATTGCTGGTCCAACGCCGCCTATGTGATGGGGGCCCGCCTGACCGACGCTTTCGCCCAGTACGGGTTCTGCACGGCGATCCGCGGGGCCGAGGGGGGCGGCAAGGTGGAGAACCTGCCGACGCATGTTTTCACCTCCGATGATGGCGACTCCGATATCAAATGCCCGACCGAGATCGGCATCACCGACCGGCGCGAGTTCGAGCTGTCCAATCAGGGTTTCCTGCCGCTGTGCCACTATAAGAACAACGACTATGCGGTGTTCTTCGGCGGCCAGTCGGTGCAGAAGCCGAAAAAATACGACCGTCCGGAAGCGACCTCGAATGCCGCCATTTCGGCACGCATGCCGTACATGATGGCCAGCAGCCGGTTCGCCCATTACCTGAAGGTGATGGCGCGCGACAAGATCGGCAGCTTCATGGAAGCCAGCAATGTCGAGGCCTGGCTCAATCGCTGGATCCAGAACTACGTCAATCCCAACGAGAAGGCCGGCCAGGACATGAAGGCCCGCTTCCCGCTGCGCGAGGCGCGGGTCGAGGTGAAGGAAATCCCTGGCAAGCCCGGTTCGTACAATGCCGTGGCCTATCTGCGTCCGTGGCTGCAGATGGAGGAGCTGACGACCAGCCTGCGCATGGTCGCGCGGGTGCCGCAGCCATCCTAGCCGCAGCGCCGGCGGGCGCGGTCGCGCCCGTCCAGGCCGGGCCCGTGGAGCCGGGCCTGCGCGCCTGCGTGCTGGAAGGCCGGTTCTTCGGCGCAAGGCACCAGGCAGCGGCTGCCCGACTGGCGGAGTTCCTATACGGTACACGCGACCTACCGTCGGCGCTGACGGCTTGGTTCGGTGCGGATCTCGTGGGATTGCTGGGCGACGGGCGCGATCGGTTGCGGGCCGCGCTCGATCGCGACATTGCCGGCATCGACCGGTTGCTGGCCGACCAGACCGATGCCGTGCTGCACGCGCGCCGGCTGCAGGAGCTGGAGGGGCGGTGGCGCGGGCTGGACTGGCTGGTCGGCGGCATCGAACCCGGCCGCCGGGTCAAGACGCGGGTGCTCTCGGTCACTTGGGCCGAGATTTGCCGCGACCTGGAGCGGGCGCCGGAATTCGATCAGAGTGTGCTGTTCCGCCGCATCTACGAAGAGGAGTTCGGCATGGCCGGCGGCGAGCCGTTCGGCCTGCTGGTGATCGACCACGCCGTGCGCCACCGTTCGGCCCAGGGCGCGCCGACCGACGATGTGGGCGCGCTTGGCCAGATCTCGGCGGTGGCGGCGGCGGCGTTCACCCCGGTCGTGCTGGCGCTGCATCCCGCCGTGCTGGACGTGGAACGGTTCAGCGACCTCGAGACGGTGCAGGATATCGCCTCGGCGCTGCGCAGCAGCGACCACATGCGCTGGCGCAGCCTGGCCGGCCGGGCGGATATGCGCTTTGTCGCGGTCACCCTGCCGCGGCTGCTCGCCCGCCATCCATGGACGGACGATCCCGGCCGGACTGACGGATTCCGCTATCGCGAATACGCCCCCGACGTGGACAGCCGCGTCTGGATGAGTGCCGCCTATGGCTTCGCCGCCGCGGCGGTGCGCGCCTTCGCCAATCATGGCTGGCCGGCCGATGTGCGCGGGGTGGAGATCGACCGGGTCGGCGGCGGTCTGGTGACCGGGCTTGCCCCGGAACCTTTCGCCAGCGGCCCGCCGGACGCATGGCCGCGCACGGCGATCGAGTTCCGGCTGAGCGACCGGCAGGAACGCGCGCTGGTGGAAATCGGCTTGATGCCGGTCGCGGCCCTGCCGTTCGGGCCGGACATGGTCTTCGGCGCCGTGCGCAGCATGCAGGCGCCGGCGAATTACACCGGCGCCACGGCGGACGTCGCGGCGGCCAATGCGCGGCTCTCCGCGCAGGTCAATTCCATCCTGTGCGCGTCGCGCTTCGCCCATTTGCTCAAGGTGATGGGACGCGACATGGTCGGATCGTTCCAGACCGCCGATGAGATCGAGCGGCGGCTGAAGACCTGGCTGCAGGGCTATGTGAACACGAACATCGCCAGCACCGGCGACTCGCGCGCCCGCTTCCCGCTGGTCGAGGGCGATGTGCAGGTGCGCGAGCTGCCCGGCAAACCTGGCACATTCACCTGCGTGATGCGGCTGCGGCCGCATTACCAGCTCGACGACGTTGCCACCACGTTCAATCTCGTGACTGAACTCTCGGCCCCCGGCGTGCGATAATGGACGGTGCGGGAACGATGCGGCGAACCCGGCTATTGCGAACGGCGCCGGCGGCACGTTGACGAGCCCCGATCAGGAGGACCGATGCAAACGACACCGATGCAAGCCTCTGGGCAAAGCGAGGCCGGCCGCCTGTTTCGCGAAGGCAGGCTTGCCGGCGCCGTGACCGCCGCGAATGAGGCGGTGCGCAAGGCGCCGGCCGATCTCGGCGCGCGGCTGCTGCTGGCGGAACTGCTGCTGTTCTCGTCCAACCTGGCGCGGGCGGACGTCATTTTAGATGCGTGCAGCGAGCTCGATCCCGGTGCCGCGGTGGTCGTGGCCGAGTTCCGCCAGCTCGTGCGCGGCGAGGTGGCGCGCCAGCAACTGTTCCGCGAGGGAAGGGTGCCGGAATTCCTCGGCGCGCCGACCACGGCGCAGCGCGCGGCGCTGGCGGCGATCGTGGCGCTGCGCGACGGCGATGCCGCCGAGGCCGGGCGGTGGGCGGAGGAGGCCGAGGCGGCACGGGTCCACCCGTCCGGCACGACCGATACCGGCGCGTTCGATGATCTGCGCGACGCCGACGATCTGCTGGCGCCGAGCTTCGAGGCGATCACCACCACGGGCAAATATTTCTGGATCCCGGCCGAGCGGGTCACCGACATCGTGTTCCATCCCGCCCGCCGGCCGCGCGACCTGTACTGGCGGCGGGCGACGATGCAGGTGGCCGACGGTCCGGACGGCGACGTGTACATCCCGGCGATCTATCCGCCGGAGGCCATCCCGCCAGGGCTGCTGACCGACGCGCTGCGGCTGGGCCGGGCGACCGACTGGTTGCAATCGGGCGATGCCGGGCCGACGCGCGGCATCGGCGCGGTGACGCTGCTGGTGGGCGAGGCGGCGCTGACGCTGCTGGACATGACCACGATCCGCTTCAACAGGGCGCCGTGAGCGATCGTGGCGCCCGCGACGACGGCAGCTTGCGGGGCGTGCGCGCGCGCCCGCAACTGCCCTTGCTCGACCGCCTTATCGATGCGGAACCGGGTGCGCCCGCCGACCGGCCGCTTTCGGCCTCGGCCGCGATGGCGGCGCTGCGGTCGAGCATTCGCAACGACCTGGAGGCGCTGCTGAACACGCGGCGGCGCTGGCGCTCGTGGGACCCCGCGCTGGCCGAGCTGAAGGTTTCGCCGGTCGGCTTCGGGCTGCCCGATTTCGCCGGCGGCGCCTTCAATGATTTGCGCCGGCGCGAGGAGCTGCGCCAGGAGGTGGAAGCCTGCATCCGCCGTTTCGAGCCCCGTTTCACCAGCGTCACCGTGATCCTGATCGACACCGCCGACCGGCTGAGTGCCACGCTGCGGTTGCGCATCGAGGCGCTGCTCTATGCCGAGCCGGCGCCGGAGCCGGTCACCTTCGACACGCTGGTCGACCCGGTGACCACCGACTTCACCGTGCTCTCCAGCGAGGCCTGAGCCGATGTCGGACGCCCTGCTCGCCCATTACAACCGCGAACTCGAGGCGCTGCGCCGGCTGGAGACCGAATACGCCGAAACAAATCCGAAAATCGCCGCCCGGTTGCGGCTGAGCAAGGATGCGGTCGACGATCCGCATGTCGCCCGGTTGCTGGAGGGCGTGGCGTTCCTCGGCGCGCGGGTGCAGCACCGGCTGGACGACGAGTTCCCCGAACTGACCGATGCGCTGCTCTCGGTGCTTTATCCGCATTATCTGGCGCCGCTGCCCTCGGTGGCGATCACCCGGTTCGCTGCCGACCCGGCGATGCAAGGGCCTGCGCATCTGCCGGCCGGGCTGGCGCTGGAGACCGAACCCGTGCGCGGCGAGACCTGCCAGTTCCGCACCGCCTATCCGCTGACCCTCTGGCCGGTCGACATCGAGGCCGTCCGGCTGTCGGGCATGCCGCTGCCGGCCCCGCCCAACCCGGCCGCCGAGAGCGCCTCCGCCTGCCTGCGCATCAGCCTGCGCTGCGCCAAAGAGCAGATGAGTTTCACCCAGCTCGGCCTCGACCGCCTGCGCTTCTTCCTCGCCGGCGACCAGGGGCCGCAGTTGCTGGAACTGCTGATGGCCCATGCCGTCTCGGTGGCGCTGGCCGACGATCCCGCCGACCCCAGGCCGGTGATCCTGCCGCCCTCGGTGCTGCTTCCGGTCGGTTTCGCGCCGGAGGAGGCGTTGCTGCCCTGGCCGGCCCGCTCGTTTTCGGGGTTCCGCCTGCTCAGCGAATATTTCGCGGCGCGGGAGAAATTCCTGTTCATCGACATCACCCGGCTGGACGCCAAGACATTGGTCGCGGCGGGCAACCGGATGGAGATTTTCATCTATCTCGACCGGATGGTGCCGGAGCTGGAGCGGCTGCTGCACGCCGGCAGCCTGGCGCTCGGCTGCACCCCGATCGTCAATCTGTTCGCGCAGCGCTGCGAGCCGATTCCGCTGGATCATACCAGTATCGAATACCGCATCGTGCCGGACGCCCGCCGCCCCGCCGGCATGGAGGTCTGGTCGGTCGAGCGGGTGCGGGAGAGCCGGCCGGATGGCGGGTTCCGGGCCTGGGAGCCGTTCCACCGGCTGACGCACAATACCTCGCGGGATGCCGAGGACGGCGCGCCCGCTGGATTCTATGGCACCACCCGCCGGCCATCGGCGCGGCGGATCGGCGGCACCGAAATGTTTCTTTTGCCCCACGATCCGGCGTTCGAACCCGCCCGCGAGGGCAGCGCCGTGCTGTCGGTCGATGCGCTGTGCTGCAACCGCGATGTGCCCGCTTCGCTGCCGTTCGGCGGCGGGCGGCCGGCGCTGCGGCTGGTGGAGGGCGCCGCCGTGGTCACCGGCCTGTCCTGCCTCACCGCGCCGACGCCGACCCGCCGGCTGCCGCTGCAGGAGCGCGGCTACTGGCGGCTGATATCGCATCTTTCGCTCGGTCATCTCAGCGTCGTCGGCGGCCCGGCGGCGGCGGAGGCTCTGCAGGAAGTCCTGCGCCTGTATGATTGCCGCGAGACCGCGGAGTCGCGCGCCTCCATCCGCGCTTTGCTGAGCGTGACCTCCAGCCCCGGCACGGCGCGGGTGCCGGCGGCGCGGGCGGGCGGGTTCTGCCGCGGCCTGGATGTGTGCCTGACCTTCGACGAACAGGTCTGGACCACCAACGGCCTGTATGTGCTGGCCTCGGTGCTGGACCGGTTCCTCGCCCTGCATGCCACGGTGAACGCATTCGTCCGCACCCGGGCGACGCTGCGCGGACGCGCCGGCACGGCGGCGAGCTGGCCCGCGCGCGCGGGCGGCCAGACGCTGCTGTGATCCCCGGTCCGGCTTTGCCCGGGGCGCGCACGGGGCGGGCTGCCAGCCCGCTCGCCCGGCTGCTGGCGGAGCCGCGACGGTTCACCTTCGACGCCGCGGTGCGCGTGCTGTCGTTCCATCGCCGCCAGGCCGATCCTGCCCAGGCGGCGCGGTACGCGAGTGCCGTCGGGCTTGCCTTCCCGGGCGCCGAAGTGACGGACATCCAGGATGCCGGCGCCTCGGCGCCGCCGCTGGTCACCGTCGGGCTGACCGGCCTGACCGGGCCATCCGGGGTGCTGCCGCGGCATTACAGCGACGCGGTGGTGGCCACCCAGCGCGGCGGGTCGCGCGCCTTGTCCGGTTTCCTCGCTTTGCTGTCCGAGCGCATGATCGCTGCCTTCGCCGCGGCGGGCGCGAAATACCGGCCGCACCGGGCGGCCGATACCAGCGTGCTTTCCGCCACGCGCACGGCTGACGGTGATCCGGTGGCGGCGGTGCTGCTGGCCCTGACCGGCTACGGCATCGCCAGGTTGGCCGGGCGGCTGCCGGCCGGGGCGGCACCGCTGCGCCACTATGCCGGGCTGTTCGCCGCCCATCCGCGCTCGGCCGACCGGCTGGAAGCGCTCGCCTCGGATTGGCTCGGCCGGCCGGTCCGGGTGCGGCAATTTGCCGGCGCCTGGCTCGCCGTTCCGCCGGACCAGCGCACGCGCATGCCGGTGGGCATTACCCCCGGCGCGTTCACCCAGCTCGGCCACGACGCGGCGGCCGGCGTGCGCGCCTGGGACCAGCAGGCGCGGATCATGCTGCTGATCGGCCCGCTCGATCTGCCGTCGTTCGAACGCCTGCTGCCGGACCGGCCGGCGCTGGTGGCGCTGGTGGCGCTGGTCCGTTCCTATGTGGGCTTCGAGATCGGTTTCGCCGTCAACCTGGTGCTCGGCCGCGATTGCGTGCCGGCGCTGGCGCTGCGGGGCGATGCCGATCCGCCGCCAAGGCTGGGCTGGAACACCTGGCTGCCGCTGGCGCCCGGAGGGGTGCGGCGGGCGGATGTCACGGACGCGGTGTTCGAGGCCGAAATCGTGGAAGGACAGGCGTCGTGACCAGTTGGAGCGGCGGCTATGTCGCCGACATCGCCTATATCGAAGGTGTCTACAGCCAGCAGTCGCCGGCGCGCATGGTGCTGGCGTGCCTGATCGGCAACGTCGCCGCCGACCTGCCCGGCCCCGACGATCCCGCGCATTATCTCGAACTCGGCTGTGGCCGGGGCATGGGGGCGCTGTTGATCGCGGCGTCCAACCCGGCCTGGCGGGTCACCGCGATCGACTACAACCCGGCGCATATCGCCATCGCAAGCGCCCTCGCGCGCGCGGCCGGCCTGAGCAACATCGACTTCCTCGAAGCCGACCTCGCCACGCTGGCGGGCAGTGACGCGGCGCGGTGCATCCCGCAGGCTGATTTCGTCAGCCTGCACGGGGTGTGGTCCTGGGTGGGGCGGGAGGTGCGCGCCGGCATCGTGCGGCTGCTGGACGGCAAAACCTGTCCGGGCGGGGTGGTGCATGTGAGTTACAACGCCCTGCCGGCCTGGCAGGGGGCGCTTGGCTTGCAGCGGGTGATTTACGAAACCGGCATCCGCACCATCGGCCGCAGCGACCGCCAGGCCGCCGCCGGCCTCGCGCTGGCGCGCGACATCAAGGAAGCCGGCGGACATTTCCTGAGCGAGAGCGGGCTGGCGCGCGACCTGCTGGCGCGGACCGACGAGATGTCGCCGGAATACGTTTCGCACGAATACATGAACCGGTATTGGGCACCGGAATTTCATGCCGATGTCGCGGCGGCGATGGGGCAGGCCAAGCTCGACTGGGTTGCCTCGGCCAACCCGCTGGAGAATTTCCCCGAGCTGATGCTCACCGAGGGCCAGCGCAGCCTGCTCGAGCGTTTCGATGATCCGATCATGCGCGAGCTGATCAAGGACATGTGCCTGCCGCGGCATCTTCGCCACGACGTGTATGTGCGCGGCGCGCGGCGGATTTCCAACGCCGGGCGCGACGGCGCGATCGGGCAGATGACGATTGCCCCGCTGGTGACCCCGGCGGAGCTGCAGACCAAACTCCAGGTGCCGGCCGGGCTGGCCGAAATGAGCGAGACGCTGCAGGACATGATGGCCGCCGCGCTGCAGGGGCCCGGCACGATCGCGGGCTTGCTCGCGCGCGCGCCTGGGCGCAGCAGCCCGGCGGAACTGGCGGGGGTGCTGATCGGCACGCAGCAAGCCCAGATCGTGGTGCGCCCGGGAGCAGCCCAGCCCGTTTCGGCCGATCGCCTCAACCGCGTCCTCGGCGCGCGGGTGCGCTCGCTGGCGGAGCCGGTGGTGTCTGCCGGGCTTGCGTCGGGGCAACTCGGCACCGGGCTGATGGCGGCGCGGCTGCTGCAGTTCATCGCCGGCCGCCTGCTCGACGGCGAACGCGAAGATGCCGCCGAGGCGTGGATCGAAACCCTGAGCGCCGATCTTCCGCCGGACAATCACGAAACTTTGCGCTCGATGATACGCGCGGCGATCGAGCAGCGGGTTCCGCTCATGCGCCGGTTTGGGATTGTGCCGCCGTGATGGGGCAAATGCAGGAAGCAAGGCCAGGGCTCTGCCCTGGACCCCGCCACTTAAGGAATGGGTTCCAAGGGCCTCCCGGCCCTTGGCGGGTCCAGGGCAGAGCCCTGGCCTTCCTTCCAACCCACGAAGGGCAGCGAAGCGTCTGATGCCGCAAGACACAAAAACATTGCTGTGGCTCACCGGCCCGGCCGCGAGCGGCCTGGTTCCGGTTCGTCTTGTCGCCACCGAGACGATCAGCGCGCTGTTCCGGTTCGAAGTCGAAGCCGTCGGGCCCAACGCGGTCGACCCCGTTTCGGTGCTCAATCAGCCGGTTTGCGTGCACCTCACCCATGGGAACACGCCGACGCGGTATTTTCACGGCATCGTCGCCGAGTTCGGCCCGACCGGAGAGGGGGCGCCGGAAGGCAGGTACTACCGGTTCGTGCTGGTGCCGCAACTCGCGGAGACCGACCTGGAGGCCGACTGCCGGCTGTTCTTCAAGAAAACCGCCGAGGACATCCTCAAGATCCTGTTCAGCGAGGCCGGCGTGACCGCGGTGACGTTCCGCCTCTACTCGCAGCCGCCGCAGCGCGACGCCACCGCGCAATACAACGAGACGACGCTGCATTTCGCGACCCGGCTGATGGAGGAGGAAGGCTGGTTCTATTTCTTCGAGCACGCCCAGGACAAGCACACGCTGGTGGTGACCAGCGGCAATAACGGGTTTCAGGTGATCAGCGGCGCCACGCTGCGCTTCGGGCCGGGAACCACGTCCGACATGCTGACCAACTGGCAGGTGCCGAGCGCGCTGACGCATGGCAAGATCAGCCTGCGCGACTACGACCCCGATGCGCCCGCCAAACAGTTGAAGGCGGATAAGACCACCGTGCTGAAGCATGCCGGCACCGGCATGCGCAATGTGTTCCACTGGCCGGCGCTGACGCGCGACACGGCGGAGGTGGGGGAGCGGGCGAAGCGGCGTATGGAGGCCGCCGAGGCGGCCGTATCGCTGGTCTATGCCGAAGGCGCCATGGCCAGCCTGGTGGCCGGCGGCCGTTTCACCCTGGAGGACACGGCAGGCGGGCAGACGCCTTATGTGGTGCGCGAGATCCGCCACGTCGCGCAGGACGACGCGCTTCGTTCGGGCACCGGCGAGGCGACTTATGACAACAGTTTCACCGCCTTCCCGAACGCGGTGCCGTGGCGCCAGCCGATGGCGACGGCGCGGCCGCGTATGGAAGGGCTGCACGCCGCGATCGTGCTCGCCCCCGCCGGCGAGGAAATCTACACCGACGAGCAGGGGCGCATCAAAGTCCGGTTCTTCTGGGACTGGCGCGCGGATGCGACCGCCGACAACAGCGCCTGGGTGCGGGTGGTGCAGCCATGGGCCGGCAACAAATGGGGCGGCCAGTTCATTCCGCGCGTCGACACCGAAGTGGCGGTCGCCTTCATGGATGCCGATCCCGACCGGCCGGTGGTGGTTGGCGGGCTCTATAACGGCACCGACAAGCCGATCTATCCGGTGGCGGAGAAAACCAAATCCGGCTTCCGCACCCGCTCGGTCACCAAAGGCGGCACCGACGAATTCAACGAGCTGACGTTCAACGACGATAAGAACAACGAACTCGTGTTCCTGCATGCGCAGAAGGATTTGCTGACCGAGGTCGAGCACGACCAGACCCTGCAGGTCGATCACGACCGGACGGTGACGGTCAAGGGGAAGGAAACCGCCACCATTACCGGCGACCGGACGCACCAGATCACCGAGGGCAACGACTCGCTGGAAATCAAGCAGGGCAATCGCTCGGTGGTGCTCGACATGGGCAACCAGTCCACCAACGCGAAGCTGGGCAGCATCACGATGGAGGCGCTGCAGTCGATCACGCTGAAGGTCGGGCAGAGTTCGCTGACCCTTACCCAGACCGGGGTGGAGGTGAAGGGCATGATGATCAGCATCGAGGGGCAGGTGCAGGTCGAGGTGAAGGGTGTGATGGTGACGGTGAACGGAAGTGCGATGCTGACGCTCAAGGGCGGCATCACCATGATCAACTGATGGCCATGACGAACGCACCCATGTCTCCTGCGCCGCCGCCAACCGCCGGCAAGCTTACCGGCGACCTCGCGCGCGTGCTGGCGCATGTGCAGCTCGATGCGCAGGGATCGGCCGCACTTGCCGGCTGCGCGGGCACCGCCGAGGCGCTGGACCGGCTTGAGCGCGGCGGCTTCCTGATCGAGGCGACGCGGCTGATCGCGCATGCCCTGCCGGCGCGCGAGGCGGTGTGGTGGGCGTGCATGTGCGCTCGCCACACCGCCGCCTCCGGCGCCGATCCGGCGGCCGGGGCGGTGGTCCGCGCGGCGGCGGAGGAATGGGTGCGGCGGCAGACCGACGCGCAGCGGCGCGCGGCCATGCGGGAAGCCGAAGCAGCTGGCTTCAGCAGCGCGGAGGCCTGGGCCGCGGTCGCGGCGTTCTGGAGCGGTGATTCGATGGCGCCGCCGGAGGCGCCCAAAGTGCCGCCGCAGCCGCACTTCACCGGCCTCGCGGTGGCCGGTGCGGTGGCCATCGCCGCTGCCCGCGGCGAGGCGACGCGGCGCGAGGCACGGCTCCGCCGCTTCCTGATTGCGGGGAGGGACATCGCCGCCGGCGGGGCCGGACGCATCGAGCCGGAGACCGGTTGATGGGCCTGCCGGCGAGCCGCGTGACCGACATGCATGTCTGCCCGATGGTCACCGGCGTTGTGCCGCATGTCGGCGGCCCGATCCTTCCGCCCTGCTGCCCGACCGTGCTGATCGGCAGCCTTCCGGCCGCCCGCGTCGGCGACATGCTGACCTGCGTCGGACCGCCCGACACGATCGCGATGGGATCGTTCACCGTGCTGATCGGCGGCCAGCCGGCTGCCCGCATGACCAGCCTATGCGCCCATGGCGGCATGGTTGTTCTTGGCTTTCCGACGGTGCTGATCGGCTGAGGGGCCGGGGCCATCGGGTGAAGGAAGCACGGCCGGGGCTCTGCCCAAGACTGTTCAACGTTATGAAATAGCGAGGGGCATGAGGAGGTTGTCGATGCCTGCGCGGGCGGCGCGGCAAGAACACTCCGGGATCTGGTACGGAATCGGTGCGAATTGGCGCAAGATCCGGGATGGAGAAAATGGGGGGAGTCGTGAGCATAAAAGGAACAATTTGATGATTGGATTCGTGTTCTCCTGCTTCGGCGTAAGAAAAGGCGATGATTTCGGCCCGAACTGAACGATGATTTCCGAAATTCCTCAACTCCGACAGGCTTCTAGCCTTGGAAAAAGGCGCGGATACGGTCCGCCACGCGGCGCAGGGCGCGGAGCGGGTCGGTTTCCAACTCCGCAGTTTCGGGCATTGACATCATTCGCCGCAGTTCCCGGTTCGCGTCGTCGAGGCGCAAAATCTCCCGCGCGACCGAGTCCACCACCTCGGGATGCGCCGCGATCAGAGCGGCCAGGCTGGCCTTGTCGAATTCCGCGAGGGTGACCGGCCCATACGCCCGCACCGTGGCGAAGCGCGGCGCGCCCGTCAGCGCCGACATGTGGCCGAATACGTCGCCGGCTTTATGCGTGTAGATCTCGTGTTCTTCTCCGGATGGGCCGGACAGGCGGACGCTCACGTCCCCCTCCAGCAGCAGGAACATGGACGCGCCGTCCTCGCCCTCACGAATGATCCGCTCTCCCGCCGCGTAGTCGAGGATGCGCGCCCGCTCGGCGAGCCCGGCCAACTCGGAGGCGGGGACACCGCCCCAGAGTCGGGATTGGCGCAGCAGCGTGGCGAGCCGTGTGGCGTTCGTGGCGAGCGCTTCCGGCATGTAGGCAGACGCCGCGTCCGGCCGTGCCAACTGGCGGCGGTGAACGGACACCGGCAGGCCGGCGCGGCGGAAAGCGTACCATAATGCCTGCCCCACCTCGTCCCTGCGGAGAATGTAGAAATTGGGATCGCGATGCCAGAACAGCGCCTCGTACAAGACGCCACGCTCGTCGAAATTCTTGAACAGGACCAGGGGTGCCGGCGTGCGCAACACGTTCTCCAGCCCCTCCATCGCCGCCAGCGCGACGGCGCGCACCCGACCCGGCGGAACCTCGGGCTCCACCACGAAGGGAATGGCGTGGCGCAGGCTGTCGGTCAACGTCCGCAGGTTGGTCAGCCGCGCCGCCGCGACCAGTGTGTTCGGGAGCGTGACCAGCGTGCCGTCGTAGGTTCGCAGCGTCACCGCCCGCCAGTCGGCCTGCGTGACGCGGCCCCACACGCCTTCGACCTGCAGGCTGTCGCCGATCCGAAACGGGCGGGAGAGGTTCAGCGCCAGACCGGCGAAGACCTGGCCGAGCGTCTGCTGTGCCGAAACACCGAGAACGATGGCGACCACGCCCAACGTCGTCACGACGGCGCTGACGTTGAAGCCGAGCACCAACCCGGCAACCGCCAGCCCGGTGAGGGCGTAGCCGCCGGCCGAAGACAGGCCGATGACGATTTCCGGCACGCGCGAACGTCCGTCCTCGCCGAGACGCCCGTACCAGAGATAGCGCCGGATCGCCGCATCGGCAGCGAAGGCACATGCGAAGGCCGCCAGAGTCGGGAGCCCCTTTGCGAGCGCTGCCGGCGGCATTTTTGGGAAGGTTCCGGGCGGCAGCCGCGCCAGAATGACGCTCGCGATCAGCAGCGGCGCGGCAAGGCTCATGCTGATCCAGACGCGGCGAGCTCCATACGGCAGGCGGGGTGCCTCGCCGTGCGCGGCCGACGCCGGGGGGCTCATGTCAGCGCCTCGGCGCAGCTGCCGCGGAACATGGAGGCGAGATCGGCCGTGCTGTGTTGACCGATCGAATCGACATGCCGGTTGGTCCACTTGCCGGCAGTACGCCGGCCGTTATCGCGCAACAGGATGAGGAATTCCCATCCGGTGCGGAAGCTGGAGGAGGCGCTGAGCGACGCCATCGCGTTGTTCGCATCGATGATGTGGATAGGCATGTCGCGGTATTCCCGGCTGGCGAGCTTGCCCTCCATCACGCGCCGGTGGGTCAGCTGGATGGTGGCGAGGTCTTGCAGTAGCGACGCGCCGACGGTGATTTCATTGACGCGGTTGAGGATCTCGCGAGCGGAGCACGGCGTGCCCCGCCGCACCAGCGGATTGATCTGCGCGACGGCGATGCCGGCACAGCTTCTGCCATCGATGAGCGGAAAGAGCGCCGGGTTGCCTATGGCGCCCCCGTCCCAACAGGGCGCGCCATCGATGGTGACGGCGTAGGGTATGAAGGGCAGGCAGGCCCAAGGCCATGACCACATTGAGGGTGATCTCCTCGCGGCCGGTGAAACGGTACGGCGCCATCGGATGGGACGGCGCGGTCAGCGGCATCGCGTATGCGGTGCGGCGGGCCTACGCGACCTTCATCGTCTGTTTCTTCCGCCGGCGCTTATCGGCAATGCGCGGCGACGCTGCTCGCGCAGTTCCCGCAGCACATCGAACGCGCGCGCCCCGGTCTCCGGCGGCATCGGTTCAAGCCACGGCGAGGCGGCCAGGGTGGCGCGCGCATCCGCCAGTCCGTCCGCCCAGCGCGCCTGCATCGTTGCGCGGCTGAACTCATAGTCCTTGGAATGCCCCTGGCCGTCGTCGGGCTGGTAGACCAGCTGCACGATGTCCATCGTGGTGACGCAACCGAACGCGTACAGCCGCTGCGCCGCCGGCAGGGCGCGCAGCTCCTGCGGCAGCGCCTCCCACAACATGTTGATGTCGTGCCGCACGTCGTGCATCGTCTTGAAGGTTGTCGTGCTGGCGCGGGTCCGGCTGGAATAGCGGATGTCCTTGTCGCGCTCGGCCACGGCTTCCAGGTTGTCGGGCAGCGGACCGGCGGCGTGGAACAGATCCACCTGAAAGGTCAGCCGGCTGCGACGGGGGACGTATTCCAGCACGTATTTCAGCGGCGTGTTGGACACCAGCCCGCCATCCCAGTAGTATTCGCCGTCGATCTCCACGGCGGGAAAGCCCGGCGGCAGGGCGCCGCTGGCCATGATGTGCTCCGCCCGGATGGCGGTATTTTCGTTGTCGAAATAGGCGAAATTGCCGGTCCGCACATTCACCGCACCGACGCTGAAGCGGATTTCGCGGGCGTTGATGCGATCGAAATCCACCAGCCGCTCCAGCGTGCTCTTTAGCGCCGACGTATCGTAGAAGCTTGTCGGCGCCGTGCCGGACATCCAGCCCAACATCCAGTCAGTTGCCGGCCGCGGCGCGAAAAACCCTGGCTGGCCGAACAGCAGTGCGGCCAGCGAACTCAGCGGCCGGTGGTCGTGCGTCACGCCGCCGGTCCCGCCGCCGGGCAGGCCGGGGAAGAAGGGCGGCGTCGTGGTGATACCGTCCCAGAAGGCGCGCAGCCGCTCGAGCCGCTTCTGCGGCGCATTGCCGGCGATGATGGCGGCGTTGATGGCACCGATCGAAATGCCGGCGACCCAGTCGGGCAGGTATTGCGAGCTGGACAGCGCCTCATAGACGCCGGCCTGATAGCTCCCGAGGGCGCCGCCGCCTTGCAGCACGAGCGCCACCTTCTTGTCATACGCTGCCGGCCGCGCCAACTCGCGGGCAGTGGACATGTGATCCTCCCTCATCGCGCCGTCCAGCCACCGTCCACGGTGATCGCCGCACCGGTGATCGACGCGGCTTCCGGGCTGCACAGGAATGCCACCGTCCCGGCCACCTCCTCAATGGTGGCGAAACGCTTCGTCGGCTGCTCGGCCAGCATGATCGTGCGGATCACCTGCTCTTGCGGGATGCCGTGCGCGGCGGCCTGCGCTGCCACCTGCCGCTCGACTAGCGGGGTCCACACATAGCCCGGGCAGACCGCATTGCAGGTCACCCCCGCTTCCGCCGCCTCCAGCGCCGTCACCTTGGTAAACCCGACCACGCCGTGCTTGGCGGCGACATAAGCGCCCTTGAACGGCGAAGCCACCAGCCCGTGCGCGGACGCGATGTTGACGATCCGCCCCCAGCCCCGCCGCTTCATCTCCGGCAGCACCGCCTGGGTGGCGTGGAAGACAGCGGTCAGGTTCACCGCCAGGATCGCGTTCCATTTCTCCACCGGGAACGTGTCTATTGGCTCGACATGCTGGATGCCGGCATTGTTGACCAGGATGTCCACCGGGCCCATGGCGCGCGCGGTGCGCTCCACCATGTCGTGGATGGCCTGTGCAACCGACAGGTCGGCGTCGTCGTAGGTTACCGAGACGTCGTGTTCGGCCGCGAGCGATTGACAAAGCCCGGCGATCTCCTCGCGGTCGCCGAAGCCGTTGAGAACGATCATGGCGCCGCGCGCCGCCAGCCCCCGGGCGATGCCGAGTCCGATGCCGCTGGTCGAGCCGGTGACGATCGCCACCCGCCCCTCCAGCGGACGCGCCGCCTCTCGCGCCAGGCCGGCGGCCTGCATGATGTTGCTCATTTTTGTTGCCCTCTGCTACAGGCAGATGATCCGCCCGACACCGCCACGCTATCCGTGCCGCGCCGGTGCTTGCCAATGCCGCTGCCTGATCGATTGAATGACCCGCTGTAATGCCCGGCCCGTGGGCGAGTTCTCTCCGCAGGATCGGATCACCGCGCAACAGAACAGGCATGTCATGGAACTGACCGAGATCCGCTATTTTCTGGCGCTCTGCCGCACGCTCAATTTCACCCGTGCCGCCGAGCAGTGCAGCGTCACGCAGCCTGCCCTGACCAGGGCGATCCAGAGGATGGAAGAAGAGCTCGGCGGGCTGCTGTTTTCGCGCGAACGCGGCAACACGCACCTTACCGAGCTTGGCCGGCTGCTGGAGCCGCAATTCGCCGCCATGACCGACCATGCCGAGACCGCGAAGCGTCTGGCCGGGCGCTTCCTGCGGCTGGAAGGGGCGCAGATGACGGTGGGCGTCATGTGCACCATCGGGCCGCTGCGCTTCGTGGGCTTCCTCGACCGCTTCCGCGCCGCCCATCCGGGCGTGGACATCACGCTGGTCGACGCGGTGCCGGCGCAGCTGAGCGAGCGCCTGCTCACGGGGGAGATCGACGTTGCCGTGATGGCCCGGCCCGCGGGCTTCGAAGCGCCGCTGCAGCCGCAGCCGCTCTATACCGAGCGTTTCGTGATCGCCTGCGCCATGACCCACCGCTTTGCCGGGCGAAACATCGTGGAGATGGCTGACCTGGAGGGCGAAATCTACCTGCAGCGCATCAACTGCGAATTCCGCGACTGCCTCGCCGAGCGGCTGGCGGCGTGCGGCACCAGTATCGCGCGCTCGTACCGCAGCGAGCGGGAGGACTGGATCCAGACCATGGCGGCGGCCGGCATGGGCGTCTGCTTCCTGCCGGAATTCACCGCCGCCGTGCCGGGCCTGGTGACCAGGCACGTGGTCGACCCGGAGGTGGCGCGCGAGGTCTGCCTGGTGACGGTCGCCGGCCGACGCTGGTCCGCCCCGGTGGCGGCATTCGTCAGGGCTGCGCGCGCCCATGAATGGTCGATCATGCCAGCCATTCCGGCACCCTCATTGCCCGTGCACGGCATGGCGTAGCCTGCCGCATCGCGAGGACAAGAAAACGAATAAAAGTTTTTGCTTCTTTTTTCAAAAAGAAGCCTTTATCTTTGTTCTTTTTTCATGAAATTTTATTCGTTTAGGATTTCTTTACTGTCCGCGTCGTGTGGCCGTCGCCGCGGCACCAGTCAACCTGTCGGCAAAGCACTCGTCGCGTTTCATCGCGCGCCGCAAGGCGAGCAGCCTCGCAAGCGAGGCCGCGTCATCGTCGTGCGTCGCCCGCTGCAACAGGATCTGCACGAACAGGTCGCGCTGGGCGTGGCTGCCGCCCAGGTAATGCCGCAGGTTTAGACTGTGCACGGACATTCCCGCCAATGCCGTTTCCTTATCCAGAGCATGCCTCCCATTGCACGGATCACGGCACGGATCACGGCACGGATCACGCCGGTGCGACCGGCATGCGATGACGGCCGGGTATCCTGTCGATGACCGGGCGGCATTGGCCATCGACGCGGCACGACCGCTACGGTCACGCCGTCCGCAAACGTGCAGCCGGAGGTCTCGACGGTGATGTCAATGGCGCTGTACCACGCGGTTCTGACCTACGCGATGGTCGGCGCGACGGTGGCGATTGGCTTCGTTCTGGCGGGCGGTGACCGGGTTGGCCCGGCCGCACGTCGGGCCCTTGCGTTCCGCCCGTTGCTGCTGTCCGGGGCGGCCCAGTTAGGGCCTGTGGTGCTGGCGCGCTGGATCGCAACCGCACGCCAGCGCGGGCGAGGCTCATGATGCGTCGCCGCCATCGCTTGCCGCATCGGCGGATCTGGGCCGTTCTGGCCACGCTGCTGCCGCTTCTCCTGCTTGGCGCGCTGGCGCTTTGCCGCGACGGGCCACTCGAGGCGCCGTCGGTCCGCCTGTCGGAGGCATTGCGGTGAGCGCCGACTACAAGCCGGTCAGCTGGACGCGCAGCAAGGCCGTCTACGACAGCGTGGCGCTGGGGGGAATTGTGTTTTACCTGCTGGCCTTCCTGTGGATCGGTCCGCGCCGGCAGAGCGTGACATTGCCGCCGGACGCGCCGACCATGGCGGCGAAGGCATACGGAAGCTGCGCTTTTCTGATGTTTACGCTGGTGCTGTGCATCGGTCCGCTGGCGCGTCGTGACACGCGGCTTCTGCCGTTGCTCGACAACCGCCGGCCCCTCGGCGTCATGACATGCGCCGTCGCGGCGGGGCACATGCTCGCCGTGCTGAACTGGTATTTCGCCTTCAGCCCGACGCCGCGGCTGGCCGGTGGCCTCCCGCCGGTACTGGTGACCACGAACCCGGTCGAAGGCCCGACCTTCCTGCTGCTGGCCGACGCCGATGGCGGTCCGATGCCGGAGGCGCTGCGGCCGCTGGTCGCGGCGCGGTTGATGCTTGAGGGTGCGGTCGAACGGCACGGCGACCTGCTCGTGCTGCTTGTCGCGCCCGCCGGGGTGCATCCGCTGTGACCGCGCTCCTGCGCGTCGCCGCGGTGCTGCTGGCCTCGGCCGGATGCTGGATGGTGTGGATGCTCGGCGGGATGCTGGTGGCGCTCGCCGGCCTCGACGATCTCGACCTGATCGGTCGGACCGTCCTGATCTTCGCGTTCCTCTCCCTGTGCGAAGCCGTGCATGGGCGGGTCCGGTCCGTCTTGGACCCGTCGCGTCACCCCTAGAAACAGGAGTCTCCTGCTATGTCGCTCGAAGGCAAGGTTGTCATCGTCACCGGCGCCGGCGGAAATCTCGGCGCGGCCACTCTCGCGGTGCTGTCGCGCGGCGGAGCCCGGATCGTCGCGGCAGATCTCCGCGATGACGCGGTGCAGCACAGCCTCGCGGCAACCGGCGAGCCTGCGCGCCATTTGGGTGTCGCCGGCATTGACCTCACCGAGGAAGCGAGCTGTGCCGTGCTGGTCGCGCACGCGCTCGAACGGTTCGGAAGGATCGATGGTCTGGCAACGACCGTGGGGGGCTTCGCCGCGGCACCACTGGCGCAAACCGACACCGAATTGCTGTTGCGTATGCTGCGGATCAACGCCGTCACGACGCTGAACATCATGCGCGCCGTGGTGCCGCCGATGCGCGCCGCCGGCACCGGCAGCCTGGTGATGGTTGGCGCTGCCGCCGCGCTTCACGCGGGCGCCGGCATTGCCGCTTATGCGGCAGGGAAAAGTGCGGCGCTGCGCATTGTGGAAAGCTTCGCCGACGAACTCCGGGCGGAGGGTGTTCGCGTCAACGCCGTACTGCCTGGCACGATCGATACGCCGCAGAACCGCTTGGCCATGCCTGACGCCGATCACGGCGCCTGGGTCACGCCAGCGCAGATTGCCGAGGTGATCGCCTTCCTGCTCTCCGACGCTGCGAGCGGACTCACCGGGGCGTTGATTCCAGTGACCGGCCGCGGCTGATCGGCGAATTCACCTGTTCGCGCCGATCCACAATTGGTCGCACCATTCTGGTCTGACAGACGAACTCCGAAGGCGAGGCAGATGATGACGCACGTGGCGGTCGCGAAGCTCGACGACCTGCACGACCGGGTGCCGGCCTATGCCCTGGTCGGCGATGTTGATCTGGTGGTCATTCGCTGGGACGACACCGTCTCGGTCTTTTATGGGCGCTGCCTGCACCGCGGCGCCCTGCTGGCGGACGGGTTCGTGCGCGGCCGCAACCTGATCTGCGGCTTGCATGACTGGGATTACCGGCTGGACAGCGGGGTGAGCGAATACAATAACGCCGAGGTGCTGCCCAGCTTCACGGCGGTCATCGCGGACGGCCAGGTGTTGGTCGATGAAGCGGAAATCCGTGCCTGGGCCGCGCGTCATCCCCAGCCCTATGACCGCTCGGCCTATCTGGGGCTCTATGCCGATCCCCACGGCACCGACGCGGAGCCGCATCTGGGCGAAATTCAACGCCTGGCGCGCGACGGTCTGCGGCGCACCGGCGCGCATGGGCCGGTCGGCGCGATGGGCGTGCCCGGCCCCGACCTGCCGCGCTGGGACGACATCCAGTTCGTCACCGCGCAATTGCACAGACTGCCGCTGCTGGACGACACGCCGGTTGCCACCGGCCTGACCGTCGGACCAAAGGCGGCGCGGCCCCTACACCTGGAAATCCCGCTGATCGTCTCGGACATGAGCTTCGGGTCGCTGTCGGAGCCGGCCAAGATCGCGCTGGCCCGCGGCGCCGAGCGCGCCGGCACCGGCATCTGCTCCGGCGAGGGCGGCATGCTGCCCGAGGAGCAGGCCGAGACCACGCGCTATTTCTACCAGCTCGCCTCGGCCCGGTTCGGCTTCGCGTGGGACAAGGTGCTGCGCGCGCAGGCGTTTCATTTCAAGGGCGGCCAGGGTGCCAAGACCGGCACCGGCGGCCATCTTCCCGGCGCCAAGGTGCGCGGCAAGATCGCGGCGGTCCGCGGCCTGGCGGCGGGGCAGGATGCCATCTCCCCTGCCCGGTTTCCTGATTGGAACAGCCTGGAGCCGATCCGCGATTTCGCCGCCGAGGTCCGCGCCCGCACCGGCGGCATTCCGATTGGCTACAAGCTGTCCGCCCAGCATATCGAGAAGGATATCGACGCGGCGCTGGAAGTCGGCGTCGACTACATCATTCTGGATGGCCGCGGCGGCGGAACGGGCGCGGCGCCGCTGTTGTTCCGCGACAATATCTCGGTGCCGACCATCCCGGCCCTGGCCCGCGCACGCCGCCATCTCGACCGCAGCGTCGGCCGCGACGTGACGCTGATCATCACCGGCGGGCTGCGCACACCGGCCGATTTCGCCAAGGCGCTCGCGCTGGGTGCGGACGGTGTGGCCCTCTCGAACGCGGCATTGCAGGCGATCGGCTGTCTCGGCATGCGCGCCTGCCATACCAACAAGTGTCCGGTTGGCATCGCGACGCAGGACCCCGGACTGGCGGCCAGGCTGGAAATCGAGAAATCCGCCGTTCAGCTGGCGACGTTTCTGGATGCCAGCGTGCATCTGATGCAATTGCTGGCGCGCGCCTGCGGCCACCACCGGTTGGCTGATTTCACCCCGGATGATCTGGTGACGTGGAATGAACCGATGGCGAAGCTCGCCGCCATTGCGTTCGCCGGCAACACGCCGTGAGGCGCTGCGGTGCCGTTCAGTCGAGCTGAGCCTGGGGGGAGAATACCATGCGATCAGAACGTTTCGACTTTCCCGGCGGGGCCGGGCACCGGCTGGCCGCCCGGCTCGACCTGCCGGACGGTGAGGCGCGCGCCCAGGCGCTGTTCGCCCATTGCTTTACCTGTGGCAAGGACGTCCATGCCTCCAGCCGGCTGGCAGCGGCGTTGGCGGCGGAGGGTGTGGCGACATTGCGCTTCGATTTCACCGGCCTTGGCGGCAGCGACGGCGAATTCGCCAACACCGGCTTTGCCTCCAACGTCGAGGACCTGATCGCCGCCGCCAACCATTTACGCGATGCCGGCCGGCCGCCGGTGATCCTGATCGGCCACAGCCTCGGCGGCGCGGCCGTGCTGGCCGCCGCCGCGCGCATCCCGGAGGTGCGGGCGGTGGCGACCATCGGCGCGCCTTTCGAGGTGGCGCATGTGCTGGACCAGTTTGCCGCGCGCGTGCCCGAGGTCGAGGCCCAGGGCGAGGCCGAGGTGCAACTGGCCGGCCGCCCCTTCACCATCCGCCGCGAATTCGTCGAGGACGCGCGCAGCCAGGATCAGGCCCCGCGCATCGCCGCCCTCGGCCGCGCCCTGCTGGTCATGCATGCGCCGCTCGATCAGGTCGTCGGCATCGCCAATGCCCGCGCCATCTTCGACACGGCAAAGCACCCGAAGAGCTTCGTCGCGCTCGACGGGGCGGATCACCTGTTGTCGCGGCGGGAGGACGCGACCTATGCCGCGCGGGTGCTTGCCGCCTGGGCCTCGCGCTTCGTGCCCACCGACCCGGCCGCATCCGCCACGCCGGCTGGCTGAGCAATGACGTGGACCGGGTAGGCAGAAGAGACCGTCTCGAACCTGGGAGGAGAACAAAGCCAGGGTGCCACCGCGACCCACGTCATCCGCGGGTCCTTCGGTCTTGTCTGCCTGGCTTATCGGAATGACCGGCCAGGGGAACCCCCCAGGTTCAGGACGGTCTCAACACGGCGGCGGAGAGCGCAGCCGATGATGACGCCCGGCGCCCAACCCTGATGTCGCATAAGCCCCCAATATGGCAACCGGCCGGGGAGCATCCCGCGACGGACGCCGATCGACCCGTTCCTTCCAGGACGCAGTCGCGTCACTGAGCACGCCGGCTCCTGCAGCGGTTTCCAACCGGCGATGGACCGGGCGCATGCCCGCGCCTTCGCGTTGTCGGTGACCTCCGGGAACCGGTGGCGCAGTTCGATGGCGGCCGATAGCTCGCCCTCCTGATTGAAGACATCGCGGATCGCGGCGGCATCAGCTTCGGTGGCGACGAACATGCCACCGGGATGGGGACAGCCGCCGCGGTCGACAAGCCCGGTGTCTCGGGCTGGCTGCGCCTGCAACGCATTGCCAATTCCGGCCGCGGCGCTACGCTTGGGTGTGTGTAATTTGTACGCGATGACCCGCCCTCGGGAGGCAATCCGGCAGTTGTTCCGGGTCAGCACGGACCGGACGGCCAACCAGCCGCCGCAGCCGGCGATCTTCCCCGACCGTATGGCGCCGGTGGTGCACGTCGCGCGGGACGGCGCGCGCGTCATGGAGATGATGCGCTGGGGATTTCCGCCGCCGCCGAATCTCGGCACCCGGCCGGTCACCAACGTCCGCAACGCTGCAAGCCCCTACTGGCGCGCCTGGCTCAAGCCAGAGTTCCGCTGCCTGGTGCCGGCGACGTCCTTCGCGGAATACACTGACAGTCAGCCGAAGGTACCGCACTGGTTCGCGCTCGGTGCCGACCGGCCGCCTTTCGCCTTCGCCGGCATCTGGCGGCCATGGACGGGCACACGCACGGGCGAAACCGGCGAGCATCTGCTGTTCGCCTTCCTCACCACCGAGGCGAACGCCGTGGTGCGGCCGGTGCATGCCAAGGCGATGCCGGTGATCCTCACCGAGGAGATCTGGGACACCTGGCTGGGAGCCGACACCGCTGCGGCACTCAAACTGCAACAGCCGCCGCCGGCAAAGCAGCTGGCGATCGTCGCCATCGGCCAGCGCCAGGACGCGGCGGTATAGCCGCGAGCATGCGGGCCTTGCGTCGGACGGCCCTTGCCGTAATGATCGGGGCATGCCGGAACATATTAAGAACAGGAAGATCGTCCCCTTCCATGCCAGCGGCTGGGCGATCTGGTGCGACCGAAGGCACGGCTCACCAAGCCATGGCCCAAACCTCCGATGCATCTTACAGGCCGAGGCGTGAGCGACGGTGTTCGGACTGCCCGTGGTCCGTCCAGCCTGACCGAGGCCGCCCCTGGGTAACGCCGCCAGCATCTCCTGACGCCGCCGGCCTCGCCAGCAAGCTGGCGCGGCGGAAATGCCGGCAGCTGGCTATTTGTCGCGATACGCCCCCTCGCTCCCCGTACCGACCAGCAACAAATCCGGCTCAGTGCGCCCTCAACAGGGAATCCTTCACAGCATCAGGGCCCCGGCCTTACTTCCTTCATTCGACTCATCGATGCGCAGCGCTGTCGTATTGCTTAAGTCCGTAATTGTTCATCACCCATTTCAAAGTATAGCCATAATTCGGATCGGTCGCATAAACGCCGGTCAGTGCGTCCGCAAAACCGTCCGGGTCTTTTGCCACCCGCATCGCCGCTTCATAGGGGGCGGCGGTCGCCAGCAACTTGCCATGCAGATCGAACGCCTCGGCGAGGCTGTCGAATTTGCGGAAACGTGCGGTGGTCTGGATGACGTTGCCGTCCACCACCTCGCGGGTGCCGCTGTCGACCCCCGGCTGCGTGGGCAGCGCCTTGATACCGAACGGATTGTTGCTGTCGGGCGGCATCGCCGCACCCCAGGCGCTCTCGACGATCCATTGTGCCAGCGTCACCGATGCCGGCACGTTCCAGCGCAGTTCGGAAGCGATTGCGGCGTCGAGCACCTCCGGCGGCACCACGCCGACATGGCCGAAATGCGGCGAGGGCGGGGGCGCCTGGTTCACCAGCGGGCGGGCGGCCAGGGAATAATACGTGGCGCTGCCGGGATCGATGTGCCCGCTCGGCGGGTTCATGTTCATCACAACCGCTTGATAGGCCTCGATCGCCAGCACCGTGCCCGGGTCGGCGATGCCGGTGACGGCGACCGGCGAGTGCGGTTTCGGCAGCCGCTCGTTCAGCAGCGACTGGATGATGAACACATCGCCCGGGCTGTTAACAGCGCCCAGCCCCACCGAGGTGAAGATCGGCGGTGCGACGCGTCCCATTTCGTCGGTGCTCAGGATCGTCGGTGACGGAACGAGGCCCACGCCGAATAATCCTCCGCTTGTTGCACGCTGACGCATCGGGGGCGGTCGCGCAGCTGGGGCTTATCAGACGCGTCGCAGTTCTCTATCATAGCAGCCATGCGATGAACGGGGAGAGAGAGAATGAACCTGCGGTGCCGCACGCAAGACCGGGGCGCTTGTTTGCCGGCGACGTGGTGCCGCCGCGCGTGACCCTGACCCTTCGCATGATCCGGGGTCCGAACAGCTTGGTGCACGAGCGGCGCCAGCTGACGGCCGGACAGCTCAGCATCGGCCGCGGTCCGCATAACGACTGGATTCTTGCCGACCCCGAGCGGCATCTCTCAAAGCAGCACTGCCAGGTGGCGTTTCGCGCCGGCAGCTGGCTGCTGGAAGATTTCAGCGCCAACGGCACTTTTCTCAATCGCGCCGACACCCCGGTCGGTGCCGGTTCGGCGCAGCCGTTGCGCAACGGCGACCGGATCAGACTGGGCGCTTATGAATTCGAAGTGACCATCGAAGCCCGAGGGGATGAGGACGCTGCCTGGACGGATGAGCAGATCGGCGATTTCCCCGGATTCGACCCCCGCCCGGTCCGGCGCACGGATACGGGTGCCCGCAAGGCGGATATTTCCTTCGCGCCCGACATGCTCGATCAGTTTCCGCCCGCGCAGGCGCCGGGCCCATTCGGTGCCGCACCCGACCCGGTGCTGCGCGGGGACCGGCTGCTCGGCGATGAGGGCGGCGCGATCCGGCTGCCGGCGGATTACGACCCGATTGGCGGCGAGGCCGATCCGTTCCACGGTCCGACGCAGCCCGACCATGCGCCGGCGATCAACAGCGCCTTCCGCCCGCCGCCGCGCCCCGCCGCGGTTATCCCGGACGATTGGGACGCGGATCTTCCGGTGCAACAGCCCCAGGCCGCCGAAATCCCGCCGCGCAGCGAAGCGCCCGCACCAGCGCCGCGCACGGAAACGCGGGCGCCGCCGGCACGGGAAAGGGCCGCCGGCACGAAGCGAAACGCCGGCGCCGCCGGCCAGGCCCACCGTTCCGCGCGAACCCATCGCTGCGCCATCCAGGCCTGCGGCGCCGCCGGCGGCCAGCTTCAGCGGAAGCGAGGTTTTCGCCGCCTTCCTGCGCGGCGCGGGTCTGGCCGAAGCCGTCGTGGCCGACGCCAGCGCGGCTGACGCACAGCAAACGATGGAACGCGCCGGCGCCGCCTTCCGCGCCGCGGTCAGCGGCTTGCGCCAGGTGCTGATCGCGCGCGCGGCGATTAAAGGGGAGTTCCGCATCAACCAGACGATGATCCAGGCCAGCGGCAACAATCCGCTGAAATTCTCCGCCGATGACGACGCAGCGCTGAGCATGCTGCTGGGATTTGGCCGGCGCGGCACCACAGCACCGGCGGATGCGATCAGCGAAGCCTTGCGCGACATGCGGCTGCACGAGCTGGCCTCGATATCGGCCATGCAGACGGCGGTCCGCGCGCTGCTGGCGCAATTCAATCCCGCTGCGATCGATGCGCGGGCCGACAAGGGCGGGCTCGCGGTGCTGCCCGGCCAGCGCAAGGCGCGTGCCTGGGACCAGTTCGAGGCCCTGCATCTGAAAGTGTCGCAGGCGCTGTCTGATGATTTCGACAGCGTCTTCGGCAAGGCGTTCGCCCGCGCCTATGAGCAGGCGATCGACGAATTGTCTGCCCACGAGGCCGGGCGATGAACACCCGCCGCGCCATGTTGTGGGTGCCGGCGCTGGTGCTCGCCCGTTGCGCCGCGCCGCCGGCACCGCCGGCGCCGGCGTCGCTCAGCTTGCTGATCAAGGGTGGGGCGGACCAGAATCCGGACTATGCCGGCCACCCGGCCCCGGTCGCGGTCAGGCTGTTCTACCTGAGCGCCAGCGCCCGCTTCGAGCGGGCCGACGTGTTCGCCCTGATCGAGCGCGAGCACGCCACCCTGGCCGATGACTCGCAAGGCTCCGAGGAATTCGTGCTGCGCCCGGACGAGACCCGCACCATCGATCGCGAACCGAAGAAAGGCGTGCAGATGCTGGGCGTCACCGTGCTGTTCCGCGACATCGACCATGCCACGTGGCGGGCCCTGGCGCCGGTCGCGTCCAGCGGGAAGACCAGGCTGGTGCTGACGCTCAGCGGACTGAACGCCACGCTGGCGCCGGCATGACCTGGACCAACCGGGTCATCTGGCAGGAAGGCATGTTCCTGCGCGCGCAGCATTTCCAGCAGCAGGACCGCTGGCTGGAAGCGCTGCTGCGCGGGCGCACCGCGGCCCTGCGCCCCTACGGGTGGGGCCTGACCGAGGCCGTCATCAACCGCGACCTGCTGGCCACCGGCCAGTTCGCGCTGGCAAGCGCCACCGGCGTGTTCGAGGACGGCACGCCATTTTCGTTTCCGGGCGAAACCGACCAGCCGGTGCCGCTCGAGCTGGCGGAGACCACGCGCAACGCGCTGGTTTATCTGGTGCTGCCCATCCGGCAGGCCGGCGCAGTGGAAATCGCCGCCGATGACCGTCCGGGCGGACGTTACGGCCAGCAGGGCTTCGAGGCCTACGATACCCATTCCGGCTCGCCGCAGCCGGCGGATATTCAGGTCGGCCGGTTACGCCTGCGCTACATGCTGGAGACCGAGAACCGCGCCGGCTATCACGGCATCGGCCTCGCGCGGATCACCGAAGTCGGTGCCGACCGGCGGGTGACGCTGGACGACCGCTGGATCGCGCCGGCCTTGCTGTGTTCCGCCACACCGCCGCTGGCCGGGCTGCTGGCCGAGCTGGCCGGCATGCTGAACCAGCGCGGCGAGGCGCTGGCGGCCCGGCTGACCGCGCCGGGCGCGCGCGGGGTGGCCGACGTGTCGGATTTCCTGCTGCTGCAAACCGTCAACCGGTCGCAGAAGCTGCTGAGCCATTGGGCCGATGCCGGCGCCGTCCATCCGGCCGACCTGTACGCCGCCCTGGTGCAGATGGCCGGCGACTTCGCGACGTTCGACCCGACGACCCGCCGCCCGTCCAACTACCCGCCGTACCGGCACGCCGATTTGCAGCGCAGCTTCGCGCCGGTGATCGCCGATCTGCGCCGCGCCCTGTCGGCCGTGATCGAGCAGACCGCCGTCGCGATTCCCTTGCAGGAGCGGCGCCACGGCGTGCGCGTCGGCGCCATCGTCGACCGCACGATCCTGCGTTCGGCGAGTTTCGTGCTGGCGGTGCAGGCCGATGTGCCGACCGAGACGCTGCGACGCCTGTTCCCCTCGCAGGTGAAGATCGGCGCGGTGGAGCAGATCCAGCAGCTTGTGAACGTGGCGCTGCCGGGCATCGATGTCCGGCCGTTGCCGGTGGCCCCGCGGCAATTGCCGTTCTACGCGGGGGCGACCTATTTCGAACTGGATCGCAATTCGCCGCATTGGCAGCATATGCAAACCTCCGGCGGCTTCGGTCTGCATGTCTCCGGCGATTTCCCGAACCTCACCCTCGAGCTCTGGGCGATTCGCGGCTGACGACCTGTGCAGTGAGGCGACATGAGCGACAACCCGTTTTCCGAGCCTGAGGACACCGACCGCACGATCATCCGGCCGGTCCCGGGCGGGCGTCGTCCGGCGCCGGCCGAGGCGCCGGCACCGGCCGCACCGCCGCGCGTCGCCGAAGGGACCGAGAACATCGCCATCGGCGCCAACTCGCTGGCCGCCGCCGCGGCGCCGCTGCTGCAGCTCATGGCGCGGCTGCGCAACACCGCCAACCCGCCGGATGCCGGCGACCTGCGCGAGCGCAGCGTGCGCCAGGTCCGCGCCTTCGAACAGAAGGCGCGCGCGGCCGGCGTGCCGATGGAGCAGCTGCGGCCGGCGCATTACGCCCTCTGTGCCAGTCTCGACGACGTCGTGCTGAACACCCCCTGGGGCAGCAGCGGCACCAGCTGGAGTTCGCAATCGCTGGTCGCGACCTTCCATCAGGAAGTGCGCGGCGGCGAGCGCTTCTTCGACCTGCTCAAGCAGATGCGCGACAATCCCGGCAAGTTCCTGCCGGTGGTCGAGCTGATGTATCTCTGCATGTCGCTCGGCTTCGTCGGCCGCTACCGTCTGTCGCCGCGCGGCGCCAGCGAGATCGAACGGGTGCGCGAGGAGACCTATGCCGTCATCGCCCGGCAGCGTCCGCCGGCCAGGCCCGAACTGGCGCCGCACACCAAGGGGCTTGACGCGCCGTACCGGCCGGCGCGGGTGCAGGTGCCGCTCTGGGTGGCGGCCAGCGTGGGGCTGGCCATCATCGCCGGGCTGTTCTTTTGGTTCTCGACCGGCCTCGGCGCGGCCTCCGACGCGCTCTACGCCCGTATGCTGGCCCTCCCGCCTGCCGCCATGCCGCAAATCAGCCGGGCGCGCATTGTGCAGCCATTGCCGGCACCCCCGCCCGCGCTCGATCCGACGCCGCTCGACCGGCTGCGGCAATTTCTCCAGCCGGAGATTGCGCAAGGGCTGGTCGCCATCATTGGCACGCCTGGCCGGCCGGTAATCCGCATTGCCAACCGCGGCATGTTCCCCTCCGGCAGCGCCACCGTGGAGCCGGGCTTCAAGCCGCTGCTGGAACGGATTGGCGCGGCGCTGAAGAGCGAGCCGGGCAGCGTGCAGGTGGTCGGTTATACCGACAACCAGCCGATCCGCACGGTCGCGTTTCCCTCGAATTTCCAGCTTTCCACCGCGCGGGCGAAGGCGGCCGGCGGTATCGTGGCCGGCGCCATCGGCGATGCCTCGAGGCTGAGTACCGAGGGGCGGGCCGATGCTGATCCGGTCGCGTCCAACAGTTCGGCGGAAGGCCGCGAGCAGAACCGCCGCATCGAAATCGCATTGCTCGCGCGAGGGACCTAGAAGGTGGGTGTCATCGGAGTGCTGCTCTCCCGCTGGGTGCTGAGCTTCGTCGGCATCGTCCTGCTGGCGCTGCTGGTCTGGGTGTTCGGACCGCTGCTGGACATGCTGGAGTCCTGGCTGCCGCGGCTGGTTCTCGTGCTGCTGCTGCTGCTGGGCTGGGCGGGGGCGAACCTGCTGCTCGACCGCCGCCGCCGCGGCCGCGAGCGTGCCCTGGAAGAAGGCGTCACGGGGCCAACACCAGCGCGCGGTGAGACGGGGGCTGCCGAGGAGGCGGCGGCGCTCGCCGGGCGGATGTCGGAAGCGCTGGCCCTGTTGAAACGGGCGCGGGGCACAAGCGGCTATCTGTATGAGCAGCCCTGGTACGTCATCATCGGACCGCCCGGGGCCGGCAAGACCACGGCGCTGATCAATGCCGGGCTGAAATTCCCGCTCGCCGCCGAAATGGGCCAGGGCGCGGTCGCGGGCGTCGGCGGCACAAGGCTGTGCGACTGGTGGTTCACCGAAACCGCGGTGCTGATCGACACCGCCGGGCGCTACACCACCCAGGATTCGAACGCTGCGGTGGACCGCGCCGGCTGGGACGCGTTCCTCGATCTGCTCCGCCGCACCCGGCCGCGCCAACCGCTGAACGGCGTGATCGTGGCGATCGGCCTGAGCGACATCGCCCAGGCGCCGGCTGAAGAACGCCTGGCCCATGCCCGCGCCATCCGCCGCCGCATCAAGGAGCTTGGCGAGAAGCTCGGCATCCGCATGCCGGTCTATGCGCTGTTCACCAAGGCCGATCTGCTGGCCGGGTTCAGCGAGTTCTTCGCCGACCTCGACCGCGAACGGCGCGAGCAGGTCTGGGGCGCCACCTTCCCGCTGAGCAAGACCGCTTCCGGCCCGGTCGAGGGGTTCACTGCCGAGCTGCAATTGCTCGTGGAGCGGCTGAACGAACGCCTGTTCGATCGCCTGCAAACGGAACGAAGCCCGGAGCGGCGCGCGCTGATCGCCGGATTCCCCATGCAGGTGGCAACCCTTGCGGAGCCGCTGCAGGCGTTCCTGGCAGAAGCCTTCGGCGGCTCGCGGCTCGATCCGGCGCCGTTGCTGCGCGGCGTCTATTTCACCTCCGGCACGCAGGAAGGCACGCCGATCGACCGGCTGACCGGGACCATGGCGCGCGCCTTCGGCCTCGACCAGCGGCGCGCCGCCAGCCTGCGTCCGGAGCGCGGACGCAGCTATTTTCTCGGCCGGCTGCTGTCCGGGGTGATCTTCGGCGAGGCCATGCTGGTCAGCGAGCCGCCTGGCGCCGCGCGGCGGCGGCTGGCCTTGCGGGCGGCGTCGTTCGCCGCCGTGGGCCTCGCCGTGCTGGCGGTGGGTGGCGCTTTGTTCGCCAGCGAGCACAATGGCCAGCGCGAAATCGACGGCATGGCGGCGGCACTCGCCGCCTACGAGGCGACGACCAAGGGCGTGCCGCTCGATCCCGTCGCCGATGCCGATCTGCCACGCCTGCTGCCGTTGCTGAACGCCGCCCGCGATCTGGCCCGCGCCGGGCAAGATGGCGGTTCATGGGGGCTTGGCCTGTCGCAGGCGGACAAGCTGCGGACCGGGGCGGAAGCGGTGTATCGCCACGCGCTGGAATACGCCCTGCTGCCGCGGCTGATCTGGCGGCTGGAAGCGCAGATGCGCGGCAACCTCACAAGGCCGGATTTTCTGTATGAGGCCACCAGGGTCTATCTGATGCTCGGCGGCCAGGGACCGCTCGACACCGGCCTGGTGCGCGAGTGGATGACGATCGACTGGCAGGCGACCTATTCCGGCGCCTTCAACGTGCCCGTGGTGACCGCGCTCGTTGGCCATCTCGATGCGCTGCTGGCGTTGCCGCAAGCGCCGGTCTCGCTCGACGACCAGCTCGTGGCCCTGGCCCAGAAGGCGTTCAGCAACGTGCCGCTGGCGGTGCGGGTGTATTCGCGGATCAAGCCCTCCGCGGCGGCGCAGCGCCTGCCGCCCTGGCGGCCGAGCGACGCGCTCGGCCCGGCCGGGCTGGGCCTGATCGTGCGCGCCTCCGGCAAGCCGCTGACCGAGGGCGTGCCCGGCTTCCTGACCATCGATGGTTTCCACCGCGTGTTGCTGCCGGCTCTTCCGGGCGCCACCCGCGAGGTCGCCTCGGAGAGCTGGGTGCTGGGCAGAACCGCGCAGATCAGCCTCGCCGAGGCGCAAATCAAAGAGCTTGAGACGGCGGTGATCGCCCTGTACGAGGCCGACTACGCCAAGGCCTGGGACGGCTTGCTGCAGGACATCGATCTGGTGCCGTTGCGCAGCCTGACGCAGGCGGCCCAGGATTTGTACATCCTGGGCTCGCCGCAGTCGCCGATAAAGGAATTGCTGACCGCCATGGCGCGGCAGCTGACCTTGTCCAAGCCGCCGCCGCTGGCCGGCGGTTCCGCCGCCGATCTCGCCGCCAGCGCCCAAGCGGCCGCAACGTCGGCCGCAACCTCGGCGGCGGCGCAGGCGACCTCGCGGCTGACCACGCTGCTCGGCGGCGGCCAGCCGGGGGCGCCGCCTGCCCTGCCGCCCGGCCATGAGATCGACGAGCGCTACCAGCAAGTGCGCGACCTGATCGGCACCGGCGGCGGCGCCGCGCCGATCGATCTGGTGCTGAAATCGCTCAGCGATTTGCAGCAGGAACTCGCCAAACTGGCGGCCGCGCCGATTGGCGGCGGCGCGCCGGCGGCCACCGGTGCCAACGACCCGGCGCTCGCCTTGCGCGCCGAGGCACAGCGCCAGCCGCAGCCGGTCGCGCGCTGGCTGCTGGCCATGGCCGGCTCCGGCACCGTGCTGCGCGGCGGCGGCGCCCGCCAGCAAGTGGCCGCCGCCTATAATGGCGCCGGCGGGCCGGCCGCACTTTGCCCGGTCGCGGTCAACGGCCGCTTCCCCTTCGTGCCGGGCAGCGCGCTGGAGACGCCGATCGGCGATTTCGGCAAACTCTTTGCGCCCGGCGGCCTGATCGACGGGTTCTTCAACACCCAGCTGCGTCCTTATGTCGATACGTCCGGCCCGGTCTGGAAGCCGCAGACGGCCGACGGCGTGCCGCCGCCTGTCTCGCCCGCCGATGTCGCGCAGTTCCAGCGCGCGGCGATGATCCGCGACCTGTTCTTCGCCGCCGGCGGCAGCACCCCAGCGGTCCGCTTCGACATCACCCCGCTCAGCCTGGACGATGGCGCCACCCAGGTGAGCCTGGATTTCGACGGCACCCCGGTGGTCTACAGCCATGGTCCGCCGCGGGCGACGCAGATCACCTGGCCGGGCCCGACCCAGATGCAGAACGTGCGCCTGGTGTTCGACCCGCCGCCGCAAGGCGGAACCGGTGTTCTGTCCGATACCGGGCCGTGGGCGATGTTCCGCATGTTCAACCGCGGCGTGCTCAAACAGGCTGGCGCGCCGGAACGCTACACGCTGTCTGTGCAGCTCGGCGCACGGCAGGCATCGTTCGAAATCCGCGCCGGATCGGTGCTGAACCCGTTCGCGCCGGGCCTGCTGGCGGAGTTCCGTTGCCCGACCGTGCAATGATGGGCGGGGCGCGCGCCGGCATCTTCGGCAAGCTGCCGGCGCGCGGCGATTTCGTCCGCGAGGCCCTGCCGCGGGGCTTTACCGACACGTGGGACGCGTGGTGGCAGCGCGGGCTTGCCGCCACGCGGGAAATGGCCGGCGACAACTGGGTCGCCTCCTGGCTCGAGGCGCCGGTCTGGCGGTTCGTGCTGCCGCCCGGACTGTGCGGCAGCGACGGCGTGCTCGGCGTCTGGCTGCCGAGCGTGGACAAGGCTGGCCGTTACTACCCGTTGACCCTGGCCGCCACCGCCCCGTTCGACTGGGCGGACCGGCTGGACGGCATGGCCGGTTTCCTGGCCGCACTGGAGCAGGCGGGCCGCGACGCGCTGGAACATGATCTCGCCCCCGATGCGCTGGCCCGGCGCGCTTCGGACGCGCTGACGGCAGGCGAAAACCAAGCGGCTTCCGGCCCCCCGCCGGCGCCGCCCCGGCCGGCGCTTGCACCCCGCACCGCCGCCTGGTGGACCGAGGGCGGCCCGCGTGTGGCCGCCCGGAGCGTGACCGGCGCCTTCCTGCCGGAAGGCCGTGATTTCGCGTCCATGCTCGACGATGGCTGGACAGCCAGGACGAATGAAGCGGCGGAGCCGCCGGTATGAGCGAGGCCGCGATCCGTCACGACGTTGCGCAATCCGGCCGTTTTCGCTCTCGCGCGGCAACCCATGTCGGCATGGCGCGGCGGCTCAATGAGGACGCCTTCGTGAACCGTCCCGATCTCGGGCTGTGGGCGGTGGCCGACGGGGCGGGCGGGCATCAGTCCGGCGAGGTTGCCTCCGCCGAGGTTGCCAGCGCGCTGCAGGGCATCGGTGCCGGCCTCTCGGCCGGTCAGTTGCTCGCCGTGTTGCGCCACCGTCTCGAGGCCGCCCATGCGAACCTGCGCGCCGAGGGGGCGCGGCGTGGCGGCGGCGCCATGCTGGCAACGACGGTGGTCGTGCTGGCGGCGCGCGGCGACCATTTCGCCTGCCTTTGGGCGGGGGATTCGCGCGCCTACCTGCTGCGTGGCGGCGTGCTCACGCAAGTGACGCGCGACCACAGCCTGGTTCAGGACCTGCTCGACAGCGGCAGCATCAGCGAGGCGGACGCGGCGCACCACCCGCACGCCAACATCATCACGCGCGCGGTCGGTGCCGGCGGCGAACTGCTCGATATGGAGAAACGAACCGGCCGGCTTATGGCGGGCGACCGGTTGCTGCTCTGCAGCGATGGGTTGTGCAAAACGCTTCCCGAGGCGCAGATCGCCGAATTGCTCGCCGGCGCGGACGATGCGAACGCGGAACGGCTTGTCATGGCTGCCCTGGCTGCAAATGTGACCGACAACGTCACCGCCGTCACGATCGACTGCTGCCCCGGTGGGGGTTCGTAACGGGGGCGGGACCGTTCTGGCGGTGCGCGGGGCAATGGAAGAAGCAAGCAAGGCCAGGGCTCTGCCCTGGACCCGCCAAGGGCCGAGAGGCCCCTGGACCGCGCTACTTTAGGCTGTCGGCCGCCTTGTGATCAAAGATGCCTGGGAGGGACCGCACCATCCAAGGACGCGCCGGCGCAATTGCCGCGGCTGGCCCCATCGGGACAACGGATCAGGGCGGCAGCGGCAGCACTTTCAGCGGGGACGTGTACGGCTCGATCCGCAGCGTGTCCTGGCGGAAGATGGCGATCCGGCGCAACGGAATCTGCTCAAGATCGCCGCTGGCCGCCTTGTGCACAGCATATTGCCAGACAGTGATCTGCCCGTTTACCACAAGCTGCTTTGCAAGCGCATCGAGGTCAGTACCGACCACACCGATGACGACTTCGTCCTTCGGCGTCACGATCTTGAACAGCGCCGGCGTGCCTTGTGCAAAGGCGGCGCTCGTCATCATAGCAAGGCCCAGTGCCTGGGCTGCAAGGCGGATCATTGTGCGATCTTTCTATCTATGGACGCATGCGGATAGTGAAACAAGACGGGCGCCAAATCAACATGTGCGATCCGGCGATAGGGCCACGGACCAGCGCGACCGGGATCATCCCCAGCCGGGTCGCCCCGACAGGGTGTACGCGAACTTGACGCTCGCCAACCAGCGGCGCAGCGCGTCGCGACCCTGGGAGTGGAATGGTTACTTGCAAACGCGCAACGGCCGTCCCCGATGGCACGGTTCGAACGCAGGCGCGGCGGCGGCGATGAATCGTTCGGTCACCGGGCCCTCCCGCGTGGGCATGCGGCGATCATGCCATCGCGGCGCGCAACGCGCAGATGGTGAGCAGGCCCATTTGCACGAGCAGTGCCGCGATCTGCCAGCACAACAAACGCGCCGCCCCGGCGATCCGCGCCGCCGCCGGGCGGCCGGCCAGTGTGCCGGCAGCGACCATCCCGGCCAGCGATGCGACCGTCAGGGGGCGCGAAACGTGATCGACCCGGTCGGCCTGTGCCAGCACAATCGAAACGATCGCCAGAACCTGGCGCGCGACCGGCTCCGCGTCGCTCATTGGCGTACACCCGCAGCGGCGGCGACGGCGCCACGGGTTGCGCCGTTCAGGACGATGCGTGGGCGGACCTGCCGGACCTGCCGTATCGCCGCGTCGATGTCCGGGACGCGCCCGGTGGCCAGCAGCCACGCCGGCACTGCCGCGGCACTCCGCCCATAGCCGAGCGCACAGCAAACCAGCACCGGGCCGGTGGCGCGGGCCTGCTCGATTGCCGCCGCCGCTCGCCGCAACTGCTCCGGCGCGGGGGCGATCAGATCGAGCATCGGCATGGCGTGATACGGCGCCACGCCGGGCGGGCGGGGCAGTTCGGCACACAGATCGATGATCGTCGCACAGGCCGTGATGGTGCCGCGCGACGGCATCCGTCCCAGCCGCACGCCGTCGCCGATGCTGGCGCAAGCTGGCTCCGCACGGGTCCATAGGCGCGAATTGACCCAGGCGCCGGCGATGTACGGAGCCGGCAGCCAGCGCGCGGCGAGGCTCATTTGCCCGTCTGCGGCCTTCTGGAATCCGGCGGCGCCGAACAGTGCGCAATTACCGGCAACCAGGCCCAGCGACATTGCAGGCCACAGCAGCCAGAGCCACACGCCACCGGCCACAGCTGAAAACGCGACCAACGCGGCGCTGCCGGCGGCATAGAACCCGGCCAGTCGCCACCGTCTTGGGTCACGCGCGCGGCGAGCGGTCGCCAGCGGGCTGGGGGCGCTCTCCGGCCAGGCCCAGAGGCGGGCAAAGCCGAGCAGCGCACCGGTCGGCAGATCGAAGAAATGGTGCTGCCGGGTGGTCAGCACCGACAGGCCGATCAGGGCGAACCATGCATGCAATATCCATCGCACCGGCCCAGGCGTATGGCGCGCGAATCGGTCCCATAGGATGACCAGCAGCGCGATATGCAGCGAGGGCGCCTGGTTGAACGGTCTGTCAAACCGGCCCAGCGCGTCGAACAGCACGCCGGCCACGCCATCCACCGGCGGACGCACGAAGGTGAAGCGCAGCGGCGCCACGATGAAGCACGACACCGCGACCACCTGCGCGGTCAGCAGGCGGCGCGCATGCACGCCCTGTTCGCGCTGCGTGGTGCAGAGGAACAGCGAAATGCCGTACAGGACATCGATCGACCAGTAGGGAATGATCGTCCATGGCACGAACGGAATTTGCCGCTCCCAGGCAAACACCACCGAGCCGACATGGCCGCGCAGGGTTGTGAGCCAGGTGGCCGCGCCGTAGCTGAGGAAAAAGAACGGTCCGAGCACCAGGAGCCATCCGGCCGCGCGACCCCATGGCCGGGCCGGCGCTGCCATCATGCATCCGTCCGTTCCGCGAGCGATACGATGAAGATGCCCCATTCGTCGATGAGCTGGTCGATTTTGCGGAACCCCGCCGTGGCCACGAGCTGGTCCATCTCCGCCTGGCTACGCCGGCGCATGATCCAGGCCTGCCCCTGCCGGTGGCTGGTGAGCGCGCGGGCGATCATTTCGAGCTGTGGGTGCCATGGCTGGTTGGTATAGACGAGGTAGCCACCGGGAGGGATCGCGGCGGACAGCCCCTCCAGCGAGCGCTGCACCATGGCGTTGTCGGCGAAAAGTTATTACGGTCCCCGACACGATGCCGAGCGCTGGCGCCGGATCGATGCGCGCCAGCTGGTCACGGTTGAACGCGTCGCCCGCCTCGAACCGCGCGATAGCGCCCAGGTCCTTCTGGCGGATCAGAAGCTGGCCGGCGGTGACGTTGATGTCGCTTTAATCGCGCAGCAGAATTGAATCGGGACGGTCGGTTGTGACGTCCAGCGCCTCCAGCACATAGCGGCCGTGCCCGGCGGCAATGTCCACCACGCGCACCGCCAGGCCTTTGTTCCGCAGAAGTTGCATTGCCTGGCGCAGCAATTCCTCGACATGCCGTTTGCGCTGCCGGATGCCGCGCCAGCCGATGGAGTCGAGATAGGCTGCGTCGATCAGCCGCCCAAGCCGGCCGCGCCCGGCGGGCTGGTTGCGGTAGACGTAATCGAGGGTCGAACCCGAATCGAAGCCGGTGCGGTGGCCGAGGCGGATGCCGTCCGAGAGCAGCCCGCCCAGCTTCAGCCCGAGCCGCGTGGCAGCCCAGTACAGTCCGCGCACCGAGGCGAGCGGCAGCGGGGACGCCAGCTCGTCGGCCTCGTCGCGCGTATATGCGGATCGGTCGGCCTACAGCAGTGAGGGCCGGTTCAATGGCTCGGCGAAGCGGGCGAGAATGAAGTGGCGGGCCTTCTCCAGGGCGATGGCGCGGTCTTTCGCGCCCAGTGTGTCGTGAAAGAACCCAGGCAGCACGTGGCGCTCTTTCGCCGGCGTGCCAAGCCGTTCGAAGAAGCGATGCTGCGGCGGGTGATGCACCACCCAGTCGGCGCCGGAGATCAGCATTTGCGTGGGCACGATGAGTGCCCGTGCATCACTGACCACGCGCTCCGCCGCGCGGTACAGATCGAGCAGAATGTTCTCCGCGATCGGGCGGGTGATCAGCGGATCGGCGCGGTACGACGCGATGCGGGCGGGATCGTGGGTGAGGAATTGCGGCCTCACGTAGGAATTGACGAAGAACAGACCGTGCCGCTTGTATTTCGCCCATAGCAGGCTCCGCGTGAAGGGCACGGACAAATTTGCTTTGAAGGCCGGCGATGACAGCACCATGCAGCGTATCGGCGGGGCATAGTCGTGCACCCAGGTGGCGATCAGCACCGCGCCGACGCTCTGGGCGATCACCGCCATCGTCTCGACGCCGATCCCATACGTGGCCGCGACATGATCGACGAAGCGCTGCACGTCGCGGACCGAGGTCGCAAGGCTGGGACTGAAGCCACCCGCGCCGGGTGACCGGCCGTGTCCGCGCGCGTCCCGGGCGAACATGGCGAACGCGGCAGGTCGAGTTCATCGGGTAGGTGGGCCATCCGGCCGGAATGCTCGTGGCCGCGATGAAAGATCAGGATCGCCCCGCGCCGATTGGTCGTTTCGGCGGGCCAGTACCGATAGAACAGCTCGACGCCATCATGGGTACGGAATGTGTGCTCCTCGACCGGACGCATGGTATCCCTCCTATCGCGCCGCCTGGCCGCGGGCTTCGCGAAGCCCGGCGCGAACCCGGTTGATGACGGTGACGATGAGCAACACGGCAGCCAGGGGCATCAGCAGGGCGAGCCAGGCCGGCAGCGCGCCCCCGGTGCCGATCCAGCAGGCGAGCGCTCCGGCGAACAGGGCGCAGTCGCACTTGCCGAGGGGGCCGTCATAGCGGCGCGAGGCACCGACGGACGCACCCAGCACCCCGGCAAACTCGGTGGGCAGCGCCAGGACCACCACGACGCCGGTCGCCGTCGCGCCGAACGGCGGGATGAGGGGCGAACGGGAACAGCAGAGCCGCGTCGGAGAGGGCGTCGCCAAGCTCGTTCAGATAGGCGCCCAGCCGGCTCATCTGGCCGAATTCGCGGGCAAGCATGCCATCGACGGCATTGAGCGCCATGCGAACCGCCAGCCAGATGGGGAGCAGCAGAAACACCGCCGGCCGGGCGCGCGCGATCGCGACGAGCAGGCCGATCGCCAGCGAGCCGCAGGCCGCGGCGATCGTCACGTGATTGGCGGTGATCCCCCTCGCTGCCAGCCCTGCCACGAATGGCCGCAACAGCGCCTGGAATCGTGGCTTCAGGGTGTAGAGCGTGACCACGGACGATCTCCGGTGACAGCTATTGCGGCGGGGCTGTTCGTCGGCTGCAATGACGCCGATAGGACCGCTGGACAGTTCGACGGGCGCATGCCGTTCCAAGGCATGGCAACGAACGTTGCCGAGGCTCGCCGGTGAACGCCAGCGGACTCTGGGCAGAACGATGTCGGCACCGACCCCGGCCATAGCCCCAAGGCGGCTTTATGGCCTCCTCGCCGTCTGGGGTGGCCTGTCATGACGGCCCTTGCTTGGGTGACCGACGCACCCCACTTCCCGGCGTTTCTTGGTTCGGCTGAAGGGGCCGTTTCTTCGTCCCGGCCTGACGACCCCCAGGGCGTCCGCGCACAGCCGCGGTCAAGGATGTGGCCGCAGGCCACCGCGCGAGCTTGCGCGGCGCGTAGCGTCCTTGACGGTGGCGAGCACGGCGCCAGGCTGGACCAGGACGGCGCCGGGCGTGGAGGGCCAACCATGCGTGACACATCTCTGCTGCAACAGGCACTGGGCCTGACCCCGCCCTGGACGGTGAGCCGCAGCGACTTCGACCCCGAGGGGCGTCGGCTCGACATCCAGATCGACTTCGCCTCCGGCAGCCGCTTTGCCTGCCCGGCCTGCGGCGCTGCCGACTGCCCGGTCCACGACACCGAGCGGACGAACTGGCGCCACCTCAACTTCTTTCAGCACCAGGCCTACCTGAACGCGCGCGTGCCGCGGGTCCGCTGCGAGCACTGCGGCGTCAAGAAGATCGGCGTGCCGTGGGCACGACCGGGCAGCGGGTTCACCTTGCTGTTCGAGGCGATGATCATGACCATGGTCCCGGCCATGCCGGTCAAGGCGGTGGCTCGGATGGTCGGCGAGCACGACACCAGGCTGTGGCGGGTGATCCACCACTATGTGGACAAGGCCAGGGCCGCATCCGACGCCTCGGGCGTGATCAGGCTCGCCGTCGATGAGACCTCCGCCCGGGGCGGCCAGGAGTTCATCTCGCTGTTTGTCGACATCGACCGGGCCCGGGTGCTGTTTGCCACCGAGGGCAAGGACGCGGCCACCGTCGCGGCCTTTGCCGAGGATCACACCGCGCATGGCGGCGACCCTGCGGCGATCGCCGAGGTCTGCATCGACATGAGCGCCGCCTTCATCAAGGGTATCGGCGAGAACCTGCCCAACGCAGCCATCACCTTCGACAAGTTCCACGCCGTCAAGATCATCAACGCGGCGGTCGACAAGGTGCGGCGCGACGAGGTGAAGAGCCGTCCCGAGCTGAAGAAGAGCCGCTACGTGTGGCTGAAGAACGCAACCAACCTCACGGGCGCCCAGCGCGAGACCCGCGACAGTCTCGCCAAGAGCAACCTCAAGACCGCCCGCGCCTACCAGATCAGGCTGGCGTTCCGGGATCTCTATGATCAGCCCTCCACCGAGGCCGCCGCCGACCATCTCAAGAAGATGGTACTTCTGGGCCACCCATAGCCGGCTCGAACCCATCATCGAGGCCGCGCGTACTGCGCTTCGATGACGCGGTCGGGGTGCTCGGCCAGCGGACGCGCAACACCAGGACGACCACGGCGGCGCTTCTTCTTCGGGGGATGATCCGGACGGTTCGGCTTCTCGCCGCGCGACGGCGGCGTGCTGGAATTGTCCGGGGTCTTGGGCGGAACGTTGAGCCTGGATCGCAAGTCGGCGACCTGCGCGGTCAGCGCCTCGATCTGCGCCTGTTGGGCCAGTATCAGGGCAACCAGTTCAGCAGAGGAGAGGGCAAGAAGTGCTTCGCGATTCACGGTGAGGGTGAATCGTGCCCGCCGTGACCGTGTCAAGCCGATCGTTCATGCCGCCGCCGCGCTGAGGCGGCTCAAGGGGTGAGCAGTTACCTCTTCCGGGGAAAGGCTGGACTCTTCCGGAATCACCAAAATCGGAAACGGTTGAAACGTGAATGGGTTACACGAATCATCCACTGGACTCTGCCGGGCAAACTATAAGAACACCTAATCTCGACTTTGGCCATTTTCGGGAAAACACCCGAAATATCAACGGATTAGCGGGCGGCGGCCCGACCGGTTAACTTATTGATTCGCTTGACTTTTCTTGAAAAATGGCCAAAGTCGAGCTAAGCACTATGCAACCACTTACTTCCTTGATTTCGTTGCGCCGTCGTTCGTCAAATCCGCCCCACAGCGCGCAGCCACAGCACCAGCGCCGCGTCCCACGGCACGGCGGGAATTTCCCGCAGGCGCCATTTCCAGCGCTTGCGCAGCCGCGTCGCCGCCGGACCGGGCGGCGGCGGGCAGGCGTGGGCCGGCAGCCCGGCTAGCCGCAGCAGCAGCACACACCGCGGCAAATGATAGGCACTGCTGGCCGCGTACACCCGGCCCCGGTGCCCGGCCGCCCGCAGCAGACGGCGCACCGCCACCACCGAGGAGACGGTGTCGGTTCCGCTCGCCTCCACCAGGATGCGATCCGGGGCCACACCCTCGGCACCCAGCAGCGCCGCCATGACCAGGGCCTCCGCCGGTGGATAGTCGCCCAGGCCGCCGGTGGGCACATAGAGCGCGTCCGGGTGGCGCGCGCCGAAGGCCAGCGCCGCCTCGACCCGCCGCCGCAGCGCGCCGCTGGGCGTTCCATCCGGGCGGACGGCCGCGCCGAAGATGACGATCGCCGGCCCCATCACGCCGGAGGGGCGAGCAGGATACGGTTCAACGCCGACATTTTGTCCCAGGTTTCGCGCCAGCCCCGGTCGAAGACGGCGCGGTCGATGCCGCGCGGCGCCAGGGCGGCGGCGATGTCGCCCACCCGGCGCTCGCCGTCGATCAGGCGCAGAATGGCGCCGGCCAGCTTCGGCAGCCCCACCGGCACCCGCAGCCCGTCGAACTGGAACATCAGCGTGCCGTCCGGGCGGATGGCGCGCGCGACCTCATCGGCCGGCATTTCGCGCGCCACCGGCACCGCCGCGTCATCCATCGGGTCGGCGGGCGCTTCCCGTTCGGCGGCGCGTACGCAATACGCTACGTGCGTGCTGATATTGGCCGTCACCGCTTCGGCCAGGGCGGCGCGGGCGATCGGGTCCAGGCCGGCTGCGCGGACGCGCAACTTCGGGTCGGGCAGAAAAACCGCCGGATCGTAGCGCATCGGCTCCATCAGTGCCGTCACCGCGAGCCCGGAACCGTGCAGCAGGGCGAACAAAGCGGGCACGTCGAATGCCCGGTCGCGCGGGTTCAGCAGCAGATCATACAGCCCGGCATCGCCGCCGGTGAGGTGGTCGGCGAAATTGCGGTTGATGCGCAGCCAGTTGCTTTCCGGCAAATGCCGCATGACCCGCCGTGCCATGTCCAGCCGCGCGGCCGGCGGCGCGTCATCGGGTGCGAGCAGGCGCAGCGCGTCCTGCACCATGTAGACGCCGGTGCGGCCATGCGGCGCATAGACCATCAGCCCCAGCCCGCCGCCCGGCGCCAGCACGGACAGCAGGGCGGACAAACCCGCCGCCGGGTCGGGCAAATGGTGCAGCACGCCGCAGCAATCGATGTAGTCGAACAGGCCCAGCCCGGCACCCGGCAAATCGAGCAGCGAACGGCGCTCCCAGAGGATATTGTCCAGTCCCCGCGCGGCGGCGCGGGCCCGGGCGATGCGTTGGGCCGCCTCGGAGCGGTCGAGATACGTCACCGTGCCCGGCTGGCCCCAGCGCGCCATATGGGCGGCCAGCATGATGGTGGCGTCCCCGGTGCCGCCGCCGGCCACCAGCGCGCGCAGCGGGCGCGCGCGCGGGCGGCGCGCGCCGAACACCCACCAATCGACTTCGCGCAGATGGCTCGGGCTGCCGACCACCAGGCGCTTTTTCTCGTCGTTCGGGTCGCGCTGGGGGTACGGATAGGCTTCGTACTGGGCGGCCAGGCTTGCGTCGGTTGCGTCGCTCATGGGTGCGGCATAGAGCAGGCGCATGCATCCCGCCAGAACCCGCGGCTATGTCGGCATCGGCGCCGAGGGCGTCTCGAAATCGGCCAATGTCGGCGCGCTGCTGCGCACCGCGCATGCGTTCGACGCGTCGTTCTGTTTCCTGGTCGGCACCGGCTTCGACGCCCGCGCCGGGCGCTCGGCCGACACCGCCGACACGCCGGCGCATGTGCCGCTGTGGCGCTTCGACGGGCCGGACGACATTCATCTGCCGGAACGCTGCGTGCTGGTGGGGGTGGAGCTGCTGGACGATGCCGCCGAGCTGCCCAGCTTCCGCCATCCGCTGAACGCCGCCTATGTGCTCGGGCCGGAGCGGTCGGGCCTGTCGCCGGCGCTGCTGGCGCGCTGCCGGCATGTGGTGCGCATTCCCACGCGGTTCGCGCTCAACCTGGCGGTGGCGGGGGCGCTGGTGCTGTATGACCGGCTGCTGCAGCTTGGCCGCTTCGCCGAGCGGCCGGTGCATAGCGGCGGGGCTGATGGGCCGTTGCCGCGGGCGGCTTGCCATGGGGACCCGGTGTTTCGGCGGTACACGCCGACGTGGCAAAGTAAGCAAGGCCAGGGCTCTGCCCTGGACCCGCCAGGGGGCGGTGGCCCCCTGGACCCCGCTACTTAAGGAATGGGTTCCAAGGGGCCACTGCCCCTTGGCGGGTCCAGGGCAGAGCCCTGGCCTTCCTTCGCCTTCGTCGCCGTGAACACGCAATACCGCATCGACCCGGTGCGATAAGCCACCAGCAGCCGCACCATGGTCAGCAGGAACACACGGTTACGCGCCTCCGTGTCCAGCAGGAACCGCAGATACCGCCGGTCGGTGACTGTCCGCCCCGCCAGCCGGCGCAGGCAGATCGCCCAGGTGCGCGCCACCGCCCGGCTGATATCGTCCACCCGGAGCAACTCGAACCCGGCCTGCCGGAACAGCGCCTCATAATCGCCCTGATCGCCCATGCCGGCCAGGCGGCCCTCGCGGCAGATCGGCTCCAGCAAGTGCCGCACCTCCCACGCGCGCGGCGACGCGCGGGCAAGCCAGGCGCAGATCACCATCCTGCCGCCGGGCCGCAAGGTGCGGAATGCCTCGCGGAAGAACAGCGCCTTGTCGGCCATGTGCTCGGAGCTTTCCACCGCGTAGGCGCGGTCGAAGCTGGCATCGGCGAAGTCATTGTGCAGCCAGTCCTGCCGGCGGATGTCGAGCCTGCCGGCCACAACGGTGCGGGCGGTTGCGATCGCCGCCTGCGCCGCCGAAATCGTCACCCCGGTGACGGCGACGCCATATCCCTCGGCCAGCATCCGGGCGGTCGCGCCATAACCGCAGCCGATGTCGCACACCACCTGCCCGGGCGACAAACAAAGCCGGTCGGCCAGCAGCCCGACCAGCGCGTCGGCCGCCTGTGCCGGGGTTTCCCGCCCGGTCGCCCAATAGCCGTGGTGGACGTGCTCGCCCCAGATTTCGCGGTAGAACCGGTCCAGCTCGTCGTAGTGGCCGGCCACCGCGGCCGGGCTTTGCGCTGCGCGCGGGACAATCATCGGTGATCCAGTGCAGGTCCGCGGGGACGGCGACAAAACCAAGCATGCCAGCCGGTATCCCCGCCGGCAACGCTGTGCGCCGCTCCCAAGAGGCATGTGATCGGCGCGCTTGTTCCCCGTCCGCGCCGACCGTATGTGTGCGCCATGCGCGCAATCCTGATCCTGCTTGCCGTCCCGCTGCTCGGCGCCGCCCCGGCACAGCCGCAAAAACCAGCCACGGCGGCGCCGCCCGCCAAGGCCGAGGGGCCGAAGCAAATCGGCCATTTCGACGACTGGATCGCCGCGACCAACACCGAGGCGGGGCAGCCGGTCTGCTATGCCTTTGTCCGGGCGAACCACTCGACCCCGGCAATTCCCGGCCGCGGCGAGGTGGTACTCACGGTCTCCCAGCGGCCGAGCGGGCGCGATGCGGTGGCGATCACCGCCGGATTTCCTTATGCAACGAACGCCGCGGTGACGGTGCAGGTGGACCAGACCGCGCTGGAATTCTACACCTCCGGTCGCAGCGCCTTCGCGCATGACGGCCATGCCGCCGCTGCCGCCTTCGGCCGTGGCTCAAAAATAACCGCGCGTTCCCCCGGTCCGCGCAACGCCAATGTGGTCGACACCTTCAGCCTGAAAGGCTTCGGCCACGCTTACGAGGCGATCAACAAAGCCTGCCCGCCGAAATGACCGACGCCACCGCGCTCAACGAGGCAGAACGCGCGCGCATCCTCGCCAAGACCGCCCGCTTCGCCCCGCCCGCGGCGCAGACCAGCGACGGCCGCCGCGATCTGGTGGGCCTGACACGCGCGGAATTGCGCGCGGCCCTGGAGGACGCGGGCGAGGCGCCGTTCCGCGCCAAGCAGGTCTGGCACTGGATCTACTACCAGGGCGCCACCGACTTCGCCCGCATGTCCTCGATCGCCAAGCCCACCCAGGCAAGGCTTGCCGAGCGCTTCGTGGTCGGCCGGCCCGACATCGCGACCGTGCAGACCAGCAGCGATGAAACCCGCAAATGGCTGTTCCGCTTTCGCGACGGGCAGGAAGCCGAGACCGTCTATATTCCGGACAAATACGAAGACCGCGGCGCCGTCTGCATCTCCTCGCAAGTCGGCTGCACGCTGTCGTGCCGGTTCTGCCACACCGGCACGCAGCCGCTGGTGCGCAACCTGGGCGTCGCCGAAATCGTCGGCCAGTTCATGGCGGCACGCGACGCCTATGGCGAATGGCCGAGCCCGAAAGGCGAAACCCCGCGCCTGCTGTCCACCATCGTGCTGATGGGCATGGGCGAGCCGCTGTACAATTACGAGAACGTGGCCCGCGCCATGGAAATCGTGATGGACAACGAGGGCATCGGCCTGTCGCGCCGGCGCATCACGCTGTCCACCTCCGGGGTGGTGCCGATGATGGACCGCTGCGGCGCCGAACTCGGGGTCAACCTGGCGGTGTCGCTGCACGCCGTGCGCGACGAGCTGCGCGACGACATCGTGCCGCTGAACCGCAAATACCCGCTGCGCGAGCTGATCGCCGCCTGCCGCCGCTATCCGGCGGCAAGCAACGCACGGCGCATCACGTTCGAATACGTCATGCTGAAGGGCATCAACGATAGCGAAACCGATGCGCGGGAACTGATCCGGCTGATCGCCGGCATCCCGGCCAAGGTGAACCTGATTCCCTTCAATCCCTGGCCGGGGAGTCCTTATGAGACCAGCACGCACCGGGCGATCGAGCGGTTTGCGGCGATCGTCAATGATGCGGGGTTTTCGTCGCCCGTTCGGGCGCCTCGGGGGCGGGATATTCTGGCGGCTTGCGGGCAACTGAGGACGGAAAGCAAGAAAGAAAGGCCAGGGCTCTGCCCTGGACCCGCAAGGGGGCAGTGGCCCCCTTGACCCCGTTACTTAAGTAACGGGGTCAAGGGGGCCTTTAGGCCGCCATCCCCCGCAGCACGTAATGCAAGATACCCCCGTGCTGGTAGTAAGCCACCTCATCCAGCGTATCCACGCGGCAAAGCACCTTCACCGTGTCGGTCGTCCCGTCCGGCCGGTGGATCACCAGGTCCAAATCCATTCTTGGTGACAGATTCTCCAGACCCAGAATGTCCAGCACTTCCTCGCCCGTCAGGCCGAGGCTCTTGCGGTCCATACCATCCTTGAACGTCAGCGGCAGCACGCCCATGCCCACAAGGTTGGAGCGGTGGATGCGCTCGAAACTCTCCACCACCACCGCCTTCACGCCGAGCAGCATCGTGCCCTTCGCCGCCCAGTCGCGCGACGATCCGGTGCCGTATTCGCGCCCGCCGATCACCACCAGTGGCACGCCCTCGCGCTTGTAGCGCATCGCCGCGTCGTAGATGGAAAGCTGCTCGCCGGAGGGCAAATGCCGGGTTACGCCGCCCTCCACGCCCGCCACCATCTCGTTGCGGATACGGATGTTGGCGAAGGTGCCGCGCATCATCACTTCATGGTTGCCGCGGCGGGCGCCGTAGCTGTTGAAGTCGCGGGCAAGGATTTGCCGCTCCAGCAGGTATTCACCGGCCGGCGAGGATTTGCGGATATTGCCGGCCGGGCTGATATGGTCGGTGGTGATGGAATCGCCCAGCACCGCGAGGATGCGCGCGCCGGTGATGTCGCCGACCGGCGCCGGCTCCATGGTGATGCCGTCGAAATAAGGCGGGTTCTTCACGTAGGTGGAGGCGTCGTTCCAGCGGTAGGTGGCGGCGTCGCTGTCCACGCCGATGTCCTGCCACTGCTGCGGCCCCTTGAACACCTCGCCGTAGCGCTTCAGGAACTGCGCCCGCGACAGCGAAGACGCCAGGATATCGGCGATCTCCTTGTTGGTCGGCCAGATGTCTTTCAGGTACACCGGCGTGCCGTCCGCTGACGTGCCGATCGGATCGGTGGTGATGTCGGCGGTGATGTTGCCGAGCAGCGCATAGGCCACCACCAGCGGCGGCGAGGCCAGATAGTTGGCCCGCACATTCGGATGCACGCGGCCCTCGAAGTTGCGGTTGCCCGACAGCACCGACACCGCCACGATCTTGTTGTCTTCGATGGCATCGGCAATCGCCTCGTCCAGCGGGCCGGAATTGCCGATGCAGGTGGTGCAGCCGTAGCCGACCGTATTGAAGCCAAGCGCATCCAGGTCCTGCGTCAGCCCCGACTTGTCGAGATATTCGGTCACCACCTGTGAGCCCGGCGCCAGCGAGGTCTTTACCCAGGGCTTCGGCGCGAGGCCGAGCGCGCGGGCCTTGCGCGCCACCAGCCCGGCGGCGATCAGCACGGACGGATTGGAGGTGTTGGTGCAGGAGGTGATGGCGGCGATCACCACATCGCCATGGGTGATGTCGTAGTTCTTGCCAACCGGGCGCGCCGTGGTGGCGGCATCGACGGCGGCGACACCCAGGCTTTTGGTCAGCTCGGTCTTGAAGGCGGCCGAGGCATCCTTCAGCAGCACCCGGTCCTGCGGGCGCTTCGGGCCCGCGAGGCTCGGCTGCACGGTGGACAGGTCAAGTTCCAGCGTGTCGGTGAACACCGGGTCCGGGGTCGTGGCATCGCGCCACAGGCCCTGGGCCACGCAGTAGGCCTCAACCAGCGCGATCCGGTCCTCGTCGCGGCCGGACAGGCGCAGATAGTCGAGGGTGATCCTGTCCACCGGGAAGAAGCCGCAGGTGGCGCCGTATTCGGGCGCCATATTGGCGATGGTGGCGCGGTCGGCGAGCGGCAAATCGTTCAGGCCCGGGCCGAAGAACTCGACGAACTTGCCCACCACGCCCTTGCGGCGGAGCATCTGGGTGACGGTCAGCACCAGGTCGGTGGCGGTGGCGCCCTCCGGCAACTTACCGGTCAGGCGGAAGCCGATTACGTCGGGGATCAGCATGGCGATCGGCTGGCCGAGCATGGCTGCCTCCGCCTCGATGCCGCCGACGCCCCAGCCCAGCACGCCCAGGCCGTTCACCATGGTGGTGTGGCTGTCGGTGCCGTACAGCGTATCGGGGTAAGCGAAGGTGGTGCCATCAAGCTCGGCGGTCCAGACGGTCTGGGCCAGGTATTCCAGGTTCACCTGGTGGCAGATGCCGGTGCCGGGCGGCACGACGCGGAAATTGTCGAACGCGGTCTGGCCCCAGCGAAGGAAAGAATAGCGCTCGCCGTTGCGTTCGAACTCGACATCCACGTTCCGCTGCAAACTGTCCGCGGTGCCGGCTACGTCCACCATCACCGAGTGGTCGATCACCAGATCGACCGGCACCAGCGGGTTCACCTTCTGCGGGTCGCCGCCGAGGCGGATGATGCCGTCGCGCATCGCCGCGAGGTCCACCACGCCGGGCACGCCGGTGAAATCCTGCATCAGGATGCGGGCGGGCTTGAACGGCACCTCTTTTTTGCTGGACGCTTTCTGCAGCCACTCCGCCACCGCAATGGCGTCCTCCACCGTGTAGCTTTGACCATCCTCGAAGCGCAGCACGTTCTCCAGCAGCACCTTCAGGCAGACCGGCAGGCGGGAGACATCGCCGATGGTTTTGGCGGCCTCGGGAATGGAGAAATAGTCGTAGCTGCGCCCGCCGACCGTGAGGGTGCGGCGCGTGTAAAGGCTGTCCTGCCCGATCTCTTTCATCCCGAGGCCCCGTCCGATTTCGTCCGCGCGTGGGTTCGGGGGGGATTCCCCGCGGCGCGCGGAGGGTGTTTCTTAGTGCTGCGCGGCTTTAACCACACCGCGGCGGGGGCGTCCACGGGATGCCGGACCGGATTGTTGCGGTGCAGCGTTATGGAGGGGCCGTGCTTCAGGCGCAGGGTTTGGCGGCGTTCCGCGGCGAGCGGCTGGTGTTCGCCGGGCTGTCGTTCAATGTGCCGGCTGGAGGCGCGCTGCTGCTGACCGGTCCGAACGGCTCGGGCAAGTCCACGCTGCTGCGCCTGCTGGCCGGGCTGGGCCGGGCGGAGGCGGGGCGGCTGCTGTGGGACGGCGCCGATGCGCTCGCCGACCTGCCGGGGCATGCGGCGCGGGTGCGCTATCTCGGTCATCAGGATGCCGTGAAGCCTGGCCTGACGGTGGCCGAGAACCTGCGCTTCTGGGGCGGGCGGGACGCGGTGCGCTGTGCGCTGGAGGCGGTCGATCTGCTGCGGCTGGCCGACCTGCCCGCGCGCATGCTTTCGGCCGGGCAGAGGCGCCGGCTGGCGATCGCCCGGCTGGCGATCGGGCCGGCGGCGCTGTGGCTGCTGGACGAGCCGACGCTGGGGCTGGATGTGGCCTCGGTGGCGCGGTTCGGCGATTTATTGGCCGCGCATCGGACGCGCGGGGGGATCGTCGTGGCGGCGACGCATTTGCCGCTGCCGTTGGAGGGGAGCGTCGAATTTTCCCTCGCCGTGACCCCTCCCCCGGCCCCCTCCCTCAAGGGGAGGGGGAGAACAACCTGCTCCCCCTCCCCTTGAGGGAGGGGGCCGGGGGGAGGGCCCAGGCCGCACCGCCGCCGCCAGATCATCCCCCGGAGTAACGCCTCATGCAGTTCATCAACAGTTTCGCGCTCCCCGACTTCCTCGACACCGCCATCAGCCTGGTGGGCGCGTTTCTGCTCGGCACGCTGATCGGCGCCGAGCGGCAGTACCGGCAGCGCACGGCCGGGCTGCGCACCAACGTAATCGTGTGCGTGGGCGCCGCCGGGTTCGTCGATCTGGCGATGAACCTGGGCGGCAATCAGGGGGCGGTGCGGGTGATCGCGTATGTGGTGTCGGGCATCGGCTTCCTCGGCGCGGGCGTGATCATGAAGGAAGGGATGAACGTCCGCGGGCTCAACACGGCGGCCACGTTATGGAGCTCGGCCGCCGTCGGCGCCTGCGCGGGGGCGGACCGGCTGGCGCAGGGCGCGTTGCTGACCGTGTTCATCCTGGCCGGCAACACGCTGCTGCGCCCGCTGGTCAACGCCATCAACCGCATCCCGCTGGACGAGCACGCCACGGAGGCCATTCACTCGGTGCGGGTGCGCGCCTTGTCCGATGCGCCGGAGCTGCGCGAGGCGGTGACCGAGGCGCTGGAAAAAGCCCGCTACCCGGTAGCCGAAATGGACGTGGCCGTGGCCAGCGACGGCTCCTCGGTGCTGGTTGCCACCCTGGCCAGCACGTCGGTGGACGCGAAGGAGCTGGATGCGGTGGTGGACCGGCTGGGCCATCTGCCCGGGGTGCGGCATGCGACCTGGGAGACGAGTACCTCCGAATGAGCGTTTTCCTCGCCTTGCTTGCCCGCGAGCTGCGGCTGTCGCTGCGGCATGGCAGCGACACGCTGGCTTCGGTGCTGTTTTTCCTCATCGCGGCGGCGCTGTTTCCCTTGGCCATTGGCCCGGCGCCGGAGACGCTTGGCCGCATCGCGCCCGGCATCATCTGGGTGTGTGCTTTGCTTGCAGCCCTGCTGCCGCTTGACCGGCTGTTCGGCGCCGATCTGGAGGATGGATCGCTTGATCTGCTGCTGTTGTCCGGCCTGCCAGCTTCGGCGGTGGCGGCGGCCAAGGCGGTGGCGCACTGGCTGGTGACCGGGGTGCCGTTGCTGCTGGCGGCGGGGCCGCTCGCGGTCATGCTGCGCATGCCCGACGAGGCCATTCCGGTGCTGTTGGCCGGGCTGTTGCCCGGCACCGTGGTGCTGTCGCTGCTCGGCACTGCCGGGGCTGCGCTGGTGTTGGGCGCGAGGCGTGGTGGCGTGTTGTTGCCGCTGCTGGTGTTGCCGCTGACCGCGCCGGTGCTGATTTTCGGCGTGGCGGCGGCGGATGCTGCCTCTGGGGGCCTGTCCCCGCGTCCGCATTTGCTGTTGCTGGCCGCCCTCTGCGCCGGCGCGCTCCCGCTATGCCCGTTAGCCGCCGGCGCCGGTCTACGCAGCGCAGCAGAGTAATGGGGTCAAGGGGGCCACTGCCCCCTTGCGGGTCCAGGGCAGAGCCCTGGCCTTTCTTTCTTTAGACTGGCGCCTCCGGCGGCACCAACCCGTCTGTCACATAACGATCCGGCTCAGGCGCCCCGGCCGCGAAGTGCACCGGCAGCACGCCGGCCCAGACTGGCCAGCTCAGGTCCGCCTCGTCGTCGATTGGGGGGCCAGAGCGGAGTTTGGCCGATGCTTCGGTGAGCGGCAGCGAGAGGATCGATGTCGCCTTGATTTCCTGTGAAGTGGGCGGGCGGAGCGTGTCCCAGCGGCCGGGGAACAGGCGCTCCACGAAGCCTTTCATGGCGGCCAGTTTTTCATCCGGATCGTCGGTCAGGGTGGGCCGTCCGAAGCACAGGACGGAGCGGTAATTCGCCGAGTGGTGAAATGCGGTTCGGGCCAGCACCCAGGCATCCAGCAGGGTTACGGTCAGGCAGACCTCGTTGCCGGCGGCGTTAGCGCGGAGCATGCGGCTGGCGGCGCTGCCGTGCCAGAACACGCGCTCGCCGTGGCGCCAGTGAAAGGTGGGGATCACCACCGGGCGGCCGTCGATGATGTGGCCCACGTGGCAGAGCGTGCCGGCGTCGAGGATGGCGTGGATGGTCGCCATGTCGTAGGCGGCGCGTTGCGGCTTGCGGCGGGCGCGGGCGAAGTCGCTGGGGGGGTTCTGTTCCATGCGGGCAACCTTGGCCGGAGTTCCCCTCGGCCACAATCAGCGATGCCCGGCCGTTCGTTCAGGGCAGGGTCAGGCGGTCAGCATACCGTATTGGCGCAGAAAGCCGAGCAGGCCCAGCAGCGGCAGGCCGAGGATGGCGGCGTGCTCGCCTTCAATGGTGGCGAACAGGTGGACACCCGGACCTTCGAGCCGGTAGGCGCCGACCGTTGTGGTGACATGCGCGGCTTCGAGAGACAGGTAGGTCTCGAGAAAGGCGTCGGAGAAGGCGCGCATGGTCAGGCGGGGCAGGGAAACCGCCTGCCACGGGCGCTGCTCGCCGCGGCGGCAGACCACGGCGGTGACCAGGGTATGGGTGCGGCCGCGCAGGGCACGCAGATGGGCGCGGGCTTCGGTGAGGTCGGCTGGCTTGTCGAACCACCGGCCGTCGCAGACCAGCAACTGGTCGCAGCCGATCACCAGGGCTGCGGGATCGCGGTGGGCGACGTGCTGCGCCTTGGCTTGCGCAAGCAATAGGGCGGCAGCTTCGGCGTCCAGTCCGGCGGCGCGGGCGCCCTGTTTCAGCGCGGCCTCATCGACCTGCGCGGGCAGCACTTCGAAGCACAGCCCGGACGCCTCCAGCAGCGCCCGGCGTGCGGCGGAACCGCTGGCGAGCAGCAGACGCGGCGCACCGGCCTGCAAGCTCATGATGGCAAACTCATGATGGCAAGGCGGGCGGCTCGCTGGCCTTGCGGCGCCGCTCGTGCCACGCCTCCATCAACTGCAGCATGGTCGCGGCGGTTTCTTCGATCGAGCGCCGGGTTACGTCGATCACCGGCCAGCCGCGCTTGGCGCATAGCCGGCGGGCCCACAGCAGTTCGGCTTTCACCGCGTCGAGGTCGATGTAGTCGCCGCTGTCCTGGTGGACGGGCGAGGCGCCGATCATGCGCAACCGGTGCCGCCGGATTTCGATCAACGCCTCCGGGTCGATGGTCAGGCCGATGACCGGGCAGCGGGCGTTGTCCAGGCCGGGCGGCTCAGGCAGGCCGGGCACGAGGGGAATGTTGGCCGCCTTGATGCCACGGTTGGCCAGATAGAACGAGGTCGGGGTTTTGGAGCTGCGGGAGACCCCCACCAGCACCACGTCGGCCGCTGCGATGCCTGCCTGGGCCTGGCCGTCATCATGCGCGAGCACGTAATGCATGGCATCGATGCGGCGGAAATAATCGGCGTCCAGCACGTATTGCCGCCCCGGCCTTGCGGCCGCCTTCTCGCCGAACTGCTCCTGCAACATGGTCATGACCGGGTCGAGCACATTCAACACCGGCAGGCCGACGCGCTGGCAGAAGGTTTCCAATTCGGTGCGCAGGCCGGTTTCGACCAGGGTGGACAGCACCGGCCCGGGCTCGGCCTCGATGCCTTCCAGCACGCGGTGCAACTGGAAGCGGGTCCGGATCAGACTCCAGCGGTGGTACATGATGCTGGCGTGCTCGAATTGCGACACCGTCGCACGCGCGATCGAATTCAGCGTCTCCCCGGTCGCATCGGACACCAGGTGCAGGTTCATGCGGGTGGACATGGGACAGAAGGATAGCGGGGATAAGGGGGATGAAAACCCCCGTCCCGCCGCCCGGCCGGGCTCAGCGGGGAGAAGTCGGCGGCGGCGGGTACGCGGGACAGATTCTTTTGGTCCCGCCACCCGAATCCGGATGAAAACGAAATATCTATTACATTCAATAACCTGCCGGTCGCTGACCCTGTGGACATCCACGGGAGAGAAAATTCCGCAACCCGGTACCCCGCTATCCACAGGCCCTCTTACACCTCCAACCCATTTCTTTTCTCTTCTCACTGTTTAAGAAGGGCGCCGATCGAACCCAGGCGGACCGGTGTCATGGCGAAAAAGCTGCTGCGGACGTTGGCGGGCGAGGCGGTGTGGCCGCCGCCCATGTGGCTGATGCGCCAGGCCGGACGATATTTGCCGGAATACCGGGAAGTGCGGGCCCAGGCCGGCGGCTTCATCGACCTGTGCACCAACCCCGCTTTGGCGACCGAAGTGACGCTGCAGCCGCTGCGCCGCTACGGGTTCGATGCCGCCATCCTGTTCAGCGATATCCTCATGCTGCCCTGGGCGCTCGGCCAGGGCCTGCGCTTCGCCGAGGGCGAGGGGCCGCAACTGCCGCCGATCCGCGATGAAGCCGGGCTTGACGCGCTGGACCCTGCCCGGCTGCCCGGCGCGATCGAGCCGATCCTGGAGACGGTGCGGCGGCTTGCCGCCTCGGTCGGCGAGGCCACCCTGATCGGCTTTGCCGGCAGCCCGTTCACGGTGGCCTGCTACATGGTGCAGGGCAGCGGGTCGAAGGAATGGGATCAGGTGCGCCTGATGGCGTGGTGTAACCCCGCTTTGTTCGCCCGGCTGATCGACCTGGTGACCGAGCAGACGATCATTTACCTGTCCGCCCAGATCGAGGCGGGCGCCGAAGCCGTCATGCTGTTCGATTCCTGGGCCGGCGTGCTGGCGCCGTCGCTGTTTCGCGCCCATGTCATTGAGCCTTCGGCGCGGATCGCCGCCGCTATCCGCGCCCGCCATCCCGGTGTGCCGGTGATCGGTTTCCCGCGCCAGGCCGGCACCATGCTGGCCGAGTTCGCCCGCGCCACCGGCGTGCAGGGGGTCGGCATCGATACCTCGGCCGATCCGGTGGTGGCCGCCCGCGAAGTGCCGGCAAATATCGCCATCCAGGGCAATCTCGATCCGCTGGTGCTGGTGGCGGGCGGGCAGGCCCTGGCGCGCGAGACCGACGCCGTGCTGGCGGCGCTGCGCGGACGGCCGTTCATTTTCAACCTGGGGCACGGAATCGTGCCGCAGACATCGCCGGAGCATGTCGCCGAGCTGGTGGCCCGCGTTCGCGCGGCTTGACCGCGGAGGCCGGGCCGCCACGTTCCGCCGATGACAAAGCCTCGTATCGCCGTCGTCCTGTTCAACCTGGGCGGGCCGGACCGGCCGGAAAGCATCCGGCCCTTTCTGGTCAACCTGTTCACCGATCCCGCCATCCTGCGGGTGAATTTTTTCATCCGCCCTTTTCTGGCGCGGCTGATCGCCGCCGCCCGCGTCCGGCCGGCGACTGAGAACTACGCCCATATCGGCGGCCGCTCGCCGCTGCTCGAGCTGACCGAGCAGCAGGCGCGCGCGCTGGAAGCCGCGCTGGGCGAATTCGACGCCCGCTGCTTCGTCGCCATGCGCTACTGGCATCCGATGAGCGAGGCGGTGGCGCGCGCGGTGCGTGACTGGAACCCCGACCGGGTGCTGCTGCTGCCGCTGTATCCACAGTTCTCCACCACCACCACCGGCAGCAGCCTGACCGCCTGGCGGGACGCGGCGGCGAAGGTGGCGCTGGTGAAACCTACCACCTCGCTGTGCTGCTATTACGCCGACAATGGTTTTACCGCTGCCGCGGCGGTGATCGTGCGGCGCGCCTGGGAGGCGGCGCGGGCGGCGCTGCCGGCGGAATTTCCCCTGCGCGTTCTGTTCTCGGCGCACGGGTTGCCGACGGTGATCATCGATAACGGCGATCCCTACCAGTACCAGATCGAACGCACGGTGGCCGGCGTGGTGCGGCATCTGGACATGCCCGGCCTCGATCACGCCATTTGCTACCAGTCGCGCGCCACCCCGCAGGAATGGATCGGCCCCTCCACCGAGGAGGAGATCGAGCGCGCCGGCCGCGACAAGGTGGCGGTGCTGGTGGTGCCGATCGCCTTCGTGTCGGAACATACCGAAACCTTGGTGGAGCTGGACATCGAGTATAAGGAGTTCGCCCGCGAAGCCGGTGTGGAGCATTACTTTCGCGCCCCGACCCCCAATGCCGATGCCCATTTCGTCGCTGCCCTGGCGACCCTGGTGCGGCGCATGGTGGAATTCGGCATCGGCACCTGCAGCCATGCGGGCGGGCGCACCTGCCCGTCGCCGCACACCGATTGTCCGTTTGCCCGCGCCGATCCGCGCGAACATGTGCGCTCCCGATGGGCCCGCACGACCTGATGGCGCGCCGGCGCGCCGAGCTGCGGCTGGTGATTTTCGACTGCGACGGGGTGCTCGTCGACAGCGAGCCGGTCAGCAACCGGGTTGTCGCCGCCGAACTGACCGCCCTGGGCTGGCCCATGGCGCCGGAGGAGGCCGACCGGCAGTTCCTGGGCATGACCTTGACCGATATGGTGCCGGTGATCGAACACAGGCTCGGCCGGACGGTGCCGCCGGGCTGGAAACAGGCGCTGATGCAGCGCCTGGTCGATGCGCTTGAGCGTGAGGCGGAGCCGGTGGCGGGCGCGCTGGACGCGCTGGCGGGGGTGTCGGCGCTTGGCCTGCCATGGCGGGTAGCGTCGAATTCCTCGCATGAGGAAATGCACGCCAAATTCGCCCGCGTCGGCATTTTGTCCATCGTTTCCGGTCGGCTGCACAGCCACCGCGACGTGGGCCGCGGCAAGCCGGCACCGGACCTGTTCCTGGCCGCCGCCGCGGCTGAGGGCGTGGCACCGGACGCGTGCGTGGTGATTGAGGATAGCCAGGTCGGCGTGCGCGCGGCGTCGGCGGCGGGGATGGACTGCCTGGGCTACGCACCGCATTCCGATGGCGCCGCGCTGCGCGCACTCGGCGCCGTTCCGTTCCATTCGATGTTCGACGTGCCGGGGCTGGTCGCCGCGGCATTGCAGAGGGCAGCATGACCATCGACGCACTGATTTATGTCTACCCGTGGATCAAATCCTTCCACGTTATCAGCCTGATCGCCTGGATGGCCGGGCTGTTCTACCTGCCGCGGCTGTATGTTTATCACACCATGATCCAGCCCGGCACACCGGAGAGCGAGCGCTTCAAGGTGATGGAGCGCCGCCTGCTCAAGGCGATCATGAACCCGGCGATGATCGCCACCTGGACCTTCGGCATCCTGCTGGTGCTGACCCCCGGGGTGATCGACTGGCGGCAGGGCTGGTGGCACACGAAGCTTTTCTGCGTGCTGGCCATGACGGTGTATCATCAGGGACTGGCCGTCTGGCGGCGCGGCTTCCTCGAGGACCGCAACCGCCTGTCCGAGCGGTTCTACCGGATCGCCAACGAGGTGCCGACGCTGCTGATGATCATCATCGTCATCATGGTGATCGTGAAGCCGTTCTGACCTTTCCCACCCGTCCGGTCTTTGCGGCCGGACGGAGTGACCCGCGCCGGTTGGCTGTCAACGATTTTCCTGCATCCCAGGGTTGACGTGGCCCGGCCGCGCACTTAGCTTGCCCTTCCGGGTGCGGACGCCGGGCTCCTTGGCGATTTCACCTTTCGCACCTCCTCCCTCCTCCGGGACAGTCCCTGCTTTCCCCCGAACGCGGTTTCACGACCCTGTTCGGACGCATGCGGCAGGCGAGCATCCGGACGCACCACGCGTCCTTTCCGATGCTTCTGTCCTCCCTTCCCGAACGACCGAACATCAGGCGCCCCCGATGCACCTCGCCGAACTGAAGGCCAAGTCTCCGGCAGATTTGCTGAGCTTTGCCGAATCCCTGCAAATCGAGAACGCCTCGTCGCTGCGCAAGCAGGACATGATGTTCGCGATCCTGAAGACCCTGGCCGAGAACGAACAGGCGATCCACGGCGAGGGCACGCTCGAGATCCTGTCGGACGGGTTCGGCTTCCTGCGCAGCGCCGATTCCAACTACCTGCCCGGACCCGACGACATCTACATCAGCCCCGCCCAGGTGCGCCGCTTCGCGTTGCGCACCGGCGACACGGTGGAAGGCCAGATCCGGGCACCGAAGGACGGCGAACGCTACTTCGCCATGCTGAAGGTCAACACCATCAATTTCGAGCCGCCCGAGGCGGTGCGCCATCGCATCAACTTCGACAACCTCACGCCGCTCTATCCCGACCGGCGCCTCAAAATGGAGATGGAAAACTTCCAGTCGGTCGCGAAAGGCCCCACCAAGGACCTGACGCCGCGGGTGATCGACCTGATCGCGCCGATCGGCATGGGCCAGCGCGCCCTGATCGTGGCGCCGCCGCGCACCGGTAAAACGGTGATGCTGCAGAACATCGCCACCGCCATCAGCCACAACCACCCGGAAGTGTTCCTGATGGTGCTGCTGATCGACGAGCGGCCCGAGGAAGTCACCGACATGTCGCGCACGGTGAAGGGCGAGGTGGTCGCCTCCACCTTCGACGAGCCGGCGACCCGGCACGTCCAGGTGACCGAAATGGTGCTCGAGAAGGCCAAGCGGCTGGTCGAGCACAAGCGCGACGTGGTGATCCTGCTCGACAGCATCACCCGGCTGGCGCGGGCCTACAACACCGTGGTGCCCTCGTCGGGCAAGGTGCTGACCGGCGGCGTGGACGCCAACGCGCTGCAAAAACCGAAGCGCTTCTTCGGCGCGGCCCGCAATATCGAGGAAGGCGGCTCGCTGACGATCATTTCAACCGCGCTGATCGACACCGGCAGCCGCATGGACGAGGTGATCTTCGAGGAGTTCAAGGGCACCGGCAATTCCGAAATCATCCTGGACCGGAAACTCTCCGACAAGCGCACCTTCCCGGCCATCGACATCACCAAAAGCGGCACCCGCAAGGAAGAATTGCTGGTAGATCGCGGCACACTCAGCAAGATGTGGGTGCTGCGGCGTATCCTGAATCCGATGGGGACGATGGATGCGATGGATTTTCTGCTGGATAAGCTGAAATATAGCAAGACTAATCAGGATTTCTTTGATGCGATGAATACGTAGTTGGGTGGAAGGAAGGCCAGGGCTCCGCCCTGGACCCGCCAGGGGGCGGTGGCCCCCTGGACCCCGCTGCTTAAGCATTTGTTATGGGAGGGGGGTGAGGAGGTGTTTGTAACGTCTCCCCCCCCTCTCATAACAAATGCCTAAAAGTAATGGGTTCCAAGGGGCCACTGCCCCTTGGCGGGTCCAGGGCAGAGCCCTGGCCTTCCTTCCACGCAAAAAAAACCCGGCGCGCGTGCCCCATCGGCGCCGGGTATCAGTCGATGGGCCCAGACCGCTGTTCTACGGCGGCGGCTCGGGCATATCGGCGGCGGCCGGGAGTTCCCGGCCGCCGCCGGATCGGGTGTCAGGCGTGCGCGGGGGCGTGGCCGTCGTGGAACTGCGCCGCTTCGGTGCTGCCGGCGAACGCGGTGGTCGAGGACTTGCCGCCGCTGGCTGCCGTCGCCACCGCGTCGAAATAGCTCACCCCCACTTCGCGCTGGTGACGCACGCAGGTGAAGCCGTCTGCCTCGGCGGCGAATTCCTGCTGCTGCAGCTCGCTGTAGGCGCCCATGCCGCGGTCCTTGTAGGCGTGTGCCAGCTTGAACATCGACAGGTTCAGGCTGTGGAACCCGGCGAGGGTCACGAACTGGAACTTGTAGCCCATCGCGGCGATTTCGCGCTGGAACTGCTCGGCCGCCTCGATGCCCATCTTGCGCTGCCAGTTGAACGACGGGCTGCAGTTATAGGCCAGCAGCTTGCCGGGGAACTGCTTGTGCACCGCCTCGGCGAAGGCGCGCGCGTCGTCGAGATCGGGGTCGGAGGTTTCCCACCACAGCAGGTCGGCATAGGGCGCATAGGCCAGGCTGCGGGCGATGGCGTACTGCTTGCCCACACCCTTCTTGATGCGGAAGAAGCCTTCGGGGGTCCGCTCGTCGGTGATGAACGGACGGTCGCGCTCGTCTACGTCGGCGGTGAGCAACTGCGCGCTTTCGGCGTCGGTGCGGCAGAGCAGCACGGTCGGCACGCCTTCCACGTCGGCGGCGAGGCGGGCGGCGTTCAGGGTGCGGATATGCTGGCTGATCGGGATCAGCACCTTGCCGCCCAGATGGCCGCATTTCTTCTCGGAGGCGAGCTGGTCCTCGTAGTGCACGCCTGCGGCGCCGGCCTCGATCATCGCGCGCATCAGTTCGTAGGCGTTCAGGGCGCCGCCGAAACCGGCTTCGGCGTCGGCGACGATCGGCGCCATCCAGTATTTGGAGGTGTCACCCTCCAGCTTGCTGATCTGGTCCTGCCGGCGCAGCGCGTTGTTGATGCGGCGCACCACGTTGGGCACCGAGTCCACCGGATAGAGCGACTGGTCGGGATAGGTCTGCCCGCCGGTGTTGGCGTCGGCGGCGACCTGCCAGCCGGACAGATAGATGCCCTGCAGCCCGGCCTTCACCTGCTGCACCGCCTGCATGCCGGTCAGCGCGCCCAGCGTGTTGACGTAGGGCTCGGTCTTCAGCAACTGCCACAGCCGGCGCGCACCCATTTCGGCCAGGGTGTGGCGGACGCGGAAGGAGCCGGCCAGGCGCTCGACATCGGCTGGGGTGAAGTCGCGGACGATCCCTGCGAAGCGCTCGGGGTCGTTGGCAGGCCCGCCGGGAAATCCATCCGGCAGGCGCGCGATCTCATGGGGCATCGTAATCTCCTCGTGGGGGCGCCGAGGGTGGCGCGGGACGACGTGAATAATTCACATCCCGCCGGCAAAGTTGATCCCCAAATTGCGCGGCGGACGGCAAGACGGTAATGATATTAACCGACCTGCCCGGTAAACTGGTAAAGGCTGTCAAGATGTCGCGCCCGCTGATCGGCCGTACCCTGCGGCGCCTGCGCCAGGAGCGCGGCCTGACGCAGCAGTCCTTGGCCGCACGGCTGGGCATTTCGGCCAGTTATCTGAACCTCATCGAGCACGACCAGCGCACCGTCACCGCCAGCCTGCTCATCAAACTCACCGAGACGCTGCAGATCGACTTGACCGCGCTGTCGGGCATCGAGGAGCGCCAGCTTGAGGTGCAGTTGCGCGAGGTGTTCGCCGACCCGCTGCTGGGGGCGGAGACGGTGCCCGACACCGAAACCGCCTCATTGGTCGGCAGCAGCCCGGCGGCGGCGCGGGCGGTGCTGACGCTGTATCGCGCCTGGCGGGTGGCGCGCGAGGATGCCGGCGGCATCGCTTTGCCGTCCGGGCGGCGCATCCTGCTACCCACCGAGGAAGCGCGCGACCTGTTCACCGACCGCGCCAACCATTTTCCCGCGCTGGAGGAGGCGGCCGAGGCGCTGGGCGCGCAACTGGCCGAGCGCCCGTCGGAAATGAACCACGCCATCGCCGAGCGGCTGCGCCGCCGGCACGGCCTGACGGTGACGGTCGGGCCGCTGCCGGGGGCGCTGCGGCGGTACGACCCGGCGGCGCACAGCCTGATCCTGTCGGAAATGCTGCCGCGCGAAAGCCGTGGCTTCCAGATGGCCTTTCAGCTCGCTTTGCTGGAGGCGCGCGATCCGGTGGAGGCGCTGCTGGCCGAGGTAGCGCCCAGCTCGCCCGAGGCGACGGCGCTGATCCGCATCGGCCTGCTGAACTACACCGCGGCGGCGCTGCTGATGCCCTACATCCCCTTCGCCGCGGCCGCCCGCGACCTACGCCACGATGTCGAGGCGCTGGCGGCGCGGTTCGGCGTCAGCTACGAGCAGGTCTGCCAGCGGCTGTCGTCGTTGCAGCGCGCGGGCGCGCGCGGGCTGCCGTTCTTTTTCCTGCGGGTCGACCCGGCCGGGAATGTCTCCAAGCGGTTCTCGGCCGCCGGGTTCCCGTTCGCCCGGTTCGGCGGGTCGTGTCCGCGCTGGGTCGTGCATGGCGCGCTGGCCACGCCCGGACGGGTGGTGGTGCAGGTGGCGCAACTGCCGGACGGGGCCACCTTCCTGTGCTTCGCCCGTGCGATGATCGCCGCGACCGCCCGCTGGGGCGAGCCGCAGGCGGTCCGCATCGTGGCCATGGGCTGCGATATTTCGCACGCAAGATCAGTGGTCTATGCCGACGGCATCGACCTGGAGCGGGCGGTGGTGGGCATCGGCCTGTCCTGCCGGCTGTGCGACCGGCCGGACTGCCGCAGCCGGGCGTTTCCGCCACTGGAGCATCGGCTGGCGCTCGACCCGCTCACCACCGGCACCAACCCCTATCGGTTCGAGGCGCGGCGGGGGTAGTCAGGCGCTCGCCCGTGTCCATGTTGCGGTGCAACACGCCACCGCGCGGTCGCTGCAGGCCGCACAGCAAGAAAGTGAAGCTGGCCGTTATGTGCCGTCTCCCCTTGATCGCCGCGCTGGCGATCCTCAGCCTTATTGCCGGCTCGCCCGCCCGTGCCGCCGTGGTCGTTGGCGTGCGTGTTTTTCCGGTCACCCTGAATTTCGATGATCCGGGCGTCGGCGACGAACTGCGCCTGCCGCAGCTGGTTTGGCAGAACGAGGCTGGTTCGCAGAACCTGTCGCAGCTTCAGTGGGAATGGGACAAAACGATCACGCCCATGACCGCGCTTGTCTACAACCAGGGGTACAACCGGCTGGAGGCGGCGGGGCGGAAGACGCAGACCGGGTTCGAGAACGCCTTTCTCACCGGCAAATGGCAGGCCTACACCAATATCGAGCACGAATTCGTCGTGTCGGTGGGCTGGATCCGCGAATTCGGCGGCGGCCGGCAAACCCAGGACATCGGCGGCGATTTCTACGGGTCGACCTCGCCGGCGGTATGGGCCGGCAAGGGGTTCGGGGACTATCCGATCGGCGTGCTGCGCCCGCTCGCGATCACCGGCCAGTTGAGCTATGCGATCCCCGACCGGCCGCTGAACAGCGCGCTTGACAACAGCGGCAATCCGCCGGCGTGGAGCGGCGGGCTGTCGAATTCAGTACAGCATTCCTTACCTTGAGTCGCAGGTGCAGGACCATGGGCTGCCTTCGTTGGTCGGACATCTTGTTCCGCTGGTTGAAGCCACTTGGTTCTCCCCCGCCAAGGGACCGGCCAACGGGTTTCCCGAGACGCTGACCATTGCGCCGGGGGTGATCTATTTTGCCGATACCTATCAGGTGAGCATCGAAGCGCTGATTCCGGCGAACCGGGCGGCCGGGACCAATATCGGCGTGGTCGCGCATCTGCATGTGTTTTTCGACGACATGATCCCGGATCATATTCTCGGTAAGCCGATCTTCGACTGAGAGGCAGGGCCATTGGGTGAAGGAAGGAAGGCCAGGGCTCTGCCCTGGACCCGCCAGGGGGCAGTGGCCCCCTGGACCCCGCTACTCAAGACAACTGTCTAAAAGTAATGGGTTCCAAGGGGCCACTGCCCCTTGGCGGGGTCCAGGGGCAGAGCCCCTGGCCTTTCTTCCTTCACCCAATCGCCCCGCCTTGCCACCGTCGCCTCCGCCGATCTAGCATCGTTGCGTGGCGACATTGGCCCGATGGCACAGCGTTCCTGGCCGGCTCATGCACCTGGCGGTCCTGCTGGCGCTGGGCGGGATGCTGGCGGCTGGCGCGCATGTTCCGTCCGGTGCGCTGGTGCAGGCCGAGCGGTCGCAGCTTGCGGCCATGGGCGTGATTTGCCTGGCCGGCGGGGCGGGCGACCAGGCCCCTGGTCCGGCACGGCACGACGAGTCCCGCTGCATCATCTGCCTGGCCGCCTGCACGCCGGCATCGCTGCCGGAAGCCGGGCCCGCGCTGCCGCCGCCTTCGGCGGGGCCGGTCTTACGGACCACGGTTCTGCCGCCGGCGCGCGCCCCGCCGCTGCCGCAAGCCCGTCCGTTCCAGCCGCGTGGGCCGCCCGCCCAGGTCTGACCAAGGAACCCGCGTCGCCGGCCGCGTGCCGGCACGCGTCCAATGCAGACCCGGAACCCGGAGCGACCTCAGATGTCCCAACTCAAGCTTGCCGCCGCGCTGGCCGCCGCCAGCGTGCTCGGCAGCCATGCCGCCCTCGCCCACGTCATTGTCGGCGCGCGCGTCTTTCCCGTCACCCTGACCTTTGATGATCCTGGCGTCGCCGACGAGGCGACGCTGCCGCAGTTGATCTGGCAGCGCGACGCCGGTCCGCAGAACACGTATCAATTGCAATGGGAATTCGACAAGACGATCACGCCCACCACGGCGCTGATCTACAACCACGGCTATGACTGGTTTCAGCAGTCCGGGTCGAAGACGCATAACGGGTTCGAGAACGTCTTCGTCACCGGCAAGTGGCAGGCATTCACCAACGCCGACCACGAGTTCGTTGTTTCGCTCGGCGTGATCTATGAATTCGGCGGCACCCAGGCGACCCAGAACATCGGCGGGGATGCGTATGGTTCGACCTCACCCACGGCGTATTTCGGCAAGGGGCTTGGCGACCTGCCGATCGGCTATCTGCGTCCGCTCGCCGTGTCGGGCGAGTTCAGCTATAATATTCCCGACCGCCGGCTGAACAGCGCGCTGGACAACAACGGGAACCCGAACTCGGTGAACGGCGCCTTGTCGATCCAGTACAGCATTCCCTATCTGCAGTCCCAGGTAAAGGATTTCGGGCTGCCCGATTTCTTCGGCCGGCTGATCCCGCTGGTCGAGAGCACCTGGTTCACGCCGACGGCGGCGCCGGCCGGCGGGGTTCCCAGCACATGGACCATCGCGCCGGGGGTGATCTACATGGCCGACAGTTTTCAGGTGGGTCTGGAAGCGTTGATCCCGGCCAACCGGCAATCCGGCCACAATGTCGGCGTGATCGCGCAGGTTCACTTCTTCTTCGACGACCTGTTCCGCGACAGCTTCCTCGGCAAGCCGATTTTCCCGTGAGCGCCATCCGGCACTCCGCAACCCCGGAGCGCTGGAACGTCCTGGCCGCCAACCCAGTCCCGGAGACCCCACATGCGCCTCCTGACCATCGTTCTCACAGGCTTTGTCCTGCTGGCCGGCAACCACGCCGCCTTCGCGCACGCGTTGCTGCGCCACACCGTCCCGCCGGTCGGCGCAACCGTGAAAGCCGCCCCGTCCGAGCTGGTGCTGATCTTTACCCAGGACGTCGAGCCCGCCTTCAGCACCGTCGTCGTGACCGACCAGAACGGCACGCGGGTGGACACCGGCACCGTCCGCACCGATCCGAAGGATGCCACCCATCTGCTGGCCGGCGTGAAGACGCTCGCGCCTGGTGTCTACAAGGTGGTCTGGCACGTGACCTCGGTCGATACGCATAAAACTCAGGGGGACTACGAGTTCACCGTCGAACCCTGAGCCATGCCGCCCTTCGACCCGGAGGGCGGGCTTGCGCTCATCCTCCTGCGCGGCGCCGCGGTTGCATCGTTGCTGTCGGCGTTCGGCACGCTGGTGTTCGGCGTGGCGGTGGCGCCGCGTGCCTTCGCCGGCGCGGCGGCGGAGGTAACCGAACCGGCGTGGCGTGCGCTGACGCGGCTCTGCCGCGTCAGCCTGCTCGCTTCGTTCGCCTTTGCCGTGGTCTGGCTGGTGGCGGAATCGGGTCAGCTTGCCGGCGCCTCCGGGCTGGTGGCCACGCTGCACGCGGTGCCGAAGGTCCTGTCCGGCACGGTGTTCGGACAGGCTCTGGCGCTTCGGCTGATCGCCCTTGGCGCCGTGTTCGCGGTGCTGGGCCGCCGCCCCTCCGTGCCGCGATGGCGGGCGGCGACCGTGCTGTGCGGCGCGGCACTGTGCCTGCATGCCGCTCACAGCCATGCCATGGCGATGGTTCATGGGCCGAGCGTTCTCCTGGCCACGCAGGTACTGCATCTCCTGGCGGCCGGCGCCTGGCTCGGCGGGCTGCTGCCGTTGCTGCTGGTGGTCCGATTGACGCCGCCGCGGACCGGGGCCGCTGCGTGCCGCTGGTTCTCGCCGCTCGGCAAATGGTGCATCGCCGGCATCGTGGTCTCGGCGATCTGGCAGTTCTGCAGCCTGATCGGCGGCCCGGTGGGGATGATCGGCACCGCGCATGGCTGGATGGATGGGGCCAAGACGCTGCTTCTCGGCGTCCTGCTGGGCTTTGCCGTCCTTAACCGCTACCGGCTTGCGCCCGCGTTGCGCGGCGCCGATCCGGTGATCGCCCGGCGCAACCTGCTGCGCAGCCTTGCGCTGCAGACCGTGGCTGGGGTGGTTATCGTGGGCGTGGCCGCGGTGCTGGCCAGCCTGCAACCGGCGATGCACATGCAGCCGGTCTGGCCGTTCGCCTGGCGGCCGAGCCTGGTCGCGCTCGAAGACCCTGATCTGCGGCGCGAGATTCTGCGCGCAAGCTTGGCTGCTCTGGCGGGCGTTGGTCTCGCTGTGGCCGGGGCGTTTGTCCGCCGGCTTCGCTGGCTGCTGATCGGCGCCGGGGGGGCAAGCATCGTCCTGGTTGCGCCAAGCTTCCAGTTGCTGCTGGTCGAGGCCTACCCCACCAGCTTCTACCGCTCGCCGAGCGGGTTTTCGGCGCAATCCATCGCGACGGGCGCCGAACTCTATCCGACCCATTGTGCGTCCTGCCACGGTGCGCGCGGCCAAGGCGACGGTGCTGCGGGCGCGGCCCTTGCGGTGCCGCCGGCCGACCTGACGGCGGCACATCTGTGGGACCACAGCGACGGCGAGTTGTTCTGGTGGCTCTCGCACGGCATGGACAGCCCCGAAGGCGGCCAGGTCATGCCCGGCTTCGCCGACCGCCTGACCGAGGACGAGCGCTGGGCGCTGATTGATATGATCCGCGCCAACAATGCCGGGGTTTCGCTCGACGGCGGTCGCAGCTGGGCACGGCCGACACCGGCGCCGCGCTTCGAGGCGGAGTGCGGCGACGGACGCGTGGTCGATCTCGGGGAGCTGAAGGGTCAATTTGCGCGCGTTGTGGTTGCCGGCGGCGCGGCACCGAATCCGGTGACAGTCATTGTCGGTGCGGCGGTTCCCGATGCCGCTGTTTGCATCAGCAGCGATCCGGCCGTTCCTGTGGCCTACGGGCTGGTGGCAGGGGTTCAGGCCGATGCGCTCGCGGGGATGCAGTTCGCCGTTGACCCCGATGGCTGGTTGCGCTGGCTCTGGCGGCCGGGCGATCCGCCTGGGCCTGACGTTAAGGCAATCTGCCGGGCGCCATTGGAAGCGCCGGCGGGCGGGATGCATGTGCACCATCATTAAGCAAGGCCAGGGCTCTGCCCTGGACCCGCAAGGGGGCAGTGGCCCCCTTGACCCCATAACATAAGTATTGGTTTCCAAGGGTCACTGCCCCCGTGCGGGTCCAGGGCAGAGCCCTGGCCTTCGGTCCCTCGGCTTGCGCACATCAAGATATCCTTATATACGCCCGCCAAATCAAAGGAGCCCGCCATGCCCGACACCCAAGACTATAAGGTCAAGGACATCTCCCTCGCCGAATGGGGCGCCAAGGAGATCTCCATGGCCGAGGACGAAATGCCGGGCCTGATGGCCATCCGCGGGGAATATGGCGAGGCCAGGCCGCTCGCCGGCGCGCGTATCGCCGGCTGTCTGCACATGACCATCCAGACCGCCGTGCTGATCCAGACCCTGGAGCATCTCGGCGCCACCGTGCGCTGGTCGTCGTGCAATATCTTCTCCACCCAGGACCACGCCGCCGCCGCCGTCGCCGCCGCGGGCACGCCGGTGTTCGCCTGGAAGGGCATGAACGAAGAAGAGTTCTGGTGGTGCATCGAGCAGACGGTGCGCGGGCCGGATGGCTGGACGCCGAACCTGATCCTCGATGACGGCGGCGACCTGACACTGCTTATGCACAATAAGTATCCGGAGATGCTCGCCGACGTGCGCGGCATCAGCGAGGAAACCACCACCGGCGTGCACCGGCTGTGGGAAATGGCCCGCGCCGGCACGCTGCTGGTGCCTGCCATCAACGTCAACGACAGCGTCACGAAGTCGAAGTTCGACAATCTGTACGGCTGCCGCGAAAGCCTGGTGGACGCCATCCGCCGCGGCACCGACGTGATGATGGCCGGCAAGGTCGCCGTGGTGAACGGCTTCGGCGACGTGGGCAAGGGCTCGGCCGCCAGCCTGCGCCAGGCCGGCTGCCGGGTGAAGGTGACCGAGGTCGACCCGATCTGCGCCCTGCAGGCGGCGATGGAGGGTTACGAGGTCACCACGATGGACGACGCGGCCCACGCAGCGGATATTTTCGTCACCGCCACCGGCAATGTCGATGTCATCACCATCGAGCACATGCGGCGCATGAAGCACCGCGCGATCGTGTGCAACATCGGCCATTTCGACAGCGAAATCCAGATCGCCGAGCTGCGCAACTACAAATGGGACAACGTCAAGCCGCAGGTGGACGAGGTCGAGTTCCCCGACGGCAAGCGCCTGATCGTGCTGTCCGAGGGGCGGCTGGTGAACCTCGGCAATGCCACCGGCCATCCGAGCTTCGTAATGAGCGCGAGCTTCACCAACCAGGTGCTGGCGCAGCTCGAGCTGTGGATGGCGCCTTCCGGCCGCTACGAGCGGCAGGTCTATACCTTGCCCAAGCACCTCGATGAGAAAGTGGCAGCCCTGCACCTGGCCAAGGTCGGCGCCAAGCTGACCCGGCTGTCGCCAAAGCAGGCCGAGTATATCGGCGTGGCACAGCGCGGACCGTTTAAGCACGATCTTTACCGTTATTGAGATAGTGACGGGGCGGATTCGTCCGCCCCCGTTCTCAAATGCCCGTGATGTCACAGCGGTATCACGCGTTTGCAGGGCTTGTTTACGTCTGATGCGATAGAACCTTCCCCGCGTTGATCGCCAGGGGGCCCTGTCTGGTGACAGGACCTGTCTGCGCGTACTGACCACTGGGGGATTTTCTGTGATGGCTGACCAGACGACCCGGATGCAGACGATCGCATCCGACCGGCCGCTGACGCACGCGGTCGAACGTGCCCTGTCGACGGTGCGGGATGCGGCGTCGACCGCTGACCTGCTGTTTCTGGAACGCTGGGAGATCAGCCCGCTGCCGGGCGCCGCTGCGGCGCTGCGCGTGGGCCAGTTGCGCCGGGCCAACCCGACGCTGGCCGCGGAAATCCGGGCCGAGCTGGCGGCGCGGCGAGGGTAAGCAAGGCCAGGGCTCTGCCCTGGACCCGCCCATCGCGCGGAGCGCGCCTTTGGCGCGATGGGGCAGTGGCCCCCTTGACCCCGCTACTCATCCTTCCTGGGGCGGGACAGCAACTGCTCCATTGCTGCCAGCAGCGTCAGCCGCCCGGTCACCACCCCGGCCACGGCGGCGCAAACCGGCAGCTCGGCGCCGACCTCCGCAGCCCGAGCGACCAGGGCGGGCGCCGTTGCCACACCCTCGGTAACCGCGTCACGCCGGCCGAGCACATGTTCCAGCCTTTCACCGCGGCCCAGCGCGAAACCGAGGCTGAAATTGCGGCTGGACGCACCGGCACAGGTCAGCATCAGATCGCCCAGGCCGGAAAGTCCGGCGACGGTGTCGGCCCGGCCGCCCAGTGCCACCGCCAGGCGTGCCAGCTCGGCCAGTCCGCGGGTGACCAGGGCGGCGCGGGCGTTCTCGCCCAGGCCAGCGCCGATCACCGCGCCGGCGGCAATCGCCACCACGTTCTTGGCAGCCCCCCCCACCTGCGCGCCAACCGGGTCATCATTGCCGTAAATACGGAACGACGGCGTGCCGAGCGCGGCGGCCACCGCCTCGCGCACCGGCCCCAGCGCGGCTGCCGCGACCGTGGCGGCGGGCAGGCCGGCGGCCACTTCATGGGCAAAATTGGGGCCGGTGAGCACCGCGGCCGGACGGTCCGGCTGCACCTCGGCAAGCACCTCCAGCGGCAGAAGGCCCGTGCGCTGTTCCACCCCTTTGGCGCAAACCACGAGCGCCCCACCGGGCGGCAGCAGGGCCGCGATGGCGCGCATATGCTGCAGCGGCACGGCCAGCAGAACCAGCGGGGCGGTGGGGAGTGCGCCAGTGATGCGGATGGTGCCGGGAAGGCGGAACCCCGGCAGGCGCGGGCTCTCACCGCCGGCCAGGCGCGCGGGGTCGCGCGCCCACAGCACCACCGACCGTCCGGCACGCGCGGCCTGAATCGCCAATGCGGTGCCCCAGGCGCCGGCACCCACCACCGCCACGTCACTCATGCGCCAATCGCTCCACCGACACCCCCTGCCCTGCCTCGCCGGTGCCCAGCCGCGCCAGCAGCGCCGCGAGAATTTGCTCCGCAGCCGCCTCGAAGCCGAAGGGCGGGTTGACCACCAGCAGCCCGCACCCATTCAGTCGTGCCGGGTCCAGGGGCGCGCGCAGCCAGAGCTCGGCGGCAACCACGTCGCGCAGGCCGCTGTCGCGGACGGCGGTGTGAAAGGCGCGCACCGGGGCACGGTGCTTCACCGGGTACCAGGCGGCGAACACGCCGGTGGCGAAGCGGGCATGGCCGCGCAGCAGGCCGGCGGCGAGGCAGGAAAACTCGTTCGTCGCCTCATAGGGCGGGTCGATCAGCACCAGCGCGCGGCGCAGCCCGTCCGGCGGCGGCAGCAGGGCGCCCAGCGCTTCCCAGGCGTCGCGCCGGTGCACCGCAGCCCCGCCGCCGGCCAGGACAGAACGCAGGGCGGCGTGATCCTCGGGGTGCAGCTCGCAGCAGGCCAGCCGGTCCTGCGGGCGCAGCAGGGCTTCGATCAGCACCGGCGAGCCGGGATAAAGCCCGCAATCGCGCACCAGTGCCACATAATCGGCCAGCGCTTCCGGCGGGTCGTCGCACAGGCGGGCGATGCCGGCACGCCATTCGCCGGTGCGCTCGGCCGGATCGGCGGACAGGTCATAGCGTCCGGCGCCAGCATGGGTGTCGAGCGCGAACACGCCACCTGGCTTGCGCTGCAAGGCGCGCAGCAGCCAGACCAGCAGCGCATGCTTCATGCAATCGGCGAAATTGCCGGCGTGGAACGTGTGCCGGTAGTTCATGGCGTGCCGCTCATGCCAACCGCAAACAGAAACGTCCCCTCCCCTTGTGGGAGGGGGTTGGGGGTTGGCGGCGGGCCACGACCGGCGTCGGTGCGGCTGGCACCCCTCCCCCCGGCCCCCTCCCTCAAGGGGAGGGGGAGAAGAACACAGCCAGATCTATTCACGCGGGCCGGTCCTTCCGGTTGAGAAAACCATTCTGGTTCTTTCATGCCAGCGCCATGTCGGGCGCATCGAGCGGCCAGCGCGGGCGCGGCGCGTGGTCGAGCGGGGTTTGCGCCCCGGCGCGCAACCGTTCCAGCCCGGCCCAGGCGACCATTACCGCATTGTCGCCGCACAGGCGTAGCGGCGGCGCTGCGAAAGCAAATCCGCGTGCATCCGCCGCATGCTGCAGGGCCGTACGCACCGCCTGGTTGGCGGCGACGCCGCCGGCGACCACCAGCAGGCGGGCCGCCGGATGGCGGGCGGAAAATGCGTCGAGTGCGTGCGCCGCCCGGTCGGCCATCACCTCGGCCACCGTGCGCTGGAACGCGGCGGCGATGTCGGCGGCATCCTGTCCGGGCAGCGGGCCGGCAGGGTAGGTGGCGACGACCTGCGCCGCCGCGGTCTTCAGGCCGGAGAAGCTGAAATCGCAGCCCGGCCGGCCGAGCAACGGGCGCGGGAAGGCGAAGCGCTGCGCGTCGCCGCCGGCTGCCAGACGCTCCAGCGCCGGGCCGCCCGGCCAGCCCAGGCCGAGCATTTTTGCCACTTTGTCGAACGCCTCGCCGATCGCGTCGTCGATCGTCGTGCCGAGGCGCACATACCGGCCCAGCGCCTCGACCGACACGCACTGGCAGTGCCCGCCGGAGAGCAGAAACAACAAATAAGGAAAGGGCGCGCCGTCTTCCAGCAATCCGGGCAGCCGCGGGGTCAGCGCATGCGCCTCCAGATGGTTCACCGCCACGAAGGGCAGGTTGTGCGCGAGGGCCAGGCCCTTGGCGAAGCTGCTGCCGACGATCAGCCCGCCGATCAGCCCCGGCCCGCTGCTCGCCGCCACGCCGCCCAGTCTGGCATAGCTCAGCCCCGCTTTTTCCATCACCGACTCCACCAGCGCCGGCAGTTGGGCCAGATGCGCGCGCGCGGCGATTTCCGGCACCACCCCGCCATAGCGCGCATGGGCGGACTGGCTGAGCACGGCCTCGGCCAGGATGGTCCCGTCGGCGGCCAGCACCGCAGCGGCGGTCTCGTCGCAGGAGGTCTCCACGCCGACAAGCGGACTTGACACTCGCAGGCAGCCGTCCATTAGACAACCTTCCATCGGTCACGGGTTGGTTCTAGGATAAATCAATGAGAGACGCCTCCACTGAGCCGCAGAACGCTGCGCATCCTGAACCGGCCCAACGGCACGGAGCGGGCGACCAATTCCAGGCGAAGATCAAGGCCCGTGCATTGGTTCAGCCGTTGCGCGCCGGCACGCGCGGCTCGCCGCTGGCGCTGGTGCAGACCCGCGCGCTGGTCGACCAGCTGTGGGATTTCTGCCCGGTGCTGCGCGGCATGGAGGTGTTCGAGGAACACATCATCACCACCAGCGGCGATACCAGCCAGGAGAGCGGGCAACGGCTGGCCGATATCGGCGGCAAGGGGCTGTGGGCCAAGGAAATCCACGAGGCCCTGCTGGACCGGCGCATCGACTTTGCGGTGCACAGCCTGAAAGACCTCGAGACCGAGCTGCCGCCCGGCATCGTGCTCGCCGCCACGCTGAAGCGCGAGGATGCGCGCGACGCGCTGATCCTCGGCCTGGGCACCGGCAAGATCGACCCGCTGCGACCGCTCGATCAGTTGCCGCAGGGGGCGACCATCGGGTCCAGTTCGGTGCGCCGGCAGTCGCAACTGCTGAATGCGCGGCCGGACCTCAATGTCATCCCGCTGCGCGGCAATGTGCATACCCGGCTCGACAAGGTGCGCAACGGGGTGCTCGACGGCACGCTGCTGGCGCTGGCCGGGTTGCGCCGGCTGAAGCTCGACCAGCATGCGACGGTAATCCTGGACCCTGAGATTTTCGTGCCGGCGGCCTGCCAGGGCATCGTCGGCGTGACGGTGCGCGCCGATGATGCCGAGCTGCTCGATATTCTGGCGGCGATCGAGGACCCGGCCTCGCGGGTGAAGGCGGACGCCGAACGCGCTTTGCTCGGCGAGCTCGACGGCACCTGCCGCACCCCGATCGGCGCGCACGCGCAGCTGCATCCGGCCACCGGCGAGCTGCTGCTGACCGGGCTGGTGGCGCGCGCCGATGGCAGTTTCCTGCTCAAGCGCTCGCTGGCCGGGCCGCAGGCCGATGCCGTTCATATCGGCCGGGAACTCGGCAAAAGCCTGCGCGGCGACAGCCCCAGCGACGTGTTCGCCGGCTGAGCGGTTGCCGCCGGGCGTGTTGAGAATTTGTGATGGAATGTCGGTGACCCGCCGGCCGATGGGGAAATGCGCTATGCTGCCGGCGGGCCGTCGGGTGCACTTTCGTTTGCGTCAGAAACGTTGATCATGTCGGTGCTGGTGACCCGGCCGCAGCCAGGTGCTGCGGAGACGGCGCGCCGGCTTGCCGGCATGGGCCACACACCGGTGCTGGCGCCGGTGATCGAAATCGTGCCGGTCGCCGCCCGTCTGCCGCCGCCCGCGCAGGTGCAGGCGGTGCTGGTGACCAGCGGCAATGCGTTCGCCGTGCTGGCCGGGCATGCGGCACTGCCGTTGCTGGCGGTGGGCGACGCCACCGCGGCCAAGGGGCGGGCGCGCGGCTTTACGGTGGTGCATAGCGCCGGCCGCGACGCGGAAGCGCTGGCCGAACTGGCCACGCGCGTCTGCGATCCTGGCGGGTTGCCGTTGCTGCTGGCCAGCCAGCAGGGTCAGGGCCGCGCTTTGGTGCGGGCGCTGCGCGCGGCCGGATTTTCCGTGGTGCACCGCAGCGCCTATGCCGCAAGGCCGGTGGCGGAATTGGCGGAACCGGCGCTGGCGGCGTTGCGCGCGGGCGAGGTCAGTGCCGCGTTGTTTTTCTCCCCGGCGACCGCGCGGGCCTTCGTGGCGGCGGTCGGGTCTTTGCCGGCCGAGGTTTTCGCCCGGGTCGATTCCCTGGCGATTTCGCCCGCCGCTGCCGCGGCGCTGGCGCCGCTGCCGTGGCGGAGCATCCGCGTCGCCGCCGCCCCGAACCAGGACGAACTGTTAGGTCTTCTGACATGATCGATCTCACCCCCATCGCGGTGCCGCCGCGCAAGGGTTCCGCCGTCGTTTCCCGGACGGCGGCATCACGGGTCCCGCCCCCGCTGGTACGCCCTGCCCCGCCGAGGCGAAGCGCTCTCGGCGCGCTGGTCCTGCTGGGCTTCGCCGCCACCGCTGCCGGCGGCGTCTGGCTGTGGGGGCAGCAGCAGGACATCGCCGCACGGATCGGCGCGCCTGCGTCTTCGGGCGCCCCGGCGGCCGTTTCCGTGCCGGCGGATCAGCTCGGCGCGCTGGAGCAGCGGCTTGCCCAGCTCGAGCAGCGTCCGCCGCCGGCGTTCGTCGCCGTGCTGCAGGGGCGGCTCGGCACGCTGGAGGACCGTGTGGCGCAGCTTGAGCAGCGCCCTGCCGCTCCGTCCGCGGACCGTCTTGGCATGGTGGAGGGGCGGCTGGCGGCGCTGGAGCAGCGCCCCGCGCCGGCGCCCAGTGCGACGCCCGACGCGACGCCGCCGGCGGTGCCGGATGCCGCATCCGGCGGACCGGCCGAGCCGGCGCCGGCGGGCGAGGCTAGCAGCGAACACGCGCTGACGAGCCGGCTGGACATGCTGGAGCGGCGGCTGGTTCATGCCGAGCAGGCGATCCAGGCCGGTGCTGCCCGCATGGCGCGTTTGCAGGCCGTCGCCGCGGCGCTGAATGCCGGCAAGCCGTTGGGCGATATCCCCGGCGCGCCGCCCGCGCTGGCGAAATTCGCCTATGTCGCCCCGCCGACCGAGGCGTCGCTGCGTCTGGGGTTCCCCGCCGCCGCCAGCGCCGCCGCGCAGGCCGGCGATCCCGCCAATGCCGCGCTGCCGCTGGCGCAGCGTATGTGGCAGCAGGTGCAGACGCTGGCGACCATCCAGCAGGGTGACAAGGTTCTGGTGGGCGTTCCGGTTTCACGCGTGCTGGCGCAGGCGCAGGCGCGGCTGGATGCCGGCGATCTGGCCGGTGCGGTCGCGGCGCTCGATCAGCTCGACCCGGGGGCGGCGAAGGCGATGGCCGGCTGGCGGGCGGATGCGCAGGCGTTGCTGGATGCACGGTCGGCGCTGACCGGACTGGCGCGCTCCTGATGTTGCGCGCCATTTTCGTTGTCGCCGCCGCCTCCGCCGTGGTCGCGGTTTCCTGGTGGATCTCCGGGCTGCCGGGGCATGTCAGCGGGATCGTTGCGGGCGTGGCGTTTGAAACCTCGGCCCCGATTGCAATCGCGCGTGCTGGCGGGGTTCGTGCTGGTGGCGCACCTGTTGCTGCGCCTGCTGGCCGGGCTGCTGCATATTCCCCGGTGGCTCGGCGGCTGGACCGCGCGGCGACGGCGGGTCACCGGCGACGACGCGGTCTCGCGCAGCCTGGTGGCGCTGGCCGCCGGCGAGGCCGACGAGGCGCAGCGGGAGACCGAGCGGGCCCGCCGCCTGCTGGGCGACACGCCGCAGACGTTGCTGCTGGCCGCCGAGGCCCACCGGCTGGCCGAGGACGACGAGGGCGCCGAGGAGATCTACGAAGCGATGGCCGACCGCAAGGACGCGGCATTGCTCGGCTTGCGGGGCTTGTTCCGGCAAGCGCTGGCCCGCGAGGATTGGGAGGTCGCCGCCGATGTCGCCCGCCGCGCCGAGGAGGTGCATCCGGGCGGCACCTGGCTGCGCACCGAGCGGGCGCAGCTTGCCGTGCGTGTCGGCGACTGGTCGGGGGCTTTGGCGCTTGCCGGTCCGGATGCGCCGGTGGCCGATTTCGCCACCGCGGCGGCGGACGCGGAGGGCGATCCGGTGGAGGCAATCAAGCTCGCCCGCCGGGCCTGGAAGGAAAATCCGGGCCTGACGCCGGCGGCCTTGGCCTATGCCCGTCTGCTGCGGCGACGCGGCAAGGAAGCGCGGGCGCTGGATGTGGTGCTGCAGGCCTGGAGCCTGTTTCCCCAGCCGGACCTTGCTGGGTTCGCACTGGAGCCGGTGATCGACCGGACGGCGCGGGTGAAGATGGCCACGCGGCTGGCCGAGCGGAATCCGGCCAGCCCTGAGTCTCATTTCCTGTTGGCGCGGGAAAACCTGGGTGCCGGGCTGACCGGGGTGGCGCGCCGGCATGCCGAATCTGCCCGCCGCGGCGGGCTGACCCAGAAGCGGCTATGGCTGCTGGTGGCGGAGATCGAGGCGGAGGAGCGCGGCGACACCGAGGCGGGCCGGATCGCCCAGCGCGACGCGTTGCGGCAGGCTGCGGCGGCGGAGCCGGACCCTGCCTGGCGCTGCGAATCCTGTGGTGCCGTGCAGACGGAGTGGCAGCCGGCATGCACGGCCTGCTACGTAGCCGGCCGCATTCGCTGGGGCGGCGCGGCAAGGCTGGCCCTGTCCGGGCCTAAGTAAAGGGGTCAAGGGGCCTGTCGGCCCCTTGCGGGTCCAGGGCAGAGCCCTGGCCTTGCTTTCTTACCGCGCCCACCCGCCTCTATTCACGTCCGGTGCCCGCGCCTCCTCGATCGGTTCACGCGGCGCGGGTTCGGTGTGGCACGAAGCCAGGGCAAGGGCCGGTTTCGGGTCGACGGGGTGTCCGTTGACGCGGACTTCAAAGTGCAAATGCGGCGTGGTGGCATGGCCGGTGGCACCGACCGCGCCGAGGATGCCGCCGAGCGCGAGGATGCTGCCGGGGTGCAGGTCGGGGGCGAAGGCGGAGAGATGCGCGTAGCGCGTGACGGTGCCGTCGGGGTGGACGAGATCGACCATGTTGCCATAGCCGGCGAACCGGCCGGCAAAGCTTACCACGCCGGCATCGGCGGCCCGCACGGGAGAGCCCTGCGGTGCCAGCAGGTCGATGCCGGAGTGCCCGCCGGGGACGAAGCCGCGGCCAACCGCCTTCAGGTTCGGCACTGGCATGATCATGTCCGAACAATGCGGCGCAGCCACGGCCGCAGGTGCCGCCAGGAGGATGGCCAAGGCAGGGATCACAAGTGCGGGAAGTCGGGTCAATTTGCGCATGGATGGCGCGTAGCATGCATGCCAGCCATGAACCAAGCGTAAAGGTAACGCTCAGCAACTATTTGTGTGAAGGTACGGGGCCGGATCGACCGGCTGGCCGTCCAGGTGCAACTCGAAATGAAGATGGGTGCCGTAGGTGATGCCGCTGCGCCCGATGCGGCCAATGCGCGCGCCCGCGGCGACCCGGCCGGCGCCGCCGGCGATGGCGGGGGAGATCGTGCCGAGATGGGCGTAACGGGTCAGGAAGCCCTGTCCGGACGGCCCATGGGCGATGTCGACTTCCAGGCCGGAGGACCCCAGGCGGCGCACGGCAACGACCTCGCCCGCGGCAGCGGCGCCGACCCAGGTGCCGGCGGGGGAAGGCAGGTCGACGCCATTGTGGAACAGGGCAGCGTGCGGGCCGGCGGCGGCGGAGCGGGGCCCGAAAGGCGAGGAGATGCAGGCTCCCGGCACCGGCAGGCGCAGCGCGATGCCGCCGGGCAGCGCCGGGGGCGGTGCGGGGGCGGCGGCGAGGCAGAACAACGACAGCGCTGCGGTTCGCAGGATCACGGCACTTCCTCGGCGCGGCGGGAGCCGGTATTTTTGATGCGGCGTGGCCACACGGCGATGACGACGCGGCGGTTCGAACCCCTCGCCGTGGGCGTGGGGCTCTCTATATATTTTTGCGCTTACGATCGAGGAAGTGTGTTCTCATGGGCCTTGTGGTCGGAATTCCAGCCTGCACCATGGAAGTGCGGGGTAAGATTCTGCATGCGACCCCTTCGCGTTACGGCGCCGCGGTGGTCGGCGGCGCCGGTGCCATGCCGATCCTGCTGCCACCGGTCGGCGAGGGAATGCTCCCACTGCTCGAGCGGCTGGACGGGCTGCTGCTGTCGGGCAGCCCAAGCAATGTGGAGCCGCAGCGCTATGGCGTGGAGCAGTCGCTGACCCCCGGACGGCACGACCCGCACCGCGATAACACCACTTTGCCGATGATCCGCGCGGCGCTGGCGCGCGGGCTGCCGTTGCTGGCGATCTGCCGCGGCATTCAGGAACTCAACGTGGCGCTCGGCGGCACGCTGCACCAGCAGGTGCAGGACGTGCCGGGCCGGATGGACCACCGGGCCGGGGAGGGCACGCTCGAACATTGCTACCGGCTCAAGCACAGCGTGCGGCTGTCGGGACATATGGCGCGCATGCTGGGGAAGGCCGAGACGCAGGTGAACTCGCTGCACGAGCAGGGGTTGGACCGGCCGGCCGAGGCGCTGGCCCTCGAGGGCGTCGCGCCGGACGGGACGATCGAGGCGGTGCGGGTGATGGGCACGCCGGGCTGGGCGTTCGGCGTGCAATGGCACCCGGAATGGCACTATGCCGAGAACCCGGACAGCATGGCGCTGTTCCGCGCCTTTGGCGAGGCGTGCCGGGCCTATGCCTCGGTCCGGCGCAAGGCGGCGGCCTGAGGCGGCGTTTTCAGATGGCGACCCGCAAACCCAGCTCCACCACCCGGTCGCTGGGAATGCGGAAGAACTCGGTGGCGGACTCGGCATTGCGTGCCATCACCAGGAACAGCCAGAGCCGCCAGATCGGCATTTTCGGCACCATGGCCGGCACCAGGGTTTCGCGGCCGAGGAAGTAGCTGGCCTGCATCGGGTCGAAATCGACACCCTCATCGCGCAGCCCGGCCAGGTCGCGCGGGATGTTCGGGCTTTCCATGAAACCGTAGCGGGTGATCACCCGGTGGATGCCCGGCGCCAGCAATTCCACGCTGGTGCGCTCGGACTGGGACATCTCGGGCACGTCCTCGTTCAGCACGGTGACGAACAGCACCCGCTCGTGCAGCACCTTGTTGTGCTTGAGGTTGTGCAGCAGCGCGCCCGGCACGTAGTCCGGGTTGCCGGTGAGGAATACCGCCAGCCCGGGCACCCGCACCGTGCGCGATTGCGGCAGGCGGGCGAGGAAGCTGGCGAGCGGCAGGCTGTCTTGCCGCCAGCGCGACAGCAGCAGGTCGCGCCCGCGCTTCCACGAGGTCATGACGGCGACCAGAACAAGGCCGAGCGCCAGCGGCACCCAGCCGCCCTCGGGCACCTTCACCGCGTTGCCGATGAAGAAAACGGTGTCGAGCAGGAACAGGGAGCCAAACACCGCAATCACCGCCGGGCGGGACCAGCCGAACTGCCGGCGGAACACCACCGCGGCCAGCACGCAGGTGCACAGGAACGTGCCGGTGACCGCAATGCCATAGGCGGCGGCCAGCGAGTCACTGGTGCGGAAGGTGAACACCAGCAGCAGCACGCCGGCGGCCAGCGCCGAGTTGATCTGCGGCACGTAGATCTGCCCTTCCTCCGCGGCGCTGGTGTGGCTGACAGTCATGCGCGGCAGGAAGCCGAGCTGCATGCACTGGCGTGTCATGGAGTAGGCGCCGGAGATCACCGCCTGGCTGGCGATGACGGTCGCGGCGGTGGACAGCACCACCAGCGGCAGGCGCATGGATTCGGGGGCGAGGAGATAGAACGGGTTCTCCACCGCCGCAGCATTTGCCAGCACCAGCGCGCCCTGGCCGAAATAGTTGAGCACCAGCGTGGGCAGCACAAAGAACGACCACGCCAGCCGGATGGGCAGGCGGCCGAAATGGCCCATGTCGGCATACAGCGCCTCGGCGCCGGTAACGGCCAGTACGACGGCGCCGAGGGCAAAAAACGCAACCCAGTGCTCCTGGGCGGCCAACTGGATGGCGTAGAAGGGCGACAGCGCCAGCAGCACCGCCGGATTCTGCGCCACCTGCATCAGACCAACCAGGCCGATCACCAGGAACCATAGCGCCATCACCGGGCCGAACACGCGCCCGACCATGGCGGTGCCCTTGAACTGCAGGGCGAACAGCACGACGATGACGACGGTAGAGACCGGCAGGACGAATTTGCTCAGTTGCGGGGCGGCAACCTCCAGGCCCTCGACCGCCGACAGCACGGAAATGGCCGGGGTGATGACGCCGTCGCCGAAGAACAGGCAGGCGCCGGTGATGCCGACCAGGGCCAGCACCCGGCGCGTGCGCGCGCCGACGGAAACGCGCTGGGCGAGCGCCATCAAGGCGATGATGCCGCCCTCGCCGCGGTTGTCGGCGCGCATGACCAGCAGCACATATTTGACCGTTACGATCAGCACGAGCGACCAGAAGATCATCGACAGGATGCCGAGCACTTCGACGCTGCTGATGCCGCCCTGCTGGAAGTGATCGAGGCTGGCCTTAAAGGCGTAGAGCGGACTGGTGCCGATGTCGCCGTAGACGATACCGAGGACACCCAGCAGCATGCCGAAACGCAACGGCCGGCGGGCGGCGGTCATCGGGCGGTGCCGGGTGGGGTCATGCGCGGACCGATACGCCGGGGGGCGGTGAGAAAGCAAGTAAGGCCAGGGGCGCTGCCCCTGGACCCCGCCAAGGGCCGCGAGGCCCTTGGAACCCATTACTTTCAGACAGTTGCTCGATGAGGGGGGTGAAGCGGTGAACCGGTTCACCGCTTCACCCCCCTCATCGAGCAACTGTCTAAAGTCGCGGGGTCCAGGGGCCTTCCGGCCCCTGGCGGGTCCAGGGCAGAGCCCTGGCCTTACTTGCTTTTCTCCCGCATCCCAAAGATCGCCGAGCCGATCCGCACATGCGTCGCGCCGCAGGCGACGGCGGTTTCGTAGTCGGCGGACATGCCCATCGAAACAATTTTTAACGCATGGCGGGCGGCGCGGTCGGCCAGCCAGGTAAAATGCGGCGCGGGATCGGTCTCGAGGGGCGGGATGCACATCAGCCCGGCCAGGGCTGCGCCGAAGCGGGCCTTGCAGTGGGCGATGAACGCGTCGGCCTCGGCGCGGGGGATGCCGGATTTCTGCGGCTCGTCGCCGACGTTCACTTGTACAAGTATGTCGGGGGTGCGGCGCTCTTTGGCGATGGCCTCCTCCAGCGCGTCGGCCAGGCGGGGCCGGTCGAGCGTTTCGATCACGTCCGCCACCCGCACCGCCTCGCGTGCCTTGTTGGTCTGCAGGCCGCCGATGATGTGCAGGCGCAGGGCGGGGTGCGCGGCGCGGAGGGGGGCGAACTTGGCGGCGGCTTCCTGCACGCGGTTCTCGCCGAAGACGAGCTGGCCGGCGGCGAGGGCGGCCAGGACCGCCTCGGCGGGATGGGTTTTGGAAACCGCGACCAGGCTGACATCCTCAGGGCGGCGGCCGGCCTGCCGGGCGGCGGTGGCGATGCCGCCGCGGATGCGGGTGAGATTGGCGGCGATCTCGGGCGGGGATGGATCGGTCATGGACCAAAAACTTGTCGCCTGGGCGCGCGGGGTCAAGTCGCTGAACAGGCACGGTGGCGCCGCGGCCGTGCTGTGGCTGTTCACCGACGCGCGGCGGCTGCCCGACCCGCTGCGGGCGGCGGCGGCTCTGCCACGGGGCCTGGGCGGGGTGGTGCTGCGCCATGACGCGGCGCCCGGGCGGGCGGCACTGGGGCGGGCACTGGCGCGGCTGTGCCGGGCGCGCGGGCTGGCGCTGTCGGTGGCCGGGGACTGGCGGCTGGCGGCGGCGCTGGGTGCCGGGTTGCACGTGCGGGGCGGAAGGCGCCCGGCCGGCGCACCACGCTACCTGCGCGCCATGACCAGCTCGGCGCATGGGGTGGCGGAGCTGCGCCGGGGGCGGCGGGCAGGGGCGCTGGTGTTCCTGTCGCCGGCGTTTGCCTCGGCAAGCCATCCCGGGGCGGCGGGGCTCGGGCCGTGCCGCTGGGGGTTGACGGCAAGGCGCGGCGGCGGGCGGGCGGCGGCGTTGGGCGGGATCGACGGGCGGTCGGTGCGACGGCTGCCCGGCTGCGTGGGCGTGGGGGCGATCGGGGCGCTCGGGTGAATCCCGAAAGCTTTCTTCTCCCCGTTCCTCAAAGGGAGGCGGAGAAACAAGCGCCTAACATTTAGACACCATGTGTCTTTTCGAACACAGTGTTTCGGAAATGCCATGGCCGGGTTACCGACGTTGTTGCGGAAGCATGAGGGCTTAGTCAATAGTCCGTCAGGTCCGGCTGCCCCTCCCGTTGCGGGATCCTTCGGGTTTCGTGGGAAACGGGGCGGGGCCGCCAATACCGCCGGCGCGCCGGCGTCATGAGGAGGATGAAGATGCGCAAGCTCCTGCTGGCCGGTGTGGCCATGCTGAGCGGTACGGTGGGTCTGGCATCGGTCGCCAGCGCCCAGTTGCAGACCCAATACCCCTACACCCCGCCGCCGGGCTCGACCCCGGTGCCGAATTCCGGCCAGCCGTATGGGCCGGCGACCGCGACCGAAATTCCGTCGTACGGGAGCGCCGCGCCGCTGGCTCCGGGCAACGTGACCGTTCGTCTCGCCGGGCGACTGATCGCCTATTTCGGCGGCGGCTCCGACAGCGGCCGCAACCCGGGCTTCATTAACGGCACCGCCGCGAGCATCCAGGAGGGGAAGACTGCCTCCGCGAACACGAAGCTTGCCGATTACCAGGTGTTCGAATACGCCCGCCTGTATCCGAGCTTCGACGGTATCGCGGCGAACGGGCTTAAATACGGCGCGTTCCTCGAAATCCGGCAGGATAACGGCAACGCGCCGGGCGGCGGCGCGAACGGCTCGATCTCGGGTGCCGCCAACGGGCGCGGCGCCATGTATTTCCGCCGTGAGACCGGCTATTTCGGCACGGACAACGCCGGCTTCGTGCGCTTCGGCGCGACCGACCAGCCGACCTCGCTGTTCATCACCGGCACGTTCGAAAACTTCGACGACGGCGGCTGGAACGGCGACCCGGCCGGCGGCACCAACAACACCCCCGGCATGCTCACCGGCGGCTGGAACAATATGTGGCCGTTCCCTGACCAGGGCGCGCTGTACACGACCAACAAGATCGTCTACGTCTCGCCGAAGTTCGCCAACCTGGTCGATTTCGGCGTGTCGTTCGCGCCGAACAGCGGCAACGTCGGCGCCAACTCCGGTAACTGCCAGTACGCAAACACGGTTGCCGGCACCGTGGTCGGGACTGCGAACACCACCGGCGCCGGGTGCGACGCGGCTTCGTCCACCTCGGTCTCTGGCGAGAACCGGCGTCCGCGCAACATGATCGACGGCGTTGTGCGTCTGCGCACGGCGTCCGGCCCGGTGGGCGTCGCGGCGACGGCCGGCGGGATGTACTCGGGCGTGGTGGCGTACAACGGAACCGAGCCGCAGTCGGCGGTCGCGCAGTATAACGGCTACGCGGTGTTCGACGGCGGTCTGCAGGTTACCTATGGCGGCTTCGCGATCGGCGGCCACGTGGATTACGGCCAGTTCGACACCAACTACCTGACGCAGCCGAAGGGCGGCCGCGACGAGCTGGCCTGGCTGGTCGGCACGTCGTACCAGTTCGGTTCGGCGATCGTCGGCGTGTCGTACTTCAATGCGCAGGGCCCTGGCCAGTGGAACAGCACCAACCAGGCTGCCACGGGTCGGACGCTTAACCAGTCTGGCGTGGCGGCGGGCGGCACGCTTGCCCTGGCGCCGGGCGCGTGGATCTTCCTGACCTACCTGTATGGCGACAAGCACCAGTTCGGTGTGGACGAAGTGACCGGGACTGCCCCGGCCGCGGGCAGCACCTATTCGGCGGCTTATCTGACGCACAACAACACCCAGGCGCAGGCCCTTCTGCTGGGCACGCGGCTGAGCTGGTAAGCGGGTAACTGCTTCGACGTTTCCCGGGCCGCGAGGCCCGGGCGGGGAGGGCGGTGGGGTTCCACCGTCCTCCTTTCTTTTTGCGCGAAGAAACCGCGGGTTCGGCGGTGGCTATTGGCGTCAGGGCAGCGGTCCTGTATTCGTCCGCGCCATGTTCCCTTCAGACAGGCCGCGCATGACCCCGACACTGAAGATCGTTCCCATGCTGTTCGCGCTTGCCGTGATTGTGGCGGGATGCAAAACGACCCCGGTGGGCGAGAATGAGTACAACGATCCCCGCTACAATGGCCCGCAAGGGGCGTCGTCCAGCCAGGGGCTGGTTTTGTTCGGCGGTGACAAGTCCAAGTCGCAGGAGCAGGGCGGCGGTGCTGGGCTGGGAGTAAACGCCTATCTGTGGCGGGCGGCCCTGGACACGCTTTCCTTCATGCCGCTGGCCTCGGCAGACCCGTTTGGCGGCGTGATCATCACCGACTGGTATCAACCGCCGTCCGCACCCGGCGAGCGGTTCAAGGCGACGGCCTATATCCTGGGCCGGCAGTTGCGCACCGACGGGCTGCGGGTGAGCGTGTTCCGGCAAGTGGAACAGGGCGGGCAATGGGTGGACGCGCCGGTGAACGCACTGACCACCAGCGAAATCGAGAACAAGGTGCTGGCGCGGGCGCGGGAATTGCGGTCGCAGGCGACTGCGGCGAACTGAAGGAAGGAAGGCCAGGGCTCTGCCCTGGACCCGCCAAGGGGCAGTGGCCCCCTGGACCCCGCTACTTAAGACAGTTGCTTTATGAGGGGGGGGAGGCGGTGAACCGGCTCACCGCCTCACCCCCCTCATAAAGCAACTGTCTGAAAAGTAATGGGTTCCAAGGGGCCACTGCCCCTTGGCGGGTCCAGGGCAGAGCCCTGGCCTTCCTTCCTTCAGACCGATACAGTTAGCACGTCAAACCGACAGATTGTCCGATGAGCACCGCTTCCGTTACCCCTGGCGCCGAGGCGCCGCGCTATGATTTCGCCCGTGCCGAGCCAGGCTGGCAGGAGGCGTGGGAGCGGCGGGGCTGCTTCCATGTCGCCGACGTGCCGTCGGACGGGCGGCCTAAATATTACGTTCTGGAGATGTTCCCGTATCCCAGCGGGAAGATCCACATGGGGCACGTGCGCAACTACACGCTGGGCGATGTGGTGGCGCGGTACAAGCGCGCGCGCGGGTTTTCCGTGCTGCACCCGATGGGGTGGGACGCGTTCGGCCTGCCGGCCGAGAACGCGGCGCGCGAACGCAACACCCATCCGGCGCAATGGACCTGGGACAATATCGCCGCCATGCGCGCCGAACTGAAGCGCATGGGGCTGTCGCTGGACTGGGCGCGCGAGTTCGCCACCTGCGATCCGGCCTATTACGGTCAGCAGCAGAAACTGTTCCTCGACATGCTGGCGGCCGGGCTGGTGGAGCGGCGGGAAAGCTGGGTGAACTGGGACCCGGTGGACGGCACGGTGCTGGCCAACGAGCAGGTGATCGAAGGGCGCGGCTGGCGGTCGGGCGCGCTGGTCGAGAAGAAGCAGTTGTCGCAGTGGTTCCTCAAGATCACCGACTTCGCGCCCGAACTGCTGGCGGCGCTGGACGGGCTGGAGCGTTGGCCCGAGCGGGTGCGGGTGATGCAGGCGAACTGGATCGGCCGCAGCGAAGGCGCGCGGCTGCGGTTCGCGCTGGCTGACGGGACCGACGGGGTGGAGGTTTATACGACCCGCCCTGACACGCTGTTCGGCATGTCGTTTCTGGCGATTGCGCCGGAACATCCGCTGGCGGCCACGGTGGCGGCGCGCGATGCGGAGGCGGCGGCGTTTATCGCCGAGTGCCGCCGCATGGGCACCAGCGAGGCGGTGATCGAGGCGACGGAGAAGAAGGGCTACGACACCGGGTTGCGGGTGCGCCACCCGTTTCTGCCGGATGCCACCTATCCGGTGTGGATCGCCAACTTTGTCCTCATGGAATACGGCACCGGGGCGATTTTCGGCTGCCCCGGACACGATCAGCGTGACCTGGATTTCGCCCGCAAATACGCACTTTCGGTGGTGCCGGTGGTGCTGCCGCCGGGCGAGGATGTGGCCGGGTCCGCGATCGGAGACAAAGCGTATGACGGCGCCGGCGTGATGATCCATTCCGGCTTCCTGGACGGGCTGGCCGCACCCACGGAAGCCAAGGCCGCGGCAATCGCCGAACTCGAGCGGCTGGGCGTGGGCGAGGGGGTGGTCAACTGGCGGCTGCGTGACTGGGGGGTGAGCCGGCAGCGCTACTGGGGCTGCCCGATCCCGGTAATCCATTGCGCAAGCTGCGGCGTGGTGGCGGTGCCACAGGCCGAGCTGCCGGTGGTGCTGCCGGCCGACGTGTCGTTCGACCGGCCAGGCAATCCGCTGGACCACCATCCGACCTGGAAGCACGTGGCCTGCCCTTCGTGCGGCCGGCCGGCCCTGCGGGAGACCGACACGTTCGACACGTTCGTCGACAGTTCCTGGTATTTCGCCCGCTATTGCAGCCCGCACGCGGATGAGCCGGTGACACGGGCGGCGGTGGATCACTGGATGCCGGTGGATCAGTATATCGGCGGCATCGAGCATGCAATTCTGCATCTGTCTGTACTCGCGGTTTTTCACCCGGGCGATGCGGGTGACCGGGCATGTCGGCCTCGAGGAGCCGTTCGCGGGCCTGTTCACCCAGGGGATGGTGACGCACGAGAGCTATAAAAGCGCTGATGGGCGCTGGCTTTACCCGGAGGAGGTGGAAACGCGCGCGGACGGCAGCGCGGTGCACCGCGAGACCGGCAAAGGCGTGACGGTCGGGCGGGTCGAGGCGATGTCGAAGTCCCGCCGCAATACGGTCGACCCGGGTGCCATCATCGATCGCTTTGGTGCCGATACGGCGCGCTGGTTCATCCTGTCGGACAATCCGCCCGACCGCGACATGGAGTGGACGGAATCGGGCGTGGTGGGCGCCTACCGGTTCACCCAGCGGCTGTTCCGGCTGGCGGAAAATGCGGCGGCGCTGCCGGCGGCGGAAAGCATCCCCGATGTGTTCGAGGCGCCGGCCCGCACGCTGCGCCGCGCGACGCACCGTGCGGGGATCGCGGTGACGGAGGCGCTTGAGGCTTTCGCGTTCAACGTGGCGGTGGCGCGGGTGTACGAACTGGCCAACGCGATCGGCGAGGCCGAGAAGGCGCCGGATACCGACGATCTGCGCTGGGCGCGCCGGGAGGCGGCGGAAATGGCGGGGCGCCTGGTGGCGCCGATGATGCCGCATCTGGCCGAGGAGATTTTGGCGCGTTTGCGGCCGGGCGGGGCTCTGGTGGCCGAATTGCCGTGGCCGGAGGCGGATGCGGCGCTGGCGGCGGCGGAGACGGTGACGATCGCGGTGCAGGTGATGGGCAAGCTGCGCGGGACGGTGGAGGTGGCGCCGGGGGCTGCGGAAGCGGACGTGCTCGCTGCGGCCGAGGCCGACCCCAATGTGGCCCGCGCGCTGGAGGGCAAGCAGGTGAAGAAGCGCATCTACGTGCCGAACCGCATCGTCAACTTCGTGGTGGCCGGAGCGGCATGATGGTGTCGCGGCGCGGGCTGCTGGGATGGCCGGTGCTGCTGGCCTTGCCGGGCTGCGGGTTTCATCCGCTGTACGGCAGCGACGGGCCGGGGAGCGGACCGGCGCGGGAGGGCCTGGGTCTGATTGCGGTGGCGATCATTCCCGAACGGTCCGGCCAGTTGTTGCGCCAGGCGTTGCAGGCACGGTTCGACCACGGCGATGCGCCGGAGGCGAAGCGGTTCGACCTGGCGGTTGGCTTTGCCTTCAGCCCGGAAGGGCTGGCCGTTCAGCACGACACCACGGTGACTCGCATGCGCTTCACCGGGCTGGCGACGTGGACGCTGCTGACCCGCGATGCGGCCCGCAGGACCGTCACGACCGGGCGGGCGCGCGCGGTCGACGGGCTGAACACGTTCGACCAGCAGTATTTTGCCCAGGATCTCGAGACGGAGACGGTGCTGCACCGCGTCGCTGAAGAGCTGGCGAACCAGATCACGATGCAGCTCGCGACGTATTTCGACAAGCACCCGGTTTAGGCCGGACCGGCGGCGGGCGGCGCATGAAGCTGGAGCCGCGCCGCACCGAGGAATTTTTGCGCGATCCCGGCCGCTCACGGGCGGTGTTGCTTTACGGCGACGATGTGGGGCTGATCCGCGACCGGGCCGGGCGGCTGGTGCGGGCGGTGGCGGGCTCGGCGGATGATCCGTTCCGTGTGGTGGAGCTTGAGCGCGACGGGGTGGGGGCGATTCCGGCGGAGATGGCGGCGCTGTCGCTGACCGGCGGGCGGCGTGTGGTGCGGGTGCGCGATGTCGGCGATGCGGCGACCGGGCCGGTGCAGGCGGCGCTGGCCGGGCCGGGGCAGGCGCTGCTGGTGCTGGAGGCGCCGGGGCTGGCGAGCAAGTCCAAGCTGCGCGTTCTGATCGACAAACTGGCGGATGCGGTTTCCATCGGCTGCTATCCGGCCGAGGGACGCGCGCTGGAGCAGACGATCCGCGGCGTGCTGGGCTCGATGCAGGTGGCTGTGGATGACGATGCGCTGGTGTGGCTGACCGGGCAGCTCGGAGCGGATCAGGCGGTTACGGTCAGCGAGGTGGAGAAGCTGGCGCTGTTTGTCGGCCCCGGGGGTCGTGCGGATATCACGGCCGCTCGGGAATGTGTGGGCGATCTGGCGGGGCTGTCGCTGGAGGATGCGTTGTTCGCGGCGACTGCGGGCGAGGTGGCGGCGGCCGACCGGGCGTTGGAGCTTGCGCTGGCGGAGGGTGCCGCGGCGGTGCAGGTGGCCAGGGCGGGGCTTGGGCATGTGCAGCGGTTGCAGCGGGCGCGGGCGGTAGTGGCGGACGGGGTGTCGGCTGCTGACGCGGCACGGGCGGTGCGTCCGCCGTTATTTTTCCGGCGGCAGCCAGCGTTTACGCTGGCGCTGACGTTATGGGGGATGCCGGCGCTGGAGTGGGCGGCGCAGCGGTTTTGGGATGCGGAGCGGGCCTGCAAGAGGACCGGCGCACCGGACCTGACGATCGCCAGGAACGCGGTGGCCGGCGTAGCCCAGCGCGCAGCGGTCGCAAGAAGGCGGTGACGTGGGTTCCAAGGGCTTTGCCCTTGGTGGGGTCCAGGGGCAAAGCCCCTGGTGGGGTTCGGGGCAACGCCCCGACGCGCGGTTAGCCCCGGTTCAGCAGGCTGACAATCCCATCAAGCTGGTCAAGCGAGCGGTAATGGATACGCACGCTGCCGGCCTTGCCATCGAAGGCGATTTCGACCTTCAGGCCCAGCCGTCCGGACAATTCGGCTTCGAGTGCGGTGGTTTCCGGGTCTTTGCCGGATGTCCGAGCGTGCGGCTCGGCGGGATCGGCGCGTTTGGCGGTGAGGGCTTCGGTCTGGCGGACGCTGAGGCCGCGCGCGATGACGGAGAGCGCCGCGGTTTTCGGATCGGGATGGGCGAGCAGGGCGCGGGCGTGGCCGGCGGTGAGGGCGCCTTTGCGGACTTCGATTTGCACGGTGGGCGGAAGGTTGAGGAGACGGAGCGTGTTGGCGACGTGGCTGCGGGATTTGCCGACGGCTTCGCCCAGTTCCTCCTGGGTCATGCCGAACTCCTCGAGCAGGCGGCGGTAGCCTTCGGCTTCCTCGATGGCGTTCAGGTCCTGGCGTTGGAGGTTCTCGACCAGGGCGGCGGCCATGGCTTCGGCGTTGGTGAGGTCGCGCACCAGCGCGGGCACTTCATGCAGCCCGGCGGCCTGGGCGGCGCGCCAGCGGCGTTCGCCGGCGATGATCTGGAACCGGTCCGGCGCGTCGGGATCGGGGCGGGCGAGGAGGGGCTGGAGGATGCCGCGGGCTCGGATGGACTCGATCAGTTCGGTGAGCGAGTCGGCATCGATCGGGCCGCGCGGCTGGAAGGGGCCGGGGGAGAGGAACTCCACCGGGATCGGGCGGGAGCCGGCCGAGTTTGTCGCGCCGGCGGGGGGCGGTTCGCCGAGGAGGGCGGCGAGGCCGCGGCCGAGGCGGGGGCCGATTTCCTTGCGGCTCATGCGGCACGGCCCGGCCGCTGGTCGCGGCGGAGGAGTTCGGCGGCCAGTTGCACATAGGCCTGCGCGCCCGGGGAGCGCACGTCGTAGACGGTGACCGGTTTGCCGTGGCTGGGCGCTTCGGAGATGCGGATGTTGCGGGGGATGACGGTTTCGTAGACCTGATCGCCGAAGAATCCGCGCGCATCGGCGGCGACCAGATCGGACAGGTTATTGCGCCTGTCGAACATGGTCAGGACGATTCCCTGCAGGCGCAGGCCGGGGTTCAGTCCGCGGCGGACGATGTCGATAGTGCGCATGATCTGGCTGATGCCTTCGAGCGCGAAGAACTCGCATTGCAGCGGGATAAGGACGGCGTTGGCCGCCACGAGGCCATTCAGGGTGAGCAGGCCGAGGCTGGGCGGGCAGTCGATCAGGACGTAATTGAACCTTGTGGTGGCGTCATCGGTGCGCAGGGCGTCGCGGAGGCGGAATTCGCGGCGGTCTTCGTTGACCAGTTCGATTTCGGCGCCGGCGAGGTCGGGTTCGGCGGGGATGATCGAGAGGTTCGGCACGGAGGTGCTGCGAATGACGTCCCGGGCCGGGTTTTCGCCCATCAGCAGCGCATAGGTGCCATTGCCGCGTTCCTCGCGGCCGAGGCCAAGGCCGGTGGAGGCGTTGCCTTGCGGGTCGAGGTCGATCAGCAGGACGGTCTGGCCGCTCGCGGTGAGGGTGGTGGCGAGGTTAATCGCGGTCGTGGTTTTGCCGACGCCGCCTTTCTGGTTGGCGACGACGAGGATGCGCCGGTCGCGCACGGCCGCTTGGGCGGCGGCGGCAACCGGGGCAGAGACGGGGCGCAGCGCCTCACGCGGGGGGATTGGCAGGGGTGATCTCGCTGATCCGGAAAATGGTGGCGGAGGTGTCGGTACGGCTGGGCGTCCGCTCGATGTGCATGTGCCATTTGCTGGCGGCGTCGGTCAATTCGTCTTCCGCGCTGCGGCCCTTCGGAAACAGGCAAATACCGCCCGGGGCGAGCAGTGGCGACGCCCAGCGGAGCAAAATGGGGAGCGGGGCGAGGGCGCGTGCGGTGATCAGGCGGGCGGGCGGGACCGAAGCCGTTTCAATCCGGGTTGCGTGGATGGTTGCCGGGGCCCCGGTCAGACGCGCGGCCTCGCGCAGGAAGGCGGCCTTGCGGTGGTCGGATTCAACGAGGTCGAAGGGGAGTCCGGTTGCGATCGCCAGCACCAGCCCGGGCAGTCCGGCGCCCGAACCGAGGTCGATGGCGCGGTCGGTGTCGGGCGGGATCAAAGGCAGGAGTTGCAGGCTGTCGGCGATGTGGCGGGGCCAGACGTATTCGATGTCCCGCGCCGAGATCAGGTTGATGGTCCGTTGCCAGCGGAGCAGCAGGTGCACAAAAGCGCCAAGCCGCTCCCGTGTTTCACGTGAAACACCATTAGGATCTTCTGCCGTGTGTTTCACGTGAAACACGCGGCTTTGGTCTGACGGAGATAAGCCATCAGCGCCGCCAACGCAGCGGGAGTCATGCCCTGTAACCGTGCGGCGGCGCCCAGGCTGGCGGGCCGCGCAGCCTGCAGCTTCTCGCAAATTTCGGCGGAGAGGCCGCCGATCCGGGTGTAGTCAACGTCGATCGCGAGTGGCAGGGACTCTTCCCGCCGGAAGGCGCGGATGTCCGCCTCCTGCCGTGGCAAATACCCAGCATACAGGGATTCGACTTCAAGATGGGCGCGGACGCGCGGCGGCAGGTCGCGGAGCCACGGAAATGCCGTGTCGATCAGGTCAGGCGCGATCTGCGGATTGCCGAGAAGATCAAGCGCACAGCGCGGTTGCCCATCGGCGCGAACCGGCGCGCCAAGAAGCTGCAACGGCGCGGTTCCCACCGTTTCCGACCGGGCGCGGGTCAGCGCTGCATCGACCTGGTCGCGATAGGCGGAGAAAGCGGCAGACCGCTCACTTCCCACACACCCCCAGGCCAGACCGCGCCCGGTCAGCCGCAGATCGGCATTGTCCGCCCGCAGCGACAGCCGATACTCCGCGCGCGAGGTGAACATGCGATACGGCTCGGTGACGCCCTGCGTCGTCAGATCGTCGATCAGCACGCCGATATAGGCATCGGCCCGGTCCAACGCGACAAGGAGCGCGCCGGAAGCGCGCCGGGCCCCGTTGATGCCGGCCATCACTCCCTGCGCCGCCGCCTCCTCATAGCCGGTTGTGCCATTCACCTGGCCGGCTAGGAACAAACCCGGCACCTGCTTCAGTTCCAGCGCGGCGGTCAGGGCGCGCGGGTCCACGTAATCATACTCGACCGCATAGCCTGGGCGGAGCATGCGCGCGTGCTCCAGCCCGGGAATGGTGGCCAGCAGCGCCTGCTGGACATCAGCGGGAAGGCTGGTGGAAATGCCGTTGGGATAGACGGTTGGGTCGTCCAGCCCTTCCGGCTCGAGGAAAATCTGGTGGCGGTCGCGGGCGGCGAACCGCACCACTTTGTCTTCAATCGACGGGCAATAGCGCGGGCCACGCCCTGACAGGCCGCCCCCGTAGACGGCCGACAAGGTGAGATTCGCCCGGATGAGCGCGTGCGTGGCCGGGGTGGTCGCGGTGACCCGGCAGCAAATCTGCGGATTGCCGATCCGGTCGGTGAGAACGCTGAAGGGTTCAGGCGCCGCGTCGCCGTGGTCGGCGGGCAAACCTTCCCAGTCGATCGTTCGGCGATCCAGCCGTGGCGGCGTGCCCGTTTTCAGCCGCCCCAGCGGCAAACCCAAGCGGGCCAGGGCGGCGGCCAAGCGTAGGGAAGGGGCCTCGCCAATGCGTCCGGCCGGGCTGGTATTGAGCCCCACATGGATCACACCGCGCAGGAACGTGCCGGCGGTCAGCACAGCCGCGCCGCAAGCGATCCGTGTGCCGTCGGCGCAGATGACCGCCGCGAGCCGCCCGTCTGCGCCGAATTCGAGGTCTTCCACCGACGCCTCCCGCAGCGTGAGGCCGGGCTGTTGGTCCAGCAGCTTTCGGATTGCCCGCCGGTAGAGGCCGCGGTCGGCCTGCGCGCGCGGACCACGCACCGCTGGTCCCTTGCTGCGGTTGAGCAGCTTGAAATGGATGCCCGCCAGGTCGGCGGCCCGGCCCATCAACCCGTCGAGGGCATCGATTTCGCGAACCAGATGGCCCTTGCCGATGCCGCCAATGGCGGGATTGCACGACATCTCGCCGACAGTGGCCAAATGCTGGGTCAGCAACAAGGTGCGCGCGCCCATGCGTGCGGCAGCGGCGGCGGCTTCGCAGCCGGCGTGGCCGGCGCCTATGACCGCTACGTCGAAGTGCATACTCACGTCCGGACCCCCAGCCGGGGCGCTGCCCCGGACCCCGCCAGGAGCTTTGCCCCTGGACCCCACCAGGGGGCAAAGCCCCCTGGACCCCTTAAGGAATGGGGTCAAGGGGGCCACTGCCCCCTTGCGGGTCCAGGGCAGAGCCCTGGCCTTCCTTCACTTGCCTATACAGAACTGCCGGAACACGGAATCAAGCACATCCTCAACCCCCATCTGGCCCGTCACCCGCCCGATGGCACGCAGCGCCAGCCGCAGATCCTCGCCCCGCAACTCGGCGAGCGGAGCCGCGATGGCGGAGCCAAGCCGCGCCGCGGCCTCCGTCAGAGCGGCCCGATGGCGGGCGCGGGTCAAAGGCGGCGGCCCGGCGCGTGCCGTCAGGTCACGCGCGGCCTCGGCGAGGTGTTGCTCCAGCCGATCCATGCCAGTGCCGATCCGTGCGGACACACCCAACGCGACACCATCGGGTGCCGGCGCCAGGTCGATCTTCGTGGCGACGCGCAACGCCTTGCGGGCATCCACCGCTCCGCCAACCGCCGGAACGGAGGCATCGACCAGGTCGATCACCAAATCCGCGGCGGCGGCGCGGGCCCGGGCGCGGCGCACGCCCTCGGTCTCGATCGGGTCGTCGCTCTCCCGCAGCCCCGCGGTGTCCAGCAGCGTCACCGGCACGCCGCCGATATCCAGCCGCACCTCCAGCACATCGCGGGTGGTGCCGGGATGCGGCGACACGATGGCAACCTCCCGCCGGGCCAGCGCGTTGATCAGGGTCGACTTGCCGGCGTTTGGCGGTCCGGTGATGGCGAACACGAGCCCCTCCCGCAGACGCTCGCCCCGCCGGCGATCGTCGAGATGGAAGGCGATCTCGTCGCGCAGCGCGGAAAGATCGGAAGCCATCCCATCGGATGCTTCGGGCGGAAGGTCCTCGTCGGGAAAATCGATCAGCGCCTCCTGTGCGGCCAGCAGGGCAACCAGCCGCGACGTCCAGCCCCGGTAGAGCTCGCCGAGCGCCCCCTCCATCTGCGTCAGCGCCTGCCGCCGCTGCGCATCGGTCTCGGCGTCCACCAGGTCGGCGATGGCTTCGGCCTGCAGCAGGTCGAGCCGCCCGTTGAGGAACGCACGCCGGGTGAACTCGCCCGCCTCCGCCGGTCGGGCGCCGGCTTCCAGCAGCGCCTCCGTCACCGACGCCAGCACCGCCCGCCCGCCATGCAAATGCAGCTCCGCACTGTCCTCGCCGGTGTAGCTGCCGGGGGCGGGAAGCCACAGCACCAGCGCGCGGTCCAGCACCTCCCCGGTGCGGTCCCGCAGGGTTCGCAAGGATGCGACCCGCGGCGGCGGCCGCCGGCAGATCTCGTCCAGCACCCAGGCGCAGTGCGGTCCGCTGATCCGCACCACCGTGATGGCCGCGCGACCGGCACCCGACGCCACCGCGAAAATGCTCGCGCCCTCCGCCGCTCCGGTTCCGCTTGTCATGACCCGGCCAGGGACGGGGCTACCTGGGCGGAAGCAGCAGCTCGGGCACGCGTCCGCCGTCGCGTACGTGCCGCTCCAGCACCGCGTCCACGTCCTCGCGGCTGTTCACGCGGTACCAGACCCCCTCAGGATAGATCACCACGCACGGCCCCAGCTCGCAGCGGTCCAGGCAACCGGCCATGTTGACCCGCACACCCTTCAGGCCAAGCTCCTTCGCCCGCGCCTTCATATAGTCGCGCAACGCCTCCGATCCCTTCGCCGCACAGGAGCCGCGAATATGCCCCTCCGGACGACGGTTGCCGCATACGAAGATATGCGTCTCGAAGAACAGGGGAAGATCGTCCGGCAGCCGGTGATCGGTCATGAGAAGCCCCACTTTGGGCGCGCGCCCGAAACGCCGCCCGTATCAGAGGGTTGATTTCGAACCAATGGTAATGCCTGACGCGACCGAACGCGCGTATTGTCCGGCGGCTGAAGCCCTGGTTGCTGCAGCTTCTCTCGGCCTCTCTGCCGCGCTGCGCAAGTCCCGCCGGTGGCCATGCCGCAACAAACGGTTTCAGCTTCTCGCGTACCCGGCTGCACGGCTTGACAGCGTGCCCGCGCGGCAGTGCCATCCGCCCCGAGTGCCCCTCAGGATGCCGGAATTGCCACAGCTTTCGCTTCACACGCCCGTCGGCGACATTACCGTGTCCGAGGAGGACGGGCGGATCGTCGCGCTCGACTGGGGATGGGGCAGGGACCAGGCCGAAACGCCGCTGCTGTGCTGTGCGCGCGAACAGTTGCACGCCTATTTCGACGGTCAATGCCTCGCCTTCGACCTGCCGCTCGCGCCTCAGGGCACGCCCTACCGGCGCCGCGTCTGGGTGGCGCTGCAGGCCATCCCGCCAGGCCAGACGCGAACTTACCAGGACATCGCCCGCACCGCCGGCGGCAGTGCCCGCTCGGTGGGCGGGGCCAACGGTGCCAACCCGATCCCCATCCTGATCCCCTGCCACCGCGTGGTGGCGACGGGCAGGATCGGCGGTTATTCCGGGGGCGACGGGCTGCCGACCAAACGCTATTTGCTCGAGCTTGAAACCCGCACGCTGGCCGGCACCCACCGGCTGCCCGGACCATGAGCCTCTCCTGCCTGCAACCGCTGGACATGATGGAACACCCATGACGAAGGCCATCCGCATTCACGCCCATGGCGGCCCCGAGGTCATGCGCTGGGAGGACGTGCCCACGCCCGATCCCGGTCCGGGCGAGGCGCTGGTCCGCCACGCGGCGGTCGGCCTGAATTTCATCAACGTCTATTTCCGCACCGGCCTCTACAAGACCGCCCTGCCGGCCACCCTGGGCATGGAGGCCTCCGGCACCGTCGAGGCGGTGGGCCCGGGCGTCACCGCCGTGGCCGTCGGCGATCGGGTTGCATATGCCACCGCCCCGATCGGCGCCTATGCCACCGCGCGCGTGATCTCTGCCGACCGGTTGGTGAAACTGCCGGACACCATCGACTTCAACACCGCCGCAGCGATGATGCTGCAAGGCATTACCGCCCAGTACCTGCTCCACCGCACCTACAAGGTGCAGCCGGGCGAGACGATCCTGGTGCACGCCGCCGCCGGCGGGGTCGGGCTGATCCTGTGCCAGTGGGCGAAATATTTGGGGGCGACCGTCATCGGCGTGGTCTCCACCCCCGAGAAGGCGGAACTCGCCCGCACGCATGGCGCGGACCATGTCGTGGTCGGCTACGCCAGCCTCGTCGCCGAGGTCAAGCGTATCACCGCCGGGGCGATGGTGCCGGTGGTCTACGACAGCGTCGGCAAGGACAGCTTCATGACCAGCCTGGACTGCCTCGCACCGCTCGGCATGATGGTGAGCTACGGCAACGCCTCCGGACCGGTGGGTGCGATCGATGTCGGCTTGCTCGGGGCCAAGGGCAGCCTGTTCCTCACCCGGCCTGGTCTCGCCACGTACACGGCAAAGCGTGCCGACCTCCAGCGCGCCGCCGCCGATCTGTTCGATGTGGTGAGCCGTGGCGTGGTAACCATCCGGGTGAACCAGACCTTTCCGCTGGCCGACGCGGCGCTCGCCCACGAGGCGCTGGAGGCCCGCCGCACCACCGGCAGCACCATCCTGTTGCCCTGACACCAACGGCACGGGCCCCGGCCGCTTCGAAGCCTCGCGCTTCCATCATGAATCGTGCGGTCTTTGCCGGGGACGAGGAAGGCGCCATTCTGGTTGAATGAACGACAGCGACGGCGCCAGCCTGCCCGCAGCGGCGCCGGTCACGGTCAGCACCACCCTTGGGCCGGGCGAGCTTCGCCGCATCCGCATCACGGCGCTGATCGTTGCCTGCGCGCTGTTCATGCAGAACGTGGACAGCACCGTCATCGCCACCGCCTTGCCCACCATGGCGCGCGCGTTCGGCGCCGAGCCGGTGCGCATGAACGTGGCGCTGACCTCTTACCTGCTCAGCCTGGCGGTATTCATTCCGGCGAGCGGCTGGATGGCCGACCGCTTCGGCGCCCGCAACGTCTTCCGCATCGCCATCCTCGTATTCACCCTTGGCTCGGTGCTGTGCGGCGCCGCGCAGTCGCTGCCGGGCCTGGTGCTGTTCCGTGTGCTGCAGGGGATCGGCGGGGCGATGATGGTGCCGGTCGGCCGGCTGCTGCTTTTGCGCAACGTGCCGAAATCGGAGCTGATCGCCGCCATGGCCTGGCTGACCACGCCGGCGCTGATCGGCCCGGTGGTGGGGCCGCCGCTCGGCGGTTTCATCACCACCTATTTTTCCTGGCGGCTGATTTTCGACATCAACATCCCCATGGGTGTCGCCGGCATCATCCTGGTCACTGTGTTTGTCGATGACGTGCGCGAGCCCACCGAGGCCCGGTTCAACTGGGTCGGTTTCGCCGTCTCCGCCGCGGCGCTTTCCTGTCTGATGTTCAGCTTCGAGACCGCCGGGCGCGGTGTCCTCCCGGCGTGGATTTCGTTTGCCGTGCTGGGCGCGGGCGTGCTGGCCGGGCTGGGCTATGCCGTGCATGCGCCGCGCCATCCGGCGCCGCTGATCGACTTCACGCTGCTGCGCTATCGCAGCTTCCTGGTGGCGGTGACCGCCGGCACGCTGTTTCGCATCGGCGTCGGGGCCATCCCGTTCCTGATGCCCATGATGCTGCAGCTGACCTTCGGCCGCAGCCCGCTGCAAAGCGGGTTCATCACCTTTGCCAGTTCGGCCGGCGCGCTGGTGATGAAGCCCGTGTCGATGACGGCGTTGCGGTTGCTCGGCTTTCGCGACACGCTGCTGATTAACGGCGCGCTCGCGGCCGTGCTGCTCGGGCTGTGCGCCGCGTTCCGGCCGGCCTGGCCGATGGCGGCGATCTATGTAGTGCTGCTGGCCGGCGGGTTTCTGCGGTCGCTGCAATTCACCGCCTACAACGCGCTGGCCTATGGCGAAATCCCGCGCGCGCGCATGAGTGCCGCCACCAGCCTCTACAGCACCGTCCAGCAGGTGTCGCTGACGCTCGGCATCGCGACCGCCGCTGCCTCCCTCACCATGGCCATGAGCTTCGACGGCCACGCGGCGCCGGAACTGGGGGATTTCAGCCTTGCCTTCGTGGTGGTGGCGCTGTTTTCGTTGGCTGCTGCGCCGCTGTCGCTGCTTATGCCGCGGGATGTGGCTTCGGATGTGACCGGGCATCGGTTGAGGGAGTAAGGAAGGCCAGGGCTCTGCCCTGGACCCGCAAGGGGCCGAAAGGCCCCTTGACCCCGCTACTTAAGGAATGGGGTCAAGGGGGCCACCGCCCCCTTGCGGGTCCAGGGCAGAGCGCTGGCCTTACTTACTTACTCTCCCCCCCAGGCAGTCCCATCACCATAGCCTTGATCCGCTCCGGATCGGACTGTTCCATCACCCGCCGCGCGAACCGCACGCAGTCGTCGGTATTGGCTGCCCGCACCGCCTGTTTCACCCGCGGCACCGCGGAAGCGTTCATGCTGAAGCTGCGCAGGCCGAGGCCCAGCAGCAGCGGCGTCAGCCGCGGATTGGCCGCCATCTCGCCGCACACCGAAACCGGCATGCGCATGCGCAGGGCCGCTTCGGTGGCGAATTGCACCAGCCGGAGCACGGCCGGATGGAGCGGGTCATACAGGTCGGACGCCTCGCTGTCGCCCCGGTCGACCGCCAGCGTGTACATCGCCAGATCGTTGGTGCCGATGGCGAAGAAATCCGCCTCCAGCGCCAGCGCATCGGCCGACAGCGCGGCGCCGGGCGTTTCGATCATGATGCCGAGCGGCGGAATCGGGTCGGGCAGCCGGTCGCCGCGGCGGCGCAGGCGCCGCACCACACGGTCGTAGACCTCGCGGGCGGCCCGCACCTCGCCGACCGTGGTCACCATGGGCAGCAGCACCCGCGTCGGGCCCAGGACGGCTGCGTGCAGGATGGCGGCAAGCTGGGTTTCGAACAAATCGTGCCGGCGCAGCAGCAGGCGGATGCCGCGCAGGCCCAGCGCCGGGTTCGGGTCGGCGACCTCGGGCACCACGCCTTCGCTTTGCAGGGCCTCGATGTCCTTCTCGCCGCCCCAGTCGAGCACCCGAATGGTCACCGGATCGCCGCCCATGGCCTCGATGACGCTGCGGTAGGTCTCGGCCTGCGCCTGTTCGTCGGGCAGGGTTTCGCGGTTCATAAACAGGAACTCGCTGCGCAGCAGGCCGATGCCGACGGCACCCGCCTGGGCGATCAGGGGCAGCTCGGCCGGGATTTCCATATTGGCCTGCAGCTCGACCGCCTCGCCGTCTTCTGTCATTGCCGGCAGCCGCCGCAGCCGGGCGAGTTTCTGCCGTTCGCGGGCGAAGGCGGTCACGCCGCGCCTTGCGGCGGCAAGTGTGGGCGGCAGCGGGTTGACGGTGACCGTGCCGGCGGCGCCGTCCACCACAACGGTGTCACCCGGCCGGGCATTCTGGCTCAGCCCGGCCACGCCGAGCACGGCCGGCATGCCCAGGGCGCGCAGCATGATAGCCGTGTGGCCGTCGGCGCCGCCTTCGTCGGTGGCGACGCCCGCCAGCCGCGCCGGGTCGAGCAGGGCGGCATCGGCCGGGCGCAGGCCCTCGCAGACCAGAACCGCCCCGTCCGGAACGCCGGCAAAGCTGCGAAAGGGCGTCTGGGTGAGGTTGCGCACCAGCCGGCGCGCGATTTCCCGCACTTCCTCGGCCCGCCGCTCGCGGCCGGCGGGATCGTCGTCGGCGGCGGGAAGGGCCAGGATGGCGGTGGCGATTTCCTCGCTCGCGTCCACCACCGCGGTTTCGGCACCGACCAGCAGTTCGCTGATCCGCCGGCGCGCCCCGCGCACCAGGCGCGAGGGGCCGACCATTTGCAGATAGGCGTCGATCAGCGGGGCGATTTCGGCCTGGCTGGCCTCCGGCAGCACGCCCAGCCGGGCGCGCAGCTTCTGCAACTGCTTGCGCGACTGCTGCACCGCGGCCTCCAGGCGCGCGGTTTGCGCGGCGATGTCGGCGGCGGCGATCTTCTGGTGCACCACCTCGGTGCGCGGTTCCGCGGCGCCGAACACCGGACCGATGGCAATCCCGGGCGAAACCGGAATGCCGACCAGCCGGCGTTCGGGTCGGGGGGAGGCGGCCGGCGTGGCGGCGCGGGGCCGGCGCGCCGGCCGCGGCGCGTCATCCTCGGGAAGGGCCATCAACTCGGGGCTTGTGCGAAAAGCGAAGCTTCGTCTGAATGCAGGCCGATATCAACGCGTATTTCCGACCGCCGGCGTCAGTCCGCTTTGGTGCCAGTCCGCTTCGGCGTCAGTCCGCTTCGTTGAACCCGCACTCGATGAGGTCGCTGAGCGCTTCCAGCGCTTCTTTGGCGTCCCAGCCCTCGGCGCGCAGCTCGATGGCGGCGCCGAGCCCGGCGCCGAGCATCATCAGCCCCATGATGGAGCGGGCGGGGACGGACTGGCCGTCTTTCACCACGTCCACGGCGGCGCCGAACCGCTCGGCCAAAGTGACAAATTTTGCCGCGGCCCTGGCATGCAGGCCGCGGCGATTGCGGATGATGAGCGTGCGGGTGAGGACGGGGACGTCGCTGGCGTCGAACCCGTCGCTGCTCATCCCGACGGGTCCTTGCCCACGGCCTGGACGGGTGCCGGCCGGGCCTGTGCGCACGCGGCCGACACGGGGAGGCTCGGCAACGGCATGGAAGTCTGAGCGGCGCGGCCGTTCATGCCGACGGAGGGGGCGGGCTGCGCTTCACGCGCGTGCCCGTTAGGAAGCACATGGCTGGCGGCGGCGATGTATTTGCGCCCCGCGGTCTGGGCGCAGTCCACCGCATCGGCCAACGGCTGGTTCGAGCGGACCTTGGCCAGCTTTACCAGCATCGGCAGATTGACGCCGGCAATCACCTCGACGCCCGGGCGGTCCATCTGCGAAATAGCGAGGTTGCTGGGCGTGCCGCCGAACATGTCGGTCAGCAGAACGACCCCATCGCCGGTGTCCACGCCGTTGATGCAGCGCTGGATCTCGGCGCGGCGTTCCTCGATGTCGTCATCGGGCCCGATACAGACCGTTGCCACGTTCCGTTGGGCCCCAACCACATGTTCCATGGCCAACCGCAACTCCTCGGCGAGCCGGCCATGGGTGACCAGTACGAGACCGATCATGGGACGGTGTCAGGCCTCCTGTGCCTGGACGGACGCATGCTGCGTGCTGGCCGACGCGTCCACATTGTACGGCTGGGACGGCACGGCTGCATGGGGTTCTGCGAGCGCGGTTGCCTCGCGGAGCAATTCACGGTGCGTGGTGGTCACTCGCCAGCCTGCCTCGGTCAAATGGGCCGCCAATTGCTCGACGATGTGAACCGAACGGTGACGCCCGCCCGTGCATCCCACCGCGATGGTCGCATATTTTTTGCCTTCCTGCACGAATCGCGGCAAGATCAAGCCGAGCAGTCCGGTCACCCGGTCGAAAAACCCCCGATAGTCAGGGTCCTCCTCGACATAAGCACCAACCCCCGGGTCCATGCCAGTGCACGGCCTCAACGCGTCAACATAGTGTGGATTGCGCAGAAAACGGGCGTCGAAAACCATGTCCGACTCGCGGGGCAGGCCCGCCGGAAACGCGAATGATATCAGACCGACCGCCAGGCCCGTACGGGTGTCAGCGAACGCGTCCAGGCCATAGCGCCGTTCGATGAGGCGCCGCAAGGCCGGGATCGGCACGTCGGAGGTGTCGATGACAAAATCGGCCGCCTCGCGGAGTTGGGCGGTCAGCGCCTGCTCGGCGGCGATGCCGTCGGCCACCCGTCCGTGCGGCGATAGCGGATGGCGCCGGCGCGTTTCGGTGTAGCGGCGCAGCAGCACCGCCTCGTCGGCCCAGGCATAGACCAGCTCCGCCGCCACCGCCGGGTGTTGCCGCAGCCGGGCCAGCGTCGCCAGCACCGCGCCCACGTCGAAACCGCGGCTGCGTGCGTCCACGCCCACGGCGATCCGGCGGCCGGCGCCGGCCGGCCCGCCGCTGCCCTGGGCGCCGGTCACCAGCGCCTCGATCATGCCGAGGGGCGGATTGTCGATCGCTTCGTAGCCGAGATCCTCCAGCATGCGCAGGATCGACAGTTTGCCGGCGCCCGACAAGCCGGTGACCAGCAGTACAAGTTCCGGCGTCCTGGGTTACCGGCCGAACCGCTCATGGCCTGGCGGCCTCCGGCTCGAACGCTCCGGCCTCCTGCTGCAGCAGCCCCTCGGCGCAGTCCAGGGCCAGCGCGACGCGTTGCGCCGCGCTGGCGGCGAAGGCGTCGAGCGCAATCAAGGGCAGGCCGAGCTGCGGGTGACGGGCCGGCGAGGGCAAGCGTGCGGCGGGACGGCCGAGGTCGATTGCCAGGGCCAGCCGGGCCCGCGGCAGATGCGGCAGGCGCAGCAGGCCGAGGCCCCGCACTTCCAGCAGTCCAGCCAGAGCGGGTGGCGGGCTGGCCACCCCGTCTTCGACCTCGACGCGATCGTCGGCCACCAGCATGAATCCGCGGTCAAGCAGGCGCAACAGGAGGTCCGACTTGCCGGACCCCGCTGGACCTGTCAGCAGCACCCCCACAGCTTCGCGCGCCGCACAACTGGCGTGTATCTGCATGGCGCGCACCATGCAAATTCCTGCGGCGCAACGGAAGAGTGATTTCTTTGCCCTTGCCTTCACAGGGAGGAGCGGATGGGCGGGGAGATGAGGAAGTGAGCAAGGCCAGGGCTCTGCCCTGGACCCGCAAGGGGGCGGCGGCCCCCTTGACCCCAAAACTTAAGAAGGTCATGAGTTCCAAGGGGATGTGGCCTTTGGGGGGCCAGGGCAAAGCCGTCGCGCCGAAGGCGCGCTGCGCCGGGGTCGCGCCGAAGGCGCGCTGCGCCGGGGTCGCGCCGAAGGCGCGCTGCGACGGGGGTGGGCCTCGGGGCTACGTCCCGATCGGACCGAGCGACGCAATCCCGGAGCCTATGGGGCAGACCCCTGGCCTTGCTTCCTCTCCCTTGTCCGGGCCAGCGAGGTCACGCCAGCCTGTCTTTCCACAACATCGTCCCGCCACGAGATCGCCACGGCTGCCGCGCGGATCGCCCGCTGGGCGCGTTGGCGGCGGCCTTTGCGGCAAGGACGCTGAGATGTTCGTGCCCGAGTTGACCCGCCGGACGGTCAACTCGGCCGCGAGCGCAGATGCTCCATGGCGGCGCGGGTGCGCGATGCCGCCTCCCCTTGCGGCACCAGGCGCAGGAACCGGTCGTAGCAGCGCAGCGCGGCATCCACCCGCTCGAGCCGCTGGTTCAGCGTGCCGGCCTCGCGCCACAGCCTGGAATTGTCCGGGGCGATGCGCAGCATGTCTTCGACGCAGGCCAGCGCCCCGGCCAGGTCGCCGGCGCCGACGCGGCGGTGCTTGATGTTGGTCTGCAGCCGCAGCAGCACCGCGCGTGAGGACATCGGCGCGAGCAGTCCGGGCCGCAGGTCGGCCTGCCGTCCCTCGACCGACCTCAGCAGCCGCCGCAGTGCCGCAGAGTCGAGCGGGGTGCCGCCGGCGAACACGTCGAGCACGGTCTTGCCACCGCCGCCTTCCAGCGCCAGCAGGAAATGGCCTGGGAAGTCGGCGCCATGCGCTGCCCAGCCGACCGTGCGCGCCGCGTGCAGCCACAGGATGCCGAGCGCCACCGGCAGGCCGCGGCGGCGCTCGATCACATTGATGAGGTTGGCATTGCGCAGGTTATCGTAGTCCTCGGCATCACCAGCGTAGGCGTGCCGTGCCGAAAGCAGCAGCGCCAGCACCCGCGCGCGGGTGGGA